>NZ_JAHHQJ010000020.1 GCF_020026455.1 Alistipes sp.
CGGTCTGTGTTCCAATCTGATTTCAATCAAGACAAAGGCTGGGATTTACTCTTTTCGGAAGGCATACTGTGCACAACCTTGAACCGGTATCAGACACGGATTATTTTGAATTGATTCGTTGAAAGGGTTGGACAACAGGGATAATTGACAACTCTTGTATTTTCAAGCTCCGAATTTTATCCCGTATGCCCCAATTCGGATGAATCCGCCTTCGGAGCAAAAAGTGCTCCGAAGGACCTCTCTTTTTACCAATGCAGAAACGACTTCACGATCGACATTCCAAAGAGATCAATGTCCGGTAAGCATACCTATTGATCACCGATCTGCACCAACACCGAAGAGGGCTATCTCAATGCCATATATACCCGATCTATCAATCAACTTCAGCCTATTTCACAATCGGAAAACCAATCGCCCCCGCCCCCCAGGATATCGAAAATATACAAATTCATATCTGATGGATTTTTATTGCTCCGCCATCGTTCAAGCATCCTCCAATAATTCGAAATCAAGCACCATATCGAGATCAAAATTCCTGATAACAGCTCTTGGACCTCGCTAAATCGAAAGAGGTAGCACACATCTTCTCGATATTCACCGAAACACACCCTCTGAATCGGTCCCGGAATTGGCCCCGGAATCGGTTCGTCCCGCCCCAATCCGTTCGACAGACGAAAAGCCGCCGCAAACAAATGCCCCTACCCGTTCCAACCCACCTCCCCCATATGCAGATAGAGTCATAACTTTCCAAGTTACAACTCTATCTGAATGGGAATAGGCCGCAGCGGAGTATGCCCCGCCCGGGGATTTAAAGGATCTGCGGAAATCACCGCTCACGATCCGAGAATCAAACCAGTCCGGAGAATCCCATAAACGCCATGGCCAGAATGCCGGCCGTGATCAGCGCAATAGGAATGCCCTTGAACGCCTTGGGTACGTCCTCGAAATCGAGACGCTCGCGAATACCCGCAAAGAGCACCAGCGCCAGGGCGAAACCGAGGGCCGTGGCCACCGAATAGGTGACGCTCTGCAACAGGTTGAACTCCTTCTGGATCATCAGGATCGCGACGCCCAGCACGGCACAGTTCGTAGTGATCAGGGGCAGGAAGATACCCAGCGCCTGGTAGAGCGACGGCGAGAGTTTCTTGAGCATGATCTCGACCATCTGCACAAGAGCCGCGATCACGAGGATGAAGACGATCGTCTGCATGTAGACGATGTCCAGCGGCACGAGCACATAGGTCTGAATCAGCCACGCCACGACGGCCGCAATGGCCATCACGAAGGTTACGGCAGCCCCCATGCCCAGCGAAGTCTCGACTTTCGACGACACGCCCAGAAAGGGGCAGATGCCGAGGAACTGCGCCAGCACGACGTTGTTGACGAAGATGGCGCCAATGATGATTGCAAAATAGGAAAGCTCCATAACTACTTCTTGGCTAATTTGTTAAACAATACCATCAGATAACCCAGCACCAGGAATGCACCCGGGGCCAGCACGAAGATCAGCGGAGCGACGTCCGCAAATCCGAGGTTGAATCCGAAGATGGCGCCGCTGCCCAGAATCTCGCGCACGGCACCGATCACCGTCAGCGCCAGCGTAAAGCCCAGGCCGATGCCCACACCGTCGAGGATCGAGTCCAGCGGGGAATTCTTCGACGCGAAGGCCTCGGCGCGGCCGAGGATGATGCAGTTCACCACGATCAGCGGGATGAAGACACCCAGCGCACCGTACAGAGCCGGCACATAGGCCTGCATCAGCATCTGGATGATCGTCACGAACGAGGCGATCACGACGATGAACGCCGGGATGCGGACCTTGTCGGGAATGATGTTCTTGATCAGCGAAATCACGAGGTTCGACATGATCAGCACGGCCATCGTCGCCAGGCCCATACCCATGCCGTTTCCGGCCGACGTCGTCGTACCCAGCGTGGGGCACATGCCCAGCACCAGCACGAATGTCGGGTTGTTCCTGATGATGCCGCTCGATATAATTTGCAGTTTATTCATTTTGACCTCCTTCCTGAGCCTCGGGCTCGTTGGTTTGTTCGGCGGTAGCCGTCGCCCCGGAGAGCGCCTCGGCCGGAGTACCGCCCGTTGCCACGCTCTTGTAAGCCATCCACGCACGATTGATCGCATCGACATAGGCACGCGACGAGATCGTTGCGGCAGTCAGCGCATCGACGTCACCGCCATCCTTCGTCACGGCCAGTTTGCCGTTTACGAGCTTCTTCGACTCGAGTTTCTGCCCCTTGACGCTCGTGAGCAGGACATTGCCCTCGTCGGCCATCTTGGTTCCGAGACCCGGTGTCTCGGTCTGATCCAACACATTGACATTCACGACTTCGCCTTCGGGAGTGAAGCCCACCATCAGGCGCACCACACCGCCGAATCCCTGCTTGGTCATCGACTGCACGGCATAGCCGCTCACGCTGCCCCCGGCCGTCGCCATGTAAACCGTGATCGGCAGGTCGTCGATGGTCAGCTCCCGGGTCGTCGTCTCATCGAATGCGGGGAGCACCTCGTTCAAGGCCGCCAGCGTTGCGGCCTCCTTGGCCGCCGCGATCGGCTCCACGGTAATCATATTGACGAAGCCCACTCCGGCCGAAGCCACAAGGGTGATGCCGAAGAGGACGGCCGTCATGTTCAAAAGAGTACTTTTCATGCTGTCACCTCCTCCTTATTTCACGCCGAAGCGCTTGGGTTTGACATATTTGTTGATCAGGGGCACGCAGGCGTTCATGATCAGGATCGCAAACGACATACCCTCGGGATAGGCGCCCCACAGACGGATGCACATGGTGATCAGTCCGATTCCCACGGCGAAGATCACACCGCCCTGAACGGTCATCGGCGAGGACGAATAGTCCGTGGCCATGAAGATCGCGCCGAGCATTGCACCACCGGCGAGCACGTGGAACAGCGGCAGCGACCACAGCGCCTCTCCCGTCTGTTGGCTGCACAGCGCCACGACAAAGGCGAACACGGCCATCGTCGCGAGCACCGTCACGGGAATATGCCACGTGATCACGCGGCGCCACAGCAGGTAGACGAAACCGCACAACAGGGCAGCCGCAGCCACCTCGCCCAGCGACCCGGGGATGTTGCCCATCAGCATTCCCTGCATGCCGATGGCTCCGGGGCTGGCCAGCCCCTGCTTCACGACAGCCAGCGGCGTAGCGCCCGACAGCACGTCGAACGAACCGTTCACGGGCAGCGGCCAGGTAGTCATCTGCACCGGATAGGCGATCAGCAGGAACACACGTCCCACCAGTGCGGGGTTGAAGGGGTTCTTACCCAGTCCGCCGAAGGTCATCTTGGCGACGGCGATAGCCACGAAGGCGCCCATCACGACGATCCACCAGGGGATCGAGGCCGGGAGGTTGAATGCCAGCAGCACGCCGGTCACCACGGCCGACCAGTTGCCAATGGTGTCCGCACCGCGGACCAAGAATTTCTGAATCAGGTATTCGATCGCCACGCACGCCGCCACGGAAAGGGCCGTAACGCGCAGCACATCCACTCCGAAGACCACCGTCGACACGACCAGCGCGGGCATCAGTGCGATCACAACGTCGCGCATGATCCGGGTTGTCGACTGGGCCGTCTGCACGTGGGGTGCGGGAGCCACAATGAGTTTATTAGCCATATCTGTACTGTTTTTTCATTTACTTTTTCGGTGCAGCCGCTGCACGTGCACGGATCATCCCCATCACGGTCTGCTTACCCAGGCGCACCCAGTCCAGCAGCGGCAGATAGGCCGGACACGTCGACTGGCAGCATCCGCACTCGATGCACGAGGTGATCATCAGCTGCTCCAGCTCCTCCCAGCCCTTCTTGCGGGTCATCTTCGCGAGGTAATAGGGCTCCAGACCCATCGGGCAGGCGGCCACGCACTTGGCACACTTGATGCACTGCGTCGCCTCGCGGCGCACAGCGTCGCGTCCCGACATGACGGTGATTCCCGAGCAGCCCTTCGTCACGGGCGATTCGAGGTTCACCATCGCCCGACCCATCATCGGACCGCCGTTGATCACCTTGCCCGCATCTTCGGGCAGGCCACCCGCGGCCTCGATCAGCGCCGCGATCGGCGTTCCCATACGGGTCAGCAGGTTCTTCGGCTCCTTCACGTTCTTGCCCGTGACGGTCACCACACGCTCGATCAGCGGTTTGTTCTTCATCACGGCCCGATAGACGGCCACGGTCGTCGAGGCGTTGCACACCACAGCCCCCACGTCGATCGGCAGTGCGGGCGGCGGCGGCACCTGACGCCCCGTCACGGCTGCAATCAGCTGTTTCTCACCACCCTGCGGATACATCACCTTCAGAGGCACGACCTCGATGCCCTTGTATTCGGCTGCGATCTTCGTCAGATGCGCAATGGCGTCGGGTTTGTTGTTCTCGATGCCGATATAGGCTTTCTCGACGCCCACGGCCTTCATCAGAATCGTGACGCCGACGACCAGTTCCTCGCCGAGTTCGAGCATCGTGCGGTGGTCCGACGTAAGATAGGGTTCGCACTCCACACCGTTGATGATGACACACTCGGCCTTCTTTCCGGGAGGCACCGAGAGTTTCACGTGCGTGGGAAACGTGGCACCGCCCATGCCGACGATGCCGGCGTCCTTGATCTTGGCGATGATCTCCTGCGCCGAGAACGGGCACTCCTTCACCAGAGCGTCCGAACGGTCGATGCTCTCGACCCAGTCGTCGCCCTCGCGCTTGATGGTGATCATCATCTGACGCAGGCCCTGGCCGTTGACGGCCATATCGACCGCCGTCACCGTTCCCGAAATCGGAGCGTGGATGTTTGCCGACATGAAACTGCCGGCTTCGGCGATGAGCTGGCCCGTAAGTACCTTGTCGCCTTTGGCGACCTTGGCCACGGCCGGGGCGCCGATGTGCTGTGCGAGGGGAATCGTCACCACGTCGGGCAGCGGCAGGACCTCGATCGGTTTGGCGCAGCTCAACTTGTTTTCCGACGGATGGACTCCGCCCATTGGAAATGTCTTCATAGTTGGAAATCCTTGTTTTACGATTCTTTGTTAGCGACGGGTGCATTTTCCGCCTTCGGAGCGACAACGCTCACCGGAGCCTTCGGAGCAGCCGGGGCCTTGGGGGCCTTGGGCAGCGGTTCCATGCCGACGAGCCGGATGGCTCCCGTAGGACATTCGTTCACACACTTGCGACAGAGTTTACACTTCTGCGGATCGATATATGCGAGGTTGTTCTCCACGGTGATGGCACCGAAGGGGCAGACTTTCGCACACTTGCCGCAGCCGATACACCCGGCCTTGCAGGCCTTCATCACCATGGCACCCTTGTCCTTCGACACACACGACACGTAGACCGCACGGTTCTTGGGCCATTTCTTGCGCAGTTCGATGATCATTTTCGGACAAGCCTTCACACAGGCGCCGCAGGCCGTGCACTTGTCGGCATCGACCTCCGGAAGTCCCGTTTTCGGATTGATGTGAATGGCGTCGAAGGCACATGCCACGACGCAGTCGCCGAATCCGAGACAGCCGAACGCACATCCCGTCTCGCCCACATAGAGCGCCGAAGCCACGGCACACGACTTGGCGCCGTTGTACTCGTTGGTGCGCGGACGCTTCTCGCACGTGCCGCCGCAGCGGACGGTCGCCACTTCGGGCTGCTTTTCGGCAGCGGCTTTTCCGAGGTATGCCGCCACAGCCTTCATACAGTCGCCGCCGCCCACGGGGCAGAAGAGCGCCGAGATATCGTCGCGCTTCACCAAAGCATCGGCCATGCCCCGACAACCTGCAAATCCGCAGCCGCCGCAGTTGGCCCCGGGGAGCATCTTCTCCACCTCGTCGATCCGCGGATCCTCCTCGACCCGGAATTTCTGGGCCACGAAATAGAGGATTACCGCCGAAAACACTCCCAGCGCACACAGCGTCAGGATCGTGTAAAGTAATACTTCCATCAGATTTTTGTTATTGTAAATTGAATTGTGTGTTCGATTTTGTGTCGGAAGAGCCACAGCATGCCGTAATAAACGCCCACGCCCGCAATAGCGGCGAGGGCGCCCGCCCCTTCGCTCCAGCCGGCCAGGACGATCGTCTCGACCAGCACGGCCAGCAGCACGGCCAGTGCGCCGACGTAGGCCAGCACGACGGCGCGCACCCCGGCACTCCGCCTCACGCCGACCATCACCTCTTCGCCGGCAGCATACAGCCCGGCCCGGGGAGTCGCCACGACGACGATCTTGTCCTGCGCCTCGGCCAGGCCACACGCCTGACGGGCCTTGCAGGCACCGCAGGCGCTCCGGGAGGTGATCCTCACATAGACCGTGTCACGCTCCGTGCGTTCCACCACGCCGCGGTGTTCGATCAGCTCCGCCACGCCCTAATCTCCGTATTTGTTGGTGAGGGGCATCAGCCGCTCATGTCCGAACGAGCAAGCCGAAAGCCGCAACACGGGCGGAAACTGGTAGCGTTTCTTCTCGTTGCGCATGATCATGGCGTGGATTTTCTCCACCACCGCCGAGTCGAATCCCGCGTTGACGATCTCCTCGCGGTGCTGTCCCTCCTCGATCATGCGGAAGAGGATGGTGTCCACCACCTCGTAGGGAGGCAGGATGTCGCTGTCCTTCTGTCCGGGATGCAGTTCCGACGAGGGCTCCTTGGTCAGGATGCTTTCGGGAATCGGGTCGCCCTGCGTCCGGTTGATATAGCGTGCCAGGTCGTACATTTCGCTCTTGTAGAGGTCGCCCGTGGGGCTGAAAGCGCCTGCCGTATCGCCATACAGGGTGCAGAGCCCCAGAGCGTTCTCGCTCTTGTTCGAGGAGTTCAGCAGGATGTAGTCCGTCTTGTTCTGGAGCGCCATCAGCAGCACCGTGCGGATACGGGTCTGGATATTCTCCTCCGTGGCATCGAACTCCGTGCCGCCGATAACCGGCTTGAGGGTGTTCACCATGCTGGTATAGATTTCCGAAATCGGAATGACGTTGTATTCGATGCCGAGATTGCGCGCCAGCTCCTTGGCATCCTCCACCGACTCGAGCGACGAGAAGGGCGAGGGCATCAGCAGCGCGCGGACATTCTCCGCCCCCAGCGCATCGGCGGCGATCGAGGCCACCACGGCCGAGTCGATGCCACCTGAAAGTCCGATCGAGGCCTTCCGGTAGCCGTTCTTGCGGAAGAAATCCCTCAGTCCGCAGCGGGCCGCCTCGTAGACCAGACGCGTGCGGTCGTTGTAGGTGGCGTGAATGGTGATCGGCGTCACCTTGGCCTCGGTATCGAAAATCTGGAAATCCTCCTCGAAATTCTTCATCATCAGCACCAGTTCGCCGCGGTTGTTCAGCGCCCCCGACGTGCCGTCATAGACGATGTCGGTCGAGCCGCCGACCTGATTGACCAGCACGAGGTTCTTGCTCTCGACGAAAGCCAGGTTGCGCATGATCTCATAGCGATAGGTCATGGTGCCCCTGCCGTATTTGCGGGCATTGATCGAGATGACCGTTTCGACCGAGTGGTCGAAATCGCGCTCGCGGCTCAAATCGTCGCCCACGATGATCGCACACTTATGGCCCTTGATCGTGGCATACTCATAGCCTTTCGAGGGGACCAGAAATCCCATTTCGCGACGCGCCGTGATGTATTTCTTGCCGATGTAGCGCAGCACTTTGCGGTCCTGGATCAGCGCCGCGGCGCTGATCGTTCCCTGCGCCGTAAGGACCGGAAGGCCGACGATGGCGGCAATGCCGTCGCAGCACGAGGCTATTTCGACCAGCGCCTCCTCGCAGAGTTCGAGGAAGGTTGTTTTGCGCAACAGATCGAAAGCGGGGGTTCCGCTCACGGCCTGTTCGGCGAAAATCACCAGGTCGGCATGCTGCGCTTTCGCCTTTTGAATGGAATCGATAATCTTCGAGGCGTTGCCGTCGACGTCTCCAATCGTGTAATTCAGCTGAGCTATGGCTATTTTCATGCGAATAAATTAAGTCCGGAAATTACAACTTTGCAAAGTTAAGGATTATTTGTAAAAGTCGAAAGGATTTTCAATGTTAATAAATTAACATTCTCGCATTTACAAAAATCTTTAAAAACAAAAAGCTCCCGGATTTCCGGAAGCCTTTCGAGGTTTTGTTCTGTTGCTACTCCTGCGTCTCGTCGGGATCGGCGACGAGGATGCGGCCGCAGTATTCGCAGATAATGATCTTCTTGCCCTGGCGGATGTCCACCTGACGCTGGGGCGGGATGCGGTTGAAGCAGCCTCCGCAGGCGTCGCGCTTGACGGTTACCACCGCCAGTCCGTTGCGGACGTTGCGGCGGATGCGGTCGTAGGCCACCAGCAGGCGCTCGTCGATCTTCTCCTTGACCCGCTCGCCCTGCGCGGCGTATTCGGCCACCAGCGGAGCGGTCTCGGCCTCGATACCCTCCAGTTCGGCCTTCTTGGCCGTCAGGTCGTTAGCGCGCTCCACGGAGAGGTTTTCGGCCTCCTCCAGCTGGAGTTTCTTGGCTTTCACGCCGGCCGAATACTCCTTCAGACGTTTCTCGGCCAGTTCGATTTCGAGCTCCTGATACTCGATCTCCTTGGTGATGGCATCGAACTCGCGGTTGTTGCGCACGTTGTTCTGCTGCTCTTTGTAGTTGCCGATCATGATTTTAGCCTGGTCGACCTCCCGTTTGCGCTGCTTGGTCAGCGTGTTGAGCTCCTCAATCTCGGCGTTGATGTGTTCGACGCGGGTTTTCATCCCGGCCATCTCATCCTCGAGATCCTGAACCTCGAGAGGCAGTTCGCCTTTCACCTTGTTGATTTCGTCGATCTTGCTATCGATCTTCTGCAGTTCATAGAGCGCCATGATCTTCTCCTGCATCGAATAATCGACATCGGCCGTCTTCTTTTGCGTTGCCATATCGTGTCTTTATAGTTTTAGACTTAAACCAGATAGTTTACCGGATTGCGCGAGCGTTCACTCTTGCGAACCGCAAAGGTACATAAATTTTTCGACAAAATATCAAATATTAATTGAATTGCGCAATATTCGCTCTCAAAATGGCCTATATCCGCCACCGTGAGGGCCTTGTCGGGTGTCATGAAGTCGTTGTACTTCATGTCGGCGGTGATGTAGATGTCGGCTCCGGCACGGCGGGCTTCGCCGATCAGCGAGGCCCCGGACCCGGTGCAGACCGCCACGCGGCGCACCTCGGAAGTCGCTATGTCACTGTGCCGTACGACGCTCACCTCAAGCCGCTGTTGTATAAAGCGCATAAACTCCACAGTATCAACCGCTTCCGGCAATTCACCCGTAACCCCGAATCCGGCGCCGTCCCCGGCGCCCGAAGGCTGGAGTACCCGGAGGTTGCCCACGCCCAGCATTTCGGCCAGCCGCCAGCTCATACCCCCCGGGGCGCTGTCAAGGTTGGTGTGGCAGGCGTAGAGCGCAATCCGGCTGCGGATGGCCCGCTCGACGCACCGCTCGACGGGATCGGCCGAATTGAAGCGTTTGAGCGCGCGGAAGACGATCGGATGGTGCGTGATCACCAGATCGCAGCCTTCGGCCTCGGCCTCGTCCAGCACCTCCTCCGTGACGTCCACGGCCAGCAGGGCCTTGTGGACCTCGTCGTCGGGGCGCCCGACGATAAGTCCCGCATTATCATACGACTCCTGCCACTCAAGTAGGGCAAAGCGTTCGATGATGTCGGTTATTTGCTTGATAAACATACGAATGAATGAATTAGATGATTCACCTTTGAATTTCCCTCCCGCTCTTCATCGCCGCCTGGGGCGGCATTTGCCGATCTGCCCGGCCTCAACCCCGCGAGAGCCCCGGCGCATGCGCCCCGATCTCCAAACGCAACTCCGGGTCGGAATGCGGGTCTCTAAAACAACGACTGTTCGTAAAACGCAAACAGTTCCTTGTTTTCGACCTCCTCCTTCTTGCGGCGGGGTCTGCGGGCGGAGCGTTTGGCGGCAGGCTGTGCGGAGCCCTCTCCGGCGGCATCCCCGGCGGCCTCGTCCGACGGTTCATCGATCTTCACCACGGCCCTGGCCCGGCGGCGGCGCGCGGGTGTCTCGGCAGCAGCGGCATCGGCCATATCGGAATCCGAAGCGGTCACGATCTCACCCTCCCCGACCTTCAGGTCCTCACGCACCTCGACCAGCAGGGAGCGGATGCGCTGCAGGCGCTCCATCAGTTCGGCATCGCGGTTCACACCGCTCTCGGAGGGTGCTTTCCGGAGCGCCTTCTTGGCCCCTTCGAGCGTCATGCCGCGCTCCTTGACCAGGTGGTAGATCATCTTCAGATTCCCGACATCCTCCGGAGAAAAGAGGCGGTTGCCTTTCTTGTTGCGCTTCGGGCGGAGGATGCTGAACTGCGACTCCCAATGGCGAATCAACGACGTATTGACGTCGAACATCTCGGCCACCTCGCCCATCGAATAAAAAAGTTTATCGGCCATATTTATTGTTTTATAATTCGCAATGAGTTGGGATACAGGTTATTCACCCGCACACCGATCCGCTTGGCGAATCCCAGTGCACGCCCCCGCGAGCAGATGAGGTTCATCCCCTCGGCCAGTCCCCCGGCGGCGATCTCCTGCCGGCGCAGGAAGCGCAGCACCTCCTCCCCGTCCAGTTCCGCCACGGGCAGCGCCCCGCGGTTCAGTCCGTCGAAAAAGGCCAGCGCGGGGTCGGGTTTCAGCACCCCCTTGAACACCTGTCCCAGTGCCACGCCCGAGTAGATCACGGGCAGCGCCTCGGAGAGCATCCGCACGGCGTCGGCCTGCGCCGCATACCAGGCATAGCAGGTGTCGGCCACCGCCGCGAAGCGCATCCTGTCGGGATGCTGCACCCAGCGTGCCAGTTCGCCGGAGGTTTTCCGGTCGACAGCAGCAAACGGCGTGCGGCGTGCCTTCGGAGTACGCACGCGGCCCCCGGCATCGAACGATTTTCGGGCCACGGCAGCGAAGAATCCCTCGCCGCAGGCCCGGTGGGGATAGAACCGGAACGTGCGGAATGCTCCGACGCGTCCGCAGACGATACCCCACGCATCCTCCACAGGCATCGCTTCCGATGCGACGATCTCGTCGCCGGCCCAGGCCGCCATGCGCTCCAGCGAGCCTTCGTCCTCGTCGCGGTTGAACGTGCAGGTGCTGTAAACGAGCGTGCCGCCCGGACGCAGCGCCCGCCACGCCTCGCGCAGGATGTCATCCTGCCGTGCGGCGCACAGCTTCACGTGGCCTTCGCTCCACTCGCCGCGGGCGTCGGGATCCTTGCGGAACATACCCTCGCCCGAGCAGGGGGCATCGACGGCCACCACGTCGAACCAGGCCTCGAAATCGCCCAGCGCACGCGGCTCGCAGGTCGTGACGGCCACGTTGCCCGTACCCCACTTGCGCACGTTGTCCGCCAGCACCGAGGCACGGCGGCGGTCGATCTCGTTGGCGACGACCAGTCCGTCGGGGCCAGCCAGCGAAGCGTAGAGCGTCGTCTTGCCGCCCGGAGCCGCACACAGGTCGAGGATGCGCGCCCCTTGGGTGGGGACCGCTGCGAGCAGATGCCCCACAAACTGAGACGAAGCCTCCTGGACGTAATAGGCCCCAGCGTGGAAGTCGGGATCGAGCGTGAAGGCCGGGCGCACGGCCAGGTAACGCCCCTCGCGGCACCAAGGCACACATCCGGCGATCGTCAGAGCCGGAAGTTCCGCAGTCCCCGGCCCGGGATGCCCGGCGTCGGGTTCAGCCACGGGGTTGGCGTCGCATCCGGCAGCGGGGGTGGCATTGCATCCGGAGTCGGATTCCGTGTCGGGTCCGGCGGGCTGTTCGGCTCCGCATCCGGCGGCCGCAGTCTCAGGCCCGGTTTTGGCCGGGTTCAGGCGCACCGAGACCGGCGGCTCCGCATCGAGCGCCGCACAGAGGGCAGCCCCCTCCGTCTCCCCGAGGTCGCGCAGGACCCGATCCACGAATTTCTCAGGCAGCATCATGTGCTATTTCTTCGCTTTGAGCGCATCGAGGCGCGCACAGATCCGTTCCAGAACCGCCGGATCCGAGACGAAATCCTCGTGGTCCTTGTCCACGACGAGCACCTCGCCGTCGTAAATGCTTTCGATCCAGTGGTTGTATTTGTTATTCAGCCGCTTGAGGTAGAGTTCATCGATGTTCATCTCATACTCGCGGCCGCGCTTGCGGATCTGCGAAATGAGCGTCGGAACACTCGCCTTGAGGTAGATCAGCAGGTCGGGTTTGGGGATGAGCGTCGTCACCAGCCCGAAAAGCTTCATGTAGGTCTCGATGTCGCGCGTGGCCATCAGGCCCATTTCATGCAGGTTGTCGGCGAAGATGTGCGCATCCTCGTAGATCGTGCGGTCCTGGAAGATCACCCCCGACTTGCAGTCAGAGAGCATGTCCATCGTCTGCTGGATGCGGCTCCCGAGGAACGAAATCTGAAGATTGAACGCCCAGCGGTTCATATCCTCGTAGAAGTCGCCGATATAGGGATTGTCGCACTCCTCGAGGTAGCACTTGGCGTCGTAACGCTTCGTAAGGATCTGGGTGAGCGTCGTCTTGCCGCTCCCGATATTTCCGGCTATGGCTATATACATGGCAGTTACAGGTGTTTGTTATCTCTTCATTCCGGCCGGCTCAGCGCCAAAAGCCAGTATCTCGTCGGCCACACGGCGGTCGTTCACCAGCCGCGGGACCTTGTTCTTGCCCCGCGCGCGCATCCACGCGAGGAACCGCCCCCGCTCCACGACCCGCAGCCGCTGGCGCTCGAGCGAGGTCATCCGCTTGGCATCGTAGTCCGAATTGACGGCCCGCAGTTCCTCGTCGAGGATCCCGGCGAAACGGTCGAGGCTCTCCGGCTCGCGTTCGAACTCCACGATCCACTCGTGTGCGCCCCGCTCGCGGAGCGACATGTAGCACGGCGCGACGCTGTATTCGCTCACGACGGCACCCGTCTTCCGGCAGGCGGCCAGCAGGGCGTGTTCGGCATTGTCGACGATCAGCTCCTCGCCGAAGACATTGATATACTGTCGCGTGCGCCCCGCAAAGCGGATGCGGTAGGGATTCGTCGAGGTGAATTCCACCGTATCGCCGATCTCGTAACGCCACAGACCATTGTTCGAGGTGATCAGCACGGCGTAGACCTTTCCGCACTCCACACCCTCGAGCGGCACGATCTGCGTTCCGCGGCGGAACTCAAAGAAGGTCCCGTAGTCCAGCATCAGCAGCATGTCGCTGCGCGCCGGGTCGTCGGCCATGGCGAAGAATCCCTCCGAGGCGTTGTAGGTCTCCATGTATTTCATCCGCTCCGAGGGTATCAGCTCCTCGAACGTCTTCCGGTAGGGTGCGAATTCCACACCCCCGTGGGCGAACATCTCCAGCCGGGGCCACACCTCCAGCAGATTTTGCTTGCCCGTATACTCCAGCACGCGGCGCATCAGCGCCAGGTTCCACGACGGGACTCCCGCAAAGGAGGTGATCGGTTCGCCGACACACTCGCGGCAGATGGCGGTGCACTTCTCGTCGAAATCGGGAAGGATCGCCGTCTCGATCCGCGGAGCCCGGAACCAGCCGCTCCAGAAGGTTGTCTCGCTGATCAGCAGCGCCGAAAGGTCGCCGACCAGGTTGCGCCCCTCGCGGCAGCACGAGCCGCCGAGCGTCAGGGTCTTGCCCTCGAAAACCCGGGTCTTCGGATTGTTGGCCGAAAAGACCGTCGCCACGTCGCGCATGCCCTGCGTATGGTTCCACCACAGCGACTCCTTCGTCACGGGGATGTATTTGCTCCGGTCGGAGGTCGTCCCCGACGAACGGGCGAAGAGCGAAACCCGCCCCGGAGCCGTGACGCTACGCACGCCCTCCATCATCCGTTCGATATAGGGTTTGAAGGTCTCGTAGTCGAACGTCTCCACCTGCGACTGAAACTGCTCCACCGAACGGATATGGCGCAGGTTGTAGCGGTCGCCGAACTCCGAGAAGCGCCCCCGCCGCAGCAGCTGTCGGAACATCCGCGCCTGCGTCTGGGCAGGATGGCGGCGAAATCGGTCGATGGCCCGCTCGCGCTGCGAGAACCAGGCCTTGAGAATGAGATTGCGAAAGGACATTACGCTAATTAAAATAATACCCTACCTTCCCCACCGACCCGGGCATGGCGAAGACCACCACGCGGTCGTAGGGGATTATTTCCATGTTGTCGACGGCAATGAAGACCTTGTCGCCGCGGACGATGCCGCCGATGATCGTATCCTCGGGAAGCCCCAGGTCCTTGATCCGCACCTTCGTGGCCGGGGAATTGGGTTTCACGATGAACTCCAGCACCTCGGCGTCGCTCCCCGTCAGGCATTTGATGGCCTGCACGTCGGTCGACATCGTGAAGCGGAAAATGTTCGATGCGGTAACCAGCTTCTTGTTGATGATCGTGTCGATGCCGATCGACTCGGCGAGGTTTATGTAATTGAGATTCTCGACCTCGGCGATCACCTTCTTGACCCCCATGCGCTTGGCCAGCATCGCCGCAAGGATGTTGGTCTCGCTGCGGCCCGTCACGGCAACGAAGGCGTCCATGTTCGAAAGACCCTCCTCCATCATCGCTTCGGTATTGCGGCCGTCCTCGTTGATGATCAGCGTCTTGTCGAGCGCCTCGGCCAGACGGTAGGCCTTGTCGGCATTGTAGTCGATCAGTTTGATGTTCACCTCGTCCTGCAGCTCGAAGGCGATGCGGATGCCGATGCGCGACCCCCCGAGGATCATCATGTTCTTGATCTCGATGTTCGACTGGCCCGAGAACTCCATCACCTCCCGCACGGCGTCCTGCCGCGCGATGACATAGATCACGTCGCCCTCCATGAACTGCTCGCCCTCGCGCGGAATGATCGTCTGACCGCCGCGCGTGATGGCCACCGTGCGGTAGCTCAACGGCGCCTGGTCGTCGTCGAAGCCCGTGAGCACCTTCCCCACCAGCGGCGAGGCCGGCTCGAGGCGGAAAACCACGAGCGAGAGTTTCCCGCTCGAAAAGTCTACATACTCCGTGGTCGAGGTGTGCCCCAGCAGGTTGATCACCTCGCGGGCCGCGACTTTCTCGGGGTAGAACAGGTAGTCGATGCCCATGTCGATGAACATCTCCTTGTTGTTGGGTTCGAGGTATTCGTTGTTGTCGATGCGGGCGATGGATTTTCGCGCACCGAGCTTCTTGGCCAGCATCGCCGCCACAATGTTGTCGTTCTCCTCGTGGTTGACGGCGATGAACAGGTCGCACTTGCGCACCGAAGCCTCGCGCAGCACGGCGAAAGTCGTCGAGTCGCCCTCGACGGTGATCACATCGGCCAGGCTGCCGACCTCGGAGAGCAGTTTCTGGTCGCTGTCGATAATGGTGATGTCGTGGCCGTTGCCGCTGAGCATGCGCGCCAGGTGACTGCCCATCTCGCCGGCACCCGCTATCACGATTTTCATAGTTACCTCAGTTTTGTCAGCACAAGATGCTGCCCGGAATACCCGGGCAACATTTTTGCAATTTATCTTACAAATGTATACATTTGTCCCCGAAACCACAAATTTCGGATCGTAAAAAAAACGGAATCCTATGCCAACATGGTTAATCGTTCTGCTTTGCGCCATACTCGCCGTCGGGCTGTTCGTGCTGGGCATGTCTCTCACGCTGATGATCAAGGGACACAACATCGACTCGGAGATATCGACCAATAAAAACATGCAGAACCTCGGCATCAAATGCGCCGTGCACGAGACGCGCGAGGCGGACGGCGGAGCCGACTGCTCCGGCGGTCAGCCTGCGGGCTGCTCGGGCAACTGCGGAGCCTGCGATATCGAACACAAATAGTCCGAACGGTCCTCACAAACAGCCCGAGCGGCACTTCCGGCGGAGGGGGAGGGCCACGGAGCCCCAATTTTTCCTCGGCAGGGGCCGGGCCGGAGGCGCAGACAGGAGCCACAGACATCGGCCGGGTCGAAGCCACAGACAAGGGCTACAGGCATCAGTCGGGTCGGAGGCGCAGACAGAAGCCGGAGGCATCAGCCCCCCCGAAAACTCCGCCCAGATCGGGAAGCACCAACAATCCCCGAAAACATCGACAGCCCCAGAAATAATTAGCGGCAGCCCCGAAAATTAGCGGCAGGGCCGGAGGCATCGGCCGGTTCGGTCAGTTTCCGCGCCCGGTTCGGTAGTTCACCCGACGGGATGAGCCGAAATCCGGAAAATGCCGACACGCCCCGTTACAACGGGCAGAACTTCGACCGGCAGACGAACCACGGATTGCGCAGATCCTCCTCGTTATAGCGCAGCTCCCGGTCGTCGGGAAGCGTGCGGGTGCTGCCCCCCGCCTCGGAGAGAATCAGCTCCCCGGCCGCCGTGTCCCACTCGTAGGTGTGCGTCGTGCGGACGTAGTAGTCGACACGCCCTTCGGCCAGCAGGCAGAACTTATAGGAACTGCCCTGCTCGATGATCTCCAGATCGGGGTGACGCTCGCGGAGGCGGGCCACATGCTCCTGTGTCTCGGGAGTCTGGTGCGAACGCGAAAGGGCCACGAGCGGATGGTCGTGGTGCCCCTCCCCGGTCAGCGGCAGGGGCATCCAATTGTGGACGATCTCGTCGTAGGTATACTCCGCAGAGGCATCCGGCGCGATATGTTCCTTGAGGTACGAGCCCGAATCGCGGCCCGCAATGTACATCTTTTCGAAATAGGGAACATAAATGACAGCCCCCATGCAGATGTTGTTCTCCATCAGGGCGATATTGACCGTAAATTCGTTGTTGCCCTTGATAAATTCGACCGTGCCGTCCAGCGGATCGACCAGCCAGTAGAGTTCCCAGTTGCGACGCTCATCGTAGCGCATCTCCCGGCCCTCCTCCGAAAGAATCGGAATGCGCGTGGGACCGAGGTATTCGCGGATGGTCTTGTGCGCAACGCGGTCGGCCAGTGTGATCGGGGTTTTGTCGTCCTTGATACTTATATCGTAATCGTCGAGATTCTTGTAAACGCGCATGATAGAGGCTCCGGCTCTGACTGCCGCATTGAAAAGCGGCGGCAGCAGATACATTCTCACCTTGTCGTTAATCATCGTAACTCGTATTTTGGAATCGGTAATCTTTATTGCCATGGTAAAGATAACAAGAATTTATGAGATCGAAAAATTTTCCAAGCCTTAATCGTGTCCGAAAAGACGTCTCCATGCCGTGAGGCCTCCAGAGGGCGGAAAGACCGCGCCGCCAGCGAGCCGCGCGGCACACTCCCCGCCGGCCCACACCAGCGCGAGGGTCGCAAGTGCGGCGGCGGAGGTCCACCACCCCACAGCTGCCGCAGCGGCAAAAGCCGCGGCGAGCGACACCGCAGCCAGTCCGCGCAACGCTCCCGACATCCGGGCCCCGGCCTGCAACGCGTCCGAGAGCCGGGCTCCGGAGCGCGGTGCGGCGAGCAGGGGTTCCCACAGCATCCTCCGCCGGCTGCGGGGAATGCCCCGCATCGGGTGCATCCCGAAGCCGCCCGCCACGACCACCGCCTCGCGGCGCAACAAGACGGCAGGTTCACCCAGGGGCGAACGTATGAGGTCGAGGCTCCCCGACCGTCCTTCGCCCAGGCAGGCGACGAGCCGCTCGACGCTTCCGGGCAGCAGGAAAGATCCGGCGCGGACGGGCAGCAGGTAATCGTAGGTGGCCACCGCCGCCGCGGCGTCGAAATCGCCCGCCGCCGAATCCCACGCCCGGTCGACGAGCACCAGTCTCCGGAAGCAGCGCCTGCGCGAACGCCCCAGAGCGCGGACTCCCGAGACGTCGAGTTCGCCCAGGCAGGCCCACTCGACGCGGATCATACGGTAGCGTGCCACTAGTGCGGCAAAATCCGCGGAATGACGTTGGGCGTCGAGCACCACGATCACCTCGTAATGCGCGTATTCGGGCGAGAGGAGATTTTCAAGCTGCGCGGCATCCGTCACGCCACTGCACAGAACCGAGATGCCGATCGCATCGGGGGCATCACTGGAGGCCCGGCGCACGGCATTGAGCAACAGCCGTTTGTTGCGGGCCCGGGAGATGGCCGACAGCAACACGACCGTGCATGCCGCCGTCAGGGAGAACAGCAGGAGCAGAAGCAGTTTCATGCCAGATTGCGTTTATAGGTTTGCACGAGCGATTCGTAGTAGGGGCGCTCGCGCTTGTCGAGCAACCGCCGGAGCAGTCCCGGGGAATAGCCCTCGGCGACGACGTGGCGCAGCAGGGCCTTGCGCTCGGCGGGAGGCATGGCCGAGAGCCGTCCGGAAACGGCCCGCCGCGTCAGCGGACGGTGCAGGGCGCAGAGCGTATAGAGGGCCTCGCGCACCAGTTCCGGGTCTTCGTCCCCGGAGACGATGCGCAGCAGAGGCCGCTCGGCCTCCTCGATACCGAACTGCCGCACGATATTCAGCCCCACGATCCGCAGGTTGCGGTTCGGGGAGCCGATAAGGGGTTTGTAGGCGACGGGCAGCAGCCCGCGTCGCAGGAGGGCCATGATCTCCTCCACCTCGCCGGCCGAAAGGGCATCGGGGTATTCGGCCATCAACTGAAGGGCCGTTGCGGGGGCGGCCGCAAGCTGCACCATCAGCGTCTGGAAACGCACATGGCGGTTGCGGCTCCCGGCATAACGCGCGACGACGCCGGCCACAGCAGGGCCGACAGGCAGACGCGAGAGCAGCAACAGGCAGCGGGCACGGCGGTAGCCCCGGGAGCGGGACGCGCGGCGGAGCAGCCAGGCATCGAGCCCATACTCGGCGACGATGCGCTGCAGGAGCGCGGCATCGAGCCCGTAGGTGACGCCGGCAAGTCCGGCAACGGTCTCGACGAGCAGCAGCCGGGCGCCGGAACGGCGGATCATCGGGAAGCGCGGCACGGGGCCCTTGCCCGCCAGCAGGTAGAGCATCACGATACGCAGGTATTTCGTCCGCAGCACGGCATCGCGGCCGCGCCGTCTCCGGGCCCGGAGTTCGGCTGTGCCGAGCAGCGTCAGCAGGACGAGTGTTCCGGCCGCCGCAAACATCGCATAGAGCTTCAGAAGCGTTTCGGTCATAACTGTCGGTTCAAGGCGTTGGCGATCTTTGTCCGCAACCGCTGGAGGCTCACGGGAAAGGTCATATACTGATTGACGCCGCACTCCAGCAGACTCAAGACCGTCTGCTCGGCGTGCTGCCACGCCACGACGTAGACCAGCGGCCGCCTGAAACCCGCCGGGCGCAGCATGCGCACCACGTCGCAGCCCGTGAAGAAAGCCGAGGTCCCCACGATCAGGACCAGGTCGAAGAGCATGCGACGGACCATGCGCCGCACGGCGGGCACATCCGAAGCACAGCGCACGTCGGCCTGCATGTCGGCGAGCGAAAGCCGGATCACGTCGCGCAGAAACTCCTCGTCGGAAACAATCAATATTCGGTACATGTCCTTCCGCCGGCTTTGCCGGCTGCTTCTGCCGCGCCCAAAACCGTGCCAGAGCCGCTTCGGAACAAAAAAAATCGCAGGATGTGTTGTTTATAAGATAAATATGCGTATATTTGCACTCCGAATTTATGGTCAAATACATAATCGACTTAAATGTACGTTATAGTAGAGATTGCAGGTCAGCAATTTAAAGCTGAAAAAGGTCGGAAACTTTATGTTCACCGTCTTCAGGGCGAAGAAAATTCGTCCGTAAGTTTCGACAAAGTCCTGCTCACAGACAACGACGGTCAGGTCAAAGTCGGCGCACCTGTAGTGAAAGGCGCCGCAGTGAAGTGCAAGATCCTGAAGCATCTGAAGGATGACAAGGTTTTGGTGTTCAAAAAGAAACGTCGCACCGGATATCAGAAGTGCAACGGACACCGCCAATACCTCACGCAGATTCTCGTCGAGGAAATCGTTGCATAACCCTTTAAAAACTGAATCAACATGGCACACAAGAAAGGTGTAGGTAGTTCGAAGAACGGCCGTGAGTCGGAAA
>NZ_JAHHQJ010000021.1 GCF_020026455.1 Alistipes sp.
GCGTGTAGGTCCATACCCACTTGGCATTGACCTTGTATTTTTCGGCAATCTCCTCCGCGGTGTAATATTCGGTGATGTCGAAGTCCTTCTTTGACACCAGCCGTTCATAAGGTTTGCTTTTGAGCAGGAGTTCGATGTCGGCTTTCCGTACCAGCGACATCTTTCCGCTGAGCCGTGAGGCGCGGAGTTTCTCCTCTTTCACCAGTTTGTAGATGTACTGGCGGCTTACCCCCATGAGCCGTGCCGCCTGCGAAAAGGTGAAGTATTCCTGCTTCTCCAGCGACGAGCGCAACTCCACCATCTCCTGCATGTGGCGCAGCTCCATCTTCCGCTCCATCATGCGGTGTTTGTAACCTCGTTTCGAGCATTGGGGGCTGCAATAACAAGTCGTTGTTTTCCGTGCAATGAACGGTTTCCCGCACCATTGACAAATCCTTTTTACTTCCATATTTTCGTTCTTTTTTCGTCCGTTTTACATGATTTCTAATTTCCCTTTTTGTACACACATGTAAACCATTGTCAACACACGTCAACTACTGCGTCAGTGTGATATTCGGGCAAACCGTGAATCGCCGTCACGGTAGAAATACGTATGAAAAATATGGATAAAAACCGTCACTTCCAAATACGGTCTGGAATGCACATAAAAATAAAAGCCGCTGATATTCAGCGACTTTACTCTAGATGGTTATGATTGGTAACGGTTATTTACAAGCCGTCATTTGCCGATGCAGAATTTCGAGAAGATGTTTTGCAGGATTTCGTCGGGGGCGATGGTGCCGCGGCCTGTGATGGCGCCGAGGTGGGTGATGACCTGGCGGATTTCTTCGCTCAAAAGGTCGGTTGGAAGGCCGTGGTCGAGACCGTCGAGGGCTTGGGCGAGCGCCTCGCGGGCTGCCGAAAGCGCCTCGTAGTGGCGGCTGTTCGAGACGACCGGGTCGCCGTGGTAGAGCGCTTCGGTGTCGACGGACTCCCGCAGGGCGTTAAACAGGGCGTCGATCCCCTCGCCGTGCTTGGCCGAAATGCCGACAACTCCCTCGGGAAGCTGTCCGACGGCCGGAGCCTTGTCGATCTTATTGACGACGGTCAGGAGTTTCTGCCCGGGGCGTATCGGAAAATCTGGGGCGGGAATCGGACCCGTAAGCGTTGCGGCGTCGATCAGATGGATGACGATCCGTGCCCGTTCGATGCTCGACATCGTGCGTTCGATGCCCATGCGTTCGAGCCGGTCGTCGGTCGAGCGGATGCCGGCCGTGTCGAGGAACCGGAAAAGCACCCCGCTGATGTTGACACACTCTTCGATCACGTCGCGTGTGGTTCCGGCGATCTCCGACACCATGGCTCGTTCCTCGTTCAGAAGCCGGTTGAGCAGCGTCGATTTGCCGGCGTTCGGAGCTCCGGCGATGGCCACGGCGACACCCTCCCGAATGGCGTTTCCCAGAGCGAACGAACTGCGCAGGCGGTCGATCTCCGCGGCGATCCGCTGCATCGTCCCGCGCAGTGCCGTGCGGTCGGCGAACTCCACATCCTCCTCCGAGAAGTCGAGTTCGAGTTCCAGCAGCGAGGTGAGGTTCAGCAGTTTTTCGCGCAGCGATTCGAGTTCTGCGGAGTATCCGCCGCGCATCTGCGTCGTGGCCAGCGCATGCGCGGCGCGGGACGAGGAGGCGATCATGTCGGCCACGGCCTCGGCCTGCGAGAGGTCGAGTTTCCCGGCCAGGTAGGCGCGGATGGTGAATTCGCCCGGCTGGGCCATGCGTCCGCCCGCGGCTGTCAGCAGGCGGAGGATTTCCGAGACGATGTAGGAGGAGCCGTGGCACGAGATCTCGACCGAGTCTTCACCCGTGTACGAGTGCGGGGCGCGGAAAACGGTTGCCAATACGTCGTCGATCACGCGGTCGCCTTCGCTTATCGTGCCGTAATGCACCGTGTAGCCGTCGGCCCCGGCGAGCGGCCTCCGGCCCCGGAATATCCGGTCGCAGAGGGCGAAAGCTTCGCTGCCGCTGATGCGGATGACGGCGATGGCCCCTCCGGCGGCGGTTGCAGGGGCGACGATGGTATCGTAATCGGTGTTCATTACCTGCCTTCGATGCGGAGTCGTTGTCCGATGCGGAGCTTGTGGGCGCTCTTGAGTTTGTTCCAGCGCATGATCTGCGCCGTGGTCACGCGGTAGCGGCGGGCGATGGCCCCCAGCGTGTCGCCCTTTTTGACCACATAGACCGATCCGCTGCGCTCCTGTCGTTTCTTGTCGATGTTGGCTGGGTTGATGTATTCCTTGAGGTACATCGAATCCTTGGCCTGGATTTCAGGCTCATGGGCAATGTATTGCATGACATACCGCTGGGGCAGGATCAGCGTGTAGGGCTTGGTCGTGGCCGGGATGATGTCGAGTTTGTACTGCGGGTTGAGTTGGCGCAGGGTCTCGATCGGCAGGTCGATCGTCGAGGAGATCTGCCCCAGGTGCATCAGTTTGTTGATCCGGACGGTGTCCACCGAGAGCGGAATCGGGGCCTCGGTCGGCTCGATGCCGTGCTGGCGGTGGTAGGCATAGGCGTACGACGCACCGATGAAGGCCGGGACATAGCCCCGTGTCTCGCGGGGCAGATAGTCGTATATCTCCCAGAAATTTTTGCCTCCCGAGCGGGCGATCGCCTTGTTGACGTTGCCCGGGCCGCAGTTGTAGGCGGCGATGGCCAGCGACCAGTCGTTATAGATGGCGAAGAGGTCCTTCAGGTAACGGCAGGCGGCCTGCGTGGCGCGGTAGGGGTCGCGGCGTTCGTCGACCAGCGAGTTGATCTCGAGTCCGTAGCTCTTGCCGGTCGTGGGCATGAACTGCCACAGCCCGACGGCTCCCATGGGCGACACTGCCGTGGGGGAGAGCGCCGATTCGATGATCGGCAGCGCACGCAGCTCGACGGGAAGTCCCTCGCGGAGCAGCTCCTCCTCGATGATCGGGAAGTAGTACTGCGACATGCCGAGGATCCGGCTGATCGTGCCGTAGCGCGAGCTGGTGTAGCGGTTGATGTAGCCCTTTACGATGCTGTTGTAGGGGAGCTGGATCGGCGATGCGAGGTCGAGCAGCCGCCGGGAATAGACCGAGTCGGGCGTGCTGTCGGCCTCCCCCGTAGCCTCCTCCAGGATGTATTGTTTGAAAAATTCGCAGTAGGCGTCCTGCCGCTGGCGTTCGCGCCATGCGGCCAGCAGCGAGTCGGTCTGCTCGGGGGAGAATCCCAGCGTCATGTCGTTGACGACGGGTTTTTCGACCGGGGTGGGTTCCGGTTCGGGAACGGGAACCGGTTTGATTTCGGGGACGGGCGTCGGGGCGACGACTGCGGTCGGGGTCTTGGCTTTTCTGTCGCGTTTCTTCTTGCGGGGGCTGCGGTCGATGGCCGATGCCGAAACGGCGACGGCAAGGAGCAGCGTTAGGGTAAGGAGCTTCTTCATCGTCTAAAATTTCAGGCTCAGATTGAATCCGAACACCGGTCGGTTGCCCCCGAGGGTGGGGACGTAGGTATAGTCGACCAGCGGTTCGAGGTTCATCGAGAGGTCGTCCGAGATGTCGTAATCCTTCAGGTGGGCGTCGACATGCGCATCGACGATCTGCAGGACGTACAGCGCGCCCGAGAGGATGATGCAGAGGTCGCGGTTGCGCCGGTAGTTGTTGCGCAGGTTGCGGATGAACGAGGCCGAATAGCGTCCGTGGAATTCGTCGGACGGTCCGTCGGGGTATTTGTCGGGATTACGCTCGTAGTCGCTCAGCAGATTGTAGGCCTTTTTGAAACGCTGGTAGCCGCGGTTGTTCCAGTCGATGCAGTAGATCATCGAGGCGAATCCGCCGATGACGAACGGAACCTTCCAGTAGCTTTTGTTGTAGATCTGTCCCGCCCCGGGGAAGATGCAGGCCAGTGTGGTGGCCTTCTTGACGCTCGACACGTCGTTGGTCGAGTAGTTCACGGCCGCGTCGCCGATGAAGTAGATGTACGAGGCGATCGTGATCCCCAGGTAGACCTGACGCCGCGTGTTGCTGCGGATCATCTTCGACTGGAGGGCGTCCAGCTCGGGGGTGCGCGTGAGGCTCATGTCGGTGTAGGACTCGAACTGGCGCTTGAGCGGCTTGTAGGTCTTGTTTTCGTGGATGTAAAGACCCAGTCCGGTTCCCACCAGTCCGTAGAGGAGCGGCAGTTTCCAGTACTGTTTGTTGTAAATCTGTCCGTAGCCGGGGACCGCGGTCGAGATCCAGCACACCTTCGAGAGCGACATCGAGTCGCTCATGAACCAGCCCTTTTTGCGGCCCTTGCGTTTGGTCGTGGTGTCCACACCCCGCTGTGCGGCGTCGAAGCGTGCCAGGGCCAGTGAATCGAGGTAGTGCAGATCGTCGGAGCGCAGGCTTGCGACAGCCGTCGAGTCGGCGGCGTATTCGGCAGCGGCGATCGAGTCGATCTGCCGGACGAGGCCCGCCAGGCGCAGCGAGTCGAGCCGCCCCTTGAGCGAATCCGGTTTTTCGAGCAGTCCGCCGCGGACAACCGTGCGCGCGCCGCGGTGAAGCTGCGCTCCGGCAGGCAGCCCCAGCAAAAGGGCCGCGACGAGGAGCAGGAGTTTGAACCGGATTGTCACCATACAGTTAATCAGGAGCGTTTGGCGAAACGTTCGATAAATTGTTCGATGTCCTTGTCGTCCGTGAAGCCGATGACGATTTTGCCGCCGCCGTTTTTCGCACGTTTGATCGAAATTTCCTGCGAAAAGAACTTCTCGAGCTGCTCGACCAGCTTCAGGTAGCTTTCGGGATACTCTTCGTCTTCCGCATTCTGTGCCTCTTTCGGGGCTTCGGCGAGCGTGCGGACCAGCTCCTCGACCTGGCGGACCGAGAGGCCTTTCTTGATGCACTTTTTCAGCACGCGCAACTGCTGGTCGGCGGGTGCCCCGGCGATGGCCTTGGCGTGTCCCATCGAGATCAGTCCCTCCTTGAGGGCGAGCTGCACCTCATCGGGGAGTTTCAGCAGACGCAGGTAGTTCGATACGGACGAACGCTTCTTGCCTACCTTCTCCGACAGGGCGTCCTGCGTGAGGTTGCACTCGTCGATCAGGCGCTGCATGCCCAGCGCGATTTCGATGGCGTTGAGGTCCTGCCGCTGGATGTTCTCCACGAGGGCCATGGCGTGCAGGTTCTCGTCGTCGACCTCGCGGATGTAGGCCGGGAGGGTCTTCAGGTCGGCTCTCTGCGCGGCCCGCCAGCGGCGTTCGCCGCTGATGATGATGTATTTGCCGGCGGCGGCCTTTTTCACCGTCACGGGCTGGATGACGCCCAGCTGGCGGATCGAGTCGGCCAGTTCGTCCAGCGCCTCCTCGTCGAACTGCGTGCGCGGCTGCGTGGGGTTGGGTATGATGTCGGCGATTTCGATTTCCGCCATCTGGCTCATCGGCTTGAGCTTGGCGTCCACGGGGTCGCTGCCGAAGATGGCGTCGAGTCCGCGTCCTAATCCCTTCTGTTTCATATCGGTATTCGTTTATTTGCTGCGTTTGCGGTTGCGTTTCAGAAATTCCCGGGCCAGGGCCAGGTAGTTTTCCGAGCCGACGGCCCCGGCATCGTAGAGCATCACGGGCTTCCCGTGCGAGGGCGCTTCTCCCAAACGGATATTGCGCTGGATTATTGTGTCGTAGGCCAAAGGTCCGAAGTGTTCGCGGACCTCGCTCACCACCTGGTTGTTCAGCCGGTTGCGCATGTACATCGTCAGCAGGAAGCCCTCGATGTCGAGATCGGGGTTCAGGCCGCTCTTGACCTTGCGGATGGTGTTGAGCAGCTTGGAAAGTCCTTCCAGAGCGAGGTATTCGCACTGCACGGGGATCAGCACCGTGTCGGCGGCCGTGAGGATGTTGACCGTGGTGTAGCCCAGCGACGGCGAGCAGTCGATGAAGACGTAGTCGAACTTTTCGCGCACCGAGTCGATGATGCGTTTCATCACATGGTGGGCGTTTTCCATCTTCGGCAGCTCGGTGTCGGCAGCCACCAGGTCGATCGACGAGGGCAGCACCCAGAGGTTTTTCACGTCGGGGCTTTGGAGAAGCACTTCGTCGGCCTGTTTCTGCCCGGCGATGCATTCGTAGATGCCTTCGAGGTTGATGTCGAAACCCAGCCCCGAGGTGGCGTTCGCCTGCGGATCGGCGTCCAGCAGCAGGACCTTCTTGCCCAGCAGGGCCAGGGAAGCCGCTAAATTGATAGCTGTCGTGGTCTTGCCCACGCCGCCTTTCTGATTGGCCAATGCGATTACCTTTGCCATGTTTGAATTCGGTTTATAAGCAGGCAAATTTAGTGAAATTAAATGGAAATCCATAACCGTAGCGGAAAAATGCTTATCTTTACGGTCGGAATGAATTGATAGCTACACGATACTATGGAAGAAAAAAAATCGTCGGCTTCCGCGGCGGCGCCCGCAGTTTCGGAACAGCCGGCCGCAGACCCGGGGGCGGAGTTGCATCCGGACCGCCGGAAATTCCCGACCGTCGGCGACCTGTTCGCCATGCTGGGCATCGCCTTCGGGGCGCAGATCGTCGTGGGGACGGTGGCGATGCTCTTCCTGCTCTTGGCCGGACACGGGCTCGACTTCAAATCGCTGGAACCCTCCGCGCTGGGCAAGGTGATGGCGGCGCTCTATTTCAGTTCGATGTCGATCACGCTTGCCGGCATCCTCTACTACCGTCGCGCGCGCGGCGGCAGCGGTCCGTGGGCGCGGTTCTCGGCGCGGGGGCTGAATCCCGCGCTGCTGCTGTGGGCTTTCGTGCTGATCTTTGCCGTCGGGGTGGTGCTTGAGCCGCTCCTGCGGCTGTTGCCCGAACTCTCGCTCGACGTGGGGCGCGGATTCTGGACCATTCTCTCGCTGGTGATCTTCGCCCCGATATTCGAGGAACTGATCTGCCGCGGCGTCGTGCTGGGATCGCTGCGCGACAAGTTTGGCGTGACCACCGCGTGGCTCGTCTCGTCGCTCTTCTTCGGCGTGCTGCACGGCCAGCCCGTGCAGGTGGTCAGCGCCACGGTCATCGGGCTGGTGCTCGGCTACGTCTATCTGGCGACCGATTCGCTCTGGTCGGCGATGATCCTCCATGCGCTGAACAATGCCGTGGCCTATCTGGCGCTGGCTACCGGGCACGGCAATGCGCTGCTGATCGATCTGGTGGGCAGCCGGACGCTTTACGTTCTGATTTACATTGCGGCACTGGCGCTCTCCGCCGTGTCGGGCTATATGATGCTGCGCGCGCTGCGGCGCATGAAGGAGTCGGGGAAAAATCCCTCCGCAGCGTAATAATCCGGCTCCGCACTGCGTTACTTACAAGTAAAAAATGTATCTTTGCCCTTCGGAATATGAATTTGCGAGCGAAAATAGTGGTCGCGGCGAGTGTGCTGCTGTTGGCGGGTTGCCGGGAGCTGCCGCGTTATTTTGCCGGAACCACGACCATTGCGCGGGCCGGAGGTAAGGACCTGCGGCAGAGCGACGTGCGCTCGGTGGTCCCGCAGGGGCTTTCGGGCGACGACAGCGCGGCCTTCATGAAGGTCTACATCGACCGATGGGTGCTCAGGCAGCTCAAGCTCCAAGAGGCGGAGACCCTCTTTTCCTCTTCGGCGGGCGACATCGACAAGATGGTGGAGGAGTACCGTCAGGCGCTGCTGATCCGCCAGTTGGACCAGCATTATGTCGACCGTTCGATCGACACGGTGTTCACTGCCGACGAGATCGCGGCCTACTACAACACCCACAAGGCCGACTTCAAGCTCGACCGCACGATCGTCAAGGGGCGCATCGTCCGTTTCGGCGAGGAGTATCGGCTGGCTGCGAAACTCAAGACGCTGATGGGCGCCAGATCGGAGGTGCAGCAGCAGGATTTCAGGGACATCTGTGCGAAGAACGATTTCACGGTGAGCGACTTCCGCGACCAGTGGATCGATTTCCCGGAGTTTTTGAGCTACCTGCCGACGCTGCGTTCGCAGAGCTACGATTCGGTGCTGGCGAGCAGTGCCGTGCAGGAGATGCGAGACAGCCATGCGCGCTATTATTTCCAGATCGATGCTGTGCTGCGCGAGGGTGAGCCGATTCCGCTCGAGCGGCTGCGGGGCACGATCCGCCGCATCCTGTTCAATCAGCGCAAGGGCGAGATCATCCGCGCACACGAGGAGGAACTTTGCACCCGGGCCGCGGAGACGGGCAAGGTGAAGATTTTCGCCGACGAGAAACCGAAGAAAGACGAATAAAAATAAAACGATAAACGAAACCAAGATGTTGAAAAAAGCTATGATGGCCGCGGCGCTCGCCCTGTTGTTCGCAGGCGCCCTGGCGCAGAAACGGCAGGTGATGCTCGACAAGGTGGTGGCCGTGGTGGGCGGATCGTCGATCCTCTACTCCGAGGTCGACGACTATGCGCGCCAGCTGACGGAACAGCGCCGTCAGGAAGGTTACACCTCCGACCGCGACCCGATGAATGAGGCGCTCGAAGCCCTGATGACCCAGAAGCTGCTCTACAACCAGGCCCAGATCGACTCGGTGAAGGTCAACGACGCCGACATCATGGCGCGCGTCGAGGAGCAGGTGCAGCAGATGGTCGAGACCGAGGGGTCGATCCCCCAGCTCGAAGCCAAGCACCACATGCCGATCTTCAACATCCGCGAGATCATGCGCCAGCGTTACGAGGAGCAGGCCTATGCCAACTCCATGCAGAGCGAGGTGGTCGGCAAGGTGTCGGTGATTCCGGGCGAGGTGGAGCGTTTCTACAAGTCGATCTCCAAAGACAGCCTGCCGCTCGTCGCCGACCAGTATGTCTACGCGCAGATCACCAAGTTCCCCAAATCGATGACCGCAGCCAAGCAGCGTACGCGCGAGCGGCTGATCGACATGCGCGAACGCGTGATCACGGGCAAGGCCAAGTTCGAGAACCTCGCCCGCATGTATTCGCAGGACCCCGGCACGATGATGCGCGGCGGTGAGATGGATCCCTCGACGATCGAGCAACTCGATCCCGCATTCGGTGCGGCGCTGGAGAAGATGCGCTCCGGCCAGATCTCCGAGGTGGTCGAGTCGCAGTACGGTTTCCACATCATCCAGCTTTTGGACAAGCGCGGGCGGCTCTACCATTTCCGCCACATCCTGCTGCGTCCGGTCTATACGACCGAGGAGTTGGGTGCTTCACTCAATACGCTCGACAGCCTGGTGCAGATGATCCGCAAGGATTCGATCACCTTCGAGCGGGCCGCGTTGCTCCATTCGGACGACGCGCAGTCGAAGATGAACGGCGGTATCGTCTCGAACCACGACATCCTGGAGCGGTTCAACGCCTTCGATGCCAAACTGACCGTCACGAAGTTCCTCAAGGAGGATTTCGGCCGTTTCAAGAGCCTGGATGACTACAATGCCCTGAGCCGGCTGGAGCCCGGCGAGATCTCGGATGCCTACCTCACCGAAGACATGCTCGGCAACCAGATGGCCAAGATCGTCAAACTGGTCCGGGTGATCCCCACGCATACGGCTTCGCTCAACGAGGACTACCTGCGGCTGGAGGAGATGGCCTTGCAGGACAAGCAGGATCGGGTCTTCAAGGAGTGGCTTTCGAAGAAGATCGAGGGCATGTATGTCTACATCTCGCCCGAATTCCGCGACGGGGAGTTCGAGAACAAACTCTGGGTGAAATAGACCGTGCGCAGGTTCTTGTCCATAGCCGTAGTGGTGCTGGCCGCCGCCGCAGTCGCGGCGCGCAGCGGCATGCAGGCTCCGGAGGGTGAGAAAAAACTCATCGACCTCAAGTCGGACCTGATGGGGCCCGTCGCCCCGGGCGATTCGGTGGTTTTCCTGGTGGGGAACTTCGCCGCACAGCACAACGGGGCCGTCATCACGTGCGACTCGGCCGTGCGCTACTCGGACATGCGCATCGAGTTTTTCGGCAATGTGCTGATCAACAAGAATACCACCTATATTTATGGTGACAGGGCCGAGTACGACGGTGATCTGAACGAGGCGCGGGTCTACTCCGACATCATCAAGGTCGTTGACGGCGACGCCACGCTCTATACCTATAAGTTCCTGTTCAATACCAAGGAGAACGTCGGCGAATTTGCCGACGGCGGGGTGATGCTCAACCGCGAGAATCTGCTCGAAGCGGTGCGGGGCTACTACTATGCCGACACGAAGGAACTGATCGCCGTCGACAGCGTCGAGATGCGCAACGACGAATACGAACTCAAGGGCGATTCGGTGGTGTACAACATGGCTACCGACAACGCCTTTTTCTTCGACCGCACCAACATCTGGAACAAGGACGGAGACTACCTCTATGCCGACCGCGGGGCCTACGACAAGGCCGATACGCTCTATATCGTGACGCGCAACGGCTATATCCTGACCGAAAAGCAGGAGATCTGGAGCGACAGCCTCCATTACTACCGTGCCGAGGACCATGTGATCCTGCGGCGTGACCTGCAGCTGGACGATGCCGAACATAAGGTGATTGCCTTCGGCGACTATGGCGAGTATTGGAAGGAACCGGGGAATGCACTCCTCACGCGCCGTCCCGCGGTGGTGAGCTACGATCTTTCGCAGGGCGACTCGCTGTTCATGCGTGCCGACTCGATGTTCCTCTTCACGATCAACGAAAATGCACGGCGCCGGGCCGCTGCCGCTGCCAAAGCCGATTCGCTGGCGCGGCTGAAAACCGATTCCGCCCTCCTCGGAACAGCTCATACTGCGGACGGGGAGCTTCGCGGAGATCCGTCCGGGGCGGATTCGCTCGGGCCTGACGGCCTTCCGGTGCTCGGCGATTCGCCGGACGGGGCCGCAGGGCTGGATTCGCTGGCCCGGCAGGAGGAGGCCGATTCGTTGGCCGTTCCGGCTGTCGATCCGCTCGACACGCTGGTCGGCGATGCCCGGAAAGCCTACCTCAAGGAGCAGGCCGCCAAGTTGAAGGCGGCGCAAAAGGCCGCTGCCGCCAAAGCCAAGAAGGAACGGCTGGAGGAGATCGCCAAAAAACGGCAGGAGAAGATGACGGCCAAACTACTGGCCCAGAAGGAGCGGGAGGAGCGGCGTCTGGCTGCGCGCAGACTCAAGGCCGAGTCGAAACTCCGTGCCCGTCAGGCCCGTGCCGCGCGTAAAGGCAAGGTGATTCCGGTCGACTCCACGGCCCTGCGCGAGATCGATTCGCTGATCGCCCGCAACGACCGGGAGATGGATTCGCTGCTGTTGCAGTTGGGCGATTCGCTGGCCGCCGACTCGCTGGCGATGCAGATTCCGGCCGACTCGGTCGATTCGCTGACCGATTCCGCCGACTCGATCTACCGCCTGATGAAGGGATTCCGCAATGTGCGCATTTTCCGGTCCGATTTCCAGGCCGTATGCGACTCGATGACGGCCCTCAGCACCGATTCGACGATCCATCTTTACATCAACCCCGTGCTGTGGAACCAGGGCAATCAGATCACCTCCGATGTGATGGATATTTTCACCGAGAAGCAGCAGATCACGCGTGCTGAGTTCGTCGGTACTCCGATGATGGTCTCGCAGCTCGATACGCTCCATTACAACCAGGTGGCGGGCAAGCAGATGACGGCGTGGTTTCGCGACAACCGGATCTACCGCAACGACGTGAACGGCAATGCCCAGACGATCTACTACATGCAGGATGGCGAGCCGCCCCAGATCACGGGCATGGGTGTGATCGAGAGCGGCGACTGTTCGTTCTATATCGAGGACCAGCAGGTTGTGACGATCGTCTACCGCAAGGACCCCGACTGGCACATCTATCCGATGGACAAGATCCCCGCCGATCAGGATCTTTACCTCAAGGGGTTCAAGTGGGAGGGCGCACGGCGTCCGACGCAGCGGGAGGTCTTCGACCGCAGGATCCGTCCTTCGCAGCGCGAGGAGAAGAGACGTCTGGCCCATCCGGATTTCCCGCTCCTGAAAGCCCTCGAGGAGCACAAGAAGCAGTTGATCGGCGAGCGCCGTTGGCTCGACCGCAACGATCAGGTCGATGCCGCCACCGTGGAGTGGATGCGGATGCTGGGCTTCGAGGTGGGGCAGCCGCGGGAATCGGGACCCAAGCTCTGAAAAATCGGAAAAAGGTGAAAGGACGCAAGACTTTTCACCCTTTTTTGTGCTATTTTTGCAATCGGTTAGTCGTCGCCCTCCCTTTTCCAATGGAGAGAAGTCGGATCGCCCGGCCGATCGGGCCCGGGGACTCGATCTGGATATGAGGGCTGCCCGGCACGGTTTCCGGATCGCCGGAGAGAGGGGACGGCCGCCGGCATCTGCATCCGTAACTATTTCCGATATGAACAGCGATAACAGCGAAGAGATCTTTCCCGTGGTCGACACGGCGGGAAACGTCGTCGGCAAAGCCACGCGTGGCGAGTGTCACGGCGGGTCGATGCTGCTGCACCCGGTGGTGCATCTCCATGTTTTCAATACGCGCGGCGAACTCTATCTGCAGAAACGGCCCGCCTGGAAGGACATTCAGCCCGGGCGTTGGGACACGGCTGTGGGCGGACATGTGGACTACGGCGAGACGATTGGCCAAGCCCTGCGGCGCGAGGTGCGCGAGGAGCTGTGCATCACGGAGTTTGTGCCCGAGGTGGTTGCAGTCTATCCGTTCCGCTCGGAGCGCGAATACGAACTGGTCCATGTCTTTCGCACGGTCTACGACGGGGAGGTTCGTCCGAGCGGAGAACTCGACGGCGGGCGTTTCTGGTCTCTGGACGAAATCCGCGAAAACCTCGGACACGGGGTTTTTACTCCCAATTTCGAAGGCGAGGTCGGATTGATTCTCGGCTGATCCCCCGATTTACGCCGGCTTCGTTGCAGGGCTTTGCTGAGGGGGGCGGAGTTTTCGGTTGGGGGCTTCCGTTCTTTTGGAACTTCGGGACTTCGGGACTTCGGGCTTTTCTGGGCTTTTTGGGCTTTCTGGGCTTTCTGGGCTTCGGCTCTTGGCTCGCGGTCAAGGGGATGGTTGCGGTCGGGGACGGATCCCGGGCTTCGGGCACGGGAGTGCTTCAGTCCGCGCTCCGGAGGGCGGTTACAGCACCAGCATCAGCATCACCTGGATGATGATCACGCGCAGGAACATGCACACGGGGTAGACCGTGGCATAGGATACGGAGGGGTTGTCGCCTTCGATCGTGTCGTTCACGTAGTTGAGAGCCATCGGGTTGGCCATGCTGCCGCACAGCAGTCCCGCGACCGATCCGAAGTCAACCTTCAGCACCCGCAGGGCGAACAGCCCGACCAGCACCACTGGGACGAACGTCAGCGCCAAGCCGATGCCGAGCCACAGGACCCCTTCGGGGCGCATGACGGTCTCGAAGAAGTGGGTTCCGGCGTCCAGCCCGAGGCATGCGAGGTACATCGAAAGGCCCAGTGCGCGTAGCATCAGGTTGGCGCTCTGGGTGGTGTAGGTGATCATGTGGAGCCGGGGGCCGAATGTGCCGATCAGGATGCCGACGATGATCGGACCGCCCGCAAGGCCAAGTTTCACGGGAATCGAAATCCCGGGGATTGCCACGGGAATGCTTCCCAGCGTGAGGCCGAGGATCAGACCGATGAATACCGCCGCGAGGTTGGGTTCGTTGAGGCTCTTGACGGCGTTGCCGAGGATTTTCCCCACGTTGCGGATCGCCTCCGCTTCGCCCACCACGGTCAGGCGGTCGCCCAGCTGCAGGCGCAGGTCGGGGGTGGCAAGCAGTTGCACGCCCGAGCGGTATACGCGGCTGATGTTGATGCCGAAGGTGTTCCGCAGGCGCAGCTGCGAGAGTTTCTTGCCGTTGATTTCGGGACGCGTCACGAGGATGCGCTGCGAGATGAGCTGGCTGTCGACGGAGTTCCAGTCGATGTTTTCCGTGTTCCAGTCCTTGGTCTCCTGCTCACCGAATATCAGCCGCAGGGCATCGGCTTCGCCGGGGGTGGTGATGACCAGGATCACGTCGTTCTCCTGGAGGGTCTTGTCCGACGTGGGGATCGAAACCCGTCCGTTGCGCCACAGGCGCGAAATAACGAAGCGGTGGTGGCTCTGCGTCGCGATTTCGTGAACGCTCTTGCCGAAGACCGCGGGATTGGTGAGGTGGTAGCTGGCGATGAAGACGTTCTTGCGGTGCTCGGCATCGGGACCCGGCATGTCGCAGGGGCGCACGAAGAGCTTGCGCAGGAAGACTACGGCCAGGATGACGCCCGCGACGCCCAACGGGTAGGTCACGGCACAACTCAACGCCGCTCCGTTGGCGTCGATGCCCATTTGTTGCAGCGTCTGCTGCGCGGCACCCAGTGCCGGGGTGTTGGTCGTCGCGCCGCACAGAATACCCGACATGTCGGGCATCGAGACCCCGAAGGCATAGCTCATGGCCATGGCCATGGCCGTTCCGAGCAGCACGATGGCGATGGCGGGCGAGACGAGCCGCAGTCCGTCGGCGCGCATCGAACTGAAGAAACCCGGCCCGACCTGCAGTCCGAGGGCGTAGACGAAGATCACCAGTCCGAAACTCTCGGCATAGGTCAGCATCGCCGGGTCGAGCGAGAGTCCGAAATGTCCGGCCAGAATGCCGACAAAAAAGATGAAGGCCGTTCCGAGCGAGATGCCGAAAAAGTGGATCTTTCCCAGTCCGATACCGATCGTCGAGATGAGTGAAATCACCACGACGGCCTGCAAAGCCGAGTGCTCGACGAGCAAATCTTTAAGCCATTCCATCTGTTTATCTGTTGAAGCCGTTGCAAAAGTAGGTCAAATTTTCCGGATTGCCGCTTTTTTGCAGAACGAAAAGTGGCCCGTATGTGTCCGGGCGTATTATTTTGCCTTTTCGGGGTATGACATTTTGGTCGAGACTTATTACAAAAACGTCCTGCCTGTTGTGAGTTGGGATAATTTTCCTATTTTTGTATTACTGGGATGAACACAGATCATCAGTGACGCACGAAGGACTTTTTTGCCGGAGAAAGTTCGGGTTCCAATCCGGTAGCCGCCTGGATTCTTCAGGGACTTGTTGGTCCGGGTAGCAGCGTTGGTGACCGTTTCGGTCACCTTCGTTGTTTCAATACGTAGGGCAGGATCGCCCGCTTTCAGGTTTGCACACCCCTCCGCGCAGGCAGTCGGATTGCCGTCCGAATTACCGTTCGGGTTGTCGGCCGGTTGTCGGCCGGGCATGCAAAAAAACGAAGCGGCGGAAAATTCCGTCGCTTCCTGTACCCTCGCCGGGAATCGAACCCGGATTTGCGGTTTAGGAAACCGCCGTTCTATCCGTTGAACTACAAAGGCTTGTATCTGTCGTGCATCTTCGGCGAACGGTTGTCTCCGATTTTGCGCGAAAGGCATCTCCTGCTCTGCTCCCGGGAAAGGAGCCCCTTGCCTGGCTCGGTCGCCTTCTTTCCTCGCTTTGCCCGGTTCCGCTGCCTCCTTGCCTGGACCCGGGGAGTTGCTGAATGCAATGCGGTGCGTCTGTTGCCAAACGCACCGCAAAGATAGTAAAAAAATCTGTTTTTAGAAACTGAACCCGACACCGATGGAGAAGGTGTGGGCTTGCGCAGTGTAATTGCCGGAGAAGTCGGTGATCGCACTGGTCGTCGGGTAATTGGGTGCGACGTTCTTGATCCGCTCGTTGGCCTGTGCCAACACGGGGTTGACATACGGGTAGGAACCCGTGCGCTCGGGATCGGCCGAATTCACATAGCCGTAGGCCAGGTCGACGTGCATCCATTTGTATGGGCGGAACGTGATACCGGCGGTGTAGGCGAGTTTGGTCATCGACGGCGTTTCGGGATTGAGGTAGTCGCTGCTGACGGGGCTTTCGTCGACATACATACCCATGCGGGCCGTCAGCCAGTCGAGTGCGTGGTATTCGCCGCCGAAGCGGAAGGCCAGCGTGTTGGAGTAGTTCTTGTCGCTGGCGGGGATCGTCAGGACCGGGAGATTGGTCGACGGATTGAGAATCCGCACATCGAGCTGGTCGTATGCGCTCCACAGCACATACTGTAGGTCGACGGCAAACTCCCATTTCGTCACGGGGCGGAAGCTGACACCCCAGGTCAGCGAAGCCGGAAGCGGAAGCTCGGTTTTCACGTTTGCCGAGGAGATTTCCGCGGGATTGATGTTGAATTGGGGGAGGAGTTTCCCCAGAACGGTCTGAATCGTCGGGTCGTTGATGGTCGCTATGTCGATCGAGCCGGAATCCACCTTCATCTTGAGTTTCGAACGATAGGTCATGCCGAGCGACCATTGTTCGTTGATCTCCCACAGGATGCCGAGGTTCATCCCGACGGCGACCTTGGCCCGTCCTTCGAGATCCAGCGACATGATGTTGCGGTCGCCTGCCAGCTCGAAGATGTTCGGGGTGCCCGGGTCTACGAGCTGGATGATGCTGTTCAGCGCGACGTTTTGGGCATTTGTGGCCCCGATGGGCAGCATCGAGCGCGAAAGGTCGAATTTGCCCCACGTCATCATCAATCCGGCACCTACGGAGAGGTGTTTGCAGATTTTGAATGACACCGTAGGCTGGAAGTTGTAGGCCCTGAGATTGATGGACTGCACGAGCTGCGCTCCGATCCAGTTGTCGCCCCAGTTCATCGACGAGCCGAAGGGGGTGTTGAAGGCCAGACCGACCGACATCCAGTTCAGCGGCTTGTAGTTGAAGTAGGCGTAGAGAGGGGTTGCAACCTTGTTGTCCGACGAAAAGTGGCGGGGTTGGGTTTTACCCGTATAATCGGGCAGGGAGGTATAGGTGGCACTGGAGGCTATTCCCGTGACGCCGACCGAAAAGTCGAACTGCGTGGTTTGGAATGATGCGGCTGCGGGGTTGAACCAAAGAGACTCCGAATTGAGCTGCATGGCTGTACCTACGTGGCCCATACCGTTCTGTTTCGAGGAGAGGTTGTTTACCTGATAACCCTCGGCATAAGCGCCGGAGGCGATGGCAGCGGCGGCCAGAACGAGGAAAAGTTTTTTCATGACAAATTGGTTTGGTTTATACTCGGCATGCCTCCCGGCATGCAAAATCGGGGGCAAAAGTAGAAAAACTATCTCCTCGGCCCAAACTTTTTGGTCTAAAATTCTCGAAAATTGTACTAAATGGCATTGTTTTGGCCGAATTGGCGGGTCCCGGATCGGCCAAAATCCGGGCATGAATGCCGAAATTCAGGACAGG
>NZ_JAHHQJ010000022.1 GCF_020026455.1 Alistipes sp.
TGTAAAGTTAATAATTTCTTTTCCCTTTACTTGACACACTTTAGTTTACAGTCTCTATTTACCAGATTTGTAGACTAGTAACTTTTAGAAATTAATCCGTTGCAGAAACGTTTATTTTGAATTATTGTGTTACAAATACTCTCCAGCTCCCTTCCTTCTCGCCACGCTCCACATATTTTTTGGAAATCAACTGATCCAGCAGTTTCTGTATAGCCGTCACACTAATACCTGTTTCCTCTTTCATGTCTGCCAGTGTTAATGTTGGTTGTGTTCGCATGGCATTCAGAATTTTCGTATAATTTGGGGTTCGGAAGACAATCCGTTCCCCATCATACCACCATACATTCTCATTCCTTTCGCTTACGAACAGCACATCATTATACACTTCCGTAGCCACCAAGGCATTGAAATATTTCAAAAAAGGACGGATCTCCTTGATCCCTGCATGGGCTCCATCACTAGGGACAGGACCTACTTCGAGATCTGTTTGATGCAAGGCCTCCAAATATTCACTCTTTCTGCGGCTTCGGACGACAATCATCGGATAATCATGGCGAGTCAGAATGTAGTTTACCATCAGTCGTGCAATACGACCGTTGCCGTCCTCGAATGGATGAATGCGTATATAACGATAGTGAAACAGCGCGGCCAACTCTACTGGAGATAATTCCCCCTCTTTCTCCGCGGCATTATACCAATCCACCAGATCTCCCATTAATCCAGGAGTCTCCTCGGGTGAAGCATATTCGAATCTGTCCCCATACCGGGTAATAACACTGTTCGGTCGTGTCTTATACTGGCCGGCATGAATTACATAACTTGTTTGCATACCGCCAGGCAAATTACGATAAACAGTATAATCTTCTCGTAATATGGTTTTATGTAATGTCCGGATAAAATTCTGTGTCAATGGCACTCCCTTCACCGTAGCTTCTTCCGTCATCATTCGCAGGCCTACGTTACTTGCGGTCATTTCTTGTACGTCACGCACGTCTGCCTCCCCAATCACTTTGCCGAAAAGCAGCAGAATTTCTGTCTGTCCATAAGTTAATGTGTTACCCTCAATATGGTTACTGTTGTAATTGAAATCCACTGTAAAACGTCGGCTAAGCCGTTCTTTATCCTTTTCTGACAGTGGCTGCAAGTTCTGCCATGCAGCAAGAGCCTTTTTTATGTTAAGATATTTCATACGGACATCTATTTTCTATCAATATTACAAAGATAACATAATTTCTAGAAAAGGTTGTATGTATATAACCTTTTTGCTCGTTTTTTAGGATGTGCTTTGAGAGCCTAGTTTGTGTGAAAATTTGGTTTATAGAATATTCGCGAGTAGGAATAAGTTGTTCCATATTTGTTGAGTGGATATAAAAATAGCAAGTAAGTCGCTAATTTCCTTAACGGCTTACTTGCTACAAGGTTTATTATTCTTAACAATCCTTACAATGCCTTTGCTCCGAGCAGCTCCTTGCTCGAGATTTCGAGACATTGATGGCGTGTTCCGTCCTTTTCGGCGATCTCCAACAGGAGAATCTTGTCCTCCTCGAGGGTCAGTTTCGGGAGGGCGAAGACGATGCGTTGGCGCTGGTGCCCGCGCACGATCGAGGGGTCGTTGCAGACCCGCAGCGGTTCGATGATGCGTTGCTGTTGAGCCGTGCGTTTGGCCGCCTTGCTGTCCGCGACGACAAAGCGGAGATAGTCCACCTCGAAGGAGATGTTCGTGTTGTTGGCAATCTGCACATGGAGGTAGATCACGTCGTTGTAGACATAGATCCCAAGCACCTCGACCTCCACACCGTATTTCCGGGTATGGATTCCCTTTACGTCCGCGCGGTTCTGACGGTATATGTCGCTCAACACGCGCTTCACCGTGGCAGGGCGTTCACGCCCCACCTCGCGGAGCAGCACGCGCCCCTCGTCCGCACGGGCCGTTTCCGAGGCTGACGCAGGCTGTGTCGCCGGACTCTCCGCGGCCACAATCTCGATGGTCGACGTGGAGGGGTTCTCGGCATACCGGGCATCGAAGGTGTAGAACCCGCCGTCCTCGGTAATTACCGTGAGGTTGGTCTCCTCCGCAAAGTCGCGCACGGCGGCCTTCACCCGCACGACATTCTCCGCGCCGTCGGCTTTCCCGGCGATGATGGACATCGAGCCGATGTCGATGTAGGTTACGGGCGCCGGGAAGAGGATATGCACGGTCTTCGTAAATCCCACCTCGATGGTACGGGGGGTGAGCTCCTGTCGGGACGAGGTTCCGTCGTTTTGGGCCATGACTTTGGCCGCGGCAAAAAGAGCCGCCAGAAGAGTCGGATAAATGAGGTCTCGTTTCATGGTGTCGTCGTTTAGTTTTCTTTGGAGATTAACAGAATCTGGTGGTTGGCCTTGAGGGTGATGCGCACCTCGCGGAGCTTCTCGGAGAGGTAGCGGGAGGATGCCTGAATTCCGCCCCGCGCCAACTCTGCGAGGACCTGTTGCCCGGCCGAGTGGGTAATGTTCACGCTCGTCCCGGCCGTCTGTCCCACGGATGCCAGCGCCTCCTTGAGGGCTGTCCGCTCGCGGGAGTTGGGGACGTTGATTCCCGGCTGGCCGTCGAGATCATACGCCTCGGCCTGCACCTGGAAGATGCGTCCGCGGTATTCGATGGAGGTTACCGTCACCCGCAACCGGTCGCTCGTTACGGAGACGGCGCCGTAGAGTGACGTATTGCGGGGGATCACATCGCCGTCGATGCGTACCGGTTCCAGCAGCCGGAGGGCGATTGTCGAACCTACGCGCACGACCTGCGTCTGCGCGACGCAGGCCCGGATGGTCGGAGCCGTATCCACCGGAAGAATGCCCGCGGCCGTCAAAAACCCGATGTTGCGCTCCCGTGTGGAGTCGATCCGCGGATTGAGGGTCGAAGCCCGGACGTCGCCCTCGCGCACGGGATGCATGACGCTGAAACGTCCCGGGGATTTCGCACCGTTGGCTTCGACTGAAACCCCTGTCGCGCCTCCGAGGTAGCGCTGTGCCAGGCGGTACTGCTCCTCGGCCACCTCCATCGGGTTGGGCTGCTGCCGCTCGATGTCGAGTTGCTGCTGCAGGGAAGCCACCTGCTCGCGGAGCTCTTCGACCTCGGCATTGCGCGGCGGCGCAGCGTAGAATTGCCGGGCCTGCTGCTGCATGGCACGGTTTGCCTCGGCAGCCCGGCGCACGGGATCATCGGTCGGAGACTGCGACTCCGTGTTGCGAAACTCCCCATCGAGCAGCGAGAAGGAGTTGTCCCCGAGGGTCATCATCCGGTTGCGGGACTGCTCCTCGCTGGCCACGCGCTCCGCGGCCTTGCGCTTGTCGCCCTCGATCTTCGGGGCCTTGCCGTCGGGCAGCGAGGTGTTGATCCCTGCCTGCCCCTCGCCGATCGTGGGCGCGGGTTTGAAAAGGAACCAGATGAACGCGATGACCAGACAACTCCCGACTGCGGCCACCAGGATGACTTTTCTTTTTCGCCGACGCTCGAATGCCGCGGCGGAATCGGGTGTCGGTGCGTTTTTTTGTCTCTCTTCCATGGTTATCGAAATTTCAGGTTTTCAAAAGAGGGAGGAACCATCCTCCCGAAGACGAATCGTGGTGCAGGTCCGAAGAGCAGCAGTCCGTAGAGCCCGACCAGCAGCAGAAACATCCCGAGGAGGATGCACCGCCGGGTTCGGGGCTTGAGTCGGTCGTGCCAGCGCCGGATGCGCCGCCGCAGCCAGCGCACGCGGCTTTGGATAAGCGCTTTAACGGTCATAGGTCTGCAGGTCCTTGTTTTCAACGATCATCAGATCCTCGACCAGAAACCCCTGCGGGTTGTTGTCCGAGCGGGAGACGTTGACCAGCCGGCAGGTCGTGACGAGCGACCGCTCCGTGATCGTGTTCTCGCGCATGATGCGCTGCCGGGCATAGGTCGTGGCTTCGTAGGGATAGCGGTCAAAGTTGCAGCGGATGCTGTCCACATGGACCATCTGCGAGACATTGGCGGCAATCAGCCGGTTGAAGAACCCCTTCTCCTGCAGGAGCTTGTAGTAGGAGAGGGCGCTCTTGTCAGCCATCTGCAGGGCCCGCTCCATGTTCGACTCGATGGCCGCCTTGTCGGGCGAGAGCGAGAAGAAGAGTTCGTGGAAGCGCCGCACATGCTCGCGGGCCTCGACGGGCCGGTTCTGGGCAAGATCCTGCGAGAGGGCTACCATGAGCGAGCGGCCGTTGTCCAGGACGTAGATCTTCTCGCGCTGCCGCTCGGCAAAGGTATACGAGAGGCTGACGGCCGTGATGGTCACCACGGCGCAGATTCCGGCGAAGATGAGTGCATAGAGGCGCAATTGCCGGAAGGAGGTTTCGATGTTCAGCAATGATTTGAATTCCATGAGGCGATTATTTTTTAAGGATCAGGCGAGCTGCGGAAGCCAGCCCCTTTCCGGTTGTTCCGACCGTGCTTTTGGTTCCAGCCCAGACCTTCCCGGTGATCCATCCGGCACCGCCGCTCACGAGCGACGTAGCGCGTGAAATGGTCCGGTTGTAGGAAGAGAAGCCGTTGGCCTGCACGACCCACGAAGCGATCGAGGGGATGCAGAGATAGCCGCAGATGGCCACGAGGATAAAGATCAGGTTGACGCTGTTTGACATGTCGAAATACCAGTTGTAGTCCTGCGCCATCATCTCGGCATCGTGCTGCAGCGAGAGGGCTTGCAGCCGGGCGATGATGGCCGAGAAGAGGTCCGAGATGGGGAGCCACAGGTAGATGGAGATGTACTTGGAGAACCACTGCACCAGGGTATTCTGAAATCCATCGAAGATCGAGATGGCAAAAGCGATGGGGCCGAGCAGCGAGAGGACAATCAGGTAGAAGGTCCGCAGCACGTCGAGGATCACGCCCGCGGCGGTGAAGAAGAGCTCCATGATCGCGGTAAGGGCTTTCAGGATCATCCCCTTGATACTCCATGACTTCCGCTCGCTCTGCATCCGGTCGAGGGCCTGTTGTGACTGCTCGTCGATGCCCAGGGCCTGCAGCTCGCGCTCCTTCTCCTCGTCCTCGGCGTAGTAACTCTCTGCCGGAAGCCGCTCGCGGCTCTCCTGTTCGAGGCGAGCGCACTCCCGATGCCACTCCTGCATATTGAAAGTCTGACCGACCATCAGCGAGTGGGTGGCCTGCACCAGCGGGGAGAGGATTCCGTTGAGCGACCCGAGCACAAGGGTCGGGAAGAACATGATGCAGATGCCGATTGCCATAGGTCGCAGCAGTGGGAAGAGGTCAATGGGTTCGGCCCGGGCCATCGCCTGCCAGATGCGGTAGGCGATGTAGAGCAGGGCTCCGATTCCGGCTATGGCCGTGGCAACTTTGGCCATCGGATAGCAGAGAACCATCATGTCGTCGTAGAGAACGCGGAGAATCGTGTGGATGTTCTCCGAGATAGAGAGAACCTGTACCATCGCTACCAGTATCGTTGTTCGTCGGTTCCGTAAAGAGCCATCGCGCGGTCGAGGTCATTTCGTTGCGCCCCGCGCAGCAGCGAGATGGAGATGTTTTTGCGCGTGTAGTAGCGGGCCAGATCCCGATGGTGTCGCAGCACGCCGTAGACCCGTTCCACCACGTCGATGCGGTCCTTGTCAGTCAGTGACATGTCTGTGGGGCTGACAATATCCTGCAGCTCCTTGAGCTCCCCGGCCGACTCCTCGATGATCCGGGCATATCCCGTGGCGATGGCCGCCAGTTCCGCGGCCGAGAAGTTGTCATCGACCACCATGCGCTGATAGCCGTTGACGTAGATGTCGGAGATCTCTCCGACGAGCAGCATGCACTGCTGGACCTTGCGGGCCGAGCGGACGAGGTTGTTGACCGCCTTCAGTGCATCGTAATATCGCTTTCCCTGTTCGTAGATCTTTACGGTCTCTTGAAAACTTTGCAGAAGGGTCGAGCCGTTGCGGGCCGCTTCGACGATCTGTTTGGTGGAGTTAATGATTCCCTGTGCGAGATTTGAAGGGTCTGTGACGACCCATTGTGCCTGCGCGGCCCGGGCTGTCAGGAGCAGCCCGAGGCAGAGCAGGAGAATGCGTGGTTTCATGGTTCTGTCGTTTTGAGGTTCGTTCAATGTCTCAATTTGCGGGGTGCCGCTTCGGCGGGCTGCATTATCGCAGGGTATTCCCGGCGAAAGAGCCCCTCGAATAATTCGCGCCACTTCATGTCTCGGGCGCATGATCCGTGAAACACTCCTCGGAAATGCTCTCCTGCTCCGCACGCCGGCAGGCCCGCTCCTCCGCGACAAAGCGTCCGTAGCAGCCCAAAAGCAGCGTGTCGCTCTCGGGGTCAAGCTCGATGGAGTGCATGTCTCGGGGATCGTCGCGGCTGCCGAAGAGCAGCGTGCGACGCTCGGCCGTGATGACGGTATCCTGCACCAGCCGCCGGTAGCAGAGCGTGTTGTCGAAGATCAGCATCCGGTAGGTCCGGGCGCAAATGCGACGGATCGAGGCCGAGAGGTTGTTCTCCGTCGAGAGCCACGATCCGCAGATGCGGTCGTAGGCGATTTCCTCCTGCAGCGAGGTGATAAGTCGTACAAGTTGGGTGTGCTGTTGGATTTCGGCCCGCAGCGACGCGAGCGCTTCCGCGGGGGTGATGTTTGGGGTACTACTCATGGTAAGTCGTTTTGAGGGTTGGACAATCGCGTTTGAAAATGCCTCCCGGAATGACCAGCAGCAGGTCGGAGTCGGGGGTGTGGAAGAGATCGACACGCGCTCGGCCGTAGTCCTCGTAATGCATGCACGAGGCATACTTCAGCGGGTGCATCTCAAAGGATTTACGGCCGGTCCGCGAGTCGTAGCGATGGATGCGAATCCAGAAACCATCGTCCCGATGGTCGATCTCGATCCGGGTGTCATTTCGTGTCGAACGCCACTCGCCGCACAGCGGGCGGATCTTGTGGTATTCGAAATCGTAGAAGAACCGGAATCCGCCGATCAGGGCCAGCAACGCCAGCAGCAGTCCGGCACAGCCCCAAAGAATCTGTTTCATGGCCGGGAATTTTGACTTTCCCGTTCGCGGGCCAGTGCGCGGATGGCTGCCTGGATGTCGCCGCCGAGCTTCTCGGCCCGGGCCATCACCTCCATCTTCTCCCGCTCCTCGGTGGTGTAGCAGAGATACTCCTTGGTTGAGACCTCTGTAGCGTAGACCGCCGACTGTATGCCGCCGAGTCCGATCCAAACCTCCTTGTAGGTGCGGCGTGGATCGTTCGCTTGGTTGATCGAGAGAATCTGCGCCCGCTCCTTCTCCGAAAGGCCAAGCAGCGTCTGGATCTGCTCGAACTTGTTCATGTACTTGCGCTGGTCGAGGAGGATCTTGCAATCGGCATTGTTGATGATCGACTCCTTGACAATCGGCGAGGAGATGATGTCGTCGACCTCCTGCGTGACAACGACCGCCTCGCCGAAATATTTGCGCACGGTCTTGTAGAGATAGCGGATGTAGGTCGACATGTTGGCCGAGGTGAGGGCCTTCCAGCACTCTTCGATAAGGATCATCTTGCGGATGCCCTTCAGCCGCCGCATCTTGTTGATGAAGACCTCCATGATGATAATCGTTACCACGGGAAGCAGCGTTTTGTTTGAAGAGATGTTATCCAGTTCGAAGACGATAAAGCGCTTCGAGAGCAGATCCAGCTGCCGGTCGGAATTGAGCAGGTAGTCGTACTCGCCGCCCCGGTAGTAGGGCTCCAGCACGTTGAGCAGGTTTGCCAGGTCGAAATCCTTCTCGCGGACATGCTTCTGCTCCAGCAGCCGTCGGTAGTCCGAGGTAAGAAACTCGTAGAAGGTGTTGAACGAGGGCTGGATCGAATCGTCCGTCTTGAGCTTCGAGAGGTAGAGGTTCACGGCGTTCGACAGAGCCACCTCCTCTGCGCGCGTCGGCTCCTCGGATTCGCGCTTCCAGAGCGTCAACAGCAGGGTCTTGATCGACTCGCGCTTCTCGATGTCGTAAACCCCGTCCTCGACGTAGAAGGGGTTGAAGGCGATGGACTCCTGCTCGGTGTAGGTGAAGTAGATGCCGTCGCGTCCCCGCGTCGTGCGGTGAATCAGCGAGCAGAGCCCCTCGTAGGAGTTTCCCGTATCGACGAGCAGGATATGCGCCCCCTGTTCGTAATACTGGCGGACCATGTGGTTCGTGAAGAAGGACTTTCCGCTGCCCGAGGGGCCCAGGATGAATTTGTTGCGGTTGGTGGTGATGCCGCACTTCATCGGGAGATCCGAGATGTCGAGATGGAGCGGCACCCCCGTGAGCCGGTCGGCCATCTTGATGCCGAAGGGCGAGAGCGACGAGCGGTAGTTCGTTTCGCCGTTGAAGAGGCAGATGCCCTGTTCGAGAAAGGTCAGAAAACTCTCCTCGGCGGGAAAGTCGGCCTCGTTGCCGGGGATGGCGGCCCAGAAGAGCACCGGGACGTCCACCGTGTTGTGGTGGGGCGTGCAGCCCATCGTGGCGAGCTGCGACCCTACGTCGTTGCGCAGCCGCTTGAGCTCCGCCTCGCTCTCGGCCCAGACCACAACGTTGCAGTGGCATCTTACGGAGCGCAGCCCCTGCGAATGGGCTTCGTTCAGGTAGAGGTCGATCCACTCCTTGTTCAGGGCATTGCCGCGCGAGTAGTTCGCCAGTGAGTTCATGTTGCGGGCCCGAGCCTCGAGCTGCTTGAGGGTCTCCTCGTGGTTGTCCAGAAAGAGATATTGGTTGTAGATGTGCGAGCATCCGAGCAGCAGCCCCGCGGGGGCCGCGAACGAGAGCCGGCACTCCGAGCGGTCGGTCGAGAGACGCTCGTAGCGGAAATCCGTCGCAACGCTCTGCGGCAGGAGATCCAGATCGGAAAGTGTGTGCATCGAGAGCAGCTTGTCGCCGATGCGCATCATGCCCGGATCGAGGCGGATATCCTCGTTGACCGCTGCCTGCCGCTCGTCCGTGAGCGCGAAGTAGCGGGCCAGCAGTCCCGCATCGGAATCCGTGCCGACGATCTCCGCCTCCGGGAGGCGGTCGACCCGCAGCAGCCCCGAATCGTTCAGTATGCGCTCCATCTGGGCGACACTCTCCAGGAAGCGGGTCACGGCCTCCCCGTCGCGGATCTCCTGCGGGATGATGAAGCCCCGGCACAGGACTGAGGCGGCACTCGTCTGCCGCAGCCGCTCGGGGGTGCTCTTCGTGATGAAGAGGTGGCAGGTGTGGCGCAGAAAGGGCCGCTCGTTGAAGTGGCGTTCATAGGCCCGGGAGAGAAACGTGCGCTCAGCCTCGGGATCGGGTGTTTCGTAACGCTCCTCGATGAAGAGGTCCTGCTTGTGGACGACGGTGTGGTCCGGGAGGACCTTCAGCGCCTTGACCCAGGTGGCGTGCAGCACCTCGTATTCCTCGGCCGTCAGGGTGAAGAGCTCCGGGAGCGTCACGCGGAAGACGGCCGTCACATCGGCGAACTTCGAGAGGATGCAGTTGCCCTCGACGGCCAGCAGCGGGAATTTCGACTCGAGGGTCGAAGTTTTCAGGGTTCCTCGCATGGTATCAGCGTTTGGGCAAGGTTCGACATTCGAGCAGGCGACGCACACTCCGGCGGTTGATGATGCGGCGCGGATGCTGCCGCAGGGCGAGGAACTTCATCAGACCGTGGGGTCCGAAGCGGCGGTTCAGATAGAAGGTCGCCCAGGTGAGGCCGCTGCCGCCCGTGACGGCGAAGAGGATGCAGATGCCCTGCGGAAGCCCTCCGGCGTAGAGGATGACAAAGAGCAGGAAGATGCCCAGCAGCCCGGCGACAAAGAGAATCAGATAGTGCGAGGTAAGCCCCTGGAACTCGACGGGACGGTCGACGCCCTTATGGATGGTGTGCTGTGCCATATCAAAGGAAGAAGGAGCGTAAGACAGTGCCGACGATAACCAGAAAGACGCACGAGAGGAAGAGCGCCGTGGCGGACTTCGAGGCGTCGGGATCGCCGCTGTTGAACTTCGAGTAGACGCGGACGCCGCCCACCAGTCCCAGTACGGCAGCCACGGCGAAGATCAGTTTGGTGAGCGGGTCGAAATAGGAGGTGACCATGTTGGTTGCCTCGCTGATACCGGCCATGCCGTTGCCCTGTGCGAAGGAGGCAAGCGATGCGGGGAGCATCAGAATCAAGAAGATTGCGCTTTTTTTCATCGGTTTTGCAGTTTGGTAATGGGTGTGAAAAAGGCCGCAACCCGCCTTTTGAGGCAGTCTGCGACCAAGGCGGAAGCAAACGGGTGCTTTCCGCAGCAAATCATCAGGGCGTCAGCCGTAATTCCGATTCCAGTTCATCGTGCATTCATTTTTTGAGGGTTAGACATAGTTTCGCAGGTCAAAATTTTCGATCTCGCGGCGCTCCTCCTCCGTAACATCCGGCGCAAGGATGCGCTCGCCCGCTTCGACGCTCCGGAGCAGTGCCAGTACCTCCGGATCGTGCAGCTTGCCGTTGTTCTGCAGGGACGGAAGCCGCAGCGCAGGCCGGGGCTCCCGCGGCTCTTCCGTCTCGCCATTCTCGCGGATCGTACCTTGGAGGACCAGCTCGCCCCAGCCCTGCATCGAGGCCGACTTTTCGGCCGGGGGCTGAACAAATGTAGCAGCGTCTTCGGGCTTTGATTCCGCAGGTGGCGGAATGGCCTTCCGAGGCCGCAGATGGCCGGTAACTGCGTAGTGTTTCGGAATGATCAGCAGCGGTGCCTCTCCCCGACGGGGCTCGGCAGCCAGCTCCGAATCGGCCTTGCTGTCCGGCTCGTCGGCCCGGGATTCTGCAGACTTTCGCCACTGCTGCGGAAGCCATTGAGCAATTCGTTTGAGAAGGGAAGTCGGGAAGCCCATCTTTACACCAGATCCTTGAAATTCCGGGTCCGATTGATGCGGTTGATGTCGTCCCGATAGAGATCAAGATGATGTCTCATAATATTCTCGACATAATCCGTAACGGTCAGATTCCCTTCGCCAATCCGTTGGACAACACTGTGAATCCGTCGCTTGGTCTCCAGACTGAGATAGACACTACCTCGTCGTTGGAAGGGCGTAGGATGCAGGAAGGTTTTCCGGAAATCGGGCTTAACAGTGCCGCGTTTCGTGGAGACAGGAGGCAAAGGTATTATCTCATCCACTTGGGCGACCTTCTCGGTGAGAATGTTTTGACCAGGTTTCTCGTCCGGAATCTTCTCGCCCTGTTCGATGGGATCCTGGTCTTCTTCTTGATCCCTAACGACTGATTCCGACGCGGGATTTTCCTTCGGCTGGGTCTTCTCCCGTTTTCGTTTAACGAGGAAGAGGATGAAACACAGGATAAGAAGAAGGATACTTGCAAGGATGAGCAGGGATGCTGCCCAATCGGTTGAAAAATGGAATGTGTTCATGGCTATAAAAGATCTTTGGTACTTCGTTCCTTGTAGATGCGGTTGATCTCCTCCTTGTAGAGGTCGAGATGCTGCCGCAGAATTTGTTCAACATAGGAGGTGGCGGTCATACGCTCGCCTCCGATCTTTTTGACGACCTCGAGAATCTTACGCTTGGTCTCGAGACTGACATAGAGGGCTCCCCGAATATGAATATCCAACAGCGACATGAAGGTCGGCTCGAATTCGGGGACGACCACCGTCCTCCGTCGGCGCGATTCGGTTGAATGCCCCGTAGTGCGCTCTTCGGAGGTGGGTGGCGAGGTTTCCGCAGGCGGTTCATCCGGGGGCTGCTCCGGTTGCACCACATCCACGGTTTGCGGAACCAGCCCCGCGATCATTCGGCGCATGGCCTCTTCGTCGACTTCCACTTTGTTCTTGCGGGCCATATTCATGAAATTTGTAGCATCGAAAGAATCTCGACCGCAAGGTTCTCGATCTGCGCTTCGCGGACAAAGGTTCGTTCCGGAGCCAGCAGCGTCGAACGTCCGATTCCCGTGCCGTTAGGCAAAAGTTCCTTGTTGAATTTGGATCGGTAGGGAATCTGTGTCTTCAGAACAGGCAGATGAAGCTGACGAATGATCCCCTCATAACGTTCGTAAAGCGGGGTTCGCTCGCGGCGATCGACCATCGTCCAAAAGAGGTGGAGGCTGCGCAGACGGAGATGGTCATTACAAACCATGCCGTTATAAAGACTACGGGCAAAGGAGAGTGAACTCTCCAGCACGACCTTGTCGGCCTTGATCGGGATGAAAAGGGCATCCAGCGAGGAGAGGATCTGCAACACTCCTTCAGTATTGACTGTTCCGGGCAAATCGTAGAGGATAATCTGCGGATGATAATCGCTATGCAGTTGTCGTGCCGTCTTCTCAAGAGCATCGGAAGGCGTGCTGCTGACGATGGGCCAGAATTTCCGATCGGTTCCCTTGAACTGACGGGCGACCATCAGTTTGTAATAATCGCTCAAATTGAGGATCTCCAACTCGCGGGAGCGTTGATTGTAGATCGACCATTGAGGATAGTCGCAGTCGACAACCAGCACGTCCCGCTGCAAGGTGTAGTGGAGATGACTGGCAAGCAAAACGGTGAAGGTCGATTTTCCGACGCCGCCTTTTTGATTGCATACGGCAATGCTTACAGGTGTGTTTTCCATAATTTATTTCTTCAGGAAGGCGCGATTTAACAAGTTTGTTCAAGAGTGCGTTCACGCACGAACTCCCGAGTTCGTGAATTCAGGAATAAGGTCCTGCTCGAACAAAGGGAAGCATTTCATCGTGAAGGAACAGATGACGGAAGCTGTTCCCGAAATCCTGAAAAGCAGGATTAATGAACAAATACAATAGCAGTTTCATGGATGGATTGTTGGACGTTTGCCTGCAAGGTAATGCAGTTTTCGGGGGTTGATTCCCGATGTCCTCCGGAGGCCTCTCATGGCCGACAATCGCACTTTTTAATCCCTGAAGATCCTCGTAATATTGCAGCGGAGAATTCGCCCGAGATTTTTCGTTTCGGATCTACTTTCTCAGGAGAGGAATTGTCCTCTGCGAATGCCGAAACTGTACCCGTCGCCTGACGGGAGCGAGGTGTACCTTTGTCCGACAACCGGTGGTTTGTCCGACAAAGGTCCTCGCTCTGCGAGGCGGGCGAGGTTCTCCCAAGTCGAACCCCAAATCTTTAATCGAATGACCCGTCAGCGAAAACACAACCCTCTATCTCAAACTCCGAGTTATAAGTACTCGTTCCGGCTCAATGAGGAGCAGGAGAACCGCTTCCGGCAGATGCTTACCGCCGCTGGATTGGAGCACAACCGCAGCCAGTTCATCGTCAAACGACTCTTTGCCGAGCGCTTTGAAGTCATCCGCCGCGATCCTTCAAAGGTGGAGTTTCTGACACGGCTCAACGACCTTTACTTCCAGTTCCAGCGCGTCGGGAACAACTACAATCAGGTGGTCCGGGCCATCAACAGCCACTTCTCCAATGTCTCGATTCCGCGCCAGATCGCTGCGTTGGAACAGCATACTCGCCAACTGAAAGCGTTGAGCATTGAGATTCGTGATCTCACCAAACAGGCCGAAGGATGGTTGCAAATATAAGGACGGGAGCGACCGTCGGCGGAGCTATCCGCTACAACGAGGAAAAGGTCAACCGCGGGCAGGCCGAGGTACTCTTCTGGAATCGGATGCTCGATCCGTTCGATGGTGCAGGTTGCATGAGCCACGAACGGTGCATGGCCAGCTTCGAGCCCTTCCTGCGGGCCAATCGCCGAACGACCAACACGGTCTTCCACGTTTCACTGAACCCCTCGCCCGAGGATCGTCTGACCGACGAGCAACTGGGCGAGATCGCCCGTGAGTACATGGAGCGGATGGGCTACGGTGAACAACCCTATATCGTCTTCAAACACCGGGATATTGCGCGTGAGCACCTGCATGTCGTATCGCTTCGTATCGACCGGGAGGGTCGGAAACTGCCCCATGACTTCGAGGCCCGACGTTCCGTAGAGATTACGCGGGATCTTGAGCAAAAATACGGACTTCACCCGAGTATCAAGGGACAGGAACTGCAGGATCGGGAGGAATTGCGCAAGGTGGATTATCAGAAGGGCGATGTCAAGCAGCAGGTCTCCTCCACCGTAAGGTCGTGCCTGCGGCATTACCGCTGCGCCTCTTTTGGCGAGTGGCGAACGCTGCTCGAAGCCTTCAACGTCTCGGCCGAGGAACGGACCGGAACCATCGACGGACGCGATTATGCCGGGATAATCTACGGCGCGCTGACCGACGACGGCCATGGCATCGGGACGCCGTTCAAGTCGAGCCGGATTGGAAAGGATGTTGGATATGAGGCCCTGCAACGCTATTACGAGCGTTCGAAAACGGCCTTGAAGGCGCCCGGAGTACTTGATGAGTTGCGAGGGAAGATTGCGGAGGGTATGGCGCGGTGTTCAAACCGGACGGAGTTTTGCGAGCGGCTGTACGACAAGGGCGTTGATGCGGTATTCCGCCTCAATGCGGCGGGACGGATCTATGGTGTAACCTTTATTGACCACAAGCAGGGAATTGTAGCCAATGGCTCCCTGCTGGGGCGGAGTTTCTCGGCCAACACCTTCGAACAACAACTCCATGCAGAACCGATGAGTTTGGGCGTCACTCGAAATATTTCTAAACAACCACAATCTTCCTCAAAAGAGTCATATCGGCCGGATCAGTTGATCCATCCGCTGGATGCAATTCTGGAATTGGCGGACGTGCAGGCCTACGAGGAGCAGCAACAAGTCTCCAAACGAAAAAGAAGGCCGCGTATCAGGCGATTATAAAATCAGAAAAAGGATGTTTGTGTTCATCAAGCATCCTTTTCTTTTTTGCGAGGATGGTTTATCGGGTCAAAGAAGTCCGATATGCTGATATTATATAACTTGCAGAGTTTAAGGATGGATGGCGTGCTTGGCACAGATGTCCCCGATTCATGTCGGGATATGTCCAAATGCGTATACTCAATCACATTTTCTTGAGAATAGCCATATTCCGCACGTAATTGTTGCATGCGTTCGATTAGAAGCCTCTGAAAGATCTGATCTTTGTATTTTGTACCCTTTGTATCCATTTTGTTACAAAGGAAAGGGGGCGCTTATGTTTTTTATGCATGTGATTTCACATGTATTCAAATATGTATCGTAGGAAATAATCGAGAGGTGAATTTCTCTTAATCTGAAAGAGTATTTGTTTATATGTATGTCGCAATAAGTTTGGAGCAATAAAGAACGAGCAGACAAGAATATTCCCTTCGGATACACTGTCAGGAAATTCTTGTCAGAAAACACAAGGGACGGCTTGCGGAATTAGTTTACGATAAATTCGTTGCTAAATCATAATCACATTTCGGCCGTTCCTTTTTATTTGTCAAGGAAATGGGGAAATAACAGAACGGCTATGGGAAGATAATCGCCGAGATCCTCTCTCAGGAGTTTAAGGCAGCGTTGGATTTCTCGGGTAACCTTCCGAACCGAGATGCCATAGCGTTGAGCAATCTCCTGATAGGTCTGATTCTCGAGCCGGTTCGCGATGAATATCTGGGCCGATAGTTCCGGCATTTCGGCCAATCGCCGATGAAAAATCGCTTCGACTTCGCTGCGGAAGAGAATTTTGGTCAAATCACACTCCTCAAGAGCGGCCAGATTCTCTCGTATGTTGCGCATTTCGAGTTGATAGATCTGCTGTTGTGTCATCAGATGCTGTTGGCGTGTGCGCAGGGCATCAATACATTTATGCCGGACCATGCCGAGGATGTAGGCTGGAATATTCTCGGTTGTTGGAACAATCTCTTCACGTTTTTCCCAGAAGAGCATGAAACAGTCCGTGACCAGGTCTTCAGCAGCAGAACGGTCCCGAAGATAGGAGCAGGCTATGAGTATGAAGCGGGGCTTGTACTCTCCATACAACCTGTCGAACTCATGCATCTCCATTTGCTGAATCATTCTTGTCCGGTACGTTGATTTTTAAATCTCAAAGTTAAGATTTTTTCGAGAAAATCTATCATTTAGGTTCAAATGATTGGAGTTCAATAGCCTAATGAGTATGAAATGCAGACACTGTCCAAAATTTTGTGTAAATGAAATAGGATTCAGTTGTAAGTTTGTCCTTATATCTGGATTCTGTTTTCAAAAATAAGCATAAATTGATT
>NZ_JAHHQJ010000023.1 GCF_020026455.1 Alistipes sp.
GAGGTTTTCCGGAGGTTTTCCGGAGGTTTTCCGGAGGTTTTCCGGAGGTTTTCCGCCGGTGCTTCGGTGTTTCTTTGCCGGCTTTTGGGTTGTCCTCCGCCGATTCTTTATCGGCGCTTTGTCGGCTCTCCACCAACTCTCCACCAACTCTCCGTCAACTTTACGCCAGCCTCTCCGTCAGCCTCTCTGCCAACCTTTCCGCCAGCCTATCCGCCAACTTTCCCCCTCCCGGCTGCCTTCCGGAGCCTATTCGGCGACCTCTTTCTTCGAGCGTTTGCGCGAGTTGATCGTCAGGTAGCGCTGCAGGGTCTGCTGCAGACGGACGGGGTCGACCCGCTGGTGGATTTCACCGCCCTGGGCGATGGATATTTCGCCGGTCTCCTCCGAGACGACGATGATGATGGCGTCCGAGATCTCGCTCATGCCGATCGCCGCGCGGTGTCGCGTGCCGAACGACTTGGGCACGTCGCTCTGCGTCACCGGGAGGATGCACTTGGCCGCCACGATCCGGTCGCCCTCGATCAGTGTTGCGCCGTCGTGCAGCGGGGCGTTCTTGAAGAAGATGTTCTTGATCAGCGACGTCGACACCTTGGCGTCGAGGGCTATGCCGCCTTCGGCGATCAGGCGCAGGTCGCTCTGCTGCCCGATGACAATGAGTGCCCCGGTCTTGGCTTCGGACATTTCGCGGCATGCCGTGACGATCGGCACGACATTGGTCTGCACGGTGTCCTCGCCGGTCGAGAAGATGCGGGTGATGAAGTTGAATTGTTTCTGGCGCATGCCGATCATCTGCAGGAAGCGCCTCAGTTCGGGCTGGAAGACGATGATCAGTGCGATGGCTCCCACCGAGATCAGCTGCCCGAGGATCGTCGACAGCAGCTCCATGTTCAGAGCGCGGACGACCACCCAGAGCAGGTAGACGGCAATGATTCCCGAGAGAATATAGGGTGCATTGGTTCCCTTGGTCATGCGGTAAATCCAGTACATGATCATGGCCACCAGAATGATGTCTATCAGGTCGACGAATGTGAACGGAACGAATCCCATCGTGTATCAGAATATTTATCAGGTTTCAGTTATCGGACAAAGATATAAAAAAGTTGGTCCGCTGCCAAACCGGACCGCCTGCGATCGGGCAAACGGCACAACATTCCGAAGGTGTCGTTGCAGGGGCGGAGGTGTCGATGCCGGGGAAGAGATGTCGTTGCAGGGCCGGAGGTGTCATTGCAGGGGAGGAGGTGTCGCTGCAGAGCGGAGGTGTCATTGCTGGGCCGGATGTCGTTTCGGGGCCGGAGGCATAAAAAATACCGACTTCCGCCGTTCGGGGAAGCCGGTATTTTGTTTTTCGCGGGCCGGGCCTACTTTTTCTCGGTTTTTTTGTCGGCGGCATACAGCTCGTTGACCTTCGCCAGCACGGCGGGGGTGATGTTGAGCGTTGTGTCGGCGTCGATCAGTGCCGAGGCGTTGAGGATGAGCTTGTACTTCTTGCCGCTGTTGATCTCCTGCACGGCACGGTGCAGCAGGTCCTGGGCGCGGTTGGTGAATACGTAGTTCTCCTCGTCGAGCGTCTGAGCCTCCTTCTGGGCGTTGCTCTGGTAGGAGGCGACCCTTTTCTGAATGCTCTCCTGCTGCGCCTGCGCATCGCGCGAGGTGATCAGTCCCTTTTCGTACTTCTGCTGCAACTGTGCGGCTTCGGCCTGGAGATTCTGTTCGCGCTGCGCCCAGCTCTTCTGTGCCTTTTCGGTCTTCTCCTGAAGTGCTACGCCTTCGTTCTTGTAGAGGTCGCACTGGGCCAGCACGGCTTCGACCTGAACGTATGCGATGTCGCTCGAAACAACCTGCTGCGCCGCCGCCTCGGCCGTAACTTCGGCCTGCCCGGAGGTCTTCGTGCCGCAGGCCGCGAGGAGGAGAGCCGCAGCCAGCGCCGGAAAGAGAGTTTTTTTCATATCGTTTTTTTGTTTGTTTAGTTAATTATTCAGCATTTGAGACACAAAGGTAAAAAAAAATCTTTACTTTTGTCCAACCCGCAGCAAAAATTGAAAAACATGTACGAATACATCAAGGGCACAATCGCCGAAGTGGCTCCCGCTTACGCAGTTATCGACGTCGGCGGGGTGGGCTACTACCTCCATATTTCGCTCGAAACCTACTCCGCGATCGAACACGAGACCGAGACCCGGCTCTACGTCCATTATGTCGTGCGCGAGGATGCGCAGCTGCTTTACGGCTTTGCGACCAAGGCCGAGCGGGAGTTGTTCCGCTTGCTGATCGGCGTTTCGGGCGTTGGCGGCAACACGGCGCGGATGGTCCTTTCGACTTATTCGCCGCGCGAGTTGCAGGGGATCATCACGGCGGGCAACGCCGTGCTGCTGAAAAACGTCAAGGGACTGGGTCTCAAGACGGCGCAGAAGATCATCGTCGAGCTGAGCGGCAAACTCATGATGTCGGGCGCCGACGATGCCGGTGCGCAGCCCGGAGCGGGCGGAAGTTTCGACGAGGCCTTTGCGGCACTCTCCATGTTGGGCTTCGCCCGGGCCCCGATCGAAAAGGTCCTGCGGGGCCTTCTGCGCGAATCGCCTGCAGCTCCGGTCGAGGAGCTGATCCGGATGGCCTTGAAAAAGCTCTGATCCGGCCGTCGCGGGCGTGGGGATATGCCATGAGGGAGGTGCGAATTTTTGAATGACACCACCGAATATTTCTCCTGTCTTTTGTTTTGAAGCTATTTTGTCGTATATTTGTATTTTAATAGTTTTTTTAACGACATTTTAACAGGCTTCTATGGAAAACGTTCCCCTAGGATTTATTTTGATTTTATTCGGTGTCTTTGTCGCGGCTATTGTGTTGACGGCCATCTCTATTGCGAGGAAGCAACGCAAGCTGCAGCGGCTCAAGAATCCGCACAAGGACTATTACCGGAAAAAGAGATAATCGGAATTTCCGACTTTTGAGGTCGCCCGCATGCAAAGCGGGCGATTTTTTACGTTTCTTGTTCATAAATCGGATTGTTTTTGTAAATTTGCACAATTATATGTCGATGAAACGAATATTCACCACATTGCTTTTCGCACTGCCCCTGCTGTTCTGCGGCTGCTCGGATGAGGAGGACATCCTGCCCGAACAGCGCCAGAAAATCGTCTCCTATCTTGAGAAGACGCACGCTCCGGCGCTGATCCCGGAGTCGCAGGTTGAGGCCGGGAGCCAGCAGCGGTTCTACACCATGTCGGGCGGCACGGTCTATCGCTATATCGACAATTTCTACCGCGACGGGCGGAATGGGCTTCCGGAGATCACCGCCACGGCGAAGGCGATCATCACCTTCCGAACCTATGTCTTCACCTTTTCGAACATCACCGATTCGACCTTCCCGTTCTACTCGAACGATCCCGCCCTGCAGCAGGCCTATGAGGATGAGGGGCTGACGCCCGGGGCCTGGTCTTTCGAACCGCTTCGGGTCGATATGCGGGGTAACATACTAAATGGACTGCGGCATGCGTTACTTGGTTGTCGCGAAGGCGATGTCGTCGAGGCCTACATGACCTACAACATGGCCTACGGGGACAAATATATGAGTACGATTCCGCGGGAAAGCCCCATCGCCTGGTTTTTCACGGTCGAAAGCGTGGAATACGACCAATAGACAGAACACCGAATTTATAGAATTGCAGAACAAAATATGAAGTTGATCACCCGTTTTCTCTACCTCTCGGCTGCCGGCATCCTGTTGCTGGGCTCATGTGCCAAGGAGCAGACCGAGTCGTATGACAAATTCGAGAACCAGGCCCTTGAGGCGTGGATGACGCAGAACCGCCGGGATCTGCTGAAAAACTACCAGTCCGACGGCGGCTATTACGTCGAGGTCCTCGCGGCCGGGAATCCCGCCGCCAAGCCGATAAACGACACCGCCTGCTGGGTGAAGTTCGACTTCTCGGGTCGCGATTTGAACGGCAACATCGTGCTCACGCGGCGTTCCGGCGAAGCCCGCCAGCTTGGCACCTTCACCAAATACACCCACTATGTTCCCTTCTACCGCTACTGCGGCACGGAGAATACGAGCCTGATGGAGGGAACTTTCCTGGCCATGCGCAATACGCTTCACCTCGATCCGGACTACGCCGCCGGCAAGAGTGTCGACCCCGAGTTTCTGCTGCGCGATGGCTCCAAGGTGCGGCTCTACCTTCCCTCGCGTATCGTCGGCAACGGCGTGCAGGGCGACGGCGGCTACGAGGGACAGTTCGACCTGAGTGCCAATCGTCCGCTCATCGTCGAAATGGAGATCCGCGATATGGTGAAAAACCCGCTGGAGGCCGAAGGTTCCCTGGTGGACGCCTTCTGCAAGGGTAACGGCGGTATGGTGATGTTCACTAAGGACGGCAAGGACGGATCGGAAAAACGCCCGACCGATCCCAAGGATTCGAAACACCCCTATAACCGTGCGGAACGGTGGGTGAGCGCCTGCGATACCGTGGCCCAGCTCTATGTCGATGTGCGCTACGATCCGGCCAAGGAACTTGCCGGGGACAAGTTCTCCTTCTCGTTTCCCGTCGGCAGCGAGCGCAACGAACCCTATAAAGACGGGTTCAAGCCCTATGACGGCTCCGATCTGGAGAAGGAGATCGCAGAGGCGCTCGTGAAGCGCTTCCACGGCAAGGATGACAAATACGAAGTCTACAAGGGTGTCGCCGGCCTCGATGCCGACTCGGTCGGTATGGAAGGCACGGCCAAGATCTGGTATATCGGCCGCTTCCTCGACGGGTTCATCTTCGACACGAACATCGACGAGGTGAAGCAGATCGTCTACGGCGAAGTGCGCCGCAGCGGTTCGGCTCATTCCTACAACCTGAAGAGCCCCGATCTGATTACGGCGTTTTATTACACGGTCCCGCATCTGAAATACGGACAGTGGGCGACGCTGGTCACCACGTCGACCAATGCCTACGGCACGATGGGCAAGAGCGGCGGCTCAACTACGACGACCAGTTCGAACGGCTACACGTCGAGCTATTACGATTACCTGAACTTCCTGAACTATTCGCAGATGTACTACGGCAATAACGGCTATTACGGCGGTTATTACAACGATTACTACGGCTACGGTGGTTTGGGTAACTACGGTTATTACGGGGGTTATTACGGGGGCTACGGCGACTATTACGACTCGGGCACGACGACGACCACGACCGAGGTCTATACCGACATCCCGCCCTTCACGCCGCTTGTTTTCCAGATCTACATCGAGCCCAAGAGCGAATAATCCGCTTTTCCGGCCCTGAACAACGCGCGTCCGATCCGAAAAGCCCCCGCCAAAACGGGGGCTTTTGTTTTGGAATAGCGGGGCTTTCGCTTCTTTTCTTTCGTGTTGCATTTTTATTACACTTTTTCAGGCAGAAATTTTGTAGATCCATAAAATTGTATTAATTTAGATGTGTAGAACCATCAACCAAAAATTCAACGGATATGATTATCACATTTAACGAGTTGCGCCGTATCAAGGACCGGTTGCCCAGCGGCAGCTCGCAGCGCATTGCAGATGAGTTAGGAATCGACGTAGACACTGTCCGCAATTATTTTGGCGGCAAGCACGAATCAAAGGAGTGCGTCGGGGTTCACTTCGAACCGGGACCGGACGGGGGAGTCGTTACGTTGGACGATACGACGATTCTCGATGTTGCAATGCGCATCTTGAGCGAGCAGTAACGGAATTATAGCGATTAGTCCGGCTTTGCCGGAAGAGGGGCCTGCGTTTTGCAGGCCTTTTTTGTGGCCTTTGCGCCCGAACCCCTCTCCGCCCGGAATACCGTTCCCGCCCGAACCCCTCTCCGCCCGGAATACCGCCC
>NZ_JAHHQJ010000024.1 GCF_020026455.1 Alistipes sp.
CCTTGTAGGCGCAGCCGGTTTCGAATGGTCCAAGTGCCTAACCTCAATGCTGGGAGCTCAATGCTGGAGCTGAATGCCTGGATCCAAATGATTCACAAGCCGAAAAACATGCGGTATTCCAGATGCTTTTCGGCTTGTGAGGCTTAATGTTGTGCTGGAGCTCTCCCTTGCGAATCCGTTTTGCGGAAAATTCCGCAAATTCCGGTCGGTCGGAAGCAGAGAAGGGTTTAGTTGCTCTGTTGCTGAGCTGCCGTGTAGGCGTCGGCTTTCTCCTTCATGCGGGCCGCGCGCTTTTCGCTGTCGGGATGCGTGGAGAACATCTTCTGCACGGTGGAGGCTTTGGCGCCTTTCGACAGTTCGACCAGCTTGTTGAGCGAGTTGGCCATGCCGTAGGGGTCGAACCCGTGTTTCACGCAGAATTCGAATCCGTAGGCGTCGGCTTCGTACTCCTGCTTCTGCGAGAACTGAGCATCGGTGAAGGCTGCCACGACTTTGCTCAGTTGCGATTGGCTCAACTTGGCCAGCGAACTCCCTTCGGCGGCTCCGGCGGCATTGCGGGCGGCGGATGCGAGATAGGCGTTCTTCATGGCGTGTTTCGTGTCGGCATGCACGACGTGGCCGATTTCGTGGCCGATGATGGCCATCAGCTCGTCGTCGTCCATCAGGTCCATCAGGGCGGCGAAGACACGGATCGAGCCGTCACCGCAAGCGAAGGCGTTGACATCGGTAACCAGGTAGACCTTGAAATTCAGCGGAAGCCCGTTGGCGTCGGTGATGCCTTCGGTGAGGCGCTTGAGGCGTGCCCCGTAGGTCGTCGTGTCGGCCGCCACGGGATTGTTGGCGTCCATCCATTCGACCGATTCGCGGCTCAGGCGGGAAATATCCTCGTCGGAGAGCGTGATGGCCTTGGCCACGTCCTTGCCGGCGTTGAGCAGTTTCCCGGTGTTGATTTTCTTACCGCCGATTTTGAATTGAGCAAAAGCTCCCGTGGGGCAGGTCGCGGCCAGGAGTGCGGCTGCAAACAGGTAGAAGAGTTTGTTCATGGTTTATGCTTGTGTTTGTCTGTGCAAAGATGTGCTTGAGGCGGGGGAGCCGACCCGCGTGGATGCTGGGGCGGAGGATTCCGGCTTGATGGAAGGGGTGATTCCGAAACAGCCCTGCGGTTACATGTAATCGGATATGCTTTGTTTTTTCTTGCCCTTGGCATCCCGCTTTTCCTGCCTTGCGCGCTGTTGGCTGTGCCAGGGCGACGAGGGCTCGATCCCCGTGTAGATCGTGTAGTTATAGATATTGTAGGATACGTCCTGCGTTTGGGCAATGGCTTTGTTGTTGTGCGAGGTCACTTTTATTTCCTGCGAACAGGCGCTCAGCTCGATTGAGAATTCCCCGAAATTGAACCGGTATTTTTGCTGGTCGGGAAGGCTTGTTTCGATCAGGTTTTCCCCGTGTTCCCTGGCGAACGAGAGCAATTCGTGAAATGTGGCGTCTTTATAGAATAGCACGTCGACAAATGCAGTGCCCTCCGCGCCCTTTTGGATGATGATACGGTAGTTGTTTTCCTCGGGTTTTTGGCCCGGGAAGATGAGGGCGAACCTTTTGACGTTCGTTTTGTCCGGCGTGGAGCCTTTGGACAGGATCCATTGATTCTTCTTGTTGTCGTATTTGAATCGGGCTTCGGCCAACTGGTCGTCCGTACAGGAGAGGAACCTGGAATAGGGAAACGAGGTTTGCGCCGAAATCGGAATGCAGTATAGGGATAGCAGAATGACGAGGAATAGCTTTTTCATGGCAAATCCGTTTAAATCGTTGACTGAAAGGGTAAATATAGACAAATATAACCATTAAAAAAAGTCTGTTTTGAAAAAAACAGACTTTTTTTGCACATGGTATGGAGCGACTATTTCATGTATCCCTTGATGTAGTGGTGGTGCGATCCCCAGCGCTCGAAAGCAGCCCGGTCAAGCTCCTCCTGCGCCGAAGGATGCGCTACGGAGATCAGCAGACGGGCACGCTCCTGCATGGTCTTGCCATAGAGGTCCACGGCTCCGAATTCGGTCACGAACCAGTGGATGTGGTTGCGGGTCGTCACCACACCGGCACCGTCCAGCAGCGTCGGGCAGATCTTCGACACGCCCTTGTTGGTGATCGAAGGCATGGCGATGATCGCCTTGCCGCCCTTCGAGAGCGATGCGCCGTAGACGAAGTCGATCTGTCCGCCGACACCCGACCAGAATTTCGTGCCCAGCGAGTCGGCGCACACCTGGCCCGTCAGGTCGACCTGCAGGGCCGAGTTGATGGCCACGAAGCGGTCGTTCTGCGAGATGATGTAGGGGTCGTTCGTATATCCGACATCCATCATCAGCACACCCGGGTTGTCGTCGATGAAGTCGTAAACGGCTTTCGAACCCATCAGGAACGTCGAGACCATCTTGCCGGGGTCGGTCTTTTTGGCCTCTCCGTTGATGACGCCCTTTTCCACCAGCGGCAGCACTCCGTCGGCGAACATTTCGGTGTGGATACCGAGGTTCTTATGGCCGCCCAGCTGGCTGAGAACGGCATTCGGAATGGCTCCGATACCCATCTGAAGCGTTGCTCCGTCCTCGATCAGCGCGGCGCAGTGCTTGCCGATGGCCGTCTCGACCTCGTTCGGCTCGGAGAACTTCGCTTCGATCAGCGGGGTGTCGTCCTGTACGAAGTAGTTGATCTTCGAGGAGTGGATCATGGCCTGACCGAAGGCGCGCGGAACGTGTTTGTTCACCACGGCGATCACATAGTCGGCGCACTCCACAGCGGCCAGCGTGGCATCGACGGAGGTACCGAGCGATACGAATCCGTGTTTGTCAGGCGGGCAGACCTGAATCATCGCCACATTGCACGGAACGGCTCCGCAGCGATACAGACGCTGCGTCTCGCTCAGGAAGATCGGAATGTAGTCGGCATAGCCGCTTTGGGTCACCTTGCGGACGTTCGCGCCCACGAAGAACGAGTCGAGCTGGAATACGCCCTCGAATTTCGGATCGGCATAGGGTGCGGGACCCTCCGTGTGCAGGTGATGGACGTGTACGTCCTTCAGTTCGCCGGCCTCGCCGCGTTTGCACATGGCATTGATCAGGCACTGGGGAGCCGATGCCACCGAGCTGAGATGGACGTGGTCGCCCGATTTGATGACCTTGACGGCTTCTTCCGCTGTCACAAAATGGATTGGGTTAGTCATTACTGCCATAATTTTAAGTGGTTGATGGTTGTTATGGGTTATTTGCGTTTTACTTCCACTTGTTCGTAGCCCTCGACAATGTCGCCGATGCGGATATCGTTGAACGACTCGATGTTCAGACCGCAGTCCTGTCCGACGACGACCTCTTTCACATCGTCCTTGAAGCGCTTGAGCGAACCCAGCTTGCCGGTGTAGATCACGATGCCGTCGCGGATGACGCGGATCGGGGTTGCACGTTGCAACTTGCCCTCGCGGACCATACATCCGGCGACGGTTCCAACCTTGGAGATCTTGAAGATCTCGAGCACCTCGACCGAAGCGACGATCTCCTCCTTCATCACCGGCTCGAGCATGCCCTCGATGGCATCCTTGATGTCGTTGATGGCGTCGTAGATGATCGAGTAGAGGCGGATTTCGATCTCCTCCTTCTCGGCCAACTTGCGGGCCGAAGCCGACGGACGCACCTGGAAGCCCACGATGATGGCGTTCGAGGCCGCAGCCAGCAGCACGTCGGACTCCGAGATCTGTCCCACGGCAGCGTGGATGACGTTTACCTGCACGGTCTCCTTCGAGAGCTTGATCAGCGAGCCGGACATGGCCTCGACCGATCCGTCCACGTCACCCTTGACGATGATGTTCAGCTCCTTGAACGAGCCGATGGCGATGCGGCGGCCGATCTCGTCGAGCGTCACGTGCTTCTGGGTCATGATGCCCTGCATGCGGGCCAACTGTTCGCGCTTGTTGGCGATTTCGCGGGCCGAGCGGTCGTCGTCCATGACATTGAACGAGTCGCCGGCCTGCGGCGCGCCGTTGAGTCCGAGCACCTGCACAGGCGTCGAGGGACCTGCCGTTTCGACCTTCTTGCCGTTTTCGTTGAACATGGCCTTCACGCGGCCCGTGTAGGTCCCCGAGAGAATCACGTCGCCGACGTGGAGCGTACCGCTCTGCACCAGAATCGTCGACACGTAGCCGCGACCCTTGTCGAGCGTCGACTCGATGACCGTACCCTGTGCTTTTTTGTTGGGGTTGGCCTTCAGGTCGAGCATCTCGGCCTCCAGCAGTACCTTTTCGAGCAGTTTGTCGAGGTTCAGACCCTTTTTGGCCGAGACCTCCTGGTCCTGGTATTTGCCGCCCCACGACTCCACGAGGTAGTTCATCTGCGAGAGCTGTTCCTTGATGTGGTCGGGGTTGGCGCTGGGTTTGTCGATCTTGTTGATGGCGAAAACCATCGGCACGCCTGCAGCCTGCGCGTGGTTGATCGCCTCGACCGTCTGCGGCATGACGCTGTCGTCGGCCGCAACGATGATGATGGCCACGTCCGTTACGGCGGCTCCGCGGGCGCGCATGGCCGTGAAGGCCTCGTGACCCGGGGTGTCGAGGAAGGTGATCTTCTGTCCGTTCAGCACCACGCTGTAGGCACCGATGTGCTGGGTGATACCGCCGGCCTCGCCCTCGATGACGTTGGTTTTGCGGATGTTGTCCAGCAGCGAGGTCTTACCGTGGTCGACGTGTCCCATGACCGTCACGATCGGCGGACGCGGGACGAGGTCTTCCTCGCGGTCCTCGCTGTCGTCGGCAATGGCCTCCTGGATCTCCACCGAGACGAATTCGGTCTTGTAGCCGAACTCCTCGGCGACCACCACAAGTGCCTCGGCGTCGAGACGCTGGTTGATCGACACCATCAGACCCAAGTTCATGCAGGCCATGATAACCTCCGTCGGGGCGACGTTCATCATCGTGGCCAGCTCGCTGACGGTCACAAACTCCGTGACCTTGAGCGTCGAACGCTCCATCTCCTCGCGTTCGAACTCCTCGTTCATGCGCTCGGCGACGGCCTCGCGCTTGTCCTTGCGGTATTTCGAGCTTTTGCTCTTGGCACCCTTGGCCGTCAGACGCGCCAGGGTGTCCTTTATCTGCTTCGATACCTCTTCGTCGCTCACTTCCGGACGCACGACCGGCTTGGGGGCATTCTTGCCCTTGTTGCGGCGTCCTTCGCCCGGACGGGGCTGGTTCTGGCCGCCGCCGCGGTTCTGACCCTGTCCGCCCGAACGGTTGCCGTTGTTGTTCTGGCCGCCCTGGCCGCCCTGGCCCTGACGGTTGCCGCCGCCATGGGCATTGCCCTTCGGGGCCTTGTTGACATCGACCTTCTCCTTCTGGAGGCGCTTGCGTTTATGCTTGCCGCCGGCGACGAAACCCGACACGTCCATCGTGCCGAGCACCTGCGGACCGGTGAGGGTCACCGTCTCGGGGCGGAAGATGTTGTCCTTCGGGGGCTCGGGCTTCGGTTCCGCTGCGGGGGCAGGGGCCGGAGCCCCCGAAGGACAACATCTTCCGCCCCGAGACGGTGACCCTCACCGGTCCG
>NZ_JAHHQJ010000025.1 GCF_020026455.1 Alistipes sp.
GTCGGCATCTCCGGCATCATCGGCTCTTCCGGCATTGTCGGCATCTCCGTCTCCTGCGGACGAACCGGCGCATACGGGTTTTCTTCGTTGCGCATGTAGGACGGAACTTCGGTGCTGCGCGGCGTTTGCGGCGCGGCCGGCGGCGTCATTGTGCTGCGGCGGCTGCGCATGAACTGCTCTTCGCGAAGCGTCCTTTCCTCGTCCTCTTCGTCCTCTTCTTCTTCGTCCTCTTCAGTCTTGCGGCGGTAAACATACACGCCATAACCCGCGGCTGCGATCACAACAACCAGACCGCCGATGACAAACGGCAGGATACCCATGCCGCCGCTCTCTTCTTCAATCGGCTGCGGTGTCGCCAGATCAGGCGTCAGCGTTGCTTCCGGCACCGGCGTTGTTCCGTCATCGTAGGTGACGCCATAACGGGCATAGGAGTTGTTTGAAGCAAACTCAACGATATATTCACCAACCTGCGGGAGCTTCACGTCCATGGTGAAGCGGCCCTGACCATCTGCCGCCGTCTGACCAACGGTGCGTTTGGCCGTTTGCTCAGCAATCGCGGAAGCAATCAGCTCAACACGTGCGGTCTTGTTTGCGGCAACAGGCACATCGACAGTCGCCGTCACCGTAGCGAACGGAATTGTCGTGCCATAGACGGTAAACGTGCCGTCCTTGACGAGTGCCGGGACATTCATGACCTTCAGATCACCAAAGCTGCCCACCAGCGCCGCCGGTTTTTCCGGGGGCATCGGCGTCGGGGTAGCATTCGGGTCTGCCGTTGGCTGGGTGTAGGAAGGCATGCCGTCAATGACCGGCGGCTTCCACGGTTCTGTCGGCAGAACATTGTCCGCCAGCGGCTTGCCGTTGATGGTGTGGCTGACGTTGTTGTCTCTATTGGGGGTCGTGGACACACCCGGTCTGGAAGGCTGCTGCTGTTGCTGCTGAGCAAGATGCTCCATCAGCTCGCCAATGGTCAGCATCTTTGCCATGTCGCTGCGGACATAGCCATCCTGTCCATTGTAGTTGACCTGATACCAGGTATATGTACCATCCCACTCGCTGCCCAGAACCATGAGCAGCGTATTCTGCGGAATTCGTCCCAAAGACGTGCCCGACACGGACGGCGTGCGGCGAAGATTAACGCTGTCTTTCACAAGCTTTGCATAGGCACTGGTTGCATTGGGGCCCATCGGTTCGGGTGTAGCCTGCGGAAGCGGCGTGGGCGTAGCTTCTGCCGCTTCCAGTTCAGCAAGGTAAGCGCGCGTTTCTTCTTCGTTCATCATGCGGGCCAGGTCGGCGCGCACAAAGCCCCAATTGCCGCCGTACTGAACCAGATACCAGGTCATGCCGTCCTCAGCAATCTGGCTCTGGAAAATATGTACAACTTCGTTCTTTTTGAGAATGGTCTGCAAATACGCGTCCGGGGACGGATTGCCGCGAAGCGGTGTATTGTCCTGGACAATATAGGCGTACGCATCAATTTTCTGCGGAACAGGCGTTGCGGTGGGTTCCGGCGTGGCCGTCGGCTCAGCCGACGGGGTCGGGGTAGCATGGGCATCAAAGTATTCCTTGACTTCCTGCTCGCCCATCACGCGCACGCGATCGGCCTGTACATAGCCCCAGTCGTTTTCATGCTGCACCTGATACCATGTAGTACCGTCTGCTGACACCATGCTCTGATTCACATGCACAACCTGTTCAGCCTGCATCATCTTCTGAATCAGCGCATTCTCGTTCGCGTTGGAACGCAGTTCCGTATCGTTAGAGAGAATGCGTGCATACAGATCGAGTGCCTGCGGAGCAGGGGTAGCCGTGGGCTCCGGCGTGGCTGTCGGCTCCGGCGTGGCTGTCGGCTCCTCGGTCGGCTTCTGGGTCGGTTCGGGCGGCAGTTCGGGATCATCGAGGGTGGCAATGTATGCCGCTTCTTCCTCTACACCCATCAGCTGAACGAACTTGGCCATGATGTAGCCTTCCTTGCTGTTGACGCGCACGCGGCACCATGCATTTTCCGCATCGCCTTCGCTGCGCTCCATGACCCACAGGATTGTTCCGGCTTTCAGCCTCGTGATTTCCTTGCCGTTGGACTTCGGTTCGGCTCGCAGAGCCACCTGCCTGCCGATATTGTAGCCGTAGTGATAAACACTGCCTTCCACCAGCTCCTGCGGAACAGGTGTCGGGGTGGGCGTGGGTTCGGGGCTTTGCGTCGGGGTGGGCGGCGGCGTCTCGATCGGAGCGATTGTCGCTTCCGGCTTTTCAACGGCTCCTTCCGCCTCTTCCTTCGTTGTCACTCGAACCTTGAAGGCTTCAACGTAGCCGCTTTCGTCATTAGAAAGATTCTCAACCCTGTACCATTTCTGACCATCCGGTCCGTCCTGCTGTTCGGTGATCTTCACCGGGGTCGGTCTGCTGATCATCGGAATGGCGCCGCTCTGAGGCAGCTCTGCGCCGGGCGACTCACGCAGCGCGATGGCTACATTATTTTCCTGTTCAAGCGTGATGCCATACAGCGGGAATTCCATATTGCCCGGCTCTTCTGTCTGCTGCTCAACCGGTTCTTCCGTGGGCTGCTGGGCAGGATTTTCTGTTGGCTGCT
>NZ_JAHHQJ010000026.1 GCF_020026455.1 Alistipes sp.
CGAGACTCTTTTCTGAATCCCGTATTTCCATTTACACAAAATATTATATGGTGCCGGCACAAAAAAAGAGCCTCCTTTCGGGAAGCTCCATAAATCGGGCAAACCGCCGGCCGCCGGCTACCACGGAACCGGAACCCGGAACTCCGACGGGGAAACGTCCGGAATCACTTCGCCGCGGAAGTAAACCCGCCATGCATCCCTGGCATATCCCCACCCGAGTTCTTCAAACGACGACACCGATGCGCCCGCCACTTCGCGCCCCAGATAGACCACCTTCCAGGAATCCTTGCCGTAACCGCCGCCCAGATATCTGAACGACGAAGCCGAAAGGTCTTCCATCTTCCGCCCGCGGTAATATACCGCCCAGCTATCCTTGCCATATCCGCCTCCAAGATCGGCGAACGACGAAGCCGAAGCCCCTTCCACCTTCCGCCCGCGGTAATATACCGACCAACTGTCTTTGGAATATCCGCTGCCGATCTCCGCAAACGAGGAGCCCGAAGCCTCGTCGACCTTCCGCCCGCAGTAATATACCGACCAGTCGTCCTTGGCGTATCCGTCACCGAGATTGACAAACGAGAAAACCGAAGCCTCGTCGACCTTCCGCCCGCAGTAATATGCCGACCAGTCGTCCTTGGCATAGCCGCCGCAGAGATCGACGAACGAGAAAACCGAGGCCTCGTCAACCTTCCGCCCGCAGTAATATACCGACCAGCCGTCCTTGGCATAGCCGCCGCTGATCCGGGCAAACGAGGATGCCGCCGCGCCTTCGATCTTCCGCCCGCGATAATATGCCGACCAGCTGTCCTTGGCGTATCCTCCGCCGAGATCGACGAACGAGGACGCCGCCGCGCCTTCGATCTTCCGCCCGCGGTAATATACCGACCAGCTGTCCTTGATATATTCCCGACGCTGCCCCTCCTGACAATCCCCCTGCCAGGGCCCGTAAGGATCCGTGTAACAATCCTCGCAAGGAGGCTGCAGGACGAAAGTCTCGGCCGCGCGCGCAGAATCCCCACACCACAGCATGCCGCCCGGAAGGAGCAGCAGTGCGGACAAGAGCCCTAAAATCAACCTTTTCATCGTGTATCCGTTTGCTTCTTCTGTTCCAAGCCGTAAATATACCGGGTTATTGTACACGGAGCAAGAAATCAGCCGTAAATCTTTCGCCCAACGCCCAAACATCCCTCTCTCCCGCCCCCAAGCCCCTGCCTCACATCCTCCACACTCGCCGCATGCCTGCCACATATCCGCTCATCTTCGCCGCACGCCTGCCGCATATCCGCTCGCCTCCGCCGCTCGCCTGCCGCACGCCTGCCACTCACCTGTCCGCGGAGTTCCCCACCCCGCAGAAGTTCTCCGTCACACATTCTCAGCCCAGCAGAAGCCCCATCCGCCCATCCGTCCCATCCGTCCCATCCGTCCCATCCGTCCCATCCGTCCCATCCGTC
>NZ_JAHHQJ010000003.1 GCF_020026455.1 Alistipes sp.
ATAATGAGAATATTACTCCAGAGTCATTCAAGGAGAAACTCATTGAGCGTCTCTCTACAGCTGATATAAAACAAGTGAAAGAAGATGTATTGCCTTTCGTACGTAATCCGAAAGAACTTGATATTTGGTCAAATGATTATTTCATACAGTTGGCCGGGATGGTAAGAATAGAATAGCGAAGTTTTGCCCCAGCCGCGAGAAGCGATAATAATGGTCTTGAAATACTGAACCAAGTAAACCGTTTCCAACTGCAAGGTAGTATAAATTAAACTGTGCCAGCCAAGAATAAAACATTAACCTTGCTGACACAGTTTAATTTACATCCTCTACAGCCTCTTTTATAATGGGTTCTCTAATCTAACTTTTCAGCGTGGACATATAGTTCATCACTGGATTCTCCTTTCGCTTTTACAAGTGCAGCCTGTGTCACATCCGACTGCCAATAAGCCATTATTTCAGCTTCTTCAGGTAAACAATGAAAATGATTTACGATCAGATTTAAGTCAACAGACTGCTGGTTACCCATGTGATGATTCATCAATTCTATGAGTATGTTGCGACATCTTTCATTATAAGCCGTGTCGTCTTTTTCTTCCGATTCCCGCACCACACTTACCTTAGAGAATAGATGACCGTTCTTTTCGGAGGGTATGTAATAATGAAATACGACATCCTTGTATAAGGCACAATGACATTCAAAATCCGGTTCATCGTATTGGATGGCTGCATCATTCCAATCGTAATGTAAAAAATCACGTGGACTAATATCCACTCGTAATGAATCTACATGTACGATACTACCATCCCGATAGCCTGAAAGATAAGTGTACAGGGGTGTTTTCTGAAAGAACATGGTTTCCCATCTGTTCTCAAAGAAATAATTATTGCCCTCTTTCTTACGAAAAACGGGTAAATTATCCGGGTAACCTTTAGCAGACCAAACGATGGAATCGTAAAATTGAATAAGACGTTTCGGAACATTAGACAGACTCGCGCCCTCCCAATCGGTTATTTCATAACTGGCTGTATTAAATGGTCCCAAATTGCCAGACAGGCTTTTCAAACGGAACTTGAATTTATCAGACATTATATCATTGCTGAAAGATAACGACTGTGGTTCCTGTTCTGAAATATAAATCTTTTGGATGTCAGTAACCGGATTATAAGAACCGCTTCCACCTTTCAGACATGACAGGGATATACGGTTTGTTTCGTTCAAGGCAACAGGAATCCGGAATGTCTGTTCCGTTTCATTCGTCAAGTTAATAGGATAATAATACAAGGCCAATTCACTTTCGTACGATATATTATCGGGAAATTTATCACCTCCGTACTTTAGCTGATTGCGAACGGCATATTTATCCCCGTTATCCAATGGCACTGAATGAGTAACCCTACATTCCAACCATCTTTTCCGGGGAATATAAAAATCATGTTTGCAGGTTTTCCCTTTCTGCAAATCGGTGTTGGAATAGGAGAAACGCAACTGTGTTGAAGATTCGTTCAACTCGAAATCAGAAGGCAACAGATAACTGTCTTTATCTAATTGCTGCAAGTCCACGATGAGCATAAACGAACGATGAACAGGATCCCCGTTTGTATTCTCTTTGAGTTCGTCATCTTTCAAGTCAAAGAAAAGCTGATAATTTCCTTGTTGATCGGTACGTCCTTCTGCCTTTTTACGACTTAATTGTGGACCTAACCATTGTCCTTCGGAATAATACATGGTTACCAGAACTCCCGGCAAGGGCTCTCCATTGGAAGTTGTTGCTTTCCCTTGGACGAAAGTACTGTTAGTAGAATGCTTCTCAATAATATCTTCCTCTTCCTTACAGCCCACAAAACACATCATGCAAAGGAACAGAAGGACTGCTCTCAAAAAAAACAGTGTTTTCATGATGAATTAAAAATTTTAAATATAATACAAGGCTATTCGTTGATAACGGATAATTGAATCGGCAGTCCCAAAGAATAGACCACGGTTTTCACTCCGGCAGCAGGATATTTAGCCTTATAGACAGCCGTAACATCTTTATAGAGCCATGGGGTTAGACCGATATTGGCCGGACTTCCGCCGATCGGTTCTCGGCTGATAAAGGCATCGAAAGAGACCTGCTCCTTATCATTGACACCCAGGAACGTCCACTGCTGGTAGCCCTGTACTCCTTTGAGAGGAAGCAGTTTATAGGAGTCGGGGAACGAAGAAAACGCAACATTCTCAGACTTTAAATCTCCGTTGCCCAACATCCGCCCCTCCTTATCGAGGGCAATCCATCTTGACCACCCTCTCCCATAGGCAATTACACTGGCACCGACCATAAAAGGCAGATTTTCCTTCAGGTCCTTTTCAATCAGTTCCTTCTGTTCGGCTTCAACCGCAAAACGATATTCAGGAACGAAGGTCTCGTTCTCATAGTACTGTTTTGGAAGCAAGTGTTCCGGCACATCCTCCGAGTTCCTTGCTTCCTTGGACAATATCTTCAGAAGCTGGGATTCCGTCCATACAGGCTCGCCCATCAGATGGTCTTCGTAAGTAGTTTCTTCGACCAGTATCCGGTATTCATTTCCGGGTTCATATTCGAATCCGGCAATATTCCAATATGCGGACCATTCGCTGCTTTGTTCCTTCCGGCCGGCATAGACATCCGAGACATAGATATTGCCACATCCGCCATACACAGACCCGGGAACCAACTTTGAAGCCACAGTCAGTTCGAATTTCTGCTGCTTGATGATTTTTCTTTCGTTCCTGTCATCATCGAGGCAAGAGCAGAGTAAAAGACAGGTCGAAAGGGCCAACAGATAAGATAGAACCCGAGTTTTCATGCTATTATTTTTTGTGATTCAACAAATTTATCAATTTTCTAATAAGAAAATGCATGACTCATCAAAATACTGCATGAATATAAATATTTTACACAAACCATCCCTGCACCAGACAAAAGCCCCATTACCCTGAAATGAGTACCGCTCCCGGGAGCAGCGTCCAAAGCCGTCGCCGAAAACCGGATCAAAGAACAAAGGCCGGAACACCCAAGGACTGTCAAACAACAGCGGCAGGAAACAGAAGGCAGGCGAACCGGATCACGCTGACGACCGCAAAACTACGGTTCGGAAATCCATGATGGCAACTATGCCACGTCCCATAAGGGGGTCGAGGAATCCGGGGAGTTTTCGGCAGGCTGTCTCCTTTACGTGAGCCGGTTACCCTCATCCGTTGCGGCTATATCCACGCAAGTAAAACGATTTTCGCCCTCGCGGGAGCGATTTTTCCGAATGGGTGAAGCAAGAACGCATCGTAACCGGCACAAGGCGCCGGCAGAACGTTCATTGCAAACAAATGTAATTTTGCATAAGATTTATATCCTCTACAAGGAGTACGTCCGGAAACGACAGTTCGTTTTCCGGTCATACCCCTGGAGGCGTTTTGAATAAGCTGGCGGCAATCCAGTTGCTCCGTCTGCGGAAATCGGGCTACCGCACGTCCTGCACGCCGCGCACATAGAACAGACCGGTTGCCTCGCTGGAGGCATTTCCGGAACTTTCCGTATTCAGACGGGTAATCGTATTGCTCCGAATCTCCCAATACGGAATTTTGGTCGTCGTAGGGCCGAGGTTCTCACTCTCCGTACCGGTGGTGATGGCACCCTTGTAGTTGTTGATCTCCTTCTTCTCGCCAAACCACTTCTGGTTGAACGACATGCTCATGATGGCTCCCTCGCGCAAGTTGGGCATACGCCAATGGTGGAGGTCCGTACCATCCAGTTCTTCGCTATAATCGTAGGCCAAACTGCGCTCCGGACCACGGTAGAAATAGATACCATTCTTGCCTCCGACCACATCATCGGGCGACCATACGCCATTGACCTGCCACCAGGTACGCGGCACACCGTCAATCTTGATCGTGCGGTCGTACGGGTCCTCGTTGTTCCGATCCTCGGTATAGGCGGTGTAACCCACCTTGTACCTGGCGACCTTAAACTCGCGGAACAGCCAGTTGCGCTTATCCTCATGGGTGTGGTGACCGATCTCACCGACTTCGATATGATCCCGGAAAGCACTCGGATTCATCTTGTTCAGCACGATGTAGTAGTTCTTGCCGTTGACACGGTCCTCGTAGGCAACGGGGGCACCGTTGCGCGATTCCGTAACAATGAACAGAGGGTCCTGCGTGAAATCATTCTCTCTCCCGCCATTGGCAAAGACCACTCCCGTGTTATCGACACCGTGGTTGGTGAGCATGCGCGCCATGCGCAGCCCATAGAGGACATGAAGATTGGCTTGCCCGTAGTCCCCCTTCGAACACCCCTCCTCGGCCCAGAATATACGGTTCTTCGACACATTGGTGCTGCTCATGAAATGCGCAAAGGGAACCCCGAACATACGGGGAAAAATATAATCGTTCTTCGTAATCACGATTGCCCGGTCGCGCTCGAACAAGGGGTTCTCGAACACGGGACGACCTCCCAGGAAACACATCGTATACTGGTCGATGGCCGGCAAGAACCAGCGGATTTCATCGGCATCGAGCCGTCCGTTGCGGTTCAGGTCGCGGTTCCGGGCAAAGACCGCCCACTGTGCGCGGCGGCCGTTGCGCCCCCGATCGTCATTCTGCGTGAAATTCTGGTCGGTAACGGGTTCCATACGGCCTTTCTCGTCAAAATACAGAGCGGCCGTACTCCAGCTGATGCAAGCCTGGGAATTGTCCTTGAACTGGTTGTACCACTGCATGGAGTTGAACAGCCCGTTTGTCAGCGATGTTCCCTGCACATAATGTCCCGCATTGTCGTTCGGCTTGCCCACATAGCTCCCCCAACAGCGATATTTGGCCAGGAACTCGTCGAGCCCCTCGATGCCGAAGGCCACATTGGCCACAAGCTGACCGCTCTCGGCCCTGGTGGCATAGAGCGTCTGAATCGAATTCTGATGGACGACCACATGAGTATCGGAATAGACACTGTGGCCATCGGCGCTGAGCTCCTCATTCTCCATGAAAAACAGCGCCTTGCGCTTCCGCACGTTGCAGAACGACGTCCAATCCACCGCCGCACCCGTCACGGGGTTGAAATCGTAGTAGAACTCATCGACAAAGAACGTGAAGTGGAGATACTGCCGCTCGCCCAGAGGCTTGCCTTCCGCTTTCCAGTGGCAAAACTCCGTCCATACCAGTTTGGTGAACTCCAGCGCATCGAGCAAGCGATAGCGATGGGTTGCATCCATGTCCCGCGTCAGTGTCGAATGGCGCGCGAGATAGGTCTTCTGACGCTCATAGCCGCCATAGGTCTCGGAATAGTTGATGCCGTTCATCGTCCTCGGGTCGATGAGCGAGCGCGACGGGTTGTCGGGCGTGCCATGCCATGCAAAGTGAATCCAGTCGAAATCATGGTTCACCAGACTGGAGAGCTCCTTTCCGTCTTCGTCAATGATGGCCACCTCGCCGTTGTCCTTGCGTTTGAGCGTACCCTTGAACAACTCGTAGGGCGTTGACAGTGCGAAGGAGAATCCCTCATCGTAATCTTCGGGGAAACGCGCGAAGTTGATGCTGAGGTTGCGCGTCTCATAGTGGGCGTCCAGCTCGAAGAAGTGCTGCGACTCCGAGACAATGCCTTCGGCTCCAGGCTGCTTCTCCTGTTCAAAGATATTGCCGCCGTTCTCGCGCGTGGCCTCCAGCTTGATGTTGTCGATCCCCGCAATGCGGATGTTGTAGGTATAGTGGTTGTTGCGCAACAGATTGTAGTCGTTGACCTTGCGTTTGAAATCGTCAAACGAGCCAATCGTCTGCGAGAGATCATCGCCCGTGACCTCGTAATTGTCGGCGCCCACATAGCCCAGATGGACATAGTAGGTCACGTTGCCCACCCGCGAACGCTTGGCCGCCGTCGCCTCCGAATCGGTGGGCTGCTGGTTTTCGTCCCAATAGGGGAATCGGTCCACCGGATGTTCGGGGAATTGGGCATTGCGCGGATCATCGACACGGCGATGCACCGGCTCCTGCGGGTTGAAATAGTAGCCCTGGAGGCGCAGGTAGGTCGCCTCGGAGGGGGCATTCTCAAATTCGCCGTTATAAACCGTTATCGTCTGATCGTCGTTCCCAGGATTCTGCGGGTCGTACTCGCCGCCCCCGGTCGAGACGTCGGGCGAGGTATACTTCCGGCACAGCTCGCGCATGGAATAGGCAAACACCGAGTATTTGTTCGGATAGACCCCGAAGGCCTCAACCACCTGCCCGGGGCTCACCGCGGCGTCGCCCGTGAGATCGAAGGCGCGGTTATACTGCGCGGCGATGGACTTCTCGTCGATGGATCTGCCGCTTCGGGAGGAGGCATCCTGCGTTGCGAAATAGTTCTCGAAAGGATAGAATGTAAACTTCCAGCCGCCGCCCTCAGTCGAGGTGATGTCCCGCATGAAGACCTTGCTGTTGCGCACCTCCTTCCCGGGAAGACGCTTCATCGGATCGAACCAATAGAGATATTCCCGTGTGGGGGCGTTGATGACCTGCCACGACTTGAGCCGGAAATAGGCGCCCGGCGTCTCCTTGAGTTTGCCGTCGGGGATGATGTTGACCGTCACCTTGCTGTCGAGACGATGGACGAACACCGCACCGGCCTCCTCGGTCAGGTCGCCGCTGCCCAGCGGACGGAAAGGCTGCCCCGTCTGGCCGTTGCAGACCACGAGGCGACGCTTCTGCGTCGGGTCGGGCTTCAGCGACAGCAGCTGCCGCGTGCCATCGGTATAGTGATGCGCGTGAATCGAGCCGAAGAAACCGCTCATGAGGTGGTGGCCCTGCATGCGCTCCACATTGACCTCGCCGCTGGCGTTGACCGTCAACCGCGCCTGAAGGTTCAACAGCGTGCGCAAGCTGGTCAGCGTGTCGCACGTGACGAGCAACTCCTCGTCGTTGTCCACACTCTGCACGTTAGAGTAGCCCACGTTGGCAATGGCGAAGATACGTGCCTTCCGGCAGCTCACGGCCGGCATGAGGAAGGTATTGACACGAAACTTCTTGCCGTCCTCCTCCACCTCCTCGATCGCCGGCGTAAGGTCGGAGAAATACCTGCGCGCCAACACCTTGCAATACTGCTCGCCCTCGCTCTGACGCGACATGTCCACGATGAAGAGATAGACCGAGTGGATGTGCTGTTCGGTCTCCTCGACCGTGGAGCTGCGCGTGAGGATCTCACGGTCGTCGAACTCCGCCGACACCATGTCGAGCGACACGACACCCTCAACACCCTCCTCGATATGGTCGGGCGAGAAAGGATCTCCGTCGACAAAATCCTTCTGACAGGCGGTGGCCGACAACAGCAGGCCGCACAGCACCGCGCAATAATATGCTAACTGACGTTTCATCTCTTCTAATCCGTTCCGTAATCCGAAAAACAACTATTCAAAAGGCGGTATGTCGTCCACCACGACCTTATACCACGGGTGGGAGGTAACCTGCACCTCCAGCTGATCGACCATGGTGTTGACGATGCAGCGCAGCCGGTAGGTGTAGTTGCGCAGCAGGCCGTGATGACGCTTGCCAGGGTAATAGGTCTCGTCGTAGAGGCGTGCCGAGGAGCGTTTGCGCACCACCTCGTTGTCCTCGGTGGTGAAATGGTAGGTCACCACAATCTCGACATCGTCGTTGAGCGACATACTGGCCCACTCGTAGCTGTAGATGTAGTAGCGCAGGGGAGACCGCAGCATGTCGGCAGAGCCGTCGGCGGACCGCGCATAGCGGCACACCACACTGTGGGTCAGGTGCGACTGGGGCGTCATCATCATCTGGGGAAGGTCGCCCAGATGGTAAGGCGGCTCGTCCTTATCCAAGTACAATTCGCCGAAGAAAGGTTGCTGCAGGGCATCGAGGTTCACGATCTGCCACTCCGTCTGCCGGGCCTCCTCCTCGGGCAGGTTATTGAAGCCGTCGCCGGCAGCCGTATTAAAGAGATAGGTCTTGGCCCTCAGGTGTTTGAATTCGATTTCATCGACAACGACCTTCGTTGCCTGAGGCAGGTTGCGCCACTCGAAATAGCACCATATACGGCAGTAGATGTGCTCCACAGGGACCACCACCACCGCCCCCGCCTCACGGTCGAGTTTGAGGTAGCCGGCCATCAGCGGACGGTCGATGCTGCGCGAAGGGGCCGTGGCCGACTCGGTGTTCAAATCGCCATCGTGGACATGGTTCTTCCATGCCAGATAACGCTCCTCATCGGTCTTCGAGGGATCTTCGCAGATGCTGCTCAAGGTGTTCTTCATCGTCGTCGTGGGATTGACGATGACGAAAATCTCGGAGTTGACATCGAGATTGTCGACATCGACACCGGGAAGCTTATAGGGGGCGCTACCCGTATGATACTGCCCCTGGGGCAGGAGGTTTGTCCTATGGAGGACACACCTGCGATTGCGGAAGACGCCGTACATGATTTCATAGGCCTCGCCCTCCTCATGGATCAGGGCACGGGTCGCCGCCCGGGTGACCGACGATGAGGTCGCCACGGGGAACGACACATAGACTTCGCGCGCAGGACATCCGTCATCCGCCCCGGGCAGGGAGTCATTCCCGCATGCAGCCACCACGGCGGCCACCAGCCCCATCACGCCATATTTCCAAACAGCCAATCGCATCGCTTATCCTTCATTTACCGGAGGCAGGATCTCCTCGCTCCAGTCGGGATTGACATTGGAGGTATTCCACACCTTGAAATTGACATTCAGACCAAACTCCGAGATGGCCAGACGCACCGTGAGGTTATCGTTGCGGCGCAGGAACGGCAGGACCATCTCGCTCACGCGGCTGTCGCTCAAATAGACCACCATGCGGCTCTCGCGGTTACCCACCTCATCGACCAACCCCGACTGGGTGTCCCCGTCGGAGGCCGGCTTGCCGTAGGAATTCTGCGAGAGGTAGAACTTCGTCACGGGCGACACGACGGCCTCACCGCCGGCGGGCTGTGTCAGTGCCACGGGAGCCGACAGCAACGGCACGGGTGTGGTCTGCACCTTGGTTTCGCGCTCAGCCATCTTGCGGAGGTCCATGACCATCCCGGGGTTCCACACGGACGTGGCCCCGTCGACCTGCCAATAGGGCTTCGTCTCGTCCCAGAAAGGCAACGCATAGCCTTCGCCGCCGTAGTTGTAGATCTCCAGGCGGTTCACCGAGACCCCGTTGCCCTCGGCATAACCCTTGAGATAGGCCTCCACCGAGATTTTGCCGAACGAGCGGAACAGGGGAATATTGCGGATGACCGCCGCATCGAGTTGCTCGTCGGGAAACAGGTACACGGTACGCGAATCGTCGATCGAGCGGACATGCGCCGCGAACACGTTGCTCATCGGGAAACGGCCGCTGCCGTTGGTCGACGGCATGCCGCCGATGTCCTGCGGGAAATCCTCGACACGGAACACGGGAGTGTACATATAGAGCGAAAGGCTCTTGAGGAACTCCTCGGAGACCTTGTGCTTCAGTTCCGATTCGATATATCGGGGCGGATTGACAAACACATAGAAGCGTTTGGACCCCTCGCGGCGGATCTTCATCCGGATACCGTGGATGTTGAGAACGCCGTTGCCACCGTTGATGCGCGGTTCGAAATAGGTATCGGGCGAAGAGATGTAGCTGTCGTCGTAGGCATAGACATAGACCGAATAGATCCGCTGTTCCAGGTCGGACGGCACGCCGTTGCTGCGCGAGGAAACCGAAACCGACATCACATAGCCCGCCGCATCCTCCCCGGCTTCGTCTTCGCTGCACGCGACCGCAAAGAACGGCACAAGGAGGAGCCCCCACAACAGATATTTGAAGGATACTGCCATCGTCGTCGTTAAAAATCGCCCTCCTGAGGACGGATAATCCAATCGTTGATTTTCACCTGAACCACCATGTAGTTGCCCATCGCATCCTTGCTGAGGAAGAAAATCAGGGCATACTCGTCCTGGCGATCGAGGTACTCCTGTGCCGACATGCTGTACCCCTCCATCTTGGTCAGCAGCAGATAGTGAATCAGGTCTATGTCGATGAGCGTGTGCCCCATGTTATCGACCGCCACCAGACGCGTCGGCTCGTTCTCCATCAGACGCAACGTATTCATCTCGGCCACCACGGCCGCCACGCTGCTCGCCTCGCCCATATCGGCATCCGACTGGTAATAAGGCTTGTAACTCACCACATCATCCTCGAGCAGAGAGTTGTCGTAGTTCAGGAATCCGTTTTTCGAGCGGATGACGAAATCCACGACATCCTTATTCAGTCCCATGCCGTTCTCGCCCTGCACCACGATGCGCAATTTGTTGGTGTCCTTGATCAAGTCGAGGACCGTGGTGCGGCTCTCTCCGGCGACAATCTCGACATGCGCCTCGGCGTGCCACAGCGCCGCAAGTTCCCGGCGCAGAGTGGCATCGGCCTCGCGACGCATCTTGACCGTCAGCCTGTCAACCGGGCATTCGCCCTCGACCCACTGCGTGGGGAAGAGGTACGACTCCTCGGAGAGCCCCGCCCATGCCACCAGATGGAATTTGCCCACGGGCAGGTCGAGTTCCATGGCGTAGTCCTTGCCGAAGCGCTCGCTCCGATCGCTCAGGCGGGTGACGAAACGCCCGTTCTCGTCGAAGACAAAGACATCGATGCGTTTCACCTCCCGGTCGAAGGCGTCGACATGCTTCATGTTCATGGTGTAGGTGAAACGCAGGTAGTTGACGCAGGGATACAACTCCTCGGTAATGGTACTGCACGCACCCGACAAAACCAGCGCCAAGACCGGAATCGCCAACCAATATATCTTTCTTATCATAGTCATAAGCCTATATTTCATGTTCAAACACCCGTTCCACCCATGCGCTGACCTTCATGGTCACATCCATCTCCATGCCCAGTTCATCGGGAGTATTGCCGTCGGGCTTCCACGGATTGAGCGGGTCAACCGGATCTTTGGGCAGTCCCAGCGTGGATATTTTGTTCACACGGAGCCGGTAAATATTGTTGCGGACGGTGGCAAACTCCATGACGCCCATCTCCATGGGGAGATGATTGTCGTTGTGGCGGTTCCAGTAGGTGTACCACACGGGGAAACTGCCGTCGGCCGCACGCGTGAATTTTCGGACTCCCTTTTGTGCCAGCAGTGCGTCGGAGGCCTCGTCGGGCGTCGCAGGCAACGAGATGCCCTCCTTGAGGAGGAATTCGTACAACCCGGCGTAGTCTGCAAATAGATATTTGTGGTCGTTGTCGCGCTGGAAGAAGTAGATGGCATCGGCGGCGACCTCCGTCGGACGGAACCAGCCCTTGAAGACCAGCCCCGTCGAGAGCTTGTTCACCTGCTTGTTCACTCCGGGAATGGTATTCTCGGTGGTGTAGCAGATACGGCTGTACTCGTCGTCGGCCATCATGCCCTCGGGCAGCGGATGGTATTCCAGCGCAGAGGAGGCTTCCGAGCTGAAGAAAAACAGCTCCGGGAGGCGTGAATCGTCGAATATTCCGTAGTAGAACATTCGCTTGGCCACCCAATCGGCATCGGCCACATAGTTCTTGTCGGTTTCATGCTCGTGGGGAGCTATCGTATGCCCCGTTTCGTCGGGTGAAATCTGTTTCAGCAAATAGAAACTGTTGCTCACATTCATCAGTCCCACATGGGTGAGCCGGACATCCATCGCCACGGAACGGCCTTTGTGAATGACTTGAAGCGTATAGGTGTTATTGCTGTATCGGGGATGGTAATCGAAGCGCGCGCACACCCTCTGCACGCGTATGGTTGTATGATTTTCTTTTCCGGATTCGATGTTCACATCATGCTCGCTGATCGTGTTGTGAAAGGCATTGGTCATCAGAAAATGGTTGTCTCGCCATAAATTGCGGACTTCCGCATAATCTTTTTGGAAAAAGGAAATGGATTGATTGACAAATTGCGACCAGTCTGCTCCGGGTTCAGCCTGGATAAGATCTTCGGATGCGGGCGGATTTGCGATGACAAACACACGATAGTATCCCGCCTTAACGGTGATTGTACCCTGCCATTGCGAATTGTTGCCCACCATCTGCAAATCTGTAAGTCGGTGCACGCTGTGGATGGTGAGCGGCGAGGATGCACCCTTGGATATTTCCCCCAAGACAATCCATGCCGACGAGATGCGATTCTCCTCGGCACTACCCGGTTGCTGGGGCAAATCCCCCACCGGTACACGCGTCATCTCCTCCTGTGGCAATTCAAATTTCACCGTCAATAGGGTCCTGGCGCCGTCAGTCTCCGGATCCGGAACACCGGAGGGCACAGTCAGCCCCTCGCCGCTACAGGAAACCGCCAGAGAGCAAGCCACAAAGAGAATATGGAAAAATCGCGACATACAGTGCGTCGAAAAAAGGAAAAAAGTCAGGCAGCAGGTTGCAGGTGCACAGACGCGCAACCTGCCGCTTGACATCACAGTTTATTTTACGATTAGAAATCGATATTGTTGTTACGGACGGTCCAGGGCAGCACCTTGACCACAACCTCCAGCATACCGTCTACCTCGTCGGGAACAGTGGGGTCGGGATTCACGGGAACATTCTGGCCGATACCGGTTACCGAGTTCACGTTCAGCGTATAGCAGTTGTTGCGGACAACACCGAATTCCATCACACCCAGTTCGTTGGGATTGTTGTTATTGATGTGGCGAATGTAGTAAGGATAGTAGCAGACGCCGTTTTCATATTTCGCAACACCTACCTTCTGGAACTCCTCGATGGAACTATCGTTGGTCAAACTTCCCAGTTGAACCTGATTCAATTCCTGCAATTTCTCAAAGGTATAGAGCTGGCCATTGAACTTGTAGAGGCTGGTCCCCTTGAGAACACCCGCCTTCTCATAAACAGCCTTGTAGTAGACACCTGTGGTGTAGCCGTTCATCTGCTCTTCCTTGATCATGGTATTCTCCAGAGTATAGAATACGGTACGCTCCTCTTCCTTAATTTCAAGACCTTCAGCCTTCTTGGGCAATTCCTGCCAAATAGCGTCACCTCCTGCTGCGAAGTTCTTCGAATAGAAATCCGCGTGATCTCCCATGTTTTGACCCTCGAAGTTGGGATCGACCACATAGTCATTCGAACCATCAACCTGACGATTTTTCTTGATGGGGAAGAACTTGGTGTTACCGTTAATCAGCGCTAGGTGCTCGAAATGCACAAAGTCTCCGGTCTTGGTTGCTTCAGGCTTATTCTTGTCAGTAACAACAGCCTTCTTGTAATCCGCAGAAACCTCCTTCAACTTGGCCACGGCACGCTCCACGGGAACGGTCACGGTAGTGGGAGTGGCAAGATTACCCTGTACATCGACATAAATCGAACCATCGACATAGAAATCGCCATTCTTCATCGAACTCTCCGTGTCGACAGCAGGAGCATCCTTTGCAGTTTCAGTGACGATATCGACAGCGTTGGTCATGAGGAAGTTGTTCTCAGTCGAGATCATTTTAACCTCATTTGCATCAGCCAGTACCTGCGCCTTACCCAATTCAGCAAAGCTGTTGAGCTTATTTACCTTGTCGAAATCAGCATTGACCAATACGACGATTTTCTTTTTACCCTTTTCCACGGCAATGGGCTTGGTGGTGTAGTAGGTCGCCTCTCCGGGCTTGACGGCCGGATTATTGGGACCGCCGGGAACGAGATCCTTCGCATCGATATTGTGAATATCGAAGTGAGGCTGTTGGTCCTTGCCGGTATAAGACAGCAGGATCGAGATTCTGGAGACTTTCTGCTCGCCCAAAGTTCCGGCATCGACGGCATCACCCTCTTGAAGTGCGCGGCTCGATTTCTCGCCACCGAAAGCAATCGACAGGCTCATATAACCCTTGTCCTGTGCAGACACGGATCCGTCACCACCCTCGGAGAGTACATCATCCGAGCCGCAAGATGCCATGGCAACGGCCATTACACCTAAAAACATGATTTTTCTAAATTGCATAAGACTTAAAATATAAATGGGATAAAGACGTAAATTGAAATTGCCTAATTCAAACTCTCCTCGATGAGGCGGATGTTCTCGCGCTTCTTCTCCAGCATCTCGAGATTCCCGGCGGCCTGACGCACGCCCTCCCTTTCGGCACGCAGGAGCAGCCCCTCAGCCTTCGCACAGTCGCCTTTCAGCAGGTGATAGACCCCCTCGGCATGGACCGCCTCGGGCGAGGTTCCGGCCTTCGCCAGGTGACGCGCGGCACGCTCCAGCGCACCCTCGGCAAGGGCGATGTTCGCCGCATTGAGGTTCGCCGTCCGGTCGTCGGGATAGAGGCGCACCGCAATGTCGAAGACCTCCTTGAACTCCTCGCTGCCCGGCTCGTAGGTCTGTGCGATAAGGTACATTTCGTTGAGACTCAACAACTGCGGACGGGTTTTCAGGATACGCTTGCCTTCCTCCACGCTGAACGGGCGCACCACATACTGCACCGTATAGTCCGAATGGCGCAGCGAAGGATAGACGTTTTTCAGCAGGAACAGATAGCTTTTCCGGCCGTCGAGCTCCTCCAGAAGGCGGCTTTTCTCGTCTTCGGGATGCTCGCTGTCGATGATCCCGAGGATCTCGACACGGCGCACCAGCGACGAAGCCGCGACATGGCGCCGCAGACCGGCCCAGTCCTCGGGAGTGGACTGCACGGTGAAAAGATCTTCCGAAAAACCGTATTGTTCCAGAACATAGTTCTTCAACGCCTCGGCCCGGCCCTGTGCCAGCACCTTGTTGCGCGAAAAGCTGCCTTCGGGCGATGCGAAGCCGTGAATATTAATATGTGTGATGCGGGTGCAAGTATCGTTCTTCACCAAATCGATGGTCCCCATGATTTTCTCCAGTTCATGGGCATTTCCGCGATATTCGGGTCTGATAATCACCTCGTTCACGGGAAAATCCAGATAGGCGCTGCCCGACTCCTCGCGATGCTTCACCGCCTCGGCGCGCGGCTTGACGAATACCAGCAGCGGATGCAGTTCATAGACGGGAATCTCGAACATCAGTTTCTTCAGGGGTTTCCGCTCCTGAGCCAGGATGTCGTCGCCACAGCCGCAGAAATCCTGGGCCAGAGACAGCTGCGCCCCTTCCATCCACGGCCGGAACGTGGTCGCAGCCTCGTAGGGAACAGCCGACTCCAACTTGCGGGCATTGAGCAGAATGCCCTCCTGCCCGCGTCTCTTGCCCGTGATGTACTGGCGGCGCGAGGCCAGCCTCACCGCCGGGAAGGTCATCATGCTGTCGCCGTTGACCAACACGGGTGTAAATTTCATCGAACGGTTGGTGTGCAATTTCGGGCCTTCCACCTGGAGATTGAACCCGATCTCCAGACTGTTGCCGCTCTTCACCACCGACAGATCCTCAACTTTGACCTCGGCCTTCTGGCGGACGTGTTTCTGCGCCACGACCGAACCGCCGAACGGCAGCAGCGTCAGCAGCACCGCCAAGCGGACAACGCGATTCATCATACGCTTCAGTTTCATACAGGGAAAAAGACGAACTAAAATACATAGGCTACCGAGAAAGCCAACTTGGTGACACCCCAATAGTTGTACTTTCCCGAATCGAGGCGGGTGCCGCAGCGCGCGCAGGGATATTTGTCGTAGATGACGCGCGCATAGCCCAAGCCCAGAGCCGCCTCCAGATTCCAGTGACGGCCCAGCGGCAGGGCATAACCATAAGTCAGGCCGGCCCCATAGAGGTCGCCTTCGTAGCGCTTGTCGCGCAGATCCTTCCACAATCCGAAAGGAATCCTGACTTTGGCCAGATTGAATTTACTCCAGTGAGCGTGCAAACCGAAGAAGTGGCCGCTCATCGGTTCGCATAACCAATAATGGAATTCCGGCTGCACGAGAATGTGACGCCATTTACGGCCGTCCGAGAAGTCCCATGCATTGTAGTTTCCGGCTACTTCAAAACTCCACTTCCGGGCAAACGACACCTCCACGCCCGCATTGACGGTCGCCATGGCATCGTACACCAAGTTTGTTTTCAGAGCAATCTGCTGAGAAAAAACAGAGGGGGGGGGGAGAAACAGACTAATAAACAATAAAATAGAGAATTTTTTCATCATTCAGTCTTTCAAAAGATAAAAACCGATTCTACCCTGATTTGTGGAATTTAACGATCTGGTTGTGTCGATATTGCGTACAAAGATAATGTTAGAATCGCCTCATTCCAAATATTTTCAGACAAAATAATCCAAAGGCGCATCAATTCCGACGCCGGATCCTTATTTCGTGTGTAACAGCCAAATAAGCCTGTTCAGCTCCGGATCGCCCGACAGGAAGGGAATTACGCCTAAAAAGAAAAAAACAACTTTCCCTTTACGGTCTTTTCATGCAAGATACAGGCCTGTTTCATCACTTTGGTCCGGAAGCAAGAATATGCGTCGGGCTCACATCGTCGGGCTCACATCGTCGGGCTCCCGTTCAAGAGACCGCGACGCTGCCGCTACGACGTCCGGGGTCTGGAGCCCGGCGATCCGACCTGCGACAGCCAAGCCCGACAGCCCGACACCCTTCCGGCTGCCGGCAGCACACAACAGACTTTCCATCCCGCAATCGGCGAAGAGACTCCCCCTCCGCCCCGGGAGCGATGGATCTGGTACGCAAATTGCTCGGAGTGGGAGAAATACCTCATACCATGAACAATTTTTCCGCTCTGATCGAAAACTCGAAACAGGCCGTCCGCTACTGGTGGCTGCTGCTGCTCATCGGCATCGCACTCGTCGCTGTCGGAGTGCTGATTTTCGTCTACCCGGCCCAAAGCTACCTGGGCATGTCGCTCGTCTTCGGATGGCTGATGCTGATTTCGGGCATCCTGGAAGTCGTGCTCTCCTCGGCCAACAAACACTTCATCACGGGCCGCGGCTGGATGATGGCCGGAGGGATCATCGAGATCATCCTCGGCATCATCCTGATCTTCAACGTCGGGCTTTCGGCCGCCACGCTGCCCGTCTTCCTGGGCTTCTGGCTGATGATGCGTGGCTTCAGCGCCATCGGGCTGGGCGGCGACATGAACGCCCTGGAGATCGCCGGTTCGGGCTGGACCATCTTCACGGGCATCCTCCTGCTGCTCTGCTCGCTGTGGATTCTGTTTCAGCCGCTGGTCATCGGCACGACGGCCGTTATCGTCTGGGTCGGCATCACGCTGCTCCTGGCCGGCATCACGGCCTTCTCGCTGGCCCTCCAGCTCCGCAACGCCCACCACTGCCTGAGCAGCACCCGCTGACACATCTGCCAACGAAAAACCCGGGATGCCCCACTTGCGGAAGCATCCCGGGTTTCGTAACTCCGGCGTACTCTATTCGAAATCCTCCCGGAACAACCCGTATTTGCGGATCAGGCGGGAGATCTCGGGATCGAGATTGCCGCGGAATTTCAGGCTCTCGCGCAGTTCCACCGAGTGCAGGAAATATTGCACAGCCTGCTCCTCATCGCCCAGACGCGACGCGAGGATGGCCAGCATGTACTGGATGTCGGGTGTCGAACCGGCATTCGGCTCGGCGCGCAGAATGCGGTATGCCGCGGCATCGTAGCCCAGCGACATGTAGGCCAGCGCCGTATTGCGGTCCTCGTAGGGACGCAGGATCGTGAGCGCCTCCTCATAGCGCCGCTTCTTGAGCAACTCCACGGCGCGCATGTACTCGGTATCGACCTCGGTCGTGTAGACCGTGTCCTGCTGCATGCCGCGACGGTGGAGGTTGAAGCGGAAATCCACGGCGCGCATCTGCGGATAGATCACCCGGCGCATATACTCGTAAGACTTGGGATATTTCGCCCGGATACGCCATTCGCGGTTATCGGGATTCCCCTCCCACTTCATCATGTCGAGTACCTCCTGCTTATTGGCTATCAGCGTGTCGGCAGCTGTCAACCGATAGAGTTCGTCCCAGTCCTCGGCCAGCCACTTCGTGCGCAGCAGGTTCGGCAGATCGGGAAGCTGCTCATCGGCGGACGTGTCGAGCACCTGCCGTCCGTTCTCGTCGAGCGTATAGCTGCCCGAGACCTTGAGCGAGTCGTACAGTGTGCGGAACTCCGACACGAGCACCCGACGCAGCGCCTCGGCACGTTCCCGGGCCAGGCGCTCGTTTATCTGCCAGCTTCCTTCGGGCGAAGCCGTGGCGCGGAGCGTGATGCTGTCGATGATGTAGACCGGATCGGTCATCAGGTCGCGCGTCAGCGAACGCACGGCGGCGATCTGACGGCGATTGACGGTCAGCGTATCCACAAGGGTCGCCTTGCCCGACGGGAAGGTGAAGAAGAAACGCGCATTGGCCTCGGCGTCGCGCAGCACGATGCGCTGCATGTAGCGCGTCGTTTCATCGAGGAACGTGGTCATCGAAGCCACATTGTAGGTCAGCGTATCCGACCGGGTGATCCGGTGGCTGCGCCCGCTCCGGTCTTCGACTTTACCGGCCAGGTTGAGATAGAGTTTCGACGTATTCTCGTCGGCCTGCACCTGCTCGGTATAGTAATAGTCGATCCGCCCGTCGGGCCGGTAGATCACCGTGTCGAGCCGTGCATTGCCATAATAGGGATGGCGCACCAGGCGCGCGTAGGCAGCAGGGCTATTTGCCGCCCGCTCGTTATTGCGCCGCAGATCTCCCTCGCTGAGCATGCTGCGCCGCACCTCCGCCGTATCAAGGGCATTCAGTTCCGCCAGACGGTCGGCGACATACTCCCTGCGGATACGGTATTGCTCCCGGGCGGCGCTGTCTCCGGTTTCGCGCAGCAGTCCTTCGATCTTCGGGCGGCGCAGCCCCGTATGGGCGAGCCGCCGGTCAGCCAGCGAACGGACCTTGGCATCGTCGGCCGTATAGACCTCGCCGTAAACACGCCCGGGAGTCTCCGCCAGCGAACGGATGTAAGCCTCGCGCTCACGCCCCCCGTCGACCGGATATTCACCCTGTACACGGGTATAGATCCCGCCGCCGGGCAGCACGTCGTCACCCGTGTAAGCATGCCGGTAGCGCGGTGCAAAATAGTCGTTCAAATGGTCAAACTTATTGTCGGCGTCCGGGGTGTAGCTGATCCGGTCCCGCACCTTGCGGTCGGTCGTCATGACGTAGCGGCGCAGCCGGGTATGCAGCCGACGGCGTTTCCCGGGAGTCGTCCACCCCACTTCGCTGTCGAACATCGCCTCCTCGGGCGTCATCCGGTCCAGACGGACTTCGGCATCGGCATACTTCATCCGCTGCTCCGCCACACGGTCCATATAGCGGGAATACCCCTTCAGATCACCGAAGCACTCGAAGTAATCCGCGCTGTCGACGATCCGCCCGAGGTAATTCTCATAACGTGCATATTCGCGCTGCTGCATCGTCCTGAAGCGGTTGCCGCTGTAGACCAGCGGATCGAACACCAGCGTGTCCGTCCCCTTGCGCAGCTGCGGATCGACGACCAACTGCCAGTTTCGGTCCTGCAACTCCTGCGGAACCGACACAATGAAGTCTACGTTGATCTTGCCGTTGCGCTCCACCAGGTTGCGGAGGTGCGAGGCCGAAATGACCACCTCGTCGATGGACACCGACATCATCTTCTCACCCGACAGCGAATCGACGTCCACGGGTGTAATGAAAAGTTCCGTACCGTCCTGCTTGCGGAAGGTAATAACCTTTTGGGTGCTGGCCGTATCGGCGGCCTGCACCACGGGGTTCTGCGTCGACCGGGCCGGGAGGCTTACCCCGACTTCGGGATCGCTCTTGGCCAGTTTGCGGATATTGCCGCACCCGGTCAGGAATGCACCCACGGCAAAGATTGCCGCCGCATACCCCATCCATTCGCGTTGTTTCATCATCCGGGCAGGCTTTTAGTTGCGGGAAACGTCCACCGCACCGTTCACATCGACCGTAAAGACCCGCTTGATGCCTCCAGGCGAGGTCTGCACCTGACGCAGTACCAGCGAGGCATCGGCCATCCAACTTTCATAGGGCACCTTCATCTCATAACGGAATACCTGATCGGTCTCCTTGTCGGCATTGATCGTCATGTAGGGTTGCCGCTCGGCCCAGTAGGCTCCGCTGAGACGGCGGCGGCGCTCCTGCATGTGCTGCTGATAGCGGCCGTTGATGAGGATGTGGGGAAAGAGTTTCACCGACTTGCGGTCGGGAGTGCTCAGCTCGGGCAGGATCGCCCAGCTCTGCGAGCGGGTCACGGCATTGCGCGACACCGATATTTCCAGCACCATGTGCAGCTCGCCGCCGCGTTCGGCCAGCACCTTGCGCGTCACGGCGATATCACCCACGATCTGGGCGCGGAGCGAAAGCGCCGCAACGAGAAATACGAAGAGAAAGCAGTATTTTTTCATGGGACGTGTCGTTTTATTTCTTGGAGTTGAACAGGTAGACGAACGTCACACCAATCTCGGTGGGAATCGGCAGGAAGCGCTTGGTGTCGACGTAAGACTTGGGCTTCGGGCCGTTGACCGGCTCGGTATGATAGCTCAGGCGGGCCAGTCCGGCGCCGGCCGAAAGTTCGAGATTCCAGTGGGGGCTGACGTAAAACTGGTAACCGATGCTGATGCCCGCGCCGACGAACGAACCTTTGTAATAGTTGGTCTGCAAGCCCTTCAATATCCGGTCGCCGATAAACGGGAGTTTGAAGCCGCCGACCTCGAACTTGCCGCCGATGGCGTGCACCCCGAAAAACAGGCGCGTGTACTTCTCGGTCACCCAGTAGCGATACTCGGGGCGGATGAACCAATGCTGGATCTTATTGTCGGAACCGATGGTCCAGGGATTGTAGTTGGCTGTAAAGCCCAGCGTGGAGTGTTTGCTGACGGCCAGTTCGGCTCCGATGTTCGGAGTTGTGGCAATCCAGTAGAGCAGATTGGTCTTCACGGCCACCTGCTGCGCCGATGCTCCGGCCCAGCAGCACACGGCCAAAAGAAGTACCGGAAGGATCTTCTTATTCATATTCATAGACACACAAATTGATTCGTGTTTGCACCTGTCCAAACTGGTTCAAAAGTCTCTTCCCTTCGCCATTTCAGACAATTATCGGTGCAAAATTGGACATAAAACACAAAAATATATGTATCATATATCTCACACCGCTCCAAAAAATTCGAAAAGCCCTGCCCTGAAACTTACAGGGCCGAAATCATCGTCTTCCAGCTGCGGCCGGAGGCGCTTGCCCCGGCCGAAAATCGGCCCCTCCGGAGGTCGCGACGACGCAATTTCGGAAACGCACCCTCAGAAGCCCCCGAACATCCGAAAAATGAAGGGCGCCTCACGGCGCCCTTCCCCATCAAAAATTAACCCTTAAAAATTATCCCCTTTTCGGAAGACCTCCGAGAGATAGTGGTGCAGATAGTACAAATCCGCGTCACCTTGTATCACCTCCCGCATCATTAGGTCTTCGTCCTCGGAGATGCCGTTGTTTGAAACCTCGTTTTTGTCAATTTCCTCCATAGGCTTTAGTTTTAGCTTGCGTCTATATAACGCAACCCACCCGGGGAATATTGTGCGAGGCTCAACTCAAGATCAGATTTTTTTCTTTAATCATCCGCCTCAGGTTGATCAGCGCATAGCGCATGCGTCCCAGTGCCGTATTGATGCTCACATCGGTCTGCTCGGCGATCTCCTTGAAGCTCAATCCCGAAAAGTAACGCATGATGACCACCTCTCTCTGCTCGGCGGGCAACAGTTCGACCAGCGCCCGCACGTCGCGTTCGATCTGGTCGCAGACCATCGAATCCTCAACCGTACGCTCGGCCAACTTCAGCGTCCCGAGCACGTCGTAGCCGGCCTCGGCCTCGCTCACCGATTTGTTCTGCCGCTGTGCCCGGAAATGGTCGATCACCTGGTTGTGCGCGATGCGCAGAATCCACGAAAGGAACTTCCCGTTATCGGTATAACGGCCGTCATCGATCACGCGAACGGCTTTGATAAACGTCTCCTGGAAAATATCATCGGCCACGTCACGGTCCTTGACCATCATGCCGATGTAATCCCGTACGCGACGGCTATGGCGTTCGATGAGCTCCGAAATGGCGCTACGGTCACCTGAAAGGTAGTGATTAAGCAATACCTGGTCACTTAATACTTGCACGTTCATACTCTTGTTTCTCAAATTTTAGTTACTAAGAGTAGATTTCTTTCCCGATAGGCGATCCTTTTTATTAGTTGTCTGAAGTCGTTACAATCCGTTTTGTTCGGGCCTTGCGAAACATCGGAGTTTCCGGAGGCTTTGTGTTGCAAGGTAAGTACTTTTTCCGGAAATACCAAATTTTTCTACTCCGCCGGCAATATCCCGGCACAAATTTTTTCAGCCCGGAACAGACAAAATCCATGCCAGAAATACCCCGCAGGCGGACAAAAGGGAATCCCCTCGTCCGGCGAACCGCCAAAAACAACCGTTGAAATTCTGCCCGGCCGTGCCCCGCTATTTCAGCGGCTCCACGTGGATGGCGATCATCGTACCCTCGCCGAAGCGGGCACGCAGGCGGCGTTCGATCTCGACCGTCAGGGCGTGGGAGCGCGCCACGGTCATCGCCCCGTCCATCCGGACATGCACTTCGATGGCGATCGCAGCCCCGATACGTCGGGTCCGCAGGTTGTGCGGCCGGCATACCTCGGGATCGGCCGTCACAATGCGCAGAATCTCCTCCTCCACATCGGCCGGGAGCGAACGCTCCAGCAGTTCGTTCAATCCCGTGCGGACCAGATCGAAGGCCACCTTGAAGATGAACACCGCCACAACGAGCGCAGCGATGGGATCGGCGATACGCCACTCCTGGCCCAGGAAATAGGCACAGGCGATGCCGACGAGCGTCCCCAGCGACGACAGGGCATCGCTGCGGTGGTGCCAGGCATTGGCCACGACACTCGGACTGTCAACCGCGCGGCCTTCACGGACCGTGTAGCGGTAGAGCATCTCCTTGATGAGGATCGACACCCCGGCCGCCACGAGGGCCACCAGCCCCGGCCGGGGCAGCAACCCGCCGTCGACCACGATACGGATGTCGCGGATGCTGCCGGCGAGAATCCCTCCCCCGACGATCCCCAGTGCAAGGCTTATGATGATCGTGGCAAGGGTTTCGTACTTCCCGTGGCCGTAATCGTGGCCGTCGTCGCGGGGCTTGGCGGAGATCCGCGCAAAGGCGATCACCACCACATCGGTCGCCAGATCGGAGAACGAGTGGACGGCATCGGCCACCATCGCCCCGCTCCGCCCGACGATTCCGGCGGCAAGTTTCAGCACAGACAACACCAGGTTGACCACGAACCCCACAAAGGTCACGCGGTAGATTTTACGTTTCCGGATTTCCGCTTCGCTGGACATAGTCGAACAATGTAAGGTTCAAAAGTAGAAAAAAATTTCCAGAAAACACATCCCCAACCGCCGTTTCCGATTGCAGACGCTTGCCGCCGCAGCGATCATCCGCCGATTTGCGGGACGGCATGCCCCAATCCTCGCAGCTGGAACAGCAACAGGGAGAGCTGCAAGCGCAAAAAAATCCGTGGAATCTTGCGACTCCACGGATTGGAAACATTCAGAGGCGGAATTACATCCACTTCGTATCGATCATCTGCGGCTGAGAGCTACCGCCGATGGCATCGTATCCGTGACCGGTGAGGTCCTTGACGCGGTTGCCGCCTGCAGCAACCTCCCACTCGTTCATGCGCCAGTAGGCCAACAGACCATCCGATGCGGGATCGACATAGTTCATGTTGTTGGCGATCTCCGACTGCGAGAGGGCACGGGTCCATACGCGGCACTCGGCAACATAGCCATCGAGAGGACGTCCGCCGCCATAAGAAGCTCCAAGGTAGAACCCGCCCGAGTTGTCGCTGGTGAGATTGATCGTCTCACCCTGCGTGGCCACACCGGTGGCATACTGTCCGTCGATGTAGATGTCCCAGCTCGAGCCGGTCCATACGGCAGCCACATGATACCAAGTGTCGGTTGCGAAGGGTTTGTCGGCAGCTGCGGGCTGGTAGTCGCCGTGGCAGATCTGCAGGCAGTTGTTGGGGATCTTCACATCGCCGAAACGGACTCCGCACTCACCCTCGATACCCATGATCGAGCTGATGTAGGGGTCATACGGCTGGAAGTTCTTCACATAGACGCGCGTCTCCAGCGTCAACTCCTTGAGGGCCGAGAGATCCGAATTTTCCTGGAACTTCGCCACGTTGTAGATGTTCGATCCGCCCAGATAGATGGCCTTGCTGATCACAGGGGTCTTGAGCACCAGAAAGAGGGTGCGGCTGGGCTCGAGTATGCTGAGCGACCCCGACACCGACTTGATGCTGATGGGCACGCAGTAGGTGACTCCCTCCTTGAAGGCATCCATCGAGTTGAGCGAGAATACCACCTCCGAAGAAGTGCTGTAACCGGCCAGGATGCTGGCTTCGTTGGTACTGAGGCTGAAGCTCTCCAGGGGCGGCAGCTGATAGTTCTTGCCGTATTGGGCATTGTAGCCTTCGAGCAATTCGGGGCACACGGCCAATTCGACATTGACGGCATGGTCGACAACGACCGACGACGATACGGTGAAGGAGGCCTTGGCAGGCAGTTCATCGATGGTCATCGAGCGATCGGGACGCACCTGCGCGTCAGTCATGTACAATGCAGGATATGTATCTGCCGAATCCTGGCAACCCGTCAATACGGCAGTCATCAACATCAGCGGGGTCAACAATTTATGCAGTTTCATCTCTTTTACGAATTAAAGTTATTTGGAAGGGGCATAGACCTCGAATTCATCCATGCAGACTTTTTTACTTGTGGAGTGCGGAGCCACAAATACGCGGAGATACTTTGCCTTGACACTCTTCGTGAACTGGAAGATCTTCCATCGCGCGTTATCCACCGTGGGCTTGAAGCGAACGCCGTTCGTAAGGCTCACCCACTCTTCGCCGTCGGTGCTGTAGACAAACTCGATGCAATCGGGCTCGGCATCGCTGACACTGCTGGGCATATGCCATCTAAAGCCCGAAACGTCGTAAATCTTGTCCATGCCGATGATGAAGTTACCACCGTTGCGGCCCCACGCACGACTCGACGAATACAGGTATTTGGAATCATCGACGGAACCGTCGAACATCCACGCCTTCTTCTCGTCGTTGATGTTGAGAATACCCGGATCACCCGAAGAGTTCTGTCCCCGGTAGAAATCGACGGTCCAGGCCAGAGTGGGGGCAATCTTCTCTCCCGTCAAAGCCGTAGCCCCGACATTGATGTCCATGCCCTTGACGCTGATAAGCAGGTAGTGTACCAGCGGCTCTCTCACCACCAGATTCATATTCTCGGGGGAATCGACGACAACGGGAATCAGGAACTCACCCGAGGTGATGCCCCGGAGGTCCACTTCCACGGGAACCTCGTCCGAATGCAGCATGCCTTCCCGAACCGTGATCTCTTTCAGCGATACTTTGGAGGCATCGTATTCGTTGTAGTCGGTGCCGTTCTTGAGGTTGAACTTCCCGACAAGCGAGTTGTCCACGCTCAGGGCGAAAGAGGCTTCAAAGGAGACCGGACGCGAGAATTTCAGACAGATCCGATCGTCGATCGAACCGTCGACCGAACCATCGCTGTTGAGCACCAGCGCATGTTTGACCACCGATGCGGGCGAAAGCGCCACCACGATGCTTCCGCCGGCGGGGTTCATGTCCTGAATAGCCTCGCGCATGTACTTGTAAGGCATCGACGTATTGGCGTATTCATACTCCATGTGGTATGCTCCGAAACCGGCACCGAAACCTTGCTCGGGATTGAAACGGGCCATACCGAGCAGCGAACCGACCACCGTGCCGTCCTGGCATTTGTGATTGACGCCTCCCGTTTTCCAGTAAGACTCGAAGTTTTCGGCAAAAATATATTGCTCCGGTTTCCAGCCCTTGGCAGCCGCGTTGTCGAAGCGCCTCTGGAGGTCCGTGTAGCCGGAGGAGGCGTAAGCCTGCACGATGCCGTAATCGAAGCACTCGGTCACCTCCCGCGAAGCCGCGAAAGGAACTCCGTCAATCATCAGCAGACGTCCCGTGCCCGACTTCGGCCCCACATACTTGCTCATGGCGAGAATCAGTTTGGTGAACAGTTCGTTGTCGTGCCCCACGAACGGTCCGTTGGCTCCGTAGCCCGGCTCGTAGTCGATGTCGATACCGTCGTAGTTGTACTTGTCCATCGAGTCCTTGCAGTAGGCCTTGGCATAGGCCTCGATCGCCTCGTCGGTATATTCTCCGCCACCGATCTCCGTCAGAAACGGCTCCGGCATTTTGTCCGAGAAGATGGTATAGGTCACTTTCGTTCCCTTGATCTTCTGCACAAACTCCTTATCGGCCATCTGCTCGGGAGTGAGCGAGTGCCACTGGCTCCAGATCGAGATAATGTCCATCGAGTCAGGAGCGCTGACCAGACGGGTCTGATACGAAGCTCCCACGGCCGTCCAGGATCCGTACCAGCCGAAAGCAATCTTGTGCTTGGTCTTCTTGTACTCGCGCAACGCCTGGTAATAGGCATTATCGCGCAGAATGGGAGACTGCTGGTGAGGATGTTGGGTGATCTCCCGCTCGCTCTCGGTCCAGTCGGAGCACGATACTAGAGAGCCGCCCACCATGACGACAGCCAGAATATATTTGATGAATCTTTTCATTTTGAGTCGATTGTTTTAGGTTGATTATTTCTTGTCCCACCAAAGTTTGGTATTGCCGGAATCCATGCCGCCAAGCAGACCGATCGCCTCGGTGACACCCGCGAGGTTGTTGGCATACTCCGAACGGGGGAAAGTCATGCGGCGCACCTGCGTCGAGGTGCTGACCTTGCCGCCACTCATGTTGTTGACGATGGGGATCACCCGGGGATAGCCCGTACGGCGGAACTCCGACCATGCCTCCTGTCCGTTGGGGAACATGGCGATCCACTTCTGGGTGATGATGCGCTCGAGCTTCAGCTCGGGGCTGTCGCCGGCGTTCCATTGTGCCGTGACGGTCGAAGGCTGCTGTGCGTCATACTTGGTAGTGGCCGCAGAGGCGTCCTTGAATGCCGCGGGCTGCTTTCCGCTGTCCATGTAGCTGTTGGCAGCATCGGCCGACAGACCGTTCTCCACAAACGAAAGGCGTACACCCTGCTTGTAGAACGTCTCGTCGTTGCCACCCATGTTCCAACCGAGCATGGCGCCCTCGGCACGCAGGAAAGCCACCTCCGAAGCCAGCAGCCAGACCACGGGGGTATCCTTGGCGACATTGGGCACCGAAAGAGCCTGGTAGTCGGCGGTGAGCATCGCATTCAGACCGCTGCGTACGCCGTGATACTGCCCGTCCTTGCAAGGCTTGAAGAAAGCCGCCAGACGCGGATCCTCATAACCGTTCATATAGGCATCGATGGTAGCGCCCATACGGGTATCCTTGTAGGCGTTCCACACCTCCTCCAGCGGGTTGTACACCTGGATGGACCCGTGGCTCTTGAGCAGGGCGTTGTCCTCCACGTTCTCGATCACACCGTCACGAACGGCCTCCTCGGCATACTGCTTCGCCAGCTGGGGCTCCACGAAACGGATGCGCATCGCCATACGGAGCTTCTCGGAGTTGGCCAGTTTCAGCCACTTGGCATATTCGCCCTGGTAAATCAAATCCACCTTCTCCAGCGGACGGGCATTTCCGGCATTGGAGGTGTAGGTTTTCAGCACCTCGATGGCCGCGTTCAAATCCTTGAACAGGTTGGTATAGATGTCCTTCTGAGATTCGTAGGGGTTGTTCGGTTCGCCGAAGTGCGATACGGGCAGCGGACCGTAGATATCGGTCGTGCGCTGCAGGGACAGCACCTTCAGGACCTCGGCCACGGCAAAGGTGTCGTCGGTGATCTGCTTGTTGGCGTAGGCGTACTTCAGGTTGAGCCATGCGGGCATCACGTTGGTGAAAGCCACCGAGAAGGGGACATTGTTGTAGTCCGTACCGTCGAGGTCGTAGGTGCAGGTGTAACTGCCTCCGTTGAAGGCCTGGATGGGCGACAGATAACCGCCGAAGGCATCACCCATCAGGTTGCAGGCCCGCTGGAAAGCGTTGGCTCCCACATCGCTGCACGGAATGACGGCATCCATCTGCATGGTGGTGATATAGGTTTTCTTATCAATCGTCTGCGCCGCGTCAGGATTGGTATTGAAGGAGTCGAAGTCGCCCGTGCAGGCCGCAAGAGCCAAGGCGGCAAACGAGCCCAAAATCGGATTATATCGTTTCATTGATGCTTGAAGTTTTAGAATTGGAGTCTGACACTAAAGCCCAAGGTGCGGGTGCTGGGCTGCATGAAGTAATCGAGTCCCTGATAGTAGGTGCCGGTCGAAGCAGTCACCTCGGGGTCGAACGGAGCCTTGTTGTAAATCATCCACAGGTTGCGTCCGACCAGAGAAACCGTCATTGCGACCTTGTCGTTGAACCACTTCGAGGGCAGGTCGTAGCCGATGGTCATCTCGCGCAGACGCACGTTGGTCATGTCATAGACATAATGCGAGAGCATCGACATGCCGTTGCCGCTGTTTGCGTAGAAGACCTTGGCATCGGGAATCTTCTGGTTCTCCGAAATCCAGACTCCGCCGTCCTCGCGAGCCTCGGCCGAAGCCTTCGATGCACCCCAACGGTCCATCAACGCCTGTGTGGCCGATGCTCCGTGACCGCCGATGCGCGCATCGAACAGGATGCCCAGGTTGACCCCCTTGTAGGAGAACTGGTTGTTCCATCCCAGACGGCACTTGGCTTCGGTATTGCCTCCGTAGATCCACGTGTTGGGATCGGTGGTAACGGTGTTGGTGTTGGGATCAACATAGATTTGGCCCTGGTCGTCGGTTTTCAGACCCGTTACATAGAAGTCGCCGATCGAACCGCCCTTGCGAATCTTCATGCGGTAGCCGCCGTAGTCCCGGTTGACCTCCGAGATGTTGACCAGATTGCCGGTCACGTCGCGTGTCCCTTCGGGCACCAGTTCCTTGATTTCGTTGCGGTTCATCGAGAAGTTCACGTTGGTCGACCAGCGGAAGTCGTTCCACTTGTTCTTGTAGCCCAATACAGCCTCAATACCCCAGTTATTCACCTTTCCGGCGTTGATGAAGGCACGCTTGTAACCCGACGAAGGGGGAGCGTCGTAGCTGAACAGCTGGTTGTAGGTATTGGTGTTGTAGTAGGTGAAGTCCATCCAAATCTTGTTCTTCAGGAATTTGGCGTTCAGACCCACCTCAAACGACTTGGTGCGTTCGGGCGTCAGGTTCACGGCCGGGGCGTAGGTGTCCGAGGAGACGATACCGCCCGTCTGAATGGGGGTGTTGACTCCGGTGATGAAACGCTGAGGCGCATTGCCAACCTCGGCGTACGAAGCGCGGACCTTCAGGAAGGAGATGCCGATCTTCTCGGTGTCGCACATGGAGGAGATGACAGCCGACAAACCGACCGAGGGATAGAAGATGTTGGTGTCGGGCGTGTTGGCCAACTGCGAAGCCCACTCGTTGCGCGCCGTCACGTCGAGGAACAACATGCTGTTCCAGCCGATCTGTGCCGTCGCATAGATGGCCTGACGCTGGTCGTGGTAGCGGTCGGCATAGGGAATTGTCTGCGAGTGGTTCATGTTGATGTTGGTGACGGAGAACTTGTTGGGAAGGGTGGCGAGGTGACCCTCGAAACCCTGACCGTCGTTCTTGTCGTCCAGCAGGCTGGCACCCAGATTCACCGACAGCGAGAGTTTGTCGTTGCAGAAGTTCTTGTTGATCGAGAGCAGGGCATCGGCATAGAGGTTGTTGTGGAGAATCTTGTTGTTCTGAAAGTTACCGTACTCCGATGCGAACAGGCGGTTCGACGATGCGTAGATCTTGCGGGTGTAGTTCATCGCCATGTTATCGGCACGCACACGTCCCGTCAGCGTAATCCAGTCGGCGATGTCCCACTTCAGGGTCGCGTTGAACGAATAACGGTGTGCGGTGTTCTCGAACAGCTGGCGGTTGGTGACCCACCACGGGTTCTCAACGCCGGTGATGAACTCCAGCGGCCAGAACTGCTTCATGTAGCCGGCCGTAGCGTCGTAACGCTCGTAGACCTCGTATCTGGCGATATCGTCGCCGCGGGGGAACAGATAGATGGGGATCAGGGGGTTGTGATACAGACCCTGAATCAGGGGGTTGCGCTTGTACTGACGCATGTAGGTCGCGCTCAAATCCATGGTCAGCTTGTCCTTGATGAGCATCGTCGTATTGCGAACCGAGAAGTTGTAACGGTTGTAGACGTTGTTGGGGATAATACCGCGCGAATTCAGGGTCGCAGCCGAGAAATAGGTCTGGTTGATCTTCGTACCGCCCGAAATCGAAAGAGCGTTGGTCTCTTCGAAGCCGGTCTGGAAGAAATCTTCGGGATCATACGACGAAGGGGTCTCCAGCTTGGTGCCCCAGCTCATCGAGGGAGATGTGAGGTCGGTGCCATAGGTGTTCTGGAACTCCGGCATCACGAAGGTCGACGAGAAGGTGGTGTTGTTCGAGTAGTTGACCCTCACGCGGCCTTCCTCGCCTTTCTTGGTGGTGATGACGATGACACCGTTGGCACCCTGTGAACCGTAGAGGGCGGCAGCCGTGGCACCCGACAGCACGGTCATCGACTCGATATCCTCGGGGTTCAGGTTGGAGATACCCTCGAAATCACCGCCATCGGGGGTTTCGAACGTGCCGTCGGTCTGCTCCGAACGCAGGTCGGGCATGGGAATACCGTCGATTACGTAGAGCGCATTGTTGTTGCCGCTGATGGACTTCACACCTCGCATCACGACACGCGACGAACCGCCGACACCCGAGGCGCTGGCGTTAATCTGCAGACCGGCGACCTTACCCGACAGTGCGTTGATGAAGTTGGCATCCTTCACCGTGTTCACCAGTTCGCCGCCCACTTCCTGGACATTGTAGGTCAGCGATTTCTCCTCGCGCTTGATACCCAGGGCCGTCACCACGACGGCATCCATGTTCATGGCCTGTTCCCGAAGCGTGATATCGATCATCGAACGGTTGGCAACCGCCACCTCCAGCGGCTCATAGCCCAAGTAGTTGACCTGAAGTACGGCCTGACCGGCAGGGGCCGGCACATCGATTCTGTAGGCTCCGTCGGCGTCGGTGGTGACACCGATGGTGGTACCCTTGACCAGGACAGCCGCCCCAATCACGACCTGACCTTTGGAATCCTTCACGACACCTTTCACGGTGCGCGAACGGGAGTTGTCCTGTTGCTGCAGGCTGAGGATGATGTTCGAGCCGTTGATTTCGTAATTAATATCGGTACCGTTGACCATCTGCGTCAAGGCTGCCGGCACGGTGCTTTCCGTCACATCTACGGTCGTGGTGATCTTGTCGACACCAATACCCTTATCGTAGATGAACAGGTATTTGGTTTGTTTCTCTATTTCACTCATGACCTGCGACATCGTGACCTGACGCATGTGAATGGTGACACTGGCTGCCTGTGCCCATGCGGTTTGGACCATCAAAAGGCCTAAAAGCGCAGAGAAGAGCGAGATTATCAAGCTTTTATTATGCTTGATATTTTTATTCTTCATATATTTGTTATTGAAGGGTAAATGATTTAATTCTCAAAGCTGATTTTTTGAATCCGTCGTTATCCTGCATCCGGAACTGTTGGCGCAGTTCCGGATGTTTTTTCATATGCTGTAAATCCGAACAGGGAGGTAACGACCAAAGGAGTGTTGGAAGATAGGCTGGTCTTAGCTCATGGGCAGTTGAAGTTTTTAAAAGGTTAGTATCTGTTGGTTGTGAGGCGGCGGTTGGGTCTACGGGTCTAATAGATGACGAGTTGTCTGGTATCGTGGTTGTAGGTGTAGTTGAACTTGCAGTTGTGTTGCAGGATGCTCAGGGCGTGTTCCAAGCCGTCCGAAATACGGATCTTACCCATGGCCTTCAGTTCGGGAATCTCCTTCAGCCGCACGTCGATTTGCACGCCGTAGCACAGTTCCAGTCGCTCCAGCATCTCCGGCAACGTGTGGTCGGAGATCTGGATCAAATCCTCGGTCCACAGATATTCGTTGGCATCGTTCGATTCGGAGAGCATCAGCAGACCGTCGGAGAGCAGCCTTACGCGCTGGTTGGGACGGAGAATCACCTGCTGGTCGCTGCCGTGCGACGAGACTTTCACACTGCCGTCGATGAGCATCGTCGTGAAGGTCTGCTCTTCCCGGTTGGCATTCACATTGAATTTGGTGCCGAGCACCTCCACTTCACAGGCGTAGGTGTCGACAATGAAGGGGCGCTGCCTGTCTTTGGTGACATCGAACAACGCCTCACCCTCCAGACTCACGCGACGCAGGTCGCCGGTAAACAGGGCGGGGTATTCCAACGAAGCCCCCGAGTTGAGCCACACTTTCGTACCGTCCTGCAGGGTGAGCTGGATGCGCTGGCCTTCGCCGGCTGCGATTTGGGTGGTCAGATGCTGCCAGTTTTCCTGTTGGCGGGCGACGTATACCCGACCGAGACCGACGGCCAGCAGCACGACGGCTGCGGCCTCCACGACATAACGGGAGATTTTTCGCCACGAGATGCCGATCCTTCTGACAACCAGTGGCTCGGGACCGTGCAGCAACAGGGCATTGTAAACGGCGCGTTCATGGTCGAACAGCCGGCGGTTCCGGGGCGAGGCATCCAACCAGTCCATCAAGGCCTGCTGCTCCGCCATGTCGGCTTCACCTCGGAAAAAACGGTATAAAATCTCTTGATCCATGCCTGTCGGTAAAAGTTCTTTTTCGGTCCTTTTTCCTATATAGCACTTCACAAAGACGGATTCCCGCCAAAATCCTTATTTTTTTGATTTTTTTATGAAAAAATCATGAAGATCAGGTTTAGCGCCGCTGCCGGGAGGTAATCCTGAAGCACTTTTCGGAGCTGTTGCATCGATTTTTCCAATTCGGTTTCCACGCGTCGTTCGGTGATGTTCAGACGCTGGGCGATCTCCCGATAGGAGAGGTACTCCTGTTTTCGGGCATAGAACACCTGACGCGTCAGTTCCGGCATGCGGTCGACACACGTCTTGACCAGCGAGCGGATTTCGTCGGTGAAGAGGAGGCTGATGTCGCATTGCTCCAACGAGCGGATGTTCTCGTCGAGAATTTGCTGCTGCAGCTGGCTGATCCGGTTTTGGATCCGGGCCCGGGATCTGAGGGTACGCAGGTAGTTGAGGCTTTTGTGGCGGACGGTGGTCAGCACATATGCCGCGGGGTTGGAGGGATCCTCAATCCGGTCACGGTTCTCCCAGAAATAGACGAAGGAATCGGTGACAATATCCTCGGCCACACACGAATCCTGCACATAGCCGTAGGCGAAATTCTCGAAACGCGTTTTATGGGCTTCGTAGAATTTCCTGAATTCGGACTCGTCTCCGAATCGGTCCGTTATGTTCATATTGAGCTGATCCATCTCTCGCTACGCGAATTCGGTCCCCGACTGTCCGATCCCCGGGCTGCCGATTTACAGGGACCTGCGCATCGGCAAGCCGCCCGAATCCATTCGCTTTGTTTTAATGATGTCAATCGGTATAATGGATATATGTATGGATATTCATCGGAACGAACATGAAATTTGTCAACTGCAAGGTTTTATGCAAAATTATGCTATTTTGCGATAATTTGCAATTAATCTTCTTCCGACAGAGAAAAAACACCCCTTGCACAGGATACCCGGCCCATACTCCGCACCTCCGCACCACCCTTTCGGATCGCGGCGCATACCGGCAGAAGCCCAAGGGCCGACGGTTTCGGAAGGAGAGCACCCGGCACCCGGCAGCTGGCAGCCGGCGGCGGCATGAAGCAAAAATGCCCAGAGGCGGAAAACAGCCTCCGGACATCTTCATCAATTGATTGCAGAACCGACTATTGGACCGGCTTGCGCCTACGCCAATCGTCCTTGACATAGCTGTCGGGGTAGACGCTGAAATCCACCCGGCGGCCTCCCGCCTCGCAGATCCACGTCTCGAAACGCCGCTCCCCCTCCTTGAGCAGAATCACGCGCGCGCCGTTGGGCAGGTGGTTGTACTCGGTATTGCCGCCCGTATAGCGTCCGTAGGCCAGCAGAATATGGTGCCACAGCACCGAATAGTCGTTGTCGTGGTCATGGCCGACGAAAACCCCCATGACATCCCCCGCCTCCTTCATTGCCGCAAACATCCCCGTGTTCAAGGCCCCAGAGCAGGCCCGCTCCATGCGGGTCCCGATCATCACGGTCTGCTCGTCGGCCGAAGCCTGGTTATACTCGGGCAGCGGGATATGGAAAAACGCCAGGGCCGGCAACGTCCGTCCCCCGTTCCGGTCCTTGAACGAACGGCTCGTCTCCAGATACCAGCGGATCTGCGAAAAGCGGAACCAGCCATAGCCCTTCACATCCCTGAGGTGGGAATAATCGTTGGAATCCATGCAGTAAAGAATGCAGGCGTCGGATTGCCCTCCGGAAGAGCGGATCGTCAAGGCATAGTCGGGCGACTCCTCTCCGCCCCGATCGGGCTGGATATTGCAGGCGACCGAGCGCATCACGTCGTAGAGCCGATCGCGCGACATCCCCTGCTCCGCATCATGGTTGCCGAACAGAGCTACGAACGGAATGCGACAGGCCGCCACACACTCCAAGACCCGTTTCAAACCCCGGTCTGCGGGTGCATTATAGACGATATCGCCCGTAAAGACCACCAGATCGGGACGTTCGCACGCTAGGACCTCGCCGATGCGGGTCAGGGCAATTTCCGACGCCGGATTACCGCTCTGGAAGTGCACGTCGGTAAACTGCACGATTTTGAATTCGCCCGAAGGGCGGAATCTGAGTTCGGGATTCGCACCACGGACTCCCGAGCAGACCAAGAGGGATAAAACCACAATCCAAACAGTTCTCATGGTTCCGATTTTAGTTCAAGGTGAATACCTGCCCCCCGGCCAGATCGCTCGATCCGCCGATCATCACCTCGAAATCGCCCTTTTCGGCAACAAGATTCAGTTCGTAGTCGTAGTATTTCAGCATCGGGACATCGATTTCGAAGCTCACCTCACGGGTTTCGCCCGCCTCCAAGCGGATCTTCCGGAATCCCTTCAGTTCCTTCACGGGACGGGTCGTCGTCCCCACCAGATCGCGGATATAGAGCTGCACGACCTCCTTTCCGGCACATTTTCCCGTATTGCGCACGGTCACCGATGCCGTCAGACGATCGTCTTCGGATTCGAGGCTCCGCTTCGAGAGGCGGACCTCGCCGTATTCGAACGTCGTGTAGGACAGACCGTAGCCGAAGGGGTAAAGCGGCGTGGTTGCGACATCCAGATAGTTGCTTTGGAACTTCTGGAAGGTATCGCCCCGATGCGGACGCCCCGTATTCTTGTGGTTGTAGTAGATCGGAATCTGCCCCACATTGCGCGGGAAGCTCGAGGCGAGTTTTCCCGACGGATTCACCGCACCGAACAGCACATCGCCGATGGCCGAAGCCGCACAGGTGCCTCCGAACCAGACGTTGAGAATCGCCCCCACGTGTTCCGCCTCCCAGGCCAGCGTCATCGGACGCCCCGCCAAAAGCACCAGCACCACCGGTTTCCCGGTTGCGACCAGCGCCTTGAGCAGGCTCTGCTGGGCATCGGGAATGCCGATGTAGGAGCAACTGCTGCTCTCGCCGCTGCGCTCGGCCGTCTCGCCCAGCACCGCGACCACGACGTCCGACCGCTCGGCCACCGACAGCGCCTCCTGCAGCATGGCCCGATCGGAACGTCCGTCACGGGGCACCTCGCGCCCGAACATCGTGATGTTCTTCTCCAGCGTTTCATCGAAGGTGATGTTGCTTCCCCGCGCATAAAGCACCCGAGCCTGCTCGCCGACCGCCTCGCGGATCCCTTCCAGAACCGTCTTGGGCTTCGACATGTCCGCGGCCACGCACCACGTACCGCTCATGTTCTCGCGCGATGCCGCCAGAGGACCGACCACTCCGATCGTTCCCCTGCGCTTCAGGGGCAGCAGTCCGCCCTCGTTCTTCAGCAGCACGAACGACTCCGCGGCGATTCTGCGGGCCTCGGCCAGATGCTCCTCCGAGAAAACGGGGCTGTGGGCCGAGTCGACCTTACAGTAACGATAGGGATCGTCGAAAAGGCCCAGTTTGTATTTGGCCTCCAGCACCAGACGGCAGGCCCGGTCGATGGATTCCTGCGAGACGCGTCCCTTAGCCAAAGCCTCGCCCAACGTGCCGACAAAGCCTTCGCTGACCATGTCCATATCGACCCCGGCCTCGATCGAACGTGCCGACACGGTCTTGAAATCGCCGATGCCGTGGTCAACCATCTCCTTGATCCCCGTATAGTCCGTCACGACGAATCCGTCGAATCCCCACTCTCCGCGCAGGACGTCGGTCATCAGCCATTTGTTGGCCGTGGCGGGAATGCCGTTGATCTCGTTGAAGGAGGCCATGACCGACCCCACACCGGCCTCCACGGCTGCTTTGTAAGGCGGAAAATATTCGTTGTACATCCGTTGCAGGCTCATGTCCACCGTGTTGTAGTCGCGTCCGGCTTCGGATGCCCCGTACAGGGCGAAGTGCTTGACGCAGGCCATGATCTCGTCCGTGGCATAGTGCTCCGGATCGCGGCCCTGATAGCCGTAGACAAAGGCTTTGGAAATGGCACTCGCCAGGCAGGGATCCTCCCCCACGCCCTCCGCGACACGCCCCCAGCGGGGATCGCGCGAGATGTCGACCATCGGCGAGAAGGTCCAGCAGATGCCCGACGCACTGGCCTCCACGGCGGCGATCCGGGCGGATCGTTCGACCAGTTCCATATCCCACGTCGAGGCCAGCCCCAGCGGAATCGGGAATACGGTCTCATAGCCGTGGATCACATCCATTCCGAAGATGAGCGGAATACCCAGGCGGCTGTTATGCACGGCTATCGTCTGCATCTCGCGGACCTTGTCCACACCCTTGATATTGAACAGTCCGCCGACAAGGCCCCGACGGATCTTGTCCGCAATGTCGCTGTTCTTCGCCAGCCCCGTCGTGAAATCTCCGGCACTCGGCAAATTGAGCTGTCCGAGTTTCTCCTCGAGGGTCATCCGGTCCATCAGGTCCGAGATGTAGTCGTCCATGGACTGCCGGTCGGACGATCCCGCCGCACAGGAGGCGCACAGGAACGCAAGCCCCAGCATGATAATGCATTTATTCATAATGATTCGCAACAGAGAGTTAATTTATGTCTTCAACGGTGAATCCCAGACGTTCGAGACCGCGCAGGACGTCGCCGTCCTTCATGAACGTATTCCACAACAGCCCCGTCCGATGATTCTCGATCATGACCACGATCGGGCCCTGATCTATGGCAATGTGCTGGCCGCGGTCGAACCACTCCTCCGTCAGATTGAAGGCATCCACAAATCCGTAGCGGGTCCAAAGGCGGTCGCCCAACTTGTAGTAGAAGAACCGCAGCGCCCGCATGGCTTCCTCCGGCATATAGGGCAACGACGACAGGGCGGCCGTCGGTGCGATCGTTCCCCGGTCGTTGGTCGGCGACGAAGCCGTATATCCGTCCTTGATATCGCTGGCCGTAAGTCCCCAGCAATCGGGGCCGTAGCCGTCGTATTCCTTGGGATTGAGCACACAATATTCGTAATTGATCCGGGCGTGGGCGCAGACCTGCTCCCAATAGTCGGCATAGGAATCCCGGATCCGGCGCGGATCGAGACCCAGGAACGAATAATGGGCAAAAAACAGGGGTCCTCCCAACTCTTCGCCTAGAGGCAGGGTCGTGCCGTAGTATTTCCGTCCGTTCTTCATGGCTCCGGACCGCGCCCAACCCTCATCGTAGACCTTCCGGTCGATGGGATGGGTCGGCGACGAGGCGGCCAGCACATAGACGATCAGGGCTTCGTTCCATCCGCAGATCTTCATGTTCATGGCCCAGGCCTTATCGGGGCTCCAGTGCCAGTACAAGGCATTTTCGCTCCCCTCCCTGGTAAAAAACGACCACTCGACGGCCTCCCACAGATCGGTAATCACCGCCCGGAGTTCACGCTCCGCGGCCGAATCCCGATCGAAATAGGCCCTTGCGGTCAGCAGTCCCTGGAAAAGCAGGGCCGTCTCGACCAGATCGGCACCGTTGTCGTTCTCGGAAAAGGGCTTCGTGAGACCCGTGTCGCCGTAAATCCAGTGAGGAAATGCCCCGTGATATGACACGGCCTTGTTCTTCAGGAAATCGGCGATCTTCATCACCCGTTCGCAGGCCTGCTCGCGCGACACGAACCCGCGCTGGGCCGCAACGCACATCGCCATGACACCGAATCCCGTACCGCCCGACGTGACGACCGTCCCCGAGGTGGTGCGCTCCCGGGCCATTCCGCTGTCGGGTTCGGCACCCTCCCAGAAATAGCTGAACGAGGCGGACTGGACCTTGGTCAAAAGCTCCTGATCCGTAATCCGGGGGAACTCGTCAAAAGGCAGCAGCCCCGTGGTGATGCGGATGACCTTTCCCGTGAAGATCTTCTGCCCGTCCGCGGACTCCAGGCCGGAATCGACCTTCAACCGATAGGCCGAGAAGGATTTCACGCCGCCCGATACCTTGAGCCGGACCTGCCGGCCCCCGTCGTAGAGGATCTCCGCGTCGACAACGCTGCCCTGCTCCGTTGCCAGCTCGATGTTTTTCCGAATCGCAGCCTCCCTGAGCGGAGCCGTAAAGGTGAGGATCAGCTCGGAAAGATCGGTCACGCGCATAAAACCGTCCAACCCTTCCTGCTCTCCGACCGACACCCGCTCCAGCGCAAAACGTCCGCCCGCCGGAGCGTCGTTCTCCGGGATCCGCGATCCGGAACAACCCAGAATACCCGCAAGCAGACAAACCGGAATCAGGAAGCGGCCGTATGAATTCATGATACGTAACATATATTTTATTATAAGGAAGAGGGTATTTTCAGGCAAATACCCTCTTTGTCAAATGGTAGATTCGATTATTTGGTTTTCTCGTACAGTGCCGCAACCTGTGCCGCCGACAGCGCCTCGCCGAAGAAATTGAATTCATCCAGAAGTCCGTCGTAGAACGTGCCTCGGGCGGGCCAGTTCTCAATCGGGGTCAGCCCCACCATCGCGGGGAATGCCCCGAGGCAGATCCCCGAAATCTCGTCGAACTTCAAGGCCCCCATGCCTCCATTGCGTAATTGGCGGTGACATACCTCGGCACCCTGGTTATAGAGCGTGATGGTCGACGTCGCGGCATCGTAGGTCACTCCCACGTGGCGCCATTTGCCGGCCATATGCTGCAGACGGGCCTCGTCTCCGGCATCGAACCAGGCATCGGGACCTCCTTCCGTCCCCGTCGAACGCAGGTAACCCTTCACGAAAAACTCCTTGGGGTCCTCCTTTCTGAACGTCTCCACGAAGAGCAACAGATTGCCAATTTCCTGATCCTTATGTCCCAAGGCGAACAACGAGCAGGCCGAAGGGTTCTGCCCCTCCCAGTTCACCCACATGAACACCGAGAAACTCCCCAGGTTCTTCAGGCGCTCCATTCCCGCAGCGTCGGGACGGATCATCAGTGCCGTACCGTCCTGATTGCGGTAGGCCCTGCCGTCCCGTTTGCCGGCCTCGAATGCGGGAGCCACATCCCGGTAGGCGGTCATCGTGGCCTTGAGCGTCCCGTCGAGCGTCAGATCATCCTCAAACGAGGCGTGGAACAACGGCGCGGGAATCGGGACCTCCACCCCTGCCTCCCGGGGATAATCAAAGCCCGGATTCTGGCCCAAATCCTGTTTACACGACGCAAAGGTCAAAGCGGCCGTCGCTACCGCCATCCATGTAAAATAATTCGCGATTTTCATGATTCGTCCTGTTTTTGATTATCCGACATAATCGGGATTCTGAACCAACACCCCGTTCGACGCGTCGATCTGGGTCTGAGGCAGAGGCAGGTATTTGTTCTTGTCCTGATAGCCCTGCGGCCCCAGCACCTCGACGGCCTCGTTCCAGCGGACCAGATCGTAGAAGCGGTCGAACTCCAGAGCCAGCTCCACGTGGCGCTCGTGGTGAATGGCCTTGCGCAGCTCGGCCTGATCGGTCGTCGTCACCTTGGGCAGGACATCGGTGCGCGACCCGCGGGCACGCTTGCGCACCGACTCCAGCAGGTCGAGCGCCTCCCGGGTATAGGTCCCGCCGCCCATCTCGCAGGCCGCCTCGGCAGCCATCAGCACCACGTCCGAATAACGGATCATGCGGATGTTGTACCAGAAACCGTTTCTGTTGCCGTAGAACTCCCTGAGCCGGGGGCTGCAATAGGCCTTCTTGTTGAAGAACACGCCATCCAGACCGTCCTGGGCCACGAGCTTCTCGTTGAAGGGTCTATTACCGTCGGCAGGGGCGTAATCGGGCCACGGCTTGGTCGGGGTCGAGAAATAGAGCAGGGTCTCGTCGCGGCGGGGATCGCCCGCTTCAAAGGCTTTGAACAGCTCCATTGTCGCCATGTGCCATCCCCAGCCCAGGTCCGACGAACCGGCTCCGCGGCAGCCCTGCACCTGGCAGAACTGGCTGCCCAGCTTGTCGGTCGAAGGCTCGGCCGTGGTTGCCGTGCACTGAAGCTCCCAAACCGACTCCGAAGAGTTCTCGCCCTCCTCGCGGAAGATCTTTTCAAAGGGCGTTTTCAGATCGTAGCGTTTGGAGTCGATCACCTGTTTGGCACATTGATACATCTGCGGCCACATCCGCCGCTGGGCATAGCTCTTTGCGTGGAGGGCACGGGCGGCACCCGACGTAAGACGGCCGATGAAGCGGCTCTCCCAGCTCAGCGGAAGCCCCTCGGCAGCCGACAGGTCCTCGTCGATCTGCTTGTAGATGGCGTCGACAGGACTTTTGGGAATATTGGCCTGCTCGGAATTCTCGATGGCGAAATTCACCAGAGGCACCTCTCCGAAGGCACGCACCAGATTGAAAAAGCACCACGCACGGAAGAAACGGGCCTCCATGATACACTGCATCTCGGCCTCATTGAGCTGCGCCCCGCCGCTTTGCGCCTTGTCCGCCTGGGCGATGATCGTATTGGCGGCGTTGATGATCTCGTAGTTCGTCGACCAGTAGGGATTCAGCAAGCCGTTTCCGGCCGTATACTGATAGCCGTCCCACATGGGCGTATGCTCCGCGCCGTCGGTCTTGACCGATCCCTTGCGCGAATCCTCCGAGCGGTAATAATGGAAGGCAAAAGCCGGTATGCCGGCCGTGATGTTGTAGTTGCGGGCCATGGAATACAGCGCCATCACCTGCGAGAAGTAGGCCCCGCCCTCGACATCGTCGATGGTCCATTCGCCCTGGGGGCGCTGGTCCAGCAAATCGCTACAAGCTCCCGCAGCGACAACCAACGCAAGACCCGCTACGGCCAATCTGATGTTCTTCAATATGTTCTTCATGGGATAATCCTGATTTAAAATGTGACATTTACACCGAAAGTGATCGTGGTCGGCATCGGATAGGTATATCCATCGTCGATGCCGAAGGCCAGAGCCGAACCGCCGATTTCGGGCGTGTAACCCGTATTGTGGGCCCATGTGGCCACATTCTCGACGTTCATGTAGAGGCGCAGCCCCTTCAGACGGAGTTTGCGGATGATGCGGTCGCCGAAACGGTAGCCCAACTGGATGTTCCTCAGACGCAGATAGCTTCCGTCCTCGATGTAATACGACGAGTTTTCCTTCTGCAAGGCCCGTCCCGAATCGAGGATCGGCTCCCAGTTCGAGGTACCCTCGCCGCGCCAGCGGCCCAGACGCTTGGCGGGATAGTTATACTGGGCAAACGAGGTCATGAACCCCGCATTGTAGATCTCATTGCCGTAGACGCCCTGGAAATCCAGCCCCAGGTCGAAATTCCGATAACCCAGGTTCAGCGAATAGCCATACGTGAAGTCGGGCGTGGGGTTGCCGATCATCGTGCGGTCGGCATCGTTGATGAGGCCGTTGCCGTCGACATCGCGGAACTTCAGATCGCCCGGAGCGGGCGCAGCCAGCGAGTTCTTGGGCGAGCGGGCGATATCGGCCTCGTTCTGATAGACGCCGACCACCTCATAGCCATAGAAGTATCCGATCGGCATTCCCGGCATGGACACGGCCACATTGCGCGAACCCTCGTGGTAGTTCTTGCCCAACTCGAGAACCTTGTTGTCGATGGTCGTGAGGTTTGCGGACAGCGAATAGGTGAAATCCTTTCCGATCTTGTCGCTCCACGATGCAGCCAACTCAAAACCCCGGTTGCGGATCTTGCCCGAGTTGATCAGACCGTCCTGAGCACCCATGAACTTCTCCAGATAGCAGATCAGATCCTCGGTCTGCTTGTTGTAGTAGGTGACATCCAGATGAAGGCGGTTTTTGAGCACCATCATCTCGAGTCCCGCCTCCCACGACTTGGTCCTCTCCCAACGCAGATCGGTGGCCAGATAGGCCTGGGAATAGGAGGAGATGATGTTGTCGCCGAAGATGGCATTCGAGGAGTTGAGCGTCGGGAACGAAGGATAGAAACCGCCGGCCGAACCGATGTTCTGATTGCCCAGCACACCATACGAACCTTTGACCTTCAGATAGTTGATAAAATTCTGACGCTTCATGAAATCCTCCTCCGAGACGACCCATCCGGCTCCGATCGAGTAGAAGTCGTCCCACGTGTTGCCCGAATATTTGAAGACCGACGCTCCGTCACGGCGGTAAGAGAGGTTCAGCAGATATTTGTGGTCATAATGATACAGCGCACGGAACATGTAGGACATCGTGAAGCGTTTGTACTGCTGGCCGCTGTTGGTTGCCGACGAGATGTCGCCGATGGAGGAGATCCACCATTTGTCGGGATCCTCCGGGATGATGATATCGGCCGAATTGATATTCTGGCTGCGCCCCGCCGTCAGGGACTCGAACTGGGTGTAGTTGGTCGAGAATCCGGCCATCAGGGTCAGCGCATGCTTTTGGGCAAAGGTCTTCTGGAACGTGAGGATATAGTCCTGCTGGGCGTTGAGCGTGTTGCTCTTGGTCTGCGACAGGGACTGGATCTCGGACCGGGGCGCGATCTTGTCGATCGTGGGATCGTACTCGAACATCACGGGGCGGAACAGACGGTTATTGTTGGACTGATAGTCCAGAGCAAATGCCGCGCGGAACTTCAGCGAGGGCAGGAAATTGATCTCGCCCCACACGTTGCCGCCCATCCGGTAATTCTGGGCGATGTTGTGGTTGGCAAACCGATCGACCTCGATCATTGGGTTGGCAAGCTGGGGGCTCTGGAAGGAGGGCATCTTGTAATAACCGCCGGTCTTCGCGTCGAAAATCGGGGCGATGGGCACGGCCTGCACCGCCGAAGTCACATCCTTGGCATCGGCCGGCATCATGTAGGCACCGTTCAGCTGCACGCCGAACTTCACCCAGTCCTTCATCCGATACTCGTCGCTGAAGTTGAAGGTAACCTTCTGCATCTCTTCGTTCTTGATGTTGCCCTGCTCGTAGGTATAGCCCACACCCAGGTAGAAGTTGTGCTTCTCGCCCGAGCCCATCACACTGGCCGTAGTCTGGCTGATCACGGCATTCTGGAAAATGGCATCCTGCCAATCCGTATCCGCGGTATAGTGGGTGTAGTCGAACGGATCGCCGTCCATGTTGACCGTCTGCTCGTTGAAGAGCTCGCGGAACTGGGCCGCATTGGTCAGCGAGAGCCGGTGGCCGACATGCTTGACACCGACCGACTGGTTGATATTCACGACGGCCTCGCCCTGCTTGGCCTTTTTGGTCGTGATGATGATCACACCGTTGGCTCCGCGCACGCCGAAGATCGCCAGCGACGAGGGATCCTTCAGAATCTCGAACGATGCGATATCGTTGGCATTCAGGAATCCGATGTTGTCCGTAAACATGCCGTCGACGACATACAGCGGAGAAAAGCCGTTGATCGAATTCGTGCCCCGGATCCGGATTTCGGGATCCTGTCCCGCGCGTCCCGTATTGGTGATCTGCACTCCGGCGATACGGCCCTGCAATGAGGCCAACGGGTTGGACGACGGTCTGTTGGCGATCTCCTCGGCCTTGACGTTGACAATGGATCCGGTCAGGTCGCGTTTCTGGGCCGTGCCGTAGCCGATGACGACAGCCTGGTCGATCATGATGGCTTCCGTCCCCAAGGTCACCGTGAGGAATTCGGACGAAGCCTTGACTTTCTGAGCTTTCATGCCGACGAACGAAACCTCCAGCTCCTCGCCCTCCCGGGCCTTGAGCGTGAAGTTGCCGTCGACATCGGTCAATGTACCCACCGAGGTACCCGCCACCACGACAGTGGCTCCCAATACGGGATTTCCGCTTTCATCGATCGCCCTGCCCTTCACCTCGACGGTTTGCTGTGCAAATGCACCCGCAGAGGTGGCGAGCAGCAGAAGGACCGTTGCAAGGATCTTGACAAAAAGACAATTTTCAGGTCGATTCTTTTTCATTTGGATTTTAGGTTAAGTTGTTTTTTCGAAGGCGGACGATTTGGTCGATACAGCGTCCACCCGTCATGTCGGAGACAAATTTAACACGAAAGAAACAACAAAACCCGCCTCGCACTTCATCACGGCTACTCCAGGCTCAAACAAGCCATTTAAAGAGCCTCATTTTCGCCACTCAAAAATTAGGTACTCTCTATCAATCAGTATATTAATATTTCTTAAATACTACTCATCGGCCCGCTCCTCCGATTCGTCATCGGGGACGATATCCAGGAGAAATTCATTGAGGTTGCGGTCGGGGCTGAGCCCGATCTTCTTGCGGATGCGGTATCGGTTGTTCTCGACGGCCCGGACGGAAAGCCCCATGAGATTGGCGATCTCCTTGGTGCAAAGATTCATCTTGAGGCAAGCGCACAGACGGAGATCATTGGTCGTAAGTTCCGGGAAACGCTGTTTCAGGACCTGGAAATAAGTGACATGGGTCTGCTCGAATTTGATCAGGAACACCGCCAGGTCGCTCTCCGAATCCATCTTCGCCGCGACATAGGAGTTGACCTTATTGCACAGCAGGGCCGAGGTCGTGCTACCGTATTTTTGCTGGAAGTCGTTGACCATCTCCCGCAGATGCAGGATCATCTCGTTCCGCCCGACCAGCGTGGAACTCTGGGAGAGCAACTCCGCATTGCGGGCCTGCACCTCCTCCGACAACCGGCGGTTCGACGCACGCAGGCGAACGATCTCCTTCAGGCGCAGCCCCCGGAGATAGCGTCTGCGGTAGAAGCGCATCACCAGCAGCCACGCCAGGACAAACACCAGGACCGAAGCGAGCATGTAGCCGATACCGGCCCACGGAGTGAGATACCACGGCGGAAGGATCGTGAACCGATAGCGCACCGGTTCGGACCAGCGTCCGAAATTGTCCCCGGCCTCCACTTCGAAGACATAATTGCCGCGGTCCAAACGCTCGAAGAGATGGATCCCGGCATTGCGGACCTCGGTCCATTCGTCATCCACCCCCAGCAGCCTGTAACGGAAGATGCCGCCCTCCAAAGGCATGGCATCGCCGGTCGTAAAGCCGAACTGCAGCGAATTCCGCCCGTAGGGAATCTCCACGCCTCCCGTTTTGCGGGGATCGAGCCACTGATGGTCGCCCCGGCCCCCGTATGCCTTTCCGCTTGCGATCCGGGGCGGTGCGGGCAGCTCCTGCCGCCGGATTTGGCCGGGCCTTATGATGTCAAACCCGTCGTCGCGGCACAGCAGGAAGCGGGCCGAGTCCAGACGCGCGACGTGTTCGTAGCCCAACGGCATGTTGCGGCTGTCGACACCCCCGCACGGGATGAACTCGGCCGAACGAACTCCGTCGTAGCGCAGTTTCCACACGCTGTTGTTGCAAATCACACCGTATTCGTTTTCGCCCACGGGGAAGACCGACTTCAGCCCTTTCAGGCCGCTTCCCGCCGAATTGAGCACCGAGTCCGGCTCGATCCTGTCGGCAAACTCATTATAGCGGTAGAAGCGGTCCTTGCCGTAGAAGGCAACACGGCCTCCGACCTTGAAGATCTGCAACCGGTAGGGCAGATCGTCGTCGGCACTCCCGCCGAAGAGCCGCGTGTCGACGATCCGGCTGCCGGCCGCATCCAGCCGACAGCGGTACACGCCCCTGAGGGGATGTTCCAGCCACAGGTTGTCCATGTAATCGGCCTCGACGCGATAGACGCCCTGATCGAATCCGTCCTTCTCGGAGAAGCTCCCGTCCGGATTCTGCTGACGGAGCCGGTAATAGGAAGCATAAAAAATCTGCTGCCGGTCCTTCAGCCGCACCTCCTTCAGGTGATATCCGCCCATCGCCGACACCTGCTCGAGCCCCATGTCGCGCCGCACTTCATAAAGTCCCGAATTGTGGCAGACGTAGAGCCGGCCCCCGATCTTGCCGAACGACCAGGTCTGCCCCTTCAATCCGCTCAGGAATTCGAAGTCGCGGAGCGTGTATTCCCCCTCCAGTTTCGAGCTGTCCAGGTAAAAGACACCCTGATTCGTCGCCAAAAACAGACGCCCGTTCCACACACAGGCATCATAGACCGAACCGATGTCCCATTTGGACGAATGGTGGAAGTCCACCCCGTCGCTGTACGACAGATAGGCCAGCCCCTGGTCCAAGGCGACGCAGACATTCCCGAACTTGTCTTCATACAGAGCCAGCACACTGTTGTTGTACAATTTGTTTTTGGTGGAGATCACCCTCAGGACATTCCCTTCGAGGTCCGTTTCGTAGATGCCGCCGAGAATCGTCCCGAAGACAAAGGTGTTGCGCGAAGTGCGTATTCCGCAATTCAGTTCCTTTTCGATCATCCTCCGGGAGAGGTTCCCGTTCCAGGGGCTGAACGTGCGCCCGTCGTATTTCCACAGGCCCTTGTTCCCCGTGCCGATGACAAATTCACCCTCCCTGCCGGCCGGCAGGGCCACCTGCACGGTCGTATGGCCGAACAGTCCCCGACTCTGCTCGATGCGGTGAAAGGCGTTGTTCTCGAAGCGGTACAGATCGCCCGACATCTCCTGGGCCCAGAATTCGTCCCCGACCTTGATCAGAAAAAGAATCGTGAGGTCGGTCTCGATCTCGCACGTCCGGTGGAAGTCGTAAAGATACAACGAGGAAAAAGACTGGAACAAAACCCCTCCGGGGACCTGATAGATGCGCCAGAAATCGTTGTCCGAGAGTTTGTCGCGGTCCTCGGCCCGGATCAACGACGTGTAGACCAACTCGCCCGAAACATCCCGATCCCAGCGGCCGAAATCCTCGAATCCGCCGGTAAAGATCACATCGTGGGAATAGGCCTCGACCGATCGGACATAAGAACGCGTCGCGGTGGGATGCAGTTTCCAGGCCAGCCCGTCGAACTCCAGCAGTCCCTGATCGTTGCCCACATAATAGGTTCCCAGATCATCCTCGTCGATACACCAGTTCTTGTTGGCCCCCTGGTAATCCTTGGGGACGACATTGATGACACGCGGGTTCCACGCATATATATGTACGGGCAGAAGCGACAGACAGAACCACAGGCAGAAGCGATTTTTCATGATGTCCGATTTTTCGAAACCGTAAAAATAATACATCTTTTTTCATTTAAAAAATCGGATAAAAATCATCCGCCCTTATTACCTTTGTCCGAAGACTCTTGCTAAAACCCGAAATCATGATCCAACGAATCGCAACCTTCGTCGTCGGCCTTGTTCTGCTGGCACACCCCCTCGCCACGTCGGCCCAGATCGGCGACCTTCCCCGCTCGACCCCCGAAAAGGAGGGAATCGCCTCCGAAAGGATCGACAACATGATCCGCGCCCTGATGAGCCTGGAGAAGACCGAAATCCACAGCGTCATGATCGCACGCCACGGAAAAATCATCACCGAGGTCTTTCCCGCCCCCTTCAGGCCCGAGTACGGGCACACGCTCTACTCCTGCTCGAAGACCTTCATGGCGGCAGCCGTCGGCAAGGCCATCGAGGAGAACCGGCTCCGGCTGGAGGACCGCGCCGCCTGCTTCTTTCCCGAGATGCTCCCCGGCCAGATCTCCGACGATCTGGCCCGGATCACCATCCGCGACCTGTTGACCATGCAGGCAGGCATCACCCCCGATTGGGAGATGAGAAACAACTGCGACAACTGGCTGGAGAGCTACTTCGCCAAACCGGTCACCGCTCCCGGATCGAAATTCCAATACGACTCGATGTGCAGCTATGTCCTCTCGGCCATCCTCCAGCGGGTAACGGGCCTGACAACGCTCGAATACCTCAACGACAGGCTCTTCCGCCACATGCATATCACGGATGTCGCCTGGGAGAAAAGCCCCGAGGGCTTCTCCACGGGAGGCTGGGGGCTTCATATCCAGAGCGAGAGCATGGTGAAATTCGGGCTTCTCCTGCTCAACAAAGGCATGTGGCAGGGGAAACGCCTTCTGCCTCAAGAATGGGTCGAACAGATGATGACACCCCAGGCCGACACCGGGGGCGAGGGATACGGCTACCAGATGTGGATGTGCCGCCAGCATCCGGGGGCCGTCCGGGCCGACGGGGCCTTCGGCCAGTACATCCTGGTCATCCCGTCCCACGACATGGTCGTCGTGCTCACCGAGGCCACGCTCCTCGACGGCAACACCCAGCGGGATCTCGTCTTCGAGCTTCTGGGCTCCATCTCTCCGGAACGACGCTCCATCGGGGATCCCGGCCGCCCCACCCACCGGGAATATGCCCTGCCCTGCGTCCCGGGCAAGCGGAGCGGGAAATTGGTCCGCAGCCTCCTGAATCACAGTTTCAAACTGCAGGACAACAAGTTCGGATGGAAGGAAATCTCCTTCGCGACCCGAAATCCGGTCCTGCAAATGCACATCACGCCCCAGTCCGGGGAGGCCTTCACCATCGAATTCGGCTACAAACAGTGGGTCGAAACCACCCACAAGGCCTACCCACCCTATTCGATATCGGCCAGAAACCGCTTCGCCGGAATCGAAAAGAAATCCATCGTCGGCGGATCATACGCCTGCCCCACCGGCAGCACACTACGCCTCAAAGCCCACTGGATCAACTGGATCTCGTCGTTAGACATCCTCATCCGCACCGCCGGGGACACGATTCGCCTGGAGGTAGCCGAAAACTGCTCCTCCCAACCGTCCCTCATCATAGAAGGCCTCCGTAGCGACACACCCCAAGACAAATAACCGCCCGAACCGCCCATGCCGGCAACACACGGCAACACACGGCCCCTCACGGCAACGGGGTTGCACCGCTTCTGGTGCAACCCCGTTGTTTGTTTGCGGATCGGTGCGAACCGCCCAATTGCTCAATGCGTGGAGAACGCGGAATCGATCAGATACAGCAGATTCTGATAATGGCTCTTCACGATGCCGGTCGAAGAGGCGGACATCCGGGGCAGGGCTCGTCTCAGTTCGGTCAGCTGCCCGCGGGCAATGACCGGCGCTTCGGACGATGTGGAGAACGGGAGCAGGCCATAGCCCCCCGGACCGCCCGCCGAATCGGACGAATCGTGCGGGGTATCAAGCATGGAGATCAAGGCATTGACGTATGTTTTCTGCAGGTTGCGCCGGGAATCCGTCGGCCGCTGCCCCGAGGTAATGTCCGACCAGATCGTTTTGTGCAGATCGCCGAACAGGTCTTGAACCGTATATGCCCTGGCGCCATTCACCCGCTCATTGTTGGTCATTTTATCGAAGGTTCGGCTGCTAAGCAACCTCTTCAACACCTTCGTCTGGATGCGCGTAACGGCAGAATAGGTGTTGATTCCCGTGCGTTCCTCCAGTCCGGTGTCCCGAAGCCACGCAGGCATGTCGAAGAGCTCCCTGTTCAGGAAGGCAACGGCTCGCTGCTGGATCTCCTTCGGAACATATTCCATGGCCTTCACCTCGGTCTGTTCCACCGAAATCGGATTGCTGTAAATGCCGGCCACATTGGCCGCCACATGCCCCATATACAGGGTAAACTGCCCCAACAGACTCTGGTACAGATAAACGGCCTTCGTGTATCCCTCGTTCGGTTCGTAGGTCCAGTCCAGAATGTTGGGCATGATCCTCTTCAGGTTTTTAATGCCGTAGGTACCGGCCAGCATGGCGTCGTCGCCCAGGTCCTCGCTCTGATTGCGGGGATCGTTCCGGTCCAGTTCCGTCCCGAAGGAGTAGCGCTTGTCGGCTCTGAGTTTTTCGATGATCCACTGGTTCAGATGCGGCTGCTCCTCCTCGGCGGTCTTGTATTGGGGGAACCACCGGTAGCCCCACTCGATCGCCCATTTGTCGTACATGCCCACACGGGGGAAGATCCCCTTGCGCGAGATGCTGTCTTCGGGCTGGGCCACGTAATTGAAGCGGGCGTAGTCCATGATGGAAGGCGTATGTCCGTTGGCCTCGACCCACTCCTTGTCCCTGAGCTTCTCTACGGGCACCGTATGCGACGATCCGAAATTATGGCGCAGGCCCAACGTATGGCCCACCTCATGGGACGAGACGAAACGGATGAGCTGCCCCATCAGTTCGTCGTCGAACCGGGGCTTGCGCGCTGCCGGATCGACGGCCCCGGCCTGAATGACATACCAGTCGTGGAGCAGACGCATCACGTTGTGGTACCAATTGATGTGCGTCTCGAGAATCTCTCCGCTACGCGGGTCGTGCACATGGGGTCCACTGGCGTTGGGGATGTCGGAGGGCTTGTAGACGATGGCGGAGTGGCGGGCGTCTTCCAAGCTCCACGTCGGATCGTCGACAGGGGCTTCCCGGGCCATAATCGCGTTTTTGAAACCGGCCTGTTCGAAGGCCACCTGCCAGTCGTTCACCCCCTGGATGAGATAGGGGACCCATTTCTTGGGGGTCGCCGGGTCGATGTAGATCACGATCGGCTTCCGGGGCTCGACCAGCTCGCCTTTCAGATAGCGCTCCACATCCTCCTCCTTCGGCTCCAAGCGCCAGCGGGTGATCCGGGAGCTGTATTCGACCTCCTGGGGATTCCGGTCGAAATCCTTGTAGCCCACCGCAAAATAACCGACCCGTTCGTCGTGTATTCTGGACTTCATCGGTTCCTTGGGCAGCAGGAGCATCGAGCTGTTGAGCTCGTAGGTCAGCGGCGTGTTGGACGAGGCGAAGAACTGCGCCAGGAAGCGGCTCAACTCCGAATCCATCGACTTCGACCTCTTGAAGGTCCGGACCGTGCGCACCTCGATATTCCGGGGAAAGGCCTTCAGCGTATCGATATAACTGGCATCGCCGATCATGCTTCCGGCGCCGATCTCGTCCTTGCGGTTGTCATCGAACGAGAACATTTCATGATCCTTGCGGATATAGTCGGTCATGTCGATGACAAAATGCTTGACCGCCCCCTCCTGACGCACCGCCTGAAGCGGGAACGTGACCACGATGGGCTGGATATTCGAGTTGCGGACGGCCTGATACAGCCCCGCCGTATCCCGGGCGTGTTCCAGATAGGAGACCTCTCTCACGAACAGGTTCTTATCGTTGCCCTCCTCGAAACGGATCACCCGCTCGCCGATGTGGTCGCCGGGATAGCCCACCTTGCGTTTCTGCAGATCGACCGGAGCCTTGACGATCCGATTGACCACCAGAATGTCGCGACCCAGCAGCGAGTCGGCGATCTCGAAGAAATACTTGCCTTCCACGTAATGCACCCGGAAGAAGCCGTCCATGGAACGCGCCTGACGGGTGATCACCTCGTCGTAGGGTTTGATGACCCCCTTCTTTTTCGAGAGCGAGTCCTTTTTGTCCTTTTCGGCCGACTCCACCTTCGGCTTTCTCTTCTTAGCCTTTCCTCCGAACAGATCATCGGCCTGAGCCCCGAACGAGGGGAGCAGCAGGGCCAGCAGGATGAAGGCTGAAACTGTTTTTTTCATATCGTATGCAAAATTTTCAGGAGCGACCCGTTCCGTGCCGACTTCATAGCGCCGGAAATGGAGCTGCCAAAGCGGAAAGAGGATCTTCCGGATCTGCAGCCCCATGTGCCCGGGCGAATCGACTCCGGCCCAAAAACCGGCCGGGGTCCTCTCGCCCTGTCATCGGAGACATGCGGCCTCCGGAATCGGATCGGCAAACACTCTATTTGATCCCTTCGATGCCGTGCATGTTCAGGTTGTTCCGGCTCGACTTTCTGGCGTCCGGCTGTCCGTTGATGGTGTACACCCGGCCGTCAATCGTCAGATCGAACTTGAAGGTGCAGTTCAGGGCCGTTTCAAAAGGCACGGCGATCATCACGTAGCAGGTCTCCAGCGAAGCGCCGCCCCGTTTGTTCGCCTTGACCTCGAGGCCGTCGGGGATCTCATAGGTCACCGTGTTCAACCCCTTGCCGGCGATCTCCATGGTGGCCAGATTGATCGTAGCACCGGGTTCATACGAGAGGGGCCGATCGCAGGTAACGACCACCTTGGTCAGTTTCTTGCCGACAAGCGTCTCGGGGCACGCCACCGACGGGAGGGTGATCTGCGAAAACAGCGGCTTGAACTCGCCCAACGACACGACGGCCGCGGAATAGGCCGAGACCTTGGCGGCAGCCACATCGAATCCGTATTTGCGGTGGGGCATAAACTCAGCCGCATAGTACTGCTGGACGGAAACATCGGGCAAGGCCACGGCCGTATGATCCTTCGAGGCCTCGCTGAACGGAACATACGCATAGATCCAGTGCTCTCCGGCCTTGAATCCGGCCTTGATGTCCGATGCCGGCTTGAGGGGAGTATCCTCGACGATCTTTTCGTTGTAGAGGATGTAGGTCTTGCCGCCCATTTCGACCTCCTTGTATCCGGCGACTTTCGTGGAGACGTAAGGCAGGTTATCCTGGGCTTTGCCGTCGGAGAGCACATACAGCCCCACCTTGTCTTCCTGAATCCACCCCTGGTTGCCGTGTGAGTAGACGTTGTAGATCCCGGAGACGGAGATATCTCCGATAACCGGAATATCCTTCTCTTCGTCGTCGCTGCATCCGGCAGCCGTCAGGGCCAATGCTACACAAGTAGCCATGTAGAAAAATTTGTTTCTCATGCGGTTTGAATTTAAATGATTGATCAGATATTTGATTGTGTCAGTATTCGCCTTTCCAGTTCGTACACCAGACCACCCCCTTTACATCGCCGAAGCCGCTGCATGTCTTCAGCTCCAGTTCGGGATGAAATCCCTCGAAGAGCCGGACCATATTCGCCTTCGACACATCCACGATGGCGATGTCTCCCAGCTCCTGGGCAACGGCCAGACGGAAATTGGGCTCCGGGCTATTCCCCCCGTAACCGTAGAACTCGCAAACGATCGGACTCGGGTAAATGCCCGTTATCCGGCTTTCGGCGCTGTAAGCCAGGAGATGGGTTTTCAGCTGCGTGCTGTAGACATACAGATTCCGGCCGCCGTCCGTGAAATAGAGGTAGGGATTCTTTTCGAAGTTGGAGGACATCCGGATAATGCTCCTCGCATTCAGGACACCCGCGCCGCTGAACGGATACTGGTCGGTTGCCGAAATCAGGTGCGACCTGGAGGTGAGCTCCCGGACCGCGAACTCATGGATCTGGTAGTTACCGGTCCCGTTCACGTCGATTATGGACAGGTAATCGGACCAAAAGGAGAGCCCTCCGGTAAGCGGATCGACATCCTTTTTCTCATAGGCCCCGAAAGCCAGACAGCGCGTGCCCGCCCCCATATTGTCCACGCGGAGGACGCCGGAGGGGATCTCCAGCTCCCGATCGTAGGTCTTCAGATATACGATGTCGGGACGGTAGACGGCGTCCCATCCATAGGCATCCACAATGGCGATGAAGCGCCCGTGCTGCTCGTCGTAGAGGATGCAGTTCTCCTCGTCGGCACACCAGTAGGTGACATTGTGAAACGGTGCAAAATGCGTGATGCGGCTGCCGCCTTCGAAATGACAGGGCATGGCCGGATACTTGCCGTAATAGGGGATCTCATGGTTGTCGTAGCCCACACCGCGGATATACACATCGCCCTCCCGCGAACAGAGGGCATAGTATTTCACCTTGAATGCGAAGTCCGTCAGATGGAGGTCGTCGGGCTCCTTCCCGCCCTCGAATTCGTCGGCCAGCCACATGTCTTTCTGCAGCGAGTTGCCGTCGAGCGTCACGCTGCCGCTCCCCTGATTGATGATGATTTTGGGCAGTCCGGCGACATATACTCCCGGAATCGAGCCCAGGACATAGTAATAATGAATGCTCCGGGGATCCTCGCCCAAACCTCCCTCCACCAGATCCCGGTCGATGTGGTGCGAGACTTTCAGATCGGGCGTAATGAACGAAAGAGTCGATTTCCCGTCGCCCATGTCCGACAGGACCATCCACCCCCAATCGAAGTTGTTCTTGGCGTTGATGGAGATTTTGTCGCTGATATAGGTCTCGCCCGTCTCCCTGTTGATGACCTTGATGACCAGCTCGTAGGCTCCGCCCCGGGAGAACGAGTACTTCAGGACACGGCCGGTGTAGACCATCTCCCGGTTCATGTACCATTCGATGGCGAAGCTCTCGTCGATGTTCTCCACCTCCTTGGAGAACTTCACGGGAGCCTCCAGCTCAAAGGGCGTATCCACCGTGAACGTATAATCGGAGGCGATGCCGTTGGTAAAGGTCACCTTGGCGGAATCCCGGTAGTCGTAATTCCCCTCGTCCCGGTAACAGCCGCCCGCCAGGAGCGGGATGCAGAGCCCCGCCAGCAGAATCTTATGGTTCAGAAATCGCCTCATCAGTCCAGAATCGTGTCATACAGCGGCGTCGTGCCGTCCGCATCGTAATATTGATAATTGCCCCTGGCCCACTCCTGCTTCCACCAGGCCTTGAAGTCGGCGATCAGACGGGTAAATTCGATGCCGGTGTATCCGTCGAGCGAGTCGAGGATCTTCCCGTCCATGAAGATGATGAATACCCGATATTTCAGGTCCGAATATTCGCCCAGATTGACGGCCGCACTCTGCTCCCACCACCGGGGCCGGGAGACCTGGTCCCTTACGTTGATCGTCACATACCGGAATTCGGACGGACCGATGCGGCATCCTTCCGCCTTGTCCAGACAGAGGGTCAGCGTGTATCGGGTCTTGAGCAGCTCCTTGTTGCGGAGCACCCTCACCTCGTAGATGTCGTCGGGCCGCCCCCGGTGGAAGACACCCTCCGGCAGCGGCAGATAGTCGGATCCGGCCTTCGCGGTGGTTTTCTCCGGCACGACCGACACGACATACCGGATATCCGTCTCGGGCAGGTATCCCAGCAGCGTCATCCGGGCCTTCGCCGTCCCTTCAAACGCAAGCGGGGCATCCGTAGCAAAATTGAAATTGACGGTTTGCGGGCTCCGGTCGTCCATGCCGGTGAAATGGAGGTAGGTGTCCCCATGGTAGACGCCGAGCTTCTCCTCGGAACAGGAGATCGGGAGCAGCAGCAGGGCAATCAGATATTGAAGCAGTTGTTTCATGTCGTTAGGATCTTCGCCGGATTCATTCGGCATTTCAATTCAGCGTTTCACTCGACGGTATCGGCAGGACGTAGGCCCCCGACATCCTCACCTCGCCCTCTTCGTCGGAACCGGGGACATGCGGGAGGTTCAGCCGCTTGTAGGCGTAGAACGTCCCGCCTTCGGCCAGCATCTCCTTGCGGATGTCCAGCAGAATCTCTTCCATCAGCTCCTCCCGGGTTTTGACCGTGAGCGAAAGCGATCGTGCGGCACCGCGGGCCCTCCTCACGATCTCCAGATAGGCGATTCCCTCGTTTATCTTCCCCTCGTGACAACAGATTTCGGCCAGAATGTGACAAACCTCGCCGAACCGGATAACAGGGATCATCGGATTCTCCATTCCGCTCACCGTCGCCTCGATGGAGGGGTTGTATTTGAGGGAGTAGTATTTGGAACGGGTCTCATTGGTGGTGCCGAGCAGGAAATCCAGCCGGTAGTCGGTATATACGCCCGTCTTGTCCGAGGCAAAGAGAGTCCGGACATTGGCCAAAGGCAGACGGGTGGTGCCGGAGGCTCCCGACGTGCGCCATACGGACGACTCGTAGTCGGCGGCCAGCTGCTTCTTGTAGAGTCCGAACAGCACGTCATGCGAAACTTTGGTGTAGCGGGAATCCAGGTTGCAGGTGATGTTGCCCTCCGACGTAAATCCGACCCAGCCTTTTTCCTTGTAAAACCGGTCGTAAAGTTCGGTTGCGGCCATCTTCGCATTCTGGTAGAACCTCGGTCCGGCATAAAGACATACGCGGGCCTGAAGTCCTAGCAGGGCCATATAATTCAGGCGCAGGCCCCGCGACCAGAAAAAGATCCCCATTTCGTCGACATACATGGAGGAGTAGAAGCGGTAACGGGCGTTCCATTCGGCCGTCGGTTGATACATGTTCGACGCATACATGGCCTTGGGGTGTATCTCGGTGTCGAACCGGCGCAGGATCTCCTCCGCCGCGATCAGGTCTTTCAGCACCTTTTCGATGAACTCCTCCACGCCGATTTTGCCGGCGATGTTGTCCTGATAGGAGTCACGGTAAGGCAGATAGCCCCCCGACGGATTCGTAACGGGCGCCGGGGCGAAGAGCCGGAGCAGGTCGAAATGCATCATGCCCCTGAGGGCAAGCGCTTCGGCGTAGATGAGGTTCTTCTCCTCCTCCCCATATTCGAACAGACGGCTGTCGGCCTTGACGACATGCTCTATGAGTTTGTTCAGATTGGCTATGACCCTGTAACCCTTTTCCCAGATGGCGGTCACCACCGGTTCGGTCTCGACCGAATTGTAAACCAACGCTGCGGCATCGGCATAGAGCGGGCTCTCGGTCCGGGTTTTCTGGTTGTACTGCTGGGAAACGGCACTCAGGAAGCCCCAGGTCAATTCCCGGCCGTAGAGTTCGTCTCCGGCCAGATTGGCATAGATGCCGTTGAGGGCGTTTCGGCATCCGAACCCCGTGGAAAACAGGTCCTTATCGGAGATCGCATTCTCGGGCGTGACATTCAGCCAGCCGTTGCAGGAAGCGAGGAGAACCACCGCCGCCACCGCCATGAATCCTCTGGATAACTTACTCATCGACAGGCTCAGAATTTAATGTTGATATTGAGATTAAACGAACGCGCGAAGGGATAGTCCAGCCCTCGCTCCTGCCGGATGGAGGACCAGTAGCAGAGGTTGTTCATCGTGCAGGAAACATGGAGTGCCGAGATCTTCAGCCGCTCCAGGAACCGGGCTTTGAGGTGATAGCTCATGGTCAGCGACCCCCATTGCAACGTGTTGTTCTTCTGCACGAAGCGGGATGATGCCCCGGTCGTGATGTTCCGGTCCCTGATGTCTTTCATGGTCGTCACGTCGCCGGGTTTGGTCCAACGGTCGTAGAGCACCCTCCGGTCGGCATTGCTGTTTTTGATATCCGCATTTTCGACATAGGAGACCAGCGTCTGGTTGTAGGCGTCGCCTCCAAAGGTGTAGAGGAAGGAGGTGAACAGGGAGAAGCGCTTGTAGGAGACGGTGCACCCGAAGGAGCCCTGTCCCTTGGGCGCCGTGTCGCCGATGACGGACCATTCGTCGGCCGACCACCTGTCGGTGACGTCGCCGTTTCTGCGCAAAAAGATCTCCTTGCCGTTGGAGGGGCTGATGCCCAGCGACTTCATGCCGTAGATGGATGTCAGCGACGCCCCTTCGTAATATTTCAGATAGGTCCGGGAATATTTTTCGTTGTTGCTGCTTTCGGGGTTGTAGCCGTTGAACAGCTCCTCGACCCGCTTGTTGTAGTCCCTCATGCTCTGCGAGATCTCGACAATTCGGTTTCTGTTGCGCGAGAAGTTGCCGTAGACCTGGACCAGCCAGTTTCGGTCGCCATACAACCGGGTCCTCAACTCCAGTTCGACGCCCGTATTCTTAACCTTCCCCATGTTCTCCTTGTAGGCCGTGAATCCGGAGGAGGAGGGTATCGTATAGTCGGTTATAAGGTCTACCGTGCGCTCGTTGTAAGCCGAGACCCTTACATGGACGAGGTCCTGCCACAACCCCACCTCGATGCCTGCGTCGAGGGTGTACTTGCGCTCCCATTTCAGACCGGGATTCCCCTTCTGGTAGAGGAAGACCCCATAGCCGGTGGGATACCAGCCGTCGGTGTGCAGCTGGTACATGTCCCTGGCGGAATAGAGTGAGAAGTTGGTCTTGCCGGTCAATCCGTAGGAGGCGCGTAACTTCAGGGTGGAGATCACCCTGTTGTCCTTCAGAAAGTCGTAATTGTGGATGTTGACACCGGTTCCCACCGCCCAGAAATTGGACCACCGCCTGTCGGCTCCGAATTCGGAAGAGCCGTCGATGCGTCCCGTCATGTCGGCCAGATAGATGTTGTCGCAGGTATAGTTCACGGTCAGCAGTCCTCCCGCCAGACGGGTCGTGTTGTCCAGGGTGCCGGGCTTGCCGTACACTTCAGCCGCATAGTTGGGCGAAATCAGATCGCCGCCGGGGAATCCGCGGTAATTGATTTGCGAAGCACTGGTTTGCGTCTGCCGGATATTGGCCGACAGGCAGAAATTCAGGCTATGCCTGCCGAACGTGTTGTTGTACATCAGCGAGAGGCTTCCGTCCATGACGGTACGCTTCTGCCTCGACTCCATCTTATCGCCGTTCAGGCTACCGGACGAAGAGGAGTAGCTGGCCGAAGCCGGATCCTTGTACAGCTCCTGGGTGCTGTCCCGCATCAGGACGGAAAACTGTCCGCGCAAACGCAGCTTGTCGGTGATGTGCCAGTTCAGGCTCAGGTCGTCTGCCACCTCGTTATAGACGGACCGGTCGTAGCTGTTGTAGAAATTGATCTCATAGAGGGGGTTTACCAGCGATCCCGAATAGCCGCCGAAATTCTCCAGCCGCCGCACGTAATGCCCCTCCGCATCATGGATTCGCATGTAGGGAAGCAGATGCGAGTAGTCGCTGAAGGTGTTGAAAGGCACGTCCGAACTCTTGTTGTAGGTATAGGTCACCTTGTTCCTGATCTGCAGTCCCCCGAAGCGGTAGTCGATGTAGAATGCGACGTTGGTGTTTTTCCGGTCCGAATGCTTCATCACGCCATCCGTTCCCCGGTATCCGAGTTCGACGCCCCACCGCACGTCATTCTCGCCTCCGTCCATGAAGACCGAATGCCTGTTGCTGAAAGCCGTGCGCAGCCCCTGCGAAAGCCAATAGGTGTCGACTCCGGTCAGCACGTTGTTGAGCCGCTGGTAGTAGGCGTCGGTATAGGGGGCGATTTCGGGCGTGGAGCTGTCATAGAGTCCGGCCAGACGTTCGGCCTCGAGCTTTTCCCGAGCATTCATCAGGTTGTACGACGACAGATCGGGGGCCTCGACCGAAAAGTTCCCCATGTACTGCACCCGAAACTTGCCGGCCTCCGGGGCACGCCGTTCGACGACGATCACGCCGTTTGCGGCACGGGATCCGTACATGGCCGTGGCGGCGGCATCCTTGAGGATATTGATGCTGTGGACGCTGTTGATGTCGAGGTCGTAGATCTTCTCGACATCGACCTCGAATCCGTCGAGGATGAAAATGGGCAAATTGGAATTCCCCACCAGCACCTCCCTCGAGATGGCCGAAGCGGAGGTTTCGCTCAGCGCCGTCTGGCCGATTCCCGTCTGGCCGCGCAAGACGAATTTGGGCAGTGCATTCGGATCGGCTCCGGCGGAGAGGTTCTCCTGTATCCTGAAGGAGGGGTCAAAGGTCTGAATGGCCGCAATGAGGTTGTTGGGGTTCACCTGCAGCAGCTCTTCCTTCCCGATCTTCGTCGTGTTGCCCGTGAAGCTCTCCTTCCGAATCAGGTTGTACCCGGTAACGATCACGTCCTGAATGCTCTCCAAAGCCTCAACCAGCATCACGTCAATGTTCTCCTTCGTCGCCACCGCGACGGTACTGCTCTCAAAGCCGATGTAGGAGAAGCTGATCACCCCTCCCTGATCGGGGATTTTCAACACATAACAGCCGTTGGAATCGGTTATTTCCCCGTGCGACGAACCTTTCAGGAGCACCGTCACCCCGACCATCGGTTTCTTCGATATTTTTTCCAGAACCCGGCCGTAGACATAGTTCCCCTGAGCAGGAAGTTTGAATGGCTTTTGGGCGCGGCTTTCGAGGTGGGTGGCGAGAAGTAGCGTACTTAAAAGCAACAGAAATCCACCTGCATGTGCAGAGATTTTATTTTGCATGTTTTCCTTTGCTAAAAACGCCGCAAAAATAAACAGTTCCAGGAGCCCTCACAATCGCATCTTTTAGGTATTCTTCCGGGACAGCCGGGTCCATTCCGTCCCCTCTTCCGGAAGAATGGGGAGGGCCTGAGGCGAAGAGATCGGAAATGCCCGGAAAATATCCGGAAAATGTCCGACATTCCGATACCTCCGGGGCGCTTGGGACAAACGGGGCGACAAACGACCCGGGAAAGGTGCTGCCCGGATCATGACCGCCACCGGCAAAAGCCCGAAACACCGCGGCCGCTGCTTTTTTCGACCGCCATATTTGGAGTTTTCCGACATTTTCCCGAAATTTACCCAATCGGGTCGCTTCAAAGGTCCGGCGCACAGCGCCAACCGCCGCCCCGACAGGCCACGACTAAACCTTAAAAACAGAGATAACCGATGAAGAAAACCCTCTTATGCTGCCTGGCCGCTGCTGCGACGCTGACGGCCGGTGCGCAGAGCAACGAATGGCAGGACGCCGGCGTGAATGCCGTGAACCGGATGCCGATGCACAGCTCCTGGTTCGCATACGAGTCGCCGGAAGCCGCACAGGCGGGCGACAAGACCCGTTCGGAGCGGTTCGTCACGCTGAATGGAAACTGGAAATTCAACTGGGTGCGCGATGCCGACCAACGTCCGACGGACTTTTTCCGTGTCGGATTCAACGACAAAGGCTGGGACGAGATGCCCGTGCCGGGACTCTGGGAACTGAACGGATACGGCGATCCGATCTACCTCAACGTCGGCTATGCCTGGCGGGACTGGTTCAAAAACGATCCGCCGCACGTTCCCGTCGCGCAGAACCACGTGGGTTCCTACCGCCGCACGGTCGACATCCCCGCAGCATGGGCTGGCCGGCAGATCGTCGCGCATTTCGGCTCGGTGACGTCGAACATCTACCTCTGGGTCAACGGCCACTATGTGGGCTACAGCGAGGACAGCAAGCTGGAGGCCGAGTTCGACCTGACGCCCTACGTGAAACCCGGGCAGAACTTCATCGCCTTCCAGGTCTTCCGCTGGTGCGACGGCACCTACCTCGAAGACCAGGACTTCTTCCGCCTTTCGGGTGTGGCCCGCGACAGCTACCTCTATGCGCGTGACAAACGCCAAATCGCCGATCTCCAGGTCAACGCCACACCTTCGGCCGACTACACCTCGGGAACGGTATCCGTCAAAGCCCTCTTCCCCAGGCAGACGCGGGGATGCAGCCTCGAACTGACACTCACCGACGCCCAGGGGCGCAACGTTGCCTCGCAGCAGCTGCGCGTCACCAAGGACGAGGAGCACTGCACGCTCGACGCCGGGAAAGTGGCCCTGTGGAGCGCCGAGACCCCCGCACTGTACCAACTGACGGCGACACTCCGCTCATCGGCGGGCGAAGTGATCGAGGTCATTCCGCTCCGGATCGGATTCCGCGACGTGAAGATCGAAGGCGGGCAGCTGCTCGTCAACAGCCGGCCGGTGCTGATCAAGGGCGCCAACCGGCATGAGATCGACCCCGACTACGGCTATTGCGTATCCGAAGAGCGCATGCTGGAGGACATCCGCATCATGAAGGAGAACAACATCAACGCCGTGCGCACGTGCCACTACCCCGACGATGCCCTCTGGTACTCGCTCTGCGACCAATACGGACTCTACGTCGTGGCCGAGGCCAACGTCGAGTCGCACGGCATGGGCTACGACGAAAAGACGCTGGCCCGAAATCCGCTCTACGCCAAGGCGCATCTGGAGCGCAACCAGCGCAACGTGCAGCGCAGCATCAACCATCCGTCGGTCATCATCTGGTCGCTGGGCAACGAAGCGGGCGACGGTCCGAACTTCAGCGCCTGCTACGACTGGATTAAGCAGTACGACCCGACACGTCCGGTACACTACGAACGGGCCGTCTATTCGCCCGGCAGCCGCAACACGGACATCATCTGCCCGATGTACTGGGACTACGAGCAGTGTGAGAAATACCTCGCCGGGAATCCCGAGAAACCGCTGATCCAGTGCGAATATGCCCACGCCATGGGCAACTCGATGGGCGGCTTCCGCGAATACTGGGAGCTGATCCGCCGCCAACCGAAATATCAGGGCGGCTTCATCTGGGACTTCGTGGACCAGTCGCTGCGCAAGAAGGGCCGCGACGGGGTGACGATCTACGGCTACGGCGGCGACTGGAACCCCTACGATCCCTCGGACCAGAATTTCTGCAACAACGGCCTGATCGGTCCCGACCGCACGCCGAATCCCCACATGGAGGAGGTGCGCTACCACTACCAGTCGATCTGGACGACGTGGGCCGACGATACGAAGAACAGGATCGAGGTCCTCAACGAAAACTTCTTCCAAGACCTCGGAAACTACGATCTGCACTGGGAAGTGCTCTGCGACGGGAAGCCCCTGTGCAGAGGCGTCGTCGACGGATTGGAAACCGCGCCGCAGCAGAGCATGCACATCGCACTCCCCTACGACCCGGCCACGCTGCCCGCCGCGGGCGAGCTGCTGCTCGACGTGGCCTACCGGCTCAAGACGGCCGAAGGCATCCTGCCCGCGGGCCACACCGCGGCCCGTGCCCAGTTGCCGATCCGCGAATATGTCTTCACGGCCCCCGCGGCGAAATCCGCGGCCGAAGGGGAACAGCTCTCCGTTGCGGACAACCATGCCGACTACCTGATCGTCTCGGGCAACGGCCTGCGGCTGGACTTCAGCCGCCAGACGGGCTTCATCACCCGCTACGAAGCCTGCGGGCTCGATTTTCTGGCCGACGGCTCCTCGCTGCGCCCCAACTTCTGGCGCGCGCCGACCGACAACGACTTCGGCGCCGGGCTGCAAAACAAAATGGCCGTCTGGAAAGAGCCGAAGATGCAACTCTCGGCACTCACCCATGCGGAGGCCGACGGCATCGTCACCGTGAAGGCCAACTATGAACTGCCCGAGGTACAGGCCACGCTGGAGATCGCATACGCCGTCGACAACACGGGAGCCCTGACCATCGAGCAGTCGCTGCATGCCACGCCGGGAGCCGAGGTTCCCGACATGTTCCGCTTCGGCATGCGCTTCGAGATGCCCGAGGCATTCGACCGCCTGCAATACTACGGCCGCGGCCCGGGCGAGAACTATGCCGACCGCAAATCGTCGACCTTCGTGGGACTTTACCGCCAGAGTGTCGACGAGCAGTTCTACCCCTACATCCGCCCGCAGGAGACCGGCACGAAGAGCGACCTGCGCTGGTGGCACCTCGCGGACATCGGCGGACGGGGTCTCACGGTGACCTCCGAAGCCCCGTTCTCCGCCTCGGCGCTCCACTACCCGCTGGAGTTGCTCGACGAAGGAGCCGCCAAACAGCAGGGACATTCGCCCGAAGTCGCAAAGCAGAAGAATGTTTCGGTGTGCCTCGACAAGATGCAGTACGGAGTGGCCTGCATCAACTCGTGGGGCGCGTTGCCGCAGCCCGAATACCGGATTCCCTATGCCGACTACACCTTCCATCTGAAGATCGCGCCTGCAACCCGCCGATAGGGCGCACACCATCCACACCCCGGGCCGGGACTTCGCGATGCGGGGTCCCGGCTTTTTTATCGGTCGCAGGACTTGCCGGGGAGCCAAAAAATGCGCATCTTTGTCGTCCGTTAAACGATCCCGAACATGTTATACACCGAAGATACGCGCATCGAAGCGCTGGCCGTACACGTCGTCGGCAACAAATCGAAGGACGAACCCCTGATGGTCTCGCCCGAACTCTCGGCGCAGGTCGCCGACGAAGGGCTGATGCGTACGCTCACGGCCTATTTCCTCGGCGGCTTCAAAAGCGAGGAGTGCTACAACCTCTACCACGAGACCGACCTCGAGTGCAACGAGGTCTGGAACTTCGCATGCAGGATCTTCGACGACCCGGAGTCGCTTCTCGAAAATTCGGTGAGCCTCGCCAAGCACCTCTACGAGAGCGGCATGCACCCGCAGATCAAGGGCGGCGAATTCTATACGGCCTACTTTTCCGACTGCAATTTCGGTGGCGAACGCTGCGACGCCCTGGGGCTGTTCAAGTCCGAGACGCGCGACACGTTCCTCGACATCGAACAGCAGACCGGGGGCGTGCACATCGCGGCCCGCGAGGGCATCGACATCAAACGGCTGGACAAGGGAGCCGTCATCTTCAACACCGAACGCGGGGAGGGGTTTGCGCTCTTCGTGGTCGACAACACCAACCGCACCGAAGCACGCTACTGGATCGACGATTTCCTGCGCGTGCGCCAGCGCCAGGACAACTACCACAATACGCACAACACGCTGGCCATGTGCAAGAAATACGTCACGAAACACCTCTCAAAGGAGTTCGAGGTGTCGAAGGCCGACCAGGCCGAGATGCTCAACGACACGATGAAGTATTTCCAGGAGCAGGATACCTTCTCGATGGAGGATTTTTCGGAAAAGGTGATCCGCCAGCCGGAGGTCGTGGAGAGCTTCACGCGCTTCCGCCAGGAGTACGAACAGGACCGCGACATCCGCATCGAGGATGAATTCGGCATCTCGGATTCGGCCGTCAGGAAGCAGGCGCGGTCGTACAAGAGCGTCATCAAGCTCGACCGCAATTTCCACATCTACGTCCACGGCAACCGCAACCTGCTGGAGCAGGGCGAGGACGAGAAGGGCAAGTTCTACAAGGTCTATTACGAAGAGGAGGAGTAGCCCTTCCCGGGCACACCGCCGGTCATCATCCCATTTTACGGTAAATACACTCCGGCATGTGCCGGATCAGCCACGCAACGAACCGCCAACGGCGTGTGACGACCGCCACACTCCGGCGACGGCGGATAGCCCGCACAATCCCCTCCACAACCCGGTCGACGGGCATCACCCAGAACAAGCCCTCGCCCTTGGCCATCTTCGTCGCGACGAATCCCGGACGAATGTCGGTCACCCAGAGGGGCAGTCCGGACTTCGCGGCCCGCTGCCGCAGACCCTCGGCATAGTTGATCTGATAGGCTTTCGAGGCGTTGTAGGCCGGAGCCGCACCGCCGCCACGCAGGCCTCCGACCGACGTGACGACGACCAGATGGCCACCGCCCTGCTCCTCAAAACGATCGTAGGCCCAAATGACCACCGCGGTCCAGCCCACGACGTTGGTGCGGATGGCGGGCTCTTCCAGCGCATGGTCCAGTCCGGGATTCAGGTCGCCGGTTCCGGCGCAGACCACACACAAATCCATGCCGCCCAGCTCTCCGGCCAGGCGTTCCAGTGCCGCACAGGCGGCAGCAGGATCCATGATGTCGGCCGCAGCATAACAAAAGCTATCCGGACGGCTGGCCGCCAGCTCCTCCAGCAGCGCCTCCCGCCGCCCGGTCACACCGATCCGATATCCCTCGGCCGCAAGACGTTCGGCCAACGCCCGGCCGATACCGGACGTCGCCCCAATGATAATCGCACGTTTCATGGAAACAAAGTTAACGGAGACACCCGGGAAAAACGTTGATGCAGATCAAGAAATCAGCGAACGCGGCGGCGGATGCGGCTCAACGTCTCGGGACGCACGCCCAGATAGGAGGCCAGCTCCCGCAGAGGAACGAGCTGCAACACATCGGGGCAACGCTCCGTCAAAGCCTCGTAACGCTGCTGCGGCAAGGCCGCATAGCGGTCCAGCAGACGTTCGTAAACCTCGGCCAGCATGTGTTCGGCCAGCCTGCGGCCCAGCCGCTCGCCGGCGACATCGGCGCGGAAGAAAGTTTGGATCCGTTCACCGGGAACAAGCAGGGCCTCGACGCCGCACATCGCCTCGATCGTCACCCGCGACGGGGTATCGACGCACATCGAGATATAGTCGCCGACGAACTCTCCGCCAAAGGCGTAACCCACGACATGCTCCTCCCCCGCAGCATTGGCGTGCACATAACGGAAAGCCCCCTGTACGACCAGTCCGCAACGGAGGCTGCGAAGTCCCTGTGCGGAGAGCTGCTCTCCGCGGGCGAAATGCCCTACGATGCCCTCGCGGCGGATTAAGGCGGCGAGTTCCGAAAATTCGGTTTCCGTTATGTACCGGTTGAAGTTCACAGCCGTAAAGATAACCCATCGCCTTGGGAAAACAAAACGAAGATCTGGAATTTGCAGCATCGGCAACAAACCGAAAACAGGAACGCACTTCTCCGACCGCTCTTTCCCGCAACATCCGCCGCCGGCTGGGGTGCGAATGCTGCGGCGTGGACTTCGCGAATGCCCCCGCAAGGATTCTGCGAATGCTCCCGCATGGATTTCGCAAATGCCGCCGCATGGATTTCGCACCCCTCGGCCGCCGAAACGGCGCAGCCCGCTGTCGTCCGTAAAAAACGGCCCCAGACTCTCGGTGCGGGTCTTTCCCGGTCCGGAATCTGCCGCCACCAACAACGCGAAAGCAGGTTGTCCGCCCCCAAGCAGGCTTCGAAGCGGCAGACCGGAAGGACGGTAAACCCGGAATCTGGCCCGGATTTTGCCTCCCGGCAAGAAAAACAAACCGTCATGGCCACAAAAACCGACATTTCCGACCGGCTCACCGTCGAAGAACGCCGCAAGCTCCGCGCCTCGGCGTTCGGAATCCCCGAAACCCGCGAATTTCCGCTCATCGACGCAGCCCACATCCGCGCGGCGGAAGCCTATTTCCGCTACGCCCCCGACGACCGCAAGGCCGCCCTGGCACGCCGCATCCTCGTCCGCGCCCGCGAAATGGGCGTCGACGTCCGCAGCCGCGTGATCCACGGCTGGGCCGGAGAGGTGTAGGAACCGAAAAAATCGCTATCTTTGTCTGCACGGGCACCGAAGCCCCGCGCGGATATACATGGAAACGATCACCGAATTTCTCATCGACTGGGGCTATTGGGGCCTCTTTCTCTCAGCATTCATCGCCGGGAGCATCCTGCCGTTCAGCTCCGAAGCGGTGATGTTGGTACTCGCAGGCATGGGACTTGATCCCGTGGGCTGTGTCGTCGCGGCCGCGCTGGGCAACACGCTCGGCGGCATGACCTGCTACTGGATCGGAACTCTGGGCAAAACCGAATGGATCATCCGGCTGGGGGTCTCGACGCGCCAACTGGCTCGGGCGCGGAAATTCCTCTCCGGACGCGGGGCGCTGATGGCCTTCTTCGCCTTCCTGCCCACCATCGGCGAAGCCATCGCCATCGTGCTGGGACTGATGCGCAGCAACGTGTGGCTGACCGGCGGCGCAATGCTCGCGGGAAAAAGCGTGCGTTACATCGTTGTCCTGGCAACCTTCCAGGGTGCCCTCTCTCTTTTCTGACAAAGAGACGCAAAAGGGCCCCTTCCGCAGTCCCCCCGACCTCGGCCGACGCGACAGCACGGCGACACAGCGGCACAGCGATACGCCACACAGCGATACGGGCGACCGCCATCCGGCGCCGGTCGGCAAGAAGAAAACAGGCAACCCGGTTGATCCGGGCCAGTCGGCAAAAAGAAATCAGGCAACCCGGTTGATCCGGCGCCGGTCGGAAAGAAGAAAAAACGTGCGAAAGATCCCGGTCCGGCAAACAAACAGTGACGCCTCATTTTTGCTTTGTCCGGAAATTCCATGAAGAAAACCTTCCAAAAGCCGGACCGGGTTACACTCCTCCGCACAAGTCAGGTACCCGGGTCCGTCCCCGCGGCGGCAGCCCGCCGGGCGATCCTCCCAAAAAAGCAAGGACGCAGGTACAACCCCTACAGCAGGCCCGTTACAACCCTATGATGGCAGTTGTCCTTACGCCCAAGCCTGTTCCCCGCCCGGACGGACAGGGATAAAACTTTGGTTTCAGATCAATATTATACCATCATAAAAACTGCCGTATTGCTACAACAGGTAACGGTTTACTGCAGGTATAAAGGTTTATCCTAACCTTTAATCGTATATTCCAATACAAAAGTAGTCAAATAATCCGACGAACCAAAAAAATCCGACCTCCTTTCGGAGGCCGGACCCACTATAAATAACTATGACAAAAACTTTCGTTTATGCGTTGGCGGTCGCCAGCGGCGCAGCCTGCACATAGGAGCGTGCGCTCAGCTCCTTGTCGAGCATGTAGAGCCCGAACTTGTTGCCCTCGACGGCCTCGCAGGCGGTGATCATATCGCGTGCCGACTCCTCCTCCTCGACCTGCTCGTCGACAAACCAGACGAGCATGTTCGACGAGGCGTAATCCTTGTCCTCGGCAGCGATGGAGACCAGATTGTTGATCATGGCCGTAACCTCCTTCTCATGGCCGAGAGTGTCCTCGAACATCTCCAGCGGCGATGCCCACTTGGTGCGCACCTCCTCGATCGGGAGCAGCTTCACCTCGGCGTCGCGCGAGAGGATGTAGTTCATAAAGATCCGCGCATGATCCTGCTCCTCCAGGAACTGAATGTAGAACCAGTTGGCAACACCTTTCAGGCCCTTGGCTTCGGCGTCCATCGACATCGAAAGATAAAGATAGGCCGACCAAAGCTCGGCGTTAATCTGCGCGTTCATCGCTTCGTGTAATTTCGTGCTTAACATAACTGTAGGGTTTTAATTTTTACGGTTCCTTTTGTGATACAAATATACAATAGTTTTTTGTGATTTCCACAAAGATTATCATCAAATTATTTTATACCACAAAAGCAAGACATTATAAAACGACATAGACAGCGCCCGGGCACGAATTCGGACGCCGGCGGATGGTTTTCAGCAGAATACGGATCAGTCGTCGATCTCGGTCAGGCGGAACTGCCGGTCGAATTTCAGGTCGATCCCGTTGTCGAGCTTCACCTCCCAGTCGAGTTTGTCGCGGTCGATGCCGACGATCCTGCGTCCTGCGAAATTCGCGGCTACATAGTCGCGGATCTGCTGCGGAACAACCGTTGCGGGAACCTCGCCGTATTTGCATTCGACCTCCTTCCAGGCTCCGTCCCGGGCGAACTCGATCTTCGACCCGTCGACGAAGACCACCTTGTAGTCCTTGTCGAACAGCTCCTCGTCGACTTTGGCGTAGGAGACCCCGACCGCCTTGAAATGGGTCTGGACAAACTGTTGCGCAACGGCGGGAAGTTCGCCGACGGTGATGATCCGGTCCTTGCCGGCGAAAACGGGAAGCGAAGAGGCCACAATGGCCAGCGAAGCGAGAAGAATCGTGATTTTTTTCATAATCGTAGTGTTTTGTCAAATTTCGTACTGCAAAGTTGCGACCCGAAACTGAAACGAATCTGAAAAAAGCCGATTCCCCGCCATTTTTTCACACCGGGAAGTCGACCGTGAAGCAATGACACCCCTCCACATAGGCATAGGAGATCCGCAAGCCGTAGAGCCGGCAGACGGCGTCGACCACGGCAAGCCCCAGCCCCGTCGAACCCTCCTTCCGGGTTCCCTGATAGAAGCGGTCGAAGACACGCCCAGCATCGAGCGGACCTCCCGCACCGCTGTTGCAGACCGAGAAGCGACGCGGAGCGACGCGCACCGTCACTTCTCCACCCCCGTCACCGTGTACGAATGCGTTTTTCAGCAGGTTGGCGACCACGCTTCCGGCCAGCAACGGATTCATCCGCACCGTGAGCGCCCCTTCGTCCACAAGCTCTAGGCGCATGTTGCGATAGGCGTAAATCTCCGCCAGTTCCTCGGCCGTGCGCCGCACCAGTGTGTTCATGCCGACCTGCTCGGTCTCGGGAAACTGCCCGTTGTCGATCTTCGACAGCAACAGCAGCGACCGGTTGAGCCGCACGAGGTAGTCCAGCGTCCGCTGCACCTTGGCGATCTCGCCCAGCTGCTCCCCGGTGAGCGCCTGTGCATCGTCGACCAGCATTTCCAACCGGTTGCGACAGACCGCCAGCGGCGTCTGCATCTCGTGCGAGGCGTTGTCGATGAACTGTTTCTGCCGCTCGAACGACGATTCGGCCCGCGCGGCATAGCGGCGTGCGGCATCGTTGAGCTTCCGGAACTCCGTGACGGAGGTCTCGACATCCAGCGGCGCATTCCGCGCCCCCACGGTGTAACTGTCGAGCCAGCACAGCAGGGCGTAGAGCGGCCGCATCGTGCGGTAGAGCACAACGACGGTCACCAGCAGGATCATCATCAGCAGGAAGAGATAGAGACAGACCATCCACCAAAGAATCGACTCCCGCAGGTCGTCCTTCTCGATGGTCGGGGTCATCACCGTCAGTTCGCGCCATTGCCCCGCACCGTCGCGGAACACCTTGCGCAGCACGCGGGCCGGCTCCTCCTCCTCGCGCTCGGGGATGAAGATCTCCTCGTCGGAATAGCGTTCGTGGTACTGCGCGGCGGCATATTGGGCCGAGACTTCGTGCAGGAAGTAGCCGCTGTTGCCCCCGTCCGCCGGAACGGACAGCTCGCGGCCGGCCAGAACCCGCCTGACGATCACCTCGGCACGCGCCTCAAGAGCATCGTCCACCTCGTCGTTGATCTCATCGACCAGCGTGAAGTAAAACAGCACGGCCCACGCCGCCAGAAGCAGCGACAGCCCCCACGAAAGGTGCAGCAGGATGCGGTAAACCAGACTCACGGCCGTACGAGTTTGTAGCCGAAGCCGTAGACGGCGCGGATCTCGATGTCGGCGCCCGCATCGTGGAGCTTGCGGCGCAGGTTCTTCATCTGCGCATAGACGAAATCGAAATTGTCGGCCTGGTCGATGTGGTCGCCCCAGACCCCTTCGGCCAGTGCGGCCTTGTCGACCGTGTGGTTGGGGCGGGACATGAAGTAGTGGAGGATGTCGTACTCCTTGCGCAGCAGCCCCACCTCGCGGCCCGCCACCTCGACCCGGCGGCTGTCGGGCCACAGGCGCACGTTGCCCGCATCGAGGCTCTCCTCCCCGCCGCGCTGGTGGCGGCGCAGGACACTGCGGATGCGGGCACTCAATTCCGCCAGATGAAACGGCTTGGGGAGGTAGTCGTCGGCACCGAGCTCCAGACCCTCGACCTTGTCGTTGAGGGAATCGCGGGCCGAAATGATGATCACCGCAGCCCGGCTGCGAAGCCGCTTCAGCGCCTCGAGCAGCCGCAAGCCGCTCCCTCCGGGCAACATGATGTCCAGCAGGACGCAGTCGTAATCGTATGCCGAGATCTTGTCGAGCGCCGCGGCATAATCGGCCGCCTGCTCGACGACATACTGCTCCCGGGTCAGTGTCCGGACCATGATCTCCCGCAGGGAGGGTTCGTCTTCAACAATGAGTAGCTTCATAATACACTCCTTTTTCTCGGGACGGGGACAAGGGGGAGACCCGCCCGGCATAAATCCGCCGACCGCCACCATCCTCCGGCCCCGCCATTCAGACGGACGAAACTAGGCCCCGAATCCGAAAGGAAACTGAAATGCCGCGAATCAGCATTGCCCGGTCCGCCGGAAATAGTTGCGCAACACCAGCAGCGAAATGATCTTTTCGCGCCGGCGGTCGCGGAACTGCGCGATGTATTCGTGCGCGTGCGCGATGATCGCCTCGGCCTCGTCCGGATGCTCGATGTAGTAGCGCATCCGCTCTTCGAGATCGGAATAGTCGGGCCGGATCTCGACATAGTGATACCCGGGGATGAGCGTGCCCTCCATGAACCATGTCTCGTAGGTCGGGCGGGGCATCACGGCCAGCGAGTTCGAGGACATGACCCACTTGAGGTTCGTGGCCACATCGTTGCCCTCGATCGCCAGGACGAACTTGAAGCGCAGGTGGTCGTACATCGAAATATGGGGCTTGGTCCACTCCGGGGGATATTCGGGAGCGGGCGTCGAGATGCCGGCATCGCAGCACTCCGAACCGAAATACATGCGCATGAACCGTTCGCGGTGGGGACGCTGCGTGATTGCCAGCCGGAAAATCGACTTATCCTCCTTCTCCCGGAAGGGGATGTCGTCCCGCAGGAAGATGAAATGGCGGACCTTGTCGAGCTTCAGCAACACCGAATTGGCATTGTCGCCGCGGATCGGACGGCTCTTGACGATCGACGGCACATCGGGAACCGTCGTCACATCCCCGGGAATGCAATTCCACAGCAGGCTGTCGCGGAACCAGCGGGTAAACTCATAGGTATCGAAGAAGTAGGCCGTCCTGATGCCCCGGCGGAACTTGTGCTCGCCCAACGGGCGCAGTCCTTCGCGGGGGAGTGCTGCTGTCGCGGGCGAGAGTTTGTTGTAATAGTCCGCCCGTCGGCAGATATACTCCCAGTCGGGGCGGCGTTCCGCTTCGGCGAGGACCCGGTCCAGACGGGACTGAACAAATATTTCGGCGTCAGGTAACGCACGAAACTCCGCAGGAACCAAAACAGTTTGATCTGTTTGTTGTGAAAAATACGATTCAGACGGTTCATCGGCAATGAGTTTATATTAACAAAGATACGAAAAATCGGATGGGTTGCAACACGAAATCCGCCAAGATTCCAGAAATCCGCGGCGGACATCCCCGGCAGGGGCCTGCGTCTCCAAAGAGAAAACTCACCGCGGGAACGAACAAAAAAGGCGGGAACCGATGATGGTTTCCGCCTCTTGCCGGGAGTCGCGTCCCGTTTATTCCTTCTGGCCGTCGTAGGCCCACTTCACATAGGTCGCACCCCAGGTATATCCGCCGCCGAAAGCCGACATGATGAGGTTGTCGCCCTTGCGCAGCTGACTCTCGTAGTCGAAAAGACACGACGGGATCGTAGCGGCCGTGGTGTTACCGTTGCGGTCGATGTTAATCATGCACTTGTCCTGCGTGATGCCCATACGGCGCGCCGTAGCGTCGATGATGCGCAGGTTGGCCTGATGGGGAACCAGGAAACGGATGTCTTCGCCCTTGAGGTTGTGGCGCTCCATCATCTCCACCGAAACGTCGGACATCTTCGACACGGCAGCCTTGAACACGGCGTGGCCGTCCCACATGATCGTATGCCAGTTGTTCTGTACGGTTTCGACCGAAGCCGGGTAGCGCGAACCGCCCGCCTTCATGTAGAGCTGCATCTCGCCCGAGCCGTCGGAGTGCAGAATCGAATCCACAACACCGAGACCTTCGGTATTGGCTTCCAGGAGCACGGCAGCAGCGGCATCGCCGAAGAGCGGGCAGGTCGAACGGTCGGTATAGTCGATGATCGACGACATCTTGTCGGCACCCACGACGACGACCTTCTTGCTCGTGCCGGCTTCGATGAACTTCGCGCCTGTGGTCAGGGCGAACAGGAAGCCGCTGCAGGCCGCCGAGACGTCGAACGCGAAGGCGTTCTTGCAACCCGCCTGGTCGGCGATCAGGTTGCCCGTCGAGGGGAAGAACATGTCGGGGGTTATCGTGGCACAGATCACCACGTCGATCTCCATGGGATCCACCCCCGCCTTATCCAACAGATTGATGACCGCCCGGGCGCCCATATAGGAAGTGCCGAGGCCCTCTCCCTTGAGGATATGACGGGTCTTGATACCCGTATGCGACATGATCCACTCATCGTTGGTGTCGACCATGCGGCTTAATTCTTCGTTGGTGAGGATGTATTCCGGAAGGTACTGTCCCACACCCGTAATAGCTGCTGTTATCTTACCCATTAGCTTTGGTTTTCGTGTTTTGGTTAATTTTGAAACGCACGTTGCAGTTTCGCTGTCAGATCGGCCTTGATGACCTGTTCGGTCGAAAGGATCATGCTCCGGATCGCCAGGGGCGAAGAGCATCCGTGGCCGATGATAACGGGCGCATTGACACCCAGAACGGGGGTTCCGCCCACGTTTTCGTAATTCATGGCGTCCCAGAAGGCATTGCTGCATCCCATGGCCATGTTGATGCGGTAGAGGCCCTCGGCCATTTTCAGGACCGTATTGCCGACGAATCCGTCGCATACGACCACATCTGCAACCTTGCCCGAAAAGATGTACGAAGCCTCGACATTACCCACGAAATTGATCCGTTTGTCCTCCCGGAGCAGTTCGAAGGCAGCCTTGGTCTGGGCATTGCCCTTGGTCTCCTCCTCGCCGATGTTGAGCACCGCCACGCGCGGACGCTCGATGCCCAGCACCGCCTCGGCGTAAATCGAACCGATCAGACCATACTGCGCCAGCACCTCGGGTTTGCAGTCCACATTCAGCCCCACATCCAGCAGCAGCGCCGGACGCCCTGCGATGGTGGGAACGATGGACGAAATCGTGGGACGCACGACACCCTCGATCGGCTTGACGGCATACATCGAACCGACCATCATGGCACCGGTCGAACCTGCGCTCGCAAACCCGTCAACAGCACCCTTGGCCAGATAGCCGAACCCGACCGTGATGCTCGAATCCGCCTTGGCTTGGAAGGCCTTGGCCGGATGATCGCCCATCTCGATCACCTCGGAGGTCGCAACGATTCCGAACCGCTCGGCGGGACACCCCTCCGCAGCGAGCACGGACTTAATTTTCGCTTCGTCGCCGAACAGCACGATACGGCTGTCCGACCCGATCGCATCGAGTGCCATGACGGCTCCCTTGACAGCCGCTTCGGGAGCGTAATCGCCGCCCATGGCATCTACGCCAATCTTTATCATACTCGTACGAGTGTTGGTTGATATCCTGTTCCGCTCCCGCCCCGCCCCGGAAAACATGCGCGGCCGGGGATTCGGAGGGCCGGAAGGGAACCTTCATAAATTAAAAAAGAGGCACTCCCCGCAGGGATGCACTCTTTTGAGCGCCGGAATTTATTCGGCAGCCTTCTTCTCGATGGCAAGCTTTCCGCGATAGAAGCCGCACTCGGGGCATACACGGTGATAGAGCACCGCTGCGCCGCAGTTCGAGCAGGTAACCACCGTCGGAACGGTAGCCTTGTAGTTGGTTCTGCGCTTATCGCGTCGCGTCGACGAGACTTTGTGTTTAGGATGTGCCATTTTTAAATCTAATTTATAAGTTTAAACGTATCTTTATCCGTGTTTATTTCGCGCCGCCGGATTCCTCCCCGCCGGGTTCTCCGTCCGCGCCCTTACGCTCCGCGCTTTCGGGCTCCGCGTCTTCGGCCTCGGCGTCTTCACCATCAGCACCTTCGGCCTCCATCCGCTCGCGCAGGGCGGCCAGCTTGGCCCATTCGCCCCCGCTGTGCTCCCCGACGCGTTCGGCCGCAGCCTCGATCGCCGCAAACTCCCGATCGGAAACGATCCGGAAGCGTTCAAGCATCTCGGGATTGCACTCCCCCTCGGGATGCACCCGCTGGTAGGGCAACGACAGCACGACGCTTTCGTAGATGTACTGCGCGAGTTCCACGCGGTCCTCGCCCGGCAGCATCCACATCACCTCGCCGTCGTATTCGTGCACCTCGTCGGAGAATTTCACCAGCAGCTGCCCCTCGAAATCGATGGGCACGCGGCAATCCTCCAGACATCGGTCGCATTCGACGACGACATGTCCCGTGATCCCGACATCAAGCGTGAGCTGCTTCTCCGAGCGGTCCAAACCGACCCGGACCTCACACTGTCCGTCCTTGATCTCCGTGCTTTCGAAGGCCTCGAACAGCGCCTTGTCGACTTCGAAAAGGAAGTCGTGACGCCCGTTTTTCAGCCCTTTCCAAGCAATCGAATATCGTTGAGCTACCTCCATTTAAGCACATTTAGTGCGCAAAGTTACGAAAAAATAAGACATTTGCAAAGAAAACCAAGAGTTTTAGTACTCCCGATCCGGCGGGAGGCAAATAAATTTGGCGTTGCACGACAGTTGTATTATTTTTACGCAAAAATAGTCCGCACACGGCCTGCCGAACCGATCCGGCGTCATATCCGGCCCGTGCGGCCCCGACAGAACATGGACGAAAAAGGATTTGCAATCGAAATCTCAAGCCGCTACGAAGGGTGGTGGCGGTACAATGTGGCGCTGATGTGCGGCTGTTTCGACTCTACCGGCCGGCGCATCGGCTTCTCCTCGTCGGCCTCCACCGTGGCCGATGTCGGCTCGAACCTCCGCGAGCGTCCCGCAAACATCGCGGCAAACCGCACGGCCACGCTGCAGACCATGCCGTGCGATCACCTCGTGCTCTACCTATATATTATCCCCCACACGCTGCCCGCGGGCAACGACATCGACGCGGCTAAGCCCTTCGGAATCGAGGTGCGGATCTCCTGTGCCGGACACCGCCTGCGCACCGAAAAGCGGGAGATCAACCAATGGTCGGGCGCCTCGATCGAGATGCGGATCGACTCCCAAAAATAGGCTTCCGGTCGCCCCGGAAGCCAACAAAGCAAAGAGGGAACCATCGCTGGCTCCCTCTTTTTCTATCGGATGGCTTTCGACTATTTGTTGTTGAAAGCGGCCATCTTCTCGATCAGCATGAGGACCTTGTTCGAGTAGCCCCACTCGTTGTCGTACCACGAAACGACCTTCACGAAGGTGTCCGTCAGTGCGATACCTGCAGCCTTGTCGAAGATCGACGTGCGGGCGTCGCCCAGGAAGTCCGACGAAACGACAGCCTCCTCGGTGTAACCCAGGATACCCTTCAGTTCGCCTTCCGAAGCCTCCTTCATGGCAGCGCAGATCTCGTCGTACTTGGCGGGCTTTGCCAGGTTCACGGTCAGGTCGACAACCGAAACGTCGAGGGTCGGAACACGCATCGACATACCGGTCAGCTTACCGTTCAGCTCGGGAATCACCTTGCCTACGGCCTTTGCAGCGCCAGTCGACGAGGGGATGATGTTGCCCGAAGCGGCACGGCCGCCACGCCAGTCCTTCATCGAGGGACCGTCAACGGTCTTCTGCGTTGCGGTGGTCGAGTGAACGGTGGTCATCAGACCGTCGGTGATGCCGAACTTGTCGTGCAGTACCTTAGCAATGGGAGCAAGGCAGTTGGTGGTGCACGATGCGTTCGAAACGATCGTCTGGCCCTTATAGGTATCGGTGTTCACGCCGCATACGAACATCGGGGTGTCGTCCTTCGAGGGAGCCGACATAACGACATACTTGGCACCGGCTGCGATGTGAGCCTCGGCCTTCTCCTTGGTGAGGAACAGACCCGTCGACTCTACCACGTACTCGGCGTTAACCTCGTTCCACTTCAGGTTTGCGGGATCCTTCTCGGCGGTTACGCGGATAGCCTTGCCGTTAACGATCAGCTGGCTCTTCTCCACGTCGAAATCCACCGTACCGTCGAAACGGCCGTGCATCGTGTCGTACTTCAGCATGTAAGCCATGTAGTCAACGGGAACCAGGTCGTTGATACCTACTACTTCGATGTTGTCGTTCGTGCAAGCGGCACGGAACACCAGACGGCCGATACGACCGAAGCCGTTGATACCGATTTTGATAGTTGCCATAATAATTTTGAATTATTTGTTAGTGAAAAATTTCGTTATTTTTTTAACAGCACAAAAGTACATACTTTATACAATTTACGCAAATAAAAAATTAAATTTTTTACAAATCGCGAACACATCCGTTTCTCGCCGCGCCCTGTCCGCCCTGTCCCGTTCGCCCTGTCCCGTTCGCCCTGTCCCGTTCGCCACGCCTTGTGTGCCGCAAACCGCCGCCGCGCCCCGTCCACCATGCCGTGTCCGTCACGCCCCGTTCGCCGCACCCTGTCCGTCACGTCCCGTTCGCCGCCAACCGCCGCCATCGGGGGTGCGCTGCGGCGGGAGCCTACCGGGCAGCCAGTTTGGCCCGTTTGGCCATGGCCGAGGCGAAGACGAAATCGTTCAACTCGCGGTTGTCCGCATGCAGGATGTCGTCCTTGGTCCCCTCCCACCACTTACGGCCGCCGTGGATGTATACAATTTTCTCGCCGATCTCCATCACGGAGTTCATGTCGTGGGTGTTGATGATCGTCGTGATGCCATATTCGCGCGAGATCTCGTGGATCAGGTTGTCAATGACAATCGAGGTCTGCGGATCGAGTCCCGAGTTGGGTTCGTCGCAGAACAGATAGCGGGGATTCATCACGATGGCCCGGGCGATGGCCACACGTTTGATCATGCCGCCCGAGAGTTCGGCCGGATAGAGTTCGTTGGCACCTTCGAGCCGCACGCGCTGGAGGCAGAAATTCACGCGCTCCAGCTTCTCCCGCTCGCTCTGCGAGGTGAAGAGGTCGAGCGGCAGCTTGACGTTCTCCACGACGGTCGAGGAGTCCAGCAGCGCCCCGCCCTGGAAGATCATGCCGATGTCCTTGCGGATGCTCTTGCGCTCCCGGAACCCGAGTTTCGAAAAGTTCACCTTGTCGTACCACACGTCGCCCGAATCGGGTTCGTGCAGCCCCACCAGCGTCTTGAGCAGCACGGTTTTTCCCGAACCGCTGCGGCCGATGATGAGGTTTGTTTTTCCGGTCTCGAATTCGACCGAGATGTCGTCGAGCACCACACGGCCGTCGAACGACTTGACGATATGTTCGGCGCGTATCATATAAGCAGTACTTGTGTCAGAATCAAGTCGAAAAGCAGCACCACCACACAGCTGGCCACCACGGCGCGCGTCGAAGCCGTGCCGACCTCCAGCGAGTTGCCCCGTGCGTTGTAGCCGTAGAAGGCCGAAATCGAGGTGATGATGTAGGCGAAGAAAACGGTCTTGATCAGCGTGTAGGTGATCGAATAGGGTTTGAAATCCATCAGCAGTCCGTCGACATAGTCGGCGGGGATCATGATGCCGGTCGCGGCGGCGATGAGGTATCCGCCCAGAATCCCGATCAGGATCGAGAGGATCGTCAGAAAGGGGAAGAAGAGCATCGCGGCAACGATCTTCGGGAGGATGAGGTACGAAGCGGAGTTGACGCCCATGATCTCGAGCGCATCGATCTGTTCGGTGATGCGCATGGTTCCGATCTCCGAGGCGATCGACGAACCGACCTTTCCGGCGAGAATCAGCGCCACGACCGCCGACGAGAACTCCAGAATCATCGTCTCGCGCGTGGCATATCCCACCAGCGAGCGGGGGATGAACGGCGAATCGAGGTTGATGCACATCTGCAGCGTGATGACCGCGCCGATGAAAACCGAGATGATGGCCGTCAGGCCGATCGAGTCGATGCCGAGCGACTCCATTTCGAAAATGATCCTCCGGCGGTAGATGGCAGCCTTTTCCGGACGGGAAAAGACCTTTCCCATCAGCATGAAATAGCGCCCTATAAGTTCAAAAATCTTCAACATGCTACTTCTTTTCCTCCTCGAAATCGACGTAGTCGCCCACGTTCTGCGATACACGCTTCTCGGGAGCACCCGGGGTTCGGTGCACCTTCACCTCGCCTTCGCGCTCCTTGCGCGGCTGTCCGCCAAAGGGCGACCCGAAGCCGCCGAAACCCTTCGGTCCGGAGTTTCGTCCGAAGTCTCCGCCAAACTGCTGCTCCATCTGCTTGCGCATCTTGCGGATCCGCCAGCGGAAAGCCAGCATCAGTCCGACACCCAAAATAACCAGTCCCATCAGAAAATACAGGATAAACAACGCGATGCCCTTGAGCAGCGCGGGGGCGCCGAGCGCCAGTATAACAATAAGGAGGGTCGTCAGCGGATTGCGCTGCACGAGGCCCGCCAGGGAGTCGATGATTGCCAGTATGAAATTCATTCCGATTTCGGTTTACATCTCCACAAAGGTATGGAAAATTATGCGTTTTTCAATTAAAAGTCGTAAATTTGGCGATTGGAAACGAAAAACAAATCACAATCCCACATGTTAACTCCCCTCACCGCCATCTCGCCCGTCGACGGGCGTTACCGTACCAAAACGGAGAAATTAGCCGATTATTTTTCGGAACAGGCCCTCATTCGCTACCGCATCCGCGTCGAAGTGGAATATTTCATTGCCCTGTGCGAGCTTCCGCTGCCGCAGCTGGCCGGCATCGACCGTTCGAAATTCGCCGCCCTGCGCTCGCTCTACCTCGATTTCTCGGACGCCGACGCCCTGCGCGTGAAAGAGATCGAGTCGGTGACCAACCACGACGTGAAGGCCATCGAATACATCATCAAGGAGAAAATGGACACCCTCGGGCTGGCCGACTACAAGGAGTTCGTCCATTTCGGCCTCACCTCGCAGGACATCAACAACACGGCCATTCCGCTCTCGCTGAAAGAGGCGATGACGGGCGTCTACTACCCCGTCATCGAGGAGGTCCGCGACGCGTTGGCGTCGTTCGCCAAACAGTGGCGCGAAGTCCCGATGCTGGCGCGCACGCACGGACAGCCCGCCTCGCCGACCTCGCTGGGCAAGGAGTTTTCGGTATTCGTCGAGCGGCTTGAAAAACAGCTGTTCATGCTCCACGACATCGCCGTGCCGGCCAAGTTCGGCGGCGCCACGGGCAACTTCAATGCCCACCGGGCGGCCTACCCCGCGATCGACTGGGTGGCTTTCGCCAACCGGTTCGTGAACGAGACGCTGGGGCTTTGCCGCTCGCAGTACACCACGCAGATCGAGCACTACGACAATCTGGCGGCCATCTTCGACAACATGAAGCGCATCGACACCATCCTCATCGACCTTTCGCGGGACATGTGGACCTACATTTCGATGGAGTACTTCAAGCAGCAGATCAAGGCCGGGGAGGTCGGATCGAGCGCCATGCCCCACAAGGTCAACCCCATCGACTTCGAGAATGCCGAGGGTAACTTCGGCATCGCCAACGCCATTTTCGAACACCTCTCCTCGAAGCTGCCCGTTTCGCGCCTCCAGCGCGACCTGACCGACTCGACCGTGCTGCGCAACATCGGCGTACCGATGGCCCATGCGGTGATCGCCTTGCAGTCGCTGCTCAAGGGGCTGAACAAGGTGATCCTCAACCCCGAGGCACTGGAGTGCGACCTGGAGAACAACTGGGCCGTGGTGGCCGAGGGCATCCAGACCATCCTGCGCCGCGAGGGCTTCCCCAAACCCTACGAGGCATTGAAGGCCCTCACGCGGACCAATGCCCACATCACCCGCGAATCGATTGCGGCATTCATCGAGACGCTCGACGTCGCCGAATCGGTCAAGGCGGAGTTGCGGGCCCTCTCGCCCTCGACCTATACGGGAGTATTCCGGTAGGCCGCAACCGCCCTCGAAAACAAAGGCAGGACCCGAAAGAGTCCTGCCTTTATTCATCCCGACGGATCCGCTACTCCTTGCAGCAGCGCACCGTATAGCCGTAGGAGCGGTTTACGTCCAGCTCCGGATTGATCGACCCCGACGTACTGCCCTGCTTCTTGACATACAGATAGTAGGCCTTGGCGGCTGTCGCCTTCGACGACCAGTAGCCGCCCGAACCGCCGCTTGAAGCCCGCTGGCCGACGATGGCTCCGGAACTGTACGTGCGGTAGCCCTGCCCCGGATACCAGGCCGTCTGCCCGTTGTGGGTATAGGTCACACCATAGTTTTCGACATCCCATGCCGACACTCCTTCAATGTAGTTGCGCCCCGAGCTCAGATTCTCCCAGGCGTCTATATCCGGCACCTTGTATCCCGGCGGACAGGGATCGTTCAGGGTCTTGGCCTCTCCCCACAACCTTGCATTCGGCTTCGCCAGCCAGTTGTAGTCGTTTCCGACCTTGTTGTTGTAGAACGTCATGGGATTGGCAGCAGCTACCTCCGGCATCACGGCGGTCTTGGTGATGTTCCACGTCAGCTCCGGGTAAGCGGGATTCACCACCGTGCCGTTCTTCGCCTCGAGGAACGCATTGGCCGAAGTTTCCGTCTTCGTGCCCCAGTAGAACGGATCCTTGCGCCCCCACTGGTAATACATGCCGTAAGCATCGGTTCCGCCGACCGTAGTCCCCACGGCCCCCAGGTTGCGGTCCATGAAGACCACGCCGTTTTCATAGGCCATCGTCTGCGGGGCGTCGGTCACCCAGATGTGCCAGCTCCAGACGATGCGGCCCTCCTGCATCAGGGCAACCAGTGTGTTGCCCCGGCCTTCGCCGACCTTGAGGACCATGTCTCCCGACTTCTTGTCGAGCCCGATTTCCGAGACCAGCCCTTCCGAGTCGGTCCACAACCAGTCGGCCGTCATGTTGTCCGCCAGCTCGATCGCCGGCTCGAACCCGACGCCTTCGCCGGCTCCGTTTCCGCGTACCCGGGCATTGAACACATACGTCCCGGGGGCCGAAACCACATAACAGTTGGCCGTTCCCGCAGCACTCAGGTCGTTGACCTGCGCTGCCGAGAGGCTCCCGCCGTCGGCCAGAGCGATCTCCACCCGGCCGTTTTCGGCCTTCACCGAACGGAACAACGCCACATGCTCGTTGCCGACAGCCTTGACCGGATTCCCGGAGGCATCCCCGATCCGCCAGGGCGTCACGGCGGCATCCGTCGTCACGGTCCAGAAGCCCTCGTTGTCGCGCCCCATCACCGGAACAGGTCCCGAAACGGGCATCTTGCCGCCGGAAGCATCCTTAAGCCAGGGCTTGTCCTTTTCCGAGGCCAGCGTCCAATACCAGACATCCCCGTCGGCCGCAATGCCGACCAGCGGCGTTTCGGCCGCGGCATTGCAGGCCAGCACCACTTCGGTCCCGTCGCGGAACATCAGACCCACGCCCGCCTCCGTCTCGGCCACCGACCGCACTTCCGACTGCGCCACGGCCCCGGCCAGCGTCTTCAGCACCACCAGACCCTCATTCAGGTCCCCGATCTTTTGCAGCAGTTCGGCCGAGGGAGGGGGAGCGGGCTGGGAGCCATCCGGCTCCGGGGACCCGCATTCGCTCTTGCAGCCGCCCAGAAGCAGCGCCCAGGAGCAGATCACAACTAATTTTCTCATCATACCTTATTCTTTAATTAATGGTTTCATCGATTCCGTCCGTAACGGACCGACTTCACGGCGAATCCCGCGCAGACAACAACAGGCATGACGACCCGGCAAAGCATGGCTGCGATTGTCCCATCCGACCGTAAAAACGTCTGTCCGAAGGGGTTCGCGACACCAGCAAAGAAGAAAACCGAAGCAGATAAGGACCCGGGGAGGGGCCGGCGACGACTTCAGGCACTCCCTTTCTCCGCAGGAGCAAACACCCTATCGCGCAAGGCAGGTCTTCTGACTCGTCCCCCGAGGCGGCGCCTTCCCGGTCCCGGAAGACCAGTGGCTCAAGAATGCCGGAACGGAACAAACCCTTGCGGGCGGGACTCACAGCAGCGGGAACTGTCGCCGATTCACACGGCATTCCCTTTTAATTCCCCTCCACGGGGAAACCATTGCCCGGCAAAGGTACACTTTTCTCCGTAGGAAGCAAGCGCTCCGGCGGAATATTTCCGCCGAACACATCCCGCAGTCCCGTGCAGCAGCCCGTTCCGCCCACGATGCGCCCCTTTTCCGGCAACCGGCGGCGCCACTTTGGCACGCGCTTTGTACCTATTCCGGTCAACTGCGGCACAGCAACCGCAGTGAGGTTTCTTCATTTATTTAAGTTTGGGTTAGTAGTTTTAGGAGGGCAACCTCCGGGGACAGCAGGCAATCGTGAGATTCCCTGCTGTTTTTGTCTCCGCATGCCGCCCCGCCGGACGGCATCCGACCGACCGGCAAACACAGAGCGCCCCGCCCCTCAGCAGCCTTGCTCCACCCGCTTCGGCAGCAGCTTCAGATACAGCAGCAGGACCACGTTCATCACCAAGGCATAGACAATGGCCGGGACAGCCATTTCGCCGCTGTTGAAGATCAGCGGCGAGGTGGCGACTGCAATCGCCTGCGCGGCATTCTGCATGCCGATCTCGATGACGATCGTGCGTCGCACCGCCTGCCGGAGGCGGAACAGACGGGCCAGCAGCGCCCCGCCCGCCATTGCGAACAGGATCAGCATCCCGGCAGCCAGGCCCAGCACGCCGATATTTTCCAGAATCGTCTCAGCATACTGCACGAAAAAGACCGCGGCAAGCAGCATCAGCGCCGGAAAGGCCACACGTCCCAGCACCTCATGCACACGCTGTGCCGCCCGGGGCCGCCAATACTTGAATAGCGCCCCGCAGCACATCGGCAGGAACAGCAGAACGATGTTCTGCGCCAGCAGTTTCCCGACCGGGAGTTCGATCTCCGCCCCGGCATGCACGGCAACGAAACGTGCAGCGAAACCCATCACCAGCGGAATCGTGAACAGCGTGATGAGGCTGCTCAAGGCGGTCAGCGTCACCGAGAGGGCCACATCGCCCTTGGCCAGCATCGAAAAGACATTCGACGAACTGCCTCCGGGACAGCAGGCGATCAGCATCATCCCCAGAAAATAGACCGACGGAAGACGGAAGAGCATCCCCACGCCGAAGGCGATGAGCGGCAGCAGCAGCAATTGGCCCATCAGCCCCGCGACGACGGCTGCCGGACGGCGGATCACCCCGGCAAATGCCTGCCGGTCGAGTTCGATGCCGAGTTGAAACATCAAGACGATCAATATGGGCAATACAATCCAGACGGTATTCATAAGCAACATAAAAACGGTGATTCCGGGGCACGGACCTTCCGGCATCCCGGTTCCATTTTCCTGCAAAGGTGAGTCTTTTTTCGGGAATCCGGTCCGTTTTCCGGAAAAAATTGTAATTTTAGCCTCCCAAATTACGCGAGAGACGACGGTTTATGTCCCTGACCCCCCAATACGACACCCTCGACAACCGGCAGATCATCCGCCGGCTCAACGCCGGGGACCGGCAGTGTTTCGAATCATGCTACCGACTCTATTACAAAGGATTGTGCAGTTTCGCCTCACGCTGGGTATCCCTTCCCGTAGCGGAAGACATCGTACAGGACACGATGCTCTACATTTGGGAAAACCGGAACATGCTGATGGAGGAACTGTCGCTCAAAGGCCTTCTGTTCATGATCGTCCGCAACAAGTCGTTGGACCGCATCTCCAGCCAAAAGGTCCATTCCCGCGTCCACCAGCAGTTGGAAAAGAAATTCGCCGACCAGTTCGACTCCCCGGACTTCTACCTCGGCACGGAACTCGCACGACTCTACCACGAGGCACTCGCCCAACTCCCCGAGCAGACCCGGCGCATCTTCGAGATGAGCCGCTTCCAGGGCATGACCCATCAGCAGATCGCCGCTGAGATGGAAGTATCGCCCCAGACCGTCAACTACCATATCGGCCAGGCACTCAAAGTCCTCGGCGTCGCCCTCAAGGACTACCTGCCGCTGATCGCCCTGTTTTTCGAAATGCCGGGGAACAACTGAAAGCCCGGCCTCCGCAACCCTCCATATGCAATAAAAACGAAAATCCGAAAAAAATCGGGCTTTCGTTTAGTAACCATTTCCCCACAATCGTATTACATACAGAACCCGAACCTATGAAAGAGATCGACGACAACCTGCTGACCGAATTCCTCGAAGGAAAGCTCGACGAAACCGCCAACCGCGAAATCGAAAACTGGTACGACGCCTCGGAAGAGAACCGCCGCCACCTCGAAACACTCTACTTCGTACTCTTTACCGGAGACCGGCTCCGGGCCGCCGCATCCGTCAACACCGACCAGGCCTTCAGAGCACTGCAGCGACGCATCGAGGTGCGCCGTACAAAATCAAGGCCCCAATGGAGGCAGATCGCAGCGCGCTACGCCGCCATCCTCATCGCAGGCGTGATCGTCGCAGGCATGTATCTCTATCAGAACCTACCGGACGACCGTCGCTGCACGGTCAGTGCCGAGCGCAGCGACTGCTCGGTAACGCTGCCCGACGGCTCCGTCATCCGGCTCACCCGCAGTTCGCAGCTCAACTATCCGGCCTCATTCGACGACAGCAACCGCAAGGTACACCTCATCGGCGAAGCCTTTTTCGAGGTCAGCAAACGCAACGGAGCACCGTTCACCGTCTCCACGGTCCACAACGCCGAAGTCGTGGTCCGCGGAACCAAATTCAATCTGAAAGCCTACGACGACTGTTCCGATATCGAAACCGTCCTGGTCGAGGGAGCCGTCGATTTCCACGCCGCGGAACATGTCGTGGCCCTGCACCCGGGGCAGAAAGTCTCCTACAATCCCACAGACAACGATCTGATGCTGCAAACGGTTAACATAGAGGCGGAGCTGGCCGCACGCCTGCGTACGTTCCGCCACGTCGCCCTGGGGCAGATCACCGGGGTAATCGAAAAATTCTACGGCATAGGTATCAACTTCCGCTGCGAGTCGCTCAAAGACATCCGATTCACCGGGACCCTCGACTTCAACAAGCCGATCGACCATATCCTCGAAGTATTGACGCTCTCGACGAGCACCCGTTTCCACCGCAACGGCGAAAAAATAACCATCCACAAATAAACCAATCTCAATCAAACCTCTATGAAACGAAAATTACTCCGCATGCGGCATGCCTGGTGTCTGCTGGCAACATGCCTGACACTTCTTATTCCGTGGGGAGGAGCCATGCAGGCGGCACCATCGCCTCAGCAGACTTCGGTCCGCATTGAAAACGTAACCAGCCTGAAAGAACTGATTCAGGAGATCGAATCGCAGACCTCCTACCGGATCTCCTACCAGGGCAACCTGGCGGACAACATCCCCGTAAAGATAGCCGATTCGACGAAACCGGTCTCCCTGCTGCTCGACGAAGCCCTGCGCGGAACCGGCATTACCTACATCATCCGCCAGAACAACATCATACTGACCCGTGCGGCGACACAAGGCACCTCATCCGCAGCCAAGACTCCGCTCACGCCGCGAAAACAGCACATCGCGGGTCTGGTCCTCGATGCTGCAACCCGGCAGCCCATCATCGGCGCCACGATCTGGATCAAGGATTCGGCTCTCGGCACGAGCACGGCATCGGACGGTTCGTTCGACTATTCGTTCACCGGCAATTTCGGCTTCGTGACCGTCTCCTACGTCGGCTACCAGACGCAGGAGTTCCCGATCGGCCACATTCCGGGAGTAATCACCCTCTCTCCGGACAATAAACTCGAAGAGGTCGTCGTCGTCGGCTACGGAGCTCAGAAAAAGGCCAGCATCATCGGTTCGATAGCCTCCGTTCCGGTCAACGACATCAAGATGCCCACGGGCAAGATTTCAAACAACCTGGCCGGACAGCTCGCTGGCGTCATCTCCATACAGCGGTCGGGCGAACCGGGCAGTTCGTCGACCTTCTGGATTCGCGGCATCAGCACCTTCGGCTCGAATCAGTCGCCGCTGGTGCTGGTCGACGGCATCGAGCGCGACCTCGACCTGGTGGACATCGAGGACATCAAGGAGTTCTCGATCCTCAAGGACGCTGCAGCAACTGCCGTCTACGGTGTACGCGGCGCCAACGGCGTCGTGCTGGTCACCACCCGCGAGGGCACCATAGGCAAGCCGCAGATCAACATCAAGTTCGAGGCCGGCATGGTACAGCCGACCAAGATTCCCGACATGGTCGACGCCGTCCAGTTCGCCGAAATGTACAACATGGCGGCCGGATACGACTTCTACTCGGAGGAGGACATCCGGATGTACCGCGACGGTTCGGACCCGGACCTGCACCCCAACATCAACTGGGTGAAGCGGCTCTATAAGGACTACTCGTTCAACCAGCGCGTCAACGTCAACATCTCGGGCGGCGGCTCGACAGCCAAATACTACATCTCGGGAGGTTTCTACAACGAGGACGGTCTGTTCAAGGCCGACAACATGAAGGAGTACAACACCTCGGTCTTCTACCGTCGGTTCAACTTCCGTTCGAACGTCGAAGTCCAGCTCCACAAATACACCAAACTCAACATCAATCTGGCCACCACGTTCGAACGCAAGAACGAACCGGGTTCGGGCGCCACCGGATCCGACGGCATCTGGGGCTATGCGATCAAGACGGCAGCCAACGCCTTCCCGGACGTCTATTCAAACGGTTTTCTGGCCGGCCCGGCGTCGGGACAGGGCGAGAACCCTTATGCGCTGCTGACGCAGACCGGCTACCGCGAAATCTTCTACAACACGGCACAGTCGCTGTTCGTGCTGACGCAGGACCTGGGCGACTGGGTGACCAAGGGCCTCACCGTTTCGATCAAGGGCTCGTTCGACGCCAAGAACGAAAACAGCCTGGGCCGCACGAAAACCTCGCCCCAATGGCTGGCCACCGGCCGCAACGAAGCGGGCGAACTCCTGTTCAACCAGACGAAGATCGGCGAGGAAAGCCTCAACTACAACCAGAGCAACAGGGGTCACCGTTCGGTCTACTTCGAAGCCGTAGCCAACTGGGCACGCACCTTCGGCAGACACTCCATGTCGGCGATGTTCCTCTTCCAGCAGTCGCAGAAGAACTACGTGGGTGAAAACGCCAACAACTCGGAAAAAGCGCTTCCCTACCGCCATCAGGGCATCGCGGGCCGTATCACCTACAACTACGACAACCGCTACTTCATCGAGGGTAACTTCGGCTACAACGGTTCGGAGAACTTCTCGCCCAACCACCGCTTCGGTTTCTTCCCGTCGATCGCTGCGGGTTACGTCGTCTCGAACGAAAAATTCTTCGAACCGATCCGCAATGTAGTCAGCATGCTCAAACTCAAAGCCTCCTACGGTCTGGTGGGCAACGACCAGATCGGCGGCGACCGCCGTTTCATCTACAACGAAACCGTGGTCGGCGGCGGCAGATACCATTTCGGCACGACACCCAGCCACTACTCCTCGATTCGTCTCGGCGAATTTCCGAACCCCAACGTAGGCTGGGAAAAGGCCAAGAAACTCAATCTCGGCGCCGACCTCTCGTTCTTCAACCGGTTGAACATATCGGCGGATTATTTCAAGGAGAACCGCGAGGGCATCTTCCTCCAGCGCAAATCCATCCCCATGTACGTGGGTCTGAACACCCGACCCTGGGTGAACATCGGCAAGATGCGCAACAGCGGCATCGACGCCTCGCTCGAATACCACCAACCGCTCGGCAAGGACTTCCAGCTCACCGTGCGCGGCAATTTCACCTACGCACGCAACCGGATCATCGACCAGGACGAACCGGACTACGCCTATATCTACATGAACCGCAGCGGTCAGAGACAATACCAGCAATTCGGTCTGGTGGCCGTCGGACTCTTCCAGAACCAGGAAGACATCGACTCCTGGCCCATGCAGAACTTCGGCGAGGTAAAACCGGGCGACATCAAATACCTCGACCTCAACGGCGACGGCATTGTCGACAGCTACGACACGAAGCCCATCGGCTACTCGGACATTCCCGAGATCGTTTACGGATTCGGCTTTTCGCTGCAATGGAAAGCACTCGACCTGTCGGCATTCTTCCAGGGCGTGGCCCATGTCAACTTCTCGACCTACAGCAACCAGACGCGGGCGTTTGTCGGCCGCAGCCTCAAGGAATCGAGCGTATTCGCCGACCTCTACGGCAACACCTGGACCCCGGAGAACCCCGGTGCCAAATACCCGCGCATAACGACCGGCGTCATCGACAACAACAACCAGCAGTCGACCTTCTGGATGGTCAACGGACGTTACCTGCGTCTGAAGAACCTCGAGATCGGCTACACGCTGCCCAAACGCATCGCCAACAAGATCGCCATGCAGAGCCTGCGCGTCTACCTCTCGGGTGTGAACCTGTTCACGTTCAGTCCCTTCAAACTGTGGGACCCCGACCTGCAAACCGGAGCCACCAACTACCCGAACAACCGAATCATCAACCTCGGTCTCACGATCGGTTTCTAACCCCTAACCGGCAACAACCATGAAAAATACGATTAAAATATTCGCCCTGTTCCTGACAGCCGGAGCCCTGCTCGCCTCCTGCGACTCATACCTCGACCGCCAGCCCGACGAGCCGCTAACTTCGGCCAACATATTCAAAAAGCAGAAGACCGCGTTCCAATACCTGACCAACATCTACTCCTACCAGCCGGATTACGATTCTCCCGCCTGTGTGTCACACTACGAAGACATTCCCTGGGAGGCCTGCTCGGACGAGACCTCATTCGCCTATCTGGACCGGATCTACACCCAAATCAACTACGACGCGTGGAATCCGTCACTCCCCGTCTACCGCAACGATACCTACAACACCCCCTATAAGGGCATCCGCGAAGCCAACTACTTCATGCAGCACATCCACGAATGCCCTCCGGAAGAGCTGAACGATATCGACAAGGGCTACTACTACAACGAGGCCCGCTTCCTGCGCGCACATTTCTATGCCTTGATGCTGCCCGTCTACGGTCCCGTCTTCCTCGTCGGCGACGAGCTGGTGGACTTCACGCAGAGCGGACTCGACCAGCGCGAGCGCAACACCTGGGAGGAGTGCGTCAACTACGTCGCAAACGAGTTTCAGGAAGCCGCCAAGGGGCTTCCCGACAGCTGGCCCGACATCTACTACGGCCGTGCCACGAAAGGCGCCGCCCTGGCCGCACGTGCCCGCCTGCTGCTCTACTCGGCCCGCAAGCTCTTCAACGGCAACGATCTCTACAAAGATATCGTCAACAAAAACGGCGACCACCTGTTCCCGACCCAGTACGACGAAAAGAAATGGGAGCTGGCAGCCCAAGCTGCCAAAGACGTTATGAATCTGAACCTCTACTCGCTGGTCGGCGCCGAGGGCACGGACCCCTATGCCAGTTTCAACACGCTCTTCACGTCGGTGGGTTCCGGGAGCGGAGCTACGGAGAAGATCTACACGCGCATCGCCAGCGGTCACGAGTGGCGCGTGGTCTCCACACCTCCGAGTGTCGGCGGAACGGCCTTCGGCGGCTACGGCGTCACCCAGAAACAGGTCGATGCATTCGCCATGGCCAACGGCCGCTACCCCATCACGGGCTACACCGACGGCGACCAGGCGCGGCCGATCATCGACCCCGACGCAGGTTACAGCGAAAACGGATTCTCGAGGTTCAGACACCCGATCTACGGCGACGAACTGGAGACCTTCAAAATGTACCAGAACCGCGAACCGCGCTTCTACATCAACGTATTCTGGAGCGGCATGACTTGGCACGGCGCCAACAAGAAAACAACCAACGTCCAATTCTATTTCAACGGCAATTCGGGTCCGGGCAAGTCGCACAACTATACGCCGACGGGATACCTGGTGCACAAGTTCATCAACCCGTCGATCGACACCTCCACCGGCAACTGGGGCTACCTGGACTTCCCCATATTCCGCTATGCGGAGATCCTGCTCAACTACGTCGAGGCGCTTAATGAGTACGATCCCTCGAACGCGGAGATCACGCTCTACCTGAACATGATCCGCAAACGCGCCGGTGTTCCCGACATCGAGAAGGTCTATCCCGACGCCGTCGGCAATCAGACCAGGATGCGCGAACTGATCCGCCGCGAACGTCAGGTCGAGCTGTGCTTCGAAAACCTGCGCTATTTCGACACACGAACCTGGATGACGGCCGAGAAGGACAACAACATGCCGGTCTACGGCATGAACGTCGCCGCCAAGGACCACAAGGCAAACGGTGAATTCTGGCAGCGCGTCATCTGCAAATACGACGGCGGCCGCGACGGCAACCGCGTCTTCACCAAGCGCTGCTACCTCTTCCCGATTTCCCAGGAAGAACTCGACCGCGTGAAATGCACGCAAAACTACGGCTGGTAAACCCCACTAATTCGGATAATCATGAAACTGAAAAACATATTGATACCCTTCGCAGGCGTACTGCTGCTGACCGCCTGCGAGAAAGACCACTGCGACGACAACCTGACCGACCCGCGCGTCTACATCGTCAACAACGGCGTGCAGAACGCAATCTATTACGACGTGGAGGAGACGATCGACTTCGACATTTACGCTTACAGCAGCGGCTATTTCGGACAGCCGTCGGAAGTCAGGATTGTCCCCGCCCCCGATGCCGTCGAGGCTTTCAACGTCGCGAACGGCTCCTCCTACACGCCACTCGGCGAGGAGTATTACCAAATCGTCAAGGCTACCGGATCGATCACGGCCGAAGGCCGCCGCACCACCCTCACCGTCCGCCTCGACTGCAAGGGAATCATGGCGCTGCCCTACATGAACGACTATGTCCTTCCGCTGCGACTCACAGCCACGGGGACCGAGGTCAACGAGAAGTTGAACACCATCCTGATCAACCCCCGGATGCAGGAGACCGAGGTGCTGGCCCAAGACTCCGGAGTTATGGAAAGCGACCTGAGCGCCACCGAAGCCCACACACTCGAATTCACAACCTACACCGAATTCGACAACAAATGGGATTCCGAAATGGAATACGAACACGGCGACGCCGTACTCACAGCCTATAATGCCGAGCACGGCACACAATACATCCCGCTGCCCGAAAGCGCCTACACCTTCACGGGAGCCAACCTGAAAGCCGGCTCGAACAAGGCGGTTTCGACCATAAGCATCGACAAATCGAATCTGACAACAGACCGCTACTACACGTTGGCCGTCAAGCTCAAGGGCAATTCGAAATTCAAGATCGGCGACCGGAACACGGTGCTTTACCACATCTCGCTGCTCCCGATCTACGACAACCGCAGCAAGTGGCAACTCATCTCGTGCAGCTCCTACCAGAACGGCGGCGAGCCCAGATGCATGATCGACAACGACCCCTCGACCCGCTGGGAGAACCGCTACGACAGCAACGGCGTCGGCGACCAGGGCAAGCTCCCGGTAATCACATCCTGGGACATGGGCGACACCTTCTACTGGTGTGGAGTAAGGATCGGCCGCCGTTCGGATGCATATGTTACTGACCTCAAGTCCGGCTACATCGAGCTTTCGGACGATGGCAAAACCTGGACCAAAGTGCAGGACTTCGACTTCGGCGACAAGAGCAATACTTCGACCAGCCTTAGCATTGCGCAGGAGCAGTGGAAGCATAAGGGACGTTACATCCGGCTAAACGCAGCCCAAAGCAACCGCGGCATGATCGTTTCAATTACCGAATTCAAACCTATCCTGGCAAAAATTCCCGAATAACCATAAATCCCGACATTCCCCGACCCGCAGAAAAAAATCGGCTCGGCCCAGCCTGACGCCCCGTGCCCCGGCGGTACCAAGATGATGCCCGGGACCTTTCGGACACCTGACTGCAACGCCATTTGCAGCCTCCCGGACAACACGGTCCACGGTATCGCGCCGGAGAGAGCCTGCCCCGGCAAACGCCGCAACCAGGTGCCCGGCAAACGGCAGAAGGAGGGTTCATGCAAAAGGACGGATACGTGCGTATCCGTCCTTTTTGTGGGTCGGCATTGCGCCAATGACAACGAAAAAGCCTTCCGGAACGAATCCGAAAGGCTTTTCTTCTTGTGGGAACAAGCGGATTTGAACCGCTGACCTCCTGCTTGTCGAGCAGGCGCTCTAAACCAACTGAGCTATGCTCCCCGGCATAAAAAACCATCCTGTTTGGGGATGGTTTCCATTGTGGGAGCTGAGGGATTCGAACCCCCGACCCTCTGCTTGTAAGGCAGACGCTCTGAACCAGCTGAGCTAAGCTCCCTTTTACCGTATTGCGAGTGCAAATGTAGGACAAATAAATTATTCCTGCAAGTCCTCGCTTCATTTTGGGAAATCTTTTTTTGCCGGCACCTCGTCCGGGCTACGCCCCAGCCCGCACATGCACGCAAGACCAACGCCGGCAAGACTACCCAGAATCAGCTGACAATCTTACATTTAAACCACAAAGACAAACTTTCAACACGCTTGGGCCATGAAAATCCCCATTGCCCCAATCCGCAAAACGCAGCATCCGGGTTCCGAACCGGAAATGGATCTAATCCACGCTCTTTTTATAAATATAGGTCAGATAGCGGTCGTCGTTCATGGCCCATTCCTCGCTCTTGAATTCGGATACAAGCGTATAGCCGTTGCGGGCGTAGTACTCGTGATTGCACGACGAATCCGTCCAAAGATACAGATGCCCGTATCCTTTTGATTTCGCCAAGCGCATGATTTCGTTGATCAAGACCTTTCCGTAGCCCGGTTTTGAACTGATGAAGAACGACAGACACAAATCCGTCTCTTCATTCATCCGCGCATAGAGCTTTGGCCCGGTCCGGTCAAAATAGGTACGTACCGCCAAGGCTTCGTCCAACTGCTCCCGATTCATTGCCGGAATATGCCTCTCGAGCCATTCATTGCAGGAGCTTTTGTCGGTTACCCTGCCGGCCAATATGCAGCCGAGCATTCTCCCCTCTTCGACAATCTTGAAGGCAAATTCCTCATTGAGCCAGCCATAACGCACGATGTATTCGCACATCAGCAGACCGTACTCATGGCCCAGTCTTCCAAACTCGTCACCCCAAACGTCATAAGCCAATTTTGCGGCTTCCGCAATATCCGCTTCCGTAAAAATTTCGATCTTCATGCTTGCTTCTGGTCTTGGTTCATGCAGCGATCGCGGAGTAAGCCTCCCGACCTCCCTGTTTTGCAAATATAGATAATTTATCGGGTTCCACAACCAGGCCGACCCGTCCCCGGAAGCAGATAAAAGAAAAACGACCTACAAGGCTGTAAGTCGTCGATCATCAGTTGTGGGAGCTGAGGGATTCGAACCCCCGACCCTCTGCTTGTAAGGCAGACGCTCTGAACCAGCTGAGCTAAGCTCCCCTAAAAATGGCTTGGGACTGCAAAGGCAATCTTCCGATTACCCTCCGGACCACCCTTTTGCGGGCAACCCTTCGCAGGCGTTTGTTGAAAGAACCTTACGCAACCCTCGCGCATCTGCGCCTGAACAAGGACTTGAACCTAGGACCCCATGATTAACAGTCATGTGCTCTAACCAACTGAGCTATTCAGGCTTTTCGAAACGTGTTATCCTGTCGTTTCGGAGTGCAAATATATAGCATTTTTTCATTCCCGCAAAATTATTGCATGTTTTTTTCGCAAAAAAAGTATCTTTGCATGTCGCACAAAACATAAAACAATGGCTCCAAAACGCGTTATCTCACTTATTATCTTGACACTATGCGCCCTGACAGCCTCGGCGCAGAAACAGCTGACTTTTCAGCCCGACACGTGGGACTTCGGCACGATCCGCGAAACCGACGGCCGCGTAAGCCATACGTTCACGGGTGTCAACCGCGGCGACACCCCCCTGGTGATCCTCGATGTGGTGACCACCTGCGGCTGCACGGTCCCCGCCTTCTCGAAGCAACCGATCCTCCCGGGCAGGAAGACGCAGATCACCGTCACCTACGACCCGGCCAACCGTCCCGGCTCGTTCACCAAGGAGCTGTGGGTCTACTCGTCGGAGAAGCGGAAGATCGCCACCCTCACCGTGCAGGGAGACGTCGTCCCGCGACAGAAGAGCGTCGAGGAGCTCTACCCGGTCGATGCCGGTGGAGGGCTGCGGCTGACCTCGACGCTCAACGCCTTCACCTATATCTATCCGGGGCGCCAGGAGCAAGCATCGATCGGCTATGCCAACACCTCGAAACACCCGGTCCGCCTCGAACTGCGGCCCGAGATCGCAAGCGGATTGCTTCGGACCGACTACCCGAAACACATCGCCCCGGGCGAGCGGGGCGAGATCAACTTCTCCTACCTCATCCCCGCCGACAAACCCCGCTACGGGACCGTGCGCGACGTGCTGGAGGTCCTGACCGACGGACAGGGCAACGGCACGAGGCTCGTCACCCACGGCATCGGCGTCGATCCGCAGCCCGCAAATGCAGGACAAAAGGCCCCGAAAGCCGAATTCTCGGAAAATATCCTTAAATTTGGGACGGTCGAACATGCGGGACCGAGCCGGGAAATGCACTTCACGCTTTCGAACACGGGCGGTGCGGAGCTGATCCTGCGGGCCGTCGAAGGCCAGGGACACGTGACCACGACGCTCGCCCCGGGACAGAGAATCGCCCCCGGAGCGTCGCTGCGCTGCAGCATCCGGCTCGATCCCCGGATGCAGGACTACGGCATCATGACCGAACACCTGATGGTGGTGACCAACGATCCCGTGCGGCCGATGCGGCGCATCCGGGTGACGGCAATCATCGAAGAGTGACACACAAACATACTACGGATATAATGTACCCCATTCTTGAAAAAAGACTCCTTGCCGAGGGCATCTGGCAGATGAAGATCCTCGCACCGCGCGTGGCCCGCTCGGCACAGCCCGGACAATTTGTCATCGTGCGTGTCGACGAGCACGGCGAGCGCATTCCGCTCACGATCTCCGATTTCGACACCGCCGACGGCAGCGTGACCATCGTCACGCAGGCCATCGGAGCCTCGACGCGCAAAATCTGCGCACTGAACGAGGGCGACGCCCTGGCCGACTTTGCAGGTCCGCTGGGCCACCCTTCGGAATTTGTCAACATCCCCGCCGAGGAACTGCGCAAACGCCGCTACCTCTTCGTGGCGGGCGGCGTGGGCACGGCCCCGGTCTACCCGCAGGTCAAACGCCTGTGGGAATGCGGCGTGAAAGCCGATGTCATCATCGGCGCCAAGACGCGCGACATGCTGATCTACACCGACGCCATGCGCGCCGTGGCCGAGAATCTCTACATCGCCACCGACGACGGCTCGGAGGGCTTCAAGGGGCTCGTGACGGAGCTGATCGGGGAGCTGATCGAAAAAGAGGGCAAACACTACGACGAATGCGTGGCCATCGGCCCGATGATCATGATGAAGTTCGTCGCCCTCACCACGAAGCGCTACGACCTGAAAACCACCGTATCGCTCAATGCGCTGATGGTCGACGGCACGGGCATGTGCGGAGCCTGCCGCGTGACGGTCGGCGGACGGACGCGCTTCACGTGCGTCGACGGCCCCGAATTCGACGCCCACGAAGTCGATTTCGACGAGGCGATGCGCCGTCAGGGCATGTACCGCACCCAGGAGCAGCGCGCCGCAGCCATCAAGGCCGAGCGCGAGGCCGGACACGTATGTAAGATCGGATTGGACAAATAGGACTATGGCAAACAAGATACCCCGCGTGCCGGTGCGCGAACAGGACCCGGCGATCCGTGCAACCAACTTCGAGGAAGTCTGCTACGGTTACAACCTCGAAGAGGCCACCCTCGAAGCTTCGCGCTGTCTGCGCTGCAAGAAACCCCGCTGCGTAGCAGCCTGCCCCGTAGGCATCCGCATCCCCGACTTCATCGCCGCCCTGCACGAAGGCCGGCTGCAGGAGGCCGCCGACATCATCTCCGAAGACAGTTCGCTGCCGTCGATCTGCGGCCGCGTCTGCCCCCAGGAGAGCCAGTGCGAAGGCTCGTGCATCCTGGGCATCAAGAGCGAACCGGTCGCCGTGGGCAAGCTCGAACGCTTCGTCGGCGACTGGAACCTCGAACACGGCACCCCGGCTGCGCCCGCCGCCGGACACAACGGGCACAAGGTCGCCGTCGTCGGCAGCGGCCCGGCCGGACTGGCCTGCGCCAGCGATCTGGCCCGCATGGGCTACGAAGTGAAGATTTTCGAGGCACTGCACAAGGTGGGCGGCGTGCTGGTTTACGGCATCCCCGAATTCCGTCTCCCGAAGGAGCGGATCGTGGCGCGCGAAATCGCCCAGGTCGAACGGCTGGGCGTCGAGATCGAAACCGACGTGATCGTGGGCCGCACCGTGACCATCGACTCGCTGCTGGACGACGAGGGCTTCGATGCCGTCTTCATCGGTTCGGGCGCCGGACTGCCCCGTTTCATGGGCATCCTGGGCGAGAACCTCAACGGCGTGGTCTCGGCCAACGAGTTCCTGACGCGGGCCAATCTGATGCATGCCTACGACAAGGCGTATGACACCCCGATCTACGTCGGGCAGCGCGTCGTCGTCGTGGGCGGCGGCAATGTGGCGATGGACGCCGTGCGCACGGCCCGGCGGCTGGGCGCGGAGGCCACGATCGTCTACCGCCGTTCGGAAAAAGAGCTTCCGGCACGAGCCGAGGAGGTCCACCACGCCAAGGAGGAGGGCATCCGCTTCCGCATGTTGACCAACCCCACCGAAGTCCTCGGCGACGACAAGGGCTGGGTGACGGGCCTGCGGTGCGTGGAGATGGAGCTGGGCGAACCCGATGAAAGCGGCCGCCGCTCGCCGGTGGTGAAGGAGGGATCCGATTTCGAAATCGCCTGCGACGTGGTGATCATGGCGCTGGGCACCTCGCCCAATCCGCTGCTGGCCGCCACAACCGCAGGTCTTGAAACCAACCGCCGCGGCTGCATCACGGCCGACGAACGCGGAACCACGACCCGCCCGGGCGTCTTCGCGGGAGGCGACGCCGTGACGGGCGCCGCAACGGTCATCCTGGCCATGGGCGCGGGACGCACCGCAGCCAAGGCCATCGACGAATATGTGAAATCGCGAGCAAACAACCCCTGCTAAGCAGGCAACGCCGACTCCGGAGACCGGACCGAGCCCCGATTGCCGGACGGTCTCCGCAGCCGACAACCTGCGCCGACAACCTGCACCGACACGCCCCGGAACCTTCCCGGAGGGACTCACCGCCCCGACGAAGAGCGCCTGCGTCCGCGCACCGTCCATGCACCGTCAGTGCGCCGCCCAAAGATGCCCGGAGCCATCCGGAGCCACCCGAAGCCACCCGAAGCCGTCCGAAGCCACCCGAAGATGCCCGAAGCCGCCCGAAGCCGCCCGAAGCCGCCCGAAGCCGCCCGAAGCCGCCCGAAGCCGCCCCTTGCAAGCCCACAGCCGCGGCCACAGCCACAGCCACAGCCCCAAAGCGAACGGGAACCGGTTTTTCATCCCGACATGGCAGCGCCTCCGGATTTCCGGAGGCGCTGCTGTTGCCGGAGAGACCCGCCGTCCTCCCCGAGAACAGAGGCTCCAAGGCCAATCTGGAGAGCAAATTTGCGGTTGCCGCCCCGTTTGTCCGAATCATGGCAAACCGCAGACGGAAGTTCTGCAACACCTCGCGCCTCCCGGCGTTACAACACAGATCCTCCGCAACCCGATTACATACGTCCCTCCCCAGAACACACATCCAACCGCGACATCGCCTTCCCGGCGCACAACGCAGGAAGGCCTACTCAACCACCCCTGCTACAACGACCGCTTCGACAGCACATACTGTTCGTACATCCGGTCATAACAAGCCTTCAGTTGAGGAAATTCCGCCTTCTTCACTTCGTACATGAAGACACCCCGGTAGTGCGCATCCTCATACAGGGCCTTCAGAATTGCCACCCAGTCGTTATCGCCCTGGCCCTGCCCCGGCATTTCGTGACACTCACTGCGGCCATCACCGTCACAGACGTGAATCGTCCTCACCCGGCGCCCAAGCGCCCGGATCAGCAGTTCGGGGTTGTCGATGTGGTTGGTATCGACCGCGACGTCGACCTCCCGGGGCATCAGTGACATGATATGCAGGACCTCTTCGACCGTACGCCCCAGCGGCCGTTCGTAATTCCGGTCCTTGACCAGTTCGTAGCCCAGCATGTTCTCGATCACCACACGGGCTCCGATCTTCTTCACATCGGGAAGCAGTTCCCCGACCGAGCGCACCAGCTGCACGATCCGCTCATCGCGCTCCCCGTGCCCGAGATACCAACTCGGATGAAACAGCACGATCCGGGGAGAAAGAATCTTGCAGAAGCGCAGCAGACGACGGTGCAGTTCGACACTTCGCTGCCGCACAGCCTCGTCCGTCTGTGAAAGATCGATCTCACGGCCGAAAGGCATATGTACCGACCAGATTTCGATCCCGGCGCGTTTGAGATCGCGCCTCAGTTGGCGGCAACGCGCCTCAATCTGTGTTTCGTCGGCCATCTCCCGGTTCAGAAACAGCGTCGACGCGCTGACCTCGATGGCCTCGATCCCCGCTCTCTTCGCCTCGGCAAAGGTTTCGTAAGTCCAGTTCGTCACCGGACCGAAAATTCCGGATGAGGTCCCCACCTTCAACCGCGGCGGCCGCCCGGCAAACACCGGAACAGCGCATAGGACTGCAAGCAACATCAGTCCGATTCTGTAAAGTTTCATAACTGTAACGATCATAAGAAGTCAGGCCGATGCAATAGCGCGCCGTCATACGGGACGGCCCCGCGTTGCAACGAATAAAAAGAAGCGCACCAAAACAGGCAGGCCCCGTGTAAACAGAACTATTTCACAACGGCACCGATCACCGTCTTGCCCGTACGCGAAGCGCCGGTCTGGTCGATGGTGCTGACCGCCTCACCGAAAGCCGGATCGAGCGTCGCTCCCAGAATCTTCAGCTCCGAAGCGGACATGCCGTACTGGCGTGCCGGATTCGCATCGCCGAGCAGCACGCAGGTCTTCGTCACTCCGCCGTTGTTGCCCAGCGGGCCGAGCATCGAGGCAGGATCGAACACCGCACCCGCAACAGCCACACCCCCGGCATTGTAGACCGTGCCTCCAATAATGGAGTTGGCAACCTTGTGACTGCCATCCTTAAGCCAGGCAACATCGTCGGCAGCGCCGTCTGTCGTATTGCCCGAAATCAGCGTATTGTAGAGTTCGATAGACCCTCCAGCTGCAGCCTGCTGCAATCCCGCGCCATATCCGGCCGTCACTGTCGTGTTACCGGCAATCGTACAGCTGACGATCACGGCCTTGCTCGGCTTGGCCGCCGTGCCATACACCGCAATGCCGCCACCCTTCCCGGAATGATTGCCGCAGACCGTCGAATTGACGATCACCAGGTTGCCGTTTTCACGGACGTAAATCCCGCCGCCGTTCTTGGTGGCATGTTCGGGATTGACGCTGTTGTTCGAGATCGTGGTGTTGCTGACCAACACATTGGTCTTGCCGCCCGTGTCACCGAAGATATACATGCAGATACCGACACCCGAGGTCTTGTTGTTGTCGAACGTACAGTTGTTGATCCGCAGCAGTTTGGCTCCATCGGCCCACAGACAGCCGCCGTTGTATGCTGCCGTCGTCCTGGTCGCATTGTCGGCAACTACACAGTTATCGAACAGAGCCTCGGCACCGGCGTCGACACGGATGGCACCCAAGCGGATGTCCGTATTCTCGACAATCTTACAGTTGAGGATATCCACCGCCGCATTGCCGATAAAAATGCCCGCACCGTAACTCTGGTAGAACTTCACCCCGTTGATCGTCGTGCTGCCCACCGATCCGAACTGCGACGAACCGTTCCTGATCGTAAATCCGTCGAGCAAAGCCTTCATGCCGCCCATCTTGGCCGCCGTCACCGCAACCACGTGGCATACGGCATGGTCGCCGTCCAGAATCGTCTCATTGGCCACGGGATCAGCCACAGCACCCTCGGTCGCGTCGGCCGGATAGCCGCCAATCATCGAGAAATTGCTGTGAATTTCGAACGTATTGTCCAGCGCAGTCTTCATGCCCGTCAGCGGCACCGAAGGCACGTAAGAGCCTGCAGCCACATGGATCACATCTCCGTTCATCGCCCGGTCGATCGCACTGGCAAGCGAGGTCGCCGTCTCCCACGTCAGACCGTCCTTTTCGTCCGAGCCGTCGGTCTTGACATAATAGTGCGTCGCGAGGTCCGAAGCGCTCGCAGCAGCCTGCGTCACGGGCAGCGAGACGTTCTCGCCCTTGATGATGTAAGCCGAGATCGTCGCCGTGCGTTCGTCGAGCGTACGGTTTGCAGCCACACTCACCGTAATCGTGGCATCACCCTGTCCGTACGACGGTTCGAACGAGACCCAGTCCCTGTCGCATTCGATGCGCCACGGAAGGTTCGATCTGATCGAGAGTTCGTAGTCTTTGGAGGACTTCTCTGCCGCAATGTTCTTCTCCACGAACGACAATTCGGGCACCTTGGGCGTAAAGGCCGTATCGTCACTAAAATCCTGACAGGCTCCGAACGCCGCGCATGCGACCGCCAGGAGCAGGTATTGAAATATCTTTTTCATCGGTTCCGTCTTTTATTGTTCGACAATCGCCAGTCCGGTTGCCACCTTGCGCATGACCCCACCCTGGTCGGTCGGCCAGTTCAGCAGGCTGAGTTCGCCCTCCGCGCCGTTGCGGGCGATAAAGGTCGACGAGCCTCCGCCGTCGAGGTTGAGCGCGTCGCAGGCTCCGCAGGCTGACATCAGGTTCATCAGATCCTGCAGATCGGCTCCGTTCGAGTAGTAGAAATTACGACCGTCGACCACCATCAGGTAGACCTCCTTGCCGTCCTGCGACACGCCGATTGCGGTACGCGGTTCCATATTCGCCACCGGCATCGTGTTGCTGCTCTGATCCAACTGCTCGCCGTTCTTCAGCAGCAGCGTACTGCGCCCGCAGACCGCTTCGCGGACGATGTCCTTTTCGAGGGCATACTCCTCCTCCGTGAAGCAGTAGGCCGTGTTGTCCTTCGAGATCACGAAGACATTGCAGTCCGTGCGGTTAAACGAGGTCTTCACCGCCACGCCGTCGCGGTAGCATACGCCATAGGGGATGTAGGTCGTCGTATTGAAGAAGTCGGCATTCGTTCCGCCCAAAACCCTCTTCCCTTTCTTCTGCATCGCTTCGAGCTGCTTCATAATCGTCTGCCCTGTGCCCAGTTCGTTCTCGTCGTTGGCGAGCGTCGTGCGCAGGGTGATTTTATCGCTCAAGGCAATCTTGAACAGGAATAACTGCATGGCCAGTCCGTCGTCGGCCAGAAACGCCATCTCCAACACATCCACACCGTCGGCCAACCTGTAGACCCTGTCGCTCTTCACATGAGCCACATAGCCGTTCGATCCGTCGACGATACTCTGTCCCCAGTCCGTCCGGGCAGTCGGATCAAACTTGGTGTATTCGTCAAACGCATCCGAATTGTCACACGCCGCAAACAGCCACACGCACAACAGCATTCCGATCATATATCTGTATGTTTTCATCGTTTTATCGTTTTATGCATATTGGACAATTTCTGCTAATAACCCGGATTATTCGGCCTGAGGTTCGGATTGTAAAGCAACTCCCGGCTCGGAAGCGGCATCAGACACTGATAGTCCTTCGTACCGAGCGTCTGCGTAGCCTTTCCGGTCCGCACGAGATCGTACCAGCGGAAGCCCTCGGCGAGGAACTCCAGACGGCGTTCCCGAAGCACCGCATCGAGGAAATCGGCTTCGGTTGCCGGATTCTCCAGTTTGTCGAGGCCCCGTTTTTCCCGCAGTTCGTTGAGCCGATCCAGACCGCCGTTGAGCCCCTGTGCCTCGGCACTGATCAGGTACATTTCGGCCAGTCGCGAAATCACCACAGGGTCTGACCCCGTCTGCCCGCTGGGATATTTATTGATGAAATTCAGGTTATCGAGCGTGGTGATCGACACCTCCTTGCGCAGGTCGTTGTCAGCATACATCGTCATCACATCGCTCGCAGGACGGTAGTTGTAACTGCCCTTGTTGGGGTGGTTGTAGGAGTAAAACTGATTGGAAATACGGATCGACGAACCGTCCTCGGTCAGACACGAGAAGGCAAAGATCACCTCCTTGTTGGCCTTCGAGCGGAAAATCTTGTCGAAGTCGTCAAGCGCATAGTTCGGATTAGCAATCAGACTCTCAGCCAGCACCCGAGCCTCGTCCTTCTTGCCCAGATAAAGTTTTACGCGGGCTTTCAGGGCCGTCACGGCGGCAGGCGACACGTAGTAGAAACTATCGGCGCTCAACCCGTTCAGAAAGCCCGAAGCCGCGTCTAGATCCTCCTCAACCAGGGCCCAGGCCATCGACGCCGGATCGCGCGATACCTTGGCCTGAGTGTTCTGCCGCAAGACGGGCACATCGCCGAAACGGGTCACCAGACAGAGGTAAATATGCGCCCGGAAATAGTGACACTCGCCCAATACCCGGTTCCGAATGGGGCTGTCGGCCAGACCTTCGGCGATCGACATGACGTTGTTCACCTGCAGAAGCGCCTCGTAGTAGCCGTTCCACTGACTGCTGACAAACGTATGCAATGCATTGGAAAGCGAGTTGATCAGGGTGATCGGACGGCCCGTGCTGGTCATCAACTCGCCTCCGAAGAGGTCGAACGCAATGTAGGAGTAGTAGGTCGGTCCCTCCTGGACCTCATGGTACATTCCGATACGCAGCGCCTCGATGTCGTCGGAGCCGACCACCGTCGGAGATACCGCCGAATGCGGCTCGATGTCGAGCATGCCGCTGCAAGCACCTGCCAGGGGCAGCAGGGCAAACAAGATAATTTTATGCAACGATTTCATGATTGTCAGATTTAGAAAGTAATGTTTACGCCTAACTTGAAGATACGAGGTTGAGGGACACCGTCGTCATCCTCGCCATAGAAGCGCGGATCGAGATCGACGCTTGTCTCGGGATCCCAGCCGGGATAGCGCGAGCAGAGGAAGATGTTGTCGCCCTGGGCATAGACGCGAAGTCCCTTGAGGTGGATTTTCGAAACCAGCCGCTGCGGGAAGGTGTATCCCAGAGTCACCGAGCGCAGGCGGATAAACGAGCCGTCGGTCAGATACATCGTCGAGTTCTTGCCGTTCCAGCCGCTATACGAGTAGATCGCGCGCGGGTATTTGTTCGACGTGCCGGGCCCCGTCCAGCGGTTGTCGGCATAGGCCTTCAGCAGCGCGCGGTTGTAACCTGGCTTGGATCCGTGGATCATCCACGACGCATACACGTCGTTACCATAGCTATACGTAAAGAAGAGACTCAATTCCAGCCCTTTGTATTTGAAGGTATTGTTCCAGCCGCCCGAGAACCTGGGGTTAGGATTACCCGTAACGACTCGATCGTCGTCCGTAATATCCCCGTCGCCGTTGCGGTCCCAGTACTTGATATCACCGGCACGCACGCCCTTATCGTAGAGTGCCTGCGGAACCTCACCGTCGTACTGATAGATCCCATCCGTACGGAAGAGGTACCACGAACCCACCGTCCGGCCGAGTTTCAGCACACGATTGGCACCGATCGACAGCAGATCGTCTTCGAGCAGCGACGTCAGTTTATTGACGTTACGGGCGATATTGAGCGATGAACTCCACAGCACCTTGCCCAGATTGAGGTGGGTATTGATCGTGAACTCGATGCCCTTGTTGCGCATCGAACCGATGTTGCTCAGGATCGAGGTTTCGCCCGTTGTAGCATGCACGGGTTTCGAATAGAGCAGGTTATTCGTGTTCTTCAGGTAAACGTCGGCAATCATGTTGATCTTGCCGCCCAGGAAGCTCAGATCGAATCCGGCATTGTACTGATCGGCGGTCTCCCACGTCAGACGATTGTTGCCACTCGACGAAATGGCGATACCGCTTTGGCCTCCGTAATTGGTGCCGCCGCTGATCAGAGCCTGCCAACCGTAATTACTGATACCGTCCTGATTACCCGTGCGGCCGTAGCTGGCCCGGATCTTCAGATCGGTCTTTTCGGCATTCCAGAATGCCTCGTTCGAAACATTCCAACCTACCGACACCGAGGGGAACCAACCCCAGCGGCAGTCGGGTGCGAAGCGCGACGAACCGTCGGTACGGATCGTGGCATTGACCATGTAACGATCCTTGTAGGCGAGGCTCAAGCGGGCGAAATAGGATTCAATGGCATATTCCGACAGCCCGGCACTGGCACCGACGATGTTAGCGGCCACGCTCGCCACGTCGAACGCCGGCGAGGGATAGTTCTGCGCATCGATATACGACGTGCGGCTCTTGGTCTTGAGGAACGAGTGCCCCATCATGGCCCCGAGTTCGAAATCTTCGCCGATCTTGCGGTTGTAGTTGGCATACAGGTCGATCGTGTTGGTCATCACGAAGCGATTCCGATCCAGAATACGGCCGTTGTCGGCGGCATAGGGGTGGTTCTGGTTGTAATAAATATAGTCGTAGGTATAGGCCGAGTCATTATTGTATGACGCTCTGATCGTCAAGCCCTTGACGATCTGCGCCTCGGCCCAGAACGACCCGATGAAACGGTAGTTGTCCGTATAGGACGTCTCCTCCGAGAGAATCTGCACGGCATTGTGCAGCAACAGCTCGTCGGTTCCACCCGTATAATAGCCGCCGTTGGGCTTATACGGACGGTCGAAAGGGCGCTGCTGCACGGCGCGCCCGATGATCGTCGAGCCGAGATCGGCTCCCGGGATACGGTTATTATGCAGGTAGTTGCCGCTGATGTTGGCACCCACCTTCAGCCATTTGAACATTTCGTGGTTGATGTTCGACTTGAGGTTGATCTTCGAGACGTCGTTCGTCTTGATGACACCCTCCTGGTAGTTGTAGCTGCCCGAAAGGTAATATTTGGTCTTGGCATTGCCGCCCGAAAACGACATGTCAAAATAGTGCGACTGCCCGAGCCGGGTGATCAGATCGAGCCAGTCGGTGTCGGGCATGTCCCCGTAAGGATTCCGTATATGCTTGACATATCCCGAGCTGTGGATCGTGAATCCGTTCTGACGGTTGTAGTTGTCTATACCCTCGTTGAAAACCTCAATATACTGCTTCGAACCGACGTATTCGCGACGTCCGGCATTGGGGAACTGTGTGATGCTGAAGCCGTAGTTGACCTTGACCTCCGACTTTCCCTCACGTCCCTGCTTGGTGGTGATCAGCACGACACCGTTTGTGGCGCGTGAACCGTAGATCGCGGCCGAAGCAGCATCCTTCAGCACTTCGATCGACTCGATGTCCGTAAGGTTGAGCGTCGCCAGCGAACTCATGTTCTCACCGAACGAATAGAGCGATGCCGAATTGTTCGACAGCGGAATGCCGTCGATCACGTAGAGCGGCTCGTTGCTGGCGCTGAGCGACGACGATCCGCGGATGCTCATCTTCTCGGCCGAGCCGAGGTTACCCGAGCTGGTCGAGATCGACACGCCGGCAATACGACCCTGAAGGAGTTCCGAGGGCGACATCACGCTGCGCATATTCTCCTCGGTGGGTTTGAACTGACTGATAGCATTGGTCACCAAACTGCGGCGCTGCGTACCGTAACCGACCACAACCACCTCGTCGAGGGCCATATTGTCGCTTTCGAGCCGGACTTCATAAATCCGGGCCGGGTCATCTACGACAACCTCCCGGGTCTTCAGACCGAGATAGGAGACAATCAGGCGGACATCCGTACGCACCCCGATCCGGACGGAAAATGAGCCGTCGAGGTCCGTGGTGGTGCCGATCGTCGTGCCGTCGACAATCACCGTGGCACCGGTAATCGGATTTCCGGCAGTGTCTTTCACAATGCCCTTCACAACCGCATTGGCCGAAGTGCGGATGGCAGATTCCCGCCTTGCAGGGGCGGACATGATGGCAATCATCTTGCCCTCGACATTGCTCACGACGTTTTGCCCGGCGAACATCTTTCCGACAACCGTGCCGATCTCCTCGTTTCTGACATCAAGGGTGATCCTCTTGTTCACATCGGCATCCTTCGTCTTGATGACGAACGAGTAGCCGTAATCCTTTTGCAGGCGTTCAATCGCTGCCTTGACAGTCGCATTGCGTACCGACAGGCTCACCTTCTGGGCCACGGCCGCGGAGGCCTGAAACAGGAGACACAGAAGTCCGGCAAGCGTGATCAAACTTTTGACGGAAGGTAAAAGTTTATTCATTACGTTAAGATTTGAAATTTTGAGAAATAAGTCGTTACAGATTCCGTTCGTTTCGTGTACTGCATGATATGTTTATTTTAGGGATAGCAAGGCGATATGTAATAGATCTCGGCTTCCTTGCGCACCGAGAACAGGCGGTCCTGGTTGAGAGCATCGAGAATTTCGCCGAGCGACTCCCCGTTGACAAACGAGGCGTAGTAGGTCTCGTCGCACAGCGACTTGTCGGTGATGACGATCTCGACGGCAAAGTGTCGGCACAGGTCGGCAACGATGTCGCCCAGGGTCTGTTCCACGAAGAAGAAATTGCCGTTGTCGATCCAGCTTGCATAGGAATCGGGATCGAAATTGAGAAAATCAATGTGATTGTTGCTTTTATTAAGGCGGAGGATATCTCCGGGCTCGAGGGTGAGTTTTCCGTTCATCTTCGACGCCTTAATGCCTACCGACACCTTACCGCACACCAGACTCACCTCCGCCTTGGCATCCTCCTGATAGGATTTGAGGTTGAACTGCGTACCGAGCACCTCCACCTCCAACCGATCGGCGGAAACGATGAACGGACGGTCCTCGTCGCGGCGAACCTCAGCGAACATCTCGCCCGACAGGTAGACCTGCCTCATCGAGCGGTTGAACCGCTTGGGATAGATGAGCTTGGTATCGGCATTGAGCCACACGCGCGTGCTGTCGGGCAAGACGATCTCGCGGCGCTCTCCCATGCCGGCATAGACCTCCACCCACTCGCGCGGGGTATTGGCCTGCCGCCTGTAATGGAGCGCCAGAGTGACGGCGGCAATGACGGCGGCACATTCGATGATGCGAAGGGGCCATCGCCACCGCCGAAACCTATCGCCGCGGAGCGGGGTTTTCGGGGCGGGGCATGCCGCGAGGATCGAATCCAGTTTACGCCGCACACGCTCCTTGCTCTCGGGATCGTATTCGGTCTCGAGAGCGTCCAGCAGGTCGCTGAACAGTTGGTCCAGTCCCGGGTCCTTGAGTCGCTCCCGCAGCCACATGCGCACCTGCTGCGCCTCGACTTCCGTACAGTTGTCCCGCATGTAGGCAAGCAACTGCTCTCGCGACATATTTTTCTTGACATCCATAGGTTTTGTCTTGGTTTCAGGAGAATAGCACAAAAAAGAGGATCCCGACGGAGATCGTCTTTCGTATCTGCTTGATTGCCAGATCAACGTGTTTTTCGACCGTGCGAATCGAGAGGTTCAGCGCCCGGGCAATCTCGGCATTGGTCATATTGCGATCGTAGCGCATGGCAAATATCTCACGCCGTTTGTCGGGCATCGACCGCATCACCGAGTCGATGAAGCCGACCCGTTCGCGCACGTCTACATAGTCGTAAATGTCCGTATCGCCGTCTGCGACATTAAGCATCGCATCGTTGATGTCGCTGCGCAGCATGTTGTGCCGCAAGCGCATGTAGTCGAAGAGCTCGTTGCGTGTGGCAACCAACAGGTAATTGCGCACCGATAATTCGGGATTGACCTGTTCCTTGCACATCCACATTTTGACAAATACGTTCTGAATGATGTCCTCCGCCACGGAAGAGTCCTTGACGATATGCCTGGCAAAGGTATGCAGCAGATCGTAGTAGCGGTCGAAAAGCACTCCGAAAGCCTCTCTGTCACCGCTGCGCATCATCGCGACAAGATCCGAATCCCGTAAACAATTCTGCATGTCCGTCAGTATTTGTTCATGTCCGTAACCCTACAGCATGTCGGGCAAAGTTCCAGCGCAACCCGGATCGCCGCCGAAGCATCGCCATCGGTCGTCGGTGTCGGATAATCCGGCGCCAAGATGCCGGAGGTCGCATCGCAGCAGGAGCCGCACGTGAGATTCAGCCCTTCGTCCCTGTTTCGCAAAGCAGGAATTGCACGGAATCCGCCATCGCGATTTCCGTTGTAGTCCTTGCCCGAAGAGCAGCCCGAGACTGCAAACAAGGCAAAAATCAGCCGATGAAAAAGAAGTTTCTCCATAAGATCATCAGGTCGGTTATAATAAGTACGAATGGGAGGCACCCTCTACGTAACCGCAAAATACAATTTCACGGAAATGAAACACGCCACCCCTTCACAGGAGCGGCGCATAAAAAGAAATAAAACTCCGAACGGGAACCGGAGGTCTGCGTGCAGCCCCGATTCCCGTCCGATATCAATCCGTGAGGTCACCTCCCAATCGGATTATGCATCCCGCCGTCCTATCCGTTTTCGGAACACTCCGGCAAACGGCCGGTGATTTCGTCCACCCGCCGGGCCGTCATTTCGGGCGTTATGGCTTTCAGACAGCGGTAGTCGCCGTAGCGGCAGGGCTTGTTGCCGAAGACCGAGCAAGGACGGCACGCCATGTCGGCCTGCAGAACTCCCGCGGGCGAAACCCCGTAGCCCAGAAAACCCAGTCCGGGATGCGTCGCGCCCCACACCGACACCACGGGCGTCGCGACGAGCGAGGCCAGGTGCATCACCAGCGAATCCATCGTCACCACGCAGTCCAGATGGGCGATGAGGTCCATCTCCCCGGCAAAACGAACCTTGCCGTACAAGGCCGTGACGTTGGGATACGTGCGTTCCATCTCCTCAGCGAAGGCCTGTTCGGCACCTCCGCCCCCGTGGATGAAGACCCGCCCGTAATGCGCCGAAAGTAGCCGCACGAGTTCGCGGCTCTGCTCCTCGGGATAGGTCTTGCCCCGGTGTGCGGAGAAGGGGGCAAAGCCCACCCACATGCCGTGTTTCTCCCCGAAGGGATTGGGACGCTCCCGGCGCACGGCAGGTGCGGGGTCGTCCAGCACAAGCCCCAGTCTCCGAAAGACATCGCAATAGCGCAGCACCGTATGCCGCAACGGCTCCGCTCCGCGGCCTCCGCAGCGGATGAACGCCCGTTTCTCGGCATGTCCCTTTTCGATATGCGCCACCGGAATGCCGTGCAGACGCATCGCGAGACGAAACGCCTTCGAGCGCAGCACGTCGTGCACGTCGGCCACGGCGTCCACCCCCAGCCTGCGGGCTTCGGCGGCCAACCGCCACATCCCCGCAAGGGTCCGGTGTTCGCCCCGGGTGTCGACGTCGAGAAACCCGACCTCCAGCCCCGCAAAGAAGGGCCGGAACATGGCCTGCGTCGCCACCGTGACCCGCAGATCGGGATAAGCGGCCGTCAGCGCCCGCAACGCATGCGGCAGCATCGCCACATCGCCCATCGCCGAGGTGCGCGCCACCAGCAGGTGACGCGGAGCCGCCGCCCCGCCCCGAAGCATCCCGCTCCCGGACACCCCGCTCTCAGACGTTGCGCCCCCGCCGTCTCCGGTCGAGAGACCGCTTGCGGTCCCCACGCTATTTTTTCTGCCCATAGAGCACCGGATTCAGTGCCGGGTCGTTGTACATCTTCATCTGTTTGTAGGTCTTCATGTACTTGCGGCCCGCCTCGATGTCCTCGATCAGCTCTTCGATGGCCTGCGAAAGATCGACCTGCTGTGCGAGCAGCACATCCAGTTTCTTCCGGCAGGCCGCGCGGTGCGCCTCGTCCACATCCGTCCGTTCCACCTCGCGAGCCATGTGGTAGATCTTCAGTGCAAGGATCGACAGTCGGTCGATGGCCCAGGCCGGGGTCTCGGTGTTGAGCCGGGCGCCTTCGGCGGGCGTTATGTCCCTGTATTTGTCCATCAGGTACGAATCCACATACTCCACCATGTCCGTACGGTCCTGGTTCGACTTGTCGATGCGGCGCTTGATGAGAAGTGCCTCCGCAGGGTCGATGGCCGGGTCGCGGATAATATCCTCCAGGTGCCACTGCACCGTATCAATCCAGTTCTTGTGGTAGAGCAGATGGTCGATCGTACCCGGAGCATAGGGATTGTCGATGGGATGGTCCACATCGTCCCAGCGGTGGTACTCCTCGATGGACCGGTTGAAAATACGGTTCGCGTTTTCAGTAAACATAGCTTGCGGTTTTATTGTATTATTGGATTTTTCACCGGAAAATCATATCTTTGTCGGTAACGATTAAACAAAGATAATGACTTTTTTCAAAAAAGCAATACTCCTTTCCGGAATCCTCCTCTGCACCACCGTGCAGCTCGGGGCCCAGGTGCGCCAGACGCGCGAAGAGTACATCAGCCGCTACATGTCCATCGCCATCGCCCACATGGAGCGCTACGGCATCCCCGCGAGCATCACCATGGCGCAGGGCATCCTCGAATCCGACTGCGGCAACAGCCTGCTGTCGATGAAGTCGAACAACCATTTCGGCATCAAGTGCAAACGCAACTGGACGGGCGAGAAGGTCTACCACGACGACGACGCCAAGGGCGAATGCTTCCGCTCCTACCCCTCGGTCGAGGCGTCGTACCGGGACCACGCCGAGTTCCTCGACTCGCAGCCCCGCTACGACTCGCTCTTCGCCTACTCCTCCGACGACTACAAGAGCTGGGCTCGGGGTCTGAAGGCCGCGGGCTACGCCACGGCTCCCGACTATGCGCAGCGGCTCATCCGCATCATCGAGGAGAACCAGCTCTTCCTGCTCGACCGGCCCGACGGCGCACGGCTCTACGCCACGCGCTACGGTCTGAAACGCAATCCCGAGGAGTGGTTCTCGTCGCAGAGCAGCGTGGAGGAACTGGCCCGGACCGAGGGAGCCGTCGACCCGGACAACTACCGCGTGACGATCAACGCCCACCAGGGTTACAACGTCTACGCCACCAACGGCGTGCACTACGTGCTGGCCAAGGAGAACGACACGTTCGAGAACATCGGGCGGAAATTCCGCCTCTCGCCGCGCAACCTGCGCAAGTTCAACGACCTGAAGGACAAGAAGGCCCAGCCGGTACCGGGCGAGGTGATCTACATCGAGCGCAAGCGCAAGCGCTGGGAGGGCAACACCCGGAACCACATCTGCCGCCAGGGCGAAACGGCCTACTCCGTGGGTCAGTCCTACGCCATCCGGACGCGGTCGATCGAGAAGCTCAACAAGCTCCGCAAGGGCGAGGAGCTGGCCGCAGGACGCGAAATACGCATAAAATAAAACCTATATATACCATGGAAACAACCCCGCTGAGAGCACAGATTCTCGACACCATCATCCGCAAGTCGACCCTCAAACAACGGGTTTTCGACAACACCTTCGGAGCGTTCAACTCCCTGAAGGAGACGCTTCTGGAGATGGCTTCGGAGATGGACGACGAACTGGACGGCAAACTCGACCGCCGCGTGAGGCTCGAATACCGCGACCGCGGCAAGTTCGAGGCTCAGCTGCAGGTGGCCAACGACATCCTGATCTTCCAGATGCACAGCGACGTCTTCGAGTTCGATTCCGACCACCTCATCTGGCAAAACCCCTACGTGCAGGCCGACCGCGACAACTCCTACTGCGGGCTCATCAACATCTACAACTTCCTGTCCGACTCGTTCAAATTCAACCGCAACGCCGACGAAGGCTACCTGATCGGCCGCATTTTCATCAACCGCGAACACCGCTACTTCGCCGAAGGCAAGCAGCAGAACTCGATGCGGGCGATGGATTTCGGCAAGTCGGAGATCGACCAGGAGGCACTGGTCGCAATCCTCGAATCGGCTATCGGCTTCGCGCTGAACTTCGACCTGCTGATGCCGCCCTACGAGGAGAACAAACGCGTGACGGTGGACCAGTTCAACACCAAGATGGACAACTCGAAGTTCGTGACGGGCAAACGCCTGGGCTACGACTTCGACATAGAGGATATTTAACGGGCCCGACGGAGGGGGGGGGCCGGGTTCCAACCGATGCCGCGGAGCCCGACCGCGCCGTTGCGACACAGGACCGTCGCTTCGGCACCAGGCCGCAAATCCGCCCCCTCGCCGATTTCCTCCGCCTGAAGGAAGGCTACAGCCCCCACATACATCGAACACAACCTTTCAACACGTCATTTAATCTTGAAAACCATCCTTTTCCCGCTGCTCGCCGCAGCGGCACTCCTGACGGGCAGCGTCCGCGCCCAGAACGAATACGCCGAAATCACCCGGCTGCAGCGACTGAACGAATCGGTACACGGCATCCGCTCGATGGCCGACGGCGAACACTACACCACCCTCGAGTCGAACGATATCGTCCGTTACAGCTATGCCACCGCCGCTCCCGGCGAGAGCATGCTCCCCAAGTCGGCGCCGAAGCTCGTCATCACCGACTATACCTTCTCGCCCGACGAGCGGTCGATCCTCATTGCCTCGGGGCGCAATCCGATCTACCGCCACTCCTACACCACCAGCTATTCACTCGTGCGCGACAACACCCTGCGCCCCGTCCTGCGCGACGCCGAAAAGCCGCGCGACGCCTCCTTCTCGCCCGACGGGGAGAAGATCGCCTACTCGGACCGCAACGACCTCTACGTCTACGACATCACCACCCAGACCACACGCCGCATCACCGACGACGGAGCGTGGAACGAGGTGATCAACGGCACGACCGACTGGGTCTACGAGGAGGAGTTCGGCGTCACGCGTGCCTATGCCTTCTCGCCCGACAGCCGCCGCATCGCCTACCTGCGTTTCGACGAGAGCGAAGTGCCGCTGATGGAGATGATGCGTTTCGACGGCAAACTCTACAACAGCGCCTATTCGTTCAAATACCCCAAGGCCGGGGAGCGCAACTCCGTGGTCCAGCTCTGGATCGCCGACCTTGAGACCGGCGCCAGGGAGCGCATCGACACGGGCGAGGAGACCGACCAGTACATCCCCCGCATCGGCTGGACACCCGACGGGAAACTGTGGTACTTCCGCCTCAACCGCCGCCAGAACACCTTCGGAATGATCGTCTGCGAGCCCCACGGGGCACAGCGCACGGTCTACGAGGAGCGTGCGCAGCAATATGTCGAGCGCGTCGACGACGGGACCGTGACGTTCGTCGACCGCGACCGCTTCCTCGTGCGGCAGGAGAGCCACACGGGCTTCATGCACCTCTACCTCTACAGCCTGCGCCGGGGCATCCTCGGCCAGGTCACCCGCGGCAACTGGGAGGTGACGCGGGTCGTGGGCACCGACGGCAAACGTGTGTGGTTCCTCTCCACCGAGACCTCGCCGCTGCGCCGCAATCTGTACAGCGTACGCCTCGACGGCAAGGAGAAACAGCGCCTCACCACGGGCGAGGGCTACTACAACGCAGCCCCGAGTGCCGGAATGAAATACTTCATCACCACCTTTTCCAACGTCTCGACACCCAACGTCACGCAGATCTGCGACGCCGCGGGCAACCCCGTCCGCACGCTGGCCGACAACCGCCGCCTGCGCGACGAGCTGGCCGCCACAGGCCGCCCCGTGAAGGAGTTCTTCACCTTCACGACCGAGCGCGGCGACACGCTCAACGCCTACATGATCAAGCCCCGCGACTTCGACCCGGCGCAACGCTACCCAGTGCTGCTGACCCAGTATTCGGGTCCCGGCTCGCAGTCCGTTCACGACCGCTGGTCGCTGGACTGGGAGGACGCCCTCGTCGACAAAGGCTACATCGTGGTCTGCGCCGACGGCCGCGGCACGGGATTCCGGGGCGAGAAGTTCAAGAAACTCACCTACGGGCGCCTGGGGGCACTGGAGGTCGAGGACCAGCTCTCGACCGCCCGCCACATGGCGGCACAGCCCTGGGTCGACTCCGCGCGCATCGGCATCTACGGCTGGTCCTACGGCGGATTCATGGCCCTGAGCTGTGCGATGAAGGGTCTCGGGCTGTTCAAAATGGCCATCGCCGTGGCTCCCGTCACCTCGTGGCGCTACTACGACTCGATCTACACCGAGATCTACAACAACCTTCCGCAGTACAACGCCGCGGGCTACGACGACAATTCGCCGATCAATTTCGCGCGGATGCTCGACGACCGTCACACGCGGTTGCTGATCATCCACGGCACGGCCGACGACAACGTCCATTTCCAGAACACCGTCGAGATGACCCGGGCGCTCAACCGTGCCGGCAAACAGTACGACATGATGATCTACCCCGATCAGAACCACTCGATGATGCCCGACGCAACGGCACACGTCCGGCAAAAGATGATCGACTATACACTGAAGAATTTGTAGCCGCCGCCCGGCAGCGCAGGAGCGCGGGAGTGCCGCCACCCCGGCGACACTCCCGCCTGCCGGCGGCACCTTCAGCCCGACGACCGCCAAACCCTTCCGCAGCATCGTCACGACCGCCAAACCCTTCCACTGCGTCGTCACGACCACCAACCGCGCACTCCGACCGAAGGGCTGCAACTCTCCCGTACACACCCGCACAAAAAATGCGAGGCACGGTCTCCCGCGCCTCGCATTTGCATATCCGCCCCGCTCAGAGCCCGAAGGCAAAGGCGTTGATGCCGTCGTAAACCACACTGACGAGGCCCAGCAGCAGGACGCCCGCCATACAGAGCGCAAGGCTGATGCGCGTGTAACGGTCGCTGCGAAAGGTCCCGATCGGCGCATCGCCGGGCGTGATGTACATCGCCTTGACGAGCAGCAGGTAGTAATAGAGCGACACGACCGTGTTGACGAGGGCGATGAAGACCAGCAGGTGGAATCCGCCCTTGAAGGCCGCCGCAAAGACGAAGAATTTCGAGAAGAACCCGGCGAAGGGCGGGATTCCGGCCAGCGAGAAGAGCGCCAGGGTCATCAGCAAGGCCAGGCGGGGATTGGTGCGGGAAAAACCGTTGTAGTCCTCCAGTGCGACCCTGCCGCCGCTGTGCTGCTCGACCGTGGAGAGCACGCCGAACACCGCGAGGTTGGCGGCCATGTAGACCAGCACATAGAAGACCAGCGAGGTCATGCCGATGGCGCTGCCGCCGACGACGGCCAGCAGGATGTATCCGGCCTGCGAGATGGATGAGAAGGCCATGAACCGCTTGAGATCCTTCTGCCTCATGGCGAAGAGGTTTGCGACGGTGATGCTCGACACCGCCACGATCCAGAGCAGCGTCTGCCACTGCTCCGTCATCGGAGCGAAGACCTTCACCAGCAGCGTCAGCAGCACGAATGCCGCAGCACCCTTCGAGACCACCGAAAGATAGGCCGTCACGTTCGTCGGCGCCCCCTGATAGGCATCCGCCGTCCAGAGGTGGAAAGGCACGAGCGAAATCTTGAATCCGAGTCCCGAGAAGAAGAAGACCAGGGCCATCACCTGCAGCGGCGAGCCGTCGATGCGGGCGGCCATGTCCCCGAAATAGAGCGTCCCGGTCGTCCCGTAGAGGAACGAGATGCCGTAAAGCATCAGCCCGCTCGAAAACAGCGCGCAGAGGATGTATTTGGCCCCCGCCTCGGCCGAATAGCGCTTGTATTTGTCGAAGGCCACCAGACAGGCCATCGGCACCGAAGCCAGCTCCAGACCGATGAAGAACAGCAGGAAGTTGCCCGCACCGATCATGAAATACATGCCCAGCAGGGTCGAGAGGGTCAGGATGTAGAATTCGCCCTGCTTGTGGCGCGTGTCCTCGCGGCGCAACCACGTGTCGGACTGCAGGAAGACGACCAGCGCCCCGATGCCGAGCATGCTTTTGACAATGCCGTCCATCGGCGTGTGGCAGAACATCCCGCCGAAGAGTTCTCCCCCGGCGGTCGGCACAAGGTTCACAACCACCTGCACGACCATCAGGCCGCAGGCCACGGCCGAGAAACGGCGGCGTGCGCGCTCCCCGGCCATCAGGTCGTAGAGGAACACGAAGACGAGGATCGCCGTGAGGGTCACTTCGGCCCGCATCAGCGTAAATATCGAGGTGTAATCCATAGTTCGCTTAATTCATGATGTGCATAATAACCTGCCCGACGCTGCCGCGGATCATGTCGCTCACCCACAGGGGCGCCAGTCCCATGCCGGCGATGGCGACGACCAGACAGATGACCGACAGCCGCTCGTCCCACGTGGCGTCCGAGAGCTTCAGGTGCTCGGGATTGTCACACGTGCCGTAGAGGATTTTCCCGACGACGCGCAGGATGTAGACCGCCGTGATGACGATCGACGTGCAGGCGATGAGGGTCACCACGCGGTGGAACGTGTCAGCGTTCATGAACGCTCCGTTGAAGATGGTCATTTCGGCCACGAAGCCGCTCAGACCCGGCAGCCCGAGGTTGGCAAGACCCGCGATCACATACCCGACCGCGAGGAACGGCATCACCTTCATCAGCCCGCCCAGCTGGCGGATGTCCCGGGTGTGGGTGCGGCCGTAGATCATGCCGATCAGCGCAAAGAAGAGGGCCGTCATCAGACCGTGGCTCAACATCTGGAGCACGGCGCCCGTACCGGCCGCGGTGTTCATCATCAGCACGGCAAACAGCACCAGTCCGCAGTGCGACACCGAGGAATAGGCGTTGATGTACTTGAGATCGGTCTGCACGCAGGCCGAGAAGGCGCCGTAAACGACGGAAATCGTTGTCAGCAAGATAAATATCCAGCTCAGTTCCTGTGCCGCTGCAGGTAGAAGGTACATGGCGACCCGGAAACAACCGTATCCGCCCAGCTTCATCAGCACTCCGGCGTGGAGCATCGACACGGCGGTCGGAGCCGAGGCATGACCGTCGGGGCTCCACGTATGGAACGGGAACAGCGCGCCCAGCACGCCGAAACCCACGAACACCAGCGGGAACCAGATGCGCTGCAACGCCACGGGGATGTTGTTCAGCGCGGCGATCTGCTGTATGTTCATCGTCGTGGCGCCCGCACCGAAGTAGATGCCCAGAATCCCGATCAGCAGCAGCGCCGAACCGCCCATGAGCATCAGTGTCAGTTTCATGGCGGCATACTCCTTGCGCCCGGTGCCCCAGACGCCGATCAGCAGATACATCGGGATCAGCGCCATCTCGTAGAAGAGGAACATCGTGAAGAGGTCGACCGAAATGAAGAATCCGAACACCCCCACGCTCAGCAGGCAGAACCAGAGGAAGTAGGCCTTGACGTCGGTCTTCATCTGCCACGAGGCGAACGTGCCCGTGAAGACGATGATGGCCGACAGCAGAATCATCGCCACCGAAATACCGTCGACGCCCACGGCGTAGTGGATGTTGAGCGGGGCATACCAGACGTGGCTTTCGGTGAAAAGCATCTGCGCCGTCTCGCCCGCGCCACGCAGCCCGAGGTATTGCACCACAAGAACGACGGCCAGAGCCACGAGCAGCGATGAGCCCGCGACCATCACCGTGCGGATCTGCCGCGTGGACTTCGAGAGCCACAGGCCCAGCATCATCGCGAGCGGAACGGCGGGAAACAGAGATAGTATATTCATAACTCGTTCGGATTAACAGATCAGAGAAATCAGAATCGTGAGGCCCAGCGCACCGCCGAGGAACCAGATGCAGTAGCGCTGCACGCTGCCGCTCTGCATGTCGCGGATGAGCCAGGCGGCCGTGTTGGCGCCCCGGGCGAGGAGGTCCATGAAGCCGTCAACCACATGGCGGTCGAACCACGCTATGGGCGTCGAGATGCAGGCAAAGATCACCCGGTGGGTGACGAACTGATAGACCTCGTCGATGTAGAACCGGCGATAGGCCGCGCGGTGCAGGCCGCTGAACGTCGCAGCCAGACGGTCGGCCACGGGCTGCCGGTCACGGGCATACATCCAGGTCGCCAAAACGATGGCTGCCACAGCCACGCAGAGGCTCACGGCGGCCACGCTCCGGTCGATATGGATGACATAGGGCGCTCCGTCGCTCGACACGAACTCCCCGAAGGGGATGAATCCTGCCACGCAGGTCACCGCCGCAAGCAGCACGAGCGGCAGGGTCATCGTCAGCGGCGCTTCGTGCGGCCGGTGCGCCGCATGCAGTTCGCGGTTCTCCGTACCCCAGAAAATACCGTAATAGAGCCGGAACATGTAGAAGGCCGTAAGTCCCGCGATGGCGGTCATCACCCATCCCATGACGGGCGAGAAGGCGAAGCAGGCCGTCAGGATCTCGTCCTTCGAAAAGAACCCGCTCAAGGGCCAGATCCCCGCGATGGCGAGGCACGCCACGAGGAAGGTCGCATGGGTCAGCGGCATGTAGCGGCGCAGGCCGCCCATGGCCGACATTTCGTTGGAATGCACGGCATGGATGATGCACCCCGCGCCGAGAAACAGCAGGGCCTTGAACATGGCATGGGTGAAGAGATGGAACATCGAGGCCATGTAACCCAGTCCTCCGGCATGCGGGTCGGCCGAGGTCGAGACACCCAGCGACACGATCATGAATCCGATCTGCGAGATGGTGCTGAACGCCAGCACCCGCTTGATATCGCTCTGCACACAGGCCACGACGGCGGCATAGAGAGCCGTGAAGGCCCCGACATAAGCCGTCCAATGCAGTACTTCGGGTGCATGGCCGATGAAGAGCGGGAACATCCGCGCCACGAGGTAGACGCCCGCCACGACCATCGTCGCGGCATGAATCAGCGCCGACACGGGTGTCGGGCCCTCCATGGCGTCGGGCAGCCAGATGTGCAGCGGAAACATGGCGCTCTTGCCCGCACCGCCGACGAACATCAGCCCCAGCGCCAGCGGAATCATCGCCCCGGCAGCCGCCAGGGCCTGCGTCGCGGGGGTGAAGGAGAAGGTTCCGGCGTAGTAGCCGTAGATCAGGATGCCGATCAGGAATCCCAGGTCGGCGAAGCGCGTGACGATGAAGGCCTTCTTCGAGGCGGCCACGGCCTCCCTCTTCGTATAGTAGAAGCCGATCAGCAGGTAGGAGCTGACGCCCACCAGCTCCCAGAAGAGGTACATCTGGAAGATGTTGGTCGCCACGACCAGCCCGATCATGCTCATCGTGAAGAGCGCAAGAAAGGCATAGTAGCGCTGGAAGCCCCGCTCGCCCTTCATGTAACCCAGCGAGTAGATGTGCACCATCAGCGACACTGTGGAGATCACCACGAGCATCATCACCGAAATCGGGTCGAGCAGGATGCCCAGGTCGATGTGCAGCGCGCCGCCGATGGGCAGCCACACGGTGTTCCAGGGGATCAGCGTCGGGAAGACGCCCGCGGCATCGCGCCCGGCCGAGAAGTAGTCGAAAGCCGTCCGGTAGCTCAACAGCGCCACGACGGCCAAGACGGCCGTACCCATGGCGCCCGCCACCGCCGGACGCAGCTTCATGCCCGCAAGTCCCAGCACGAGGAAACTCGCCAGCGGAAGCAACAGAATCAGAATCGTATATTCCATAGAAGATCGTTTTTTCGCTCCGTTACCACTTCATTTCCCGCAGACTCCGGGCTCCGATGTTGCGGATGTTGCGGTAGATGTTGATGATGATGGCGATGGCCACGGCGGTCTCCGCGGCGCTGATGCCGATGGCGAACAGGGCGAAGAAGAATCCTTCGAGCTGCTCGGGGAAGAGGAAGCGGTTGAAGACCACGAAATTGATGTCCACCGAGTTGAGGATCAGCTCGACCGAAATCAGCATCGCCAGCAGGTTGCGGCGCGTGACGAATCCGTAGATGCCCACGAACATCATCACCGTGGAGACAATCAGGTAATATTCCATGTGTATCATAGTCGTACTTGTTTAGCGTTTGCGCGCGATGAGGATGCCGCCGACGATGCAGGCCAGCAGCAGCAGGCTGATCACCTCGAAGGGCAGGATGTAACCGTATTTTCCGCTGCCCGTCAGCGCGTGTCCGATGGTCCGCACGTGCAGCTCGCCGTGCTCGAAATGCGAGGGCAGGAAGTCGTGGCGGAGCGTTATCCAGAGGCAGACGCCCAGGCTGGCCAGCGCGGCGCCCAGTCCCACGAAGAGTTTGTAGCCTTTCAGGTCCTCGGCCTTGTCGCCCTGACTCGACGTCAGGAGAATCGAGAAGACGTAGAGCACCGTGATGCCGCCGGCGTAGATCAGCAGCTGCACCGCCCCGAGGAACGAATAGTTGAGCTGGAAGTAGATGCCCGCCGTGCCGAAAAGCACGAACAGCAGGTAGGTCGCGGCGCGCAGGATGCGCCGGGTCGTCACGGCGAGAATCGCACTGACGCCGATGAACAGCGCCAGGACCGTGAAAACGACCAATTCGAGTGTTATTTCCATGACTTACTGTTTGTTGAGTTGTTTGACGAGCTTCTCGCGCGTGTAGACGGCGTGTTCAAAATCGGTCGAGAAGCGGATTGCACCGGTCGGGCAGGCATTGACGCACAGGTGGCAGAACATGCACGAGCCCAGGTCGTACTCGTAGCGCGCCAGCCGCTTTTTGGGCTTGCCCGTCGCGGGGTCGACCACCGTCTCGGTCGTGAGGCGGATGGTTCCGTTGGGGCAGGCCGACTGGCACAGCCCGCAGGCGATGCACTTGTTGTGTCCCTCGGCATCGTGCGGCATCGTCAGCGAGCCGCAGAAACGGTCGTGCATCTTCAGCACGGCCCGGTTTTCGGGATATAGCTCGGTGATCTTGGGCGTGAAAAACTCGCGTCCGGTCACCTTGAGTCCGGTCAGGAGGGATCCCAACCCGCGGAAAAGGCCTTTGATATAGCTACTCATAACTAAAAATGCAGTTTGAAGACGACGACAATGACCATCAGCAGCAGGTTTGCCAACCCGATGGGAACGAGGTATTTCCATTCGAGCGTCAGGATCTGGTCGATACGCAGGCGCGGGAAGGTCCACTTGATCCACATGAGCAGCCACACCACGAAAAACGCCTTGGCGAAGAACCACACGAAACCCGGGATGCAGTTCATCACGGCATTGAAGGCCTCCCAGCCCGCAATGTGCAGCGGCATCCAGCCTCCGAGGAAGATGGTGGCGGCAACGCCCGCGACTATGAACAGGTTGACAAACTCGGCGACGTAGAAGAGTCCGAAGTGCATGCCCGAATACTCGGTGTGATACCCCGCCGTCAGCTCCGACTCGGCCTCCGGGAGGTCGAACGGCCCGCGGTTGACCTCGGCATTGCCGGCGATGAGGTAGATCACGAAGGCGATCAGCGCCGGGATGTGGCCCTTGAACAGGAACCACCCGTCGGCCTGCCGGGCCACGATCTCGGAGAACTGCATGGTGTCAGTCAGCACGATGATCGTGAGGATCGAGAGGCCGATGGAGAGCTCGTAGGAGATCATCTGCGCACCGCTGCGCATGGCGCCGATGAGCGAGTACTTGTTGTTGGAGCTCCACCCCGCCAGCAGAATGCCGACCACGCCGATCGACGAGGCGGCCATCATGAAGAAGACACCCACGTTGAAATCCAGCACCTCCAGCCCCTTATCGACCGGCAGGCAGGCGAAGGCCAGCACCGAAGCCAGGATGACGATATAGGGCGCGAGGTTGTAGAGAAACTTGTCCGAACGGCGGATGGTGATGATCTCCTTGGTGAGCATCTTGAAGACATCGCAGATGACCTGCACCGTACCCCACGGACCCACGCGCATGGGCCCAAGGCGGCATTGGAAGGCGGCGCAGACCTTGCGTTCCATGAAGATCATCAGTATGGCGATCACGGTGTACATCAGCAGCAGACAGCCACCGACGATCACGCATTCGATGAAAACGGCCAGCCCGAGGGGCAGGAACGAGGTCAGCAGTCCGTGGACCCAGCTCGTAATTATAGAAAAGTCGAACATATCCAATCTCTTTTTTATCTGTCAATATCCGGGACCACGTAATCCAGCGTGCCGCCGATGGCGATCAGGTCGGCGATCTTCGTTCCCCGGGCGATGGTCTCCAGGCACGCAACGAGCGGCAGTCCCGTCGAGCGGAATTTCATGCGGTAGGGGAACTTGTCGCCCCGGCTCTCGATGAAGACCCCGAACTCGCCGCGGCTGCCCTCGACGGCGGCGTAGTAGCTGCCCTCGGGGATGCGGATCACGGGCTTGGTCTTCACCCGGTATTCGCCTTCGGGAATGTTGTCTATCAACTGCTCGATGATGTACATGCTCTGCTCGATCTCGCGCATGCGGACCATGTAGCGGGCCAGACAGTCGCCCTCGGTGAAGAGCACCTCCTCGAAATCCACCTTGTCGTAAACGGCATAGGAATGGCGCTTGCGCACGTCGCAGGCCCACCCCGAGGCGCGGCCCGTACCGCCCGTCGCGCCGAACGAAATAGCATCCTCGCGCGTCAGCACGCCGGTTCCCTTCAGACGCTCCTGCGCGATGACATTGCCCGTGAAGATCTCGCGGTACTCGCGCAGGGCGGGACGCATGTAGGCGATGAATGCCTTGACCTTGCGGACAAAATCGGGATGGATGTCGGCCTGCACGCCGCCGATGGTGTTATAGGTCTGGATCAGACGGCCTCCGGTGGTCTGCTCCAGGATGTCGAGCACCTTCTCGCGGTCGCGGAACCCGTAGAAGAAAGCCGTCAGCGCACCCATGTCCATGCACAGGCAGGAGAAGAAGAGCAGGTGCGAATCGATGCGCTGCAACTCGTCCATGATCGTGCGGATGTACTGCACGCGCTCGGGCACCTCGATGCCCAGCCCCTTTTCGATGCACATGCAGAGGGCGTGGCGGTTCTGCGACGCCCCGAGGTAGTCGAGACGGTCCGTCAAGGCGAGGGTCTGGGGGTAGGTCAGCTCTTCGCACATCTTCTCGATGCCGCGGTGGATGTAGCCGCAGTGCACGTCGAGTTTCCGGATGATCTCACCCTCGAGCGACACACGGAAGCGCAGCACGCCGTGCGTGGCCGGGTGCTGGGGACCGATGTTGATGACATACTCCTCCTCCTCGAAAAGCACGTTGCGCCCGCGGATGAAACTGCCGTCGGGCTGCAGCTCGAAGGTCGGGGTGCTGTCCTTCGAGACCTCGTTGCTCATGCGGAGCGGGTTCAGTGCCGGGTCGTAGTCCTTACGCAGGGGATGTCCCACCCAATCGTCGCGCAGGTACAGCCGCCGCATGTCGGGATGGTTCAGAAACCGGATGCCGAAGTAGTCGAACGCCTCGCGCTCGTTCAGCTCGGCGGCCTTCCACAGGTCGCACACCGAGGGCAGGACGGGGTGTTCGCGTTCCGGGGTCAGCGTCCGCACCACGACATTCTCGCCCGTCGCGGTGGCTTCGAGGTGGTACACCACACCGAAGCCCGCTTCGCCCCAGTCCATGCCGGTCAGGCTGCGCAGGAAATCGAATCCTTCGCTCTTCAGGCGTTCGGCCACCCCGCGGAAAGCCTCCGCCGGCACGGTGAACATCCCCTCGCCGGCCTCCGACCACACGGCCGCAGGCGCCCATTCCTTCATTTTATCTGTCAGGGTCATAATTCTCGTTTTTCTTCGTCCACATTCAAATCGTTCTTCTCCGCCGTCAGGTCGCTCCGCAGCAGCCGTTCGTACTCCTCACGGTCGATCTGCCGGTTCACGTCGCCGAAGAAGCGCTGCAGCTTCACCTTGCGCTGGAGCTGCATCAATCCGTAGAGCATCGCCTCGGGACGCGGCGGACATCCGGGGATGTACACGTCGACGGGCAGAATCCGGTCCACGCCGTTGACCACGTGGTACGACTTCTTGAACGGGCCACCGCTGATGGCGCAGCCGCCCACGGCGATCACATATTTGGGATCGGCCATCTGGTCGTAAAGACGCCTGAGCACCGGGGCCATCTTGTGCGTGATGGTCCCGGCGACCATGATGAAGTCGGCCTGACGCGGGGAGGCGCGGGCCACTTCGAACCCGAACCGGGCAAAGTCGTAGCGCGCGGCACCCACGGCCATGAATTCGATGCCGCAGCAGCTCGTGGCAAACGTCAGGGGCCAGAGGCTGTTGCTGCGGCCCCAGTTGATCACCTCGTCGAGACATCCCGCCACCACCTGGGTTCCGTTTGCGCGCAGTTCGCGCACCATCTGCTCGAGGTATTCGTTGTCGTTGAAGTCTTCATACTTCATCGACTTGATTTTCGGTCTCTTTATTTCCATTCCAAAGCTCCTTTCCGCCATGCATAGGCAAGGCCCAGAATCAGTACCACCAAAAAGAAGAGGATGCTCACCAGTCCATAGACGCCCAGTTCCTGCACGACGACGGCCCACGAAAAGAGGAATACCGTCTCGACGTCGAACATCAGGAAAAGGATGGCAAAGAGGTAGTAGCCCACCTTGAACTGCATCCACGAACGTCCGCGCGTCGGGATGCCGCACTCGTAGGCCTCGCCCTTCTGGGGGTTGTACGAACGCGGCGACACGGCGCGGGCGATGCCCAGCGCGACTGCGACCAGCGCAATGGCCGTAAGGATGACGACCACCAATAGCGTGAAATACATAGAATATGATGTTTTACAATTTGCAATTCCGACACGACGAATGCCCACACGCCCCGCAGACGGCAACGTTGCGGAAACATGCGGCAGGAAAAACGACGGAAAAGGCTAAATCAGAATACGCCCCAAGGAGAAGACATAGTAATCCACGGCATCGGGGTGCAACGCCGGGGAGTAGGTGCGCATTGCGGTCCGGAGGCCGAAGGCGGCATCGCAGGCAGGGCGTGCGCCGGCAAGCTGCCGCACGAAGGCCTTGTGGTCCGACTGGGTCGCGGGGGTCTCGATCGAGACGCCACCGGGACAGATCGCGGCGGACAAGTAATTGCATGCCGCGGCGTGCGAATCGGCCACCGAGGATTGCGTCAGGGCAGGGCGTACGCTCTCCGCATCGCTGCGTAACGACGTATCCTCCAAACTCCCCGTCAAGGCGAAGAGTAACAGAATCAATATCAATTGAATTCTCTCCTGCATCCGGTCCGAATCATAAATTTCTGCGCTGCGAAGATACATTCTTTTGCGCAGAAAAGTGCATTGGTGAACCAAAAAGATCGCAAAATGATGAATTTTGTCCCCAAATCCACGAATCAGCGCCTCGCCCCAGAAACAAGAAAAATGCCGTTTCCCGTGTGAGGAAACGGCATTCGGACACCGGCTGAAACCGTCTATCGTTTTGCGTAGCGGTCGCCCACGACCTTCCAGTCGACGACGTTCCAGAGCGCCTCGACGGCATCGGCGCGGCGGTTCCGGTAGTCGATATAATAGGCGTGCTCCCAGACGTCGATCGCCAGCAGCGGCTTCATGCCCCGGCACATGGGGTTGCCGGCGTTCGGCTCGCCGACGACGACCAGACGCCCCGAGGGATCCTCGGCCAGCCACACCCATCCCGAGCCGAAGAGCCCCGCGGCGGTGCGGCCCATCTCCACCTTCAGGTCGTCGAGCGAACCGAAACTGCGGTTGATGGCCTCCAGCAGCCGGCCCGAGGGCTCCTTCCGGGGCTTCGGCGAAAGCTGCCCGAAGAAGAACTCGTGATTCCACGCCTGCGCGGCGTTGTTGTACATGGCCCCGTCGGCCGAAAGGATGATGTCCTCCAGCGGTTGCCCGGCAAAGGGCGTGTCGACGATCAGGGTGTTGAGTTTGTCGACATAACCCGCATAATGTTTGTCGTGGTGGTAGTGCATCGTCTCCTCGGAGATGGCGGGAGCAAGCGCATCGTAGGCATAGGGCAGGTCCTGCGGGGTGAAACGCGGCGTGGCCGCGGTGTCGGTCGTTGCCATAATCAAAGAAATTAACAGGTTGATAAACAAAATCATATATCGCTTATTTCAGATCTTCCATCACCTCCCTGCTCCTCCATCGCCTCGAAGGCCCATTTCCCCCGGCCGCAGACCGGGCACACCCAGTCGTCGGGCAGAGCATCGAACGGTGTGGAGCGCCCCACGTCGTGCTCCGGATCGCCCGACAGGGGATCATAGATATATTCGCAACAGGTACAGCGGTATTTTCGCATCGCATTCGGAAATTAAATTCGGCAAGATCCCGAACAAATAGCGTACCCGAGTTCCGATTTCGGGAAAATTTTCGTATTTTGGGTCGGAATACCGACAAATCACAACCTAAAACCAACCATACGATGACACTTCCTTATGCCGAACCCTACAAGATCAAGATGACCGAGGCCATCCGCACCTCCACCCGCGAAGAACGCGAAGCATGGATCCGCGAAGCCCGCTACAACCTTTTCAAACTGCGCTCGGACCAGGTGGCGATCGACCTGCTGACCGATTCGGGCACGGGATCGATGTCCGACCGCCAGTGGGCGGCGATGATGACCGGAGACGAAAGCTATGCCGGGGCCTCGTCCTACTTCCGGCTCAAAGAGAGGGTCGGCGACCTGTTCGGCATGCCGTGGTTCCTCCCCACACACCAGGGACGCGCCGCCGAGAACGTGATTTTCTCGGCTCTGCTCCGCGAGGGCGACATCGTCCCCGGCAACTCGCACTTCGACACCACGAAGGGTCACATCGAGTTCCGCCGCTGCCATGCCGTGGACTGCACGATCGATGCGGCGGCCGACACGCAGCTGGAACTGCCCTTCAAGGGCGAGATGGACCTTGCGAAACTCGAAAAGATCCTGCGCGAGAACCCGCGCGAGAAGATTCCGTGCGTGGTGCTCACCGTCACCAACAACACGGCCGGGGGCCAACCCGTGTCGATGCGCAACATCCGCGAAACGGCCGAACTGTGCCGCCGCTACGGCGTGCCCCTGCTGATGGACTCGGCGCGCTTCGCCGAGAACGCCTACTTCATCAAAACCCGCGAGGAGGGCTACGCCTCGAAGACCATCAAGGAGATCGTCCGCGAGATGTATGCCTGGGCCGACATCATGACCATCTCGGCCAAGAAGGACGGTGTGGTGAACATGGGCGGCTTCGTGGCGATGCGCTCCGAGGAGCTCTACAAAAAAGCCATGTCGTTCGGCATCATGTTCGAAGGCTACGTCACCTACGGCGGCATGTCGGGCCGCGACATGGACGCACTGGCCGTGGGGCTGGACGAGAACACGGAATTCGAACAGCTCGACGCCCGCATCCAGCAGGTGCGGCTGCTGGGCGACCTGCTGGACCAGTACGGCGTTCCCTACCAGCGTCCGGCGGGCGGACACGCCATCTTCGTGGATGCGAAGCAGGTGCTTCCGAACCTGCCCAAGGAGCAGTTCATCGCCCAGACACTGGCCGTGGAGCTCTATCTCGAAGCGGGCATCCGCGGTGTGGAGATCGGCTCGATCCTGGCCGACCGCGACCCCGAGACGCACGAAAACCGCTACCCCGCGCTCGAACTGCTGCGTCTGGCCATCCCGCGCCGCGTCTACACCGACAACCACATCCGGGTGATCGCCGCCGCCTGCCGCAACATCTTCGAGCGCCGTGCGACAATCACCCGGGGCTACCGCATCACCTTCGAGGCTCCGATCCTGCGCCACTTCACCGTCGAACTCGACAAAATCCGCTGACGGCGACCCAAGGCGCCCCAAGCGCAGCTTCCAACCGACCGATCCGGCCGCGGGGACAAACCCCGCGGCCGGATTTTTCCATCCCCGCACCTCCGGCACTCCCCGCCGCCCTCCAACGCCCCGCACCGCCTTCCGCGACCGGCAGCAGCGGTCGGCAAGAGGGGGGGGGCGTCCCCAAAAGTAGGTATCCACCCCCGAAAATTTCCCCTGCATTGGGTATTGTCTCCGGTCCTGTACGCCTCTAAATTCGTCGAGCCAAAAGACAACAGATGACCCGATTTTTAAACCGTCTATTCAAGACCCTCATAACGACCGCTTTACTTGTGCTGTACGGTCCCCTTCAGGCATGGGAGGAGCCGGATGCCGCACGGCAGGAGAAAATCCGGGTTACGGTGGAGGTGACCGACTCATTAGGTATGCCCCTGCCCTACACCACCATCGCCTTCACCGATGCCGACAACCACATCTTCGCCGCCGTCAGCGACAAGGAGGGCAGCACCCTCTTCTCGCTGCACGAGGACAGCTACGTGCTGACCGCCGAATACATCGGCTACAACCCCTACCGCCGCGAACTTCACCTCTCGCAGCATGCGCCCACGCTCTACCGCATCGTCATGCACGAGAGTGCGGTCTCCATCCGCGATGTGGTGGTCACAGCCTCCGAGACCAAGGGAAGCACCAGTTCGTCGACCATCGACCGCAAGGCCATGGAGCACCTCCAGCCGTCGAGCTTCGCCGACCTGCTGTCGCTGCTGCCCGGAGGAACGGCCACCAAGCCCCTGCTCGGCTCGCCCAATACGATCCATCTGCGCGAGACGGGCGTCAGCAGTTCCGACTACGCCACCTCGGCCCTCGGCACGTCGTTTGTCATCGACGGAGCCCCCGTCAGCACCGATGCCAACATGCAGTACATCCCCGGCAGCAGCACCTTCGACACCGAAATCAGCTACAACTACTTCGTCAATTCGGGCGTCGACATGCGCACCATTTCCACCGACCAGATCGAGAGTGTGGAGATCGTGCGCGGCATCCCGTCGGTGCAGTACGGCGACCTGACCAGCGGACTGGTGAAAATCAAACGCCGCAAGGGCGGGCACCAGCTCAACGCGCGCTTCAAGGCCGACATGGCCAGCAAACTCTTCTATGCGGGCAAGGGGTTCGAGATTCCGCGCCGCAACCTCACCGTCAATGTCGGCGCCGACCTGCTCGACGCCAAATCCGACCCCCGCAACAAGCTGGAGAACTTCAAACGCGTGACCGGCTCGCTGCGCGTCGACAAGAAATGGGACAGCGACACACACCAGACCTCACTGGGTCTGCACCTCGACTACACCGGCTCGTTCGACAACAAGAAGAAGGACCCCGAACTCAACAACCACAACATCGACGACTACAAGTCGCAGTACAACCGTCTGAACTGCGGCATCAACTTCGAGTACCGCGCCAAAGGCGAGGGTTTCTTCCGTTCGCTGGAGAGCACCGCCTCGTTCGACTACTCGAAGGACCTCATCCGCCGCCGCCGTTTCGTCTCCATCAGCAAACCCATGGTCACCCCCGTGAACATGGAGGCCGGAGAGTTCGACGCCGTGCCGATCGAGGCCTCCTACACCGCCCGCATGACCGTCGACGGACGTCCGCTGTCGGCCTTCGTGAAGTGGATGGCCTCGTTTGCCTTCTCCACCGCCCGCAGCCGCTCCTCGATCGTGGCCGGCGCCGACTGGTCGCTGGACAAGAACCTGGGCCGCGGGCAGGTCTTCGACATGACGCGCCCCATCTTCTCGGGCGTGGCCGCGCGCCCCTATCCCTACAACAAGATCCCGGCACAGCACGACCTGGGAATGTTCCTTGAGGACAACACCACCCTCACCATGGGACGCACCCACCTCGACATCATGGCCGGACTGAGAGTGCTCACGATGTTCAACATCGCACGCAAATACGCCATGCACGGCGATTTCTGGTTCGATCCCCGTGTCAACCTGCGCCTGTCGCTTCCCGGCTTCACCATCGCCGGCCACGAGGTGACCACAGCCCTCTCCGGAGGCATGGGCTGGCACACCAAAAGCCCGACCATGAACCAGCTCTACCCCGCGCCCCGCTACTACGACTTCATGCAGCTCAACTACTTCCACACCAATGCGGCGCTGCGCCGTTTCAACGTCCGCACCTACATCACCGACCCGACCAACTACCGGCTCATGCCGGCCCGCAACTTCAAGTGGGAGGTGCGCGGCGATGTCACCGTGGCCGGCAACCGGCTGTCGCTGACCTATTTCGAGGAGGATATGAAGTCGGGATTCCGCTCGGCTGCCACCTACCGCAAATACTCCTACAAGGCCTACGATTACAGCGGCATCGACGGCTCGCAGCTCATGGAACCGCCCTCGCTCGAGCAGATGCCCTACACCACGCAGAACGTGCTGCGTTCCTACTCCGCGACCACCAACGGTAGCCGCACCTCCAAAAAGGGCGTCGAGTTCACCTTCTCGTCGCAGCGTATCGCCGCCCTGCGCACGCGCGTCACGATCACGGGAGCATGGTTCCGCACCGAATACTCCAACAGCGAACCCATTCATTACAGCCCCTCGGTGCTCATCGACAACAAGGAGCTGGGCTATGTGGGTATCTACGACGACGATTCGCACTACATCCGCGAAATCTGCAACACCAACTTCATGGTCGACACCGACCTGCCGCGCATCGGTCTGGGCTTCTCGCTCACCTTCCAGTGCCAGTGGCTCACGCGCGACCTGAACACCCACCGCAGCAGCCGCCCGTCGCACTATACCGACATCGACGGCAACAGCTTCCCCTTCACCGAAGCCTCCGAGCAGGACCCCTATCTGAAGTGGCTGATCATCCACTACAACGAAAAGTCGTTCCGCTGGCACAGCGTCCCGTTTGCCATGACCACCAACCTCAAGGTCACCAAGCGGCTCATGGGCGAAAAACTCTCCGCCGCCATGTTCATCACCCAGATGCTCAACTACACCCCCGACTACAAGGTCGAAGGTGTCACCGTGCGCCGCAGTGCAACCCCTTATTTCGGGATGGAATTAAACTTCAAGCTATAATATGAGAACGAGACTCTATCTGCTGCTGGCCCTCCTGTCGGCGGCATGCGTCGAAAAGGATACAGACCCGCTGTTCACCCGGCTGACACTCGAGGTCGAGCCGCCGCGCGGCATCGAGATGCTCCGCTTCCAGGCCACCATGGTCTTCGAGAACATCAACACCCGACAGCGCATCTCCACCTCGGACTTCATCGACGGGAAACTCCGCATCCGCCTGCTCAAGGGCCTCTATCGCCTGAGTATCAACGAGGGAGGCGGCATGACCTACACCGACAGCGACGGACAACGGCGCTTCGGCGAGGTGGTCATCGACAACGCTCCGCTGACCCTGGTCGGCGACACGAGCGAGGCAACCGTTGACCTAATTCTCAAAAACTGACACCGCCATGAAAAGAGCGATCTATCTGCTGTCGTCACTCTTCGCCGCCGCGAGCCTCCTCTCGCCGGCACAGGCCGCCGGGTCCGCCGCCGACACCACGTCGAGAAGCACCCCACGGCCTTCCGACAAGCAGCGCGGACAGTTTCTCGCCCTCGAAGAGCAGTTTTCGCCCCAAAAACACATGCTGTCGGCACTCCACACAAATCCGGCAGTCCACACCTCGGCCTACCTCCGCGACTTCTCGCAGGCCGGCGTGGGCTACCGGCTGAACCACGACGACGAAGCGCAGCTTCTGGCCGCAGGCGACGGCAGCGATTACGGATTCTTCGCGGCCGAATCGTTCCGCCGGCTCTCGCCCCGGACTTCGGTGTGGGGCAAGGCCGGCTACCGCCGCGGGACCGTCCGCAACGTGACGTGGAACTCGTCCTCCGACCTCGAGCTCATCTATCCCTACATCACGGCCGACTCGACGGGCGGCGACCTGACCTCCGAGACCTACACATTCGGGGGCGGCTACGGACAGCAGCGCCGCAAATGGACCTGGGCCCTGGAAGCCGACATCAGGGCTTCGCACGAGTATCGCGACATCGACCCCCGGCCGCGCAACATCTCCATCGAGCTGCAATTCTGTGCCGGGGTGGCGTTCCGCACGGGCAACTACCTCACGGGCCTCTCGCTCAAGGCGCAGGAGTACAAACAGCGCGGCGACGTGGAGTTCTACAATCCGCTCGGCATCAAGGCCGAATACCATCTTTCGGGACTCGGCAGCCACTTTTCGCGCTTCTCGGGCGGCGAGGCCGGCAGCCACTACCGCGGAAGCGGCTGCACGCTCACCTTCACCGTCTCGCCGCGCGACGGCCGCGACGGATGGTTTGCCGCGGCAAGCTACGCGTACAGAAAGGTGGAGAAAATCCTCGTCGCGTTCAACAACCTGCCCCTCCAGCGCATCGAACCCCGAACGCTGAGCGCACACATCGGTCGCACGGTCGCCGGACGCCTCCTCCACTGGGGCGTGGGCGCACGCCTGAGCTACCACTACCGTCCCGGCACGGAGAGCATCGTGGGCGAGAAGATTTCGAACATCTACGCCGTGGTGGGAGACCTCAAAATGTATGAATACAGCGCTCTGTCGGCACGCATCGACGCATACATGGGCCGCCGCGGCACCCGCTGGGAGTGGAACCTGTCGCCCTGGGCCGACTTCCGCCGACAGACCGAGGACTACCTCTACCCCTCGCAGAACCGCCGGGCGAGTCATCTCGCAGGCGGCGTCGACGGCTCCGTCCTGCTGAAGCGGTCGCGCATGTATCTGCGGTGCGAGGCCGGTGCGGGCTATCGCGCGGCCATGAGTCCCCATCTGCTGCTGCCGGTGGCCGACCTCCACGCCTCGCTGGTGAAGATGGTCCGCCACGACTACCGGCGCATGCAGCTCGATGCGGTGCTGATGCACTGCGCCCTGAGGGCCGACCACACCCTGGGACGACGGCTCAACCTGTTTGCCTCGGCCAACTACCACTTCCGCCGTTTCTCGGACAGCACCCTCTCCCATGCGGTGGAACTCCAAGCCGGAATTACATTTTAAATCAAAAAAACATAAAAATCACTCAAAATCAACAAAATCATGATGACAAACCTTTTCAAATTCTTCATTGCTTCGACATTGCTGCTCTTTGCAGCCTGCAGCGACAACGACGACGATCATTCCAACGGCAAGACCCCTCTTACGCTCCGCATCAACATGCCCATCAGCGTAGAGCAGCCCAAACTCAAGACGCTCGACGCCATCTTCACGGAGGTCACCTCCGGCCAGACCATCCAGACCCGTGAGTTTACGGCCGCAAGCGAAGGCAGCTACACCGTCACCACCCAGCTCAAGGCCGGGACCTACAACCTGACGTTGAACGGCGTGGTGAGCTACACCCTCAACTCCGCCACGGTGGAGAGCTACATCGAGGCCTCGCGCGAAGGCATCACCGTCACCGAAGGCCAGCCCAACGAAATCAGCATCGAGAGCAGCATCTCGACCCTCACGTCCAACGACTTCGTCATCGAGGAGATCTTCTTCACCGGAACACTCACTCCCGAAGGCAACCAGTATGACGGAGACAAGTATGTCAAAATCACCAACAACACCGACCGCACCCTCTATGCCGATGGGCTCATTCTCATGGATTCGGAGTTCCTCACCGTGTCGAAATACAACTACACGCCCGACATCATGAGCGAGTTCTTCTCCATCAGCAACACCCTCATCGTCCCCGGCAAGGGTAAGGATTATCCGGTGGCTCCCGGCAAGTCGATCGTCATTGCCGACACCGCCATCGACCACCGTCAGTACAACCCCCGTTCGTTCGACCTCTCGAAGGCCGACTTCGAATACCACAACGAGCGCGACGACGAGGATGTCGACAACCCCCTGGTCCCGAACATGATCTCCTCGTCGCTGGGCAAGGACATGATGTGGACCTTCCACAACCGCGGCTTCAAGTCCTACGCCATCGGCCGCTTCGGCGAGGGTGTGACCGCCGCATCGTTCGCCCAGGACAACTTCTACACCGCCGAATATGAGATGGTAGTTCCCGGCCACGGCTCCTTCCCCATGAGCTGCGAAGCCTGGAAATTCCCCAACGCATGGATCACCGACGCCGTGAACCTGAGCATCGAGGAGCAGTTTGCCTGGATCGTCACTGCACCCACGCTGGATTCGGGTTGGAGCTACTGCGGCAAGATCGACCACGACCAGACCCGCTACGGCAAGAGCGTTATCCGCAAGAGCGTGAAGATGGCCGACGGCCGCACCCTGCTCAAGGACACCAACAATTCGACGGTGGACTTCACGCCCGAATCAACCCCCTCACTCATGCAGTAGGAGCATGAACGACAATGTTATCGAATGCCGGAACCTGACCCACTACTACGGGAAGCGGCTCATCTATCGGGATTTGAGTTTTGATGTACCAAGAGGCCGAATACTCGGCCTCTTGGGCAAAAACGGCACCGGCAAGACCACCACCATCAACATCCTGAGCGGCTACCTCCGGCCCCTCGAGGGCGAGTGTCGCATCTTCGGCGAGGAGCTGCGCCGCCTCACGCCGCAGACCCGACAGAAGATAGCCCTGCTCATCGAGGGCCATGTGCAGTACTCCTACATGACCATCGAGGAAATCGAGCGGTTCTACGCCCCGTTCTACCCCCGATGGAACCGCGACGCCTACTACGCCCTGATGGAGAAACTGCATGTCGCCCCGCGGCAGCGCATCTCGCGCATGTCGTGCGGCCAGCAGTCGCAGGTGGCCCTCGGTCTGATTCTGGCACAGGATGCCGAGCTGCTCATCCTCGACGACTTCTCGATGGGTCTCGACCCCGGCTACCGCCGTCTGTTCGTCGAGTATCTCCGCGACTATGCCCGTGCCGAGGACAAGACCGTGTTTCTGACCTCCCACATCATTCAGGACATGGAGAAACTCATCGAAGAGTGCATCATCATGGACTACGGCCGCATCATGGTGCAGATGCCCGTCGGGGAGCTGCTCTCCACGTTCGGCCGCTACATGTTCACCACCCCGCTGTCGTCACTGCCCGACATCGAAGGCTGCCACCATCCGCAGGTGACCCGCGGAGAGGGCGAGCTGTTCTCGTTCGAAGCCCCCGACACGGTGGCCGACAGACTGCGCCGCAGCGGCATACCGTTCGGCAAACTCACGCGCGAGAAGCTCAACCTCGAGGACGCTTTCATCGGCCTGACCGGAAAATATTGACAACCATGGAAAAAGCGATTTTCTACAAAGAGTGGATCAAGATGCGCTCGCTGCTGCCGGTGATGAGTCTCGCCCTCATCGGCATAACGATCTACGCCCTGCTGCGCATCGACCGCGCCGTCACCCTCAACGGAGCCGCCCATCTGTGGCAGATAATGCTCGACAAGGAGGTGGTGTTCATCGAGATACTGCGCTTCGTGCCGCTCATCGCAGGCCTGCTGCTCTCGCTGGCGCAGTTCCTGCCCGAAATGATGCACAAGCGGCTGAAACTGACCCTCCACCTGCCCTATCCCCGCCATCGGATGATCCTGCTCATGGCCGCCATCGGGCTGGGACTGCTCATCGTGCTGTTCGCCCTTCAGGGCGTGCTGCTGTGGGGCTACCTCCACCGCCTGCTGGCTCCCGAGCTCACCGCACACGCACTGCTCACCGCCCTGCCGTGGTGGCTGGCCGGGCTGACGCTCTACCTGCTCTGCGCCTGGATCTGCATGGAACCGACCCGTTACCTCCGCGGAATCTACATCGTCATGGCGCTGGGGCTGTGCCGCATGTTCTACCTGAGCGACGTCCCCCGATCCTACGACGGCATGCTGCCCTGGCTGGCCGTGCTGCTCGCGGGTCTATTCTTCCTGCCCCTGCTGTCGATGCACCGCTTCAAGGAGGGCTGCCAGGATTAACCGCAAAACAGATTTTACACCCATGCTCAAGATTATCAAAACAGGAGTTGTCGTTCTGGCCTGCGGTCTGTTGTCGTGGCTGCTGCCCTGGCTGCTGGCCTTCATGACCGCCTCACCCTCGTGGCACCCCTTCACCCTTTACAGCTGCATCGTCCACTCATTCGCACAGCTCGACTACGATTGCCACGGCAAGGTCTTCGGCCGCGACTTCAACGGCAACAGATACACCGAACGGCAGATCGACAGCATCATGCCCCTGTTCTACTACCGTCAGCTGGCCGCCGAGGGACGTTTCCCTTCGGAGATCGAGGGCGTGAAAGTCACGCCGCAGGATGCCGAACGCACGGGATTCATCTTCCGCACAACCCCCTCGGAGATCAACCGCCCCAGGACAGGCCTCTACCAGATCCTGGAGTCCCATCCCCGAAGGCTCGAGTTCGAGTCGCCCACCGATGTATTCCGCATCACAGGCCACGCCATGGAGTTTGTCGACATGGCCACCAATACGGTCAATGCCGACAAGAGCCGGCGTTTCACGGCCGCCCTGCAGGAGGCGGGGTTCCGCTTTCCGGCACGGCTGGTGTCGGGCAACGCCTCGACGCAGAAGGAGTATGACAACGGCTATTTCCTGAAGGACGACAGCGGTCAGATTTTCCACCTGCTGCAAATCGACGGCCAGCCCCAAGTCCGCCGCATCGCCCTTCCGGACTCGCTGGAGATCACCCACATCTTCGTCACCGAATTTGCCGACCGACGGCATCTCGCCTTCATGAGCGACAGCCAGCGGCGGTTCCACGCCCTGCGTGCCGGGGACTACTCGCTGCACGAGGTATCCGTCGAGCCGTTCGATGCCGCCAATGATGCGCTGATGATCATCGGCGACATGTTCTACTGGACCGTCACCCTGCAGCGCGACCACGACGAGCGGCTCATGGCGATCAATGCCCGCGACTATTCGCTGGTGGATTCCTACACCCCGCCCGCAGAGACCACCACCGCGGAGCGTGTGGGGAAATACCTCTTCCCGACGGCTCTGTCCTTCACCTCGGCGAAGGATGCCTTTGTCCGTCCGCGTCTTGCGCCCTACTCGCCCCATGCACTGTGGCTGGGGGCGGTTTTGGCTGCCGTCTATGCCTTCGTCCATCGCCGCCGCTTCGCCCGGCATGCGATGCCGACAGCGGGCATCCTGCTGCTGGGATTCTATCTCTTCCTGCCCCTGCTGCTATTGGGCCACCGCAAATGAGGCGTTTAGCGATTCGGACCAAAAAAAAATCACCCCGACACGCAGTAACCGCGGTCGGGGTGATTTGCAAATGGGCCACGGATCAGTCCCGAGCATATTTGAACCATGCGGCCGGGCATTCGCGCTTCACGCCGTCGGCTCCGGTCTCGAAGAACTTGAGCAGACCGCCGTTGTAGTCGAAATAGGTGACCTGAATCTTGTGGAGCCCCTTTGCCAGAGCCACCTGCGAGGTCCGTTCCCGGGGCGAATGGGCACCGTCGTTGTCGACAATCACCTCGCCGTCGATGGTCACCACACTGCCGTCGTCGGAGAGGGTCGACAGCGTGTAGACGCCATCGGCCGGCACCTCGATGTAGCCGTCGAAGAGGAGCGCGATGGAGCCCTTCACCTCCGAAGGGATATTCACGCCGTTGGTGCTGACATAGGTTTCGAGGGTGCGCGCGGCAGGGATCCGGGCGCAGACTTCACCGGTGTAGTCCTTGCGCTCGACGCGCAGGCCCTCGCCCAATGCTGCGGGGGCGGTCACGGCAGGCATGTAATCCTGCTTGATGAACTCGGTCCGGTAGATATCGCCGGGCGTGCCGTCGGGACGGAAGCCGCGAATCACGAAACGGGTGGTTTGGGTAACTGGAACGGGAGCCGTGTATTTGGGCGATGAAAGTGTGGGGACGGAGCCGTCGGTCGTGTAGCGGATATCGATTCCGGGGAGCATGCACTCGACCTTGAGAGCGGCACTGTCGACGAATGCGTTCCGGTCATGGAAGCCCTTGAGGTCGGGAATGCGGTAGTTGACGCCCATCCTGTCGAAACGCGGGAAGTGGCCCAGCAGCTTGCCCTCGAAGGCCGGATAATCGTTCCGTTTGTCGGCTGCACACCAGCCCAACTCGCTGACGGCCACCATCCGGGGCGTGATCATGTACTCCATGCGGTCCATCGAAGGAATCCACTCGCACCAGATATTACACTGCACACCCTTCACCAGCGCCTTCTCGGCCTCGGTGAGATCGGCCGGATAGGGATTCGTCCCGTAGATCTGCGTCAGCGAAGCGTCGTTCTGCTCGTAGTCGAAATAGAAGCAGGTATTGGGGCAGATGATGGCTTCCATGCCCTTGGAGGTCGCCTTCTTCACGGCATCGCCGCACCAGCTTCTCCACCACGAAATGGCACTCGTGGCATTCAGACCGTCCTCCACCACTTCGTCCCAACCGATGAGACGCTTGCCGTGGGAGTTGAAGAACCGCTCCATCTCGCGGATGAAGTAGGCCTGGATCCCGTCGACATTCCCCAGTTTTTCGCGGCGAATCAGCTCGTTGCACTTCCTGCAGCTCTTCCAGTTCTTGCGGTCGACCTCGTCCCCGCCGATGTGGGCATACTCATAGGGGAAGAGTTCGAAGACCTCTTTCCAGATGTTGCAGGCAAACTCCACGGCCTTTTCATCGCCTACGCAGATGGGCGAGGAGAAGACATCACCCCACGCCTCGGCCTGCTCGCAGTCGACGAAGGGATACTGCTCGATGGCTGCCAGGAAGTGGCCCGGCATGTCGATTTCGGGAATGACGTCGATACCGCGCTCGGCAGCATAGCCGACCACCTCGCGAATATCCTCCTGGGTGTAGAAACCGCCATAGATGGTGTCGCCCTCGACAATCTTGATCTTGTCGGCCGGAATGCCGTAGTCGGGATTCGCAAGTTCCTGCTCGTAACGCAGACAGGTGCGGTCGTGCGCGTTGAACTTGCGCCATGCGCCCTTTTCGGTCAGCAGCGGGTAGCGCTTGATTTCGATGCGCCAGCCCTGATCGTCGGTCAGATGCCAGTGGAACTTGTTCAACTTGTAGAGCGACATCAAGTCGAGCAGGTGCTTCACCTCTTCCTTGTCGTAGAAGTGACGCGAAACGTCGAGGTGCATGCCGCGCCACTCGAAACGGGGCGCATCGGTAATGTCGACGCACTCCATCGAGAGGTTGCTCCAATCCCGGGCCTCGATGCCGTCGGGCAGCAGCTGGCGCACGGTGGAGATGGCCGAAGCCACGCCCGAATAATCGGCAGCCTCGATGAGCAGCTGCTTTTTGCCGACAGCGAGGTGGTAGCCTCCCTTGGCAAGGCTGTCGACCCGGCAGATGAGGATCGGAGCGGCCGCATCCTCACCGCTCTTGACGGTCAGGAAACTCCGGGGCAGGAAACTTTCCAGATACCCGACCGCCGGCAGCAGCTCCTTGCTGGACACGCTGACCGTCATTCCCTCCTTGAAGGCGAAGGAGCCGTTTTGCTTGACCACCGTCACGGGAGTGGGCAACAGGATTTCCGTTTTGTTCTCGGGCTGCGCGCACGAGACCGAGCATGCCAGACCGAGCATCAGAATCAATTTTTCGAACGAGAGATTCATGGGTTTTTAAGGTTTTGAGGTCGTTTTATACAAAGGTCTTCAAAAATCGGAAAAAAGTTGTGGCTAAAAATGCCAAAATTCGGCGGATGGCCAATTTTTCATATGCACAACCCATATGCAATATTCGCAAAATATCCCGACATCTGCAAACAGATTGCGTGGAATTTGGCCGACGAACGGTGAAATTTAACAATCGGGGAGGCGTCGCCGAACCTCCCGCCCGAACAGGACGGCCGGCTCCTCCGGGGCTGCGTCCGAAGAAAAAGGGCCGAAAACAGGGATGGAGCGAGGGTTTCATCCGGACGCCCCAATCGGCCTTTGCGGGCTTTCGGGACAAACCCGGGAGCTGTACCGAGAGGCCGCAAGCAGCCGCCCTTCCGCCCCGCTTATCGGGCCCCGTTTGATCCGGGTTTCCCAATACGCGCAATACGGCACAAGCCCGGGACGAAATCCCGGGCTTGCGCAAGCGTCCCAACCGCCGCCCTGCATGTAAGCCGCAATCGATGTGCCCACGGGCGGTGCAGGGCTCCAATCCTTCCGTCGGCCTCCTGCCGGTACGCCCCGGCGGCTCCGCCCGAAGGCTAAATCAACGTCTCGAGAATCTGCACGGCATTGAGCGCCGCACCCTTCCTGATCTGGTCGCTCACACACCAGAAGGTCAGCCCGTTATCGCACGTCAGGTCCTTGCGGATGCGCCCCACGTAGACGGGATCCTTGCCGGCGATGAAGAGCGGCATCGGGTAGACCTTGCCGGCGGGATCGTCCATCAGTACCACGCCCCGGGCCTTCGAAAAGGCCTCGCGGGCCTCGGCCACGGAGACCGGGCATTCGGTTTCGAGCCACACGCTCTCCGAATGCGCACGCATCACCGGGACACGCACACAGGTAGCCGACACGGCGATGTCCGAATGCATGATCTTGCGCGTCTCGTGGAACATCTTCATCTCCTCCTTCGTATAGTCGTTGTCGGTAAAGACGTCGATATGCGGAATCACGTTGTAGGCCAGCTGGAAGGCGAATTTCGACACCGTCGGCTCCTTGCCCGCCCCCAGTTCGGCATACTGCGTCTCGAGTTCCGCCATGGCGGCCGCCCCGGCACCGCTGGCCGACTGATATGTCGACACGTGCACGCGGCGGATGTGCGACACATCCTCGATCGCCTTCAGCGCCACGACCATCTGGATCGTCGTGCAGTTGGGGTTGGCAATGATGCGGCGGGGTGCATTCTTCGCATCCCCGGGGTTGACCTCCGACACCACGAGGGGCACGTCGGCATCCATGCGGAATGCGCTCGAATTATCGATCATGACGGTCCCGTGCCGGGTGATCGTCTCGGCGAACTCCTTCGACGTGCCCGCCCCGGCCGATGTCAGGGCAAAGTCGATTCCCTTGAAATCGTCGTTGTGCTGCAGCAGTTTGACGGTAAGCTCCTCGCCGCGGAATTTATAGGTGCGGCCCGCACTGCGTTCCGAACCGAACAGCACCAGTTCGTCGATCGGGAGCCGGCGCTCCTCCAAAATCCGCAAAAACTCCTGGCCCACAGCACCGCTGACGCCCACAATAGCAATTTTCATCTCGATAAAGTTATAAAGTAATCCATGTTTCCGCCCGGACGGACCGTACCCGGAAACTCCGCGGGCAAAAATAACGATTTTCCGGGAAAAATCCTTCTCCCTCGCTGGAAATAGGCGAAATCCGGCTCCGGCAGCCGATCCGGACGGGGCCGACCGCACCGCCGCCCGCGAACGGACAGCCTCTACCGGACATCCTTCGGCCGAACTCTTCGGCCGAACTCCCCGACCGGACAGCTCCCGGACACTCCTCCGACCGGGTGGACACCTCCGGCCGAATCCCCCTATCGGGCAGGTCCCGGCCGGGATGGCGGGCAGGAGGCAAGAGGACAGGCAGACGGACAGGCAGACGGACAGGCGGACGAGCAGACAGATAGGCAGACGGGCGGGCAAACCCAGTCCTCCCCCTCCAAAAAAAGTCCGGGCGGCCTTGCGACGGGCGGCCCGGACTTTTACCGAATACGGGGAATCGGCTCCGTGTCAGTCGAAGAAATATTCGTCCTCGGAGTTGTCCGGCACCTCGGAACCGGCCTCCTCCTCGCAGTCGTAACGGGGCATCATCGCCGGACGCACGAACTGATCCGTGCGGCTGATGCCGAAACGTCCGTCGTCGTAGATCTTTTTCATATATTCGCCCACGATCGGCAGCGCCATGACACTGCCCTCACCCCCGCGGATGAAGTGCACCGACTGATCCTCGCCACCGACCCAGGCCCCGGTCACCAGCTTCGGGACCACACACATGAACCACGCGTCGCGGTTCTTGTTCGACGTTCCGGTCTTGCCGCCGATCTCCATGTCGGTCAGCCCGAACTGCCACCGCAAACGGCCCGCCGTTCCCGAGTTGACCACCTCCTGAAGCATCATGAGCATCGTGTAGGCCGTGCGTTCGCCGACGGCATCCTGCGACTGGGGGATGAAACTGGCGATCAGGTTGCCCTGCCGGTCCTCGATGCGCGTCACGAAGATCGGATCGGTATGCACGCCCTGATTGGCGAAGGTCGAAAAGGCGCTCACCATCTCGTAGACGTTCGATTCCGAAGAGCCGAGAGCCAGAGCCGGAACGGGGTCTATGTAGCTGCGGATGCCCATGTTGTAGATGAAGTCGGCCACGGCGGCGGGCTGCTTGGCCTGCTTCATGATCCACGCCGAATAGTTGTTGCGGCTGCGCGCAAGTCCCCACTTGAGGGGGTGCAGCACCCCGTCGTACTCGACATTGCCGGCCTCCTTGGGCGACCAGGCCGTACCGTTGGCCGTCTCGATGGTCGTCGGCAGGTTGGGGACCATCGTGCAGGGCGTCAGCCCCAGATGGTCGATGGCAAAGGTATAGACGAAGGGCTTGATCGTCGAACCGATCTGGCGTTTGCCCTGCTTGGCCATGTCGTACTTGAAGTAACGGAAGTTCGGCCCTCCGACATAGGCCTTTACGAAGCCCGTGGCAGGATCGAGCGACACCATCGCGGCCCGCATGATCCGTTTGTGGTGGAGGATCGAGTCGCGCGGCGTCATCAGCGTGTCGCGTTCGCCCTTGTAGGTGAACACCCGCATGTGGCAGGGTTTGTCGAAGGCCGCGTTGATCTCCTTCTCGCTCGCCCCGGCGTGCTTCATCTCGCGGTAACGGTCCGAATAGCGGACGGCATGGCGCATGATCCGATCACGCTCCTCGCGATCAGCATCGACGAAAAGCGTCTTCGTCGCCCGGAACTGCGCCTCCATCCTGGGCTGAATCTCCTTCTCCATCTGCCGCTGCACGGCCTGCTCGGCATAGGTCTGCATCACGGAGTTGATCGTGGTATAGATCTTCAGCCCGTCGCGGTAGATATTGTAGGGTGTACCGTCGGCCTTGGTGTTCTTGTGGCACCAGCCATAGAGCGGGTTCTCGTTGTACTCCTTCAGCGCCTGATCGTAGTCCCACTCGTTGTAGAACTGGTTGCGCTTGGGAGGCCGGGCGTTCATCACCAGCCGCAGCATCTCGCGGAAATAGGTCGCCGCACCCTCGTTGTGCGACACGGGTTTGTAGTTGGTCACAATCGGCAGCGCCGCCAGCGAATCGCGCTGCCCGCGGGTCAGGGCCCCGGCCTCCTCCATGCGCGAAAGCACGAGGTTGCGGCGTGCGAGGGCATTTTCGGGATTCAGAATGGGCGAATAGCGCGTCGGGGCATTCACCACCCCCACCAGCACGGCCGCCTCCTGCACGTTGAGTTCGTCCGGGTCCTTGTTGAAGAAGGTGTGGGCCGCTGACTTGATGCCGAAGGCGTTCGATCCGAACTCCACCGTATTGAGGTACATGGCGGCAATCTCCTCCTTGGTGTAGTTGTATTCGAGTTTGAGGGCCGTGATCCACTCCTTGAACTTTGCGGTCACGAGTTTGGCCTTGCGGACGACGGCAGCGCGGTTGCGGACCGTATCGCGCGGAAAGAGGTTCTTGGCCAGCTGCTGCGTGATGGTCGAGCCGCCGCCCTGCGAGGTGTTCTGCAGCAGCAGGGTCTTCACGGCCACACGCGCCAGCGAAGGGATGTCGATACCCGAGTGGGAGCGGAAGCGGACGTCCTCGGTTGCGATGAGCGCCGCAACGATGGGCGGCACCTCATAGCCGGCCAGCCGGATGTGGAGCGTCGAATCCGACGGATAGAGGTCGGCATACTGCACATAGGAGCGGTTCTGCACGAAGAACGTACCGATCACCTTGCCGTCCTCGGAGTAGATCTCCGTGGCGAGATTGCTGCGCGGATTCTCCAGTTCCTCGAACGAGGGCATGCGTCCGAAGACGCCGAAGACCGTGAGCAGCAGCATCAGCGCCACCAGCGCAAAGGGCGCGAAAGCCGCGTACCAGATCCATTTTATCGTTCTCGGGCTGACACCCATCTTTTTTTTCTGTCCCATACGACGAAATTTGCGACAAAGATACGAAATATATTGCTAAAACGGCAATCCCAGCGATGCTGCGACATAGACCCCGCCGCACGACGGACGGTAGCACGAGAGCTTGAGGGTCGACGTGGCCGACGCCGGCTGCCGGAAGACGTTGAAGTCGAAAATGAGGTCCCCGCCCACCGACCAGATCCGCCGCCGGGTCATCCCGTTGTTGCCGACGTCGCGGAACTGCGCATAGTCGCCTCCGGCATTGAGCCGGATGCGCTTGATGTAGATCACCGAACCGATGCCGCCCTCGGGATACCACACCGGCAGCTGGTAGTCGGCCTGAAAAGCCATGTAGTTGTTCGACACGATGTCCGCGGAGGTGAACCCGTGCGGAACCAGCCGCGTGGATTTGTAGCTCAGCGGAGCATATCCCGACGGGAACTTGTAGCCGCCGATCGAGGTCTGGTAGGTCGCGGCCAGAAACAGCGAGTTGTGGGGTGCCAGCCCCGGCAGATAGACCTGTCCGTAGCATGAAATCAGATCGCTGAAATGACTGTTCTCCGGGTTGAACGTGTAGTTCGCACTGAGGGTGTAGCCCCAGCGGGGCGCGATGTCGCGGTGCGCCATGCGCACCTGGTCGGAGAATCCGGCTCCGAACGAGACTTTGTGCAGTCCCTTGCGGAAACCGATCCGCTGCATGTTGGAGATGCTGCCGTTCTCCCATTCGATTTTACCCAGATCGGCGACCATGCCGTTGGAGTAGTTCCAGCCCGCCGACAGGGAGAACTGCCGCGTGTGATAGCCCCGCTGGAAATAGAGCGGCAGCGTGGCCGACAGCCCCACGGAGTAGTATTTGTCGGGGGCGGGACGCGTTTGGTAGACCGGGTTTCCCTGCTCGTCGCGCCCGGCCAGCGCATAGAAGAGCTGGTTGCCGCCGTAGGAGGCATCCAGGTCGAAACGCACGCCCAGTCCGAAATAGCGCACGCCCAGATTCACGAGCGAACCCTCGTGGCGGTTCCAGCCGTAGGAGGCGTAGGCCTCGGTGTTCGAAAGCAGGTTCTGCGAGATCAGCGTAAGGCCCGCGTTGAGATTGATCACATGTTCGTCGACCGCCGCAAAGGGATTGAATGCCACGGGCATCCAGCTGTGGACGTTCATCAGATTGGGGACCTTGCGATACCGTTTGGCGCGGAACCGGCCCGACAGTCCGACCGAATCGGCACACGTATAGCGCACCGTGTCGAGATTCACCACGTCCCACCGTTTTCGGGGCGGGTTCACCAGATTGACGGGCAGCCGCGACGGCGTGACGCGAATCGGCAGGCTGTCGCCGGCCGTGGCCCGCTGCTCGGCGACGCGGTAACCGAGGCGGTCGTAGGTCGTCAGCAGCACCCCTCCTTCCGCCGGAGCAGGGGCAAAAGAGCCGTAGGCCGAGGTGGTGATGCGGTATTCGCGGCGGGACATCAGGTCGTAACAGTGGACCTCGTCCCTGCCCGAGGCGATCGAGCCGTAATAGAGTTTGCCGTCCGCAGCCCGGAGGTTCGAAAGGGTGATGTAGGCCCCTTCGGTAATCGGATGCATGCCGTCGGAATCGATGCGGCCGATCCATATACCGCTGTCGTCGGTGACCAGGACATACCACGCCACGGTCCGATCGTCCCACGCCAATCCGTGGATCTCCACCCGATCGGGAGTCTCGAACCGCCGTTCGGCCTCCCCGCCATGCCGCACCACAACCGTATAGCGACCGTCGGGACTGTACTCGACCCATCCGAACTCCTCGCCCGAGGCCGTGGGATAGAGTGCATTCCGCCGCCCCGATGCCGTGCGGGGCACACCGTCGGCAAGATCCATGTAACACAATTGCGAATTGACACGCTGTTCGAAGAGCGCGGAGCGGCGGTACTCGGTCCACCACACGCGGCCGTCGGCCATCGACGGACGGGTCGAGACCAGTCCCGTATGGCAGAGCGTCCGTTCCCGAGCCGTGCGGCGGTCGATCACGACGAAACGCGAAACGCGGTCGAGATCGGTTTTCAGCGCCAGCACAGCCGTGTCGCCCAGCGGCAGAGGCCACTGGTAGGTCGTGTGGTTCTTTTCGGGCAGCGCAGTGAGCGGCACGGCGCTGTCCTCGGTTTGCGGCAGCGAATCCCAGTAGCGTTCCAACTCGTCGAAGGTTTCGCGGAAGAGCTTCATGACGTTGGTCTTGTAGAATTTGCCCAGCGCCACACGCGTGGTGGCCAGCACGTAGGGATTGCGCGACCCGTACCAGGCGACCTTGTCCCAGATGTTCTCGCCGTAGCGTTCCCAGGCATAGGAGCAGATCTGATAGCCCAGCTGGTAGTGGTCGGGGATGTAGTCGCGGTAGGAGCCGCAGAACCAGCGGTCGATGTTGCAGCGGTCGCGGCCGACGCCGCCCATGGCGCGGTAGGCCATCGAAAACGAAGGCTGGAGACCGCGGCCGAACGACGACATCATCGTCTCGGACATCACGGCGTCGCCCTCCATGGCCCAGATCGGCATGCACAGCAGGCCGATGGTCGATCCCTGCTGCCCGAGCACATAGCTCAGGGCGCGGATGACGCCCCGATTGAGGTTGTTGTACTGCACGGCGTGGCGGTACTCGTGGGCCGCGAGCTGCTTGTACCACGGCATCGAATAGCTGTCGACGGCCGGCGGGGTGAGGAATTCCACGCGCTTGGGAAGATACATCACCAGACCATTCGACTGGAAATTCGCGGGGTGCATGACGAAGGGGATGCGCATCGGGCCGTGGCGGAATCCGTAACCGATGTCGGGACGGACCGAGCGGAGATAGAACAGCGTGCGCCGGGCGATGCCGGCGACCGTATCGGGATAGATCATCCGCACGTCGGGGGTGCGGATCGTCGACCATTTCTGCGGCGGATCCGAACCCCAGGTATAATACTGGGCCGCGGCGCGTTCGACACCGCACCACACACTTAGCAACGCAAGGAGCAACAGCAGCCGGCGCACGTTACGAACCGGCTTTTTTGCAACGGTAGCCGCTGCGGGTGAGCAGTTCAACCACACGGTCGCGGTGGTCGCCCTGGATGATGATTTCGCCCGCCTTCGCCGAACCGCCGACGCCGCACCGGGATTTCAGCATGCGCGCCAACTCCTGAAGGTCGGCATCCCGGCCCACAAACCCCTTGACGAGGGTCACGACCTTGCCCGCCCGCTGTTTGCGGTCGAGCCACACGCGCAGATCCTGCTGCCCGGCGGGCAGCGTCTCGGCTTCGGGTTCGTCGTCCGTTTCGTAGTTGAAACCCGGGTCGGTCGAGTAGACCATCCCGAGGCGTGATTTCCAGTCGTTGTCGGCCATAATGTTCGAATGGTTGAAATTAAACGCCTAAAGCGGCGTCATTTATTGCGCAAAATTAACAAAATATTTATCTTTGTTAACGCATGACGAAGAAGTTCCGCGAAAAACTGCGCAAGTTCAACCCCTTCACGCGTCCGATGACGCTCGATGAACTGCCCCAACCGCTGCCTGCCAACCCCGACCAGCGGCTGGTGAAGGTCTATGTCGAAGGCTACGAAGACGTGGCCTTCTGGCGCGGTATCTTCGACCATTTCCAGAATCCCTACCTGCGTTTCGAAATCTCGGTCCCCGACCGCGGCGACCTGCCCAAGGGCAAGAAGGTCCTCATGAGCATGATCCCCCGCTCGTCGGAGGAGCTGCTTCTCTGCGTCGACTCCGACTTCGACTACCTCTTCGCCGGGCGCACGCCCCAGTCGAAAGAGGTCGCCGAGGCCAAATTCATGTTCCACACCTACGCCTACGCCACCGAGAACTACCTCTGCTACGCCCCTTCGCTGCACAACGTCTGCGTCAAGGCCACCAAGAACGACACGCGCATCTTCGACTTCGTGAAATTCATGCACGACTATTCGTGCACGATCTACCCGCTGTTCCTCTGGTATGCCTACTCGGCGCAGCTCGCCACGGAGCATGTCTTTCCGCTGATCGACTTCAAGCAGTCGGTGCGCATCGGCTACCTCGACATCGAGGACAACGGCGCGAAGACCATCGAGTGGCTGCGGCGCAACGTCGCAAAGCGCGAGGAACTGCTCCGGCAGCGCAACCCGCGGATGATCGAACCCATGAAGGAGTTCGAACTGCAGCTCCGCAAGCGCGGCCTGATGCCCGAAAACGCCTATCTGTTCATGCACGGCCACACGCTGATGGACAACGTGGTGCTGATCCTGCTCAACACCGTGTGCGAGAAACTGCGAGCCATGTCGATCGCCAAGATCACCGCCTCGAAGAAGCAGGGCGTGGCGCTCAAGAACGAGATGTCGAACTACACCAATTCACTGCGTTCGATCCGCGACGTGCTGCTCGACAACGAGAACTACACCAAATGCCCGCTCTACAAGCGGCTGGAACGCGACATCGAGCGCTATATCGCCCGCACGATCTGGCACATGAAGCGCAACGGCGAAATCCGTGACTCGTCGGTGATCGACATCATCCACAAACTCCGCTCCGGACAGTAGTAACCCCTAAAAAACGAGGGGCGGGGACACTCGGACCCGTTCGAAACGCATCCGGCGACTCCCGCCCATCAAATCCGGCCCCCGGGACCGGCTATTCCCGTTTGCGGACCACGCGCACGGTGGACTGCGTGGCCTGCCGCACGAAGACCTGCGGCCCCCGGGCGTAACGCCGCCACAGTTCGTCGGTATAGCCGCGCACCGTGAGCAGTTCCATGTTCTCGGCCTTCATCACATCGAAGCCCGCGCCGCGCAGCGCCTCGATGGCCTCGTCGATGTGCCACGAGTTGTCGACGCACAGACTCAGGTTCACGGCCGAATTGTGGATCAGGTTGGCCTTGATGCGGAAACGCTCCAGCAGCGAGAAGATCGTGGCGAACTTCTCCTCCAGCACGAAGGAGAAATCCCGCGAACGGATGGTCAGCAACACCTGGTCCTTCTTGAGAATCAGGATGGGCACGTCGATCGGGGCCGACATGCCGCGGATCACCGTGCCGGGCTTGCGCTTGTCGCCGAAGGGACGTACGTAAAGCGGAATGTTCTTGTTCTGGAGCGGCTTGATCGTCTTCGGATGGATGATCTGCGCACCGCTGTAAGCCAGTTCGATGGTGTCGAGGTAGTTCAGTTCGGCGATCTGCACGGCATCGGGGAACGCTTTCGGGTCGGCGTTCATCACGCCGTCCACATCCTTCCACACCGACATCGACTCGGCATCGAGAATGTTGGCCACCACCGCCGCCGAGTAGTCCGAGCCTTCGCGCCCCAGGGTCGTGGTCGTGCCGTCGGGCGCACCGCCGATGAAGCCCTGCCCGATGAAGATGTTCTCGACACATTTGCCCAGCGCATTTTTCAGCAGCGGAGCCGAAGCCTCGATGTCCACTCCGGCGTCCTTGTGGCGCTGCTCGGTGAGAAAGCAACGGCGCATGTCGATCCAGCGGTTCGACACCCCGGCGTAGTTCAGATATTCGGAGATGATCGTCGTCGAAACCAACTCGCCGTAGGCCACGATCGTGTCGTACCACAATTCGGCGTCACCGGGTTTGTAGACGGTTTGCGTGGCGACCTTTTCCAGTTCGTCGAACAGCCCATCGACGGCCGGAAGCCGCTTCGGCTCGTGCCACAGTTCGTCGATGATCTCCGCATGGCACTTCCGCAGCTGCCCGACATGCTCCAGCGAGAGCTGTTTGTCGCCTTTCTGAAGCCCTTCGAACACCTTTTCCAGAGCATTGGTCGTTTTGCCCATCGCCGAAACGATGATGAACAGGTTCTGCTCGTCGTCGATGATCTTGCGCAGATTCCTCACACCGTCGGCATTCCGCACCGACGCTCCTCCGAATTTATAGACTTTCATGTTGTCTCTCGTTTTAACCTAACTAACCCAATCCTGGCGTCTTGCCGCCCGACAGGATGCACGCGGCGGTGCGGCGCCCCTCCCCGGCTTTTGCCGGCCAAAGCGCCGCACCCTCCGCCTGTTGCTCCCGCGGAAACCGCCGCAGCCCGGCGCCGAAAACGATTCTGAGCGGCAATGCGGCCCCTGAAAATATTACTTTTTCAGCTCCCTGTACGGCACGCCGATGTTCTGGAACAGGAACGCGTACATGTCGGTCGCCTCGTCGATACGCTTCGACGTGGGTTTGCCGGCGCCGTGGCCCGCTTTCGACTCGATGCGGATCAGGATCGGGGCATCACCCGCCTGGGCATGCTGCATCGTGGCGGCGAACTTGAACGAGTGGGCCGGAACGACGCGGTCGTCGTGATCCGCCGTAATGACCATCGTCGCGGGGTATTTCACACCCTCCTTGATATTGTGCAGGGGCGAGTATTTGTAGATGTAGCCGAACTGCTCCTCGTCCTCCGACGAACCGTACTCCACGGCCCAGCCCCAGCCGATGGTGAACTTGTGGTAGCGAAGCATGTCCATCACGCCCACGGCCGGAAGACACACGGCATAGAGATCCGGGCGCTGCACCTCGCAGGCACCGACCAGCAGACCGCCGTTCGAGCCGCCGTGGATGGCCAGCTTGTCCGTCGACGTGTAGTTTTCGGCAACCAGATACTCGGCAGCGGCGATGAAGTCATCGAAGACGTTCTGCTTGTTCTCGAGCATGCCGCCCCTGTGCCACTCCTCACCGTACTCCGAGCCGCCGCGCAGGTTGGCCACGCAGTAGATGCCGCCCTGCTCGACGAACATCAGTGCCGAGGGGTTGAAACCGGGCGTGAGGTTGATCTGGAAACCGCCGTAGGCATAGAGCAGACAGGGATTCTTGCCGTCGCGTTTCATGTCCTTGCGGCGGGTGATGAACATCGGAACCCGCGTGCCGTCCTTCGAGGTGTAGAACACCTGCTCGGTCGTGAACAGTTCGGGGTCGAAATTCACCTCCGGAGCCTTGTAAAGCGTCGATTCGCCCGAAGCGATGTCGTATTTGTAGATCGTGGCCGGAGCCGTGTAGTTGGCCAGCGTATAGTAAAGCTCCGTGTCCTCCTCGCGGCCGTCGAATCCGCCGACCGAGCCGATGGCCGGAAGCGCCACCTCGCGCACCTGCTTTCCGGTGTAGTCGTACTGATAAATCCGGCTCTGCGCATCCTGCAGGTAGTAGGCAAACAGGCTGCCGCCCGCCGTACCGACGCCCTCGAGCAGATTCCGGTCGCTCTCGGGAATCACCGTTTCGGGCTGCCCGGGACGGTTCAGATCGATCTTCATCAGCGCATAGTTCGACGCATCCCGGTTGGTCACGAAATAGAGCTGGTCGTCCTTGCAGTCGACGGGCGAATAATCCGCCTCGAAGCCCGGCAGCAGGACGCGGAATTTCGGTTCCGACACTTTCTTATAAAGGATCTCCGTACCCGACGTTCCCTCCGAAGCGATGACGAAGAGCCATTTACCGTCCTCCGAAGTCCATGCCGAGAAGTAGCGCAGCGGATGTTCCCGGTCCTCGTAGACAAGCTTGTCGGCCGCCTGGGGTGTCCCCAGAGTGTGGTAATAGACCTTCTGGAACTCGTTCTTGGACGAGTAGGTATTTTGCTTCGGAGCATCATAGGCGCTGTAATAGAATCCCTTGGAATCGGCCGCCCACTGTGCGCCCGAGAACTTCACCCACTCGATCCTGTCGGACGTGAGCGACTTGTCGGCGGTGTCCATCACGCGGATCTCCACCCAGTCCGAACCCGACGTGGCGGCCGAATAGGCAAACCAGCGGCCGTCCTTCGAGAAGGACATGGCGGCCAGGGCCACCGTTCCGTCGTCGGAGAGCTTGTTGGGGTCGAGGAACACCTCGCCGGCCTCGCCCGGCGTCTTCGTGCGGTAGATCACCGGCTGGTTCTGCAACCCGTCGTTATACGTATAGTACCACCAGTCGCCGTGCTTGCGCGGGGCGCTCTCCTTGGCGTAGTTCCACAATTCGGTCAGCCGCTCGCGGATGGCCCCGCGGAACGGAATCTGCGAAAGGTAGTCCTGCGTCACGGCGTTCTCGGCGGCGACCCATGCGCCCGTGGCTTCCGAATTGTCATCCTCGAGCCACCGGTAGGGGTCGGACACCTCCGTGCCGAAATAGTTGTCCACCACCTCACCGCGCACGGCCTCGGGGTAAGGCTGATGTTTGATCTGCTTCATATTGCCGCAACTTACCGCCGCCGCTGCTCCGAGCAGGAAGGCGACCTTGATGGATAAATGCTTCATAACTGAACTGTTTGGGTAATGATCGGGGCAAAGTTATGAAAAATTCAATATTTTCCGTAATTTTGCCTATCGAAAACAACAGTCTATGTACAACGAACTCGAAACGATAATCGGACAGGCGTGGGAAAACCGCGCGCTGCTTCAGGATCCCGCCGTGCAGCAGGCCATACGGCAGGTCGTCGAACTGGTGGACAAGGGCGAGCTCCGCACGGCGGAACCCGTCAACCCCGCCAAAAGCGAATGGAAAGTCAACGAGTGGGTCAAGAAGACCGTGATCCTCTACTTCCCGATCCAGCCCATGCGCAAAATGGAGGCCGGCGAACTGGAGTGGTACGACAAGATGGAACTCAAGCACGGCTACGAGGAGCTGGGCGTGCGGGTCGTGCCCCAAGCCGTGGCGCGCTATGGCGCCTACATCGCTCCGGGAGCCATCCTGATGCCTTCGTACGTGAACATCGGCGCCTACGTCGATTCCGGCACGATGGTCGACACGTGGGCCACGGTGGGCTCCTGCGCCCAGATCGGCAAACACGTCCACCTCTCGGGCGGTGTGGGTATCGGCGGAGTGCTGGAACCCGTGCAGGCCGCACCGGTGATCATCGAGGACAACTGCTTCATCGGCTCGCGCTGCATCGTGGTCGAGGGTGCGCACGTCTGCCGCGAGGCGGTGCTCGGCTCGAACACCGTGATCACCGGTTCGACGCACATCATCGACGTCACGGGCCCCGAACCCGTCACCTACAAGGGCTATGTTCCGCCCCGTTCGGTGGTTGTTCCGGGCAGCTACCGCAAGCAGTTCCCGGCGGGTGAATACAGCGTCTCGTGTGCGCTGATCATCGGCCAGCGCAAGGAGTCCACAGACAAGAAAACTTCGCTGAACGACGCCCTGCGCGACTTCAGCGTATCGGTATAGCAATGATTGACCACATCGAAGAGACCACCTCGACCAACGACGACGCCCGCGACGCGAAATACCGCCACGGGGACATCGTCTGGGCCGAGCGCCAGAGTGCCGGCCGCGGCCAGCGGGGCCACAAATGGTCGAGCGCCGAGGGTCTGAACCTCACCTTCTCGCTGGTGCTCGAACCCCGGTTCCTGCCGGCCGGCGAACAGTTTCTGCTCAACGAGGCCGTAGCCCTCGCACTCACCGACACCTTTGCGCAGTTCGGCATCGCGACGCGCATCAAGTGGACCAACGACATCTACGCCGGAGACAAGAAGCTGGTCGGCATCCTGATCGAACACAGCTACTCCGGCCCGACGCTCGGCCGCACGATCGTCGGGATCGGCATCAATGTCAACCAGACGGAGTTCGACCCCGAGCTCCCCAACCCCGTGTCGATGGCCCTGATCGCGGGACACGCGTTCGACCGCAGCGAGGTGCTCGAAGCCTTCCGCCACCGCATCGGCATCCGCTACGCACAGCTTGAGCAGGGCGAACGGGAGCCCCTCCAGAGCGACTACCGCGAGCGGATGTACCGGCTGGGCGAGCGGCACACGTTCCGCTTCCCCGACGGCCGGCCGACCGAGGCCTCGATCGAGGGTGTGCGCCCCACGGGCGAACTCCTGCTGCGGCACTCCGACGGCACGCTCGGGGAATACCTGTTCAAGGAGATCGAATTCGTGATTGAAAAGCCGCAATAGCAGGCATCGGCATCAGAAGGGGGGGGGGAGGTCGGAGCACCGGATTTTCGCATCCCGACCCACCCTGCCGCCGTTTTCGCCCAACATCTGCGCCCCGGCAGCCGGGCCCGGATAATGCCGGCAAGACGCCCCGACACACACCATGCAGCCTCGGCAACGACCCGCCGCAGCCTGCCGTTGCGCCCCGGAGCGCCGGCCGAAGCTCCGGGGCGGGAACCGCAACACCGGAAAGCAACCCGGACCGACGCCGGCCAATCGGAGATAAAGACCTGTCCTACAATCCACTAACATCCTGCTTCAAGCGAACCCGACTGCGGTGGCGGCCCAAAATCCGCCGCAGGAAAAATATATGGCAAAATAGTGTGAAAGTCCTTTGCTGTTACAGAAATAACAGTTATATTTGCATCGTAAAACAGCCTATTTCAAACCAAATTTCAAGGATATTATGAACGTACCTGCAAATCTGAAATACTCCAGCGACCACGAGTGGTGCCGCATCGAGGGTGACATGGCCGTTATCGGCATTACCGACTTTGCCCAGAGCCAGTTGGGCGACATCGTTTTCGTCGACGTTCCGACCGTGGGCGAGACCCTGGCTGCAGGCGAGGTCTTCGGTTCGATCGAAGCCGTGAAGACCGTCAGCGACGCATTCCTCCCGGTGGGCGGCGAGATCGTGGAATTCAACGAGGCTGTCGATGCCGACCCCGCCGTCGTCAACCGCGACGCCTATGGCGAAGGCTGGCTCGTGAAGGTCAAGATGTCGGATCCGGCCGAATACGACGCCCTGCTCAGCGCCGCCGACTACGAGAAGCTGATCGGATAGGAAGTCCCCTTCGGATGAACCGCCAAGGCGGGAATCCAGAGGCGGGGCCAGGTTGCAAACGCGGCGGAAAGCCGCGCACGAAACCGTCCGCCGGAGGCGAAACGAACATTTTACACAAAATACTTACTGTTATGTCAAAAGTTACTGTCGTAGGTGCAGGCGCCGTAGGTGCAACCTGTGCAAACGTAATGGCTTGCCGCGAAGTGGCGAGCGAAGTGGTCCTCGTCGACATCAAAGAGGGTCTCTCGGAAGGCAAGATGCTGGACATGTACCAGTGCTCGACGCTGATGGATTTCGACACGAAGGTCGTCGGCGCAACCAACGACTACAAAATGACGGCCAACTCGGACGTGGTAGTCATCACCTCGGGCATTCCCCGCAAGCCGGGCATGACCCGCGAGGAGCTGATCGGCACCAACGCCGGCATCATGAAAGGCGTGATCGAGAACGTCATCAAACACTCACCCCGCGCCATCATCATCGTGGTAGCCAACCCGATGGACACGCTGACCTACCTGGCCCTGAAGGCTTCGGGACTCCCGAAGAACCGCATCATCGGCATGGGCGGCGCTCTCGACTCGGCCCGTTTCAAATGCTACCTGGCCAAAGCCACGGGTGCCAACATCAACAACGTTGACGGCATGGTCATCGGCGGCCACGGCGACACGACGATGCTCCCGCTCGTATCGAAAGCCACGGTCAACGGCGTTCCCGTTTCGCAGTTCGCCTCGAAGAAGAAACTCGAAGAGGCCGTAGCCAACACGATGGTGGGCGGAGCCACTCTGACCAAACTCATCGGCACTTCGGCATGGTACGCTCCCGGTGCCGGCGCCGCAATGATGGTCGAGGCTATCCTCAACGACCAGAAGAAGATGATCCCCTGCTGCTGCTACCTCGAAGGCGAATACGGCCAGCAGGACATCTGCATCGGCGTTCCCGCAATCATCGGCCGCAAGGGCATCGAGAAGATCGTGAAGATCGACCTCACGAAGGAAGAGGCCGAGAAGTTCGCCGCTTCGGCCGAGGCCGTCCGCAAGACGAACAACATCCTGCACGAGATCAAGGCTCTCTAAACCAAGGAGGGGGGGGGCGAGACGGAGACGGACGACCGGAAAACGGAAAGCCGTCCCGTAAAGCCCAAGAAACCCGTCCACAAAGGCCGCTCCGACGTTCGGGGCGGCCTTTTCGTATCCGGGCCGAAGCCCCGCAACGCTCTCCGCCGCAATCGCCCCCCGCGAAACCCCGCAGACCCGCGCAGATGCAGCCCGAGCCACAGGTCACGGGTCACGGGTCACGGGCCGCATGCCACACACCTCAGATCATGCGCCACAGATCATGCGCCACAAGCTACACGGCACGAACCTCAAGCTACACGCACCCCCATCCGCCCGACAGACCCGGCAGGCCCGACAGACCCAATCCGCCCCAACACGTTCGATACGCTCAACACTCCCAATCCGCCCCGACACATTCGACACACCCGACATGTCCAATCCGCCCCGAAACCGGCAGCAGTCGTCAACAACCGACAGCAAGTGTTTCCGGTTCCCTTCGCCCCGAAAACGGCCCCCGAAAGTCCCAGTCGCGCCCGGCACTGACATCTGATCCAATCGAGCGGCCCGAACGGTGACGGCAGCGGGCGCAAACGCAACCCTGCCGCACAACTCCCCGCCCCGATCGGATCGCCCCCCGCCGGTCCGAAAACGCCTGTCAAGGCCACGGGAAGCGGCAGGGGCGGAACAGCCACAAAGTCGCAGGACACCCCAGACAAAGACGTATCACACGCACGGTTAGCGACATAAAAAAAGGGGCCGCTTGTCGCGACCCCTGCAAAAATACCTCCGAACGAGGATGTATGTCTGGTCCGGCCCCCCGGGGGAAGCGGACGCCCCCGAAAAAAGCCGGGAGGCTCAAATGCTGATGTCGAGGATCTCGAAATGGATCGTGCCGGCCGGAACCTCCACATCCACACGGTCGCCCTTCTTGCGGCCCAGCAACGCCTTTGCGATGGGCGTGCCGATCGCCAGCTTGCCCTCGCGCAGATTCGCCTCGTGCTCGGCGACGATCGTGTAGGTCACCTGCTTCTGATTGTTGTGGTTCAGCAGCGTCACCTTGCTCAAAATCTGCACCTTGCTCTTGTCGATCTTCGACTCGTCGATCACTCGGGCATTGGCTATCGTATCCTCCAGTTTGGCGATACGCATCTCCAGCAGGCCCTGTGCCTCACGGGCGGCATCGTACTCCGCATTCTCCGAAAGATCGCCCTTGTCGCGCGCTTCGGCGATCGCCGCCGAAATCGCCGGACGCTCGACGGAACGCATGTGTTCGAGTTCGTCCTTAATTTTCTTGTAACCCTCCGCTGTCAGGTAAATAATCTCTTGTGCCATAATTCAACAACTCTCCGGAATCTCCCGCCGGAGCCGGAAATTCCAAAAAACCGAATAAAAACGTAAAAAAACAAGAATCCCGACCCAAAAAGGCCAGAACCCCGTTGCTATTGTATAGACAAAGATAGGAAGTAAAATCCATATTTCCAAATCTTTTTTCGCGCTCCGTGGCACGGATCGTGCCTGCCCTGCGGGGTATGTACATCGCCCTTACGCTTCACCTGCTGTGGACCCTCGGCGCGGCCTTCGTCATCACGCGTCGCCAACGGATACCGGCCTCGGCAGCCGCCTGGCTGGCACTGGTTTTCCTGCTTCCCGTCGCCGGCACGCTGCTCTACGTGCTGGCCGGACACCGCCGTGCGATCCCGGCGCCAGAACCCTGCATCTGCCGGGGCGATGCCGTGGAACAGATCGTCGCCCGCGGCTGCGGAACCCGCCCCGCACCCCGCAACAGCGTCAGCCTGCTGCACAACGGCAGCAACGCCTTCACGGCCCTGATCGCCGCCCTGCAGCACGCCGCCCGCTCGATACACATGGAGTACTACATCATCCGCGACGACCGCATCGGGCGCACCATCGCCGAAATTCTGATCCGCAAGGCCCGCGCCGGGCTGGAAGTGCGCGTCATCTACGATGCCGTGGGTTCGTGGCGGCTCAGCCGCACGACTTTGCGCCGCATGCACGACGCCGGAATCCGCACGGCCGCCTTCGAAACGGTACGCTTCCCGTGGTTCTCCACACGCGTATCGCGCCGCAACCACCGCAAAATAGTCGTCACGGACGGCCGTATCGCCTTCCTCGGCGGCATCAATATCGCGAAATACTACCTCGACGGGAACGACATGGGCAAGTGGCGCGACGAGCATCTCCGCATCGAGGGCGATGCCGTGAAGGACATGCAGCGGCTCTTCATCGCCGACTGGGCCCGGGTCACACACGAATGCCTCGACCTGCGCCGCTACGTCGCCCCGCACGGCATCCGGCAGCGCCTGCCGATCCAGCTGGCCTGGTCCGAAGAGGGTCCTTCGCGGCTGACCATCGCCGACGCGTTCGCGGCGGCCGTCGTCCGGGCCAGACGGCGGGTGCGCATCTGCTCCCCCTACTTCCTGCCCCCGACGCTAATTCTCGATGCGCTGCGCCTTGCGGCGCGGGGCGGCATCCGGGTCGAAGTGATGATCCCCACGTGCAGCGACTCGCCGCTCTCGGACCTGGTCTCCGACTCCTACGTCGCGGACCTGCTCGACGCCGGCGTCGAACTCTACCGCTACGACAACGGATTCCTGCACGCCAAACTGGTGATCGTCGACGACACGCTGGCCTCGGTCGGAACCGCAAACATGGACTACCGCAGCCTGACGGACAATCTCGAAGTCACGGCCTTCATCCGCGACCGCGCGACGGTCCGGCAACTGGCTGCGACCTTCGACAACGACCTCGCCTCGTGCCGACGCATCACCCCCGCCGAATGGAGGCCGCCGCTGTGGCGCCGGACGCTGGGCGACGCGCTCCGGCTCGTATCGCCCCTGATGTGATTCCGCCCCTGACGCCCCCCCGGTTCAGAAGGCTCCGGTTCCGAAGGCCCCGCCCATTTTCCCGCTCTCACCGCTCGCCGGCTCTCCTCCCTCCGCCGCCGCCCGCTCCCATGCCGCACCCGTCCGCGCCCGACCACCGGCCCGCCACGCCCCCGCCGCACCCGTCCGCGCTCGCCTTCCCCGGCACGCACCGCAACCGACAGCAACCGACCGCAAATACACCGGTTCGCCACACCCCGAAACCGCACTGCACTCCTCCGCTGTCGCCGCAAGCAATATTTTTTTTTGCAAATCGTTAATTTATGCGTAACTTTGTGCGATAAAGCGCCGTAAAAGATTCATAAATGAAGCAGACTTTTTTATACGCCCTTTGCGGAGTGGCGGTTGCGATCCTCCTCGGAGGATGCTCCGGGATGAATGCCCTTCTGAAAAGCGGGCAGCCCGAACTGATTTACAGCAAGGCGCTGGAGTACTATCAGAAGGAGAAATGGCAACGCGCCTCGACCCTTTTCGAGGGCGTGCAGCATTACTACGCGGGCACGTCGCGCGAGGACAGCGTCCTGTTCTTCAATGCCCGCTGCAAATACAAGAACCGCGATTTCGACACGGCATCGGCCCTGCTGGACGACTTCCGCCGCAAATTCGGCCGCAGCGCCTTCATCGAAGACGCCGAGGGCATGTATGCGCTCTGCTTCTACTACCTCTCGCCGGGTCCCTCGCGCGACCAGACGATGACCGGGCACGCGCTGATCGCCATCAACGAATTCATATCGCGCTACCCGCAGAGCGACCGTGTCGAGAACTTCCGGAAAATCGACACCGAGCTGACCGAGCGGCTCCACGAGAAGGCCTACCTGAATGCCTACACCTATTATAAAACGGGCAAATACAAGTCGGCGATCGTGGCCTTCAAGAACGCGCTGAAACAATACCCCGAGAGCAAGCACCGCGAAGAGATCATGTATCTGATCGTCGATTCGGGCTACCACCTGGCCAGCAATTCGATCTCCTCCAAGCAGACCGACCGCTACCTGTCGATGCTCGACTCCTACCTCTCGTTCAAGGAGGAGTTCCCCGAATCGAAACATATCAAGAACCTCGACCGCATGGCCCAGCAGGCCCGCGATTACCTCGACCGCAATAACAAGGACAACAACATATAAGATGGAAATCAAGAAGAACATTCCCAACAACACCGTCACGCGCAAGCTGGTGGATCTGGACCGGGAGACGGGCAACGTCTACGAAAGCATCAACATCATCGCCCGCCGCGCCAACCAGATCTCGACCGAACTCAAGACGGAGCTCAATCGCAAGCTCGCCGACTTCTCATCGCCCACCGACACCATGGAGGAGACCTTCGAGAACCGCGAGCAGATCGAGATTTCGCGTTACTACGAGCGCCTGCCCAAACCGGTGATCATCGCCACCGAGGAGTTCCTCGACCACGAACTGGTCTACAAGGAGGGCAAGGACGGCGAGTTGAAGGAGATCTAACATCCGCACGCAATGACATCCCCGGAGACGTGTCCCCCGCTGGCGGGACGCCACATACTGCTGGGTATCACGGGTAGCATAGCGGCCTACAAGGCTGCCATGCTTTGTCGTTTATTGAAGACGGCCGGCGCCGAGGTGCGCGTGGTGATGACCCCGCTGGCAAAGCAGTTCATCACCCCCCTGACGATGGCCACGCTCTCGAAGAACCCGATTCTGGTGGAGTTCTTCGATCCCGAAAACGGAGCGTGGAACTCCCATGTGTCGCTGGGCGAATGGGCCGACTGCTACCTGATCGCCCCGGCCACGGCCAACACCCTGGCCAAAATGGCCTGCGGCATCGCCGACAACCTGCTGCTGACCACCTACCTCTCGGCGCGCTGTCCGGTCGCCGTGGCCCCGGCCATGGATCTGGACATGTATGCCCACGAAGCCACGCAGCAGAACCTCCGGACACTTGCCCGACGCGGCGTGCGGATCGTCGAGCCGGGCGAAGGCGAACTGGCCAGTGGTCTTCAGGGCAAGGGCCGCATGGCCGAACCCGATGCGATCGTCGCATTCGTCAGCGATCTTCTCTGCGAAAAAAAAAAGAGCCTGCAGGGTAAACGACTGATCGTCACGGCTGGAGCCACGATCGAAGCCATCGACCCCGTGCGGTTCATCTCGAACCACTCCTCGGGCAAAATGGGCTATGCCATTGCCGGGGAACTGGCCGCCAGAGGCGCCTGCGTAAAGCTTGTCACGGGCCGCACCTCGCTGCCGACGCCTGCGGGCGTGGAGCGAGTGGACGTACTCTCGGCCGCCGAGATGTACGAGGCTGCGGTCCAGGCCTTCGACGGGGCCGACGGGGCTGTCATGTGCGCCGCCGTGGCCGACTACACCCCCGACCGGGTTTCGGAGACCAAGATCAAGAAATGCGACGGCGACATGTACATTCCCCTGCGCCGCACGCGCGACATCGCCGCCGAACTCGGAGCACGCAAGGGCAGCCGCCTGCTGGTGGGATTCGCCCTGGAAACCCACGACGAACAGGCGCATGCCGAAGCCAAACTCGAAAAGAAGAATTTCGACTTCATCGTTCTCAACTCGCTGCGCGACGCCGGAGCCGGCTTCCGCGGCGATACGAACAAGGTGACCCTCATCGATGCCGCTGGCCGCGAAGAGCTTCCCCTGCTGTCGAAGCGTGAAGTCGCCGGACGCATCGCCGAACGCATCGCAAAGTTCTTCGCCCAATAGCACGCAACAGGGCCCCGCGGGCTTCGTTTTTTCGTTTTTAATTCTTACTTTTGAATTCTTAATTCCGAATTGGTATGCTACGCCGTCTGTCGGTCGAAAACTATGCGCTCATCGACAAGCTCGAAATGGAGCTGGATCCCCACCTGAACATCATCACGGGTGAGACCGGAGCCGGCAAATCCATTCTGCTCGGGGCCCTGGGCCTGCTGCTCGGAGCCAAGAACGACGGGCAGGCGATGAAGGACGCAACGCGCAACTGCACGGTGGAGGGGACTTTCGAGATCACGGGGAGCGGTCTGGAGGCGTTCTTCGACGAGAACGACCTCGACTATGCCCCCGAGACGACCCTGACACGCATGATCACCCCTGCGGGCAAGAGCCGCGCCTTCGTCAACGACGTCCCCGTGCAGCTGGCGCAGCTGCGCGAACTGGGCACTCGCCTGCTGGACATCCACTCGCAACACCAGAATCTGATTCTCTCGTCGGAGGAGTTCCGGACCTCGGCTCTGGACACCGTGGCGGCCAACGGGGAGCTGCTGGCACAGTATGCCGCGCAGTATGCTCGGCTCACGGAACTGCGCCGCCAGCTTGCGACCCTGCGCGAGGAGGCCGCCAAGGGCCGCCGCGACGAGGAGTGGCTCCGCTTCCAAACCGAGGAGCTGACGGCCGCCGACCTGCGCCCCGGCGAACAGGCCGAACTGGAGGAGGAACTGACGGTGCTCGAAAATGCCGACCGCATCGGCGAAGCGCTGACCTCCCTGCGCAATGCCCTCGACACCGACGAGAGCGGGGTGCTGGCGCAACTCAAGAATTCGGAGAACGAACTCAACCACATCCGCAGCCACTACCCCGCCGCCGGAGAATACGCCGAACGGCTGCGCTCGGTGCTGGAGGAACTCAAGGACATCAACGGCTCGGCTGCCGCCGCCTGCGAACGGCTCGATGCCGACCCCGAACGGCTGGCGAAATGCTCGGCGCGGCTCGACACGCTGATCGCCCTGCAACAGAAACACCGCGCGGCGGACGAGGTGGGACTGATCGCCCTGCGCGATAGCTGCGTCGCACAACTCGCAGCCATCGTCCACAGCGACGAGGAGATCGCCCGGGCGGAAGCGGCCCTCGCAGAGGCATCCGCAAAGACCGCGGCGCTGGCCGACCGCCTGCACAAGGCGCGCGAAAAGGCTGCCTCCGGATTCGAGAAACACATCCTCGCAACCCTCGCCCGGCTGGGCATGGCCGAGACGGTTTTCCGCATCGCCCTGCTCCCCCTCGCGGAACCGGGGCGCACGGGCCGCGACAGCGTGCAATTCCTCTTCACGGCCAATCCGCGGATGACGCCGCAACCCGTCGAGCGCATCGCCTCGGGCGGCGAACTTTCGCGTGTGATGCTGGCCCTGAAGGCCCTGCTGGCCGAACGGATGCAGCTGCCGACAATCATCTTCGACGAGATCGACACGGGCGTTTCGGGCCGCATCGCCGACGCCATGGGCGAAATCATCGCCTCGCTCTCGGGCTCGATACAGGTGGTGGACATCACCCACCTGCCGCAGGTCGCATCGAAGGGCACGGCCCATTTCGTGGTCTACAAGCGCGGCGGGCGCACCGACATCACACGCCTCAACGACGAGGAGCGTGTGACCGAGATCGCCAAAATGCTCTCCGGCTCGGAGATCACCGACGCCGCCCTGGCCCAGGCCCGCATCCTGCTGGGCAAATAGCCGCACGCAACCGATTCCACACGCCGGAGCGCGACCGCTCCGGCGCCGTTATATACCCCAAAAAGAACATGCCATGACCGACATCCTCGACCTTGCGGCCGCCAACCGACAGCGGGCCCGCGAGATCATCCGCGACACCGATCTGGAAGCCGTCTGGCGCTCGGTGGGCGCCGAACCCAACCTCATAGGCTCGCTCCGCACGGGACTGCTGATGAAGCACCGCGACATCGACTACCACATCTACTCGGCCCCGTTGCGCGTGGCCGACAGCTTCGCCGCCATGGCCCGGCTGGCCGAAAATCCCCGCATCCGCCGCATCGAGCTGACCAACCTGCTCGACACGCGGGACCAGTGCCTCGAGTGGCATGCGTGGTATGCCGACGCAGACGAAAGGCTCTGGCAGATCGACATGATCCACATGCCCCGCGGCTCGGCGTGGGACGGCTACTTCGAACGCGTGGCCGACCGGATCGCCTCGGTGCTGACCGACGAGACGCGCCGCACCATCCTGCAACTCAAGTACGACACTCCCGACGAGGTGAAGATCCCGGGCGTTGAATACTACCGGGCGGTCCTTCGCGACGGCGTGCGCACCTATGCCGAATTCGAGACTTGGCGCGCGGCCAACCCCATCGAAGGGATCCTGGAATGGATGCCGTAGGTCCGCCGAAAACGCCGCCCGCCCGGAGGTGTCATCAATTTTTAGCACTTTTTTCTGCACCCTTTCCGCTCTTTTTTCGTATATTTGTATAAGCAAACAGGACATCAGTCCTCTAAACCCCAATGATCATGAAGAAATATTTTGCAGAAATGGTGGGAACCATGGTTCTCACTCTGATGGGCTGCGGAAGCGCCGTATTTCTGGGTTGCGACGCCCCGGCCGAAATTCTGGCTGTGGCGTTCGCCTTCGGTCTCTCCGTCGTAGCGATGGCCTATTGCATCGGCGGCATTTCAGGCTGCCACATCAATCCGGCCATCACGCTCGGCGTGTGGCTCTCGAAACGCATGAGCGGCAAGGACGCCGCCGGCTACATGGTGGGCCAGTTTGCCGGTGCCCTGATCGGATCGGCGATCATCTGGCTGCTCACCTCGACGGGAGCCTACGGCGCAACAACCGCAACGGGTGCCAACGGCTTCGGCGAAGGCGAAATGGTGCAGGCGCTGATCGCCGAGGTGGTCTTCACCTTCATTTTCGTACTCGTGGTCCTCGGCGCGACCGACAGCGAGAAAGGCGCGGGCAACCTGGCCGGACTGGCTATCGGCCTGACGCTGGTGCTGGTGCACATCGTCTGCATTCCGATCACGGGAACCTCCGTAAACCCGGCCCGCAGTTTCGGCCCGGCGATTTTCGCAGGAGGCACGGCACTCAGCCAGCTGTGGCTGTTCATCGTAGCGCCGTTCATCGGAGCCGCCCTGTCGGCAGGCGTCTGGAAGATGCTGAACTGCAAATGCGGCAAGGAGCAATAAAACCGGCCTCCACAGCAAAAGAAAACGGACCGTTCCTTTCGGGGACGGTCCGTTTCGCGTCAATGCCGGCGCTGCTGCCAGCGTTGCACGATTGTCTCGCCCCGGAAGTAGATGAGCAGCGAGCTGACGATGACCACCATACCCGCCACGGTGCTGAAATCGGGGTATTCGCCGGGCAGCATGATCCAGCTGAGCACCGCCCCCAGGACGGGATTGATCAAACGGCACATGTTGATGTCGCTGACCTTCGCCCCCTTCGTGCGCAGGGCCATGAACCAGAAACTGAAGGCGAAGACCGAGATGAAGACCAGCACGCCGAGACTGGCATAGAACCCAAAGGGTTTGGCCCAGAAGGGGTGAAAACCCTCCGCCGAGACCCCTACGCCGTAGATCAGCAGGCCGCCGAAGAACATCTGCACGGCATTCAGGAAAATCGGGTCGACCTTGCCCTTGTCCTCCGAAACCGAGATCGCGGAATAGCCCTGGAACAGAATGCAGGCCAGCAGCAGGACGATACCCCCGATGCCGCGCCAGTCGAGCGGCGAACCGTCGCTGCCCGTACCGACGATCAGCAGCAGCCCCGCGAGGCTCACCGCAAGGCTCACGACCTTGTACCGGTTCAGACGGTCGTTGCTGGCCACGAGATGCGCCAGCAGCACGTTGATCAGCGGCGTGAGGCCCATGACGATCGAACCGATGGCCCCGCTGACGAAATCGACCCCGAAATAGAAAGCCGTATAGCCCAGGAACATGTTGATCAGAATCAGATTGGCGAAGAGCCTCCGGTGGTGCATGATCTCGCACCACATGCCGCGATGCCAGGTGTAGGCGAAGAGAATGATCCCGACAATGGTGAAGCGCAGACCCGCGAAATTCATCGGCGTAAAATCGTAGCTCAGCCCCTGCTTGATGAACGGATTGACAATCGCCCACAATACCGAGGCCAGCATGGCATAGAGTATTCCTTTTTTCATAGCGTGCATTTTTTCGCCGCAAAGGTACAAAAAACAGGCGGCAAAACGAAACCGCCCCGGCCCGAATGCACGCCCCGACCCGGAATTCCCCCTCTTTCCGCTGGAAGACCGCAGAGCGAGCCCCCGCCCCGCCCCGTCCCGCACCCGCCCCGAATGCAGGGCTCGGACCGGGATCTCCCGGGCATCACGAAGAACGGGACGGATGGATCCGTACCCGAGGTACCTTCCATTCGTCCCGTTCGAGGGGTGTGCGGAAATATCCGCTTATCGATGCAAGTCCGTTACATCATGCCGCCCATACCGCCTGCGGGCATTGCTGGCATGGCGGGAGCGTCGGACTTCTTCTCGGCCAGCACGCACTCCGTGGTGAGGAACATCGAAGCGATTGACGCGGCGTTCTCCAGCGCTACGCGCGACACCTTCGTCGGGTCGATGATACCGGCTTTCAGCAGGTCCTCATACTTGTCGTCGCGGGCGTTGTAGCCGAAGGCATCCTTGCCTTCCTTCACCTTGTTGACAACCACCGAACCCTCGCCGCCGGCGTTCTCGACGATCTGGCGGAGCGGCTCCTCAATGGCGCGTTTCACGATCTGAATACCCGTCGTCTGGTCCTCGTTCTGGCCCTTCATGCCTTCGAGAGCCGCCGTGGCACGGATGTAAGCCACGCCGCCGCCCGGGACGATACCCTCCTCGACGGCTGCGCGGGTTGCGGCCAGCGCGTCATCGACACGGTCCTTCTTCTCCTTCATCTCGACCTCCGTAGCGGCTCCGACGTAAAGCACGGCAACACCGCCGGCCAGCTTGGCCAGACGCTCCTGCAGCTTCTCGCGGTCGTAATCCGACGTAGCCTTCTCGATCGACGCGCGGATCTGACCCACACGGGCTGCGATCTCCTCCTTCTTGCCGGCACCGTCGACAATCGTGGTGTTCTCCTTGTTGAGCGTCACCTTGTCGGCCGAACCCAGCATCGCGAGCGTCGTATCCTCGATCTTCATGCCCTTGTCGGCCGAGATCACGGTTGCACCCGTCAGGACGGCGATGTCCTCAAGCATCTCCTTGCGACGGTCACCGAATCCCGGAGCCTTGCAGGCGGCGATCTTCAGCGTACCGCGGAGTTTGTTGACAACCAGTGCCGACAGGGCCTCGCCATCGACATCCTCGGCGATGATCAGCAGTGCACGTCCGCTCTGAGCCACCGGCTCCAACACGCCCATCAGCTCCTTCATCGTCGAAACCTTCTTGTCCGTGATCAGGATATAGGGCTTCTCGAGCTGTGCCTCCATCTTCTCCGTGTCGGTGATGAAGTAAGCCGAAATATAGCCGCGGTCGAACTGCATGCCCTCAACCACCTCGACATGGGTCTCGGTTCCCTTGGCCTCCTCAACGGTGATGACACCCTCGTTGTTGACCTTGGCCATCGCCTCGGCGATCAGCTTACCGATCGTCTCGTCGTTGTTGGCCGAAATGGTGGCTACCTGCTCGATCTTGGCGAAATCCGAGCCGACCTCCTGGCTCTGCTTCTTGAGCGATTCCACGACCGTCGCAACGGCCTTGTCGATACCGCGCTTCAGGTCCATCGGGTTGGCACCGGCCGTCACGTTCTTCAGGCCGACACCGATGATCGACTGAGCCAGCACGGTTGCGGTGGTCGTACCGTCACCTGCATCGTCGTTGGTCTTCGAAGCGACCTCGCGGACCATCTGGGCGCCCATGTTGGCGAACGCGTCCTCCAATTCCACCTCCTTGGCCACCGTCACACCGTCCTTGGTGATCTGCGGAGCACCGAATTTCTTGTCGATGATCACGTTGCGGCCTTTGGGGCCGAGTGTCACCTTAACGGCATTCGACAGCGCGTCGACACCCTCCTTGAGGAGTTCGCGCGCCTCTACGTTGTATTTGATATCCTTTGCCATGATTGTTTATCGATTTTAGATGATTGCCAAAATATCGTTCTGTTTCATGATGAGGTAGTCCACGCCGTCGACCTGAATCTCCTGCCCGGCATACTTGCCGTAGAGCACCTGGTCGCCCTCCTTGACCTCCATCTTGACCTCCGAGGTTCCGGGGCCTACCGCAACGACTTTACCTGCCAGGGGTTTTTCCTTTGCCGTGTCGGGAATGATCAATCCGCCGGCCGTCTTCTCCTCCGCGGGATTCGGGAGAATCAGCACGCGGTCCGATAATGGTTTTACGTTCATAGCCTTGTGTTTTAAATTTGTTTGATATAATCTGTTTTATTCGCTTTCGCAACCTCTATCCCATCAATAGATGTGCCAACCGTTTTTTGGCAGATTTTGCGTGACAAAGGAGCAGAGACGACTGCCATTTTGTCATTTCCTTCATTTCCGGATGATTTTTCAGTCGTTTTTTTTGCACGGACCGAAAAAACATATTACATTTGCATCCCGATACGACAAATGCGTATCACACGGTGGATGTAGCTCAGTCGGTTAGAGCGTCGGATTGTGGTTCCGAAGGTCGTGGGTTCGAGCCCCATCTTCCACCCCAGGGCGTAGAAAAAGAAAGCGCCAAAACAAGCAAAAAACCTTATGTATCCTCAGGATATGTAAGGTTTTTCGTTTTTGTACGGCTCCTGAAAATGCATTCTTAGGCAACGTGTTCGAGCCCAAATCGTGACCTGTTTTGCCTACGGACTGATACCGGAGACCGACCTGGCGGAAAGGAACCAGTCAAGTTCCTTTCCGCCCGATTGTTTTTAGGCCAGCCACTGCGACAGCAAAGCCGTGCAGGGGATGGGCAGTTAAAATATCCGGCGACAGTTCTTCTTTTCGTGAAGATCGTTCAATTCATCACCATACAGATCAAGCACGAAGCATAGCATGTTGTCCACGAGCGAGGCGTGCGGAGTTCTCCCAAGTCGAACCCCACAACTTCTATCGAATGACTCATCAAAAAAAATGCAACACTCAAATCCCGACCCCAAGTTACAAATACCCGTTCCGGCTCAACAAGGAGCAGGAGAACCGCTTCCGGCAAATGCTTGCTGCCGCCGGATTGGAGCACAACCGCAGTCAGAGCATCGTCAAACGACTCTTTGCCGAGCGCTTCGAAGGTTATCCACCGTGCCCCGAGATTCTCGGTCCAGGAGAAGAGGCTATTCAACTTTTTAGTACCATATCACAGAATTTTTCTATTATTCTGCCAATTCTTTCTGAATAATAAACACAGATAATTAGGAACAAAACGAAGTTTATCGAATTGTTTCGATAGCGTTTCTCGAGAAAATAAATTAATTTTGTTTACACGGCCATCCGCTCAATGCATATTGAGACTTTTAGGCGACAAAATCATGAAAAGATTTTTGACATCCATACTCCTTACCCTTGCATGTTGGATCCAGGTGCAAGCCTCGGAACACCTGCTCTGGAAAAACATCTCCGTCGGCAACATGCCGATGGCGGTCCATGCAATCACGCGTGCCGAAAACGGATTGACCTGGCTGGGAACCGACTACGGCCTTTTCGGTTACGACGGATACAAAATATACGGATACGGCCCCGACAATGGATTTCCCAAATGCCAGATCTACGGGGTCGTATCCCGCAAAGGGACGCTCTACCTCGGCACCAACAACGGTTTGCGGATTCTGGAAACCCAATCGGGAGCGGTGCGATACCCGGTTACCGATCACAACCCCTCCGAAATCCGCGCCATGATCTCCGTGGAGGACAAATTATGGATCGGAGCTCTGTCCGGGCTGTACGAATACGATTTCCAGACCGACGAATTGCGGAAATTAACCTTGGATCTGCCTCACGAAGCCGTATATGCCCTTTTATACGATAGGGGACATCTCTATATCGGGACCTATCGCGGACTGTGCCGATACGACCTCTCTAACAACCGGATCGAGCCGATCAGGCTGGAATACCGGGGAACAGACAAATCCTCGATTTTTGTCAATGCGCTGGCTCTCGACCCCGGGAATTGGATCCTTCATGTCGGCACCGAAGGCAGCCTGCTCTCCTATGATCTGTCGGCGCAGCGCGTCGTGGTCGAAAATTTAAAGGGCAATTCGGTCAAATCACTGCAACTCTGTGCCAAAGACATTCTGGCGGGGACCGACAACGGGTTATATCTCCTCAGCGAGGAGCAGGAAACAACCTTGTACCGGCACGATTCACGCATTCCGGGCTCCATCGCCAACAACATCATCTGGTCACTGAAGGTCGATACCGAAGGCAACCTGCTGGCCGGGACCGACACGGGGCTTTCGATCACCAATACCACCTCGGCCCTAAATATCATCCAGTTGAGCGCCATGACCGGACGCGGCGACGGCAACCAGATCTCCTCCATGCTGCGCGACACGGACGGCGCCTTGTGGCTCGGCGGACCCAACGGCATCATCCGCGCGGCGGACGAGGAGACAGAATGGTTCCTGCCCGGGAATGCAAACAGCGGGCTTTCGCACAACCGGGTCCGAGACATCTTCCAGGACCACAACGGAACGGTCTGGGTTGCCACCGACGGCGGACTGAACCGTTTTGACAAACGCCGTCACCGCTTCGAGAGTTTCCACATCGAGGACGCCGACGGGAAATACAATGCCAACTGGTGTTACAGCGTCGTCGAGGATGCCGCTGCACACCTTTGGGTGGGCAGTTACCTGGGCGGCATCATGGCCGTGGACCCCGCAACACTGGGAGTCTGCAAGGTATGCCGGGCGCAACAGGCGATCAATACGGAGACGGGGCTTCCCAACAATCTGGTCAACCGGATCGCCCTGGACAGCCGGGGAACCCTGTGGGCCATCCTCTTCCGGGACGACTCCCTGATCCGGATCGACGACAACAGCCTGCAGCGCATCAGCGTAAAGGAGCTGACCGGCAACTCCCCCAACACGCTCTACATCGACCTGGACGACGAGATCTGGGTAGGAGCCACCGACAAACTCCTGCGGGTGTCGCAGGAGATGGAACAGACCCACGTATACCGGCTTCCGACCAGCGGATCGGGAAGCAACAACATCATCGACTTGGAAAAGGTCGGAGACAACCTGTGGATCGTCACCTCAACGGGTGTATGGACCTTGCAGAGCGATTCGGGCGAAGTCAATCTTTTGCCCGTTCCCGACCGATCATACTCCTCGATCTACCTCGACCCCGCCGACGGGGACGTTCTGCTGGGGAGCACTGACGAAATCATTCAGGTCAATCCCGCATGGATCGCCAGCGGCATCCGAAAAAAAGACGTGAACATCATGCGGGTAATCGTCGACGGAAAGGTCGCGTCGACCCCGTTTCTTGCGGAGACCGAGTTGTCAACCATCACGCTGAAATCCGCCTCCGACGAACTGAAGATCGAACTGAGTTCGCTCAACTGCAACCCGGTAATGACCTACCGCTACGCATACCATATCCCCGGGATTACGGATGATTATGTGGTTCTGCCTCCGGGAGAGAGCACCCTGTCTGTTCCGCATCTGCCGTCCGGCTCCCACGAACTGCTCATCAAGCATTACGACGCCGGAGCGACGCCGATAAAGCTACAGGTCAGGGTGCTCGCGCCGTGGTATGCACGCTGGTATGCCATCGGAGGCTACATACTCGTACTCGGCGGCGCAACGCTTTCGACAATCGTCCTGCTGCGGCGCCGCGACCGCAAACGTCTCGAACAGCGCGAACGCGACCAGACGTTGGCCAGCATCCGCCACAAGATGGAGTTCCTGACCAACATCTCGCACGAACTGAAAACCCCGCTTTCGATGATCCTCGGCCCGGTGAGCCAGTTGCGCGAGGAGGTCACGGACAAGAAGATGAGCCACACGCTCGACGTAATTCACAAGAATGCCGTCCGGATCAACGAGATGGTGCATAAAACCGTCGAGATCGACCGGGTGGACCTCGAAACGGAGGCCCCGATCATCCGCTCGCGGGTCGATGTCACGGAGTTCTGTCGGAGCATCTTCGACTCCTACGCGGAGGCCTGGCCGTCGGTGCATTTCGTCTTCACGGCGGACAACGAGCCCCTGACGGCGGAGTGGGATATCGTGAAGATGGAATCCGTCTTCAACAACCTCATCTCCAATGCGTGCATCTATTCGAAGGAGTATGCCACGATCGGATGCTCCATCCGACGGATCGGCAGTTCGATCGAAATCCGGGTTTCGGACGACGGCGTAGGAATCCCCGCCGGAGAGCAGCAATTGATCTTCCAGCGGCTATTCCGCTCGTCGCGCACCGCCGAACTGAAGAACGGGACCGGCATCGGGCTCTATCTGGTCAAGCGCTATGTCGAGATGCACGGCGGGGAGATCGGCGTCGAGAGTTGCGAGAACATGGGCACGACCTTCACCGTCCGGCTTCCATACGAAGCACCCAAGGCGTCCGCAACCCCGACACAGGAGACAAACCCGGATCTGTCCAGGCCCCGGGTCCTCATTGTCGAGGACAACCGGGCCGTTGCCGAGTTCATCCGGGATATTCTTTCGGAGCGCTACGAGTGCCAGATCGCCTCGAACGGTCGGGCCGGACTCGCCCTGCTACCGACCTTCCGCCCGGAGCTGATCCTCACCGACGAAATGATGCCCGTCATGCCGGGACTGGAAATGTGCCGGCGCATCAAGGCGATGCCGGCCTTCGCATCGATCTCGATCATCATGGTGACGGCCCGAGAGGACAATGAGACGGAGACACAGGCGGCTCGGCTCGGCATCGACACGTTCCTCTCGAAGCCCTTTGAGGCACCCCTGCTGCGCGCCTTGGTGGAGCAGCGGCTGCAGGCGAAAAACGCAGTTCGGGAGTCGCTGCGCATCGAGCAGATCACGACCATTACGCCGATCGTCGCCGAATCGGGCAGCGAACGTCAGCTCGATCTGGTTACCCGCACGATCGAGGAACATATCGACGACACCGAACTGAACGTGAAGACGCTGTGCGAAAAGACCGGGATCGGGAATAAACAGCTCTGCCGTCTGATCAAGAAATATGCGGGCGTCACGCCGGTCGAGTACATCCGCCAGATCCGCATAAAGAAGGCCGTCGTACTGCTGTCGCAGCACAAGTTCACCATTGCCGAGATCGCCTACATGGTAGGATTCGGAACGCCATCGTACTTCACCAAATGTTTCATCGCCCAATACGGCTGCAAGCCGAGCCAATATTCGGAGACCTCCGGCCAATAAGCCCTCCTACAAGCACACATGCGGATCGATGTCCCATATGTTGCATGATTTGTCTTTTTTGTGCGAGACGGGTTCGTTGGGGTTCGGTACTTTTGTGATGACGGCCGGGATGACCTCCGGCCAATTCGCCCCAATTCACTAACCAATTGAAAAGTCACGAAGTATGACTGAACCTAAACTCATCGCATGGATGCCCCATTCGATGGCATCGCATTCCCCCGTTCCGGCCCGGCGGCAAAAGGCCGGTGGGGTGCAGCTCCTGTGGCGCTGCGTGTGGCTCCTGCTTACAACAGTGCTGCTCTACCCGACCGGCGCATTTGGCCAAAACACGAAAAAAATCACAGGAACCGTCTCCGACGACACCGGAACGCCGCTTATCGGCGCCACGGTTCAAGTGGTCGGCACCACCGTGGGAACCGCCACGGACCTCAACGGCGCCTATCAGCTCGACGTCCCGACGACTGCAGCACAACTAATCGTCTCCTATGTTGGATATGTCACGCAGACGGTTGATATCACCGCCGATGTCATGAACATCACACTCCGCACCGATGCTCAGAGTGTCGAGGAGGTTGTGGTAATCGGTTACGGTGTCCGTAAAAAGAACGACCTGACCGGTTCGGTGGCCTCGGTCAGCGAGAAGGATTTCAACAAAGGTATGATCTCTTCGCCCGAAGCGCTGGTCAACGGCAAGATCGCCGGTGTGCAGATCGTCAACGGCGGCGGTTCACCGACGGCCGGATCGACCATCCGCATCCGCGGCGGTGCCTCGCTGAACGCGTCGAACGACCCGCTGATCGTACTCGACGGCGTACCGATGGAGGTGGGCGGCTCGGTCTCCGGGAGCGGCAACTTCCTGAGCCTGATCAACCCCAACGACATTGAGAGCATGACGGTGCTGAAGGATGCCTCTTCGACGGCCATCTACGGATCGCGTGCCTCGAACGGCGTCATCATCATCACGACGAAGAAGGGCTCGGGTGACGGCCTGAAGCTCTCGTTCCAGACGACGAACTCCCTCTCCACGAAGACCCGCACGGCCGACATGCTCTCGACCGACGAATTCATCTCCATCGTGAACCAGTACGGCACCGACCGGCAGAAATCGCTGCTGGGAACAGCCCGCACCGACTGGAACGACGAGATCTACCAACTGGCCTTCGGTACGGACAACAACCTCAGCCTGTCGGGACGCGCGGCCAAGTGGCTACCCTTCCGCATTTCGGCCGGAGCCTATTATCAGGACGGTATTCTCAAGACCGACAACGCCCGCCGATTCACGGGCAACCTAAACCTCAGTCCGACCTTTTTCCAGAACGACCTCCGGTTCAACATCAGTCTCAAGGGAGCCTATTCCAAGAATCGTTTCGCCGACACCTCAGCCATCTGGGGAGGTGCGACGCTCAATCCGACGATCCCCGTCTATTCGGGCAGCGACGCCTTCGGCGGCTACACCGAGGCGGTCGACAACAACGGCGCACCCGTCACGGGTGCCCTAGTCAACGCCGTAGGACGGTTGAATCAACACGAATCCACGTCGGATGTCTACCGCGTGGTCGGGAACGTCGATATCGACTGGAACGTCCGTTGGGTCAAGGGGCTGCGGCTCCATGCCACCGGAGGTTACGACTGGTCGCAGGGCGAGGGGCACATCTACGTGCCGAAGGCGGCCTATGCCTACTATACGACTGGCGGCCGCGATTATGATTATGGCCCGCAGTGCAACTACAACCGGCTGCTGACCCTCTATGCCAACTACAACCGCGACATCGAGGCCATCCGTTCGAACATCGACCTGACGGTCGGTTACGACTACCAGTTCTGGAAGTACACGACGCCGTTCTACGCCGAACTCAACGTCGATGGCGTACAACAATCCTCGACGGCGGCCACCGACCAGCGGCATGCCTTGATCTCCTACTACGGACGTATGAACTACACCCTGATGGATCGCTATCTGCTGACGGTCACCATGCGCCGCGACGGTTCATCGCGCTTCTCGAAGGATAATCGCTGGGGCACCTTCCCCTCCGTAGCCCTAGCCTGGCGCATCTCGAAGGAGGAGTTCTTCGCACCGCTGCGCCGGGTGGTCAACGACCTGAAACTCCGCATATCATACGGCGTGACGGGTCAGCAGGACGGCATCACGAACTACGGCTACATCCCTGTCTACACGCCAGGACTCGACGGTGCCCAATACCAGTTCGGCGGAAGCCCCGTCTATACCTACCGTCCCGAAGCCTATAACCCCGAGTTGAAGTGGGAGACGACCAAGGCATGGAACTACGGCCTCGATCTGGCTCTGCATGACAACCGGATCACCTTCTCGGCGGACTACTATACGCGCAAGACTGAAAACCTTCTGGCGACAGTTCCCGTTCCGGCGGGCACGAACTTCGACAAGCTACTGCTCGAAAACGTGGGCAACGTCGACTCCCAAGGCATCGAACTCTCCCTCACGGCCCATATCCTCAATACGAAGGACTGGAGTTGGACGGCCAGCGCCAACGCCTCCTGGCAACAGATTCGAATCCGCAACCTCACTCTGACGCCCGGAGCTCCGAGCCCCGATACGGAGGTCGGACCGTGGATCGACGCCTACCAGATGCAGGTCTTCTCGACGGATTACGCCCCCTACTCGTTCTACCTCTACAAGCAACTCTACGACCCCGAAACGGGGCGCCCGATCGAAGGTATGTACGCCGATTTGGACGGTAACGGAGAGATCACGACCAACGACCGTTACCACTGCCACTCACCGGCTCCGGACTGGATCCTCGGATTCTCGACTTCGGTACGGTACCGCAACTGGGCCCTCTCAACCTCACTGCGCGCCAACCTCGGCGGATATATCTTCAACAGCATGGCGATGAACACGGGAGCCTGGGAAACGATGAGCTACAACGACTACCAGTTGAACAACCTCAACCGCAGTTTCCTCGACACACGCTTCACCAAGCGCCAGTATCAGAGCGACTACTATCTGGAGAACGCCTCGTTCCTGAAGATGGACAACTTGCAGCTGACCTACGACTTCGGAAAGGTATGCAAGCATCTCAACCTGCAGATCTCGGCCATAGTGCAGAATGTCTTCACGCTGACCAACTATTCGGGCGTCGATCCCGAGACGGCCAACGGCGTAGACTCCTCGGTTTATCCCCGACCGCGCATCTATTCGCTGACAATCGGTCTTAACTTCTAAACCTACAACCATGAAAATTCGAACCATTCTATATACCGCACTTTTCGGGCTGGGGCTGCTGACCGCATCCTGTGTCGGCGACCTCGACCAGATGCCCACGACCGAAACCACCTCCTCGGAGGTCTACACACTAGCCTCTAACTACCGGATGGTGCTGGCGAAGATCTACGCCTCATACGTCCTTGCCGGGCAGGGTCAGAGCGGAGCCAACGGTGATCTGACGACGATTAACGGGCAGGATTTCTCGCGCTGCTACTTCAACCTACAGGAGGCCGCTACGGACGAGGTGGCCAACACGTGGCTCTCGGGCAACAACCTCTCGGACCTGACCTACATAAGTTGGAGCAAGAAGGATGCTTGGGTGTCGGACTCCTACTACTGGCTTTACTTCAACATTTCGCTCTGCAACGAGTTCCTGCGCCACTGTACGGAGGGCGAAATCGCCCGTTTCGAGGCTTCGGAGCAGGCCGAGATCCGCACCTATCGCGCCGAGGCGCGCTTCATGCGCGCCCTGAGCTACTGGATGGTACTAGACCTCTACCACCAGGGCCCCAAGGTCGATGAGAATACGCCCGTTAGCGGCTACATCCCCGAAGCGTTCGACGGTACGGGGCTGTTCGACTTCATCAAGTCGGAGTTGACCACCCTTGTCGACGACGCCTCGGGGCAGGCCCTCCCCGACACGAATGAATACGGCCGGGCCAGCAAGCCCGTTGCCTGGGCGCTTTTGGCGCGCCTCTACCTCAACAGCGCCGTCTACCGCGGGAACGTCGTCGTGCAATACTACACGGATTGCATATCGGCCTGTCAACAGATTATCGGCAATTCGGCCTTCTACCTGGAGCCGGACTATACAATGCTCTTCAATGCCGACAACCATAAGCGGAGCCACGAAATTCTCTTTGCCATGGTATGCGACGCCACAACCTCTGTAACGTGGGGCGGCGGCACCTACCTCGTCTGCGGGTCGTGCGGAAACTCCAGTTCACAGGATCCCGCAAAATACGGACTTTCGAGCGGCTGGGGCATGTTCCGGGCGCGGGGTGAGATCGTCGAGAAGTTCGGCGACGTGGCAGCGACGGCAGACAGCCGGGCGCTGTTCCACACCGACGGGCAGACCCAATACTTCACAGGAGCCATCGACAACCAAGCCGAGGGCTACTTCTTCGAGAAATTCACCAACCTGACCGACGAGGGCAAGGCGGCTTCGAACTCCGCGGCCACGGGCTGTTCGACAGACTACCCACTGTTCCGACTGGCGGACGTCTACCTGATGGCTGCCGAGGCTTGCCTCCGCGGCGGCACGGGGCTGTCACGCAGCGAAGCGCTGGATCTTGTCAACCAGGTGCGTCTGCGCGCCTACCGGCAGGACGAGAGCGGCAAGATCACCGACGCCGACCTGACGCTCGATTTTCTACTCGACGAACGGGGTCGCGAGCTCTATCTCGAATCGGTGCGCCGCACCGACTTGATCCGTTTCGACCGCTTCACGACAGACAGCTACCTCTGGCAGTGGAAGGGCGGCGCGCTGGACGGACGCGCGGTCAACGCCCGCTACAACATCTACCCGATCCCCGACACGGATCTTACGGCCAACCCCAACCTTTCGAACCCGCTTTATTAGAATCGCCCATGAAAAACATATTTCAATCCATCCTCAGCCGGAGTCTACTCTGCGCGGCGCTTTTGGGAGTTGCCTCCTGCGCAAGCGAAATCGATCCGGTCTACATCGAACCGACGGACGACATCACGCTCGGCGGCGGATCACACGATATCACACTGAAGCCCGACACGCCGAACGCCCTTGTCCTAACCCTCTACTGGAGCGGCGACGGGCAGATCTCGTTGAGCGATCCGCAGCTGCAGGCCCCCGTGAACTACGCCGAACAGACCATCGAACTGGCGAGCGACGCCGAGTTTGTCAATAAGCTCGAAATCACGCTCGACAAGGAGGCCCGTTCGTACCAGTTCCTCAACGAAGATCTGAACACGCTGCTCGGTCGGTTGGGATACGAGGCCGACCGGATGGCACCTCTCTATATCCGGCTCCGGTCGGTGTTGGGCGCCAACATCGCTCCGACCTACTCCAACGTATTGGAGATCAACGTGCAGATCTATATCATCAGTCTGACACTCGGCACCGTACTGGACCGCAACTGGAGCGAGACCTCGATGCGTCTGGCATCGCCCGAGGAGAACGGCATCTATACGGGCTTCATGGGCGTCGCCGGATGGGAGAACTGGTGGTTCCGCGAGGCGAACAACACCGTGTGGGGCAACCTCGGCGAGGACGGCAAGACCTTTTACGCCTCATCGGACGACAGCCACTGGAACTTCTATTTCCCGGGACTCGCAGGATGCTACTACACGACCCTCAATACGGTGGAGGGATGGTGGAGCGGACTCCATATCGACCAACTGACCGTTGCGGGCGACCTCTCAGGTGAGATGGAATTCAATCGCAAGACCCTGCAGTGGACACTTCCCGTAAACCTCCCGACCGCAGCGACCGTCAACATCACGATTTCGGGACAAGGTAGCCTCTACAACCGTGAAACGACCGACATGGGACCGGCCATCGCACAAAATGTCGCCTTCGGCGGTGCGAGCAACGACCTGCAGTTCAGCGAAACGGGGTCCACAATCAGCGTCGAGGTTCCGGCCGGCGAAAATGCCCTCATTCTCGACCTCTCCAACCCGCTGTGCTGGACGCTCACGACCGGCGAGGCGACGGAGGAGCCCGAAGTGGCCACCTTGCTTTACGTCTCGGGGCTCGTCACCTGGGGCAGTGTGCCCGACGAGTATCTGACGCTCTACGACGAACCGTCGCTGAGCTACGGCGGAGCGCACTGGATCGACTCCGAATGGGGCTACCGAGTCTATTCCACCCAGGAATGGGACCTCGCCTACCACGCCGGAGCCGGATCTACCGGTCTTGCGGGCACGCTAATGCTGGCCGAATCCAACGCGAACATTCCGGCTCCCGAGGCAGGTCTGTATATTCTGGATTTCAGCATGAAGAACCTGACCTATACCCTGACAGCCGTCAAATCGGTGACCGTCACCGGACTGAACGACGACTGGTCGGAGCACGAAATGACGCAATCCACCGAGAATCCCGAGGTCTTTGTCGGGGAGTTTGTCAAGAAGAAGGAGGCCCCGTGGGGCGTGAAGGTACTGATCAACCACGACTGGGGACTCTTCTTTGGAGGCGGCAGTGGCACCCTGCGTCTGGGACACTCGGATGCCACGAACGGCTTCGACGGCGACAACGACTTTGAGATCGGCCAGACCTACCTTCTGACCGTCGACCTCGGGAAACAGACCTATGCCTATACGCTCAAATAACCGCATAACCCATGAAAATGACAACCATAACATCCATTCTGTTCTGCTCGGCACTGCTGGGCGCATCCTGCGCGGAGGAGGGTCCCGTGACCAATCCGCGCCAAGAGGAGATCATTATTCCCGAAAAAGAGACCGGCTTTGCCTGCGGGGCCGACGTGAGTTGGCTGACGCAGATGGAGTCCGAAGGGCTGAAATTCTACAGGCCAGGCGAGAACCGCGAGGAGATGGAGTGCATGCAGTTGCTGCACGACTGCTGCGGCGTCAACGCCATCCGTCTGCGCGTGTGGGTCAATCCAGCCGAAGGCTGGTGCGGGGTGGCCGACGTGGTGGTGAAGGCCCGTCGTGCCGAACGGCTGGGACTGCGCACGATGATCGATTTCCACCTCTCCGACACCTGGGCCGATCCCGGCCACCAGCAGATCCCCGCCGCATGGAGCAGCTTCGCGCTCGAAGAGCTTTGCGAAGCCGTCGCCGCCCATGTCTCCACGACGTTGAAGGCCCTCTCGGCCGCCGGCGTCACCCCCGAGTGGGTGCAGATCGGCAACGAAACGACGCCGGGAATGCTGCTCCCGATGGGTTCGGTCGAGGCTCCCGACCAGCTTGTGGCGCTGAACAATGCCGGATACGACGCCGTCAAGGAGGTTTACCCCGATGCACAGGTGATCGTGCATCTCGACGGCGGCAACGACCAGTGGCGTTACGACCGGATGTTCGGCATTCTGGAGAACTACGGCGGGCGCTACGACATGATCGGCATGTCGGTCTATCCCTACTGGGCGGAGCAGGCCGGGGAAACGGGCGGCTGGGAAAAGGTCGCCGACGACTGCCTGGCGAACATCGAGCACCTGCGGAAGACCTACGGCAAACCGGTCATGATCTGCGAGATCGGTATGCCCCACGACCAGGCCGAGGCGTGCAGGCTGCTCATCAAGAAGATGATGGCGGCCGACGTCGAAGGTATCTTCTACTGGGAGCCCGAGGCCCCGGCCGGTTACAACGGCGGATATAACATGGGCTGTTTCGACAACGGAGTCCCGACAGTAGCACTCGATGCCTTCAAAGTTCAATAACAATGATAAGACGTATATTCTTTCTGTGTACGGTCATGGCTTTTCCAGGAGCCATGACCGCTGCCCGCGCCGCATCACCGCGCTCGGCCGTTACACTCCACGACGGATGGGAGTTTACCCGAGGTGAAGCCTCGGCCGAGAAGTCGTGGCAATCGGTCCGGATTCCGCACGACTGGGCCATCTACGGTCCCTTCTCGCGGGACAACGACCTGCAGGAGGTGGCCGTCGAACAGAACGGCGAACAGGTTGCCACCATCAAGACCGGCCGCACGGGAGGTCTTCCCTTCCTCGGCAAAGGCTGCTACCGCACGACGATCTCGATTCCCGACACCACCGACCGGAGCCACGTGCTGCTCTTCGACGGGGCGATGAGCAATGCCCGCGTGCGGGTGAACGGCCGCGAAATCGCCTACTGGCCCTACGGCTACAACTCGTTCGTCGCCGACATGACTTCGGTGGCCGTACCCGGTGAAAACCGGATCGAAGTGTCGCTCGAAAACTTCGAAAAGGCTTCGCGCTGGTATCCCGGGGCGGGTCTCTACCGCAACGTGCATCTGATCTCCACGAACAAGGTCCATATTCCGGTCTGGGGGACCCACATCACCACCCCCTCGGTCCATGACGATTACGCCAGCGTCGCGCTGGAGATCGAGGTTGAGGGACTTGCGAAGCATCAGAGCATCGATCTGGTCACCGACCTTCTCGATGCCGCAGGCAACACGGTCGCCACGGCCCGCAACCGCTATGTCTACCGCGGCCAGACCTTCACGCAGCACTTTCTGGTGAACGATCCGCAATTGTGGTCGCCCGACACCCCGGTTCTCTACACGGCCCGCACGCAGATCAAACGCGACGGAGAGGTACTCGACGAGTACGCCACGCGCTTCGGCATCCGCACGCTGGAGTACGTTCCCGAGAAGGGCTTCTTCCTGAACGGCCAACCGAGGAAATTCAAGGGCGTCTGCATCCACCACGACCTGGGGCCGCTGGGAGCAGCCGTCAACCGCTCGGCGATCCGTTACCAGATCGAGCTATTGAAGGAGATGGGCGCCAACGCCATCCGCACGGCCCACAACATGCCGGCCCCCGAGCTGGTCGAGCTGTGCGACGAGATGGGCATGATGCTGATGGTCGAGCCCTTCGACGACTGGGGATTCCGCCCCAAGTCACCCAACGGATACGGACGCTTTTTTGCGGAGTGGGCCGAACGCGACATGACGAACATGATCCGGGCCTACCGCAACGCACCGTCGGTAGTCATGTGGTCGATCGGCAACGAGGTTCCGTCGCAATGGGGCCCGGACGGGATGGATGAACTGGTGATGCTGCGCGATCTGGCGCACCGCCTCGACCCGACGCGCCCCGTTACCTGCGGCATGGACCAGATCGGCGCCGTACTGGACAACGGCTTCGCCGCGGCCCTCGACATCCCGGGATTCAACTACAAGCCGCAATTCTACGACGAAGCCTACGAACGCCTTCCGCAGCGCCAGATCCTCGGCTCGGAAACCGCCTCGACGGTCTCGTCGCGCGGCATCTACCACTTCCCGGTCACCTTCGCTGAGCACAACGTGGTGCTGCACGACGACCACCAGTCATCGAGCTACGACAACGAGACCTGCTCATGGTCCAATACGCCGGACCTCGACTTCTCACGGGACGACGACCACGACTGGGTGCTCGGGCAGTTTGTCTGGACGGGATTCGACTATCTTGGGGAGCCATCGCCCTACGATACCGATGCCTGGCCGAGCCACAGTTCGCTATTCGGGATCATCGACCTCGCATACCTTCCCAAGGACCGCTATTACCTGTACCGTGCGCAGTGGAACGAGCACGAGGAGACGCTCCACGTGCTGCCTCACTGGACCTGGCCGGGCCGCGAGGGCGAGACTACGCCGGTGTTTGTCTATACCTCCTACCCGAAGGCCGAGTTGTTTGTCAACAGCGAGAGCCAGGGCGTCCGTGAAAAGGCCACGTCGGGCGATCCCGCACAGCGTTACCGGCTGATGTGGAACGATGTGAAGTACCAACCCGGGGAGATCCGCGTGGTGGCCTACGATACGGAGAACCGGCCTGCCGAGGAGCGAGTTGTCCGCACGGCCGGGAAGGTCTACCGCCTTGTCGTGACACCCAACCGCCAACGGCTTGTCGCGACGGGCGACGACCTGCTGTATGTGACCGTGGAGGTTGAAGACCGCGACGGTAACCGGGTTCCGGCCGACACGCGGACGATGACGTTCCGGGTCGAGGGGGCGGGGACCTTTGAGGCCACAGCCAACGGGGATCCGACCTGTACGATGTCGTTCCGGGAGTCGCGGATGAAATTATTCAGTGGTGCTGCCACGGCGATCGTGCGGTCGGCCCGAACGCCCGGCACGGTACGATTCACCGTCTCGGCCTCGGGTGTAAAATCCGCGAGCATGGAGATCCCGGTTATTCCCAAGTAATCATCAAAATCTTCCGACAATCAGAATCCCCGGCAGAAATATGCTGCCGGGGGTTCTTTTGACCACAACAGTTGTCCTCCGGGATTTCATAATCACCGAAAAACAATCCAAGTTTCAGAATTTACAACAAATTTCATCTCTTTGCTCTGTAGCAAGGGAAAATATTGGAATGTAAAATGGCCCTAACAAATCAGTGATCCGGCAACAAAGAATCAGCTACAAAACATTGATATACAGAAGCAAATAACCATAGATTCGAGCCCCATCTTCCACCCCAGAGCGTAAAAAAGGAAGCGCCAAAACAAGCAAAAAACCTTATGTATCCTCGGGATATGTAAGTTTTTTTCATTTTCAGCCCCCACCCGAAAGGAGACAAGAGAGACGAAGGGGCAGCAGGGACAGCTGTGCGGGGGTGGGCAGGAGAGCCGGAGTGCAGAAAGGGCCGGAGTGCAGACAGGACAGCTGTGCGGGGGTGGCAGGAGAGCCGGAGAGCAGCAGGGACAGCAGTGCGGGGTGGGCCGGGGAGCCGGAGAGCAGAAAGGGTCGGAAAAACAGTTTGCTGCGTCCTTGGACATGAAGCCTCCGCAAGCCCGAACCGCATCGCTCGCCCGATCCCGACATACAAACACCCCGGAGCGCAGGCTCCGGGGTGTTTGCTTCCGTAATCACAAAAAAAACCGGACGCCTTGCGGCATCCGGTTCTCTTTATCCTACCGGCAAATTACTTGCGGTAGATCTTCGTGTAGCCATAGATAGCCTCGTCGCCGAGCTCCTCCTCGATGCGGAGCAGCTGGTTGTACTTGGCCATACGGTCCGAACGCGAAGCCGATCCGGTCTTGATCTGACCCGAATTCGTAGCCACGGCGATGTCGGCGATGGTCGAATCCTCGGTCTCGCCCGAACGGTGCGACGTCACCGACGTATAGCCGGCGCGGTGCGCCATCTCGATGGCGTCGAGCGTCTCGGTCAGCGTACCGATCTGGTTAACCTTGATCAGGATCGAGTTGGCGCAGCCCATTTCGATACCCTTCTTCAGGAAGTCCACGTTCGTAACGAACAGGTCGTCGCCGACGAGCTGGCACTTGTCGCCGATTTCGGCGGTCAGCATCTGCCAGCCTTCCCAGTCGTTCTCCGACATACCGTCCTCGATCGAGTCGATGGGGTATTTGGCCACGAGGCCCTTCAGATACTCGACCTGCTCCTTCGACGTACGCTTGGCACCCTTCTCGCCCTCGAACTTGGTGTAGTCGTAAACGCCGTCCTTATAGAACTCCGACGAAGCGCAGTCCATGCCGATCGACACGTCGCCGCCCTCGCATTTGCGTCCGGGCTTGTAGCCGGCCATCTTGATGGCCTCGATGATCGACTCGATGGCGTCCTCCGTGCCGTTGAGTGCGGGAGCGAAACCACCCTCGTCGCCTACGGCCGTCGAGAGGTTGCGGTTGTGGAGCACCTTCTTCAGGTTGTGGAACACCTCGGCGCCCATGCGGATGCCCTCCTTGAACGAAGGCGCGCCCACGGGACGGATCATGAACTCCTGGAATGCGATCGGAGCATCCGAGTGCGAACCGCCGTTGATGATGTTCATCATCGGAACGGGCAGCGTCTTGGCATTCGAGCCGCCGATATAGCGATAGAGGGGCATGCCGAAGTAGTCGGCAGCGGCGCGGGCAACGGCCAGCGACACGCCGAGGATGGCGTTTGCGCCGAGCTTCGACTTGGTGGGGGTTCCGTCCAGAGCGATCATGGCCTTGTCGATGCCCACCTGATCGGCAACGTTCATGCCGATAACGGCCGGAGCGATCACTTCGTTAACGTTCTTCACGGCGTTCAGGACGCCTTTGCCCAGATAACGGCCCTTGTCACCGTCACGAAGCTCAAGGGCCTCGTTCTCGCCCGTCGACGCTCCGCTCGGAACGGCAGCGCGGCCGAATGCGCCCGATACGGTACGAACTTCGACCTCGATGGTCGGATTGCCTCGCGAATCGAGGATCTCCCTTGCGTGAATCTCTACAATCTGCATAGTTGTAATAGTTTGAATTTTATGGTGTTTGAATACTGACTTTTCAAACGGCACGACAAAGGTACAAAATAATTATGAATTGCGATTTGTTTGTTGTTATTTTTTTCACGACTCCGGGCTCCGATATTCCGATTCTGCCGGAAATATGCTATCTTTGCCGCCAACACCGTTGCATAACCTGTAAACAACGTTCCATCAATGCGAAAAATTCTTTCGTTCTCGCTCTTTCTGATGCTGGGTCTCGTTGCCTCGCAGTTGCTTCCCGGCGCACTCGGCACGGCCTATCCGGGCTTCAAGGCCACGACCGACATCCTGCTCTACCTCTGCCTGGGATTCATCATGATCAACGTCGGCCGGGAGTTCGAAATCGACAAAACGCGCTGGCGCTCCTACACCGCCGATTACTTCATCGCCATGGCCACCGCGGCGCTTCCGTGGCTGCTGATCGTCCTCTACTATATTTTCGTACTGCTTCCCCCCGACCTCTGGGCCGACTCCGGGGCGTGGAAGGAGAACCTGCTGCTGAGCCGCTTCGCGGCCCCGACCTCAGCCGGCATCCTCTTCACGATGCTCGCGGCGTTAAGCCTGAAGAAGAGCTGGATCTACCGCAAGATCCAGGTGCTGGCGATCTTCGACGATCTGGACACCATCCTGCTGATGATCCCGCTGCAAATCCTGATGATCGGCCTCAAATGGCAGATGTTCGCCATCGTGGGCGTGGTCGTCGTGCTGCTCGCCGTGGGCTGGCGGTGGCAGGCGCGGTGGAACGTCCGGCAGGACTGGAAACGCATCCTGGGGCTTTCGGTGGTGGTCTGCACCCTGACGCAGGCGCTCTACATCGTCACCGCACGGTGGTACGGCCCCGAAAACAGCATCCACATCGAGGTGCTGCTCCCGGCCTTTGTGATCGGCATGCTGATGAAACACAAGGAGATCGACACCCCGACCGAACGCCGCGCCGCAACAGGCATCTCGTTCCTGTTCATGCTGCTTGTCGGCATGAGCATGCCGCTCGTGACGGGCACCTCGGCAGCCTCGGCAGCCACCGAGGCCTCCTCCATCACGGCGTCGCAGCCCATAATGCCGTGGGGAGTGCTGCTCCTGCACGTCGTGGCCGTCTCGACCCTCTCGAACATCGGGAAACTGGTTCCGGTCTTCTTCTACCGCGACCGGAAATTGAGCGAGCGGCTCGCCCTCTCGATCGGCATGTTCACCCGCGGCGAGGTGGGCGCGGGCATCATCTTCATCGCCCTGGGCTATAACCTCGGCGGCCCGGCGCTGATCATCTCGGTGCTGACCCTGGTGCTGAACCTGATCCTCACGGGCGGCTTCGTCGTCTGGGTCAAGCGACTGGCCCTGAAGAGCTATACGCCCGAAGCATAACCCCTCCGACCGACCTGAAAAGACAGGCATCCCCCGGCCCGCCCTGCGGATGGAGGAAACCGCCCGGACGCAGCGGCACGCGAAAATCCTTCCGGCCGGAAAAAGCACGCCCCGTCCCGTCTTTTCCCGGTCTCCGAAAAAATTCCGGGAGGGGAATCTTTTCGGGGAAAATTATCCTATATTTGCCCTGCTATAACTCTAAACCCATCCATTTATGAAAAAAGTATTGCTCATCGCGGCGGCCATCCTGCTGGCAAGCGCCGCCTCGTCGCAAAACTACGAAAAGAACATTCTGGGCGTCCGCGCCGGACTGAACCTGGCGAGCTACACGCTCTCGGCCGGCGGTGTATCAATCAGCACCAACTCGCGGGCCTCGTTCCATGTCGCCGTGACCGATCAGATCCTGCTTTGCCGCAGGCTCCCCTTCTACCTCGAAACCGGGCTCGCCTTCTCGAGCCGCGGCGGCAAGGTCGACAACGCAACGTTCCGCCCCTCCTACCTGCAAATCCCCATGTTGGTGAATTACCACTTCAATATCAAGGACATCGTCACGATCCAGCCGTTCGCAGGTCTTTACTACGGCCTCGGCCTCGGTGGCAAAGCGAAAATCGGCGACAAGAAGAGCGATATCTTCGGAGACAACGGCGAACTGAAGCGCTCCGACCTGGGTGTACGTCTGGGTGCCGGCGTTGTCTGGAAGCACATCTACTTCGGACTGGGCTACGACATCGGCTGCCTGAATCTGGCCAAGTACAGCGACGGAGGCTCGATGCGCAACAACTGCTTCACGCTCAGCGTCGGATACAATTTCTAATCCGCCCCTGCCCCGATAAAAAAAGGGACGCCCTTAGAGGGCGTCCCTTTTTCCGTTCTGCACAAACGCCTATTCCCGGAGCAAGACCGACGAATCGCCGTAGCTCAAAAAGCGGAAGCCGTGGCCCAGGGCATAGTCGTAAATTTGCCGCCACCCGTCGCCCACGAATGCCGAAACCAACAGCAGCAGGGTCGATTTGGGCTGGTGGAAATTGGTGACGATATTGTGCACGATGCGGAACTCGTAGCCCAGCGGTGCGATCATGATCTGCGTCGCGGCCTTCATCCGGTCCAGCCCCTCGCGCTCCATATAGCCCGACAACTCCTGCAGCGCATCGCGACCCGAGAATCCGACGGGAATGTCGTATAGTTCCCACTGCCCCACGACCCGCCCGAGATCGGGCGTTCCGGACGTGCGGATGCGCCACGCAAGGGCCGCAAGCGATTCGAGCGTCCGCACCGAAGTCGTGCCCACGGCCGTGATGTGCCCCCAGCTCTCCAGCAGACGGTCCACCGTCGCGCGACACACCTCGAAGTGCTCGGTATGCATCGGGTGGCGCGCGGCGTCCTCATCCTTGACGGGCAGGAACGTCCCCGCCCCGACATGGAGCGTCACCTCCTCGAACCCGAATCCGCGGGCCTTCATGTCCCCGATCAGCTCGGGCGTGAAATGCAGCCCGGCGGTCGGCGCAGCCACCGAACCCTCGAATTTCGAATAGACCGTCTGGTAGCGCGTGTTGTCGATCTCCTCGCTCTCGCGGTTCAGGTAGGGCGGAATCGGAATCCGCCCGAGCTCTTCGAGCAGCTGCCCGAAGGAGACCGGGGCCGTCCACTCGAAACGCACGAGACACTCGCGCCCGTGGTCCTCGACGATCCATGCCCGAAGGTGCTCGGCACCTCCCCCGCGTTCGAAGTCGATCGCCACATAACCCTCCTTCCACTTCTTGCGGTTGCCCACGATACACGACCAGGTGCACTGCCCCGTGACGGCGAATGCCCGCTCGTAGTCGGCCGGATCGCGGGGTTCGAGGCAGAAGACCTCGATACGCGCCCCGGAGGGTTTGTGCATGATGATCCGCGCCCGGATCACCTTTGTATTATTGAAAACCAGCAGTTCCCCGGCCGGCAGCACGTCGCCGATGTCGGCGAAATGCCTCTCGGCGATTTCGCCGCCGCGCCAGACGAGCAGCTTCGAGGCGCTGCGCTCGGCGAGCGGGAATTTGGCGATCCGCTCGTCCGGAAGGTCGTAATCGAAGCGACCGATGTCGATATGTCGTTCCATATTTTGCCCGAAATTATGCGGCAAAGTTACTATTTTTTGTAACTTTGCGGCGCTGCAAAGCATTAGAAAAAGGAAAAACCCATGAAAACCGACTTTCTGGTTATCGGTTCCGGCGCTGCGGGCCTTTCGTTCGCACTGAAAGCCGCAGCCCACGGACACGTCACGATCGTCACCAAGGGCACCATCGAAGAGTGCAACACCAACTATGCACAAGGCGGCATCTGCTCGGTAACGTATGCCCCCGACACATTCGAAAAACACATCCGCGACACGCTGGTCTGCGGCGCAGGCAAGTGCAACGAGAAGGCCGTCGAGCTGGTCGTCCGGCGCGCTCCGGAGCTGATCGCCGACCTCATAGCCTGGGGCACGCGTTTCGACAAGACCCCCGACGGACGCTTCGAACTCAACCGCGAAGGCGGCCACTCGGAGCACCGCATCCTCCACCACGAGGACCTCACGGGAGCCGAGATCGAACGGGCCCTCGTGCAGTCGGTCAGGGAGCATCCGAACATCACGGTTCTCGAACGCCACTTCGCCATCGACCTGCTGACACAGCACCACCTGGGCGAATTCGTCACCCGCCACACGCGCGGCCTGGCCTGCTTCGGGGCCTACGTCCTGAATCTCGACACCAACGAGATCGAGACGATGCTTTCGAAATTCACCGTCGTGGCCACGGGAGGCTGCGGCAATGTCTACTCCACGACTTCGAACCCGGTGGTTGCCACGGGCGACGGCATCGCCATGTGCCACCGCGCCAAGGCGATGACCGAGAACATGGAATTCATACAGTTCCACCCCACGACGCTCTACAACCCGGGCGAGAAGCCCAACTTCCTCATCACCGAAGCCATGCGCGGTTTCGGGGCCATCCTGCGCCTGCCCGATGGTCAGGAGTTCATGGACAAATACCACCCGATGAAATCCCTCGCGCCGCGCGACGTGGTGGCCCGCGCCATCTACCGCGAGATGACCAAACGGGGCTCCGACTTCGTCTACCTCGACGTGACGCATAAGGACCCCGAAGCCGTGAAGAGCCACTTCCCGAATATCTACGAGAAATGCCTCACCATCGGCCTCGACATCACCAAAGACTGGATTCCGGTCACCCCTGCGGCTCACTACTGCTGCGGCGGCGTGAAGGTCGACACCAACGGCGAAACCTCCGTGAAACGGCTCTATGCCCTGGGCGAGGCCTCGTGTACGGGCCTGCACGGCGCCAACCGCCTGGCCTCGAACTCGCTGATCGAGGCGGTGGTCTATGCCGATCAGGCCGCACGCCACACGGCGTCGCTTCTGGAGAAAGTCGAGTTCCAGGAGGGCATCCCCGACTGGGATTTCGAAGGCACGCAGCACACCGAGGAGATGCTGATGATCATCCAGTCGAAGCGCGAGATGCAGACGATCATGTCCAACTACGTGGGCATCGTCCGGTCGAACCTCTCGCTCAAGCGCGCCATGCACCGACTCGAAATCCTCTGGCAGGAGACCGAAGAACTTTACAACAAGACCAAGCCCAACCGCGAACTGTGCGAGTTGCGGAACATGATCGCCATCGCCTACCTGGTCATCAAACAGGGGCGTGAGATCAAGGAGTCCGTGGGCTGCCACTATAATGCCGATTACCCGAAAGAATAACGCATGACATTACAAGAAGAGATCACACGCCGCCGCACGTTTGCGGTCATCGCCCACCCCGACGCGGGCAAAACCACCCTTACGGAAAAACTGCTGTTGTTCGGCGGCGCCATCCACGTTGCCGGAGCCGTCAAGAGCAACAAGATCAAGAAGGGCGCCACGTCCGACTTCATGGAAATCGAACGCCAGCGAGGGATCTCGGTGGCCACGGCCGTGATGGGCTTCGAGTACCGGGGCTGCAAAATCAACATTCTCGACACCCCGGGCCACGAGGACTTCGCCGAAGACACCTACCGTACGCTGACGGCCGTCGATTCGGTGATCATCGTCATCGACGGCGCCAAGGGCGTCGAGGCCCAGACCCGCAAGCTGATGGAGGTCTGCCGCATGCGCCAAACCCCCGTGATCGTCTTCATCAACAAACTCGACCGCCCGTCGAAGGAGCCCTTCGACCTGCTGGACGAGGTGGAGAAGGAGCTGCACATCCGCGTGCGGCCGCTGGCTTTCCCCATCTCAAACGGCCCCACGTTCAAGGGCGTCTACAACCTCTACGAGAAGAACCTCTCGCTCTTCACGTCGGACGAAAAACTCACGGCCGACGCCTCGACGGCCGAAATCTCGGACCTCGCCTCGCCGGAACTCGAAAGCTACATCGGCGAGAAGTTCGCCGACCAGCTGCGCTCCGACGTGGAGCTGGTCGAGGGCGTCTACGACCAGTTCGACCGCGAGGCCTACCTGCGGGGCGAGTTGGCCCCGGTGTTCTTCGGCTCGGCGGTGAACAATTTCGGCGTGCGCGAGCTACTCGAATGCTTCGTGCGCATCGCCCCCTCGCCGCGCCCGGCGCCTACCGAAAACCGGTCGGTGGAGCCTGCGGAGCCGAAAATGACGGGCTTCATCTTCAAGATCCACGCCAACATGGATCCCAACCACCGCGACCGCATTGCGTTTCTGAAGATCTGCTCCGGCACATTCGAACGCAACAGAAACTACCTCCACGTACGCAGCGGCAAGCAGCTGAAATTCTCGTCGCCGACGGCCTTCATGGCCGAGAAAAAGTCGGTGATCGACTTTGCCTATCCGGGCGACATCGTGGGGCTGCACGACACGGGCAACTTCAAGATCGGCGACACCTTCACCGAAGGCGAGAAGCTACGCTTCACCGGAATCCCGTCGTTCGCCCCCGAGCAGTTCCGCTACATCGAAAACGCTGACCCGCTGAAGTTCAAGCAGCTGGCCAAGGGCATCGACCAGCTGATGGACGAGGGTGTGGCGCAGCTGTTCGTCTCGTCGCTCAACGGCCGCAAGATCATCGGCACGGTGGGCGTGCTCCAGTTCGAGGTCATCCAGTACCGCCTGGAGCACGAATACAACGCCGCATGCCGCTGGGAGCCGATCTCGATCTACAAGGCCTGCTGGATCGACAGCGACAACGCCGCGCAGCTGGCCGACTTCAAGCGCCGCAAGCACACCAACATGGCCGTGGACAAGCACGGGCGCGATGTCTTCCTGGCCGACACCAGCTACGGACTGGCCCTCGCACAGGAGAATTTCAAGGACATCCGCTTCCACTTCACCTCGGAGTTTTAGCCCGCGGAATCCATCCCTACCTTCCCAAAAAGCCGCCGGAGTTGGTGCTCCGGCGGCTTTTCGCATCAACCCTGCCGCACGTCAGATCATCGGGACCTCAATGACCAGCAGGCGCGCATTTTCAGACGCGCGGATCAGGAAATCGTCGGCCTCCGACACGCCCATGCCGTCGCGGGGCCCAAGCTGCTCGTCCGCAACCTCGACCGCACCTTCGATCACGAAGACATAGGCCCCGTTGCCATGAAGATTCATGCGGTAGCGAACCTCCCGCCTGGCATCGAGGTCGAGCGTATAAAACCATGCCATCTGGTGAATCCACCCCACACACTCCCCGCTGCGGCCTTCGGGAGCCACGATCAGCCGCAACTCGTTGCGCTTCGCGGGCGCCAGCTCGACCTGGCTGTAACGGGGCCTGTGCCCCTCGGCGTCGGAGAGGATCCAGATCTGCAGAAACTGCACCGGCTCCTCGCGACTGGCGTTCATCTCGCTGTGCGTGATGCCCGTACCGGCAGTCATCACCTGCAGTTCGCCCGGTCTGAGGACCTGCATGTTGCCCATGCTGTCGCCGTGCCTCAAGGCGCCCGAAAGAACGAGCGAAACGATCTCCATGTCAGCATGGGGATGCGTTCCGAACCCTTCGCCCGGGGCCACGACATCGTCGTTGAGCACACGCAGGGCGCCGAAATGCATCCGCTCGGAATTGTAGTATCCGGCGAAGCTGAACGTATGGTGGGTCCGGAGCCAGCCGTGATCGGCATAGCCGCGTGTCGCGGCTCTGTGAATCGTCTTTTTCATCATTTTTCCTTTTTCAACAATCCTCGCATCCGACTGCAAATCGGATGCCGTTTCTTGCGTCACACCAACTCCAGGTTGCTCACCCGATCGGTCGCCGCGAATCCGAAATCGGGATAGACATACAGCCCGAAACGCGGCTCGGTCTCGCCGTGCGTATAGGACCAGATCGAGGCATAGTCCTCGGGGTCCTCGCCCATTGTCCCCAGCTGGCGCAGGTAGGCGGCCAGCGACTTGTTCTCGACGATGAAGATTTCGCCCATCCGGTCAATGATCGGGCTGTGTCGCCGCGTCCGGTCGTGGTCGAAACGCAGCAGCCGCTTGCCCTCGTCCGTGATGCCCACCAACCTGAACGACATGCTCTTGCCGATGGCCGGCAGATTCAGCACACTGCGGTCCGTGGCCAGGAACGGCAGGTGGTGACGACGCATGAAGCGACGGATTTTCGCGGCCGTATCCACCCCGTCGACCAACAGGCCGTCGAGTTCGGCCGCCTGCTCCGGAGTGAGCCTCCCGAGCACCTTCTCCTCGACCTGCTCCTGCATCGAGCGGCTGTTGGGGGCGAAAACGGCGTAATTCTCCCGAAAACCCTTGACCGAGAAGGTGTAGTAGCAGACCACGCCGAGCGAATTGAGGACCTGCCGCAGCCGCGCGGTGTGCCCGCGGCGCGATGCGGCTACGGTGTAGACCAGCTGGTTGGTGATGAGCCACCCGGCCGAAAGAATCTTCCGGATGGCCTCCTCGACTTCGGGCGTCACCTCCAGCGGAGTCTGGAAATGGGTCTGGATGATGAACTGCTTCACCCCGACGGCCGCGGCCTTCGTGCGGAATTCGCGGAGTATTTCGACCAGTTCGTCATTCACGCGCATCGGCAGGTAGGCCGGCAGACGCGACCCGAGACGCACGCGCTGCAATTCGGCATACTTCTCCCCGTCGGGACGCCCGGCATTGGCCCGGCGCTTGCGGCAGGCCATGCGGCAGACGGCATCGAGGATGTTCCGCAGCGTCTTGTTCTGACTCATCAGGGCATCACCGCCCGTGATGAGGATGTCGCGCAGCTGGGTATCCTCCTCGAAATAGGTCATCAGCCGGCGCAGCTTGTGGTTCCAGCTCTCCTTGGGATGCAGGGTCTCGAACTCGAAATTGAGGCGTTCGCTCTGAAAATCATACATCCGCTGACACGAGGCACACAGCCCGCCGCAGGCGCGGCCCATCGTGTCGGGAATCAGAATCGCCACCTCCGGATAACGGCGGTGGATGTTGTTTCCGTTGGGCAGCAGCCACCCGGCGGCATTGGGTTTTCCGTCCTCAACGACATCCTCGCGTTCCCAGGCGCGGATCGACCCGTAAGTCTCGACCAACTGGGGCGAATAGAGGATGTAGCTGCGGATGGCACTATCGTCATAGCCGCCGCCCGTGACGTCGAGCAGCGAAAGGTAATAGGGGGTAGCGAAGAAGGGCATCCCCTTCTTGCGGGCTTTCGAAAGCAGATACATCGTCTCCGACGAGAGCGATCCGGCCAGAAAGCGGTTCAGCTCCGAGGGGCTTTTCACGGCCATCGCCAGCTGGAAGCGATAATCGCCCCACCAGGCCGCCACCTGCCGGTACTTCTCCTCGTAGGTCATGCCGTCGGCAAACTGGAATCGCGACGGGATCTTCGATTTGCGGGTCTCGATCTTCTGCACCAACAGGTGGAGCATCCGCTCGCGGTTGTCGGCGCGAATGGCCTGCACCCCCTCGTCCTGCCCCGAGGGCCAGCGTTCGGTGCGGCTGCGCACACGCTGGGACGAGGGCTGCGGAAGCTCCGGCACCTCCAACAGCCGGAAGAGATGATACAGATCGACAAACAGGTCGGAAGGCATTTCGGGATTTTCGAGCCGTCCGACAAGCAACTGCCACAGCAGGGTGATTGTCCGAACCTCCAGCTGCCGGTCGGTGGATAATTCGCGGACGCTGCGTCCGTCGTAATCGATCAACACTCGAATCTGCTCCGCCGCTTCGCCTTCCGCCGCCCGATGTGCGTCCACGAACTCCCTGAGAGCGCTGCGAAACCGCTCGCCGTCGCCACTGGCGTCGGCAAGGGCCGCAAGCTCGGGAAACTCCTGACGATAAAGCAGTACGAGTTGGGGAAGGGTCAGTGCAAGCATTTTCTTTTGTTTCATAAGCATCTTTTTTAACAACGCAACCATTCAAAAAACGGGCCGGTAAAAACGGAGCATGCTCCGGCCTTCGGATTACATGCAGGGCTATAATATAGCAAAAATTTTCCAAAACCGCAAGCCTCCTCCCCGCAAATCCCCGCACTCCCGGCCCGAAAAACCGCCCAATTCCCCCAAACACCCCCTCAAAGGCCCCTCCGACGGCCAAACCCCAACCTCCGCCATATCCCCTTCCCACCTCCCTTCTCATCGATTTTACCCCGACCCAACATCCATGCCCCAGCCTCCGAAAAACAAACCGACGGCCACACCCGGAATACACCCCACCCATGCGAAAAGCCGACAATCCCTTGCCCGAAACCGAACATCGGCAACCCCACGAGGAGGTTGCCGATGTTGCCGACGACACGCGCATGATCTAAAAATCGGGGGTGCGTCCAAAGAGCGTATCCGAATGCAGCGCGACACCGGATTCGGACACGGCTCCCAATATCGTGTCCCCGAAGCCGGGACGAACATCATTTCAGGTTCTTCAGGCCGTTCAGATCCGTTTTATCCGTTATCTCGAAGATACTGATCGCATAGCCGCCGCCTGCCGCCGCCGTCATCTTCAAGGCCGATTTGGCCGTTACGATGCCTTTACGGATGGCGTAAGACTGCGGATTATCCCGATAATGCGCATCCTTGCCATCTTCATAAACCGTTGCGACGTATTTCTTGTCCTTGTCCAGAAAATCAAGTTTCAGCGTGGACGAATGCCCCTCCTCGCCACTGGTACAACCTATGAACCAGTCATTCGATCCCTTTCCCTTGCGTGCCGCCACGATATAGCGTCCCGGCTCGGCTTCCAGATACCGGCTCTCCTCCCAATCCACCGGCACATCCTTGATAAACTGGAAGGCATCCATGAACCGTTGGTAGTTTTCCGGAATATCGGCTGCCATCTGGAGCGGGCTATACATGGTGACATACAACGCCAGCTGGCGGGCAAGCGTGGAGTTCACGTGAGTTTTGCTGTTCGGATTGAGTTTGCTCATATCCATCTCGAAGATCCCCGGGGTGTAATCCATGGGACCACCTTGCAACCGGGTAAACGGCAGGACGGTCGTATGGAACGGCTTGTTTCCGCTGAAAGCCTCGTATTCCGTACCGCGGGCCGATTCATTGCCGATCAGGTTCGGATACGTCCGGCACAACCCGGTAGGACGTACGGCCTCGTGCGCGTTTACCAAGATACGGTGTTTGGCCGCCTCGGTCACGGCATAGAGATAGTGGTTGTTCAGCCATTGCCCGTAATGATGTTCGCCGCGCGGAATGATATTGCCCACATATCCGCTCTTCACGGCATTGTATCCATAATCGTTCATCAATTGATAAGCAGCTTTCATGTGGCGCTCGTAGTTCCGGATCGAAGACGACGTTTCATGGTGCATCATCAGCTTCACCCCCTTGGAACGGGCATACTCGTTCAGCATACGAATATCGAAATCCGGATAGGGAGTCACAAAGTCAAACACATAATCCTTGGAGTGGCCGAACCAGTCCTCCCATCCGATGTTCCAACCCTCCACCAGCACCTGATCGAATCCGTGCTCGGCCGCAAAGTCGATGTATTTTTTCACATTCTCATTGTTTGCCGGATGCTGTCCGTTGGGCTTGACCCCGGCATAATCCGTTTCCCCCAGTTTCACAGAGGGAACATCCCAGGTATATGCCCACGGCTTGCCTCCGGCAATCATCTCCCACCAGACCCCGACATACTTCACCGGCTTGATCCAGGAGGTATCCTCATACTTGCAGGGTTCATTCAGATTCAGGATAAGGTTTGAAGCGAGAATGTCGCGCGCATCGTCGCTCACCATGACGGTACGCCAGGGAGTGTGGCAAGGTGTCTGCATATGGGCCATATTTCCCTGTGCATCAGGCGTAAGGTGCGAGGTAAATACGAAATTCGTGTCGTCCAGCTCCAAATGCATACACGAATAATCGACCAGAGCAGCCTCATGCAGATTGATATACAGGCCTTCGGCACTCTTCATCTGCAACGAAGTCTGGACGCCGGTGGGCGAAAAGACGCTTTGCGACAGGTTGCCGTCAACGGCACCGCTCAGCAAACCGCGAATTTCGGAGAGTTTCGACTCGGTATAGTCGTATTCCTGCGTATCGTAGTCCCCCGGAATCCACCACGCCGTATGATCTCCGGTCATGGCGAATTGGGTATGCTCCTTTTTCACGACGAAATAAGGCAGATACTGCTGCGAAGGGAATTCGTACCGAAACCCGACACCGTCATCATACACCCGGAACCGAAGATTCATGAAGCGCCCGTTCGAAGGCTTCTCCAGCTCCACAAACAGTTCGTTATAGCGGTTACGGATATGCCTGTTTTCGCCCCATACGGGTTCCCAGGTTTCATCAAACGTCGACGTCGACGTTCTATTGATGCGGAAAGCATCCATCAACGAATTCTCTTCGTTCAATTCGATCCCCAACGTGCTGGGCTTTACCACGGGAATACCCTTATAAGCGACCTGATAGGTCGGCACCCCGCTCTCATTGACCAAAAATTCAAGCGTAATATTTCCCGACGGCGAAGAGATGCTTTCCGCCTTTGCCATAAAGCCCGACAAAAGCAGGACGGCAGCCATGATCATTTTCATATCTATCTTTCTTTTCTGTTTTTTACAAATTCTCTTATTTGGAATAAACGACACGAACTTTCACTTCGGTTGCACAGTCGGTGCGAGGGATGTCAATATGCGTACACTTTCCCTTTGCATCATAGGAATAAGCCAAAGTTTCCACCCCATTCACCGCTACCGCCACAGGCTGCGTCGTATTGTGGATGCGGAAGGTATATGAACGTGCATGGACGCCGTTCGTATAATTCCCCCGACGCGGAGCAATGACATATTCCCCCCGATTGTTTTTGAACGACTGCTTGAAGGCCGTTGTTGCAAAAACGCTATCGTAATCATTACTGTCACCATCATCTTCATACAACATCCCCTCACCCGGGCATCCCGACACCACATTTAGGATCAGATGCTCGGGACGTTCCGTCACATGCATCACCGTGGGCGGATTATACGGGATAATCGCCCCTTGCCTGAAAAAGTACGGGATTTGCTCCTGCGTGAAACTCATCGTCTTCCGGCAGGGCCCTTCGATCAACTCCTCCGTGGCCACACTCCACCATTTTCCTTCAGGGAACCAGATGGTCTTGATACTTTTGCCGTTTTCGGAAGCCTCGGTAACGGGTGCCACCAAAATATCATCGCCAAAGAAGTACTCCCCCTCATAAATATATGCCTCCTCCGTTTCAGGATATTCATAATAGAGCGGGCGGCAGATGGATATACCCGTGTCATACGTCTTGCGGGCCATCGTGTAAAGATACGGGAACAGCGAATAGCGCAGACGCACCGCTTCGAGCATCACGGGGAAATTCCCGAATTTCCACATCCGGCGCTCTATGCGCGAATCGTTCGTGGCATGTGTCCGGAAGATCGGAGTGAACACGCCAAACTGAATCCAGCGAAGAACAAGTTCCGGATTATTCACCGTAGCCTCATCCGTAAAGGCATGTCCTCCCAAATCATGGCCCCAATAGCCATATCCCACATTCGACGCCGTAGCCGTAAAATAGGGCTGGAAGGCCAGGGTCGGGAAGTTGATCAGCGCATCGCCCGAAAAACCGATCTGATAGCGGTGGCTGCCCAGTCCTCCCCAACGGTGGAAGATGACCGGACGGCGATCGGTTCTGTTTTTCTTCATTTCATTAAAGAACGTATGATTGATCCAGAAGGTTTCGCTCAATTCCGGCGTAAAATGGCTTGTCAGATGCTGCTGCCAGTCAATCCACCAGAAGTCCACGCCAGTCTTTTCGTGATCATGAATCACATTCTCAAAGAATGCTTTTGTAAAATCGACATAATCAATGGCCCACGAGACATTGTCCTGTTGGTCATTCAGATACTTTCCGTTCAAATCGGCATTCATGCGGGCAAAGTATTCCGGGGATTCATGGCGATTGACGCCATCGGCCGGATGAAGATTCAGCGCAACCTTGAAATTTTTGTCATGCATCTCATCCAGCAGCCCTTCGGGATCGGGAATCAGGTTTGTATTCCAGGACCATCCCGTCCATCCGCCTCGATCGCCCGAGCATCCATTTCCCCGATTCCAGTGCCAGTCCATATCCAGGATCATGACATCGGACGGAATTTCGTTGCGCTCGAGTTCGGCCATGATCGTTCTGTAATCCTCCGATGAATAAACCGCGTATTTGCTATACCAATATCCGAATACATAATCAGGCGGCAGGGGGATTTGTCCCGCGATCTTCGTATAGTCGGACAGCGCCTTCTTGTAATTGGTGCCGTACCCCAGAAAATAAAGGTCGAGGGCTTCGGGATCCCTGCGTTCCGTCCACCAGTCAAATCCGAGTTCCGCATTGTGCTGCATGGCAAACGAATGCCCCCCGTCCGGACGCGCAACACACCACGAGTCGTCAATCACCGCCCAACCGGACCGGGATATCAACCCGTTTTCCAGTTCGCCCCGTTTGTTGTCGCCATTGCTTCCGTCGAGCGTCCGGCACGTTCCCTTAAGGTTCAGCGGATCCTTCTTCCCGGGATACCAAATCGTCTCGCAGCCCCGGTTTTCAAGGACAACAGAGAGGTTTTCCGGGGATGCCGGACTCGTCTTCGGATTGGTTCCTTTCCGGTATTTGAGTTTTACCTTGTCGGTCTGGATATACAGGAAACGGTCATCTTCTTTTTTCTTGAAATCCGCCAATTCCAGATTCCGGTTGACAACCGTAAAGGTGGCCCGGTCTTCGAACACGCCTTTTTCGCTGTATTCGATACGAATCATCTCGGGAGTCAGCACCGTAAAGCGCGCGTTGCCACATGTAACCACAGCCTCGGGATTTGCCATCGGATCATTCTGGGCCATAATCTGCACAAATGGAGCAACAAACAACACCACCGCCATCTGAATCCATTTCAAGTTTCTTTTTTCAGCCATTTTTATAGCATCTTAATTGGTTAGTTTTACAATTTTACAGGAATGGGGCATCAATTCAACATCCAGAATGGACGCTTTTCCCTCATCCTCATGCGTCCAAAGATCGCGGATATTCATTTCGCCGTCGATCCCTATTTCTCGAAAATCAATGACACGCTTCTGCCTGGTATCTTCCCGGTTAAAAAGTCCCACCACATAATCACCGTTTGTCATTTTACCCCACCATATTTGCGTTTTCGCATCCCAGCTTCCCGCAGCGTCACTCAAGGGTTTGCCGACAAAACCGTCGGTGTTTAGTGCAAGCATCTCTTTGTTTTGGATATATTTCAAATCCTCCAGGTCAAAACTGTCGCCCGGCACATCGGCAATGGCGATCGGGCCTCCAGCCATAAGTTGCAGGGATATGACACTCTGCTTTTCGCCTTCGGTCTTAAAGGTATTTAAACGGGTAAAGTCTCCATCCAAAATCACCTTGTTGCGACCACCGATATGCGACCAATGCACAAAACCATCAAACATATTCATGCATTGAGGCCATTGCGTATAAACCTTCCCCCGGTCACCCTCTGAAAAATGGAGCCATCCACCCATCGCCGTATCAGATACGATACGCACCATATGACCATATTCTTTTTCGATCTCGGCATCTTCATACAAGTGGGGCATGACCAACGAAGTAAAGATCCCATATTTATCCGCCGACTCACAAATATATCTCAAGGCCATCCGATATTCTTCACGCCCGTATCCTCGCCCTTGTATTCCGGCATAACGATCGTTTCCATCCTCATACCAACTAAGAAAATCCATGCGGATATATTCCACACCCATTTTCTTGTAATACTCGAAAAAGCCGTCGATCAATTCTTTGGTTCCCTTACGAGAAGCTACCGCCCAAGGAAAAAGATCCGTGGCATCCGGATGATTCACTTCGTCCTCACCTTGCTTGTAAAGCAAATCTCCAAGCCTTACATTTGTTCCTTTCACCAACGTTTCATGAGGGCCGTGCACCCACAGCGGATTATCGTAAACTCCCAGTTTCAAGCCTTTGCGTTTACACATGGCGACCAATTTATCCAATCGCATATCACCATAACGGGTCATATAACCAAATTCATCCGGTTCGGTAGTCCCATCCATAGCGATGAAGCCGTCCGTGCAAATCATGTCAAAACCATAGGGCGCCATGTGTTCGGCTACAAAATTAATAATATCCTGCCATGTTCCCTCTGCCATGTCAATCTTTTTGTTGCCGGCATCTTCCTGCTTCTTGCAGTATTCATACACGCTCCAGTAAAGCGGCGCCTTATATCTGTGATACTCCAGCTCCTCCTTCTCGGGCTGCGAATCCTCAGGAATTTCGTCGGGTCTCCATTCGGTTCCCCCGTCTTCACATCCGCCCGAAACGAGCAGTGCCAGCACGAATAATGTACTTGTTAATTTTTTAGACAAAGACATCGTATTTTCCAGATAGTAATTATTTGCTCAACCGTACAATCTTACAGGCATAAGCATTGAGTTCCACAACTAATTTATCCGTTTCTCCTTCATCCTCGTGTTTCCACAAATCACGGACTTTCAATTTCCCCTCTATACCGATCTCCGAAAGACTTAGTTCGCAGGTCGTCTTTTCCTTGTCGCGGTTGAAAAAACCCACGATGTAGTCACCGTCGGACATCCGGCCGTACCAAATCCGGTTCTTTTCAGTGTCGGTCACATCGCCCGAAAGGGGCTTTCCGACGAATCTGTCGGCATTCAGCGCCAGCATTTCCTCATTCTGATAAAATCTCAGGTTATCCCCTATGGTGTTGTGCCGGTCAGCCACCGTTACCGGACCTCCGGCCAGCAACTGCAACGAAACGACCGACTCTTTCGCCGCATCGGAGTCAAAGGTGTTCAGACGGATAAAATCGCCATCGGGAATCACCTGATTCCGCCCCGTCACCTTCGACCAGTATACAAATCCGTCGAACATGTTCATGCAGTTGGGCCAGCCTTCATAGATCTTGCCCCGGTGGTCGTCGGAAAAATGGTTCCATCCGCCCTGGCCCGTATCAGCCACAATGCGCACCATATTCCCGTATTTCCGTTCCAGTTCGGCATTGTTTTTAAGATGCGGCATAACCAACGAAGTAAAAATCCCGTAACGGGCGGCCGAAGTACAGATATACTCCAATGCCTGCTCATAACAGGCTCTTCCATAACCTCTTCCCACCAGTCCGTTTCCCCAGAAAACCTCCATACCACGGTCAAATCCATCTTCGTACCAACTGAGGAAGTCCATGCGGATGTACTCCACCCCCAATTTCTTATAATGTCTGAAAAAACCGTCAATATATTCTTTTGCTCCTTTATGGGTGGCGACCACATAGGTAAAAAACTTATCCGGCTCGTTCGGATGTGCCACGACGTCGCTTTCGGGATCATACCTCAATTGACCCAATGTAATATTGTCGGTGTTCTGCACAGGCGTTTCATCTTTGCCGTGCAACCACAACGGGTTGTCGTACACGCCGAGCTTCAACCCTTTTGCCTTGCATTTGGCCACCAGATCCTTCAAATACATGCTGCCGTATTTGTCCATGTATCCATGTTCGTTGCGTTCGCACAGCATCGGAATAAATCCATCCGTACAGAGCATGTCGTAACCATAGGGTTTCAAATTCCGGGCAACCCAGTCGATTGTTTTGTCCCACTCTTCCTCGCTCATATCCATCTGATATTCCGGAATCCCGGCATCAGCCATCTCCATACAGAATTCATACACGCTCCAATAGAGCGGGGCTTTGAATCGGTGAATATTGCTGATATCCACCTCTTCGTCATGATCCGGCAGGCCCGCCTCATCATCGGACGTCATGTCCGGAGCCCATGCCCTACCTTCATCCTTACAACTTGCAGAAGAAAAAGAAGCTATCATCAACAAGCAAAACAAAGTTATATTCTTACACCTCATGCTCCGTCCCATTTTAAAGCGAGTGCAGACTGTTTGGGTCTGCACTCGCAGGATTACTAATTTTTCTTTTCAAATTTAATTTTATTGGTCAATACGTTCAGTTCCACACGGTATCGACCCGCTTCACTGTCTTCGACTTTCCATTTGCAGTCGTTGCCACCCGGTTCGACCAGCTGGACATCGGTCACGGCGAGAGACGCCGTTCCGTTTTCCCCCACCTGTTTGGGCATGTAGCAGGTGATTGCAAAATTTCCATCTACATTTATCGGACATTTGAAGGTTCCGGCTTTTAAATCGCCTTCCCAATAGAACGTTCCTTTGGCAGCCTTGAAATCATAGACGAAGGGCTCTCTCCCCTGCACCCAACCGGCAGGAGTCGCATCACCCAACATCCATATTTCCTTGCAAGGCAGGTCATCCGGGATACGCTGCAAGAGTTTGAAGTCGATGGTCATGGAGTACATGTTCAGCGTCACCCGGTAGTTGCCTTCCTTGGTAATGTTCCATTTGTAGTCGTGTCCCTGTATCCCGGCCTCGATGCGCTCCATCCGGTTGTCTCCGAATTCATGAGTCCCGTTTTCCACCGGCATCAGCCATGGCACGTTCCAGTCGCCCTTCAGCGCCAACGGGAATTTCATCTCTCCGACCTTCAGGGGACCTTCGTAATAGAAAGCCACCTGGTTGACCGGATCCTTCTTCAGTTTTGTTGAATTCAGAATCTCCCAACCGGCCGGAGTCGCATTTCCCACCATCCAAACATCCTTATAGTCGGTAGTCGGATATTCCGCCTCCAAAGTTTCGGCTTCGATATTCAACTTCAGCGCATAAAATCCGGTTTTGTCAATGGTAAAGAGGGTTTCGTTGCCGGTTTCCTGCTCGTTGAAGACCACTCCTCCGTCGGCACCCTGCGTATAGGAGGGCGACTGGCCGGCGGTATTCAGGACAAACTTGTAGGAACCCTCCTGCATCATGCCGCACCAGGTGTATTCCTCCTCCGAGATCACCTCCGTCATTTTCAGCGCATTATCCGGATCGGAGGCGCCTTCGAGAGCCGTTCCCACGACATAGATGTCGTACGGCTGTACGTCATACCCCACCACATCAAACCGCACGGTCGACAGTTCGGGTTTCACATAATAGTCGGAGCCTTCCATCTCCGCGATGACTTCAGCCTCCAAAGTTGCTTTTTCACCGGGAGCGATTTTCCAGCTCGCCAGCAGAGCATTCAGCTTCTTATGGGTAAAGCTCACGCTGTACTCGCCTTCCGGAATTTTCATTTTTTCAATGGCCGAGCCGAAAAAATTATCGGCAATGTCCATCTTAAAATAGTAGGTCACCTTGGCACCCTCAGGGGCATTGGTTACCCCATTCCATGAAAAAGCGACCGCCTCCTTTCTACTGAGTTTCTGATCCAACTCGACATATTCATGCGACACTTGCAGGAGCATGGTATCGTCGGGACGCTCTATCCGATAACGCATATCTTCGTCCTCACAGCCCACAACCAAACAAGAGAGCATTGCCAGTAAAAAAAAGATTTTATTTTTCATTTTGCTTGATTTTATAGGGTTTATTTCCAGAACGGGAGTTGTCTCAGATTCTTGTTCTTATCCATTTCGCTCTGATGAATGGGGAGCCAGTAATAAGCCGGTTTATACACACGCGTCTGATAGGCCGTACGCACATAAAACGAGGCAGCGTCCTTTCCGCTATAGTTCATTCCGTACATGTCTCCATTCAGCGTTTTTTCAGCCTCTTTCCAACGGCGCAAATCGTCGTAACGCACCCCTTCTCCACAAAGCTCGACACGGCGTTCGGCACGAATGACCTTACGCACGGCATCCCGACTGTCGTCCACATGGATATTCCGGGCATCGCTCGGACCGAACGTATAAGGACGAATGCCGGCACGTTCGCGGATCTTGTTCACATAGCTCAAAGCCTCCTCGCGGGCCATACGGTCATCCTTGGCCTCATTCAACGCCTCGGCATAGTTCAAATACGCTTCACCCAAGCGGTAAATAATCCCGGGACGGTACTGGTAATTGTTCTCCTTGACATTCGTCTTGGGAGACACCCGCTTGCGGATAAGATACCCGTTTTGAGGAGCATCGTGCGTATGCGTATTGTCTTTCTGTCCGTTAAAAAACTCGAATTTGCGTTTCTCGGCAGGGAAATAGGAGTTGTTAAAGGCTACGGATATGTAGAAGCGCGGTTCGCGATTGCAGTACATATTATACGTCCCCGCATACGTAATGGCACCCCCATTTACCTCATCGTCCCAAATCGTATTATCGCGTTTTACATCTGACTCGGAGAATCCCTCGTCGTTGGCTTTCTCATAGGGAAGTCCGTCCTGCATAAAGAAGGCATCGACCAGCGACTGAGTTACCCCCAATCCGCCGTTACCGCCACTGATGGTCGGAGTTGCGTGTCTTTCATACGTCCCGAAATCCGAGCTCGGACGTGCAAACAGGATTTCGGTATTCCCCTCGTCAAAACGCTTCAGGAATACGTTCTGATAAGACATGAACGGGTCAATACTTCCATCCGTATTCCGTTCCACATAGAGTTTATGCCCGGCCTTATCGGCCTCGTCGATCAACAGCTTGCAGGCCTTGACCGCATTTTCCCAACGTGCCGGGTCATGAACGGGACTGAAGATATTTTCCCCCTTCTCGTTCTTGTAATCCGCATAATCCGAATTTCCATTCACCAGCGGGCTGGCAGCAAAAAGCAACATGCGTGCCCGCACGGCCAAACACATGATGCTGGTAACGCGTCCGTATTTGCGGGCTTCGGTATATTTGGCAGGCAGGATCTTGGAAGCCTCGAGCATTTCCCTGTCGGCCCAGTCGATGACGGTGTAATAAGGCGCCTGCCCCTTCATCAGATCCGACAGCACGAAATCAGTCGGAGCGATATAATCGGGATCAAACGGAACGGCACCATACGTATTGGCCAGCAAATAGTAATAGTAGGCTTTCATGAATTTGCACTCCGCCTTCATAAATTCCACCTCCTTTGCGCTTATGCCCTGTGCCGGAAGCGGATGTATGTGCTTCAGGAAAATGTTAGCCTCCCGGATACATTGCGGAAGAAGCTTCCAATAATTTCCGTCCCAACCGCTGTTCGGGGTCCACTCTCCCAGAATATAGGGAATTACCTTCCACCCCCACTGCCGCCAACGTTCGGACGGCGTCTGGTCATCGGCCAGGATTTCCCAACCCAATGTGTTGGTATATCCCCAATAGGGATCGGGTATTGCCGAATAGATATTGGCAAGCCACCCCTCAATACGGGTTTTATCCTCAAAAACCATGGGAAGGGTCAATTCCGTATCAGCCTCTTTGTCAAGAAAGTCAGTGCAGGAAATCAAAGAAGTTGCAGCTGCAAATCCCAAAAGGATATTTTTGATAAATTTCATTGTTCAGTCTCTTTAGTTCATTCCACATTAAAAAAGCACGTCTACGCCAAACATAAAGGAACGCATGGACGGATATTTCAAACCGTCAGAGGTTGCCAGTTCCGGATCCCAGAGTTTGAACTTGGAAAAATAGAACAGGTTGTTCCCGCTGGCAAAGATGCGGATACTCTTCGCCTTGATTTTATTGACGATATTCTTCGGCAGGCTGTAACCGATTTCAAGAGTTTTCAACCGGAGGAAGCTCATGTTCTTCTTCCAGAAAGTCGAGGACCGGTTGTTGTTCGTATTGGTACTCTGGGAAAGACGCGGCCAAAAGACATCCTGAGAAGGATTCTCCTCGGTCCAGCAGTCCGTATAGTTGGTATAGACGTTGCCCAGAACACCGGCACCGCTACCGGGAATGAAATAATCCGATCCGCCGATAATCCGGTAGGTGTCACCGCATCCCTGGAAGAAGAAACTCAGATCCCAGTTCCGGAAATTGATATTTCCGCCAAAACCGTAGACGATGCGCGGATCGGTAGTCCCGCCGATATAACCTTCGTCGGCGCTGGTTATGTACCCATCGTTATCCATGTCCCGGTATTTGATGTCGCCCGGACGCACTTCGCCGCCCAGTTGCGGGATGGGTATTCCCTCTTTCAGCTTTCCATCCACAAAATCATCCTCAGTATAAAGCCCCAGGGCGTGCAGTCCCCACAGCGTATTGATTGAATGTCCGGTTATGGAACGATGGGTTCCCTTGACCGACTCCGGTTCGTCCCGTTCAATAATCTTATTCTTGGCATAGGTAAAGGTTCCTCTTACGCTGACGCTCCAATCCTTGTTGATCCGCTTGTTGTAGTTCAGCGACAGATCGACACCCTTGTTGTCCACCTTGCCATAGTTGGCATACGGACTGTTGATAAGTCCGGTTTGGGTGGGGATAGTGGCACGTTGCATGAAAATGCTGCTTCTGCGTTCTTTAAACAGGTCGATCTGGAAGTCGAGTTCGTTCCAAAGGCCTATTTCGATACCGATATTCGTTTTCAGGGCCTTCTCCCAAGTCAGATTTTCCACGCCGACTTCTCCCTCCTGCACACCGGCACGATAGGTATCTCCCGTATATCCCCAGTTGTAACCATTGGCGTTTGCATTGATGGTTGTGATATAGGCGAAACGGCGTCCTCCGATATTGTCATTTCCGACCGATCCCACCGAAGCCCGGAGTTTCAGCTTGTTGATGACATCGCGCACAGGATCCATGAATTTCTCCTCGCTGATGAGCCATCCGAGCGCAAAGGACGGGAAAAAGCCGAAACGCTTGCCCTTGGCAAAGTTTTCCGAACCGTTGTATCCAAAGTTGAATTCAGAAATATAGCGGCGGTCGAACGTATACGAAAGACGTCCCGCAATACCTTGCGTGCGGTTCGGCTGAATATCTCCCCAATCATAGCTGCGCTGATTATACAAAAGGAGCGCATCCACCATGTGTTTGTCATTAAAGGTCCGATTATAGCTGAGCGCCGCTTCCAGATAAACGCTCTGATTGCCATAATTCGCATTGCTGGAATGGTCCAGGAACTCGCTTCCGTATTTCAAGATGCTATGCACCAGTTCGCCTTCATCATTGCGAGATTTCGCCACGCTATAATAATCCGGCTCCCGGCCACGGGTCACAAAGTTCTCGTTGTAGGTATCAAACGCAAACGTAACCTTGGCTTTCAGTCCCGGAGTGATCATCTTGAGATTCTGCTCAACGGCAAACAAGGACTCCAGTTTGCTCCGTCCGCTACGATAATAACCGGTCTGCGTGCTCATAGCCCACGGATTGGAACGGTAGCCGCTGGCAATAGGAATGGTTCCATCCGAATACACGGCGGGGTGTACGAACGGAGGCGTTTCGAAAGCGGCGCTGAAAACAGCATCCGTCCCGCTGCGACTTTTATGCAGGTTCTGCAGGTAACCGCCTACATTAAAACGGAGCAGCGTCGTTTTAGTCAGGTCCAAATCGACATTCGCCCGGATGTTGTAACGGTTCAACTTGCTCTGGGTATCATAAGGCAGACTCTTATCGGCGGCCATAATTCCGTTTTCGTGATAGAGAGATGCCGTCAGAGAATAGCGGAGTATTTCCGTTCCTCCGCTCACCGTAAGATTGGCACGGGTGGAGGTTGCATAATCTTTGGTAATGGCGTCGATCCAGTTTACATCCGGATATAAATCCTTGTCGTAGCCATAATAAGTTTTCAGGATCTGATCCTTTGTAAACATACGTTTCTCCGGATCGCGCTCCAGAGCATTGAGCAGGCTCATGTATTCGGCAGCTCCGATAAATTCAGGGAGTTTGGTAGGCTCCGAAATGGACTGTTCGACACGGAGATTGATCGAAGGGGCGGCTATTGCTCCGCGCTTCGTATTGATGATAATGACACCATTGGCTCCGCGCACGCCATACATGGCGCTGGCCGAGGCATCCTTCAAAACAGAAAAAGATTCGATTTCAGCCGGATCAAGGTCATTCAGGCTGCGCTCCACACCATCGACCAACACCAGCGGCGAAGTGTTTCCGCTGAAAGAAGCAATGCCTCGGATCCAGAAATTCGAGTTGTCGTATCCGGGTTCGCCCGACGGCTGTACGGCGATCACACCCGCCAACTGTCCGGCCAGATTGTTACTGAGCGACCGGGAGGATCCGACTTGCAGGTTGGAGGGTTCTATGGTCTGCACTGAACCGATCACCGAGAGTTTCTTCTGGTTCCCAAAACCTACGACCACGACATCATCCAACGCAGCCACATCCTCTTCCAACACAACATTGAAATTGATTTGATTTCCGACCACGATTTCCTTCGGTTTGAAGCCGATGTAAGAGATGTTAAGGACGCTCTGTTTATTCGGCACCTCAAGATAGAAGTGTCCGTCCACATCGGTCACGGTTCCCTTCAGTTCATTTTTGATCGTCACATTAACCCCCGGGAGCGGAGACTTCTCCTTATCAACTATGGTTCCACTGATTCGGATACCTTTTGTCTGTTGTTGGGCAGCCACGTTTTCCGCCACGGAGTCGGCAGCATGAACCACGAAGAAGCCCGCCCACAAAAATAGTAGTGCAAGAATAGTAGTTTTTACTTTCATAGTTTTTCCGATTAAAAGATTAGTGCCATTGGTTGCAATACCACAGTCCATTGAGCAGGACGCCATATCGCGGGAGCGGATACTCGCTGGCGATTCGGGATGTTACCCTCTGTTTTCGAATTTGAGGCTTGTTCTTTCGCATAGATTAGTATAAAATTTTAAAGTTGGTAAATAAGTATAAGCGACAAACGTCTCTTTTTTGGGAAAAGAAACAATACAAAAGTATTCGATAAAAAATCCAATCATAATGAAGTGAGTGGCAAAGTAGTGATACGCACCGTCTATATCCAATTAAAACACTGTTTATCAACAATATGAAACTGGAAAGACCCCATAAAAAAGTAGTGAAACTATCAGCATCCTAAAGACGATTTTCATCCCATGGATCGCAAAACGGCGCAAAAAAGCTCCTGCGCATTTGTGCGCAGGATCCAAAAATCAGAAGGGATTCCGAAAAGATGTGCAATGCCTTTCCCGGGCAGTCGGGATTTGGGATCCGCAGGAAACGGACCTCCTTCAAACCGGAAGAAAAAACGGAAAGGCCGGCGCCCCATCGTCATCGAATCACGACAGGGCAACCGGCGACACCGATTTTGTCACACGACCCACAAAAACTCTTTTCAGTCCTTCGCCCGACCTATTTTCATCACCTCCTGCTCCAGCAGGTCCCGGTTGCCGGCAGCCTTGTTGCGCACCTTCGTGCGATAATTATAAATTGTGGTGATGGAATAGCGCAGAAACTGGGCTATCTTCACACTGTCGGTAATTCCTAATCGGATCAATGCAAAGATACGCAACTCGGTATTCATCCTTTCGCCGTTTTTCAAGACAATCTGCTCATCGGCGGCAAGCAAAGCATTGAAATCTTCTACAAAAGCAGGAAAGAGTTGCAGGAAGGCATCATCGAAGTTTGCATAGAACTTTTTCAACTCTCCTTCTATGAATTTGGAAGACTTAATCGTCTTGTAAAGCTCGTCCATGTTTCCGGCGGCAGCAATCTTGCCCAATGACCGGCGGTAGGTATCCATCTTTTCCAAATAGATCGAACACTGATCCATATATCGGCCGATATACTCCTCCTTCAGATACGAGTTTTCAGCGATACTGTGGTTGGCCTCCTTGAGTTTGAGCATCGAGAGGTGGAGTTCTTCATTCAGCTCCTTCAACCGCTTGTTGGCGTCGATCACTTCTCTGCGGGCTACAGCCAGCTTCTTCATCTGCTTGTAGACATAGAATATGGCCAGCAACAGAAAAAATGAAAGGATGCTGATTGACAGCAGCGTCCATTCCATTTGTTCCTGCTGTTTCTCCGTCTTTTGCTGATAAGCGTCGTTGATGATGGGGAAAATCTCCAGGATCTCCAGTTTACGCAAGCGGGCATTGCAGGCTGCGGCATCTTCCATGCAGATCTTCACATAAGAATAGGCCCGCTCGATATCTCCTTCCTGATAAAGCAATACGGCCAGCTTACGCAACGAGATATACTCCCGGACAGCAGTTTTCATATCGGCAATGGCCGAAACGATCAGAAATTCTTTTTCTTTCTCCCGATCCCCTTTCAGACGATAGGATTCCGATAAGGTATAGGCGCCAATTGCCACCTCATGCTCGTCTTCCTCCTGCCGGGCCAGATAATCCGTCAGCAGACAAATGGCCTTATCGTATTCGTTGCGCACATTATACTGGTCGGACCGAATCAAGGTATATATCAACAGATTGTCCTTATTGACCTGCAACAACGAATCCCGGTATCTGTCGGTAAGTTCCGCATAAAGAATCCGCTCATTCTTCGTAACCGCATAATCGGCCATCAGCCCGTAGATCGTGCGATAAATATGGTAGTAATAGGGCCGGAGGTTTTCCGACAACTGCTCCGCATGAATATCGCGCATCAGATCCATCGCCTCCTTGTACATGCCCGTCAGCCCCAGGACATCGGCCTTATTCATCCGGGCATTATCCATGTATTCCCGGTTTCCGATACGCATGGCGATCTGCTCCCTCTCCTCGGCCACACGGAGGGCCGAATCCGTATTGAAGGAACGATACTCATCCAACAAAGCCCCGAGAATGGCAAAATGGTCTTCATCCGATATTGCCTGAAACAACTGCCTCCTCAGCTTCTCCAGCCTCACCTCTTTTTGTTCCATATATATGGGCCGTTTCTCTATCGCCTGATCCAATTTCAGCAATAAAGAATCTACCCGGCTACTGTCGCCAGCATAGACACGACACATGCCCATAATGCACAAACACCCAATTGCAACTATCCTTTTCATGGCTTTAGGAATCAATCAAAAAACTCCATGCTTGAAAGTTTCTTCGCAAAAGTAACTAAAAAGCCAAAGACTTCGGCCCTTTTGTCCGCGCTATTTCACGATTCATCGCATCCTCCGCCAGCCCCCTCCTTGCGTGGCCCGAAGACGCACCGCCCCTCCGCCGGGAAGGGCGCATTGCCGATTGCCGGTTTCCAGAACGCAACGCCAGCCCCATCCGCTCCGGCTGCCCCCGACCAACCTGGCTCCAATCCCGAAAACCCACCCCGCCGCCATCCCCGAAGGATCAGCCGCAAACGAAAAAGGGCTTGGCAATCTGATGATTACCAAGCCTTTTCTTCAGTCGGGGTGACTGGATTCGAACCAGCGACCACACGCCCCCCAGACGTGTACTCTAACCGGACTGAGCTACGCCCCGATTCCTTTGGCAAAAGAGCAAAACCCTTCGCTTTGGGACTGCAAATATAGTACATTTTTCGAAAACAAACACATTTCCGCCAGTTTTTTTTCTATTTTTGCAGAAATGAAACGATTTTCACGTCTTCTGCTCCTCTTTTCCGCAGTCCCCGCATCGGCCTGCGGGAGTTCTTCGAGGCCTGCCTCGGGCATCGGCCTCGCCTCAAACCCCTACATCCGGGAACGCCGCCTCCACGGCGAAGCCCGCAACGTGGGCCACGACACGAACCTCGATTTCGAACTGCCCGCCGCCTGTCGCCCCGACCTCATGCCGCCCTACGGCGCGACAGGCAAAACCTCCGCCGCCACAGCCAAACACCGCAAACCGGGCCGTTCCTATATAATATATAAAGGCAAACGCATGGAGGAATCCCCGCAGGGCAAAACCGAATGGCCGGGCCCCACAGCCGGACTTCTCGACCTGCGCACTGCCGGAGACGACACGCCGCAACGGATCGCCCGAAACCGCCAGCTTCTGAAAGCATCCCCCGCCGCCACCCCCGCCGACGGCCGACCGGCAAACCGACCGGCAAACCAACTGGAAAACCGACCGGAAAACCAATCGACGCACCGACCGACGTCCGCCACGAAATACCGCTCAAATTCCATCTCCGCCCAATGACCCCACACAAAACCTCGCTCCTCTTCGCAACACTCGGCTTGCTCACCGCAGCGCTTTTCATCGCCGACCTCGCCGTCGGATCGGTCGCCGTGCCGCTCGGCGAGGTATGGGCCGCGCTCACGGGCGGCTGCTGCGACCCCGCAACCCGCGATATCATCCTCCAGATCCGCCTCCTGAAAGCCGTCATGGCCCTGTTTGCCGGCGCCGCCCTCGCCGCCGCGGGCCTCGAGATGCAGACCCTTTTCCGCAACCCGCTGGCCGGACCCTATGTGCTGGGCGTCAGCTCGGGAGCAGGCCTCGGCGTCGCCCTGTTCCTGCTGGGCGCGCCCCTGCTGGGCGTGGCGGGCCACTCGTTCGTCCGCTCGCTGGGCGTGGCCGGTGCCGCGTGGCTCGGCTCGGCGCTCGTTCTGTTCGTCGTGATGGCGGTCAGCCGCCGCATCAAGGACATCATGGTCATCCTCATCCTCGGCATGATGCTCGGCTCGGGCATCAGCTCGATCGTCGAAATCCTCCAATACCTGTCGAGCGAGGCGGCCCTCAAATCGTTCGTCGTCTGGACCATGGGATCGCTGGGCGACGTCACGGGCAGCCAGCTCGCCCTGCTGCTTCCCGTCGTCACCGCGGGACTGACGCTTGCCGTCGCCGTCATCAAGCCGCTCAACCTGCTGCTGCTGGGCGAACACTACGCCCGCACGATGGGCCTCAACGTGCAGCGCACGCGCACGCTGATCTTCCTCTCCACGGTCCTGCTCGCGGGTACCGTCACCGCCTTCTGCGGCCCGGTGGGGTTCATCGGACTGGCCGTGCCGCACCTCACGCGCATGCTTTTCGCCTCGGCCGACCACCGCATCCTGATGCCGGGATCGATGCTCGCGGGCGCGGCCCTGCTTCTGGTCTGCGACCTCACGGCCAAGAGCCTCGCCCTGCCGATCAACACCATCACGGCCCTGATGGGCATCCCGGTCGTCATCTTCGTCGTCGTCCGCAACCGCAATATCTTCTGACATGAACATCACCCTCAACCATACCACACTCTCCTACGGCAGCCGCACGCTGCTCGAAGATGTCAGCACCGCCTTCGCCCCAGGATCGCTGACCGCACTGATCGGCCGCAACGGCACGGGCAAAAGCACCCTGCTGCGGGCCATCGCAGGCCTCGGGGCAACCACCGGCGGCGAGGTGAGACTCTGCGGCCGCCCGCTGACGTCGCTCACGCCCCACGAGCTGGCCACGACCGTGGGATTCGTCACCACCGACAAGGTCCGTATCGCCAACCTCTCCTGCGAGGACGTCGTGGCCCTAGGACGCGCCCCCTACACCAACTGGATCGGGCGCATGCAGGAGACCGACCGCACCATCGTCGCACGCTCACTCCGCCTGGTGGGGATGTCGTCCTTCGCCCGCAAGACCATGGACCGCATGTCCGACGGCGAATGCCAGCGGGTGATGATCGCCCGGGCTCTGGCCCAGGACACCCCGATCATCCTGCTCGACGAACCCACGGCCTTCCTCGACCTTCCGAACCGCTACGAACTGGCGACACTGCTCCGGCGGCTGACCCGCGACGAGGGCAAATGCATCCTCTTCTCGACACACGACCTCGACGTGGCGCTCTCGCTCTGCGACTCGGTGGCGCTGATCGACACACCCTCGCTGCACCACCTCCCCGCCGGAGAGATGGTCGGCAGCGGACTGATCGAGCGTCTCTTCTCGGGCGAGAACGCCCGCTTCGACCCCGAGACGCGGACCGTCCGGCTCGCCCGAGAGGAACAAGAAACCTATTTGCTGAAAGGAAGCCGGCAAGCAGTATCACACGCAAGCGAACGGCCGTCATTGAGCTTCCCGCCGCCCAACACCCGCTCGTAGCTGGCCAGATAATGTTCGGCCATGACCCGCTCATTGAACAGATCGCGGGCGTATTCGTGACAGATACGGGGTGAATACGCATTCCATTGCAAAAGCCGTTCCCGCAACTCCGAGGCGCTCGCCGACAAAGCCCCCACCTCAGGCACGACCAGCTCCGGCAACGACCCGTAAGGGGTACAGAAGACAGGCATCCCGAACCACAGGCTTTCGGTTACGGCAAGGCCGAAAGGCTCGTGCCATTTCACGGGGAAAATCAAGCCACGGGAGCCGCGCAGGTGAAAGCTCTTCTGCCGTTGATCCACCATCCCGAAAAACCGGACACAAGGGGGGGGGTAATTGTGAAACGGAATCCCATCTTGAAATTCAGCCGGGTTCCGCCCAGCACGCGAAGCTGCCCGTCCGGCAGGCCGCGCACCACGTCTATGGCCCCCTGTACGTTCTTCACCCGCCATGCTGCCTTGGCCAGGAAATGGAAATACCGGCGGCCGGGAAAACCGCCGAGGTCGGGCGCAGCGTATTCGTCCCAATCCAATCCGTTATATACATACGTGCGGGCGCCGTGCCTTTCGGCATGGTTGCGGCTCACGAAAATCGCATTTTCACCGATCTCCCCCGACACGTTGCCGTGGACGGTCGTCACCGACGGCAGCTTCATCGCCGCCCGCTCCTCATCGGTAAAGATTCCGCGCCCTTCGTGGAAATGCACGATGTCGCCTCCGATCGCCGCGATCTATTCGGCAAGCGGCCTGTCGTCACGCACGACCACCTCGGCGAAATCGCACACCGACCCGGCACGCGCGAGAAAGGTCACACGATGTCCGGCGCGAACCAGTTCCCGGGCCAGGGCCCAGACCACACGCTCCGTACCGCCGTAACGAACCGCAGGCAACACTGCGTCCACAACCTGAATAATATCCATAATACAAGGGGTTAACGCGTACAAAAAATACAATAATTCCATTTTTTCAGCTCTTTTTTTCACATATTTTTTGCACAAGTCACTTTTTTGCTTACCTTTGCACCGCTAAAGCGCCCCCATTCGGGGTTCGCGATAGTGGTAAAGGCCCATTCGTCTATCGGTTAGGACGCAAGATTTTCATTCTTGAAAGAGGAGTTCGACTCTCCTATGGGCTACAACGAAGGGGCCGGGGCCGGAACAGAAGCCAGACGGACGAAAGGACGAGAGAAGGAAGGGAGAAAGGGAGGAGGATCGAAATCTCCGAACCGCGTTGAAATCTCCGCCGCAGCCAAAAGAGCCGGAGCGTCCCCTACGGGTGAAAAACTTTTCGAGGAGCGGACTCCGGTCTATCCGAAAGCGGCCAAGGCCGTTTCAAGCCAAACGACTGAAAAAAGTAAAAAAATAACAATTAACGGATTATGGCAAACCATAAGTCATCGAAGAAGAGAATTCGCCAGACCCTGACGAAGCGTGCTCACAACCGTCTGTTCCACAAGACGGCCCGCAACGCCGTGAAGGCCCTGCGCACGACCACCGAGAAGAGCGCCGCCGAGGCCCTGCTCCCGAAAGTAACCGCTATGCTCGACAAACTGGCAAAGCACAACATCGTGCACAAGAACAAGGCTGCGAACCTGAAGAGCTCGATCCAGCTCCACGTGAACGCGCTCTAAATCTTCGTCCGAGGGGGGGGGCAGCTCTCCCACAGCGAGACCGAAAAGCCGCACCGGAAACGGGCGGCTTTTTTCGTATCCCGGTCCCACCCGGCGCAGCAAAAAAGCACCGACGACGCACCCGAGCGGCGCTCCTGCCCTAACGGCACGCAAATCCGGGCAAAATACATCCCTCCTACACACAAAACCAGCTACATACATATCCTCCCTACGCACAAGCCCGAACTGCGGCACATCCAGAGTGTGCACCAGCCATCTCTGTGCTCTGCCCGACCTGCACCCCCGCCCGGCCTGGACGACACAATCAGCTCGCCTCCTGCACACCAGCCCGGGCCCTGCACACCAGCCGGCCGGTACACAATTCGCCCCGGTACACAATTCGCCCCTGCCGGACTGAATTCCGACAGGGGCGAATTTCCGTTCGGGAGACATTACTCCTCCGGACGCAGGCACTCTATTTCAGCCCATCGACCACCGCGGCAATGCGGGAGAAGACCTCCTCCATCGTCCCCACGCCGTCCACCGAGGCATATTTGCCCTGTGCGGCGTAGAAGTCGGCCACGACGGCCGTCTGCTTGTGGTACACGTCCAGACGCCCGCGAATCACCTCTTCCGAAGTGTCATCGGCGCGCCCCGAATCCTTGCCGCGCAGCAGGATGCGACGCACCAGTTCCTCCTCGGGCACGTGAATGTCGATCATCATGTCGACCTTCAACCCCTGTCCGGCAAGGATTTTGTCGAACTCCTCGGCCTGCACCGTGGTGCGGGGAAAGCCGTCGAAAATGCAGCCGGCGACATCTTTGTGCTCGGCGACATAGTTCTCGATCATGCCGATTACGATCTCATCGGGAGCCAGCTTTCCGGCCTTGATATAGGCTTCCATGCTCTGTCCCAGCTGCGTACCGCGGCGAATTTCGTCGCGGATCACCTCGCCCGTGGAAACGTGATCAATTCCGTAGTGTTCCTTCAGGCGCTGTGCCTGCGTGCCTTTGCCGCAACCCGGAGCGCCGAATAAGACGATATTTACCATAACTAACCCTTTTAGTAATTTGGATTGGGCAAAATTAAGTTATTTTTTGGGGAAACAAGAGTATTTCCTTAATTTTGTAAAAAATTTCAGATTCATGGAGCAGAAAAAGCGCACCGAGATCGCTTCGCTCGGACAATTCGGACTCATCGACCTGCTGACCAGCGGATTCACCCCGAAGAATGCCTCGACGCTCAGGGGCGCGGGGGACGACGCCGCGGTGCTCGCCCCGGGACACGGCGAGGCGGTGCTCTGCACGACCGACTCCTTCTACGAAGGCGTCGATTTCGACCTCACCTACTTCCCGCTCAAGCACCTGGGCTATAAGGTCGTCACCTCCGGTGTGAGCGACATCCTGGCCATGAATGCCCTCCCGGCACAGATCACCGTATCGCTCGGTGTCTCGTCGAAACTGCCCGTCGAGGCCCTCCAGGACCTCTACGAAGGCATCGCCTTCGCATGCCGGGAGCAGAATATCGACCTCGTGGGGGGCGACACGCGGGCCTCGATGACCGGACTGGTCATCACCGTCACCACCCTCGGCTACGCCGAAAAGGAGACGATCGTCTACCGCGACGGCGCACGGCAGAACGACCTCATCTGCATCACGGGCAACCTCGGGGCCGCCTACATGGGCCTGCAGCTTCTCGAACGCGAGAAGCGCGTACTCCGCGATGTCAAGGATCCCGAGCCGCAGTTCAAGGGCTACGAATACCTGCTCGAAAAATACCTGAAACCGCGTCCCCGCACCGATATCATCCAGGCTCTGGCCGAGGATAAGATCCTCCCCACGTCGATGATCGACCTCTCGGACGGTCTGGCGAGCGACCTGATGCAGCTCTGCAAATCGTCGGACTGCGGTGCACGCATCTACCTCGAACGCATCCCGATCGCCCGTCAGACCTCGGCCCTGGCCGAGGAGATGCACTCGGACCCGGTCGTGGCGGCGCTCAACGGCGGCGAGGACTACGAACTGCTCTTCACCGTGCCGCTCACGCTGCAGGAGCAGATCATGAAACTGGGCCTTGTCGACGTCATCGGCCACATCACCCCCGCCTCCACGGGCTGTTACCTCGTCACACCCGACGGCCAGGAGATAAAGCTGAAAGCGCAGGGTTTCCCGGAAAAATAAGCCTCTGCCGCCACAGCTCCCGCCCGCAGGAAGCAGGAAGCAGCGACGCAAACCGGAATCCGGCCCAGCGCGACAACCGACCACAGCCGCCGCCCCGGTTTTCCCTGCCCGAGGGTCAGACCCGCCGCCCGGGGCTGCCAAAATCCGGCCGCCGGAGATAAAATCGGAGGGTATATTTTGTTTTTCCCGGATTTATCCCTATCTTTGCGGTCCCTTAGGGGATTTAATCAACTAATTAAAAGCATTATGAACAATTACGAAACCGTTTTCATTGTCACGCCGGTTCTGTCCGATGCACAGGTGCAGGAGGTTGCTGACAAATTCCAGGGTGTCATCACCGAAAACGGCGGTCAGATTGTGAACAAGGAGTCGTGGGGCCTTCGCAAGCTCGCCTATCCCATTCAGAAGAAGACCACCGGTTTCTACTTCCTGGTAGAGTTCACGGGCGAAGGTTCGCTCATCAACACGCTCGAAACGCAGTACCGCCGCGACGAGCGCGTGATCCGTTTCTTAACTTTCAAGCAGGACAAATACGCCGTGGAATATTCGGAGAAGCGTCGTGCAAAACTTTCTAACAAACAGGAGGAGTAAACCATGGCACAGGAGAACAAAGCACAGTCGGAAATCCGTTACCTGAACCCCGTATCGGTAGACGTCAAGAAGAAAAAATACTGCCGTTTCAAGAAGCTCGGCATCAAGTATGTAGACTATAAGGACGGAGAGTTCCTCAAGAAGTTCCTCAACGAGCAGGGCAAGATTCTTCCGCGCCGTCTGACGGGTACTTCGCAGAAGTTCCAGAAGAAGGTCGCCCAGGCCGTGAAGCGTGCGCGCCACCTGGCCATCCTGCCCTTCGTAACCGATTGCATGAAATAATTAAAAGGAGGACAAGACCATGGAAGTAATTCTGATCAAAGATATCGAAAACCTGGGCTACGCCAACGACATCGTGAACGTGAAGCCCGGCTACGCCAACAACTACCTGATTCCCCAGGGCTATGCCAAGTCGGCTACCGCCGCCGCCAAGAAGGTCCTCGCCGAGAACCTGAAGCAGCGCGCCCACAAGGACGCCAAGATCCTGGCCGACGCACAGGCTTTGGCCGAGACCATCGCCAACCTGCCGCTGTCGCTGTCGGTGAAGGCCGAGGAGGGCAAACTCTTCGGTACGGTCACGGCAACGGACCTGGCCGAGGCTCTCGCAGCCAAGGGCATCACCGTAGACCGCAAGCAGATCAACGTCGATGCTGTCAAGACCGTCGGCGAGTTCGAGGCTACGGTCCGCCTGCACAAGGAGGTCAAGGCTACGATCAAGTTCTCGGTTTCCGCTGCCGAGTAACGCACACTGAAAGCTGTACAAAAAGAGCCTTCCGGTATCGGGAGGCTCTTTTTTTTCGACGAACGATGCGTCAATGCGGCCCCACGGCAGGCGGCCCGTCCCGCCGCGGCTTCGCCGCATAGGAACGGAGCACCAGCCCCACCCCCACGAAAATCACCGATGCAAACACCACCGTGTCGGCATGCAGTTTGTCCAACCCCATCCCCACCGAAACAGCGATCGCCAGCACGGGCTGCAAATAGGCGTAGATACTCGACACGGTGGGCTGCACCGTCTTGAGGGCATAGTTGAGCATCAGGTTGGGCACATAGGTCGGGAGCACCAGCACGAAGAGCGTCGGAAGCAGGGCGTGGCGAGCAATGTCCGCAAAATCGGTGTGAACAATCGGCCCGATTCCGAACGGCAGGGCCATGACCGCCGCCGCACAGTAGAGCCAGCGCAGCACGGTCGTAATGCGATACCGGGCAATCAGCCGCTTGAACCACACCATGTATCCCGAAGTGACGCAGGCACACAGGAAGATCATCACATTCCCCCAGAGATGCGACTGCGCGTGCACCGACATTCCCCCGGTCAGCACCACCGCCACCGCCCCGGCCATGCCGAGCACCAGTCCCGCGATCCGGAGCCGGGTGAAGCGGTCCATTCCCAGCAGCACGGAGAGCACCAGCACCAGCAGCGGCACAATGGTGCCGATGATCGACCCGTCGATCGGCGAGGTCAGCGACAATCCGTACATGATGAATACCTTGCGCAATACGCCGATCAGCAGCGCGGCACCGATCAGCTTGCGCATATCCGCCCGTGCGACCTTCTCGGGCTTCTGCCACAGCAGCGGCACGAGCGAAAGGAGCGCCGTGACGACGAGCGACGCCGAGACCATGGCCATCGGGTCCACATAACGCGGGAGGACCATGTTGTAAAAGGGATAGTCCAAGGCCCAGAGGACGTTGCAGGCCAACAGGGCCAAATGGGGTTTGAGTCTGTTCATTCGTTTTGCCGTTTCCCCCGCAAAGGCAAAAACAGTACCTGAGTCGCCACACGGCAGGGGCACAAAGACACTGTCCAAAATTTTGTGTAAATGAAATAGGATTCAGTTGTAAGTTT
>NZ_JAHHQJ010000004.1 GCF_020026455.1 Alistipes sp.
GTACAGGTACAGGTACAGGTACAGGTACAGGTACAGGTACAGGTACAGGTACAGGCGCACCCGCTTCCGGGAGGGGCGTGCCGGGGCGGGGGTCCTGAACCATCCCCGGAAATATCCCCGGCAACGCAACCGGACGACGGGTGACGGTGGTTGAACAACAGCCAGCCAACAACCGGGCGGAGGATAAACAGCTACAGGCACACCCGGACAACAACAAGACGGGCAAACAAAAACAGGGCGGCCGAGCAACAACAGGGCGGAGGAAAAACAGCGACAGGGCGCACCCGGACAACTTCCGAAAGACAGCCGGACGGCGGACGATGTCGGGCAACCTTTAAAATAATTGAACCGGAAACGATGCGGGTTCGAATAATTTTTCTATTTTTGTAAAAAACACGATCGTATGGAATACGCCAACCATCTGAAAGAATACGCCCCGGCGTGGAGCGCATCGCAAGTCGACGAAGAGGTCGCACGCATCCGCAAGGCCGCAGAGGCACGCAACCACAACACCGAGGTCTACAAATCCTGCTATTCGGCCATCGACCTCACGACACTGTCGTGCAACGATTCGGTCAAATCCGTCACGGAATTCGCCCGCAAGGCCGCGGAATTCTACCAAAAATACCCCCACATTCCCAACGTGGCTTCGATTTGCGTCTATCCCTCGTTCGTCGAGACCGTGGGTCTGGCCGTGGACGGCACGCCGATGAAGATCACTAGCGTCGGCGGCGGATTCCCCGCAGCGCAGACCTTTCTCGAAGTGAAGGCCCTCGAAGTGGCAATGGCCGTGGAGAACGGCGCCGACGAGGTGGACATTGTCCTCAACGTGGGGCGCATGCTCACGGGCGAATACGACGAAGCGGCCAACGAAGTGGAAGTGATCCGCACGGAGATGGACAACGATGTGGTGCTGAAGGTGATCATCGAGTCGGGAGCATTGAAAACCCCCGAACTGATCCGCAAGGCATCGTTGCTGTCGATGCTGGCAGGGGCCGATTTCGTGAAGACCTCAACGGGTAAGATCGATGTGGCCGCAACGCCCGAGGCTGCCGTGGTGATGTGCCAGGCAATCCGGGACTACCACGACAAAACGGGCCGCAAGGTCGGCTTCAAGGCCGCAGGCGGTGTCCGCACGGCCGAAGACGCCGCGCTCTACTACACGATCGTCGAGGAGATACTCGGCAAAGAGTGGCTCACGACGGATTTGTTCCGCATCGGAGCCTCTTCGGCCGCAAACAACATTCTCTCGGCCATCGAAGGTTCGAAAGTCGCCTACTTCTAACCGGCACGGAAAGGGGCGACAGGCAGAAGTTCTGCGAAACCAGCAGGAGAACTTATACGGGTCAGCAGGGTCTTAGGGGCTCTAATGGCACGATCTTCTGCGAGGCAGGCTGATGGAGTTCGGCGGGACCGGACGACGGAGTTCTGCAGGCTCGGACGGCGAGACCGTTTGGCGGACTTGGCTGGCTGGGCTTCTGCGAGGCTGGCTGACGGAGTTTGGCCGGACCGAACGACGGGTTTCTGCCAGGTCACAGATTTTTACAAGGCCGGGCAACAGAAATCTACGGGATCGATTTACGGTCCGTTCCACCCCGATGCATGAAAAACGGCGGTCCCTTGCGGGGCCGCCGTTTCTACATACCGATCCCGGCTTACGGAAGCGAATCCGTAATCGAGACACTCAGCGAATCGACCGTCTCTACGGCCGGAGCATCTCCCGCAGCCGGAACGTCACCTTCGGCCGGGACGTCGAGTTCGGCCGGCGAGATCAGGTGCGGAGGTTCCGCGGCCGGCTCGACACCATTCAACAGTTCATCGCGCCGCACCATCGACTGGAAATTGTCGCGCCGGATGGCCGCAACGACGATAATGACGACTACCGCCACGGCCACGATAATACCGATCAGTTTTTTAATCATTTCTATCCTCCTCCTTTAAGATTCCGATGGCGCGAACGACGACGTTGTCCACCGGATAGATGTTCGCGTAAAAACCATTGTCCTCCAACGCCGTATTGCGGCCGATGTAAGCCCGGAGCTGGGCCTCGATCAGCCTCCGCGAACGGGCGATGTCGCCATAGCGCGGCGCAACGCCCTTCCGGGCGGCATAGCGGACGAAATCATCCACAAGGGTCGTATCGCTGTCGAGCAGCGCCTGCAGCTCTTCGATGGTCTTCACCGCATTGAGAGCCTCGCGGTGACGGTCGGCATACTCGATCGTATAGCGGTAGAGAATGTTGCGGCCCGCCACCTCGACGAAATACTTCGTCACGTCGGTCGTATCGGCCGGAATGAACACATCCGGCATGATGCCTCCGCCGCCGTAGACCACCTTTCCGCCCGGCGTCACCCGCTTGAGCGAGTCGGCGAAATGGATGCTGTCGGCCGAGAAAAATTCGTTGTTCCGGTAACGGTTCCAAAGATCCTCCTCATAGTCCGTGTCGTCCCCGATCGTGTAGGGTTTCTGGATCGAGCGGCCTGTCGGCGTATAGTAGCGCGCCGTAGTCAGCCGCAGGGCCGATCCGTCGCTGTAGGGGATCTGACGCTGCACGAGACCCTTACCGAACGAACGACGACCAATAATCGTACCACGGTCATTGTCCTGCAGCGCTCCCGCAAGAATTTCGCTCGACGAGGCGCTTCCCTCGTCGATCAGCACCACGACCTCCATATCCTGGGCCGAACCTTTGCCGTCGGCATATTCGCGCAGCTGCTCGTGACGCCGATCCTCGGTGTAGACGATCAGCTGGCCCTCGTGCAGGAATTCGTTGGCCACGGCGATCGCCTGGTCGAGGAATCCGCCGGAGTTGCCCCGCAGATCGAAAATCAGGCTTGTGACCCCTTCGGCGCGCAGCGAGGCCAGGGCCTTGCGGAATTCGTCGAACGTGGTCCGCGCAAACTGCCCCAGCTTGATGTACCCCACACCGTCGGCGATGCGGAAGGCCGATTCGATGCTCCGGATGGGGATGACGCCGCGCACGACCTCGACCTCGACCAGATCGGAGATGCCTTGCCGTTCGAGGCCGAGACGGACCGTCGAGCCGCGCGGTCCGCGCAGCATTTTGACGATGTTGTTCTGGGGGATCTTGCGCCCCGCGACCAGCGAATCGCCAATCTCGACGATGCGGTCCCCGGCCTTGATGCCGGCCTTGTCGCTCGGGCCCTGCGGGATGACGTTCAGCACGATCACCGTGTCGGTGGCCATGTTGAAGACCACGCCGATGCCGTCGAACTCGCCTTCGAGCGGTTCGTTCAGGGCCTGCATCTCCGCGGCGGGGATGTAAACCGAATGGGGGTCCAGCTCCTTGACCAGCATCGGAATGAGATGCTCGGCGAGCGAATCCATCGACACCGAGTCGACATACTGATTCTCGATCAGCGAGAGCGTATAGGTTAGTTTGTTGTTGGGCAGCGCCATGCGGCTGAGCATGCCCTTGAGCTGCGACGTGGTGGTGTTGCGCCCCAGATACTGGCCCAGAACGAGGCCCAGGACGACACCCGCGGACAGCAGCAGCGGAAAAAGAATGGTGTGTTTCGAGTTTCTATACATCGCATGATGGCACCGGAGGCGCCGGTTCGGAAGTTGATACGGATCAGGGTTTAGGTTTGTTCTTGAAGGTGTACAGGAGGCCCACGCTCAACAGCGTGCGGGTCTGTACGTCGACGTTCTGCGAACGGTTGTAGTAGAGCTGGAAGCTCACCGTCGTGGAGAGGTATTTCGTCGCCTTGATGTCGAGCGTATTTTCCCAACGCACCGTGGGATGGATCGGCAAGCGGGGTTTGTTCTTGATATCCTTGTCGCCCGCATTCCACACCTCGTAGGCCTCCCGGTATTTGGAGTAGTCGTGGATCTTGTTCTTCTGGCCGATATCGGTAATCCAACCGTAAAAAGAGAAGATCGTGGTGCGGTAGCGCAGGTAGCCCGTCTTGCCGAACGTGCGGTCGAAACCGATCTCGACCGACGAACCTCCCTCGTATTTCGAGGTCTTGTCGGGATCCTCGATACCGTAGGTAAACCCGTTGTCCCTGCGGATCAGGTCACTCTCGGCAAACGTTCCGCTCAGGGCGAGCGGAGACATGTTGATCGTGATGGGGAATTTGCTCTGGGGGCTTTTGTAGGTGACACCCAGTGAAATGTCGAGGTAACCCGGGGTCATGAACTTGCTCTTGAGGTCCTTCTCCTCCTGCTCGGAGCGCGATTTGTAACCGTTGACAAACTGGCTGCGGAACTGGAACGTGGAGCCGTAGGACCAGTTCTTCGCCATCTCGAAGGACGGATTGATCCAGATGACGAATTCGTCCTGGTTCTTGAACCAGATGCCTTCGCTGTCCATGATCTTGTTGCCGTCCTCGTCGACCATCGGGTTGCCGTCCGGCCCCACGCGCTGCCGCTCAACCTTCATGCGGTTGTAGCCCAGCTTGGCACTGAACTTGGTTTCGATGGAAAAGAGGTTTTTCTTGAAGATATGCCGCAGGTTGAAGGACGCCTCCAGCGCAATGGAGTTGTCACCGCCCGAGACCGAGATCCAGGGGTCGTTGTACGATGTCAGCGTTCCCTGCAGGCCGCCGCCGAATTCGAGGTAGTTGCGCTCGCGGCGGATTGCGGCGCGCTCGGCCTTGTAGCGGGCGAGGCTGAAATAGTCGGCATCGACCGACGTGGACTTCAGCCGGTCGTGGAACGTAACGTTGCCCCGCCCGGCATTGACTTCGTCGATTGAAATCTGGGCCGAGACCGGGACGGAGGTCCCCACGAGGGCGACCAGCATGAGAATCAGGTAAAAATGTTTCATAACGAAGCGTTTGTATTCGATTTTCAAACTACAAATTTATGAATTTATTTACAAAAACTTTAACTTTGTCCGAAAGTTAAACGGAAAGGATCAACGATGAAATATTTCGGAGCGCACGTAAGCGCCGCCGGCGGTGTGGAGAACGCCCCTGCCAACGCACACGCCATCGGGGCCACGGGCTTCGCCCTTTTCACCAAAAACCAGCGCCAGTGGGCCGCCAGGCCGCTCGCCGCGGGCGAGATCGACGCCTTCCGCAAGGCGTGCGACCGCTACGGCTACACCCCGGCCCAAATTCTGCCCCACGACTCCTACCTGATCAACCTCGGACATCCCGAGAAGGAGGCGCTCGAAAAATCCCGCGCGGCGTTCCTCGACGAGATGCAGCGGTGCGAACTGCTGGGCCTCGACCGGCTGAACTTCCATCCCGGAAGCCACCTGCAGAAGATCTCCGAGGAGGAGAGCCTCGACCGGATCGCCGCGTCGATCAACCTGGTGCTCGACCGCACCCACGGCGTGACGGCCGTGATCGAGAACACTGCAGGGCAGGGTTCGAACCTCGGATTCCGCTTCGAGCACCTCGCCTACCTGATCGAGCGCGTGGAGGACAAATCGAGGGTGGGCGTCTGCATCGACACCTGCCACGCCTTCGCGGCGGGGTACGACCTCCGGACACGCGAGGCGTGCGACGCCACGTTCGCCGAACTGGAACGCATCATCGGATTCAGCTACCTGAAAGGCATGCACCTGAACGATGCGCTGAAGATGCCGGGCAGCCGCGTCGACCGCCACGCGCCGCTGGGCGAGGGTATGATCGGCATGGAATGCTTCCGCTACATCGCTTCCGACAAGCGTTTCGACGGCATTCCGCTGATTCTCGAAACCCCCGACGAGGCGCGCTGGAGCGAGGAGATAGCCCTGTTGAGGGCCTTTGCCGACGAGGCATAGAAAAAGGGAGGCTCCGGGCCTCCCTTTCTTTGTCACAACCGGTCCAGGCTTTGTCACACCCGGTCCAGGCAACTGCGGATGATTGCGGCGCTTTGGCGCACTTCGTCCTCCGAGATCGTGAGGGGCGGCGAAATGCGGAACGCCGTATCGCAGAATAGGAACCAGTCGCTCATGATGCCCTCCTCGCGGAACAGTTCCATCATGCGGTAGAGTTTCGCCGATTCGCCCAGTTCGACGGCCAGCAGCAGGCCGCTGCGGCGGATTTCCCGCACGGCGGGATGATCCCGCAGCAGCATTTCATACAACGCACCCTTCGGTTCGACCGCCTCGACCACCTTGTTGTCCAGCAGGTAATTCAGCGCCGCGAGTCCCGCCGCACAGCAAACCGGATGGCCACCGAAAGTGGTGATATGCCCCAGCACGGGGTTTTCCTGCAGGGTGTCCATCACCTCGTGCCGCGCGACGAAGGCCCCGAGGGGCATACCTCCGCCGAAGGCCTTGGCCAGGCAGACGATGTCGGGCGTGACGCCGTATTTCTGCATGGCGAACAAGCTTCCCGTACGCCCCATGCCGGTCTGTATTTCGTCGAAGATCAGCAGCGCACCGACTTCGTCACAACGTCTGCGCAGCGCTTCCAGATAACCCGGGCAAGGCGGACGAACCCCGGCCTCGCCCTGCACCGGCTCGACCAGCACACAGGCCGTGCGGCGGGTGATACGCTCCAGAGCCGGGAAATCGTTGAACTCCACGGCCTGCACGTCGGGCAGCAGAGGCCGGAAGGCCCGCTTCCACTCCTCACCCTCGGGTGCCCCCATCATGCTCATCGCGCCGTGTGTCGAACCGTGGTAGGCGCGGCGCATGGAGACGATCTCCGTGCGCCGGGTAAAACGTTTCGCCAGTTTCAAAGCTCCCTCGACCGCCTCGGCTCCCGAGTTGACGAAATAGACACTTTCGAGCGGCGCAGGCAGCAGCGACGCGATTTTCGCGGCATACTCCACCTGCGGCGTCTCGACCAACTCGCCGTAGACCATCACATGCATATAGCGCGCGGCCTGCTCCTGCACGGCACGCACCACGGCCGGATTGCAATGGCCCACATTGCTGACCGAAACCCCGGCCACGAGGTCGAAATAACGCTTGCCTTCGGGCGTATAGAAAAACGAGCCTTCGGCACGCGCAACCTCCACGAGCATCGGCGACGGGGAGGTCTGGGCGACATGCGCCAGAAATTGTTTGCGGAGAATCATCGTATTTTATCCATTTATGCGGATTCGGCCCCAGGAGCCGCGCCCGCCTATAAATCCGGGGTCATGCCCCGGCGTTGCAAAATCGCTTCGGAGTCCTTCACGCTGCGCTGCATCCAGCGGCAGAGCGTTTCGGCCTGCTCGGCATCGGACATCCGCCAGTTGCCGACCGTAAGGCGCATGTGCTCCGCAAGCGTGTAGATCAGAATCGCCGCCGAGGCCGAGACGTTCAGGCTCTCGACCATGCCGCACATCGGGATGCGCAGGAATTCGTCGGCCGAAGCGATCACCTCGTCGGAAATCCCGGCGTGCTCCGTCCCGAAGACCAGCGCAAAAGGCCCCCGTCCGACATCGAACGTCTCGGGCGTCGTATCCTCGCGGTGCGGCGTGGTGGCCACGATCCGGTAGCCCGCGCCCTTGAGAGCGGCAACGGCCTCAGCCGTCGAGGCGTGGCGGCGCACGTCGACCCATTGGTGTGTGCCGCGCGCAATATCCGGATTGGGCTCGAACGGGCAGAGCGTCTCCACGGTGTGCATCTCCTGCACGCCGAACGCCTCGCAATGGCGGATCAGCGCCGCGGCATTCTGCCCGTGGTACATGTTCTCGGCCAGCACCGTCATATAGCGCGTGCGCATGGAGACTGTCTTCCGCAAAACGGCATACCGTTCCGCCGTCATGAATCCGGCGAGGCAGGCGATGCGTTCAGCGGCGCGTGCGGCATCGGAGCCGAAATCGAAGCCGGCTTCCGGGGAGTCGTTATTTGCGGTATTTTTCATCTTCGTCACGGATTTTCAGGTAACTTTCATAACGCGGCCAGGCGATTTCGCCCGCCTTCACGGCTTCGACCACCGCACAGCCCGGTTCGTGGGTGTGGGTGCAGTTGTAGAAACGGCAGCCGGGGGCCGTGCGCATCATTTCGGGGAAATAGTGCCACAGCTCGGCCTCGTCGATGTCGATCAGCCCGAAGCCCTTGATGCCCGGCGTGTCGATCACCGCACCGCCTCCGGCCAGGGGGTACATCGTCGAAAAAGTCGTCGTATGGCGGCCCTTGTGGTGGCTCTCGGAGATTTCGCCCGTGCGGATATCCAGCGAGGGGTCGATGGACTGGATCAGCGTCGACTTGCCGACGCCCGAATTTCCCGAAACGAGAGTCGTGCGCCCCGCAAGCAGCCCGCGCACCTGCTCCACACCCCGGCCCTCCCGGGCCGACACCTCCAGCACCCGGTAACCGGCCCCTTCGTAGACCGCGCGGAACTCGGCGACGGCCTCCGCCTCCTGCAGATCGATCTTCGAAAGGAGGATCGTCACCGGGACCTTGTAGGCCTCGCAGGTCACCAGAAACCGGTCCACGAACTCCGTGGGTGTTGCGGGCGAACGCAGCGACACCATCAGCAGCGCCTGGTCGACGTTGGCGGCGATGATATGCGACTCTTTCGAGAGGTTCGAGGCCCGGCGGATCACGTAGTTGCGCCGCGGCAGGATGTCGGCGATCACGGGATCGCCCCCCTCATCGGCCCCGCACACCACTTCGTCGCCCACCACCACGGGGTTGGTCGAACGCACCCCCTTCAGGCGCAGCCGGCCCCGGATGCGGCAACGCACCGTCTCGCCTTCGTGCAGCACATCGTACCAACTGCCCGTCGCCCGGACCACTGTGGCTGTAAATTTCCTATCCATCGGTCTCCGTTTTTTCCGCCTGCCGCGGGACCTGCTCGCCGACCCGGTCCAGAAAGAGGAGTACGGATTCGGAAAGCTGCCGGACAGGCTTGTAACTTCTCGACTGCTCGATCGTCTGCGGCTCCACAAGGCCATAATCCCGGTTCAGCGTATCGACCATCGAGAAGAGCACGCCCAGCACGAGCAGATACTTCAAAACCGATACGGAAACGCCCAGCAGCGTGTCGGCAAGCCCCAGTCCCGCAAAGTGGAAGACTTTGCGCACCACTCGGCCTGCGATCGCCACGACGAGGATCACGGCGACGAGCACCGTGACGAAACCGCCCGCGGCGGCCACTTCGGCATCGAGCCGCAGCCACTCGCCGACCTGGGCGCCGAAACGCGCGGCGAGCCAAATACCCGCCACAATCCCTGCAAGGGAGCATATCTGCACGACGAAACCTTGGCGCCATCCGTTCCAGACGGCCAGCGCCAGCACGAGGCAGACGATCAAATCAAGAGTGTTCAACAAGTCGTTAAATTATCCTCGTAAAGATACGAATTTTAAAGGAATGGCCAAAAAAAGCATACACCGAACGATTCGGCGCAAGATGGAAACAGAGGTATGTCGTCTTAACGTATTACATCGCACAAACTGACACCCAGCGCATTACAGATGCAGCAAATGGTTTTCACGGTAAGATTAGTCCGGCCCGCCTCGATGCGGCTCAAGTTGGATCGTTCCATATCGCACCGGTAAGCCAGCTCCTGGATAGTCAGCTTGCGTTCCTTTCTCAACTCCTTGATCCTCGCAGAGATATAAAGGATTTCATCTTGATAGTCCATTCCTATTTCAAAATTTCGCCGTGCAAATTTTCATATATATATCCGCACCGTGCGTATCATATATAATACTACTCCAAACAGGCCGCCCGGATAACAACTTGAAAACGACCGACAAACACAACGCCTCCGCAACCGTTTCCACGCTAAGGGACAACATTTTCCCCGGTATTGCTCCCAAGCGGCACCAGACTGTCCAGCGTCGGGTCATCGGGTCATCGGGTCGTCCGGTCGTCGGGCCGAGGTCGAGGTCGAGGTCGAGATCATCGGGCCGAGGTCATCGGCGGCAGGATGGCCCGCCGACCTGCCGCGCAGCACCGGCTTGGCCGGTCACAGAGCCCGCAGATCTTCTTATTAACGGAAAAGCAGTACCCGCTATTGCCTCCGGGAGGAGAAAAACCTGTGCCGCGACGGAATTTTCCGCCGGCACGACAAGCCGCCGCAACAAGACGCACAGGCCCGGCGCCAAACCGGATCCCGACCCGCCACCCGGGGGTGCATTTCCCCTTCGGAACACAAACGGAGCAAGGTCAACGAGAGATAAGTTTGATTTTGAGCCCGCCTTGTATTATCTTTGCAGAAGATAAACCTCCGCACGGATAGGCGGCTCCCGACAAGATCCAAGCAACGCTTGGTCGTGCTCCCGGCCGGCACCATCCCTGCACCCTAACGCCATTTAACCGGCTCTGCCATGAAAAGATTCCTAACGATTCTCCTGCTTCTGAACGTCGTTGCGACGGCAGCCAGCGCCCGCGAGGTCTTCCCGATCAACGAAGGGTGGCGCTTTTTCTTCAAATCAGAGAAAACCTCCGACAACGCCCGCCACGTGACCCTGCCCCACAGCTGGAACACCGACCCGCTGGCCCAGGGCTACTGGCTCGAAACCACGGGCAACTACCAGAACGACATGTATATTCCCTTCGAATGGGCATCGAAACGTCTGTTCGTGAAGTTCTACGGCGTACAGTCGGTCGCCGACCTCTTCGTCAACGGCTACCACGTCGGCACACACCGCGGCGGCGCCACGGCCTTTACGTTCGAAATCACCGACAAGATCCGGTTCGGAAGCGACAACTCGATGCTCATGGTGGTCAGCAACAGCAGCCGCAACGACGTGCTGCCCACATCGACCGACATGAACCTCTACGGCGGCATCTACCGCGAGGCGGAAATGATCCTCACCGAACGCACGGCCATTTCGCCGCTCTACCTCGGGTCGGACGGCGTGCTGGTTCACCCGCAGACGGTCAGTCCCGAAAAGGTCGAGGGCGCAATCGAGGTACACCTCACCGCAAAGGAGGAGACCTCCTGCACGGTGAACGTCGCCATCAGCGATCCGCAGGGAGCGTCGGTTTTCTCGAAACACCTGAAGGCGCGTCTCGACGGAAAACCCGTCTCCGTACCCTTCTCGGTGGATAATCCGACGCTGTGGAACCTGCGCAACCCGGCACTCTACACCGTGACGGCCTCCATCGGCGAGGACAGCATCACCGACCGCGTCACCGTCCGCACGGGCTTCCGCTCGATCGGCGCCAGCACGGCCGAGGGGCTGACGATCAACGGAGAACGCACGCCCGTACATGGCGTCACGCTCTACCACGACAACGCCCTTTTGGGCGGCGCGCTGACTCCGGAGGATTACGATGCCGACCTGCAGATCATCCGCACGCTGGGCGCCAACGCCCTGCGCTCGGCAGTCATGCCGCACGCGCAGTATCTCTACGACCGGTGCGACGAGCAGGGAATGCTCGTCTGGGTCGACGCCCCGCTGCACCGCTCGTCGTTCCTGGGCGACATCTCCTATTTCGCCACCCCCGCCTTCGAGCAGAACGGAATGGACCAGCTGCAGGAGATCATAGCCCAAAACATCAACCACCCGTCGGTGGTGATGTGGGGTATCTTCTCGCGGCTCTGGATGCGCGGCGACGACGTGACGCCCTACATCCGGCGGCTGAACGAGACGGCCCGCGCGATGGACCCCTCGCGCCCGACGGTCGCCTGCAGCGACCAGAACGGCGACATCAATTTCATCACCGACCTGATCGTCTGGCAGCAGAACATCGGCTGGCGCCACGGCTCGACCGACGACGTAATCGTATGGCGCAACCAGCTGCAAAAAAACTGGTCGCACCTGCGTTCGGGCGTCTGCTACGGCGGCAGCGGGTTCCTCGGCCACAAGAGCTACACGGCGCAGTCCGAGCCCCGCTCGAACTGGGAGCCCGAGGAGAAGCAGACGCATTTCCATGAGGAGTATGCCAAAAACCTGCAGAACGACTCGCTGTTCTGGGGCGTATGGATCGACAACATGTTCGACTACGGCTCCTCGCGCCGCCCCTACGGGATCAACGGCACAGGCCTCGTGACACTCGACCGTCGCCAGAACAAGGATGCCTACTATCTGTACAGGGCGATGTGGAACAGTGCAGAGCCAACGCTGCATATCGTCGACAAACGGCGGCGACTGCGCGACTACGACCGGCAGGCCTTCCGCGTCTACTCATCGGCCGGAATGCCGACGCTGATCGTCGGTGCGGACACTCTGGCGATGAGCGAATACGCCCCCTGCCAGTATCAGTCCGATTCGGCGACCATGCACGGGGTGGTCGAGGTGAAGGCAATGGCCGGAGAGTTGCGCGACAGCGTGACGATATTTATCGGCAACGTTTTAAAACCGAGACAGATGCAGGTCCTTCGGCGAACAGCAGGTCTGCAAACGACAAATTAGGGACGAAGGGCATCCGTTCGGAGAAAACTTGGAAATAAGGCTCGACGATCAGCGTCGGGCCTTCCTTGTGCTTGGGGCGCAGGTCGAGGTCTCCGGGAGCCGCTTCGACATACGTCCGGGAGAGCTCGGGAAGCGGCACGTTGGCCAGCGAGCACATCACCTCGAGCAGGCCCAGGTTGTAATCGGCCAGAAATTCCCACTCGCGGCGGTAGAAGGGTTCGAACCGACCGGCGTAGAAGTCGAAATAGGGCGACGAACGGTAGGAGGCCACCAGCGCACCCCAATGCTGGTGCTGCCAGCGTTTGGAATAGTCGATGCGCACGTCGCGCACGGGCTGACGGGGGCGGTTGGCATTGCGGAGATGCACCGTCAGCTCCATCACCCCGTCCGAGGCCAGTATCCGCGCACGGTTGCGCTCGGAGCGCTTCACGAAGTGCTCGCCGAGGTCCACAACGCACCCGCCGCGCAGCAGGTGCGTGAAATACTCCACCGAAGGGAGATATGCGAGGGGAAGTATCGTCATTGTCAAAATTCTGAAATACAGACGGGTGCAGGACCGGACAAAAACGCCCAAAGGTTCGATCGGTCCACGCGGCCGGGCCTCAATCCGTCCAATCGCCGTTCTCCCGGATCAGCGCCACCAGACGGTCGAGGGCCTCCTCCTGCGGAATGTTGCGCGCAACGACCCTCCGGCCCTTGTAGAGGGTGATGCGGCCCGGCCCAGCGCCCACATAGCCGTAGTCGGCATCGGCCATCTCGCCGGGACCGTTGACGATGCAGCCCATCACGCCGATGCGGAGGTTCTTCAGGTGCGACGTGCGGGTCTTGATGTCGGAGAGGGTCTTCTCGATGTCGAAGAGCGTGCGCCCGCACGAAGGGCAGGCGATGTATTCGGTGTGAGAAAAACGCACGCGCGCAGCCTGCAGGATCATCAGCTCAACGGAGCGGATCGCCGCATCCGCAAATCCCGGGGCATCGATCCAGACACCGTCGGCCAGTCCGTCGAGCAGCAGAGGCCCCAGGTCGGCCGCAGCCTTCACGGCGAGGCATTCCAGGGAGGTCTCCGCATAGCGCCGCTTCACGACCACCGGTTCGTCGGGGATGTCCAGATTCAGAATCGCGGCGCGCAGTTCGGCGGTCGGGTTGCCCGATACGGCTTCGAGCACCCGGAACCCCTCCAGCGGCTCGGAGTGCACGACGGGGACCGTCACCTTCGAACGGCGGCGGTACTCGGTCGGGAAATAGCGTTCGGGATGCAAGACTTCGAATTCCCCGGGGCGCTCCGCGAAATGGTCGACGAGCAGCCGTGCCACGGGGATCTCCTTTTCAGGAGTCTCGGTCAGCGAGACGCGGATCGTGTCGCCGATGCCGTCGGCCATCAGCGCCCCGATGCCCACGGCGCTCTTGATGCGCCCCTCGAGGCCGTTCCCGGCTTCGGTGACGCCCAAATGGATCGGATAGTGCATTCCCTCGGCATCCATCGCCTCGACCAGCAGCCGGTAGGCGGCGACCATGACGCGCGTGTTCGACGACTTCATCGAGACCACCACCTGATCGAAATCGCAGGCCCGGCACACCCGCAGAAACTCCATGGCCGAAACCACCATGCCCTGGGGCGTGTCGCCCCACTCGTCGAAGACGCGCTTCGAGAGCGACCCGTGGTTGACGCCGATACGCAGGGCGACGCCCCGCTGGCGGCACTGCGCGATCAACGCCTGAAGATCGCCGCGGTCGAGGCGGTAATTCCCCGGATTGATCCGCACCTTGTCCACATACCTGGCGGCGACGGCCGCAACTTCGGGCACAAAGTGGATGTCGGCCACAATGGCCGTCTGAAATCCGTCGCCACGCAGCTGCCGGACGATGTTTTCCAGATTCTCCCCTTCGCGGCGACCCTGCGCCGTCAGGCGCACGATCTCACCCCCGGCGCGGTCGATGCGTTCGATCTGGGCCACGCTCGCGGCGGTGTCGTTGGTGTCGGTATTGGTCATCGACTGGCAGGCGACCGGATGTCCGCCGCCGATCACAACCCGTCCGATGCGCACTTCGCACGCCGGGCGGCGCATGAATTTCGAAAGATTCATCTGTTTCCTCGCTTTTGGAATTACAAAGATAATGCAAGCCATGCGCCGCGCCAAATTTATTTGAGTCCGTCCGGACCGCCGTTCGTCCGGAGCCCGGTCCAAGGGCGCGCAAGCCGGGGCCGGAGCGATTCGGGACACACGACAGACGCACGACAGCCTCCCGGGCGGGGAAAAGGCTCCCGTCGAGGCCGGAGGCGGGCTTCGGCGTCGAGGCGGGGTCGGCATCGCCCGCCGGGAGACGGTCAATCCCCGCATTGCGGCCGTCGCGCCCCCGGGACGGAGAAACACGCGCGACAAAGACCCGGCAAGTTTGGCATTGCGCGCGACTTTTCCTATATTTGTCGGGTGGGAACACTCGAAAACGACATCAAATTCGTGGCGGGCGTCGGCGAGGCCCGGGCCCAACTCCTCGAACGGGAGTTGGGCATCCGCACGCTGGGCGACATGCTCAGCCACTACCCGTTTCGCTACATCGACCGCACGCGCATCTACCGCATCGCGGAAATCACCGATGCCGCGGGTCTGTCCTATGTTCAGTTTCGCGCCCGCGTGACGGGCGTCGCCTATGCCGGTGCGGGGCGCAAACGCCGGTTCACGGCCTTCGTGCAGGATCCCACGGGGCAGGCCGAACTGGTATGGTTTCAGGGAATCAAGTGGATCGAGAAGCGAGTCGAGGTCGGGCGCGAATACCTCGTCTTCGGCCGCCCGTCGTTCTACCGCGGCGAATTGTCGGTCGCCCATCCCGAGCTGGAAACCATGGAGCAGGCCCTCTCGCGCAAGGCCGAAAGCGGCATGCAGGGCATCTATCCCTCGACCGAGAAACTGGGCAACGTGCTGGGCACGAAGGGCATGTACCAGATCGTCTGCAACACCTGGGCGCTCGCGAAGGACCGCATCGCGGACCCGCTTCCCGAGGTCGTGCGCACCCGTTACGGCGTGATCGGCCTGCGCGAGGCCATCTACAACATCCACTTCCCGCAATCGCAGGAGGCCCTGCGGCAGGCGCAGTACCGCCTGAAGTTCGACGAACTGCTGGGCGTGCAGCTCAACATCCAGCAGCGGCGCACCGAACGCCTCGCGAAAAACAACGGGTTCCTCTTCACCCGGGTCGGGGGCGTATTCAACACCTTCTATACCGAAAAACTCCCGTTCCCGCTCACCGGGGCGCAGAAACGGGTCATCAAGGAGATTCGCCGGGACACCGTGACGGGATTCCAGATGAACCGGCTCCTGCAGGGCGACGTGGGCAGCGGCAAGACCCTCGTGGCGCTGATGTCGATGCTGCTCGCCGTGGACAACGGCTTCCAGGCCTGCATGATGGCCCCGACAGAGATCCTCGCCCGCCAGCATTTTGCCACAATCACCAGAATGCTCGAAAAAATGGACGTCAAGGTGGCCATCCTGACCGGCGCCTCGAAGGCCAAAGAGCGCCGGGCGTCGCTCGAAGGCATCGCCTCGGGCGATGTGGACATCCTCATCGGCACGCATGCGCTGATCGAGGACCGCGTGCAGTTCGCCAACCTGGGCTTCGTGGTCATCGACGAACAGCACCGCTTCGGCGTCGAGCAGCGCGCGCGGCTCTGGACCAAGAACGAACAGCCGCCCCACATCCTCGTGATGACCGCCACACCGATCCCCCGCACGCTGGCCATGACCCTGTACGGCGACCTCGACGTGTCGGTGATCGACGAGCTGCCCCCGGGACGGCGCCCTATCAAGACCTTCCACTATACCGACGCCGCACGGCTCAAGCTGTTCGGATTCATGCGCCAGGAGATCGCCAAGGGCCGGCAGGTCTACGTCGTCTATCCGCTCATCAAGGAGTCGGAGGCGATGGACTACAAGGACCTCACCGACGGCTACGAAGCCATCTCGCGCGACTTCCCGCTGCCGCAGTACGTCACGGCGATCTGCCACGGCAAGATGAAGCCCGCCGACAAGGAGGAGTCGATGCGCCAGTTCAAGCAGGGCGAAGCCCACATCCTCGTGGCCACGTCGGTCATCGAGGTGGGCGTCGATGTGCCCAACGCCACGGTCATGGTCATCGAATCGGCCGAACGCTTCGGCCTTTCGCAGCTCCACCAGCTGCGCGGGCGCGTGGGGCGCGGCGGCGAACAGTCCTACTGCATCCTGATGTCGGGCGAAAAACTCTCGCGCGAGTCGCGGGCGCGGCTCGAAGCGATGTGCGAGACCAACGACGGATTCCGCCTCGCGGAACTCGACCTCAAGCTGCGGGGCGCCGGGGACATCAACGGCACGCAGCAGAGCGGCATGGCCTTCGATCTGAAAATCGCCAGCCCCACGGCGGACGTACAGATACTCACCGTCTCGCGCGAGGCGGCCGCAGAAATCCTCGCCGCGGATCCGGCACTGGCACTCCCGCAGAACCGGGGTCTCGAAGCCCTGCGCCGCCGCCATTCGGGCCGCGAGGAGATTGATTTTTCACGCATTTCGTAATATTCCGTCCCGAAAAAACGTTAACCCTTCAAAAACCTGTCCGATGAAACGGTTCCTTTTCGCCATATTCCTGCTCGCCGCAGCCTCGCCCCTCGCCGCGCAGCTCTACCACCCGGGCGAACAGCTCCTCTACCGGGTGAGCTACAAGGCCAAGATGTTCCCCAATACGGAGGTCGGGGCCGTGGAGGTCAAGACCTCGGAGGAGACCATCGACGGCAAGCCGTGCTACAAGGTCGAAGGCTCGGGACGCACGCTGCCCACCTACCGCTGGTTCTTCAACCTGGAGGATGTCTACACCGTGTGGATCGACACCGCCTCGCTGCGCCCCCTGCGCTTCGAGAGCGACCTGCGCGAAGGCGACTACACCTTCCAGAGCCACTATACCTACATTTGGCCCGACTCGACCATCCGCACCCGCTGGCGCAGCCGCCAGAACCCGTTCCGCGAGAAGCAGATGCCCCTGACGGCGGAGAGCATGGACCCCATCGCGCTCTTCTTCAACCTGCGGTCGGCCGATGCGGAGGATTTCCGCGTCGGGGAGCCGGCAACGCTGCAAATGGTCCTGCAAGACACCATCCGCCACCTGCACTACCGCTATCTGGGGCGCGAAAACAAGAAGATCCGCAACATGGGGCGCTTCCGCACACTCAAGTTCGAGTGCCAGCTGGGGACGACCGAAGGCTTCTCGTTCACCGACGGCACGATCTTCACGATCTGGATTTCGGACGACAAAAACAAAATTCCCCTCTACATCGAATCGCCGGTCAAGATCGGCAGCATCAACGCCTACATCTCGGGCTACAAGGGACTTAAACACCCGATGTCGAGCCTGATGAAATAAACCGCAACCCCGATTTACCCCCACGACAAACCCCGACGAAGAGTTCGCGCATCCCGACCCCGGCAAAAAAATTTGCACAAAACCCCGGTTTGCACTATCTTTGTTGAAAAGCTATCCATATGGAAAACAAACAGGGATACGATCCTTCGGACTTCGAAGACGACGACTACACCACCCCGCAGCCCGATGCGGGCAAATCCATCCGCGGCTACCGCATCGTCATCATCCTCCTCTCGGTGATTCTGGTGGCACTCTCGGTGCTCTACTTCAGCATCCACCGCCAGCAGATGCTCGACAACGAGTTGCTGCAGGCCGACCGCGACTCGATCCAGAACGATCTGGGCCGGCTGATGACCGACTACGACGAGTTGCGCATCTCGAACGACTCGATTTCGGCCGGGCTGAGCCTCGAGCGTGAACGCGCCGACTCGCTGATGACGCGCCTCAAGAAGGAGCGTTCGTGGAACCTCGCGAAGATCAAACAGTATGAAAAGGAGGTCGGCACACTGCGCTCGATCATGAAGAGCTACGTGAAGCAGATCGACTCGCTCAATACGCTCAACAAGAAACTCATCAAGGAGAACGTCGGCTTCCGCAAGGAGATTTCGTCGGCCAATCTGCGCGCTGACATGGCCGAAGAGAAGGCCGCCGAACTGGACAACAAAGTCAAGGTGGGTTCGGTACTCCGCGCGCGCGACATCCGCCTCGCGGCACTCAACGACCGCAGCAATCCCGTTTCGCGGGTCAAGAATGCCGCACGCCTGCGCGTCGACTTCGTCCTCGCGGCCAACGAGCTGGCCACCCCGGGCAACAAGGCCATCTACGTGCGCATCACCTCGCCCGACGGCTATGTGCTGACCACCGAGGCGATGCCAACCTTCGAATTCGAAGGCGAACGGCTGAGCTATTCGGCCATGCGTGAGGTCGACTACCAGAACCAGGATCTCGAAGTGGGCATCTACTACAACTCGACGGGATTCGCGGCCGGCACCTACCATATCCAGCTGTACAGCGAAGGCCGCCAGATCGGTCAGACGCAGGTGGTGATGAAATAACCGGTCGGAGACCCTCCGGTCATAAGCCGGGCGACAGTCGTGTCGCCCGGCTTTTTCATTCCCTCAAGGCTCCGGGAAACACCGCATCGGCATCTTTTCCCTCTCGGAACCGACGGGGAGGGGGTGGCGCGAGAAGGTCGGCGGAGCAGCAAGCGTTCGGCAATAAAAAAAGGCGAAGCCCGAAGACTTCGCCCTGCGGTTACAAGCCCGATCCGGCTATTTGGCCGTCTCCTGCCAGATCAGCGCCGAGGCACCGAGAATGGCGGCATTCTTGCCCTGGATACCGCTGGGAAGCAGTTTCACCTTATTCTTGAAGACGAAGAGCATGTTCTCCTCCATGTACCACTGCGTCGGCTCGAAGATCAGCTTGCCGGCCTTCGAAAGTCCACCGAAGAGGAAAATGGCCTGGGGCGAGGTCACCGTCACCACGTCGGCCAGCGCGCGACCCAGCATTTCGCCCGTGTAACGGAACGCCTCCAGTGCAATGGGGTCGCCCTGCTCGGCGGCCGCCGAGATCATCGAGGCATCGAAGTCGTCGAAGGCGATGCTGCGCAATTTGCTGGGGGCGTTCATCTTCGCCATCAGTTCGAACGCTGTACGCTTGATGCCCGTTGCCGATACGTAGGTCTCCAGGCAGCCCCGGCGCCCGCAGCCGCACTCGCGGCCGTTGCGCTCGACGATCACATGGCCGAACTCACCCGCGAAGCCGTCGTGGCCGTAGATCATCTCGCCGTTGGCAACGAATCCCGAACCGAGGCCCGTGCCGAGGGTGATCATGATGAAATCGCTCATGCCCTTGGCGTTGCCGTAAATCATCTCGCCGATCGTCGCCGCATTGGCGTCGTTGGTGATGAGCGTCTTCACGCCGCCGAAACACTTCGAAATATCCTCCGCCAGCGGAAACACGCGACGCGACGCGTCGGTATTGGTATCGCCCTCGCGGAACTTCCAAAGGTTCGCCGGGGTTTCGATCGTACCCTTGTGGTAGTTGGCATTGGGAGCGCCGATGCCGATGCCCGTCAGTTCGTACTCGAACGAGAGGCTCTGCGCCAAGGCGCGCATCGCGTCGCAAAGATCCTCGACATAAGCCGGATAGTCGTCAACATAGGGATATTTCTTGGTCGAGATGACCGATTCGGCATAGAGGTCGCCGTTTTCATCCACAAGGCCGAAAGCGGTGTTGATGCCGCCGATGTCCACGCCAATCGCGAGTTTTTTCATATCGTGTTCTCCGTTTAAAGTTAGTTTTATTCTGTCAAAGTTAATCGAAAATTCGGCTACTCCAAAGTTTTTTCCTATTTTTGGGACAGTTTCCAACCCAAAAGCATCATTCAAGACTATGCATACCAACGAGCAGATGCTCTCCGTCATCGAAAATTACCTCGCTCAGGCCGAATTCCCGGCCGAGCCGGAACTCCTCTACGCCCCGATCGGCTATTCGCTCGCCGGTGGCGGCAAACGCCTGCGACCCATGTTGCTGCTGCTCGCCTGCGGCATCTTCTCCGACGACATGAAGCAGGCTCTGCCCGCAGCGGCTGCCGTCGAGGTATTCCACAACTTCACGCTGCTGCACGACGACATCATGGACAAAGCCGCCGTGCGCCGGGGCAAGCCCTCGGTCCAGGCCAAATGGGGGCAGAACGTGGCCATCCTCTCGGGCGATGCCATGATGATCTGCGCCTACCGTCTGCTGGGTGGCATCCCGGCCAACCTGCTGCCGCAGGTGCTCACGGCGTTCAGCACCATGGCCCTCGAAGTGTGCGAAGGACAGCAGTACGACATGGATTTCGAGCAGAAATCCAAGGTCTCGGTGGTCGAATACATGCACATGATCGAGCTGAAAACCTCGGTGCTGCTGGCCGGATCGGCCGTGATCGGCGCGATGCTGGGCGGCGCCTCGGACGAGGACTGCCGCCGCCTGAGGCGTTTCGCCGTCGAGCTGGGGCTGGCATTCCAGCTGCAGGACGACCTGCTGGACAGCTACGGCGACCAGCGGCTGGGCAAAGCCATCGGGGGCGACATCCTCGAAGGCAAGAAAACCTACCTGATGATCACGGCAATGAGCCATGCCGACGAGGCCACGCGCCAGATGCTGCGCACGGCCTACCGCGACCCGGCGCTCTCCGACGACGAGAAGATCGCCAAGGTGAAATCGATCTACGACCGGCTGGACGTGCCCCGTCTGACCGAACAGCAGATCCAGTTGCGTTTCGAACGTGCGCTGTCGCACCTCGACACCCTGTCGGTGGATCCTTCGCGGACGCAGCGCATACGCGACTATGCCATGAGCCTGATGGGCCGGAAAAACTGAACGATGAAACGCTCCGACATTGAAATAATGGCTCCCGTCGGGAGCTACGAATCGCTGGCGGCCGCCATCCAGGCCGGGGCCGACGCCGTCTATTTCGGCGTCGGAAAACTCAACATGCGCTCGGCGTCGGCGGCCAACTTCACGCTCGACGACCTGGGGAGGATTGTCGCCCAGGCCCGCAAGGCCAGGGTGAAGACCTACCTGACGGTCAACACGATCGTCTACGAAGACGAGATTGCCGATGTCCGGGCCGTGATCGACCGCGCCCGGAAGGAGGGCGTCGACGCCGTGATCGCCTCGGACATGGCGGCGATCCTCTACGCCCGCCGGATCGGGCAGGAGGTGCACATCTCGACCCAGTGCAACATCTCGAACTCCGAAGCGGTGCGCTTCTACGCCCAATGGGCCGACACGGTGGTGCTGGCGCGCGAACTGTCGCTGGAACAGGTGGCGGCAATCCGGCACCAGATCGTCGAGAACGACATCCGCGGCCCGCGGGGCGAACTGGTCGAGATCGAGATGTTCGCCCACGGCGCGCTGTGCATGTCCATATCGGGCAAATGCTACCTCTCGCTCTACGAGACCAACTGTTCGGCCAACCGCGGCGCCTGCCGCCAGTTGTGCCGCCGCAAATACACCGTCACGGACAAGGAGACGGGGGCGCAGCTGGATATCGACGGGCGCTACGTCCTCTCGCCCAAGGATCTGTGCACGATCGACTTCCTCGACAAGATGATCGCCGCAGGGGTTCGGGTGCTGAAGATCGAGGGGCGCGCCCGCGGTGCGGAGTATGTGAAACGCGTGGTGACGTGTTATGACCAGGCACTCAGGGCAATGGAAGCCGGGAGCTACACCCCCGCTTTAGCTGCGGAGCTGAAAGAGCAGCTCCGCACGGTCTTCAACCGCGGATTCTGGGAAGGCTACTACGCCGGACGCCCCGTCGTGGAGCACAGCCCCGCCTACGGATCGTCGGCCACCCGGCGCAAGGTCTATGTGGGAAAGGTGACGAACTTTTACCGGAAACTCTCGGTAGCCGAAGTGTCGGTCGAAGCGGCTCCGCTGTCGGTCGGGGAGCCGATCTTCTTCCTCGGCGCAACCACGGGCGTTGCCGAGCAGACGCTCGACGAGTTGCACGGACCCGACGGACAGCCGACAGAGTCGGTCGCCCAGGGAGAACTCTGCGCCATCCGCACGCCCGGCATCGTCCGCCGCGGCGACCAGCTCTACAAATTCGTCCCCGCCGAAACGACCTGAAACCCCATAGCAATGAAACCCCAACCGGACCAACCCGGCCAACCAACCCAGTCAACCCAACCGGAGCAAACAGTCCAACCTGCCCCACCGGAGCAAACAGTCCAAACAGCCCGAACAACCCAACCAGCCCAATCGGGCCGACCGGCTGCTTCGCAACGGCTTCTTTCGCTCGACGCCCTACGGGGATTCGACATGCTCTTCATCATGGGATTCGCAGGCGTGATAACGGCCCTGTGCAAGCTCTGGCCCGGAGGGTTTTCGGATTGGGCGGCCGCCCAGATGGGGCACGCCGACTGGAACGGATTTTTCCACCACGACACCATCTTCCCGCTGTTTCTCTTCATCGCGGGCATCTCGTTTCCCTTCTCGCTCGCAAAACAGCGCGAAAAAGGGATGGGCCAGCGGAGCATCTACCTGAAAATCGTACGCCGCGGTCTGACCCTCGTGGTGCTGGGATTCGTTTACAGCGGGTTGTTCAAACTCGACTTCGCCACGCTGCGCCTGCCGAGCGTGCTGGGACGGATCGGTCTGGCGTGGATGTTCGCGGCGCTGCTGTCCGTCCGCTTCAACGTGCGCACGCGCGCCGTCATCGCCGCCGCGATCCTCATCGGCTACGGGCTGCTGCTGCAATTCGTCGCCGCCCCCGATGCCGGAGGGGCCGGACCGCTGACCCTCGAAGGAAATATCGTGGGCTACATCGACCGCACGGTGATGCCCACACACCTGCTGGGAGGCAGGGGATTCGACCCCGAAGGGCTGTTGAGCACCCTCCCGGCCATCGTGACGGCCATGCTGGGCATGTTCGCGGGCGAATTCGTCCGCCGCTCCGAAGAGCGGACCTCCGGCAGCCGCAAGACGCTGTGGATGGCCGCCGGGGCGGTCGCGCTGCTGGTGCTGGCGCTCGGACTCGCCCCGCTGCAGCCGATCAACAAGAAACTCTGGACCCCGGCCTTCGTATTCGCCGCCGGAGCCTACTCGCTGGGCATGTTCGCCCTGTTTTACTATATTATAGATGTATGCCAATGGCGGCGGTGGACCTATTTCTTCAAGGTCATCGGTGTCAACTCGATCACGATTTACATGGTTCAGCGGATCGTCCGCGTGAGCTACACCTCGGAGTTCTTCTTCGGCGGGCTGGCGTCGAAATGTCCGCCCGAAGTGGCCGCCGTGGTCCTCTCGGCCGGGCATGTCGCCGTCTGCTGGCTGCTGCTGTGGTTCCTCGACCGGAAAAGGATATACCTCAAAATCTGACCCTCGACCGACGGAGGGAAAGCGCATCTTTCGGATGCGCTTTTTTCGTGCTGCGGAATGCGGCGACAGCCAAATATCGAAAATAATTTATCGAAATTCAATATATTTTTTTTGTTCTACAAAAATTATTCGTATGTTTGCAACATCCAAAATACAAAAGACGTCCTCCCGGAAATCGAAAAAAGCCTTGCGGTTTGCGCCATGCAGACCGACCCGCTCCGGACATTTCCGCAAGCGCCGCACGGATTCGGCCTCCCGATGACGATCGTGCCCCGGCATGACGGACATCCGGGACAAAACCGGAAAACAAAAAGAGAAACCAAACAAACAGATTCCATGAAAAGACTCCTGATCATCGCCGCAATGGCCGCCACGGCCGTCGCCTGCGCCCCGAAAGCCGTCCCCGAGCTGCCGATAGAGACCTTCTTCCGCAATTCGGAAAAGTCCAGCTACCAGATTTCGCCCAACGGAAAATACTTCTCCTACATGGCCCCCTGGGAGAACCGGCACAACATCTTCGTACAGCAGGTCGGGTCGGACGAGGCCCTACGCATCACCTCGGAAACCGAACGCGATCTGGCCGCATACTTCTGGGCCAACGACAACCGCATCCTCTACCTCAAGGACACGGGCGGCGACGAGAATTTCCAGCTCTACGGCGTCAACATCGACGGCACGGACCCGAAAGCCTACACCGCCATCCCGGGGGTGAGGACCATGATCATCGACCCGCTGGAGGAGATCGACTCGCTGATGATCATCGAAACGAACGAGCGCGACCCGCAGGTGTTCGACCCCTACCGTCTGAACCTCAACACCGGAGAGAAAACCCTGCTCTGCGAAAACCCCGGTGACATCCAGGGCTGGCAGACCGACCACGACGGCAAGTTGCGCGTGGCCTACGCCGTCGTCGACGGCGTCAACTCCCAGATCCGCTACCGCGAGAGCGAAGACGAAGAGTTCCGTCCCGTACTGACGACCAATTTCAAGGAGAAGGTTGAGTTCGCGACGTTCACCCCCGACAACAGGATGGTATACGCCATCTCCAACCTCGGACGCGACAAGACGGCACTCGTGCTGATGGACCCGGCGACATGCGAGGAGAAAGAGGTGCTCTACACGAACGACTCCTACGACCTGCAGAACGTCTGGTACAGCGAAAAGGAGAAAAAACTGCTCGCCGTATCGTATGAAGGCCACAAGGGGACGAGGCGCCACTATTTCAACCGCAAGGCCGGCGAGCTGTTCGCCCGCATGGAAGCCCATCTGCCCGGCTACGAACCGCACATCCTCGGGATGAACAAGGCCGAGGACAAATACATCGTCTACGCCGGAAGCGACCGCTCGGCCGGGGTCTACTACCTCTACGACACGCAGACCGATACGATGACCAAACTGGCCGACCTGCGTCCGTGGATCAAACAGGAGGAGATGGCCGAAATGCTCCCCATCGAGTACACCGCACGCGACGGCGAGCACATCGAGGGCTACCTCACGCTGCCCGTGGGCAAGAGCCTGAACAACGCCAAAAACCTGCCCGTGGTGGTGAATCCCCACGGGGGTCCCTGGGCACGCGACTCGTGGGGATTCAACCCCGAAACGCAGTTCCTGGCCAACCGCGGTTACGCCGTATTGCAGATGAACTTCCGTGGCTCGACGGGATTCGGACGCCGATTCACGGAGATCTCCTTCGGCAAGTGGGGACAGGAGATGCAGGACGACATCACCGACGGAGTGAACTGGCTGATCGAAAAAGGAATAGCCGATCCCGCACGGATTGCCATATACGGCGGTTCGTACGGCGGATACGCCACGCTGCAGGGCATTGTCAAAGACCCCGATCTCTACGCCTGCGCCATCGACTATGTGGGCGTATCGAACCTCTTCTCGTTCCTGAACACCATACCTCCCTACTGGAGGACGCTGCTCGACCAGATGCACGAAATGGTCGGCAATCCCGAAACCCAGCAGGAGATGCTGCGCGAAAACTCCCCGGCACTCAACGCCGGGCGGATCAAGACACCACTGCTGGTGGTTCAGGGAGCCAACGACCCCCGCGTGAACATCAACGAGAGCAACCAGATGGTCGAGGCGCTGCGCGCACGCGGCGTGGAGGTGGACTACATGGTCAAGGACAACGAAGGACACGGATTCCACAACGAGGAGAACCGTTTCGACTTCTACCGCGCGATGGAAAAATTCTTCGGCAAGCACCTCAAGGGCATTCAGCCCGAAGGCGACATCGTCCCGAAGGAGTGCCGCCGGTAAAGGTCCCGGAAGCCGCATCCGCGAACCGCAAGAATCCGACATAAAAAGCGCAACTCCGGGTCGACCCGGAAGACGACACGCCGACCGGCCGCCGCGACGGAAAAGCCGGAGGGTAGTGTGAGACAAAGGCCCGGAAATTCCGGGCCTTTTGCCGGAAAAGCCCGAAAAAAACGCTACTTTTGCAGTCGCAATGCACGCTGTTCCCCACATATCCGGACGTCCCGCGGACGGACTGCCCATGCCCCAACGGCTCGGAGCCATCCTGGCCGTGGCCTTCGGCGTATCGCTCTCGGTGGTCGACGGAACCGTGGCCAACGTCGCCCTGCCCACCATCGGGCAGCAGCTGGGCATCTCGGCCGCCGACTCGATCTGGATCGTCAACGCCTACCAGCTGGCCATCATGGTATCGCTGCTCTCCCTCTCGGCACTGGGCGATGTCGTGGGCTACCGCAAGGTCTACATCGGCGGTCTGATGCTCTTCACGGTGGCGTCGGTGGGATGTTCGCTCTCCGGATCGCTCCAGACCCTTGTACTGGCGCGCGTCATGCAGGGATTCGGGGCCGCGGCCATCACCTCGGTGAACACCTCGCTGATCCGCTTCATCTACCCCAGGGCCCGGCTGGGGCGCGGCATGAGCATCAACGCCGCGGTGGTCGCAACCTCGTCGGTGGCCGGACCGACGCTGGCGGCCGCCATTCTATCCGCGGCCGACTGGCCGTGGCTGTTCGCCGTAAATATCCCGATAGGGCTGGTCGCACTGACGCTCAGCCGACGCTTCCTGCCCGAGAATCCGGTACGGGTGCGCGAGCACCGTTTCGACTGGCGCGATGCCGTGATGAACGCCCTGACGTTCGGCCTCATGATGGCATCGGTCGAGGGGTTTTCCCACGGAATGGATCCGCGCGTGCTCTCGCTGGGAGTCGCAGCGCTCATCGTCGTCGGCTTCTTCTTCATCCGCAGCCAGCTGCACGAACCCTATCCGATCCTGCCGTTCGACCTGCTGCGCATCCCGATCTTCTCGGTATCGGTCGCAACGTCGATCTGCTCGTTCCTCGGGCAGATGCTCGCCATGGTCGCACTGCCCTTCTACCTGCAGCAGGCCTGCGGCTACGACGACGTGGAGACCGGTATGCTGCTGACGGCCTGGCCCGCCGTGATCATGGTCGTGGCCCCGGTAGCCGGGCTGCTCGTCGAGCGGGTTCACGCCGGGCTGCTGGGCGGAACGGGGCTTATAATGATGGCCGCGGGGCTGTTCCTGCTGGCCTTCCTGCCGGAGCATCCGACCGACGGCGCCATCATCTGGCGGCTGATGCTCTGCGGCGCGGGATTCGGGCTGTTCCAGTCGCCGAACAACAGTATTCTGATCGCCTCGGCACCACCCGAGCGAAGCGGTTCGGCAAGCGGCATGCTGGCCACGGCACGTCTCGTGGGGCAGACCACGGGCGCCGCGCTGATGGCCCTGCTCTTCCACATCGTGCCCGAAAACAGCACACACACCGCCCTGATGCTGGCGGGCATTTTCGCCGTAGCAGGCGCCGCAGTCAGCCTCATGCGCATTTCACTGCCCCTGCCCGAAGGGCTCGCACGACGCCAACAGACCCGTCCGCAGAAGGTTGCCGGAAACAAATTTTCAGAAAATTAGCACGCACCGATAGGAAGCCTTCCGGATTTTTACTATTTTTGTAGAAAACAGCAACGTTATGTTTTCAGCAAAAACCTACACCGCGCGCCGCCACGAGCTGCGCACGAAGATCGGAAGCGGCATCATCCTGCTCCCGGGCAATTCCCTCGCGCCGAACAATTATCCCAACAACGCCTACTATTTCCGGCAGGACTCCTCGTTCCGCTACTATTTCGGACTGAACGTGCCGTCGGTCGTCGGCGTGATCGACGCCGACACGGGTGAAGAAGCGCTGTACGGCGACGATTTCACCGTCGAGGACATCATCTGGACCGGACCGCAGCCCACGCTGCGCGAGATGGGCACCGAGGCGGGTGTCACGGCCACATTCCCGATGGCAGAGCTCGAAAAACAGCTGCGCAGGGCGATAGCTCTGGGCCGCAGGATTCACTACCTGCCGCCTTACCGCGGAGAGACCAAACTCCAACTGTCGGCGCTGCTGGGCATAAAGCCCGGGCTGCTGCACGACTACAAGTCGGTGGAACTGATGTTCGCCGTGGCAGAGATGCGCGAGAAGAAGAGCCCCGAGGAGATCGAGGAGATGGAACGCGCCTTCCGGATAGGCTACGAGATGCACACGACGGCCATGCGGATGTGCCGCCCGGGAGTCGTGGAACGGCAGATCGCGGGAGCCATCGAAGGTGTCGCCAAATCCCTGGGCCAGGGCGTGTCGTTCCAGTCGATCGTATCCCAGCACGGGGAGACGCTGCACAACCTCAACGCCGACGGCGTGCTGGAGGAGGGGCGGCTGCTGCTGTGTGACGCCGGAGGCGAAACCGTCGGCGGATACTGCTCGGACCACACGCGCACCTATCCCGTGAGCGGACGCTTCACCCAAAAGCAAAAGGAGATCTACAACATCGTACTGGCCGCACACGACCACGTGGCGCGCATCATAAAACCCCACATGATGTACACCGAGGTGCACAACGCTGCCTACATGACCCTCGCCGAGGGGCTGGTCGGGCTGGGGCTGCTGAAAGGATCTGCTGCCGACGCCGTGGCCGCAGGAGCGATGACGATGCTCATGCCCCACGGGCTGGGTCACGGACTGGGCATGGACGTGCACGACTGCGAGGCGATGGGCGAGAGGTCGTTCGACTACGGTTCGATCGCCGAACGGGCCGCCAAGTCGGGAACCTGCGTCTACCGCGCGGCATGGCGGATCGAACCGGGAACCGTGATGACCGACGAACCGGGGCTCTACTTCATCCCCGCACTGATCGACAAGTGTCGCGCCGAAGGCCTTTACAAGGGCATCGTCGACTACGACGCACTGGAGGCTTACCGCGATTTCGGCGGCATCCGCATCGAGGACGATATCCTCGTGACGGAGTCGGGAAGCCGCATCATCGGCGACCGGAAAATCCCCGTCACGGTCGAAGAACTGGAAGCCGTCGTGGGTAAATAACGCACCGAAAATCCTGCAAACACAACGACTATGGACAAGAAATGGATAATCGGCCTGGGGCTGATGGGCATCCTGATCGTCTTTCTGCTGCTCTGGAATTTCGCTCCGGCCATCCAGCGGTGGCTGGCGAGTGTCTTCGTGGACATCATCCTCCTGCTGGCCGCCTTCGCGGCGGGATGGCTCTTCGGCCGTTTCGGCGGCAAGCACCGCAGCAGCGACGAAGAACGCAACGCACGCAACATCACTCAGGCTCAGAAAAAATAACAACCGGAGTGAAAACGGATCCCGCGGCCGCAAAGCGGCGGCAGGATCCCGACGGACCGAAAAAATCGCCCTCATGGGGCGATTTTTTTTCATTACCGAAGTTGTTTTTCACGAATAATTTGTATTTTTATAGTCGACTAACCGAAAAACCTTAAAACCACACGAGAATATGAAAAACTATTCAGCCAAAGAGATCAAGAACATCGTACTCATCGGAGCGCCCGGCACGGGTAAAACTACCCTTGCCGAAGCGATGGCCTTCGAGGGTAAAGTCATCGACCGCAGGGGTAGTATCGAGGCGAACAACACGCTCTCGGACAACACGGATATCGAGCACGAATACAAACGCTCGATCTATTCGACGATCCTCTTCACCGAATTCATGGACCGCAAGCTGAATATCATCGACTGCCCCGGTTCGGACGACTTTTGCGGAAGTCTCTTCTCGGCCTTCAAGGTCGGAGACGTGGGCGTCTTCCTGTTCAATGCCCAGAACGGCTGGGAGGTGGGCAGCGAAATTCAAGCCCGCTACGCCCGGCTTCTGCAGAAACCCGTGATCGGCGTGGTGAATCAGCTGGATGCCGAGAAGGCCAGCTTCGAAGCCACGTTCGACTCGATCCGGGCTTCGTCGCGCGTGAAACCCGTCATCGTGCAGTATCCCGTCAACCAGGGGCCGGAGTTCAACGCCTTCATCGACGTGCTGCTGATGAAGATGTACCGCTTCAAGAACAACGACGGTCTCCGCGAGGAGCTCGAAATTCCGGCCGAAGAGCTCGAAAAAGCCATGGAGCTGCACAAGGAACTGGTGGAAATGGCCGCCGAACACGACGAAGCGCTGATGGAGCTCTACTTCGAAAAAGGAAGCCTCACGCAGGACGACATCCGCTCGGGACTGAAGATCGGCGTCTCGAAACGCGAGGTGATGCCCATCTTCTGCACCTCGGGCAAGCGGGATATCGGCACCAAGCGGCTGATGGAATTCATCATCAACGTGGCACCCGGGCCGCTGAAGGCTCCGGCATTCCGTTCGACCGAAGGCGAGGAGATCCCGGCCGACGAAAGCGCTCCCGCCGTGGCATTCGTCTTCAAGAGCCAGGTGGAACAGCATATCGGCGAAATAACCTACTTCCGCGTCATCCGAGGCCGGATCACCGAGGGAACGGAGTTGGTGAACACCCGCACCGGAAACAAGGAAAAACTCTCGCAGCTGTTCGCCGTGGCGGGCAAGAACCGGATCAAGGTCACGGAACTCATGGCCGGAGACATCGGCTGCACCGTGAAATTGAAGGGCACGCGGACCAACGACACGCTTTCGGCCCCGTCGACACCCATGACCGTAGAGCCGATCGCATTCCCCGAGCCGCGCTACCGGGCCGCCATCAAATGTAAGGACCAGGCCGACGAGGAGAAGCTGGGCAAGGTGCTCAACGACGCCAAATTCGAAGACCCCACCATTCTGGTCGAGTACTCCAAGGAGCTGAAGCAGACCATCATTCAGGGTCAGGGCGAACATCATCTGAACATCCTGCGCTCGCGCATCGAGAAGGAGAACAGGCTCGCATACGAATACATCGCACCGAAGATCCCCTACCGCGAGACCATCACCAAGGTTGCGCAGGCCGACTACCGCCACAAGAAACAGTCGGGAGGAGCAGGCCAGTTCGGCGAGGTGCACATGATCATCGAACCCTATTACGAGGGCATCGGCGAACCGAAGAACTACAAGGTACCCGGCAAGGGCGACATGGTGCTGAACCCCAAGACCAAGGAGGAATACGACCTGCCGTGGGGCGGAAAACTGCAGTTCTACTCGGCGATCGTGGGTGGCGCCATCGACGCGCGGTTCATGCCCGCCATCCTGAAGGGAATCATGGAGAAGATGGACGAGGGTCCGCTGACCGGATCGTATGCCCGCGACATCCGTGTGGTGATCTACGACGGTAAAATGCACCCGGTGGACTCGAACGAAATATCGTTCAAGCTGGCAGCACGCAACGCCTTCAAGGAGGCTTTCCGCAATGCGGGTCCCAAGATCATGGAGCCGATATACAGCGTCGAGGTGCTCGTGCCGAGCGAATACATGGGAGCCGTGATGTCGGATCTGCAGAACCGCCGCGCGATGATTGCCGGCATGGAATCGGACAAGGGATTCGACCGGCTGAATGCGCTGGTTCCGCTGGCCGAGTTGTACCGATACTCGACGACCCTTTCGTCGCTGACGTCGGGATCGGCCACCTACTCGATGAAATTCAGCAGCTACGAGCAGGTTCCCGCCGACGTGCAGGAAAAACTGCTCAAAGCCTACACCGACACCGACGACGAATAACCCGCCAAAAGGCGGGGAGCCGATCGGAACTTCAGACCGCAGGAGGCCGGCAGGGACTTCTGCGTGCGGGAAGTCAGACGGGACGCACACGGGACGCATACAGCCCATGTTGCGCCCGGATCCCTCCGCAAAAGGCGGGCTCCAGGGAGCAGGGAGCGGGGTTCCCCTTTATGCGGGTCCCGCGCCCCCGCGAAGAGCCGGCTTTCGGAAGCGGTACACAGTCTTCGGATATCGAGTCCGGTGTTGCACCGGAGAATGCAGAAACGGCGGACCTCTTTGGTCCGCCGTTTCTTTTGCGTCAACCGGGAGGAGCGAGAGGCGGGGGGGGGTGGAGCACAACCGCAAGACCACGGGCGCCGGGCAAAACGGTCCCGCAAAAGGCCGCAGATCAGCGGTACGGAGTGCATTCGGGGCGACGGCATGAGGCCTCTTCCGCCGGGAGGTTGTGTTAAATTAATGTTAACAATCCATATAGCAACCGTTTCATCGAAAAAATGCCGTAAATTTGTTCACAATTTGTACTAAAACCCCAACATGAGCGAAATCTACACCGTCATTGTCGGCATTCTGGGAATCCTCGCTATTTCAGGTCTTTTCGTCGGCGTCACGAACGACGCAGTCAACTTTCTCAACTCCGCTATCGGATCCAAGGCAGCATCGATGAAGGTGATCCTCACCGTAGCCTCCATCGGCATCATCATCGGCGTGGTCACGTCGAGCGGAATGATGGAAGTGGCCCGCAGCGGCATGTTCAACCCCGGATTGTTCTCTTTCCACGAAGTGATGATGCTCTACCTGGGCGTCATGTTCGCAAACGTCATCCTGCTGGACCTCTACAATTCGTGGGGACTCCCAACATCGACCACCGTATCGCTGATATTCTGTCTGCTGGGCGCCGCAATCGCCGTCTCGATCTACAAAATCTCGAACGACCCGGAACAGGGAGTCGCCTCGCTCGGACACTACATCAACACCTCGCGCGCAATGGGAATCGTTTCGGCCATCCTGCTGTCGGTGGTGATCGCCTTCACCTGCGGCACGCTGGTCATGTACATCTCACGCACGATCTTCTCGTTCCGCTACACGGCGCTATTCCGTCGCTACGGAGCACTCTGGTGCGGGGCCTCGCTGACGGCAATCGTCTATTTCGCCATCTTCAAGGGGCTCAAATCCATACTCGCCGGCCATGCCTTCATCCAGATGATCGACAGCTCCCTGCTCCCGGCCATCGCCATCTGCTGGGTGGTATGCACGCTGCTGCTGTTCTTCATCCAGCGCTTCAAAGTCAACATCCTGCGCATCACGATCCTTTCGGGAACCTTCGCGCTGGCGCTGGCCTTCGCGGGAAACGACCTGGTGAACTTCATCGGGGTCCCCGTGGCCGGATTCGACGCCTACTCCATCGCCCGGGAGGCGGGCGACACGCAGATGCTCATGAGTGCGCTGACCGAGAATGTCCCGGCGAATTTCCTGATCCTGCTGACGGCCGGGATCCTGATGATCATCACGCTGTGGACCTCGAAAAAGGCCATGCACGTCTCCGAAACCGAGATTTCGCTCTCGGCACAGGACGATGCCGGCCAGCAGCAGTACGGCTCGTCGCTCTTCTCGCGGACGATCGTACGCGCGGCCCTCAACGTCAGCACCGGGATCGAGCGCGTGGTCCCCAAGCACCTCCGGGAGCGGATTTCGCGCCGTTTCGAGTATGAGGACGTGGAGCACAGCGGTGCTCCCTACGACATGATCCGCGCCACGGTCAACCTGACCACTGCGGCGCTGCTGATCGCCATGGCCACCTCGCTCAAACTCCCGCTGTCGACCACCTACGTCTGCTTCATGGTGGCGATGGGTTCGTCGCTCGCCGACCGCGCATGGGGACGCGAAAGCGCCGTATACCGCATTTCGGGCGTCATGACCGTCGTGGCCGGGTGGTTCATCACCGCGCTGGGCGGATTCCTGATCGCCTTCGTGGTGGGACTGGCGCTGATCTACGGCGGGACACCGGCCTTCATCATTATCACACTACTGTGCGGATACATGCTCATCCACAGCAACTTCCTGAAAAAGGACAAGGGAAGCGCCATCGTCAAGGAGCACGAAGACACCACCGAGGACATCATCGCCAACCTGCGCGACGAGGTGTGCCGCACGATGGAGTCGGCAACGAAGATTTACGACCGCACGCTGATCGCCGTCTTCAAGGAGAACCGCAAGGTGCTGCGCGACATGGTCAAGGAGTCGAACGACCTGTTCTACCAGTCGCGCGAACGGAAATACTCGCTGCTCCCCACGCTCAAGAAACTCCAGGGCGGAGACGTGAATACGGCGCACTACTACGTGCAGGTGGTCGACTACCTCAACGAAATGACCAAGGCGCTGATGCACATCACCCGCCCGGCATTCGAGCACATCGACAACAACCACGAGGGACTTTCGAAAGATCAGGCCCGCGACCTGATGTCGATCAACGACGACGTGGAGTCGATCTATCGCCACATCAACCTGATGCTGCGCGAGGGCGATTTCTCGGAGATCGAAACCGTGCTGACGATGCGCGACCAGCTCTTCGAAGCCATTGCCGAAGCCATCAAGTCGGAACTTACGCGCATCAACGAGGCCCGTTCGAACACCAAGGCAAGCATGCTGTATCTCACGATTCTGACCGAGACGAAGAACATGGTGCTCCAGTCGCGCAACCTGCTCAAGTCGCAGCAGTACTTCCTCAAGCACCTCACGGGGCCGAAAACGTGGATCAAAAAGTAGCGCGGGCTCCAAAACCGGATACGAAATGGATATAGCAAAAGCAAAACGGCGGGAGAACATCGCCGAATACATTCTCTACCTCTGGCAGTTGGAAGATCTGCTCCGGGCATTACAATTCAGCCCCGAGGCGGTATTTTCGACGCTGATAGCCCCGCGCAAGGACATCGGCGAGGAGCAGAAGCATGTCTTCCTGCTCTGGTACATGGATCTGGCAAACCTGCTCCGCCAGGAGGGCAAGGAGGAGAAGGGGCATCTGGAACATACGCTTCATCTGATTCAGGACCTGCACGACCTGCACCTCCAGCTGATGAAACTCCCCGTCGGCGCGCATTACCGCCAGACGTACGCCCACCTCGAGCCCGAGCTGCCGCGCCTGCGGAGCGTTCTGGGCAACCCGGGGATGAACGACACGGAACTCTGCTTCCGCGCACTCTACGCCGCAATGCTCTACCGCATCAAAGGCGAGGGCGACAAATCGGCCGTGACGGACACGCTGGAATACATATCCCCCGTAATTGCGGAGTTGGCAGACATGCACGGCAAGGTCGAGCGGGGCGAAGTGAATCTGTTCAAGACGGACGCCGAATAACGGCTCCAAATCGCATCGCGAAGATGAAACGCCCGGCTCTGCGGTTCGGGGCGGTGTCGGTTGCGCAGGTCGGTACTCCCCCGGCGGCGGGCCCCCTATCGTCTGCGACGCAGAAAAGGGCGGCGATCCGGCGGACAGCCGGCAAGCGGGAGGGGCGGCGCATCGTGGATACCAATACAAAGGCGGTGGAGCAGATCGCACGTCGGAAACCGCGGTGCAGAACGGCAACTGGAAGAATAAGCCGGAGACCGGAAGCGGGCAGGTGGCCGTTTTCAAGCAGGAGGGAGAAGAGCCCCGGCAAAGCGGAGGATCGGAACACAGGAGGCTCCGGGAGAGATCGGCGGGTCGGCCGTTTTTTTTTTGGGGGGGGGCAGGACGGCACAGCGACCCTCAAAAACGAAAGAAGGCCGACAAAAAGTCGGCCTTAAATCTTTCCTGCAGGAAATTAAGCGTATTTGAACGTCGACTCGTCCGATACGGTCAGTTTCTTGCGCCCCTTTGCGCGACGTGCAGCCAGCACCTTGCGACCGTTAGCCGTAGCCATACGAGCGCGGAAACCGTGCTTGTTGATACGCTTGCGACGCGAAGGCTGGTATGTTCTCTTCATTGCCATAGCTATATAGGTTTTATTGTTTCAGACATTTTTACGGATTGCAAAAGTACAACAAAAAAGTTATTCGCAAAAGTTTTTCTCGAAAATATTTCCCAAAAAACCGAAAAAAGCCCGCAATCACACCATCTTCGGCTCCGAAACGCCCCGCTCGGGGGTGGAAATTTTATCCGCAGGCACGCAATTCCGTTTTGTTTCCCTCCGTTCTTTTTCCTACCTTTGTAGAAGAAAGGATGCTCCGGAAGCCGGCCCGAGTGCCGACCGGAGCGGAGCGGATTGTTTTTCAGACGGATAACACACGACAATACAGATGGCAGTTTTCAAAGTCGAAGGAGGGCACCGACTCAAGGGCGAAATCACGCCACAGGGAGCCAAAAACGAAGCGTTGCAGATACTCTGCGCAACTCTGCTGACACCCCAGCGGGTAGTCGTCAGGAACATACCCCGGATTCTCGATGTGATGCAGCTCATCGAGCTGCTCCGCCGCATGGGGGTAGAGGTGGAGCAACTCGCGGAGGACGCCTATGCGTTCTGCGCCCGCGACATTGATTTCGAATACCTCAAATCGGACGATTACCGCCAGCGCTGCACGCGGCTGAGGGGATCGGTCATGCTCATCGGCCCGATGCTGGCGCGGTTCGGCGTGGGATACATTCCCAAACCGGGCGGCGACAAGATCGGCCGCCGCAGGCTCGACACCCATTTCCTCGGATTCCAGAAACTCGGCGCGAAGTTCAACTTCGACATCGCCGACGAATTCTTCATGGTCGAGGGCCGGAACCTGAAGGGAACCTACATGCTGCTCGACGAAGCGTCGGTGACCGGAACGGCAAACATCGTGATGGCTGCCGTGATGGCCAAAGGCCGGACAACGATCTACAATGCCGCCTGCGAACCCTACCTGCAGCAGCTGTGCAAAATGCTCAACAGAATGGGCGCGAAGATTTCGGGCATCGCCTCGAACCTGCTCGAAATCGAAGGCGTCGAAGCGTTGGGCGGCACGGAGCACCGCCTGCTACCCGACATGATCGAGGTGGGCAGCTTCATCGGCATGGCCGCCATGAACCGTTCGGAGCTGACAATCAAGAATGTATCGTTCCAGAACCTGGGCATCATCCCCGCGCAGTTCGCCCGCATGGGCATCCGCTTCGAACAGCAGGGTGACGACATCTACATCCCCCAGCAGGATCATTACAGCATCGACACGTTCCTCGACGGATCGATCATGACCATCGCCGACGCCCCCTGGCCGGGACTGACGCCCGACCTGCTGTCGATCTTCCTCGTGGTGGCCACGCAGGCCAAAGGAGCCGTGCTGATCCACCAGAAAATGTTCGAAAGCCGCCTGTTCTTCGTCGACAAGCTGATCGACATGGGCGCACAGATCATTCTCTGCGACCCGCACCGCGCCACGGTCATCGGACACGACCACCGGGTGTGTCTGCGCGCAACGCGCATGACCTCGCCCGACATCCGCGCAGGTGTGGCGCTGCTGATAGCCGCCATGTCGGCCGACGGGATTTCGACCATTCAGAACATCGACCAGATCGACCGCGGCTACAAGGACATCGACGGCCGTCTGAACGCCCTCGGAGCCAAAATCACCCGCATCGAGGATTGCAAGTAAAACCCCGAGGGTTCGGAAGACAACCCCTGCCGCGCAAGACCTCACCAGTCGCGTGGCAGGGGTTTTCGATCAGACGGAGAAAAAACAACCCGCCAAATTTTGCATCACGGGATTTGAGACCGAACAGAACATGACCTAAAACGGCCGGAATGTACCATTCGGCTATTTTTTATATCTTTGTGTGTCAGCCCCATGTCCGAACGGGATACCGGCAAAAACAAATCATTCGACAAAATAACTTTTTCGTAACATTCTGAAATCACAACTCATTATACGCTTACAAAATCACGTCTATTTACCAATTTTACTTATATGCGTTCACTACCCAACTTCTGCATCCTGCTTTTGGCGGCAGGACTACTGATCGCCCCAGCATCAATGGCGGCCTCGAAATCCAAAAAGAAAAAAGCAAAAACCGAAGAGGTCAACAAGTACAAAGTCGACAAGTACACCAAAATGTTCGTCAACGACAAATCGTGCCTCTCCGCCAAAGGCCCCTTTCTGACGCTCCACAAGCTCAAGGGAAAACTCTACGTGGAGGTGCCCCTCAAGACAATCGGACGTGAAATGCTGATCGCATCCACGATCTCAGAAGCCAGTGACACTAACCTCGGGACCATCGGCTACAAGCCCACAAACCCCATTCACGTCAAGTTCACACGCATCGACACGACGCTCTACCTCTCGCAGGCCGTCGTGCCGCCCGTTCACGACCCGAACGACCCTCACCTGTCCAAGGCCATCGGCCGGAGCACGCTCCCGCCGATTATCCACGCCTACCCACTGGTCTGCTACAACCGCGACAGTTCGGCAATGGTGATCGAAATGACCAAATTCTTCTCGGGAGACAACGAACTGATCGCCCCGATCAAAAGTTCCAAGGGCGGCATGGTGAACATCACAGGCAAGTTCAAGTCCGAGGGTTCGGTGATCGACCAGATCAAGTCCTTCGAGGACAATGTTACCGTCAAATCGTACCTCTCTTACTCAGTGACGGCCGACCTGCTGGGGCTGGTGGTCCTCAAGAAGGACGAACCGATGACTGTGAAAGTAACGCGCACAATCCTGCTGCTGCCCGAAGAGGCTATGCAACCCCGTCTGGCAGACTCGCGCATCGGCATCTTCCAGACCAACATGACGCGCATCAACGGCAAGAAGGACAAGATTGAGGATTTCTCAGTCATCAACCGCTGGGACATCCGGCCCAAAGACTTCGAGGCCTGGAAACGCGGTGAACTCGTAGAACCGGTCAAGCCGATCGTTTTCTACCTCGACAATGCCTTCCCCCAGTTGTGGCGCGAACCGATCCGCCGCGGCGTACTGCGCTGGAACAAGGCATTCGAAAAGATCGGATTCAAAAACGTCATGCACATCAAGGACTTCCCGAAAGACGACCCCGAATTCGACCCCGACAACTTGAAATACTCCTGCATTCGCTACGTCCCGGCAGCCGTAGCCAACGCCATGGGCCCCTCGTGGGTCGACCCTCGATCGGGTGAGATCATCAACGCGTCGGTGCTGATGTATAACGACGTGGTGAAGCTAGCCGCAACTTGGCGTTTCGTGCAGACTGCACAGATCGACGAGCGCGTGCGCAGCAAGGAGCTGCCCGACGACGTATTTCAGGAATCGCTGGAGTACATCCTTGCCCACGAGGTGGGACACTGTCTCGGTCTGATGCACAACATGGCCGCATCAAACGCCTTCCCCGTGGATTCGCTCCGCAGTGCATCGTTCACGCAGCAGTACGGAACAACCCCCTCAATCATGGACTACGCACGCTTCAACTACGTGGCACAGCCGGGAGACAAGGGCGTGAAACTCACCCCTCCGGACCTCGGACCCTATGACGCCTACGTCATCAAATACGCCTACACCCCGCTGCCCGACAAGAAGGACATGTTCGACGAGGAGAAGACCCTCCGCGGATGGATCGACGAGAAGGTCGGCGACCTGATCTACCGTTACGGCCGTCAGCAGCTGATCGCACGCTACGACCCTTCTGCCATCGAGGAGGATCTCGGCGACGACCACATCAAGGCCGGCGACTACGGCATCTGCAACCTCAAATACATCCTAGCGCACATGGAGGAGTGGATCCCCGACGAGGAGGATCCCGATCTGAAAATTCGCACGGAGTTCTACGCGGCTGCGGCCGAACAGTTCGCTCGCTACGTAAACGCCGTGATGCTCAACATAGGCGGCATCTACCTCACAGACGTGAACAGCAACACGGCGGGCGGAGCACAGGCCGTTCCCGTCCCGAAGGAGCTGCAACGCGCATCGCTGAAATGGGTACTCGCACAGATGAAGGATTCGGCTTGGCTCGAACAGTCCGCGCTGACCGAAAAGCTGCCGCTACACGTGGATCTATCGTCCATCCTGCGCTTCAACTTCTGCCGCTCGTTCTTCTCCTACTATAAAAACGTCATGCTCTCGTCGCACATCGCCGACGATCCCTACACGCCGCAGAAATATATGAACGACCTCTACGACATCGTCTTCGAAAACACGATCAAGGGTCGCCCTGCGTCGCCGTCAGAACGGCTCATCCAGCGGATGTTCGTCGATGCGGCCGCAGGTATTGCTTCCAACGAGGCCAAGCGCATGAAGTTGGGCGGCATCGCGGAGGCCTATGCCCCCTCGGTGGACGAGATCGCTCTGATGGGGCTCGACCCGAGCGGCACCGTAGAGTGTTACCTCGGGCTGCTGCGCCAGGTCGAAGAGGAGCACGGAAAGGGATACATCGCCTCGCTGCTCTGGAACAGCGAAGCCCTGTCGTCGGGATACGGCTGGCAGCACAACGTGCAATTGCGATCGATCGACGAGTCGCGCGCGCTGTTCGTCAACGTCAGCGACCGGATTCTGAAGCTGCTGCGCTCCCGCGTGAACAACGCAACAGGAGAGACCCGCGCCCACTACCAGGGTATGATCTACGTCCTCGAGCGCAGTCTGTTCCCGTCACAGAAGAACTAAAACCCAAGCAGACCGGCCTAACGGCCGGTCTGCCTAAGACCCAAATACATGCAAAGAATTCGACAACTTTTTAGCTGTGTGCTGCAGCTGTCGCTGGTTGCGAGCTTGTTCTACGCCACAACCGCAACGGCTCAAGTGCAGGTGCAGGAAAAAACGATCAACTTGAATGCGAGGCTTACCGTCGCTCTGACAGAGCAGCCAGCGACCGGGGTATTCAACGAAATCACCAAGAAAACGGGGATCAAATTCGCCTACGATCCCGAAGACATCCGTCGGCTCCCGGCCGTAAGCGGCGAATTCGAAAAAAGCACCGTACACGAACTGCTCGACAAGTGCATCGCCGGATCGACGTTCAAATATGCCATTGAGGATAACGTCGTGCTGGTATACGACACAACACCCAAAACGCGCAGGTTCACCGTAAATGGAACCGTGCGCGACGTCGGAAAGACGATACTCCCAGGAGCATCGGTCATCCTGAAAGATGGCTCGGGGCAGGGCGCATCAACCGACGAAAAGGGACAGTTCTCCTTCACCTTCACGACCAAGACCAGCCCTGCAGTCCTCGAAGTCGGGTTTCTGGGCATGGAGACCCGGCGAGTGATTATCACCGGATCGGCAAAGGGACTCACCATCGTCCTTAAGGAGGGCGGCACGCGCATTGAAGATGTAGTGGTCAACGGCATGTTTACCCGCAACAAGAACACCTACACGGGTTCGGTGACCTCGATCAAGGGCGAAAACCTCACGGCCATATCAAACACCAACCTAATGACGGCCCTAAGCGCCGTGACACCGGGGATGGTGGTCGTACAAAACAACGCCATCGGCTCGAACCCCAATGCCATTCCCGAAATCCTGATTCGCGGTTCAAACTCCATAGCCACCTCGGCCGAGGAAAAGGCCTACAACAACCCGCTGATCATCCTCGACGGCGCCGAAATCAGCATGGAAGAGTTGTACGACCTCGACATGTACGAAATCGAGCGCATCGACGTCCTGAAGGACGCACAGGCTTCGATCGTCTACGGAGACCGCGCGGCCAACGGCGTAATCGTCATCGAACGACAGCAGGTAACCGACAGCAAACCCCGCCTTAGCTACAACTTCGTGCCTGAGTTGAGCATCCCGGATCTGAGTTCGATGAACCTCTGCAATGCAGCGCAGAAACTGGAACTGGAACGTCTAGCCGGGCTCTACGAATCGGATAACGGGGCGATGGACAAGGCGTACGCCTACAAATTACAGAACGTCCGCCGGGGTGTCAACACCAACTGGATACGCGCCCCGCTACGCGTACCGTTCAACCACACCCACTCGCTATCGCTGAGCGGCCGTGCCCAGAAGATCGATTACCGTGCGTCCCTGCGCTTCAGCGACAAGTACGGCGTCATGAAGGGCGACAACCGTCGTAATTACACGCTCAACTTCTCAATAGGATACCACATGCGCGACAAGCTCACACTCCGTTACACGGCCAACTACACGCTGACCGACGCAACGGATTCGCCTTACGGCAAATTTAGCGCCTACACAAGACTCAACCCCTATGAGGCGCCCTATGACGAGTACGGCGAGCCGATCAAGGCGTTCTATTTCAATCCCGAGGACCCCTCGACAACAAGCGAAGGCTACCAGCCCAATCCGCTCTACAATGCCACGCTGTCGAGTTTCAGCACCTCGCGCAACCAAAGTCTCCGCAACACGGTCGACGCTAAATGGTATGTGACCAAGGATTTCTACGTCTCGGGCCAGTTCAACATCGACGTCAAGAGCAGCCAGTCGGACAGATACGTTTCGCCCGACGACGCGCAGTTCCTCGGCGAAAACGACCCAGCCAAACGAGGTCTCTACGGACTGGGGACAGGCAAGGCGTTCAACTACGACGGCAAAATCGTACTCAACTACGGCCGCAGCATCGGACAGAAAGGCTCGGGATTCGTGATCAATGCCGGAAGCGACATCCAGCACACCAATGCCATGACCTCCTACATCACGGCAATAGGTTTTCTGAAAGATAACCTCTCGGACATCAAATACGCCTTGGGATACGACTCCTCAAACCTCCCGAGCGGAACCGAAACTCTGTTGGCAAAGGTCGGATTCTTCGCCAGCGGCAACATCTACTTCCGAAACCGATACTTCGCAGACGTTTCATACCGCACGTCGGGATCGTCGGCCTATGGCAAGGAGAACCGGTTCGCCCCAATGTGGTCGTTCGGACTGGGATGGAACCTCCACAAAGAGAAGTTCCTCGAAAACGTCGAATGGATCAACGTGATCCGCCTCAAATGGTCGTGGGGATACAACGGGCAGACCACCGGAAGCCCCTATCAGGCCATCACAACCTACAAGTACGGCAACAACAACATCTACTACACCGGCGTGGGAACCGTGCCGATCCGCATGGGCAACCCCGAATTGAAGTGGCAGCGCGTACTAAAGAACAACTTCGGCATCAACCTCACTCTATTCAAGGAACGGCTGGTGATGAGTTTCGACTACTTCCGCAACACCACCAAGGACCAGCTGATGACGATTCCCCTCCCGGCATCGACCGGATCGGAGGACATCGTCGTGAACTTCGGCGAAAACCAGAACGTAGGCTACGACTTTTCGGTGGCGGGACAGGTGATCCGCAGCAAGAACTGGGAGTGGACCTCCGTCATCAACGGATCGCACGTCAAGGACCGTATCAGGCAGATCAGCGACAAGTTAAAGAACACAGCCTACCAGCTCGAAGAGGACAACCCGCTGAAACTGCGCTTCCGGGAAGGCGGCTCGCAGTATGACATCTACGCCGTGCGTTCAGCAGGCATCGACCCCGCCACGGGACAGGAAATATTCATCACCAAAAACGGCGAATACACCTTCAAGTACAACGCCGAGGACGAGGTGGTAGTGGGCAACACGCAGCCCAAGCTGCAGGGAACATGGCTCAACACGCTGCGATACAAGGGATGGTCGCTGAACTTCGTATTCAGCTATACCCTCGGAGGCGACACCTACAACAAAACGCTCTGGGAGAAGGTGGAGGACATCGATCCCCGTTACAACGTCGACGAACGCGCCTTCACGGACCGCTGGAAAAACCCGGGAGACCTATCGCGCTTCCTTGCCATCAAGGAGCGCCGTTCGACGACCCCGCACAACTCGGAGCGATTCGTGGAACGGCTCAACGAACTGTGGCTCTCGAGTGCGACGCTCTCCTATGAATTCCAGCCAAAATTCCTCAGGCGCCTCGGGTTCAAGCGTCTGGCCATCGGAATCGGCGTATCGGACATCGTACGCTTCTCGACCGTCAAGTACGAACGGGGAACGAGCTACCCCTATTGTCGCACCATCAACCTGACATTCCGTCCCACGTTCTAATATTGTAAGACCATGAAACGAATGAAAGAATACAGCTACATCCTACTGATCCTTTCACTGCTGTTCGGCGGCTGCGAGGCGTATCTCGACGTCAACCCCAAATCGGAGGTGACCGACAAGGAGCTTTTCTCGACGGCCGAAGGCTGCGAAGACGCCATATACGGCATCTATTCCGAGATGGGAACCAACAAGAATCTATTCGCCTATGCGCTCACGTTCGCCTATCCAGAACTGATGATCGGGAACTTCTCCATCAGCCAAAGCGACAACATGGCATACATCGTACAGCGTCTGTGGGAGCACGAAAACGCCATCACAGTGGCCGAAAACCTCTGGATCAACGGATACAAGGCCATCGGATATGTCAACAAGGCACTGATGCACATCCTACCCAAAGCAGACGACGAATTCCGCCACATCAAGCTCTACAAAGGCGAACTGCTGGCACTGCGCGCCTTCCTCCATTTCGAAATGGCCCGCATCTTCGCCGTACCGTTCGCATCGGGAAACGCCGCGGCCAAAGCCAAGGCAATCCCCTATGTGACCACATACGGCATCGACGTCACCCCGTACAGTTCGCTGGACAAGGTCTTCGAACAGATCATCGCAGATCTGACTGAGGCGGAAAAATACCTCGCAGCGGATGAAGAACTGTTGACGGCGACACGCAACAACGCCTCCGACGGATTCACAAGCTGCCGCATCACCCACCTGAATCTCTACGCGGTACAGGCGCTGCTGGCCCGCGCCTACTGGACGATGGGCAAACTGGATCTGGCTGAGAGTTATGCCAGAAAGGTGATCGACAGCGGCAAATTCCCCCTGATGACGACAGCCGAAGCTTGGAACGCCATGGAGACCGGCACGCTCAACATGCAGGAGACCATCTTCGGACTCTACTCAACACAATACACCTACAACTTCTATCGGAACCACGTCTACCAGGGCGGGAACCTTACACTGTCAAGTCAGTATTCCGAGATCTTCACCTCCGACCAGTCCGGAGTGGACAAGCGTTACTCAGCCTGGTTCGACACGGGAAATTCGTGGTGCATCAAGCACTACAACAAGATGTACGCCCAGGGAGAGAGCACCCCCACGTACAGCGGGAAATCGATCCCTGGACCAAGCCTGATCCGCATTCCCGAAATGTACTACATCGTGGCCGAAGCCAACCTCACAAAGGATCCGGGCAAGGCGACGGAATACCTCGACCAGGTGGTGAAATCGCGCGACCTGACGCCTTTCGCCGAGCGTGGAACGGGCAAAATCACCGAAAACAATATCATCAACGAACGCCGGAAGGAGTTTTTCGCCGACGGCGAGGATTTCTTCAACATGAAGCGCCTGCAACTGGACATCGCAATCCCGGGAGGCAATTTCGCCGGAACCGACGACACAACCTACACGATGCCCGTTCCGCAGAGCGTGGAGGACAATTACAGACAATAAGGCAAGACTTATGAAAAACATCATTTTCAAAATAGTACTGCTGTGCGGAATCATTGCGGCATTCGCCTCCTGTTCCGACACGTGGCTGATGTACAACACGTCACAGAAGGACAAACTCTATTTCAAATATGAGAACGACCCGAGCCTAGACCAATATCTCTCGACCGACTTTTCGTTCGCCCTGCTCGACGAATCGGTGAAAGAGGTCAAGAAAACCGTAACAGTGACCTTGCTGGGAATGCCGGTAGACCGTGACCGAACATTCGAGGTGAGAGCCATTCACGACACCACCTCGAATTACACCACGGGCGGCACCCGGCGCGAGCTGATTGACGCCGTAGAAAACGAAGACTACACGATTGACAGGATCATCGTCCCGGCAGGATCCGTGAAGGGGCAGATCGACGTAACACTAAAGCGCACGGAGAAGATCTTGACAAAAACCGCATCGCTCGTGCTCCAGATCGCCCGGAACGAGGAGTTCGAAGGAGTACCGCGGAATGTCTACCGGTTTCTGCTCTCGGACGGAACCGCAGCCTGCCCCTACTGGTGGTACTACTCCGCCACCCAACAGTGGTATCAGTATACGGGCGAATTCCGACAGGACAAATACCGAAAACTGCTGGAATTCTACCACGGAATCGAGGAAATCAACCCGACGCTTTATGCGTCGATGGTCGAACAGTATGGCGAGAACATCGACAACGATTACTACACGGGGCTCAATGGACAGAAGCTGCGCATGGGCATGGGATTCATGGTCAACCGGCAGAATCCCCACAAGATGGCCTGGTTGCGCTACGTGCTATGCCCGCTATTCGACTACTATTCGTCCAATTTCCCCGACCGGGAGTATTACACGACCGGAAGCGTCAACGTAACGACTGGTGGTTGGAGAGACCCGGCAAACAACTATTAACCGAAAGTATCATGAAACAACTTGTGAAATATCTGTTACCGCTCTGCTGCGGAATCGCCTTGGCGTCCTGCTACGGACTCGACAAGGAGGAGTATCGGGAACTGGCTCCGATCACGGTGAGCGGACTGGAGCGGACCATTTATGCCAAGGCCACCGAAACGCTCCACCTCAACAAACTCCGCGTGGAGAACGCAAGCGGGCAGAAACTCGTCTACGAATGGTCGTACGGAAAACCGGCGGGCGACTTCCCCAACATGGTCGACACAACGTTCATATCCAGTTCACCGACGCTCGACTACGCATTCGCCAAGGCCGGCAGCTACGTGCTGCGCCTGCGGATCGACAACGGCGAAAGCATCGGATTCTATTACTACGACCTGCGCGTGCAGGCCGGATTCGACGAAGGATTCCTGATCCTCTGCAACAATGACAAGGGGGTCGGATCGCTCGCCTTTGTCAAGAAACGATCTCCGCAGGAGGAGGCTGAAGAGGCCAGGGAGGTATGGGACAATCTGCTGACAGTTAATCCGGAATATGAGTTCCGCAGTCTGCGCGACGTCTACGTATTCTCCTCGCCAGGGCATGCTTCGGGAATTCTGATCTCCTCGGGCGATGACGAAGGTTCGATCTACCGACTCGATCCCGTAACGCTGAACGTGACCTATCGCATGAAAGGAATGGACGAATACGGGGTCCGCACCGGAGAGATTCTGGGCGAAAGAACATCGGGAACGGCTCATTGGGCCTATCTGATCGGCGACGACGAGAAAGCCTACCGCTATGAATTCTCGACCGACATGCTCATCGTGCGGGAAACGCCATTCCCTGCACGATATGGCCGGCAGGGACTCTTCGCCTCGGAAACCGCCGGAGTGCGCGACATCCTCATGTTCTCCGAAGCCGGAATCACCGGATTCCCCAATTCGAAAATCGCAGGATATGCCGCTCCCGACGGGTATGAATTCATCAACATAGCGGCAGGACGCATCGGTGCGGGACAATACGACGCGTCAAAATACTACTGCATCGCCCGAACGATCGAGGGGAGGTTGAAATCCGTCAAAATAATCAGCACCAGTTCATCGCTTTCGAACCCGACGGAAATCAAGAGCTACAACGAGGTACAGCCGATGCTGATGAATGCGAAGTCCAGAATTGTCACAACGAAGCTCAACGGAAACGCCTACTACGATTACGGCAACAAGATCTATCATTGGGCGATGACAAGCGTCGATCCGGTCATCCCCTCCGAAGGGGCCAAGCCCGACATCACGCTGCCCGACGGCGAACAGATCATGGACATCTGCACGAACGCCGTACCTTCAACCTCCTCCGCGGTAGTCGACGACGATCTGCTGCTGATCGCCACCTGCAACCCGACGGCAACCGACCGCAAACCCGGCAGCCTCTATGTCTACAGTCTGAAGACAATGAAGAAGGTGAAGGAGTATGTCGGCATCTGCGAAAAACCCGTGGCTGTAGCCTACAAGTTCCCCACTTCGAACTGACGGTCCCGGCGGACGAGACGGGAGGCATCCGGCTTTCCCCCGCGGGGGGGCTCGTTTTTCGGGAGCGGCCGGGGGGGGCTTGGGCTTGGCATATTCAGGAAGCAGAGGAGGAGGCCCGCTTGGGCTTGGCGGATTCAGGAAGCGGAGAATGAGGGGGCACGCTTACGCTTGGCAGAAAAGAAAAAACAGCCTATCTTTGTATGCCGGCCCCACAAGACAGATTGCAGCGGCTCCCGGACAGGATAACGATCAAAAAAAAAGTCACACCAGTAGGAAAAATTACGTTTTATGTTTTTAGAAAATGCCAGCCGCAAGGGCTGGATCGAAGTCGTATGCGGTTCGATGTTCTCGGGGAAGACCGAGGAGCTGATCCGCCGCCTGAAACGAGCCAAATTCGCCCACCAGCGGGTCGAGATTTTCAAACCCCGGATCGACGTGCGCTACTCCGAGGAGGAGGTCGTGTCGCACGACGCGAACGCCATACGCTCCACCCCCGTCGAGTCGCCGCAGAACATTCTGCTGATGACGGCCGATGTCGACGTGGTGGGCATTGACGAGGCGCAGTTCTTCGACGAAAGCATCGTCGACGTGTGCCGCCGGCTGGCCAACAACGGCGTGCGCGTGATCGTCGCGGGGCTGGACATGGACTACACCGGGAAGCCGTTCGGACCGATGCCCGCGCTGATGGCCACTGCGGAGTATGTCACCAAGGTCCACGCCATCTGCGTCCGCTGCGGCAACCTCGCCCACCATTCGCACCGTCTGACCAACGACGAAAAGCAGGTGATGCTGGGGGCACAGGACAGCTACGAACCGATCTGCCGCCATTGTTTCAACAAGTTGATGAACGGCGAAAAAGAGTAGGCCCCGACCTTCGGGAGGCTACAATGAAGAAACCGCAGTCCGGAGTTCCGGGCTGCGGTTCTGTTTGCGGAGCGGGGGAGGGCGTCCCCATCATGCGGGCCTCCGTCAGCGAGAGGCGCGCAGGGCGTCGATGAAGCCGGGCCAGAGGGCCCAGAGGTTCTCGGTCTGGAGCCACAGTTCGCGGGCCTGTGCGGCCGGCGAGGGGCGTTCGCTCTCGATGTCGTGCAGATAGGTCTCGTCGGCCGGATGTTCGTCGGCGGTAAATTCGGCGAACCAGGGAGCAAAACGCGTCCGGAAGCGCTGCAACTCCCCCTCGGGCAGGGTCCCGCCGCGGCGGTAGGCCGACCACAGCAGCAGCACCTCACGCCCCGGACGCTTGTCCGAGACGTCGTTGATCACCTCGTCGAAGAGCTCCTGCTCGTCCAGAGCCAGGTAGTCGAAAGCCAGCAGTTCGCTCCCCTCCAGATGGTCCTCGGGGTCGAGGTCGAGGAGCATTTCGAGCAGCGCCGCCGATATTTCGAAATCGTTGATCAGGAAATGATCGATGGCCGAGGCCAAGATCAGCTCGAGCGCCGCACGCGAATTGCGGTGGTTCCATTCGAGATTGACCTCCTCGTCCTCGGGAATCAGTTCCACGAGGCGCTGGAAGGCCTGGAAGCGCTCGTTGCAGGCTCCTTCGACATCGCCGGCGGCCTGCAGCTCGCGGGTCCGGGCGAGGACTTTCACAAAATTATAAGGCCCTTCGCCGACCACCTCGAAGGTCTGGTCGGGCGTAGGCTCAAGATACGCCTTTTGCATCGTTGGTTTTGGATTTGAGAATCAGGGTAAAAAGGGTTGCAAGCGTCGCGCTCCCGCCCGGCAGGCGGGCCGCCGTGCGGTTACGCATGTCCGTCATCAGCGGCGGCACAAACACGGAGCCGGAGCAGAGAGCGGTCATGCCAAGGACCGGAATCAGATCTTCACACACGGCGCACCCCCGGCGACAGGCAGCCGGCAGTTCCGATCGGAAATACCTGTTGCCCAATGCGATGGCACAGGTCATCACCCCCAAGACGAGGAAGAGGGCAAGCGTCGGGTCCGGCGTCTTGCCGGCAATCACCGGCGGTAGCGGACACACCAAAAAAGGAATCATCGCAAAACGGGTTCAGATCTGTTTCAGCGCGAATATAGCAAGAAAAGTGAGAATTTTCGCAAAATTGTTGCGAGAAAAAAATATTTTTCAGATATTTGCAGTCCCAAAGGGAACCTCGGTGTTCCCGAAAGGCTGAATTAGCTCAGCGGTAGAGCACTTCACTCGTAATGAAGGGGTCCCGAGTTCAAATCTCGGATTCAGCTCTAAAAGTCAGCAATTACGTATCTGTAAATTGCTGACTTTTTTTGTTTCTCCTGAGCGGGGAGGGGCAGGGAGGAAGAAGCGGGAAGGGGAGCGTCGGTCGATTCGGCGGCATTCCAGTCGCAACGGATTCGAAAAATCGGAGAGGGATATTGCTTTTCGGTTTGTCTTGACTATCTTTGCGGTACATACGACAACGCCCGGAAAGCGTTGCTTGTTCCGTTGAACGGACGCAGTGGCATTCGATCACAGCGGGGAGGGATAAGGCTGCCCCCTGCGCATCGCGGTCGGGTGCGGCCACAGGCGTAGGGCTGCCGCTTGGCGGCGCTACGGGATCTGCGGCGGATCCGTCCAACGACAATAAGTTTTCGGCACCCCGCTTTCCGCTTATCCGAATCCAAAAAATCAAACGTCGCGATGGTGCGAAGCGACAATTTAAACACAGCAGAACCATGAAAAAATTATTCCTCATTGCAGCCGCCATGCTTGCGGCAGTTTCGTTCTCGGCCTGCTCCGATGACGACAACAAGAAACCCGCCACGGAACCGATTGTCGGAAAGTGGCAATTGATCCATTCGGTGGGTTATCTGACCGATTCGGGAAAACGTCAGGAATACGACAAAAATTACCCGGATGGAAAAGGCGTCTATCTCGTCTATGAGTTCAAGAAAGACGGAACGGGAATCTCCTACTGGAACTCCCCGTCTGCAGACCCGGATTACAACGAGCCGTTCTCCTATTCCGTTTCGGAGAAAACATTGACGATTACATATCGCGACGACACCCCTCAGGTCTCGCATTTGGAAATCAAAAAATTGACGTCCACAGACCTTATCTTATACGAAAACAACAGCAAAGCCGAATTCGAAGACACTTCGACGTACAAAAGAATGCAATAACCGCAACAGCAGAAACAAACCTGTGCAGAAGGGTTGCTCCGTGCCCCGTTTGCACAGGTTTGTCTTTTTCACACCTTCGACGGCTTCCCCAAAACGCGCATATCCGGGCTCGCAAACGGGGCAAAGGCGACGAGCTCCGTCGGGGCGCCCCGCAAGGATCGGAAATTCCCCTTTCGCAGGCGCACAGAGCAGGGTTTTTCGTATTTCCGGGCGATCTACAGCACAGATTGCAGAGCAAGGGATTTCCAGGCAATCAGAACCGCACAGATTGCAGGGCAAGGGATTTCCGGGCAATCAGAACCGCACGGCAGCGATATTGAAGCGGGGCGTTTTCAGGCGTTCCGCTTTTTCTTGATCCGTTCGAAATGTTCGCGCAGGCGTTCGCCGAACTCCTCGCGGCGGTGTTTCAGATTGGCCCGCCACCCCTGCCAGCGGGTGTAGCGCAGGCGTTTTTCGGGATAGATGTCGCGGATCGTCACCAGGATACCCGTCTCCTCCACTCCGCCGAAATCGGGGTTCGACACCGTGTCGAAAACCCGCATCGTGGGTGAAAGATTCATATAGGCGTTGATCAGCGGAGGGATGTTCTCGTTGAACTTGCGGATCTGCTGGATCAGGATGCGGTAGTTATCCATATAGGTCTCGCCACAGAACAGCTTCTCGTAATAGGGGTCGTCCAGATCCAGCCGTATGGGATGGATACCCTCCACCAGATGGTCGTGGTCGGGGAAATAGCGGCGCAGAAACCAGATCAGCGCATTGCGGGCCACGGCCTTGTAGCTCGTATACATGGTGACCTTGCCGAAAAGATATTTGGCCTTGGGGTTCAATACGATCAGCGCACCCAGACCATCCCAGAGATTGTCCAGCGCATAGATGCTCTTGGCGTTGCCGCGGGCCTGGTAGGCGGGCTGCACGAACGAACGCCCCAGTTCGATCGTCCGGGGCAGGAACTTGCGGCGGAATCGCTCGCTGAACCGGAAATAGTGTTCGGTCGAAAGGTGGCTGGGATTGGACGTCGTGCAGATGATGAAGCGGTAGCCGCCGACGATCTCCTGCGCCGAGGGGTCCCACACGATCAGCTGGCAGTAGCCGCCGCCCGCGAGGTCTTCCTCGTCGATGTCCACCTCCTGACCCGTGCCGCCGCCGGCACTGCGGAAAGCCTCCTCGCGCAGACGACCTACCTCGCGCATGAGCGCGGGGCATTCGGCCGCCGAAAAGATGTAGATTTCATTGCCGGCCCGGTGGGTGTCGCGCATCTTGCGGGCGGGCGTCAGTTCGGCGAGCAGCAGCTCCCGGGCGACCGGTTCGATGATGGGTATTGTATTCTCCTTCCGTTGCATGTCAGGGCAAAAATACCAAATTTAGCGATTCGAACACGACCCGGCAAGCGTTTTTTTCAAAAAATACGCTTTTTTACGCACTTCCAGCACCTGTTCGCGCAGCGACCCGTAATGCTGGAGTTCGGCAACGGGAATCGGATCGCCGACGACGATACGGAAATGGCGCCCCTTCTGCGAAAACATCTCGTCGGGAAGCCACAGCATCTCGATATTAAACTTGATACCCAGCGCCTTGCGAATGCGGTAGACACCGTAGAAAAACTTCGACAGGCGCCCTTCGACGAAGACCGGGACGATCTGCCGCTGCGAAGCATAAGCCTTTTTCAGAAAGCTGATCCGCCACTCGGGGTCGGTCACCTCGCCGCCGCTGGGCCGCGAGCAGAGACCCGCGGGAAAGGTCAGGATCGGCAGATCGCCGAAGAACTCCTCGTCGAACTTCCGCGCGTAGGAGACACTCTGCGCCCCGTGCTTGTTCACCGGGATCCACAACGGACGCAGCGGCTCGAGGTACATCAGCAGGTCGTTGACCACCACCCGCGCGTCGCCGAAATGATCGATCAGCTTGTCGGCCAGCATCATGCCGTCCATCCCCCCGAACGGGTGGTTCGAGGCGAAGAGGTAGCGACCCCCGGGCGCGAGCTTGTCAAGTCCTTCGATCGAATAGGTGACCTGCCATTCGCGGAAGGCCGCACGGATAAACTCCTGCGGAGGCAGTGTCCAGTAATGTTCCAGAATATGGTTGATTTCCGACTCGTGGATCGTGCGGCGCAGCCAGTTCACGACCGGACGGGGAATCCAGCGTGCCAGCCGCGGGGCTTTCTGTCCGAGTACGGCGCCGATATCAATTTTGGGCATGAAGGTTCCGAAAATTATATCCGCAAATATAGGCATTCTTTTTTGAAAAATCCCTAACTTTACACCCAAATAGACCTTTGTAAATAACGATTATGTCGCAATACCATACTCCCGTACTGCTGGAAGAGTCTGTGGGACTGCTCGCTGTCGATCCCAAGGGCACCTATGCCGACCTCACCTTCGGCGGAGGCGGCCACTCGCGCCGCATCCTCTCCGCTCTGGGACCGGAAGGCCGTCTGTACGGATTCGACCAGGACCGTGACACACTGGAGAACAGACCCGACGACGGGCGTTTCCACTACGTGGAGAGCAACTTCCGTTTCCTGCGGGGGGCCCTGCGGCTGCGCGGCGTAAGGGAGGTGGACGGCATTCTGGCTGACCTGGGGGTTTCGTCACACCATTTCGACGCCGTGGAGCGCGGATTCTCGTTCCGCGGAGAGGCTCCGCTCGACATGCGCATGAACCAGAGAGGGCGGATCACGGCGGCCGACGTGGTGAATAACTACCCGGCAGAGGATCTGACCCGCATCCTGGGCGACTGGGGCGAGATAGAGACTCCGTGGAAGGTTGCCAACTGTCTGGTGAAAGCCCGCGCGGCGGCACCCGTGACGACCACGGCACAGCTGGTCGGCGCCGTGAAACCCTGCACGCCCAAAAAGGACGAGGCGAAATTCCTGACCAAACTGTTCCAGGCTCTGCGCATCGAGGTCAACGGCGAGATGGAGGCGCTGAAAATGGCGCTGGAGCAGAGCCTTCGGGTGCTGAAGCCCGGCGGCCGCCTGGTCGTCATCTCCTACCACTCGCTCGAAGACAGGCTGGTAAAGAACTTCATGCGCAGCGGCAACTTCTCGGGGCAGGTTGAAAAGGACTTTTTCGGCCGCTCGCAGACCCCGTTCGACCTCGTGACGCGCAAGGCCGTGACCCCTTCGGCCGAAGAACTCGACCGCAATCCCCGTTCCCGCTCGGCGAAACTCCGGGCGGCCGTAAAACGCTGATACGATGTACCGAGACCACGAATTCGACCCGGTGACTCCCGAGGAGCTGGCCCGTCGCGAGCAGGAGGAGGAGTTCGCACGCCGCGTGCGCCGCGAGGTGCGCCGCATGGAGCGAGGCGAAGCCGAAGAGGACATCCGCGCCGACGAGGAACGCGAGGCCGAAGAGCGGGCCGAAGCCGAGGAACACGAACGCCGCGAGCGTCGCCGCAGGTCCAGCACCTTCTGGCAGCTGTTCTCGGGAACGATCCTCGTGCGCGAGGGCGTCTCAAAATACTACCCCTACATGCTGACCATTGCCGGGATGTTCTTCCTAAGCATCGTGGTGATGTTCTGGTCGCTGCACCTCGACATGCGCTACACACGTCTCGAACGCGACGTGCAGAAACTCCGCGAACGCTCCATCCGCCTTCAGGAACAGCGCTACCAGCGCACGACCCATTCGGCCATCGTCGAACAGCTCCGCGCTCGGGGAATCGAACTCTACGACCCCCAGACGCCGGGTGAAATCATCGAAAACTAAACGGCGATGAAGCAGGAACAATCGAAGGTAAAAAGCGATATTCTGCTGCGGGTGAGGCTTCTGTACGTGCTCTTCATCCTCGCCGGAACCATCGTACTCACACGGCTCATCTGGGTGCAGCTCTTCAGTGCGGAAGTGGCCTACAATGCCGACCGCCTCGCCAGCCGCATCTTCACCGAGGAGATCATCCCCGCGCAACGGGGCAGCATCCTTTCGCGCGACGGCGAACCCCTCGCCACCTCGATCTTCCGCTACCAGGCCGCCTTCGATTTCGCATCGCCCGGACTGGACTCGCTCAAGACCTTCCGCGAACAGGCCGACTCGCTCGCAAAACTGCTGGCCGCCTTCTTCAAGGACAAACCAGCCTCGGCCTATGCCAAACGCTTCCGCGAGGAGCATGCCCGACGTTACCGGCTGGTCAACCCGCGCGACACCTCCTACCTGCGTTCCGAGGGATGGTTTTCGCGCATGATGGACCGCATGCGCGGCGAGGAATATGTCAAACGCCGCATCTACGACACCATCCGCGACCATACGCCCGTGAATATCTTTCCCCGCGAGGTTGATTTCGCCGAATGGGAGACCCTGCGGCGTTATCCCCTGCTGAACTGGAACATGGGCATGGTCTACCGCCTGATCGAACGCGACGAGCGCATCTACCCCCAGGGCGAACTGGCGCGCCGAACGATCGGACTGACGGGCGACAAGGGCAACTACGGCATCGAGGAGGCCTACCGCGAGGAGCTGGCGGGCCGCGACGGCAAAGCCATGCGCCAGCGCATCGCACGCGGTTTTTACGGACGCGTGGCGGGCGGCGACCACGAGGACCCGGTGGACGGATTCGACATCATCACGACACTCGACCTCGATCTGCAGGATGTGGCCGACAAGGCGTTGAGAAGGCAGCTGGAGGCCCAGAACGCGTTGTGGGGCACAACGATCGTGATGGAGGTACACACAGGCGAAATCCGGGCGATGGTCAACCTCGGGCGCAATGCCGACGGGAGCTTCACCGAGCGGGAGAACTACGCCTTGGGGCGCAGCATGGAACCCGGCTCGACGTTCAAGCTGGCGACGATGCTCACGCTGCTCGACGACGCCCGCATGCCCGTATCGACGATTTATGACACCCACGACGGCAATCCGGTGACGGTCGGACCGGCCAGAAACATCCGGGACTCGCACCGCGGCGACCACGAGATCGACTTCCGGCGCGCTGTGGCCTCGTCGTCGAACGTCTACTTCGCCAAGGCCATCTGGGAGCGTTACGGAAGCACGGGCAGGAAGCAGGAATACAGCGACTTCCTCCACAAGGAGCTGCATCTGGGCGAGACCGTGGGGCTGGAGCGTCTCGGCGAGCGGAAGCCGTCCATCACCACGGACTGGGATGCTCCCGACCCGGGGGTGATGCTCGTGAAGATGTCCTACGGCTACCGCGTACGGATGGCGCCGATTCAGGTAATCACCTTCTACAACGCCATAGCCAACGGCGGGAAGATGATCTCGCCCGTGCTCGTGCGCAGCCTGAACCGCGGCGATCGGGTCGAGGAGCATTTCGAAAGCCGCACCATCGCCTCGTCGATCGCATCACGCGCGGCGCTGCGCGAAGTGCACGAATGTCTGCAGGCGGTATGCACCGAGGGTACGGCCAGCGCATTTTTCCGCGACACGACGCGTCTGCGCGTGGCCGCCAAGACCGGAACGGCGCAGATCACCGACGCACGCAGCCGCGAAGGCCGCTACTATCTGGGGTCGATGGTGGCCTACTTCCCGGCCGACGCTCCCCGATACACGGTGCTCACGACCATAGAAACCCGCGCCCAGGCCGGAAAGGCCTACTACGGAGGACCCTTGGCCGGGCCCGTCGTGAAGCGCATGGTCGACTACATCTTCAACCGCGGGCACGACTGGTACGGCCGTGTCGACGACGGAGGCCCGCGCCGCTATCCCGACCGGATGAAGGGCGGCGACATCGCACAGATCCGCCGCGTGGCCGACCGTCTGTCGCCCCGCACCTCGTCCGAAAGCCGCACGGGCTGGGGACGGGTCGCGGTGGACAGTCTCTCGAACGTCGTCATCACGAGCCTGCCCGGGGACCGGGGCGTGATGCCCGACGTGCGCGGAATGGGCCTCAAGGACGCTCTTTTCGTACTCGAAAGCCGCGGGCTGAAGGTCCGATTCTCGGGACGGGGAGCCGTAACACAGCAAAGCATCACCGCCGGAGCACGCATAGCACCGGGCACGGCGGTCGTCATAACATTGAAATAGGATGAAAAAATTAACCGATATTCTGAAAAATACCTCCATTCGGGAGGTATGCGGCAACACGGCCGCCGCCATTGGCGGACTGGTCTACGATTCGCGCGCCGTGAAACCGGGTGACTGCTTCTTCGCCGTTCCGGGCACGCAGAGCGACGGCCACGACTACATCCCCATGGCAATCGGGAAAGGCGCGGCGGCAATCGTCTGCGAACGGATGCCGGAGGAGGTGAAGGAGGGTGTCGCCTATGTCCTCGTCGGGGACTCGGCGGGAGCCATGGCCGATATGGCCGCGGCGTTTTACGACTTCCCGAGCCGCGAGCTGAAACTCGTGGGTATCACCGGAACCAACGGCAAGACCACGACCGTGACGCTGCTCTACGACCTCGTGCGGGCGATGGGATACAAGGCCGGGCTGATCTCGACGGTGGTCTACAAAATCGACGACCGCCGGATCGAAGCGACCCACACCACACCCGACCCGGTGCGTCTGAACGCCATGATGCGCGAAATGGCCGACGCCGGGTGTGCCTACTGCTTCATGGAGTGTTCGTCGCACGCCATCGTGCAGGAACGCACGCGTGGGCTCGAATTTGCCGGCGGAATCTTTTCGAACATCACGCACGACCACCTCGACTACCACAAGACCTTTGCCGAGTACATCCGGGCCAAGAAGCTCTTTTTCGACGGGCTCCCCAAGGGGGCTTTCGCCCTGACGAATGCCGACGACCGGAACGGACGCGTGATGGTGCAGAATACCGCGGCAGCAGTGAACACCTACTCGCTGCGCGCGATGGCCGACTTCCGCTGCAAGATCGTCGAAATGCACCTCGACGGCATGCTCCTGCGCATCGACGGGCAGGAGTTGTGGGTGGGGCTGCTGGGGCGGTTCAACGCCTACAACCTGCTGGCGGTCTACGGCGCGGCAGTACTGCTGGGACTCGACCGGGGCGAGGTGCTGCGCGTGCTGAGCATGCTGCACGCCGTGAGCGGCCGCTTCGAGAAGGTCCGCGCGTCGAACGGCACGACGGCCATCGTCGACTACGCCCACACCCCCGATGCGCTGGAGAATGTGATTCAGACCATCGAGGAGATCCGCACTCCCGACCAGCAGCTGATCGTGGTGTGCGGCTGCGGCGGCGACCGCGACCGGACCAAGCGTCCCGAGATGGCGGCCATAGCCGTGAAGTATGCCTCGACGGCGGTTTTCACCTCCGACAACCCGCGCCACGAGTCCCCCGAGGCGATTCTCGACGACATGGTCGCGGGGCTGGAGCCCGGAACGCGCTACCTGCGCATTGCCGATCGCACAGAGGCGATCCGGACGGCCGTGATGCTCTCGCGTCCGGGCGACATCATCCTCGTGGCGGGCAAGGGACACGAAACCTATCAGGTCGTCGGCGACGTGAAGCATCCCTTCGACGACCGGAAGGAGGTCGGCAAGGCCTTCGAAACATTGATTAAATAAAAAAAGCTACTCCAAAACATGTTCTACCATTTATTCAGGTATCTGGACGAAACCTACGACCTCCCCGGATCGGGAATGTTCCAGTACATCTCCTTCCGTGCCGCGGCAGCCATCATCCTGTCGCTGCTGATCGTCATCATCTTCGGACGTTCGATCATCGACTTCCTGCGCCGCAAGCAGATCGGCGAGGAGATCCGCGACCTCGGACTGCAAGGCCAGCTGCAGAAGAAAGGAACTCCCACGATGGGCGGCGTGATCATTCTCGTCGCCATACTGGTTCCGATGCTGCTCTTCGGCAAACTGGACAATGTCTACATCCAGCTGCTGATCGTGTCGACGGTATGGCTCGGGCTGATCGGCGGACTGGACGACTACATCAAGGTTTTCCGCCACAGGAAGGAGGGACTGAAGGGTCGCTTCAAAATCGTGGGCCAGGTAGGACTCGGCATCATCGTCGGGACGACCATGTGCCTCTCGCCCGACATCGTCGTGCGCGAGAAGGTCACGCAGCCCGTGCAGACGGTCTATCTGAACGAGGACGGCACGGTGCTCGAAACCGTTCAGCGACACGTGGTCGTCAGTTCCGAGAGCCTAAAGACCACGCAGACGACCATCCCCTTTGTCAAAAACAACGAGTTCGACTACGGATGGCTGACGGGAGGGAACAGCATCGCCACCTGGATTCTCTATGTGCTGGTCGCCATTTTCGTGGTGACGGCCGTGTCGAACGGCGCCAACCTCACCGACGGCCTGGACGGTCTGGCAACGGGCGTTTCGGTGCCGATTGTCGCCGTGCTGGGCGTACTGGCCTATCTTTCGGGGCACATCGTCTATGCCGACTACCTCAACATCATGTACATCCCCGGCAGCGGCGAAATGGTGGTCTTCGCGGCGGCGCTGGTGGGGGCGCTGGTGGGTTTCCTGTGGTACAACTCCTTCCCGGCCCAGATCTTCATGGGCGACACGGGCTCGCTGGCCATCGGAGGCGTGATCGCCGTCTTCGCTCTCTGCATCCGCAAGGAGCTGCTGCTGCCGCTGCTGTGCGGCGTCTTCCTCGTGGAGAGTTTCTCGGTGATGATGCAGGTCGGCTGGTTCAAGTACACCAGGCACCGCTACGGCGAAGGTCGGCGTATCCTGCTGATGTCCCCCGTACACCACCACTACCAGAAAAAGGGCATCTTCGAAACCAAGATCGTGCTCCGCTTCTGGATCATCTCGCTGCTGTTGGCGGCCATTACGCTGGTAACGCTGAAAATAAGATAATATGAAACAGATCGTCGTTCTGGGCGGAGGAATCAGCGGCTACGGGTCCGCGATCCTCGCCAAAAAGAAGGGATTCGGGGTATTTCTATCCGATGCGGGGCGCATTGCCGACCGTTACAAGGCCAGACTGGACGAATGGGAGGTCCCCTACGAGGAGGGCGGCCACACCGAGGAGCGCATCCTCGCTGCCACGGAGGTCATCAAGTCGCCCGGCATTCCCGATACGGCTCCGATGGTGCGCAAAATCCGCGAGGCGGGCATTCCGGTGATCTCCGAAATGGAGTTCGCGGGGCGCTATATGGGAAAGGCCAAATGTATCTGCATCACCGGATCGAACGGAAAGACCACCACCACGTCGCTCATCTACAAGATCATGCGCGACGCGGGGATGAACGTGGCGCTCGGCGGAAACATCGGCGAGAGTTTCGCTTGGTCTGTGGCTACGGGCGACTACGACTGGTATGTGCTGGAGTTGAGCTCGTTCCAGCTGGACGGCATGTACCGCTTCAGGGCGCATGTCGGGGTGTTGATGAACATTACGCCCGACCATCTGGATCGCTACAACCACTGTTTTCAGAATTATGTCGACTCGAAAATGAGAATCATACAGAACATGAACTCGCGCGACTGGTTCGTCTACTCGGGCGATGACGAGGTGATCTGGAACGAGCTCCCGAAGTACGATTTGCGGATGCGTCAGCTGCCCTTTGCGGCCAGGAATGCCGTGGCGAGCGGTGCGGGCGACGCATTTCTCTGCGACGGGAAATTCACGGCAACGGCCGGAAAGGCTTCGGTGGAAATCGACACCGCGAAATTGCAGATCAAGGGGCTTCACAACGCCTACAACGCCATGGCGGCGGCCCTCGCGACCCTTGCGGCGGGTGTCGCCCCGGCGAAGATCCGCAAGTCGCTCTACGCCTTCGCACCCGTCGAGCACCGGCTCGAACCCGTGGCGGAAAAGGGCGGCGTGCTGTGGATCAACGACTCGAAGGCCACGAACGTCGATTCGGTGCACTATGCCCTGGAGAGCATGACGCGTCCCGTGGTGTGGATCGCCGGAGGAACCGACAAGGGCAACGATTACGAAGTGCTGAAGGCCGCTGCGCGGGCGAAGGTCCATACGCTGGTCTGCATGGGTCTCGACAACGCCAAACTGATCCGGGAGTTTACGGGTGTGGTGCCGGAGGTGGTTTCGACCGATTCGCTCGATACGGCCATGGCGGCCTCGAAGGCCGCGGCACGGCCCGGAGACGCGGTGCTGCTGTCGCCGGCCTGCGCCAGCTTCGACCTTTTCCGGAACTACGAAAACCGCGGCGAACTGTTCAAGAACTGGGTCAACGAAAAAGCATAACCGATGCGCAACGAGAGCAGATACGACGACCGGGCAACGGCCGAGGCGGCGCGCGACACAGCACCGCGCGGCGGCGGACGGACTTCGGGAAGCGGGAGCACGGCCCCGGAAGAGGGCTATGCCGCCGGAACGGAGACGGCCGGAAGTCCGGGATTTCACCTCTTCACGGGCGACCGCGTGCTGTGGATCATCGTCGCCGCACTGGCGGTGATCTCGGTGCTCGTGGTCTACTCGTCGACAGCCAAGATGGCCTACGACGCGCACACGGCCCGCACGACGGCACATTTCCTGCGCCAGCAGCTGCTGCTGCTGGTCGTCAGTCTGCTGATCATGGTCGCCGTGCAGAAGATCAACTGCCGCATCTACAACCTCCTGGCCCGTCCGGCCTATTTCCTTTCGGTGGCGCTGACCGTCGCCGTCTATTTCATCGGCGCGACAACCAACGGTGCGGCACGCTGGATTCCGCTCGGGCCCTTTCAGTTCCAGCCCTCCGAGGCGCTGAAGGTCGCCACGGTGCTCTTCCTCGCCCAACAGCTCGCCGGACGGCAGTCGAAGATCGACAAGATACGCATCGTGCCGACGTGGAAATTCTGGACGTGGCGTTCGTCGCCCGTGCAGCGAAAAATCTGGAGCGAGGGGACGCAACCCATTCTGCTGCCGGTAGCCATCTCGGCGATGGTGATCTTTCCGGCACACACGTCGTCGGCCGTGCTGGTGTGTCTGGCTTCATGGGTGATGATGCTCATCGGGCGCGTCCGATTCGGGGAGCTGATGAAACTCGTGGGATGGGGCGTAGCGGCCATCGTCGTCATCATGACGCTGAACCTCGGACGCAGCGAGACCGCCGAAGGGCGCGTTTCGACGTGGATTCACCTCTGGACCCAGTCGCAAACCGAGAAGCCCATCGAACATCTCTCCGACACGGAGCGCTCGATGATCGCCATTTACAACGGCGGCATCCTGGGCGAAGGCGCCGGGCAGAGCGCAATGCGCGTGGAGATGATCCACCCCGAGAGCGACTATGCCTATGCCTTTTTCGTCGAGGAATACGGCTTCATCCTGGCCGTGCTGCTGCTGATGCTCTACCTGTGGGTCTTCTTCCGGGGAATCGAGATCTTCCGGCGCTGCGGAACCGCTTTCCCGGGGTTGCTGGTGCTAGGGCTGGCGCTCCTGATCACCTGTCAGGCGCTGCTGCACATCATGGTGACGGTGAACCTGATTCCCGAGACGGGGCAGACCCTGCCGCTGATTTCGCGCGGCGGTTCGTCGATGCTCTTCACGATGATCGCCTTCGGGATGATCCTCAGCGTCAGCCGTCAGAACGACGAACAGTCGCACGACCGGCCCAAAAATGAAACGTTATACGAAAAATAAGAGACCATGGATGATATTCGGTTGGACAAGTACCTCTGGGCGGTGCGGGTGTTCAAGACCCGCAGCGACGCCGCAGATGCCGTGCGCACGAACAAGGTGACGGTGAACGGCGCCTATGCCAAGCCTTCGCGCGAGGTGAAGATCGGCGATGTGATCGCCGTGCGCAAGATGCAGGTGACCTATTCCTACAAGGTGCTCGATCTGGTGTCGAGCCGTCAGCCCGCGAAAAACGTACCGCTCTACTGCCTCAACATCACACCGCAGGAGGAGCTGGACAAGCTCAACGTCCCGCGCGAGACGATCTTCATCCTCCGCGACCGAGGCACGGGCCGTCCCACCAAAAAGGAGCGACGCGAGCTGGACGGACTGATGGAAGGGATCTACTACGACGAGGAGGAATAGCAAGAGACAGCCGGCAGGAGGGGATGCGGCGTATCAGGAGTATGCAAAATTTGTCAGGGCTTCAGGCGTCTTGGCTCCATTATATCAACGACACCACGGAATCATTCCCTGTCTGCCCCCTGTCTTACAGGGGGGGGGCTGGAGCGGATCCAAAAGCCGTCCGCCCGACCGGCGGAACCTCGCTCCTCTCCAAAAGGTTCGGCACAGTCCCAACGGGAAAGAGAACCCCAAAAATGAAAAAAGCGGCCCGAAAGCCGCTTTTTCTATTTCTTGTTGAAGAAGTTCATCGTCATGGCGGTCCCCACGGTCGCGAACGACCGGATGGCATCGACAAAGACCTTCAGCCGCTCGGGAAGGGCCTTCCGCTCCTCGTCGGTCCACTCGCCCAGCACATATTCCACCTGATGTCCCTTCGGGAAATCGCCGCCCACGCCGAAGCGCATGCGGGCATACTCCTCCGTACCGAGTAGTTCCGAAATGTTTTTCAACCCGTTATGCCCTCCGGCGCTCCCCTTCGGACGCAGACGCAGCGCACCGAAAGGCAGGGCGATATCGTCCGAAATGACGAGCAGGTTTTCCGGCGGGATCTTCCCGGCATCCATCCAATAGCGGACGGCCTTGCCCGAAAGATTCATGTAAGTAGAGGGTTTCAGCAACACCAGCGTCCGGCCCTTGTACTTCGCTTCGGCCACATCGCCGTAACGTTGGGTGGTAAAAACAGTGTTGGACGCCTCTGCAAGGGCGTCCAACACGTTGAAACCGATGTTGTGACGGGTTCCGGCGTATTCGGCGCCGATATTCCCCAACCCAACAATGAGGTATTTCATACTCCCGGCTTATTTCGCAGCATCGGCAGCTCCGCGCGACGCACGGGTTACGCGAACGGCGCAGACGGCAGTCGTAGCGGGAGTGACGAACTTCAGGTTCTCGAACTGGAGGTCGCCGACGAAGATGGTCTTGCCGACACCCAGCTCCGTAACGTCCACGACGATCTCGTCGGGGAGATTCTCGACCAGTGCGCTGACAACCAGCTTGCGGGCCGACAGAGCCAGCTTACCGCCGACCTTCACGCCCTCGGCGTTACCGGTCAGGTGCACCGGAATGGCGATCGAAACGGGTTTGCCCTCGGCGATGCGGTAGAAATCCAGGTGGAGGATCTCCTCGCGAACGGGGTGGAACTGGGCCTCACGCAGCACGGCCTGCTCTTTCTTGCCCTCGACGTCGAACTCGACGATGTAGGAGTTCGGGGTGTAGATCAGGGGCTTGATCTCGCGGGGATCTACCGAGAAGGTCTCGGTTTCACCGTTGCCGCACAGTACGCAGGGGACCATGCCCTCGCGGCGGATTGCCTTGGCTGCCTTCTTGCCGAAATCGGCGCGCTTTACGGCCTTGACTGAAATGGTTTTCATAATGAATGTTTTGTTTTAATGTGTTACCTCCGGCGGTTCTCAATGCGGGCTCTGCGGTCCGCATCCCATTTCCGCCTGTTTTCGGAGTGCAAAGGTAGTGCAAATAATTGGAAATGAAAAATCAGCAGCCGAAAAATCGCCCCTGGCCGAAAAAACGAGGGGCGGAACCGTCATTCCACCCCTCGGGCTTATCTCCTGGCGGCGGATTATTCGATGCCACGGATATGTTTCTCCCATTTCCAGGCGGCGCGGAGCGTCTCGTCGAGCGTGCGCTCGGCCGTCCAGCCCAGCTCGGTATTCGCCAGGGTCGGATCGGCCCAGATGGAGATGATGTCGCCCGCACGGCGCGGCGCGATCTTGTAGTTGAGCTTCAGATTGTTGACCTCCTCGAACTTACGGATCAGTTCCAGCACCGAGACACCGCGGCCCGTGCCGATGTTGAAAATCTCGTAGGCCTCTTTGTTCTTCTCGCCGACCATGCGGTTGATGGCCGCCACGTGGGCCTTGGCAAGGTCCACGACGTCGATGTAGTCGCGGATGCACGACCCGTCGGGCGTCGGGTAATCGTCGCCGAAGACCGAAAGGCATTCGCGCAGTCCGGCGGCGGTCTGCGTGATGAAGGGCACGAGGTTCTGCGGCACGCCGCGCGGCAGTTCGCCGATCAGTGCCGAGGGGTGGGCACCGATGGGGTTGAAATAACGCAGCGCAATGCCTTTCATGCCGGAGTAGGCGGCGAGCGAGTCGCGCAGAATATCCTCGCACATCTGCTTGGTGTTGCCGTAGGGCGAAGTGGCCGGCTTGCGGGGGGTCTGCTCCGTCACGGGCTGCTTCTCCGGCTCGCCGTAAACGGTGCACGATGACGAGAAGACGATGTTCCGGCGCCCGAATTCCCGCATCAGGCCGATGACGTTCATGAACGAAGTGAGGTTGTTGCCGTAGTATTCGAGCGGCTTCTGGACCGACTCGCCCACGGCCTTCGATGCCGCGAAGTGGATCACCGAATCGAATTCATACGCTTCGAAGACCTTGCGGAAGGCAGCCCGGTCGCAACAGTCGACCTCGACGAACGGAATGTCCACGCCGGTAATCTTGCGCGCGCCTTCGACGGCGTTGAGATCGCTGTTCGAAAGGTTGTCGACAATCACCACGTCGTAGCCGGCCGCGATGAGCTCCACAGAGGTGTGCGAACCGATATAGCCCGCTCCGCCACTGACCAATACACACGATTTTTTCATAGGTAGCTGGTTATTATTATGGAAACAAAGGTATTAAAAAAATCATGCGGTGGCAAAAAACGCCGCCGAAAAAAGCATTCGGCGGTGGAGGAGGCGGGCGGATAACAAATTGTAAGCCGAAGCGAGAAAAAAGCATCCGAAAAGTGCCGCTTTTCGGAAATTTATCGTACATTTGTAATAAATCGTCACCTTACGTTCGGAATTTCATCAAAAAAACAACGGATATGTACGGAAAAATCAAGGAGCACCTGCAACATGAACTCGCAGAAATCGAGGCCGCAGGGCTTTACAAACGGGAACGGATCATCGCTTCGCCCCAGCGGGCCGAGATCGAGGTTGCAGGCCGCAAGGTCCTTAACTTCTGCGCCAACAATTACCTCGGGCTGTCGGACAACCCGCGACTGATCGAAGCGGCCAAGCGCGCCATGGACAGCCGCGGTTACGGCATGTCGTCCGTACGCTTCATCTGCGGCTGTCAGGACATCCACAAGGAGCTGGAACGCATCATTGCCGACTATTTCGGGACGGAGGACACGATTCTCTATGCCGCATGCTTCGATGCCAACGGCGGCGTGTTCGAACCCCTCTTTTCGGAGGAGGACGCCATCATCTCCGATTCGCTCAACCACGCTTCGATCATCGACGGCGTGCGTCTGTGCAAGGCCGTGCGCTACCGCTACGCCAATGCCGACATGAACGAACTGGAGGAGTGTCTGAAAAAGGCGCAGGCCCAGCGGTTCCGCATCATCGTCACCGACGGCGTATTCTCGATGGACGGCAACGCCGCTCCGCTCGACAAGATCTGCGCCCTGGCGGAAAAGTACGACGCGCTGGTGATGGTCGACGAGTGCCATTCGGCGGGTGTGCTGGGCAAAACGGGACGCGGCATCACCGAACTCTACGACCTGCGCGGGCAGGTGGACATCCTCACGGGTACGCTCGGCAAGGCATTCGGAGGTGCCGTGGGCGGATTCACCACCGGCCGCAAGGAGATCATCGACATGCTGCGCCAGCGTTCGCGCCCCTACCTCTTCTCGAACTCGCTGCCCCCCGCCGTGGTCGGAGCCGGAATCGAGACCTTCAAGATGCTCGCCGAGAGCCACGAACTGCACGACAGACTGGTGGCCAACGTCGAACATTTCCGCGAAGGAATGATGGCGGCGGGATTTGACATCAAACCCACCCAGTCGGCCATCTGCGCCGTGATGCTCTACGACGCCAAACTGTCGCAGGAGTTTGCGGCGAAGCTGCAGGACGAGGGCGTTTTCGTCACGGGATTCTACTACCCGGTGGTCCCCAAAGGACAGGCGCGCATCCGCGTACAGGTCTCCGCAGGCCACACCCTCGAGCAGCTCGACCGCTGCATCGCCGCCTTCACGAAGGTGGGCAAGGAACTGAACGTAATCAAATAATCCCTCCTCCATGGCTAAACCCGCATTGGACACGATCGACCGCAAGATCCTCAAATACCTCATCAAGAACGCTCGGATGCCTTTTCTAGAGATCGCCCGCGAATGCGGCATCTCCGGAGCCGCCATTCACCAGCGCATCCGCAAGCTCGACGAGTCGGGCGTGATTCTCGGAAGCCGCCTGATCGTGGATCCCAAGATGATGGGATTTGACGTCTGCGCCCACATCAGCATCACGCTCAAGGACCCGCAGCTGCTGACCAGGACGGTCGAGGAGCTGAAGGAGGTCCCCGAAATCGTGGAATGCCACTTCATCACGGGCAAAGGCAACATCCTCGTGAAACTCTACTGCGTGGACAACGAGCACCTCATGCGCACGATCTTCAACAGCATCCTGCGCATCCAGGGTCTTGCTACGACCGAAACCTACATTTCGTTGCAGGAGGTATTCCAGCGCGAGGTGAATATCGATTTTATCGACGGATAGGCCGCAAACCGCCGGAGGCTTCTCCGGGCTGACAACACACAAGGGGGCTGTATCTCAATACAGCCCCCTTATGCATTTGGGCACAACCCGCATCCCGATGCCGTCCGGGAAGTCAGAGCCACTTTTTGTACTTGAAGTACCAGATCGTCAGAGCCGAACAGAAGATCATCATCCCGATGGCGAAGAGGTAGCCCAGGGGAATGTTCCAGCCGTTGCTGAGCGTGAGTGTCCAGTTCAGTTCGGGCATGAACTTGAAGTTCATGCCGTAGATCGACGCGATGAGCGTTGCGGGCATGAATATCACCGCCGCCACAGAGAATATCTTGACGATCTCGTTCTGCTCGATGTTGATCAGACCCAGCGCCGCATCCTGGATATAGTCCAGTCTCTGGAAGCTGAAGTCGGCATGGTTGATCAGCGAGTTGACGTCCTTGATCATCAGCTGCAGGCGCGGATAGATATCGTTGGGGAAGCGCTCCGAGCGCAGGATCCCCGACAGCACGCGTTGGCGGTCGAAGATGTTCTCGCGCAGCGACATGGTCGACTCCTGCAGTGCGCTGATGCGGTGCAGCACCTCCTTGTCGATCGAATCCTCGGAGTTGATGTCCTTCGAGAGCGCCGCGACCTGCTTGGCGATCAGCTCCACGAGGTCGGCATCGAAGTCGATGCGCACCTCGAGCAGCGAAATGAAGAGGTGATAGCCCGTCGAATAGCTGCGGTAGTTCATCTGGAGCCGCTTTTCCGTCTCGCGGAAGGTCCGGAATTCGGCACTGCGCACCGAGACCAGCACTCCCTCGTTCGAGATGATGAACGACACCGGTTCGACGATGAACGAGTCGCCCGTGGGGACAAAGAAGTTGGAGTTGGAGATGATGGAATTCTCGTTCTCGGAGTATTTCGACGTCGACTCGATCTCCTCGACCTGCTGTCTGGTCTGGAGGCTGATCTCCATGAAATTCTCGACGGCCTTCTGCTCCTTGATCGTGGGCAGCACCATATCGATCCACAGAATGTCGTCGTAGCCCAGTTCATCAAAGAGCTTGGTGTCGGCATTGCGGATGATCTTGTTGTATTGCTTGAGGTAAATTGTAATCATAAGACGCTCTCTTAAAGTTCGTGAATCCGTTTACGTGCAGAGAGGCGGATCTCCGGTCCGCTAAGCTCTTCAGCCGGGATTGGCTCTCGGGACCGACTTGAGGCCCGAGTTCCATAACTTTTTAAGCGCTTTGTCTTTCTGATTGTCGAAGATGTAGTCGAAATGTGCGAGTTCGGCATAGGCACGCCCGGAATCGGCCGCAAAAGGCGATTCGAGAATCGCCTCGTAGCCGTGCTCGAGCCCGCAGGTCAGGGCGTGCTGCAAGGTCTCGACGACGTCGGGATCCGTATCGGCGTGCGCCACCCAGACGGCGAAGGCACAGGGAAGTTTCCCGAACGGCTTCCACGTTCCGACCAGCACGTCGTCGCTGGCAAGCAGGGCCTCCTGCGAAGCGGGAACACCCCCGACGCAGTATTCGGTGACGATGCGCGCGCCGGTCAGCGACGGCACGGCGACGGCCGGAATCAGGGCGATATCGGCGTTGTGCTCGGAAAAGGTCTGGATTATTTTGTCGGGATCGGACAACAGCAGTCCGGCCCGGAGATTATCTTCGTGCTGGATACCATAGATGAATGGCGTCGTGCTGAAGCACGACACGACGGCTATACGTGGAACTATGACCATCATCCATAAGGTGTAAAACTGTTGGTTTGCGAAACAAAGGTACGACAAAATCCCGAAGTTTTTCCATAAAATCGGGAAAAAGTGCACCGGGGTCTTGACAAGGGGGTATCCCGTGTCGTATATTTGCCCTACGATTCACAGCCGCCCGGCAGGGAAGGCAAAGTTATCAACATCGGGAAACACTTCTGTTTCCATAATTTGTGGATTGTTATTCCCACTTATCGACAAGTTTTAAACGCGTTATCAACAATCCGGCTCCTCTGTGCCCGTGCTGCCGGACGTCCCAAAAGCATCCGCATGCCGTCCTCGCCGGATCCTGCGGCGAAGTCGCATCCCGCGGCTAATGAATACGGTCATCCTTCTTAAAAATCCATTATGCTATTTACACAAATTCCGCAACAGTATGCCCCGCTGTTCCGCTGGCTGCGCCGCTACGTGCACCGCCGCATCCGAAAGGAGGCCGGCGATGAGTAGGAGACTGTCGAATTGCAATCCGGGGAACATCCGGCAGTCGAAGGTCCGCTACAAGGGCGAAGTGCAGCCCTCGCGGGACCCGGCCTTCAAGCAGTTCGCATCGCTGGACTGGGGCTATCGGGCCGTCTTCGTGCTGCTGCACACCTACCGGGTCCGCCACGGACTGCGGACCATCCGCGGAATGATTTCCCGCTGGGCGCCGCCCTCGGAGAACCGCACCGAGGCCTACATCCGCGCCGTGGCCGCCGACACGGGCATCGGGCCGGACGAGCCCCTCGACACGTTCGACCCGGCGACGATGATCCCCCTGGCCGCAGCCATTTCGCGCGTGGAAAACGGCACGGCGGCGGACCGCGACGAAATCGAGCGCGGCTAGGCACACTTTTCGTCCGATTTTGCTATCTTTACGACACAATAGACCGTCCGCATGAAGATTTCCCGCCTGTCTGACCGGCTCGGCCGCATGCCGATGCTTCGGATTCTCGTCTTTTTCGCCGCGGGAATCGCGCTGGCAGGCCGTTACGAACTGCCCCTGTGGTTTCTCGCAGGGGCTTTCGTCGTGACGGGAGTGCTGGCCCTGTCGCTGCGCTCGCCTGCTGCCACGGCCGCCATGATCCTCACGGCGGGATTCGCCGCAGCACAGCTCCGTGCACCCCGGCTCACCGTGCCGCGGAACGTGTACACGGTCTACGAAGTCGCGGTCGAGGGATTCCCGGCCGACCGGGGCCGTTATGCCGTAGCCGATGCGTCGGTGGCGGCATGGCGCAATCCCGCCGACGGGCGCTGGCACGCTTCGGATGCCCGGATCCGGCTATACGCCGATTCACTGGTGGAGCTGCATGTCGGGGAACGCATCCGCTGCCGGGGCGCCGCGCGGCCGTTTCGCGGCGGTGCGGAGAGCTATCGCCGTCTGATGGCGCGGCGAGGCTATGCCGGGAGTCTGTGGATTCTGGAGCGGACGCTCCTCGAACGCCTTCCGGAGCGGCATGCGGGGCTGCACCGCAGGGCGGTCGAGAGGCTCGCCCGGCTGCCGATGAGCGCTGGAGCAGCGGCCGTCGTCGAGGCCATGGCGGCGGGCGAACGGCGCGGCATCACGCCCGAACTTCGCACGGATACTCCCGGAGCGGATTGTCGCACCTGCTGGCCGTATCGGGGCTCCACACGGGGATCGTTTTCGTGCTGATCAACCTTGCGCTGTGGTGGCTGCCGCTTTTCAGACGGGGGCACCTGCTGAAAAACCTGCTGGCGGCGGCCGCCGTGTGGTTCTTCGTCGCAGCGGCGGGATTTCCGCCCAGCGCCGTCCGGGCCGCGGCGATGTGCACGGTTCTGCAGGCGGCTCTGGCCTCGGCTTCGGAATACTCCGGGCTGAATGCGCTGGCCGCCGCGGGGGTCGGGATGCTGATCTGGAATCCCAACTGGCTGGGCGACATCAGCTTCCAGCTATCGTTCGTCGCCGTGGCGGCCATTCTCGCCTGGGGCATGCCGCTCTGCCGCCGCTGCCGGACCCGGTGGAGGATCGCGAATGTCGTCATCGACGCCTATCTGGTCGGGTTCGTGGCGACCATCGCCACGGCGCCGCTCGTTTCGCACACGTTCGGCGTCGTTCCGCTGGCGGGACTGGCAATCAATCCGCTGGACATCGCACTGGCCGGCGTCGTGGTCTTCGGCGGAGGGTTGTGGATGGCGGCGCCGGTCGGGGCGCTCGCCCCGGCGTTCGGCTTCGTCACGGGAAGCGCCGCCGAAGGGATCAGCGCGCTGGCCCGTCTGACCGCCTCGCTGCCGGGCGGAGCGGCGGATTACACCCTCGGCGGATGGCAGACGGTGGCAATCTACACGTTCTTCACGCTTGCGACCCTTGCGGCGTGGAGCGTCGAACCGAAAAAAAACGTACCTTTGCGAACGTGATTACTCCCGAAGAATATTCCCTCCTGCTCTCGGACGAAGTGCGGAGCGCCATCGCCGCCGCCCGGGGCCGCAACCCGCTGGAAGTGGCCCTGGACCGCAGCATCCCCCACGCCCGGCTCGTGGCCACACAGGTCAAATACCTCGCGCGGGCCGCGCAGAAGCTCCCTTCGTATGCTGCGGCGCAGTGCATCCTGCCGCCCCTGGCCTTCGAGCAGGCGTCGAGCGAAGCATGCGCCGCCCACAAGCTCCTCGACGGCGACACGGTGCTGGACCTCACCTGCGGACTGGGCGTCGACGCCCTCTTTTTGAGCCGCCGCTTTGGCCGTGTGGTGACGCTCGAACGCAACGAAATGCTGGCCCGCGTGGCTGCGGAGAATTTTTCCAGAATGGGCGTCACGAATATCGAAGTCGTCAATACCTCCGCCGAGGAGTACCTCCGGGGCGACGGTCTGCGTTTCGACTGGATTTACGCCGATCCCGACCGCCGTTCGGCCCAAGGCCGCAAACTGGTGCGCCCGGAGGATTGTTCGCCCGACATCGTCGCCCTGAGACCGCGTCTGAAGCAGATCTCGGGGCGGCTGTGCATCAAGAACTCCCCGCTGTTCGATGTGGACGAGGCCTTCAGGCTCTTCCCGGACTGCCGCGTAGAGGTCCTGTCGCTCGGGGACGAATGCAAGGAGGTGGTGGTCTACGACGACGGCACGGGGCCGCTCATCACCGCCACAGCCCTCGGGCGAGGGAGTTTTTCGGCATCGCCCGGTCAGCCGGCCCCTTCTCCGGAGCCGTTCGAACCGGAGCGTTACGGCTGGCTGGTGATCCCCGACGTGGCGTTGCAGAAGGCCCGTCTGGCGCGAATCCACCTCGCCGGGAAAGCCTGCATCCGGAGCGACAATGGCTTCGGATTCGCCGTGGAGGAGCCGCAAGGCGTACTGGGGCGCACCTTCGCCATCGAAAGCATCGAGCCCTACGACCCCAAGCGGCTGAAACGAGAGCTGAAAGGCTGCCGGGCGGAGCTGTTCAAGCGTGATTTCCCGCTCGCCGCAGAGGAGCTGATGCGTCGTCTGGGGCTGCATGCCGGGAGCGGTCTGCGGCTGGCCTTCACGAAAATCGGGAACGATTTTTGGGTTATCCGTTTAAAATAGCTACATTTGTCGGATTGGCCGGTTGCGACTCATGAAAATCAACGAATTTCTGACATACTTCACCGACACGATTTTCCGGCGCGACGTCACCGAATGGCGCAATCCCGTCGTGCGGTGGCTCGTGCAGCAATACCGCCTGCTGTTCTACACGGCCCGCGGCCTGCTCGAACACGGAACCATCGTCCGCTCGGCGGCGCTCACGTTCTACACGCTGATGTCGCTGGTGCCGATTCTCGCGGTGGTATTCGCCGTCGTGAAAGGATTCGGCCTGGCCGACGGACTGATCGAAAATCTCTACGGCCTCTTCCCCCGGAACCCCGACATCGTCGACTACATCGTCAACTTCGCCGAAAACGCCCTGGCACGCACCCAGGGCGGTGTGGTGGCCGCCGTAGCGTTGGTCATGCTTTTCTGGGCCGTGATCCGGGTCTTCGGGTCGATCGAAAGCGCCTTCAACAACATCTGGGAGGTCAAGGTCGAGCGCAGCATCACCCGCCAGTGGACCGACTATATCGCCGTGGTGATGATCGTGCCGATCCTCTGGATCGTGGCCAATGCCGTGGGCAACTACGCCGAACAGCTGTTGGGAGCCAACGACAGCTGGTATTTCAAACTGCTGTCACACCTGGCCTCGATGGTCGTCATCTGGGTGATGTTCACCTTCCTCTACATCGTCATACCCAACGCCCGAGTGCGCTTCGGCAGCGCACTGACGGCCGGCATCGTCGCCGGGACGATTTTCCTGCTCTTCCAGTGGGGCTATGTCTACGTGCAGCGGTGGATGACCTCCTACAACGCCATCTACGGCAGCTTCGCGGCCCTGCCGCTGCTGCTGATCTGGATGCAGACCTCGTGGGAGATCCTCCTCTTCGGCGGCGAGCTGTCGTTCGCCTATCAGAATATCGCGCGCTTCGGCCAGGAGCGCGAATCGCTGCTCATCAGCTACGACCAGCGGCGCAAGGTTCTGCTCGCCGTGATGCTCACCGTCGTGCGGAATTTCCGCGACAAGGGCGGCGCACTGCCTGCGGACGAAATCCGCGAACGCCTCGACCTGCCCACGCGCATCGTCAACGACGTGCTGTTCCAACTCGTGCAGGCCGGACAGCTGATCGCCGTGCGCAGCGGCGACGGCGAGCGGGAAGTGGCCTTCACCCCGGCGCACGACATCGCGTCGATGACCGTCTACGGCGTACTGGAGGCGGTCGAGCACTCGGGCCAGACCTCGTTCGACCTCGGGCAGACTCCCGAACTGGCGCGCATCGACCACGAACTGGAGATACTGAAAGAGTCGGCCCGCCAATCGCAGGACAACGTGCGGCTGGTGAACCTGCTGGAAAACACAAACAAAAAGAAGCCATGAAACGTGTCGTCATCATCGGCAGCGGCAACCTCGCGGAGGCACTGGCCCGCGCCGTTGCCAAAAGCGAACTGGAACTCGTGCAGATTTTCGCCCGCAATCACCAACGGGCGCGCCGCGTCGCGCAGCTGGCCGCAACCGACTGGGAAACAGACCCCGAGAAGCTCCGCAAGGATGCCGACATCTACCTGATTGCCGTCAGCGACCGCGCCGTGGAGGAGGTGGCCGCAAGGCTCCCGATCCCCGAAGGCGCCGCGGTGGCCCACACGGCCGGCAGTGTGCCGGTCACGGCCATCCCGGAGCGATTCGCCCGGCGGGCCGTCTTCTATCCGATGCAGACCTTCACCCAAGGGCGCGAAGCGGACTTTTCCGTGATCCCCGTCTTTCTCGAAGCGCCGCTGCCCGAGCTGCACCCGGAGCTGGAGGCATTCGCCCGGAAACTCTCCGGAACGGTCATCTGGGCCGACTCGGCACAGCGCTGCAAGGTGCATCTCGCAGCGGTTTTCGCCTGCAACTTTTCCAACCACATGTATGCCGTGGGCGAGCGCATCGTCCGCCGTGCGGGGCTGGATTTCGACGTGCTGAAACCGCTGATCGCCGAAACCGCGGCCAAGGCCTGCGACGCCCGTTCGCCGCTCGACGTGCAGACGGGACCCGCCGTGCGCAACGATTCGGCCACGATGGCCCGCCACGGCGATCTGCTGGACTTCGATCTCCGACTGAAAAACATCTACTCAACGATAAGTCAAAGCATATGGGAAACTTCAAAGAAGATATAGCGCGTTGCGAAGCCTTCGTCTTCGACGTCGACGGCGTGATGACCGACGGAGGCATCATCCCCACACCCGACGGCGACTTCATCCGCCGCTACCACGCCAAGGACGGCTATGCGCTGGCCTACGCGATCAAGATCGGCTACAAGGTCTGCATCATCACCGGCGGCCGGGGCCGGACGCTCGAACACCGCCTCCGGATGCTCGGCATCGACCATTTCTACGTCGACTGCATGGACAAGATCACGGCCATCCGCGAATACATGACGGAGCAGGGACTCGATCCGGCCAATGTGATCTACATGGGCGACGACATCCCCGATCTGGAGTGCATGCGCGAAGTGGGCCTTCCGGTCTGCCCGGCAGACGCCGCGGCGGAGGTGATCGAGACGTCGCGTTACGTCTCGGAGTTCCGGGGCGGCGAAGGAGCCGTGCGCGACATCATCGAGCAGGTGCTCCGCGCCCGCGGCGACTGGGCGCGCGACTCGCAGGGCGTCACGCCTTCGTCGCTCGTGGCATCGCGGTAGGGCACATCCCGGAGGAGAGTCTCTGTCCGTCCCCCGGCCGGCGAAACGGTGCGGCCCCTTTCTCTTCTTTCTTCGAAAGAAGGAGAAACAATGCGGGGTTTCCGGCTAAAATTTGTATCTTTGCCGGACTATAAGCCTCCGTCATGCTCGAAAAACTGGCCAAACAAACTGCCGTCTACGGCATCAGCACCATCGTCGTAAGGTTCCTGAGCTACCTGCTCACGCCTTACTACACCCGTGTGTTCGGCCAGGAAACCTACGGCGTCGTCACCGACATCTACGCCCTGATACCGCTGGCGCTCACGCTGTTGACGATGGGCATGGAGTCGAGCTATTTCCGCTTTTCGGCCAAGGCCGAGGAGGCGGGCGGCGATATAAAGGCGGCCAAGCGGCGGCTTTTCGCCACGACATGGGGCGTCACGTCGCTCGCTGCAGCGCTCTTCTTCCTGACGGCGGTCCTTTTCCGCGACGACATCGCCCGCATGATGGGCGAGGCGTATGTCGCGCATCCCGAATATGTCGTCTGGGTCGCCCTGATCATCCTTTTCGACGTCTGGGCCTGCATCCCCTTCTCGCGGCTGCGCGAACAGGGACGAGCCATGACGTTCGTGGGGCTGAAAGCCATGAACGTCGTGCTGAACGTGGCGCTGGCCTTCGGGTTCGGAGCCGCGGGACTCTTTGCCACCGACTTCGGCGTGGGATGGGTCTTCGTCGCCAACCTGATTGCCAGCGTCGTGACGTGGCTGGCAATCCTCGGAACCGCCGACCGCACGGTCCCGAAGATCAACCGGGCGCTGCTCGTGGCGATCTTCGCCTACTCGCTGCCGCTGCTGGTGGGCGGGCTTGCCGGAACGGCCAACGAGTTCATCGACCGGCAGCTGATCAAGTACCTCGTGCCCGAAGGGGCCATGGCACAGCTGGGCATCTACGGGGCCATCACGAAGATTGCCGTGGTGATGATGCTCTTCTACCAGATGTACCGCCTCGCCGCCGAGCCGTTCTTCCTCTCGAACTTCAGGAAATCGGACTTCGTCGCCATGAACGCCGCGGCGCTGAAATACTACGTCATGGCCTCGATGCTGATTTTCCTCGGCATTGCGCTATTCCGCGACCTCTTTGCACTGATCGTGGGACGCAGCTTCCGCGAGGGGATCTTCATCCTCCCGGTGGTGCTCGGGGCCAACGTCCTGACAGGCGTGTGGCTCAACCTCTCGTTCTGGTACAAACGCGAAGAGCGCACTTCGCTGGCCATCGTCGTCACGGGTTCGGGCCTGATCGCCATTGTCGCTTTCGGATTCTGGCTCATACCGCTCTGGGGCTACTACGGGGCCGCATGGGCGCGTCTGGCAAGCGAAACGGTGATGGTCGGCGTCAGCTGGTGGCTCAACCGACGTTATTTCCCGACGCCCTACGACTGGCGGCGCATCGGCGAATACGTCGCCGCGGCGCTCGCGGTTTTCGCCGTTTGCGAGGCCTTGACCGCCTCCACGGACAATATGTTTGCAAGCTATACGTTTAATATAGTGCTCTTTGCGTCGTATGCCGCCTACCTCGTCCGCCGCGAGCGGATCGACCTGGGGGCGATGCTGCGCGCATTCCTGCACAGGTAAAAAGTGAATCGGAGTATGCAGAAACGACTTTTCCCCAGAATCGCAGCCGCGGCTGCGGGCCTCCTGCTCCTGACTGCCTGCGGCCAACCCCGCGCGGAAGGGCCGGCCGAGGTGTTGCTGCATACCACGGCGGGCAACATCCGCATCGAACTCGATGGGCGGACACCCCTTCACCGGGACAATTTCCTGAAACTGACCCGCGAAGGATTTTTCGATTCGGTGCTGTTCCACCGCGTGATCGCCGATTTCATGATCCAGGCGGGCGACCCGGCCTCGCGACGATCCCCGGCCGGTACGACACTGGGTGAATCCGATGCGGGCTACCTGCTTCCCGCCGAGATCGTCTATCCGGCGCTGGCGCATACGCGCGGGGCACTGGCCGCAGCCCGGACTTCCGACGAGGTGAACCCCGAACGGAAATCCTCCGGCAGCCAGTTCTACATCGTCTGGGGCAAAACGTGCGACGGAACCGCGCTCGACCGGATGCAGCAGCGCATAAGCGCCGCGACGAACGGGAAGGTCGTGATCCCCGACTCCCTGCGCAGGCTCTATGAAACCCTCGGCGGCACGCCGTTCCTCGACGGACAATATACGGTTTTCGGCCGTGTGACCGAGGGACTGGAGGTCGTGGAGGCGATCCAGGGTGTGGCAACCGATGCGGCCGGACGGCCGTTGGAGGATGTGCGGATCATCCGCGCCGAGGCGGTTTTAAAGTAGCCTGGAGATGAAGACGACGAACGGAAAAATTGCCGTGATGGGTGCCAGCTTCGCCCTTTTCCTCTGCGGGGTCGGGGCGCTCCAACTGGAGCGCGGCACGGTGCGGAGCACGATCCTCGGGGTGGTTTTCGCGGGTCTGCTGGCCATTGCCGGCGTGCAGACCTCCCGGCGGCTGAAAAAGAGAAAATAACGGAGCCATTCCGGCCGCGTGCGACACCTCTCCGCCGAGACGGGGATACAGCCGGGGACCGGACTTGAAACCACGGCGGAAGGCCGTGAACAGCGACCGTCCGGAACGATCCGGAGGCCGATAAAAGAAGACGATTTGTTATGCGTTTTGCGGATATTACAGGACAGGATGATTTGAAACGGCATCTGGCGCAGTCGGTCGATGCCGGGCGCGTGAGCCATGCCCAGCTCTTCACGGGCACGGCGGGCTCCGGAGCGCTGGCCTTGGCCGTGGCCTATGTCCAGTACCTCTGCTGCCGCCACCGCCACGACGGCGACTCGTGTGGCGAATGCCCCGACTGCCAACAGATCGCGGCGCTGGCGCACCCCGACCTGCATCTGGTTTTCCCGGTCAACAAACAGGGCAAGAAGTCAGGCGAGGTGATGCGCAGCGACGGATTTCTGGAGCCGTTCCGCGCGCTGTTCTCCGAGCGCGGGGGCTACTTCTCGCCGCAGGAGTGGTACGACCGCCTCGATCTGGGCAAGACGCTCAAGGGCATGATCGCGGCCCGCGAGGCCGACGAGATCATCCGCAAACTGTCGTTCAAGAGCTTCGAGGCCGACTACAAGACCATGTTGATCTGGCTTCCGGAGGCCATGAACGAGGAGGCCGCAAACAAGATTCTCAAGATTCTGGAGGAGCCGTGGGAGCGCACGCTTTTCATTCTGGTCAGCGAACATCCCGACCGGCTGCTGCCGACGATCATTTCGCGCACGCAGGAGGTGGCCGTGCCGCGCATCGCCCCCGACGTGTTGGAGCGGGTGGCGCAGCAGCGGGGCGTGTCCGATCCGCTGCAGGCTCGCAACATGGCACGACTGGCCGGCGGCGACTTGCTGGAACTGGGGCACCTGGTGGCCGACGAAAGCGACGCGATGCGCAAGGAGCATTTCGAGCTTTTCTGCAGCCTCATGCGCCTGAGCTACAACGACAAGCATCTCGAGCTGATCTCCTGGGCCGAAGATGCCGCGCAGCTCACCCGCGAGCAGCAGCGGGCATTCCTGCGCGATGCGGCGCGGCTTTTGCGCGAGAGCTTCATGCTCCATGCCGGGATCCGCGAGGTCAGTTACCTCTGGGGCGAGGAGCTGGCTTTCTGCTCGAAATTCGCCCCTTTCGTCGGCTCGCAGAACATCGAGCCGCTGATCGCCGAGATCGAGAGCGCCGCCGCGCAAATTGCGCAGAACGGCAACCCGACGATCGTATTCACCCATTTTGCCCTCTCGGTGAGCAAGATGATAAAACATTTGTGACTTATGGCACGTGTGGCACTTCTTTTAGGCGGTAACCAGGGCGATGTGAAACGGACCCTGCAAACGGCACAGCAGCTGATCAACTCCCGGGTGGGGGCCGTGCTGCGCTGCTCGCACCGTTATGAAAGCGAGCCGTGGGGATTCCCGGCCGCGGAACGTTTTTCAAACCAGGCGCTGGAGGTCATCACCGACCTCACACCGCACGAGGTGCTCGACGCCTGCCAGCTGATCGAGCGGGAACTGGGGCGCAACCGCGCTGCCGAGGCGGTCGAGAAGGCCTCGTCCGGGGATCTTTACTGTTCGCGGCCGATCGACATCGACATCATTTTCTACGACGACGAAGTGATCGGCGACGAACGGCTCACGGTGCCCCATCCGCTGCTCGCCGAGCGGGAATTTGCGCTGACGCCGCTCTGCGAGATCATGCGCCAGCGGCGGCATCCCGTGACGGGAGCTACCGTCGGCGAGATGCTCGATGCGCTCCGAAACAAATAAAACGGGTATGAAGGCAAAACAGATAATACCGCTTTTGGCCGCCGCACTGCTCGCGGGGTGCTTCAAGGACGTATCGTACAAGACGAACTACATCCTCAAACCCCTTGCGCAGGCACAGCCAGTGGATCCGATCGAGCCGTTCGAGGGAATAAAGGCCTATGCCTTCGCCGCCGATACGCTCTTTTACACCGTGGCCTCCTACGAGGATGCGCTCAACGGCGTCATTGCGCGGAAGGACAACCTTTCGGAGCGAAACTCCACCCCAGTCGCCACGGCCGAGCCCTATGCGCAGGAGGGAACCAAGGGCTGGATGCAGATGCCGCTCACGGCCAAGACGCAGATGGTTGTGGCCGTCGATCCCGTAAACAAGGTCTACGCCTACACGCAGCAGGAGCTGGCCGAGAACTTCCCGACCCTCTATGTGTCGCTGATTTTCAAACCCTGGAAGGGTTTTTCCTACCAGGAGGGCAGCTGGAGTTTTTACAACAAGTTCTATACGCCTCCGGTCTTCCTCGACTGCTTCATCAAACCCTCGGTCCAGCTTGCCGAGGGCGGCGAGACCTCGAAGATCGCCAACGTGAAGGCCTATGCCTATGCGGCCGACACCACGGCGTTCTACATCGCCTCGTACGACGATGCCGTGTCGGGCAAGCTCACGGCGAAAGTCGCCGGCGTCGCCCCGCCCACCTCGCCCTTCTCGGCCTACGAGGAGAAGAACTCCGGGCTTTACAAGATGGAGGTCAGCTCCGCGACCCTGATGGTGGTCGTGGTCGACCGCACCAACCGCCTCTACGCCTACTCGCAGCAGACGGTCGACCTCAAAGGCGAGGCCGTGACCCTGCCGGTGGTCTTCCGCCCGTGGCGCGCAAAATGGATTTACGTCGAGGAGGGCTGGCGCTTCGTCGATGCGTCGCGTGCACCTGAAACAAAACCCAAAACACAATCCCGACGCCGATGAACACTCCGCGACATATGCTTAACGTGCTGCGCCTTGTGGTGGCACTGCTCTTCGCTTCGGCCCTCATGAGCCGCTGCGCAAGCATGATGACCCCCACGGGAGGCCCCCGCGACTCGCTGCCCCCCGTCATCGTGAACATGACGCCCGACAACTTCCAGACCGACCGACCGACGGTCGGCCACGAGAAAATCTACATCGAGTTCGATGAATTCGTACAGCTCAAGGATCAGCAGAAGGAGTTCTTCACCTCGCCGGCGATGAAGAAAAAGCCGCTCATCACCCTGCGCGGCCGGGGCGTCGTCGTGCAGCTGCGCGACACGCTGGCCCCGAACACGACCTATGCGCTCAATTTCGGCAGCGCCATCCGCGACAACAACGAGGGCAACCCGCTCTATTCGATGCGCTACGTCTTTTCGACAGGTCCCGAGATCGACTCGATGGTCCTTTCGGGCTATACGGCCGACAGCTACAAGGCCGACTCCATGTCGAAGAGTTTCATCTGGTTCTTCCCGGCCGACTCGGTCGAAAATGTCGCCGAATACGACTCCACGATCTTCAAGTACAAGCCCGCGGCGATTGCCCGAGCCGAGAACAACGGAATCTTTATCGCCCAGAACCTCAAGCCGATCGACTACCGCATCTATGCCATCCAGGACAAGAATGACAACCAGACCTACGAGCCGGGCAACGATCAGGTGGGCTTCCTCGAAGGCACCTACAACCCGGCCAAGATGCCCGATTTCGGCATGTGGTACGACTCGATCCGCCAATACGTGAGCGCCGAGCCGCAGCTCTACTTCCGCATGTTCACCGACAAGGCCTTCCGCCGTCAGGTGCTGTCGCAGACCGAGCGGCCGTTGCAGCACAAGGCGATGCTTTACTTCGCCGCGGCGCGTCCGAAGATCACCCGGCTCCGCTTCGACAGCATCCCGGCCGATCGGGTGATCGTCGATCCGCAGACCGTGGGCCGCGATACGATCGCCCTGTGGTTCAACGTCCCCTCGTCGTCGCTTCCCGACACGATCAAGGGCGAGATCTCCTATTTCAAGCACGACACCGTCAACCAGTTGCAGGAGGTCACCGAGCCGCTGAAACTCGCCTGGCGGCTGATCGAAACCAAGGAGCAGGAGCGCGAACGCGAGAAACTCGAACGCGAACGCCGCAAGGCCGAGGCCGCGGGCGAGGAGTGGGAGGAACCCAAAAAGGAAAATCCCTTCGCTTTCCAGATGCCCACTTCGGGCGAGATCAACCCCGAGAACCACCTGACGGTCAATTTCGACTATCCGCTCGTGAAACTCGACTCGAGCGCCCTGCTGCTGACGCGCACGCTGGAGGATAGCTCGATCGAGGATATCCCGGTGCACATGGTGCGCGACACGGGGATGCTGCGCCGCTGGCAGATCCGCGCCCCGTGGAAGCAGGGCGGAGAGTATACGCTGACCATCCCCGAGGGAGCCATTACCGACGTGGCGGGGCTCTCCAACGACTCGATCATCGGGAAGTATACGGTTTTCGATCCCGAGAAATTCGCCACGGTGCTCATCCACGTCAAGGGCCGCAACGACGGCACGAAGTACATCATCCAGCTGCTCGACGGCAACAACGCGCTCAAGCAGGAGAAGCGGGAGGTGACGACCGGCGACATCCGGTTCAACTACGTCCCCGCCGGCGAGATCAAGTTCCGGATCATCGAGGACAAGAACGGCAACGGCGAGTGGGATTCGGGCAATGTGGTCGAACGCCTCCAGCCCGAGCGTGCCGAGATCTACGCCAACGACCAGGGCGAGGATACCTTCGCCACGAAGACCAACTGGGAGATCGAATTCTCGATGGACATGAACCGTATCTTCGCACCGGTCACGATGCAGTCGCTCTCGCGCCTGCTCGACGAACGCGAGGCGCAGCGCCTGCGCCGCGAGGCGGAGAAACGAGCCAAGGAGGGTCCAAAACGGGATCAGGACCGCGACCGGCAACAGAACTTCAACAACAACAGTTTCAACAACAACTTCAACGCTGCGGGCGGAATGTTCAACAATTTCAGATAAGATGACGATGAAACGACATATCCTGACGACGCTCTTCGCCCTTGCGGCCCTCTCCGCATGGCAGGGGGCTTCGGCACAGCATACGCTCGGCTTCACGGTGGGCTATGGCATGGGCAACGGCCGCTTCCAGCCCCAGCAGGAGATGCGGGCAATCTGGGGGCTTTACAGCGGCGGCCTTACATGGCGCTACTACGGCAAGCAGCGCTTCGTGGGCGGCTTCGGCATAGACCTGGAGTTCCAGCAGCAGGGCTTTTCGTTTGCGACGAACGCCTCGCAGGTCGAGGAGAAGAAGGACTACCTCTACTACACGCGGCATATCAACTCCATCGTGCTGCCGATCGTCTGGCAGCCTCACTTCTACATACTGCGCAACCACGTCCGCATCTACCTCGAAGCGGCAGCAACCTTCTCCTACAACATCTCGTCCACCTACGAGAACGAGCAGGCCCGGGCCAAAGGCTCCGCCGACTGGAAAGGCGACTATCCCTTCAAAGTCGCGCGCGACAACCGCTGGGGCTACGGACTGGCCGGCGGCGGCGGCATCGCCTTTCTGATCCGGCGCTTCGAACTCAACTTCCGGGTGCGCTACTCGTTCGGGTATTCGGACATCGTCCGCAACCGCAACAAATACTACGACAACAACAGCGACAGCGCGGAAAATCCCTTCTGGTCCACTCCGCTGCGTTCGCCGCTCGACAACCTCATGATCTCCGTGGGGCTGAACTACCGCTTCAACAAACAGGGCTTCGATACCTGGAAACCAAGACCCAAGAAGGAGAAGAACCGCGAGGTCTTCAAATTCGGGTTGTAAAAACTACAAATTATGGAAACTACCCGTCAGCAGAAAATCGCCAAGCAGATCCAAAAGGACGTTGCCGAAATCTTCCAGAAAGAGGGCGCCCCGATCGTGCGCGGCTCGCTCGTAACGGTCACCGCCGTACGCATATCCCCCGATTTCAGCTATGCCAAAATCTACGTCAGCATCTTCCCCTTCGGGCAGAGCGGCGAGGTGATGAAACGTCTCGAACAGCAGAACTGGTTCATCCGCCGCGCCCTGGGTCAGCGGCTCCGCAACCAGCTGAAGAACGTTCCCGAAATCCAGTTCCTGCTCGACGATTCGCTCGAGTACATCGAGCACATCGAGCAGGCGCTGAAAGAAGACGGACAATGATGCGCCTCTGCCGCCTCTTTTCGCTGCCTGCGGCGTCGTCTGCACGTACAAACCGCCCCCGACCTCTGCCGAGGCCGGGGCTTCGGGTTTCACGCTCCAATTCGTAGCCCGCCATGCTGCCGCAGCTCTTCGCCCGTCGCTACCTCTTTTCGCCCCAGTCCCGGTCGGTGGTCAACCTGATCTCGGGATTGAGCGTCGCGGCCGTGGCAATGCCCGTTGCGGCCATGATCATCCTGCTGTCGGTCTTCAACGGCTTCGAATCGCTCGTCAAGTCCATGTATTCGGCCTTCGACGCCGATCTGACCCTCGCTCCGCAGCAGGGGCAGACCTTTGCACAGCGGGATCTCGACACCGCGGCCCTCGCACGCATCCCGGGCGTCGGCGCCCTGTCGTTCACCCTGGAGCAGAGCGCCCTGCTCGAACACGGAGGGCGTCAGGCCACCGCCAGGATCCGGGGTGTCGACGATGGCTATGGGGCTGTCTTTCAGCTCGGAGAGGCCGTTTCGGCCGGGGAGTGGCGCGTACGTCTGGGCGATCTGGAACGGCTGGTCGTCGGGCAGTCGATGGCCTGGATGCTGGGCATCCGCTCGCTGGCCGATGCCGACGTCTCGCTCTACGCCGTGCGGCGGGGATCGTTCTCCTCGCTGCTGCCGTTCGAAAACTACACGCGCCGCACGGAACCCGTGGGCGGCGTTTATACCCTCGACCTCGAAACCGAACGCACCTACGTGCTCGCCTCACTGCGGCTGGCACAGGAGCTCTTCGGCTATCCGGGCCGCGCCTCGGCACTCGTCGTGCGCCTTGCCCCCGGAGCCGATGCCGAGGCGGTCCGCACGGCCGTTGCGGAGGTTGCGGGCGAGGGATTCCGCGTCCGCACGCGCGACGAACTGCGCGCCTCGTTCTACCGCATCATGACCTACGAGAAATGGGGCATCTTCTTCATCGCCCTGCTGGTGCTCCTCATCGCGTCGTTCTCGGTGGTGGGGGCACTGGCCATGCTGATCGTCGAAAAACGGAACGACATCACCACGCTCCGCGCCCTAGGGGCCGACACGGGACTGATCCGCGCCGTATTCCGCACCGAAGGCCTGCTGATATGCGGCCTGGGTGCTGCCGCCGGCATGGCACTGGGTGTCGCAGCCGTTCTCGCACAACAATATTTCGGGCTAATCGAGATTCCGGCCGAGACCTTCCTCACGAAGAGCTATCCCGTCGAATTCCGACCGACCGACCTGGCGGTCGTCGCCGCGTCGTTCGCCGCCGTGGCCGCCCTCCTTTCGAACATCACCGTCCGCAGTATGATTAAATCCGACCGATTATGAAACGATTCCTCCGCATAGCGACCTCCGCGGCCTTCGTGCTGCTGCTCTCCGCCTGCGCCCGCCACAAGATCATCCCCGACGACACGCTGGCGCGGATTTTCCACGACGCGTTCCTCACCAACGCCTACATCAACAGCGAGAATATCAAGACCGACTCGCTGCGTATCTACGAGCCGATCTTCGCCCGCTACGGCTACACAACCGACGACGTGCACTACACCATCGGCAACTTCTCGAAGCGCAAGAGCGCCCGTCTGGGCGACGTGGTCGAGCAGGCCATCGAGATGCTCGAACAGGAGGGGAAAATCTACAACCTGCAGGTCGCCGTGCTCGACACGATCAACAACGTCGCCCGCCGCACCTTCACGCGCACGGTCCTCGCCGATTCGCTCATCCGCGTCGGGTCGCTGCGCGACACAGCCCGTTTGAGCTTTACGCTCGATGTCGAGCCGGGCGAATACAGCCTTTCGCTCAAATACCTCGTCGATTCGCTGGACCGCAACCGGCAGGGGCTGAAAGGCACCATGTGGCTCGAACGGCGCGACAACTCGCGCACCAACGTCTACACGACGACCCTGTGGCGCAACCGCGAGGAGAGTTTGTCGCGCCGGTTCACCGCCGACACGACACACCGCCGCCTGCGCATCGACCTGCTGACCTTCAACGCCCGGCCCGAGCGGCCTTCGGTGACAGTCACCGACCTCAAGGTGGAGCACACACCCCCGACCCGCACGGCCGTCGAAAAACTCTACGAACAGCAACTCGACATCCGGATTTTCGCCGATGACTTTCTCCGCGCCGCGGCCATCCCGAAGGATAGCCTCTAATCTGCTGTGGACGCCGCAGGGCCTCGTCCGGCATCCGCTCCTGACTCTCGGGGCGGACGGACGTGTCCTCTTCGCGGAGTGCTGCCCCGATCCGGACCGCCTCGCCGCCACGGAGTTCTACGCGGGCCTGCTGGTCCCGGACTTCCCGGCCGACTACCGCACGGTCTTCGACAGCATGCGCGCCGCCGACCTGCCGCTCACCGAGCTGCTGCCCCGGAGCGTGACGCCCGGCGGGGTGCTGGTCGTCATCTCGGGACTCGACTATGCTTCGCTGCGCCTCACGCCGCAGTCGCAGATCCGCAAATTGTAAGGTCCGGGCAAACGCCCCTCCCTCCACCCCGGGAATACCGGGACGGAGACCGAAGATTGCGGGGCCAAAGGTCGTTGGGGCCGGAGGTTGCAGGGGCCGAAGCCGGAGGTTGCGGAGACAAAGATCTTGGGCCGGATGGTTGCGGAATCGGAAATCGGAGGTTGCGATCAGAGCGTGAAATACCGGTCAGATCTGCAAATGCTCTTCGACCGTGCGCCGCAGGTGCTCGCGGTTGAGGTGGGTGTAGATTTCGGTCGTGAGGATGCTTTCGTGCCCCAGCATCTCCTGCACCTGTCGGATCGAAGCGCCGCCTTCGAGCAGGTGTGTCGCGAACGAATGGCGAAAGGTGTGGGGGCTGATCCGCTTGTCGATCCCGGCCCGGCGGGCAGCCTGCTTGAGGACCGTGAAGACCATCACCCGCGTAAGCTGTCCCCCGCGGTTGTTCAGGAAGACAATCTCCTCGCCCGCCCGGGATCCCCGCCGCTCCTCGAGGTAGCGCTGGATGCGGTCGCGGGCCACCGAGCTGATCGGCACGATCCGCTGCTTGTCGCCCTTGCCGATCACGCGGATATATCCCTCGCCGAAAAAGAGATCCTGCATGCGCAGCGACGTGAGCTCCGAGACCCGCAGCCCGCACGAATAGAGCACTTCGAGCATGGCACAGTCGCGCAGCCCCTTCACGGTCGAGGTATCCACAGCGGCGATGATGCGGTCGATTTCGGCGGTGGTCAGCACATCGGGCAGCTGGCGGCCGAATTTGGGCGTCAGGACAAACTCCGCGGGCGACGATTCGATCCTGTCCGAGAGCATTAGGAAGTTGAAAAAACTCTTGACGCCGCTCAGCGCCCGGGCCTGCGAACTCTTCTCGCGTCCCCGCTCATAGAGCCACGCCATGTAGCGTTCGACCATCTGCGGCTCGACCTTGTGGGGCGCAACGTCCCACTGGCGCAGGATGAAGTGCGCAAACTGCACGTAGTCGCGCATGTACGATTCGACGGTGTTTTCCGAGAGCCGCTTCTCCAATTTCATGTAGGTACGGTAACGGCGGCCGGTTTCGTCCCACTTTTTTGTATTTTCTGCCATCTTTTGGCCCGCTGAATCCGGTATTATTGTAACTTTGTCCGAACGAAGGTACGAAAATTTTACATAATATGGATTACACCGTCCTCCATATCGCCGTCTCCGACGACGAGCAGGCTGAAATACTGACCGCCGAACTGGCCGATTTCCCGTTCGAGAGTTTCGAAAACGATGACGGCCTGCTGAAAGCCTACATTCCTGCCGCGCAGCTCTCCGGCTGCAAGACCGATGTCGACACCCTGCTGGCAAGCCACGGGATCGAAAGGCATTATGAAGTCATCCGCCCCCGGAACTGGAACGCCACCTGGGAGAGCAATTTCCCGCCGGTCAACGTCGAAGGACGCCTGCGCATCCGCGCCCCGTTCCACGATCCGGCTCCCGCAGGGGAAATGGAAGCGGTCATACTCCCCCGGATGTCGTTCGGCACGGGACACCACGCCACCACGTGGCTCATGTCGCGCACGGTGCTCGACCTCGGGGTTGCAGGCCGCACGGGACTCGACATGGGCAGCGGCACGGGTGTACTGGCGATCGTCGCCGCCAAATGCGGCGCGGCGCATGTCGACGCCGTGGACATCGACGACTGGGCGGACGAAAACTGCCGTGAAAACGTCGCCGCGAATGGCGTTGCGGACCGGGTCGAACCACTGCTGGGCGACGCCGGGCGAATTGCCGGGCGCCGCTACGACTTCATTCTAGCCAATATCAACCGCAACATTCTCGTGGCCGACATGCCGGCCTATGCCGCGGCGCTGGCTCCGGGCGGCGACCTGGTGATGAGCGGTTTTCTCGAAGCGGACACCGCGGCCGTGACATCCGCGGCCGCACAACTGGGACTGGAGACCGTCGCAACCGAAATCCGCGAGGGCTGGATGCTGGTCCGTGTGAAAAAGAGGCCGTGAAAACCTACAAGGGCCGCGGCATTGTGCTGCATACGCTCAAATACGGCGACACGTCGCTGGTCGCCTACCTGCTGACCGATGTCGGCGGCCGCCGCAGCTACATGGTGCAGGGGGTTCGCAGCCGCAGCGGCCGGGGTTCGAAACTGGCGCTGTTCCAGCCGATGTTTCCCGTCGAGTTCGAGGGCCTCGAATCGCCGCGGCAGCAGATGGACCGTTTCAAGGAGGTGCGTGCGGGATTCGTGCTGCAAAGTCTTCCGTTCGACGTCCGAAAATCGACGATGGCACTGTTTATGGCCGAGGTTTTGTACCGTCTCGTTCGGGAGAGCGAGCCGAACGAAGCGCTTTTCGAGTTCGTGTGGGGTTCGGCCGCGGCACTGGACGCCATGGACGAAGGAGTCTCGAATTTCCACCTCTGGTTCCTGGCCAACCTGAGCCGTCTGCTGGGCTTTCGCCCCGGCAACGGCTATATGCCGGGAGCGTGGTTCGACATCCGCGAGGGGCTGTATACGTCCGTGTGCCCGGCACATCCCGGAGTGATGAGCCGCGAGTGCGCCGGTCTGCTGGCGAAGATGCTCTCCTGCGACGTGCGCCATCTGGGCGACGTGGAGTTGAATCGCGACCGGCGGTCGGAGTTCCTCAACGCCATGCTGGCCTATTTCGGCTACCACCTCGACGCCATCAGCGCCGTGCAGTCGGTACACATACTAAAAGAGGTATTTTGACGTTCGATTCAAAAGGAGAAAAGGGAAGAGACTATGAGAAGAATGTTGCTTGCGGCCGCAGCGCTCGCCGTAGCGCTCGCCGCCTCGGCCCAGGAGCCGAAATTCGATTTCAGGCGCGACTCGACCCGCATGTCGGGGTTCACGATTCCCGATTCGCTGGCGCACATGTCTCCGTGGAAACCCGACTACAAGACAATGGCCCCAGTGAAGACCAAACCCGCGGTGTCGATGACCTCGGTGATGGTCATCCAGAAGGAGAACCTGCCCGCGCGCATCACCGTCATCGACAACAATACGCTGCGGCTTGGACCGCACTTCTCCCTGTCGAACGGGCAGGCCTGGAACTGGAGCCCGTACCCCGACGCGTTTCTCGACGCGCGTACGCTTTCGTTCCCCCTGCCGCGGTAAGGCCTCCGCAGGGCATTTCGGACGCGACCGGCCGGGCACGTCCGGCTTTTTACGTATTTTCACGTATTGATCCGAAGCGGCGAAATTCCGTACTTTGTACCTGGAAAAGAATTGCCGCTTATGAAACCTATCCTTCTACTGATGTTATCGCTGCTCCCGCTCGGAGCATTCGCCGAGGCATCGCCCCCCGCGCCCACGACAGACGAACCTACTATCGCCGAGCTGTCGGCCGAAATCGAGGATCTGAAAGCGAAGACCTCGACCTGGGACAAGATCCTGGACCATCTGCCCAAAATCTCGGGCTACCTGCAGACCGGCTACGAATGGTCGGAAACCTCCTCGACCTTCTTCATCAAACGCATGTGCCTGAGTCTGACAGGCAACATCTCCAAAAAAATCGACTACCGCATGCAGGTCGATTTCTCCAGCCCGAGAATCATCGACGCCTACATCCGCTACCGGCCTTTCGAACAGCTGAATTTCCAGCTGGGAGAGTACAAACTGCCCTTCTCGATCGAGAATACCACCTACGCCCCCACCAAATACGAATTCATCGAATACCCGCTGTCGCTGCGCCGGCTGATGGGCTTCAACGACGTCTCCGGACTCTCGGCCACGGGCCGCGACATGGGCGCCATGCTCTACGGCGGGTTCTTCAACCGCAAAGGATACAGCCTGCTGAGTTATAACCTCGGCGTGTTCAACGGCGAAGGTTTGAACATCAAAGACCAGAACAAATCCAAGGATTTTGTGGCGCGGCTGATGCTGCAGCCCGTCCGGGGATTGCAGATCGCCGGCTCCTACTATTGGGGCGAGTACGGCGCCGACTACCTCAAGCGCGTCCGCTACGGCGTGGGCGCCTGCTACGACGAGGGGCAGTTGGTCCTGCGCGCCGAGTGGATTGCCGGCACGACGGGGATCCCCACGGGCGGCGAATTCGACAGCGGCGGCTGGTACGCCGTCGGCGGGTGGCGCGTGACGCCGTCGCTGATGCCCGTGGTGCGCTACGACACGTTCCTCGAAAACACCTCGGAGGACACATCGCGGCAGACCAACTACACGGCCGGAATCGTGTGGCAGCCCCTGAAGTTCCTGCGCTGCCAGATCAACTACACCTACGAAGATTATGCATCCCACACCGACAATCGCAACGTGGTGTCGCTGATGCTCTCCGGACTTTTTTAATTGAATTGACATGAAAAACTTTTTCGAAAAACTCCGCGTCGAGGACTGGGTGGTGGTCTGGGTCTCGATCCCGCTGCTGCTGCTTGCGGCACTCATCCCCACCGACCTACCGCGTGTGCCCTCGACCCTTGTGGGCGAAGTGGCATGGTATAACATCGGCCTGCTGTTCGCCATCGTGCTGGTGGTGCTCTATGTCGGCAGCCTGATGCTGCGGCGCCCCCTCAAGGGAATCCTGCCGTCACTGGTCGTGATTTTCGCCATCTCGCTGCTGGCACAGGTTGTCGCCAAGATTCCGGAGGTGTCGTACTACGGCTTCGAATCGGTCTTCTTCTCGGTGCTGTTCGGACTGCTGATCCGCAACGTGTGGCACGTCCCCGCGTGGATGAAACCCGCCATTCAGGGCGAGTTCTTCATCAAGATCGGCGTGGTGTGCCTCGGGGCCACGATCCTTTTCAGCGACGTGATGAAATCGGGGATTTTCGGACTCGTGCAGGCCTGCCTCGTGGTGGCTGTCGTATGGTTTTTCGCCTTCCGGTTCTCGCGCCGCATGAAGGTCGACGAACGTTCGGCGATGATCCTTGCAAGCGGACTCTCGATCTGCGGAGTCTCGGCCGCGATCACCGCGGCCCGCGTGGTCGGGGGCGACAACCGAAAACTGCCCTACATCGTTTCGCTGGTGCTGATCGTCGTCGTGCCGATGATCTACCTCATGCCGTGGCTGGCAAAACTGACCCTGCCCTACCTGTTCGCTCCCGAAGTGGCCGAGGAGGTCGCCGGGGCATGGATCGGCGGCACGATCGACACCACGTCGGGCGTCGCGGCATCGAGCATGATCGTCGGCGAGGTCGCCAACCAGCACGCCGTGATCATCAAGGCGGCACAGAACGTACTGATCGGCGTGGTGGCGTTCTTCATCGCGCTTTACCTCTCGACCCGCGGCGAAAAGGGCGGGCAGGCTCCCTCGCTGGGTATCGTGTGGGAGAAGTTCCCCAAATTCATCCTCGGATTCGTCGCCGCATCGCTTGTCTTCAGCATCTGCCAGTCGAACGGGCTCTTCACGCCGGGCAGCAACGGCAAGCTGATCGAACCGGGTATGGCGAAGATGTTCTCGACGATCTTCTTCTCACTGGCCTTCGTCTGCATCGGCCTCGACACGCGCCTCAAGGAGATCGTTTCGAAGGAGAACCGCAACATCCTCCAGTCGTTCTTCGTGGCCCAGTCGTTCAATATCGTCGCGACGTTCCTCATCGCCTGCCTGCTCTTCGGGCTCCTCAAACCGGCACTTTCTTAAAGCTCCACCAAGTGCCGGGACAGAGGCGGAAGCAGACCGACAGAGGCTGAGATCGAGGCTGAAGCCGGGCAGACCGGGATCTTTCGGGATCGGGTCTTGCGCGACGGTCGTCCGAAAACCGGCTCCGGGAGAGGCTCGCCCTGTCGGAGAGCGTCATCCGCAAACACCACATCCGCATACACCGAAAACCTCCCCTTTTGAAGGGGAGGTTTTCGGCATAAGGAGAGAAGCCGCGGATCGGGAGCATTCGGGTGATCCCCGCCCGGGCTTACCGGAATCGTTTTCGGAAGAAATAGGCTTTCTGCCGCCGCTTTTCGTCCTGCGACCGGGCGACATAGACTTTCTCGTGCGTATAGGGATTCTCGCCCGTGTAGAACATCACCGACGAGAGGGTCATCGGCGTGGGCGTGAGGTCCTGCACCTGCTCGAGGTTGAAGTGCATTTTCCCCAGCACCTTCTCCGACAGCGATTTCATGTCGCGCTCGGTGCATCCCGGATGCGAGGAGATGAAGTAAGGGATCAGCTGATAGGGCAGCTGTTCCCGGCGGCAGATGCGATGGAAGTCGGCGGTCAGCCCCTCGAAAAGCGCGAACGGAGGTTTGCGCATCAGGCGCAGCACGTTATCCTCGGTGTGTTCGGGTGCCACTTTAAGTCGTCCCGAGGTGTGATACTTCAGCACCGTCTCCAGATAGGGCGAGCGGTCGAACAGATCGTAGCGGATGCCGCTGCCGATAAAGGCTTTCCTGATGCCTTTGACGGCGCGGATTTTTTCATACAGGGCCAACAGCGGCCGGTGGTCGTTGTCGAGATTGGGACACATCTTCGGGTGGAGGCACGACGCACGGCGGCATTTGCGGCACAGCTCCCGGTTGCGGCCGCCCATGCGGTACATGTTGGCCGAGGGGGCCCCGACATCCGAAAGATAACCCTTGAAACCGGGCGACTTCACGATGCGCTCCACCTCGGCGAGGATCGACCGCTCACTGCGCGAATTGATGAACTTGCCCTGGTGGGCCGAAATGGTGCAGAACGAACAGCCGCCGAAGCATCCGCGGTGAATGTTGACCGAATGACGGATCATCTCCCAGGCCGGGATCTCCCCCTTGCCCGTGTAACGCGGATGCGGGGCACGCTCGTAGGGAAGGTCGAACGAATGGTCCAGCTCCTCGGTCGTGAGTGTCGTGTTGGCGGGCGTCACGACTACATACCGGTCGCCGACGGCCTCCACAAGCGTCGCCGTAGGCTCCATCAGGTTGCTCTGGGTCTCGATGACGGTGAAATTCTCCCCGAAGGCGGCCTTGTCGCCGACGCACTCCTCGTAGCTGCGGAGGCGGATCGTCGTGGCGGGATCGAGCCGCGCGACATAGTTTTCGTCGGAGAGGAAGGCCACCTGCCGGATCTTGCGCAGCAGTTTGGCGTTATAGCCGTTGCGCATGGCCCGGGCTACCTGCTGCACGACCCGCTCGCCCATGCCGTAGATCAGGAGATCAGCCCCCGATTCGGCCAGGATGGAGGGTTTCAGCGCATTGCTCCAGTAGTCGTAGTGGGTCAGGCGGCGCAGCGAGGCTTCGATGCCCCCGATGACCACCGGGACATGAGGGTAGAGGCGTTTGAGGATTTGCGAGTAGACCGTCACGGCGTAGTCGGGACGGAAACCCGCCTTGCCGCCGGGCGTGTAGGCGTCGTCGTGACGCAGGCGGAGGTTGGCGGTGTAATGGTTGACCATCGAGTCCATCGAGCCGCCCGAAATGCCGAAAAAGAGGCGCGGCATGCCCAGTTTCCGAAAGTCGCGCAGGTCGTCGCGCCAGTTGGGCTGGGGGACGATCGCCACACGGTAGCCCTCGGCTTCGAGCAGACGCCCCACGACGGCCGCCCCGAAAGCCGGGTGGTCGATGTAGGCGTCGCCCGAGAAGAGGATTACGTCGAGCTGTTCCCATCCGCGTTCGCGGACCTCCTTGATCGTGGTCGGTAAAAACAAGATTGTATGTTATTTTGTTCGGTTACTGTTGCTTTTCGTTCGTTCGCCGCCGTTCGCCTCCCTGCCGCGGGCAAGGCCGCCCTCCCGACCGCAGCGGCAGGCGCATGCAGCCGCCCGCAAAGCCGGGCCGCCACGCATCGCCGAGGACCGTCGACCGCATCCGAAAGAGCTTGCGCCCCGCGTCCGGAGAGGGGGAGGCATCAATCATCCCCGTTTTCCCGGGCCGCAGAAGTGTAAACATCCCACTTGGCCAGCAGGGACCGGAAATCGTCCGGGAGCGGACTTTCGAACAACACGTTTTCGTGCGTCGCGGGGTGTTCGAAGCCCAGCAGGCGGGCATGCAGCGCGTGGCGCGGCATCACCGCGAAGCAGTTCTCGATGAACTGCCGGTATTTGGCAAAGGTCGTGCCCTTGAGGATGCGGTCGCCGCCATAGCGTTCGTCGTTGAACAGCGGGTGCCCGATCCATGCCATGTGGACGCGGATCTGATGCGTGCGCCCCGTTTCGAGACGGCACTCCACCAAGGTCACATAGCCGTAGCGCCGCAGCACCTTCCAGTGCGTCACGGCATGCTTGCCCTCCGATCCGTCGGCGAAGACGAACATCTTCTGCCGGTCGCGGGGACTGCGCCCGATGTTGCCCGTGATCGTCCCCTCGTCCTCCTCGAAATTACCCCACACCAGGGCCACATAGCGGCGCAGGATCGTGTGGTCGAAAAACTGTTTGGCCAGCCGCGCGTGGGTCTGCTCGTCCTTGGCGATCACCAGCAGTCCCGAGGTGTTCTTGTCGATGCGGTGCACCAGCCCCGCGCGGTTCTGCTCCTCGGCCGGGATTCCCTGCCGGTTGAGGTGGTACATCAGCGCGTTGACCAGCGTGCCGCTGTAATTGCCCACCCCCGGATGCACGACCAGACCGGCCGGTTTGTCGACCAGCAGCAGCCACTTGTCTTCGTAGGGGATGTCGAGCGGAATATCTTCGGCGACGAGTTCCACCTCGCGCCGCGGGTAGGGCATCACGATCCGGATGAGGTCCAGCGGCTTGACCTTGTAGCTCGACTTGGCCGCCTTGCCGTTGACGAGGATGTTCCCGCTGTCGGCCGCTGCCTGAATGCGGTTGCGCGAGCAGTGCTCCATCCTCACGGTCAGGAATTTGTCCAGCCGCATGGGGGTTTGGCCCTTGTCGACCGTCACCGCAAAGTGTTCGTAGAGGCCCGCTTCTTCTTCGTCCTCCGCATCCGCCGGAACGCCATCCAGTTCCGGGTCGTCAATGGGGTATCTGTCGGTCATCAGTCGAAAAATCCCTCGTTATCGTTTGCAGACGGTTCCTCGGCGGGCTGCACCGAGGCATCCTCCAGAAGCGTCCGGGCGAGCGAGTCGGCCCGCAGTTGCTCCGCGGCCCGGCGCTCTGCGGCGGCAGCGGCAGCCTGCTTCTCGGCCTCGGCCCGGTAGCGGGAGAGTTTCTTCCCGTCGAGCGTCAGCCGCAGGTTGACCTTCGCGCCCAGCACTGCGCTGCGCTCGGCACCCGGTGTCTGGATGTAGACGCGCGTATCCTTCTGGTTGAGCAGGTTGACCCCTTCGTCGAAATCCACGCGCCCGACGTTGAGTCCCAGTTCCCAGAGGCGGCCCTTGGCCTGCGCCAACGGCATCCCCACCAGCCGCGGCACGATCGTCGTGCCGTAGTCCTCCTCGACTCCCACATAGAGCGTCACGCCGGAACCCATTTCGGCCTCCATGCGGGTTGCGGGACCCACGGGTTTGCCGTCGCAATACTCCTCCAGCACGTAGTTCGTGGCCATATCGGGCCGGTAGACCAGCTCGGCGATCTCCAGTCCGGCGATTTCGAGCATGTTCTTGGCCTGCCGCAGCGATCGCCCGGCCACGTAGGGCACGGGGACCATCTTCTGGCGGAAGGAGTTGATCGTGATGTAGACCGTGCGTCCGGGTTTCACCTCGACGCCCCCTTCGGGCAGCTGGTCGAGGACGATGCCCCCTTCGTAGGCGGGGACGAACAGCGAGTCGTTGATGTGCAGCTGCAGGTCGTGTCTGCGGGCGATGCTCCGGGCCTCGTCGAGCGGCACGCCCGAGAAGTCGGGCACGGTGCGCCGTGCGCCGTGGCATGTGCCCAGTTGCATGAGAAAGTGCGCAGCGACGGCCATCGCGAGGATGATCGCCGCAATCAGCGTGAGGTTCCACAGCAGCGGATGCCGCCGGAGCCGGGACAGGTAATTCTGGGGTTTCTCCATAGATCGCAGGTTATTTCGGAGCCTTCCGGTAAAGGTAGGCGGCGATGCCGAGGTAAATGATATTGGGCAGCCATACGGCCAGCCCGGGCGGGAGGGTGCCGCTCTTGGCAAACTCCTCGAAAAAGCGGTTGAAAAGGATGTACGAGAAGCAGAGTCCCGTGCCGATGCCGATGTGCAGTCCCGTGCCGCCGCGGACCTTGCGCGAGGAGAGCGACACGCCGATCAGCGTCAGAATGAACGTCGAGAGCGGATAGGCATAGCGCGCGTGCTGCTCGACCTCGATGAGGTTGATCGAGTCGGAGCCTTTGGCCCGCTGCTGGTCGAGGAAGGCGTTCAGTTCCGAGATGTTCATCGTCTGGATCAGGTCGTTGATCTCGCCCAGCTCGGTGGCCTCGAGGTTGATCAGCGTGTCGAGGTTGCGGAACTGCTCGAACTCCTCCGTGCCCTCGGAGTCGAACTTCCGTTTGGTGTAGCGCGGGGCGGTCCAGCGTTTGGTCTCGGGGTTGAACTTGGCGTCCGCGGCTTCGAGCGAGTGGGTCATCGTGCCGCTCTCGTAGCGTTCCAGCACGAGGAACGAGGCCTGGTGGGCGCCGTCGTTGTAGCCGCGGATGTAGGCGAAGATACCCGGCTCGATCTGCCGGTAGATGTGGCGGTCGTATTTGGTGTTCTGCTTGCGTTTGATGTACTGCTGCTCGAAGGCGACGATGTGCCGCTGCGAAATGGGGATCAGCCAGAGGTTGAGCGTCAGCGACAGCGAGGCGATGATCAGCGCCCCGAGGAAGTAGGGCCACATCAGCCGGCGGAACGACATGCCCCCCGAGAGCATGGCCACGATCTCGGTCTGGTAGGCCATCTTCGAGGTGAAGAAGATGCAGGCGATGAAGGTGAACAGACCGCTGAACTGGTTGATGAAGTAGGGAATGAAGTTGAGGTAGTAGTCGAGGATGATCGATTTCAGGGGTGCATGCAATTCCGTGAAGTCGTCGATCTTCTCCACATAGTCGAAGACCACCACGATCACGATGATCATGGCGATGGCGAAGAAATAGGTCGACAGGAACTTGCCCAGTATGTAACGGTCCAGAATCCGGAACCCCGGAAAACGCAGTTTCATCTCTTCGGTTGTCAATATTTTTCGAATGCGATCCATTCCGTCTGGTCCGGATCGTCAATCGCAGGTCGTGCAAATTGGTATAGCTCTCCACAGCCGTGGACGACGGCCGTATCGCCTTCAAAGCGGATGAACGACCAGTAGATGCCGTCCTCATCGAAGACGCACTGGTCGGGGCTGAATTTCGAATCGTCGATTTTCAGCGGTTCGGCGCTCTCGGCGCGGTTGTCGGGGACCATGTAGGCGGTGTGTCCCCGCGCGTTGGACATCATGCGGATATGCTGCGCAAAGAGTCCGCCGCATTCGCTGAAGCGCAGGCGGGCGGCCCGGCAATAGACGAATCCCGGCTCGATGTTGAACGTATAGCTGTGCCGGTTGGTACCCGCTTCGAAGCTGATGGTTCCGTCTTCGCAGCGGCATCTCGTGCCCAGACTCCACTGCTGGAGGCAGGAGCCGATCTCCAGCGGCGAGGCTTTCAGCATCTCGTAGGGAGCGACGATTGCGACGTTTTCAATCTTTTCAAGCATCCGTTCGCGGCCCTCGACCACGATGCGCAGCCGTCCGTCGGGCTGCACGGTTCCCGGGTCGATGCACTGCCGCGCTTCTCCGGGTCGGTGGACATGCTGCAGGAGCACCGAGTCGGGCGAGAAGACGGTCTTGCCCAGCAGCACGGTGTCCGTGGCATCCATGCGCTGCAGGAAGGAGGTCATCGTGTTTTCGTTGCATTCGAAGAGCAGTGCAAAGCGTTCCGTGCGAAGCAGTTCGCAATCCCTGTCGGCCCAAACGCCGACAGCCGAAGGAGCCGCAGCCGGCCTGTTCCCCGAGCAGGAGACACCGGTCAGCAGGACCCACAGCCCGAACAGGATGACTTGGATCTTTGCATTCATGATCTTTTTACATTAAAATTGTCCGATAAAAGTCTCTTTACAATCTTCGCGTCAGTTTGGCGACCATCCCCTCCTTCCAGGCCTTGAAATCCCCGGCGAGGATGTGCTCGCGAGCCTCCCCGACCAACCGCAGGTAGAAGGAGATGTTGTGCAGCGAGGCGATCTCGGCCGCAAGCATCTCGCCACAGACGCAGAGGTGGTGCAGATAGGCTTTCGAGTAGAGCCGGTCGACGAAGGCCGTGCCCGCAGAGTCGATGGGCGAAAAGTCGTCCTCCCACTTCTTGTTGCGGATGTTGATGATGCCCTCGGCGGTGAACAGCTGCCCGTTGCGGCCGTTGCGCGTCGGCATCACGCAGTCGAACATGTCCACCCCGCGCTCGATGCCTTCGAGGATGTTCACCGGTGTGCCTACGCCCATCAGATAGCGCGGACGGTCCTCCGGCAGAATGGCGTTGACCACTTCGATCATCTCGTACATGACCTCCGTAGGTTCGCCCACGGCCAGTCCGCCGATGGCGTAACCGTCGGCGTCGTACTGCTTCACGTTCTCCGCAGCCCGGGCGCGCAGGTCCGGGTAGGTGCATCCCTGCACGATGGGGAACAGCGCCTGGTAATGGCCGTATTTGGGACTGGTCCGGTGATACTGGTTGAAACACCTATCGAGCCACCGCTCCGTGAGGCCGAGCGACTTGGCGGCATATTCGCGCGGGGCGTCGCCCGGGGGACATTCGTCGAAGGCCATCATGATGTCGGCACCGATCGTGCGTTCGGTATCGATGACGCTTTCGGGCGTGAAGAGGTGCTTCGAACCGTCGATGTGCGACCGGAAATGGCATCCCTCCTCCTTCAGCTTGCGGCATGCGGCCAGCGAAAAGACCTGAAAACCGCCGCTGTCGGTGAGCATCGGGCCCTCCCAGGTCGAGAAGCGGTGCACGCCGCCGGCACGTTCGAGGATATCCATGCCAGGACGCAGGTAGAGGTGGTAGGTGTTGGCCAGAATGATCTGGGCACGGGCCTCGTCACGCACGTCGCGGTGGAAAATGCCCTTCACCGTCGCAGCCGTGCCCACGGGCATGAAAATCGGGGTGCGGACGACGCCGTGGTCGGTCTGCAGTGCCCCCGCGCGGGCGTGCGACGAAGGGTCTTTATGTTCCAGGGTGAATTTCATACTCATATATTCGGCAAAAATACACAAAATATTCGTATCTTTGCGCATATTTCGACAATATGCAATTCTTCGAACAAATTCTGTCGTGCTACGGCTGGGAGGGGTTGGCCCTCGCGGGAGCGATGCTCCTGATGTTCGGCGTACAGTTATACTACTATATCTTCGTCTACGGCCGTATCCCCGGCTACAAGAACAACCGCCGTCCGCAGACGATAGACCACGAGCCGCCCGTGTCGGTGGTGGTGCCCCTCTTCTCGGAGGACTATTCGTTCGTCGAGGAGCGTCTGCCGCTGATTCTGGCCCAGAACTACCCCGATTTCGAGGTGGTGATCGTCTACGTGGGCCACAGTTCCGATTTCCACGAGGACCTCGTGCGACTGAAACAGTCGTTTCCGCAGATCACGACCACCAAGATCCACCTCGACCCCCGTTTCCCGATTTCGCGCAAGATGGCGCTCAACGTCGGCATCAAGTCGGCCCATTACGAGTGTATGATCTTCACCTCGACCGACGCCGTGCCGCAGACCGACCGCTGGCTGTCGCTGATGGCCAAGGGATTCATGCGCGGCGAAATCGTCGTGGGATACTGCGGCATGGAGCACGGAAAGGGATTGGCAAACTACATGATGCGCGCCTGGAGGATGATGCACTCGGCCAACTGGATCGCCCGGGCCGTGCGGCGCCGCGCCTACCGCGCAACTCTCCACAACTACGGATTCACCAAGAGCCTCTATTTCGGGGCTAACGGATTCAGCCACCTCAACATGAACATCGGCGAGGACGACCTGTTCCTGCAACAGGTCATGACGCGCGACAACGTGAGCGTGATCCTCTCGCCCCGCGCCTCGCTGCGCCAAAAAATGTGGGGCGGCATGAGCTGGTGGATGAGCCAACTGCGCTATTTCGATTCGGCGTTCCGGTTCTATCCCCGCGCCGTGAAAACCTTCGTCCGCTGGGAGATCGGCTCCCGGGTGCTCTTTTTCGCCACGGCGATCTGCGCCCTTGCGGTCATGCCTCCGGAGTACAAGCTCGGCGCGCTGCTGCTGGCCCTCGTCCGCTATGCGGTCGTGGCCCTTGAAGTGCGCCGCATCGCGCGGCGGCTGGGCGAGGACGGCATGGCCGGGCGCTACTTCATCTACGACCTGCTCGGCCCGCTGTGGGCCGCGGCACTGGGGGCGATGCTGCTCCGCCGTGACAACCGCGTATGGAGATAGCCGACTATATCGTAGCCGAAGACCGGGAGCTGGTCGACCGGGTGCTCAAGGGCGACAACGACGCCTTCGAGTACCTTTTCAACCGCTACCGCGACGCCATTCACCGGCTGTTCGTACAGCGGCTCGGCGGTGTGAACGATGCCGACGACCTGCTGCAGGAGACCTTCATCAAGGTCTACATCAACCTCCACCGTTACAGCGCCGACTACACCTTCGGGCAATGGGTCTACACCATTGCGCGCAACACGTTCATCGACTTCGTGCGCCGCCGTCAGGAAGACCTGCCGATCGACGAACGGTTCACCGCTCCGGCATCGAGCGCCCCGACCCCCGAGGAGAGTGTCATCAACCTCCAGCAGCGCACGCAGATCGAGCACTACCTCGAACGCCTCGCGCCCCGCTACCGGCAGCTGATCCTGATGCGCTTCTTCGAGGAGTACTCCTACGAGGAGATCGCCGCGAAGCTGACGCTGCCGCTCGGAACCGTGAAAACCCAGATACACCGCGCCCGCGAACAGATGTGCAAACTGATCGCGCAGGGCGAGAACAAGTAAGTCTATGGAATTGATCGAAAAATATTTCCCGGAGATTACCGACGAACAGCGGGAGCGGTTTGCGGCGTTGTATGGGCTTTACGCCGACTGGAACGCCAAGATCAACGTCGTATCGCGCAAGGACTTCGACCAGCTCTACCTGCGCCACGTACTGCACTCACTGGCCATCGCCAAGGTCTGCACGTTCGCCGACGGCGCGCGGATTCTGGATGTGGGGTGCGGCGGCGGATTTCCCTCCGTACCGCTGGCGATCCTCTTCCCCGGGGCGCATTTCACGGCCGCTGACTCCATCCGCAAGAAGATAACCGTGGTCGAAGGGGTCGCGGTGGGCCTCGGGCTGGACAACCTCACGCCCCGCTGCGTGCGGGTCGAGACCCTGACAGAGCGATTCGACTACGTCGTATCGCGCGCTGTGACGGCCATGCCCGAATTCGTCGGCTGGATCTGGAACCGGCTCGAAAAGGGACAGCAGGGGTCGCTGCCCAACGGCATCCTCTACCTCAAGGGCGGCGACCTGGCCGAAGAGCTGGCCCTGACCGGCAAACGGTGGTACATCTACGACATTCCGCGCTTCTTCGACGAGGAGTTTTTCGAGACCAAGAAGGTGGTCTACACCCCGAGGTAGCGGGCAGAAGCGGAGTAAAAAGGGGGGGGGCTTTTGGAGCGCTTCCGCACCGCACAAAAGTTCTCTGCCGGCATCCCGGAGCGCGACCGCACCGCACTGAGGCCCTCCGCCGGCGACCGCGCCGGGCAACACCGGGAGGGGCTTCGTTCCGACCTCCCTAAGGCTGCTTCCGGGTCGGCTTCTGTCCGGCGATGATCGTGCGGAGGTTGTCAATGAAGGTCCGGGCATCGGCGGCACCTTGGATACGTCCCAGCAGTTCGCCCCGGGTGTCGAACACGAGGTAGAGCGGAATGGAGCCGCTGCCGTAACGCTTCATCAGTTGGCGGCCCGTGGTTTTGTCCGTGTCGTATTTGGCCGCCACAAAGTGCTGATCCATGAATTCCCCGACATCCTTGCGCGAGAAGACCTCCCGCTCCATCATCCGGCACGGGGGACACCAGTTGGCATAGAGGTCGATGAAGACCAGCTTGCCCTGTTTTATCGCCAGTTCGCGCACGGCGTCCGTCGATTGGGTCTCGAATTTCACCTGTGCCTGCGCCACGCCCGTTCCGAAGGCCAGCAGCAGCAGAAAGATCATCTTTTTCATATAATGTATTTTTTCGGTGACAGAAGCAAAAACCGGACCGACCGTTGCCCCCCACAAGGGCGCCCGGAAGCAGCACGACGACGCGGCGACTGCTACCAACGGCGCGGCAGGACCTTCCAACGGTGCGGCAGGGACTTTCGGCAGTACGGCAAGGCCTTCCGGCGGCGCGGAGGGTCCTTTGCCCCTTCTAAATTCCGGAGTTCTCCCGGGTGCTGAGCAGGCCGCAGGCGGCCTGGATATCTTCGCCCCGCGAGGCGCGGATCGTGGTCTGGATACCGCGGGCGGTCAGCGCATCGCGGAACCGGACCATCGCCTCGTCGTTAGGCGAGAAGTAGGGCGAGCCCGGAATCCGGTGGAAGCGGATCAGGTTGATGCGGCACTTGATGCCGTTTAGCAGGCGCGTCAACTCGCGGATGTGGCGCGGGGAGTCGTTCAGCCCGCTCATCACGATGTATTCGAACGACACCCGCCGCTGGTGGGTGAAGTCATACTCGCGCAGGATCGCAACGACTTCGGCGATCGGCCACGCCCGTTCGACGGGCATGATCTCCATCCGCTCTTCGCGGAAGGGGTTGTGCAGGCTGACGGCCAGGTGGACCTTCGTCGCATCGAGGAAACGCCGCAATTCGGGCACGACGCCCGACGTGGAGAGCGTGATGCGTGTCGGCGACCAGCCGAAACCCCACTCGGAGGTGAGGATTTCGAGCGCCCGCAACACCTCCCCGGTATTGTCGAGCGGTTCGCCCATACCCATAAATACAAGGTTCGTGAGTTTCTCGCGCTCGGGCAGCGAAACCACCTGATTGAGGATCTCGGCCGCCGAGAGCGACTGCTGAAGCCCCTGCCGCCCCGTGGCGCAGAAGCGGCAGCCCATGCGGCAGCCGGCCTGCGACGAAACGCAGAGCGTGGCCCGCTCCCCGTCGGGGATGTAGGCCGACTCGACATAATGTCCCCCAAAGGTGCGGAACAGGTATTTCTTCGTGCCGTCGGCCGACTCGGTGACGCGCACCGGAGCGCTCAGCGCCGGTGAAAAGCGCTCGGCAAGCCGCTGGCGGTGCACCGCGGCGATGTCGGTCATCCGCAACGGGTCCTCCGTGTGGCGGACGTAGAGCCAGCGGGCGATCTGCCGCGCGGCGAAACGCGGCATGCCCAACTCGCCGCAAAGGGCTGCAAGCTGGTCGGAAGTTTTGCCGTATAACGATTCCTGATGTGCCATTCCTGGGTTTCCGCGAAGTGTTTACAGCGACAAAAGTAGGCAAAAAATGAAGATTTTTGTGTCCGTATGTTCATTTTTGAATTTTTATCCATATATTTGTGGTGCATAGCGCCCCTATGCCCGTTTTTCTGCCCGAACAATTAAAAAATTATTGAGATAAATGGAAATTAAGAAATCACCCAAAGCGGACCTCCGGAACAAGCGGGGTCTATTGCTCGAAATCGGTCTGATCATTTCGCTTTGCCTCGTGATCGGGGCTTTCGCCTACACCCCGAAGGAGCGCAAGATTGAAAAAATTGATTTGCAGACCGCCATCGTCGAGGAGCAGATCATCGAGGTTACCCGCCAGGACCAGAAGCCGCCCGAGCCCCCCAAGCGCGTGGAGGTGAAGGTTATCGCCGACCTGCTGGAGGTCGTCACCAACGACACGCAGATCTCCACCGAAGTGGACTTCGCAGAGTTCGACGAGAATACCGAAGTGATTCAGCAGGTCGAGGTGGCCGAGGAGACCATCGAGGACGACCAGCCGTTCCTGATCGCCGAGACCATGCCTTCGTTCCAGGGCGGCGACCTCAATACGTTCCGCAACTGGGTGCAGCAGAACGTGAAGTTCCCCCAGATCGCTCTCGAAAACGGTATCCAGGGCCGCGTGGTACTCTCGTTCGTGATCGAGAAGGACGGCCGTCTGACCAATATCCAGGTGCTCCAGACGCCCGACCGTTCGCTCTCCGAGGAGGCCATCCGCGTACTGAACAAGTCCCCGAAGTGGAGCCCCGGCAAACAGCGCAACCAGGTGGTCCGCGTGAAATATACCCTGCCGGTAGACTTCCGCGTACAGAACTAAATTCCGGGACGGGAAGAGTCGCCCGACAGTCGCGACGGAACTTTTTGAGGGTATCCTGCTTTCGGGCGGATACCCTTATTTATAGCACCATATTTGCAACACATTGCCCCATCCCCGGCAGAAGCCGGAGTTGAAACCGCAATAAAACAGAATTGCTTTGGAAGAAAATAAACTGAATCCTCAGCCTGACGCTGCGGCCAATTGCCGCGAGCGCGCCGTGCTGGTCGCCGTCATCCGCGACAACCAGGACCCGCGGCAGACCGAGGAGTTTCTCGACGAACTGGAGTTTCTGGCCGAAACGGCCGACATCCGTTCGGTGAAACGCTTCACCCAGCGGCTGGCACAGCCTTCGTCACGCATCTATGTCGGCCCCGGCAAACTGGAGGAGATCGCCTCGTATTGCCGGGAGCATGAGATCGACGTGGTGATCTTCGACGACGAACTGACTCCCTCGCAGACGCGCAACATCGAAAAGGAGATGCCCTGCCGCCTGCTGGACCGCACGCGTCTGATCCTCGACATCTTCATGTCGCGGGCCCGGACAGCCTATGCCAAGACGCAGGTGCAGCTGGCCAACTACGAATACATGCTCCCCCGGCTGTCGGGCCTGTGGACCCACCTCGAACGCCAGAGGGGCGGCACGGGGACCCGCGGCGGCGCCGGAGAGCGCGAAATCGAAACCGACCGGCGGATCATCCGCAACCGCATCGCCAAACTGAAAGAGGACCTCAAGAAGATCGACCGTCAGATGGCCGTGCAGCGCTCGAACCGCGGCGCAATGGTCCGGGTGGCCCTGGTCGGATATACCAACGTGGGCAAGTCGACGCTGATGAACCTGATTTCAAAAAGCGAGGTCTTCGCCGAAAACAAGCTCTTCGCCACACTCGACACGACGGTCCGCAAGGTGGTTTTCGACAACCTGCCCTTCCTGCTGTCGGACACGGTGGGATTCATCCGCAAACTGCCCACGGAGCTGATCGAATCGTTCAAATCGACGTTGGACGAGGTTCGCGAAGCCGACCTGCTGGTTCATGTGGTGGACATTTCGCACCCCCAGTTCGAGGAGCAGATCGCTGTGGTGAAGCAGACCCTGCAGGAGATCGGTGCGGGCGACAAACCCGTCTATCTGGTTTTCAACAAGGTCGATGCCTATACCTATATCGAGAAGGAGGCGGACGACCTGACGCCCGCCACGCGCGAGAATCTTTCGCTGGAGGATCTGAAAAAGAGCTGGATCGCACGGGCCAACACGCCCTGCATCTTCCTTTCGGCCCTGGCGAAGACCAATCTGGAAAAATTCCGCTCGGATTTGTACGGCATGGTGCGAGAGATACACGCCGGGCGCTATCCGTTCAACAATTTCCTCTACTGACAACCAAACCCACTCAAATCATGACGTTGCATATACTCTCCCAGCAGAACACCGTTCTCAATAAATTCATCGCCGAAATCCGGGACAAGCGGATCCAGAAGGATTCGATGCGCTTCCGCCGCAACATGGAGCGCATCGGCGAGGTCACGGCCTACGAAATTTCGAAAGCCTTCAGCTACAAACCCTGCGTTGTAGAGACGCCGCTGGGGGAAGCGTCCGTCGAGATGATAGACGAGCAGATCGTGGTGGCGACGATCCTCCGCGCCGGACTTCCCTACCATCAGGGATTTCTCAACTACTTCGACGATGCCCAGAACGCCTTCGTCTCGGCCTATCGCAAGAGCACCAAGGACGGCAAGTTCACCGTGAAGGTCGAATACATCTCGTGCGGAAGTCTTGAAGGCAAGACCTTGCTGCTGGTCGATCCGATGCTGGCCACAGGCTCGTCGCTCGTGCTGACCTACAATGCCCTGTGTGAAAAGGGCGGCACTCCGGCCCATACCCACGTTGCCGCGGTCATCGCCAGCGAACAGGGCCTTGACTATGCCATGAAGAACATGCCGCGGCAGACCACCACGATCTGGACGGCCGTCGTCGACGAGGAGCTGACTTCGCGCTCCTACATCGTTCCCGGCATCGGAGATGCGGGTGACTTGGCCTACGGCGAGAAAATATAGGTTCCTGAAGGGAGGAGCCCGAGGGCCTGCGGTGCTCGCCCGTCCCGAATGGAAAACACCGCCCATGCCCCATCGGCACCGGATTTCCCGATGCCCCATGCCGTTGTATCTCCCGAATCAAAAACGAGTTTCGCATTAGCTGACATGATGAAAAGAAAACTTACGTTCCTCGCAGCCGTGTTCTGCGCGACCCTCCTTGCGATGGCCGTGCAGAAACCCGTCTTTATGGCGTGGTATGGCGCAGAGGCGGCCGGAGCGGGCTTCGGAGGCTGGCTCGAGGTGCTGTGGCACGGGCTGAAGCTCGACACGGCCGTTGCGGGTTATGTCACCGCACTGCCGATTCTGGCCGTGCTCCTCTCGCTGTGGGTGCATCTTCCCGAACGGGTGTGGCGAGGTGTGCTGACCGCCTATTTTGCGCTGATCGCCGTGGTGACGGCCGTGATCTTCGCCGTCGACATCGCACTGTACGAACATTGGGGATTCCGCCTCGATGCTACCGTGCTGATTTACCTGGCCGATCCGAAGGAGGCGATGGCGAGCGTCGATTTCTGGCTCGGCGTGCGGCAGACCCTGCTGGCCGTAGCCTATGCCGCGCTGATGTTCGCGGCTTACAGGCGCATCCTGCGCATTTTCGACGGACGACCCGTCGGCTGGCAGCTGGCGCTGCCCGGAAGCCTCATCGTCATCGCACTCGCGGGATGCGACTTCCTGGCGATCCGCGGCGGGATGGGGGCCTCGGTGGCCAATGTCTCGAAGGTCTATTTCAGCCCCGTGGCATTTCTGAACCATGCGGCCACCAATCCCGTTTTCTCGTTCCTGTCCAGTCTCGGGGACCATGCCGACTATGCCGGAGAATACCCCTTCTTCGACGAAGAGACGCGGGCCGCGAAGTTCGACACCCTGCGGGGCACCCGCCCGGCTGCAGGCCCTGCCGAGCGGGTGCTCGACACGCTGCGGCCCAATGTGGTGATCGTCATTCTGGAGAGCTTCGCCCGGACGGTGATGGATGCCGAGGTCGACGGAGAGGCTGTCATGCCCAACATGCAGCGGCTGAAAGGCGAAGGCATCTGGTTCGAGAATTTCTTCGCCAATTCGTTCCGCACCGACCGCGGTGAGGTGGCGATTTTGAGCGGATTCCCGGCGCAGACGCGCATGTCGATCATGAAACTCCCGACCAAGAGCCGCAATCTGCCCTCGGTGGCGCGTTCGCTCGCGGGAGCGGGTTACAGGACGAGTTTCGCCTATGGCGGCGACCTCAATTTCACCAACCAGGCCTCCTACATGTACGCCACGGGATGGCAGGAGCTGATCTGGCAGAAAGACCTGCATTTCGACACCCCGGCCTCGGACTGGGGCTACGACGATGCGCTGATGTGCGACTGGTTTGCCGACCGCGTGATCGCATTGAGCGAATCCCGGGAGCCGTTTCTCGCAGGGCTGCTGACCTTGAGCAGCCACAAGCCCTTCGATGTCCCCTACGCGAAGTTCGAGGACAAGGTGCTGAATGCAATGGCCTTTTCGGACGACTGTGTGGGGAAGATGATCGACCGTCTGAAGGCTTCGCCCGCGTGGGAAAACCTGCTCGTCGTGCTGGTCGCCGACCACGGCTATCCCTTCCCGCGGACGCTGGCCTACAACGAGCCGCTGCGCCACCGCATCCCGATGATCTGGACGGGAGGAGCCGTCGCCGGGCCACGCACGGTGGAGGAGTATGCCTCGCAGATCGACATTGCCGCGACGCTGCTTGCCCAGCTGGGTGTTCCGCACGGCGATTTCGACTACAGCAAGGACATTTTCACACCCTCGCCCCTGAAGTTCGCCTACTACACCTTCAACGACGGATTCGGCGTGGTCGACGCCCTGGGCGAGGCGGTGTGGGATGCGACGGGCAACCGCGTCGTGACGGAGACCAATCCCGAACTGCTCGACGTGGGACGAACGATGCTGCAGACAACCTACGTGGACATCGGACGTCGATGAAAATACCCCTTTTTAGGTATTGCGACACGAGGGTTGTCCACATATATTTGTGCACGGAAAATAATACCTACGTTTATGTATAAAAATGGTGGATATGCGGGTGATGACCGGATGTGCGATCTGGTCTGCGACCGCTATGCCGTATTGCAGGTGATGAGCCGTTTCGGCATCGCCCTGGGATTCGGCGACAAGACCATCGCCGAAGTATGCGCCGAGAGCAAGGTGGACGCCACGACGTTCCTCGCCGTGGTGAACATGCTGATGAACTTCGGCAACGGCACCGAACTGGCCGGCGAGGTCTCGGTCCGCTCGCTGACCGACTATCTGCACAACTCCCACAGCTATTTCCTGGACTTCCGGCTCCCGGCCATCCGGCGGAAGTTGATCGAGGCGGTCGACTGCGCTCAAAGCGACGTTTCGTTCGCCATCATGCGCTTTTTCGACGAGTATGCCGCCGAAGTTCAGCGCCACATGTCCTACGAGGAGCAGACCGTGTTCCCGTATGTCGAGTCGCTGCTCTCGGGCGAAAAGAACACGGCCTATTCGATCGAGATCTTCCGCCGCCAGCACGACCAGATCGACATCAAGCTGCGCGAGCTGAAGAATATCATCATCAAATACTACCCCTCGGGCAGCACAAACGAACTCAATGGCGTGCTGTTCGACATCTTCAACTGCGAGCACGAACTCAGCTCGCACAACGCCGTGGAGGACGAACTCTTCATCCCGGCCGTCGAGCAGCTGGCGGCAGCGGGCCCCCACACCGTGAAACCCGAACCGTTGAGCGCCCGGGAAAAAGAGATCATCGTCTGCGTGGTCAAGGGAATGACCAACAAACAGATTGCCGATGCCCTCTGCATCTCGGCCCACACCGTGATCACCCATCGCCGCAACATCGCCGCGAAGTTGCAGATACACTCCGCAGCCGGACTCACGATCTATGCCATCGTCAACAAACTGGTGGAACTCTCCGAAATCAAGGACACCATAACCGACTCGCAGGCATGACACACGACCACCACCACGAGCACAAACACACAATTACATCGCTCAACAGGGCCTTCCTGCTGGGCATTGCGCTCAACGTGGCTTTCGTCGTTATAGAATTCGCCATCGGCCTTTCCTACGGCTCGATGGGCCTGCTGTCCGATGCCGGGCACAATCTCTCGGACGTCGCCAGCCTGCTGCTGGCCATGCTGGCCTTCCGGCTGGCACAGGCGCAGGCCACACCCCGCTACACCTACGGCTACAAGAAAAGCACGGTGCTGATCTCGCTGCTGAACTCGGTGATTCTGCTGATCGCCGTGGGGGTCATCGTCGCCGAGAGTATCGGCCGCATGCTGCATCCCGAAGCGGTCGAGGGCGGCGCCATCGCCTGGACAGCAGGCGTCGGGGTGGCGATCAACGGCTTCACGGCGTGGCTGTTCCTGAAGGACAAGGACCGGGACCTGAACGTCAAGGGCGCCTATCTGCACATGGCGGCCGATGCGCTGGTGTCGGTCGGGGTGCTCGTTTCGGGACTCGTGATTTCGTGGACGGGATGGACGATCGTCGACCCCATCGTGGGACTGGCCGTCGCTGCGGTGATTGTGGCTTCGGTCTGGTCGCTGACACGCGACAGCCTGCGTCTGTCGCTCGACGGGGTTCCCCGGGAGATCGACCTGCCCGCAATCGGGCGGCAAATGGAGCAGGTTCCGGGCGTGAAGGCCGTCCACCACATCCATGTCTGGGCGATCAGCACGACGGAAAATGCCATGACGGCCCATGTCGTGCTCGAAAACCTCTCCTGCATGGAGCGGGTGAAACACGACCTGAAAGAGCTCCTGAACCATGCCGGAATTCCCCATGCAACGCTCGAATTCGAATCTGCGGCCGAGCAGTGCGACGACCTGCACGACTGACGGGTCCCTCCGGGCCGAATCGGGCCATTTAAAGGCAAAATTCCGACCCTGATCTCAGGGTCGGAATTGTTTTCCCGGGGACGGACACAAACTCTCATACAAGCAGAAAAAAAGGGTTAGAAACGGATTGCGCCGCAACCCTCCGAAGAGGAGGTGTCCAAAGGAGCAGAGCGCGCGGGGAGGCCGGACAGATCGGAGGCAGTCAGACAGATCGGGACGGCAGGAACGCCGGGCAGGCGGAATCGGCCGGATTAGCAGGCCCGACGGGGGCAGTCGGACAGATCGGGGAGGCTGGCCGCCTTTGCGCTACGGCACGGGGTCATAGCCGCTGCCGCCCCACGGATGGCACCTCGACAGGCGCCGCAAGGTGAGCCACAGCCCTTTCAGAGGGCCGTATTTACGCAGAGCTTCGAGCGCATACTGCGAACAGGTCGGGGTAAACCGGCACGAGGGGGGCGTGAAGGGCGAGATACAGAGCTGGTAGCACCTCACCAGCCCGATCAGCGGCAGGGCGCAGGCTCGTTTAAAGATGCTCCACGACCGACTCCAGAATCCTGCGGACTGCATTTGCGACGGTTTTATAAGGCAGCACCTCCTTCGACGAATAGATCAGCGCCAGATCCAGATTGACCGGTTCTCCGTCGTGCAGCAACTGCTTCTGCCGGCGGTAGGCCTCCTTCGTGCGGCGGCGCAGCAGATTGCGTTTGTTGGCCCGCTTGTGGAACTTTTTGGGGACCGAAAAGAGCACCTCGACCGATCGCTCGGTGTCGGGCTCCGCAAACCACACGTAGCGAAACGGGAAGATGAAGCCGCTCTCGCCGCTCTCGAACAGACGGCGCACGGCCCCGAGCGAACGGAGCCTTTCGGTACGGGGTAGCGAGCGTGCAGGCATGGCGGCAGGGGTTTTCGGCCCTTATTTGCGCGTTTCCGCGGCCGGACGGCGCGTGCGTCCCTTCTTGGCCAGCTTGTGCTGCTGGTTACGAATGAACTCCTCCTTGCGGGCGTCGGTCACCAGCTCCACCGGCTCGATCTCCTCGCCGTCCTGCACCTTTTGCAGGTAGATGTCGATGGCCTTGACCATCGAGGGGGCTTCGGGTGTCGGAGCGTTGGCCAGCACGGTGATGCCGGCCTCGAGGGCGGCGCGCAACGTGCCTTCGCCGAATACCGCCACGGCGGGCAGTCCGTCGGTTCCGAACTTCTCGATGAGGGCTTTCACATCCGAGGGCGAATAGAGCGCTAGGAGGTCGTAGCCGGCCATTTTGACGTCGTCCAGGTCCCCGGCGACCGTACGGGCCAGGATGACGGGATCGAACGAGAGTTTGAGCTTGGCAAGCGTCTCCGGCAACTCGGGTTTGTGGGGTTCGCTCAGCGCCAGCAGGAATTTTTCCTCCTTATGCTTGATGATCAGTTCGATGAGCGAAGTGAACGAGCCGTCGGCAAACGAGATCTTGCGTTTGCGGTAGACGATGTATTTCTGCAGGTAGAGCGCCACGGCCTCCGTCTGGCAGATGTATTTCATGGTTTCGGGCACGGTGATGCGCGCCTCTTCGCAGATATGGAAAAAACTGTCGACTGTCGTACGTGATGTGAATATGACGGCCGTATGCGTGAGTATTTCGACCCTTTGGGCACGGAACTCCTTCAGGGAGACGCCCTCTACGCGGATGAAGGGCCGATAGGCGATTTCCACGTGGTGTTTCTGGGACAATTCGTAGAACGGGGACTTTTCGATGACAGCGGGCCTCGGCTGCGAAACTAATACACTCTTTACTTTCAATGTCGCGAATTGATTTAGGTTTGTCTTTGCCGTTTCATCTTGCTACAAGCAGCCATAATAGGCTGACAGGGAAGACTTCCACGGTGCAAAGGTACAAAAACCAATGCAAAATCGAAACTTTTTTGGAAAGAAACAGGTTTAATGTCTCCTTGAGGTATAAGACGACCGCTGCGGCCAATTCGACGGCGACGATGCTAAACCAGACGCCGCCCGTGCCCGGCGGGCAGAGGACGAAGAGCAGCAACGGAGGCGAAATGAGGATCATACCGAGGGCGAAACAGGTGCGTTTGAGCAGGATGAGCTGCGCGATGAAGGGCTGCGAGAGGGTCAGGGCTCCGGCCAGCCGGATGACGACAGACTGACAGGCGACTACGCCCAGCGAGGCGAGCGAAACCAGCAGGCTCAAGATCAGGGCTGCCCTCTGCGGAACGGACGCCGCAAACTGCCCGGGCATCAGCATGTCGCCGTATTTGACCGCCGCGACACCCAGAAAGAGCAGGCCGATGGCGGTGGAGACATTCAGAAAACGGGAGTAACCGCCTCCGCCCGTCTCCTCGGTGAGGCGTTTCCCCGAGGCGGCATCGCGCGAAATGCGTCCCAGCAGCATGTGCACGTCGCCCAGGTTGCGATAGAGCAGCATGGCGTAGGCCGCGGCGAGCAGCAGCACGAAACCCTGGAAAAAGGCGTTTTCCGTGAGCGCCGGAGGCGGTGCGAGCGGGATCCGCGCAGGGTCTGCGAGGGTGGATTGTGCTCCGAAAACGGCGGCGGAGGTCGTGTCGCGCCATTGGGAAGGGGCTGCGTCGGTCGCCGCAGCGAAAAACGGCGCGGGAGCTCCGTCCGCAAAGGCCGGATCTGCCAAGATCGAATCCGCAAAAGACAGTTCCGCACGGAGCGTATCCGCCCCCGGAGTGTCTTCGGTCCGGGCCGGAACTTCCGGAACTTCCGGAGTTCCGGACAGCGAATCCACCGCAGGTTCTGCAGTTTGCCTATGTACCGGCGAGGAGTTCATCAGGCGAAGAAGCGTTTGAGCGTGATACGAATGGTGGTTCCCTTGCCGATTTCGGAGTCGACGACGGCGATCTTGCCCTGGTGGTACTCCTCGACAATGCGGCGCGAGAGCGACAGACCGAGGCCCCAACCGCGGGTCTTGGTCGTGAATCCCGGTTCGAAGATGCGCTTCCAGTTGCTCTTGGGGATACCCTTGCCCGTGTCCTTCACGTCGATCATGACACTCTTGTCGTCCGACGAAATCCGCACGTCGATGGCGCCGTGGCCTTGCAGCGCGTCGAGCGAGTTCTTCATCAGGTTCTCCACGACCCATTCGAACAGAGCGGCATTGATGTTGGCCTGCACGGGGGCGATGGCCAATCCGTTGTAGTCGAGCGTCACGTTGCGGGGAATGCGCTTGCGGAAGTACATGACCGATTCGCCCACCACTTCGTTGATGTTGGCCGGGGTGAGGGGGGTCTCGGAGCCGATTTTCGAAAAGCGGTCCACGATTTTCATCAGGTGCGTGAGGTCCTTGTTCATCTCCTCGACGGCCGTCGGATCCACATCCTGCGAACGCAGGTACTCGATCCATCCCAGCAGCGACGAGGTCGGGGTACCCAGTTGGTGGGCCGTTTCCTTGGCCAGTCCGATCCAGACACGGTTCTGCTCGTCGTGCTTCGACGAACGGAAGGCGATAAATCCCAGCGCAATGAAGGCCGTGATGACGAGGAGCTGCACGTAGGGGAAGTAGTAGAGCGACTTGAGCAGCGCCGACTTGCCGTAGAAGATGATGTGGTAATGCTGCGACGACCAGAAGAATTTCACCGGGATCGGCGGGTTGTCGACCGAAAACTTGTCGATCTGCTCCCGGAGCCGCCCGGGGTGGTTGATGATCTTCTCGGGGATGAGGTGCGAGTTGATGACCTCGAGGTTCTCGTTGGTGATGATGAACGGGATGTTGTTGCCGTTGGACATGATGTCGGCCACGAACGGATCCTGGATCATGCCCCCCAGCACGTCGCGCGTGACGCGTTCCATGGCGTGGGCCCACAGCGCCACGTCGTGCTGCTCCTTCTCCTTGAGCCGCCGGGCCATGTCGTTGGTGTAGAGCAGCGATACGGCGCCAAGCGTCACCCCGACGACGATCACCACCACCCGGTTGCGGAACGAGAAGAATTCAGCCCTGATTTTCATGGGTCTACTTGCGCTTGGTGTCCTGCTCGCGGGTGATGCGGGCATAGGTTGTCGGATCGCCGAGTACTTCGACGGCCCTGCTCACCTCCCTGTCGCCCGGCAGCGAATGCTCGATCACACCGGCCTGGTAGCCGTGGCGCATGACGATGTCGTTATTGATCGCCTCGACGACCTGTTTGCGGTAGGTTTCGAGGTTGGTCTGCGTGTCGTCCTTCAACTCGGACTCCATCTGTTCGAACTTGTCCCTCAGCTCGGAGAAACGGTCGTCCTCGGCAGCCTTTTTCAGGGCCTTGAGCGCCCGGCGGGTATCCGACTCGTAGGGAACCTTCTTGTCTTTCAGAAACTCCGCAAAGTCGGCGTAATCCTCGTCCGAGATCGTGAAGGTGCGGATGTCGATCTCCCGGCCGGGGTTGCGGCGCGTGTATTCGTCGCCGAAATCCTCGATGAAGCCCAGCGCATAGAGCGTCAGGGCGAAGCGCGAAATGTACTCCGGCTCGGTCTCGATGTCCGGCATCACACCCCCGCCGTCGTAGACCTTGCGTCCCGCGCGGGTCGTGAACTCCGTGATCAGCGAGTCGGGGATGGTCCGCACCGAACCCTCCTGCGAGTGGGAATAGTCGATGGCTTGGATGCAGCGGCCCGAGGGGATGTAGTATTTGGCCGTGGTGAGCTTCAGCATGGCATTGTAGCCCAGCGGGCGGGTCGACTGCACAAGCCCCTTGCCGAAACTGCGCTGCCCGATCAGCACCGCGCGGTCGAGGTCCTGCAAGGCCCCGGCGACGATCTCCGCCGACGAGGCCGAGTTGCCGTTGATCAGCACCGCCAGCGGCAGGTCCGCAAGGATCGGCTCCACATCGGTGCGGAACACCTGTTTCGAAGCCTCCGAACGGCCCTTGGTGCTGACCACCTCGATCCCTTTGGGGACGAACATTCCCAGGATTTTGACGGCCTCCTGCATGATGCCGCCACCGTTGGAGCGGTAGTCGAGCACAAGTCCTTTCAGCGGCTTTTCGGCACGCAGCCGTTCGATGGCCGCGCGCATCTCCTCGTAGCACCCTTCGGTGAAGTCGCCGTGGCGGATGTAGCCGATGCCGTCGGCGACCCATCCGGCGTAAGGCACACCCGGGATCGCGATCCGTTCGCGGCGGATTGCCGCCGTCTGCTGCGTGCCGTCGAGGTGCTCGACGGTCACTTTGACCTTGCTGCCCGGCTCGCCCTTGAGATGCGAGGAGACCTGCTCGGTCGTGAAGCCTTTGGCATCCTTGCCGTCGATGGCCAGGATCTTGTCGCCGATCTTCAGCCCGGCCTTGTCGGCCGGCGATCCCTGGTAGGGCTGCGCAATGCGGACGTAGTCGTCCTTCTGGCGGATGAGCGACCCGATGCCGCCGTACTTGCCCGTGGTGAGCAGTTCGAAATCCTGCAGCCCCTCCTCGGAGATATACTCCGTGTAGGGATCCAGGTCGCGGACCATGCCGGCGGCGGCCCCTTCCATCAGGCGGTCGGGATTCACCAAATCGACATACCCCAGCGAGAGTTCGCGCATCATGTTGACCGTGATCTCCATGTTGCGGCCCAGCCCGAAGTCGTTGCGGGCGGCGAATGTCAAGAGCCCGGCGGCGCCGACAGCGGCGGCCGCAGTGAGCAGGTAGCGGTATTTTCTAATCATTGCGTGTCATGTGTATGTACGAATCGAGCCGGTAGTGTACCCGGGCGACGCCGCGGCGGATGCCGTCGATCACGATCCATTGTCCGTACTGTGAAACCTTTATCTCGTCTTCGCACAGCAGCATCAGCCTCTGCCCGAAATTGTCGGCACGGAAGGTCATCACCCCGTCCTCGTCCGAGCGCAGCGAAAAGCCTGCCGAGCGGAACGCATTCAGGATCTGCTCCCGGTTCTCCTCGATGTCGCCCTCCACCCGGCGCACCACGAATCCGAATTTGGGGTAGACGGCCGCCAGCACGACAATCGCCACAAAGAGCATCAGGTAACGGTCGGTGTGCAGCATGACGTAGAGCGTGTCGTCGAGCGACAGCGCCGAAGTCCCGGTCGCCAGCATCAGTCCCATCAGGGCTATACAGAGAACGCACAGGGCGAAGAAATATTTTAACGAGCGGACGAAGTATTTCATAGCAACATCTGATTATCCAGTTATCTGTTTTTTCACGTTCCGATTTTGCGCACGCCGTCGGCAACCTCCTGCATCAGCCATTTGGGCGTCGATGTGGCGCCGCAGATGCCCACCGTCGCTGCCCCCTCGAACCATGCGGGGTCGATTTCCGAAGCCTCCTCGACGACGTGGGTGCGCGGGTTGGCCCGGCGGCACACCTCGGAGAGGACTTTGCCGTTCGACGACTTGCGCCCGCAGACGAACACCACGACATCGAACCGCCCGGAGAACTCGGCGAGGTGCTGTTCACGGTTGGAGACCTGCCGGCAGATCGTATCGTCGATGCAGACCTGATCCGCATCGGCGGCGCGACGGCGCATCTCGGCACCCAGCCGCTCGAAGAGCTCGATGCTCTGCGTGGTCTGCGAAAGGAAATAGATCGGACGCGAGAAGTCGATCAGCGCCAGGTCCTCCTCCCGTTCGATCACGATCGTCGGGTCCTCAACCTGCCCCGTGAGCCCCACCACTTCGGCATGGCCCCGTTTGCCGAGGATCACAACCTGCCCGCCTCGGGGGCGCATCCGTTCGTGGGCCTCCTTGACCCGGCGCTGCAGCCGTGCGACCACCGGGCAGGTGGCGTCGATGATCCCGATGCCCGTCTCCCGGGCTGCGGCGTAGGTCGTAGGGGGTTCGCCGTGGGCACGGATGAAGAGCCGGCAGCCGGCCAGATGCGGCATGTCGGCATGGGTCACGGTCCGCAGCCCCTGCCGCTCGAGGCGCTGGACCTCGATGCGGTTGTGGACGATGTCGCCGAGCGAGTAGACCGTACCTCCCTCCGCGAGGGCGCGTTCGGCCTCCGTGATTGCGCGGACAACGCCGAAGCAGAAGCCCGATTTATCGTCGATCTCGACTACCATAGTTCTTTGCCATGCGCCCGGCGGCGCGTTATCGGTTGATTTTTGCAAATTGATCCATAAACCACGCCATCTGCTCGTCGACGGTCATGTGGCTGTTGTCCAGCACAATGGCGTCGTCGGCCTGGCGCAGCGGCGATACGGCGCGGCTCATGTCGGCCTTGTCGCGCTCGCGGATGTTGCGCTCGACCTCCTCCATCGTCACTGACATGCCCTTGCCCGTCAGCTCCTTATAGCGGCGGCAGGCCCGCACGGCCGTATCGGCCGTCATGAACAGTTTCAGCTCGGCATCGGGGAAGACCACTGTGCCGATGTCCCGTCCGTCCATCACCACACCCCGGCGGCGGCCCATCTCCTGCTGCATGGCCACCAGCTTGCGGCGCACCTCGGGGATGGCGCTCACACGGCTCACGCAGTTCGAAACCTCGATGGTGCGGATCTTGCCCTCGACCAGATCGCCGTTCACATAGATGTCGCTCGCCCCGCGCTCGGGGTTGAAACGGAAGGTGATCGAGATGCTGTCCAGCAGCCCCACGACGGCCTCTTCGTCGACGATGCCCGAAGCGATGGCCCCGTGTTCGAGGGCATAGAGCGTCACGGCGCGGTACATGGCGCCCGTGTCGATGAAGATATAGCCCAGACGGGCTGCGATGGCTTTAGCGAAGGTGCTTTTTCCGCACGACGAAAAACCGTCGACGGCAATGATGATCCTGTGTTTAGTGTCCGACATTGGGGAATATATCAAAGAAGGTCGATAATATGGTGTAAATACCTAATATGCCGATAATAAGCCCTGCGACGTGGTTGATCGTGAGCATGTGCCGCGGACGGAAACGGCGGCGGAAGAGGTTGATGACGAAGGCCAGCAGGGTCCACCACGCCACCGCCCCGCCGAAGAACCCGGCGATGACGAACAGCGAACGCACGAAGCCGCCGAACGTGTGGTCGGCCATGTCGCCGCCCGAAATCTTGAACACCGCGAAGAAGGCCAGGATGTAGGGGATGACCATGATGAAATTGGCGATCGTAAGCCCGAAGATCGAGGCGAAATCCTGCCACATCGAGGTTTTGCCCGCGCGGTTGCGGCGGATCTGCGGCACGGGATTCTGCGCGAAGATGAAGACGCCGACGATCACCACGAAGATGCCGCCGATCACCCGCAGCAGGGTGTTGTACTGTTCGATCTGGGTCTGGAGCATCGAGTAGAAGAACAGGGCCGCCATGGCCATGAACGTATCGGCACAGGCGACGCCGATACCTGAAACGATGCCCGAGCGGCGGCTTTTCGACAGCGTGCGCTGGATACAGAGCACTGCCACGGGACCTACCGTGATCGAAGCGGCAACGCCCACACAGATGCCGCGGAACAGGGTTTCAACGATTTCAAATGCCATTTTTTCGGTTTGCTGCGCGTCAGCAACGCGCCTGTTACTCACTATATGCCCCTGCACGGGAGACGGCCTCTTTTTCCGGGTCGTCGCCGGCCTTGCGGAAGCATTGCTTATTTGCGAAGCAAAGATACAAAAAAGCTCCGACATCCGCCCATGAAAAGCCAAAAAAAGGGCGCGGCGGGCTATCCCGCAGACCGGGGCTGTTGATAAAATATCGAAAACTTTGGCCCCGGGCTTGCATATCGTTTGTTGAAAATGAATATTTTTGCAAAAACAGTACTCCAACAATGGCAGAGATGAAACAATTCGGCATCGACCTCGAATTGGACGACGCCGTGGCCCAGGGCCACTATTCGAACCTGGCGATCATATCGCACTCCACATCGGAGTTCATCATCGACTTTGCGACGGTCCTGCCCGGCGTGCAGAAGGCTCGCGTCAAGAGCCGCATCATCCTTACGCCCGAGCACGCCAAGCGGCTGCTGCGCTCGCTGCAGGAGAACATCGTGCGCTACGAAAGCAACGTGGGCAAGATCGAGATTCCCTCGCCCCAGCCCACGCCCGACGCGGGTCCCAAGATGGGCCAAGCCTAACCGGGGGGGGGCAGCAGGTTCGGGGTCCGGCGCAGGGTCCAAGAGGAGGCAGGTTCGGGGTCCGGCACAGGGTCCAAAATGCAGCCGGCCCGGGGAGCAGCACGGAGCCCAAGAAGAGGCCGGTCCGGGGAGCGACACGGGGTCCAAGACGGGGCAAATCCGGGACCCGGTACGGAGTTCAGACGAGGCAGACCAGAGAACCGAAGCAAGGTCCAAAAAAGACCTCCGGGGCCCAAGAAGAGGCAGGTTCGGGGTCCGGCACGGTGTCCAAGAAGAGGCAAATCCGGGACCCGGTGCGGAATCCAGACGAGGCAGACTAGAGAACCGAAGCAAGGTCCAAAAAGAGACCTCCGGGGCCCAAGAAGAGGCCGGTCCGGGGAGCGGCGGCGCACGGGCTGTCGTCGGATAATTCATTCCCTTACGAAAAGCCGCGGCACGAGGAGGCCATCGCTGAAACAAAACGTCATCACACACGAAGAGCCACCGATCGCCGATCGGTTCGGGGCGCGTCGCGGCATCAGGCAGACGCTCTCCGCCGCAGACGCCATCCGGGCATTCCGACAACGCAAAAAGCCTGCTGCTCTCTCGCAGCGGGCTTTTCGATGCATGGGGCGGGGCCTTACAGCGCTTCGGCGACGACGTAGGTGCTGCCGCCGATAAAGATCATGTCCTCGGGGGCCGCCAGCTCTCGGGCCCGGGCCACGGCGGCCGTCACCTCTTCCACCGCCTCGCCGTGGAGTCCATAGATTGCGGCTTTCGTGGTCAGCTCCTCTGCCGGGAGAGAGCGCTCGGAGTGGGCCTGCGTGAAGATGTAGTGGGCATCACGCGGCAGCAGAGGCAGAATGTGCGCCAGATCCTTGTCGCGGACAAAGCCCATCACGCAGTAGAGTTCCCGATGGGGCGTGGCCTTCAGCTGATCAGCAACATAGGCGATGCCGTGCGCGTTATGGCCCGTGTCGCAGACCGTGAGCGGCGATTCGCCCAACGTCTGCCAACGGCCCATCAGGGCCGTGTTGGCCGCGGCGCAACGCATGCCTTCGAGGTAGGCACGGCGCGAAATGGTGAGTGGCGTCTCCTCGTGCAGGAAGTCGACCGCCGCCGAGGCGGTGACGATGTTGCGGCTCTGGTAGTTGCCCTGCAGGTCGAGCGACACGTCGAACGCCCGACCGTCGCGCGAGCGGTAGAGACGGAAACTCTGACCCGCGTCCTTCAGGTGGTGTTCCTCGCACGAAAATTCCTGTTCGGCATAGATCACCCGCGACTTGTTGGCCGCGGCCGCCTGTTCGATAACGCCGTTGTAGCGCTGATCGGCCTCCCCGACGATCACCGGAATGCTCTTCTTGATGATGCCGGCCTTCTCCGCGGCGATCTTCTGCAGCGTATCGCCCAGCAGGGAGGTATGCTCCAGGCCGATGTTGGTGATGACGCTCAAGATCGGGACGATGATGTTCGTGGCGTCGAGCCGCCCCCCGAGTCCCGTTTCGATCACCGCCACCTCGACATCGCTCTGGGCGAAGTAATCGAAGGCCATTGCGGCGGTCATCTCGAAGAACGACAACTCCAGGTCGACCATCTTGTCGTGGTGCTTGTCCACGAAGTTCACCACCTTCTGCTTGGGGATCATTTCGCCGTCGACGCGGATGCGTTCGCGGAAGTCCTGCAGGTGGGGCGAGGTGAACAGTCCCGTGCGGTATCCGGCCTGCTGGAGGACCGAGGCGATGATGTGCGACACGGATCCTTTGCCGTTGGTTCCGGCAATGTGGATCGTGAAGAAGTTGCGCTGGGGGTTTCCGATGTGGCGGCAGAATGCGGTGATGCGCTCCAATCCCGGTTTATAGGCCGTCGCGCCCTGGGTTTCGAAAACAGGGAGCGACCGAAAGAGGAATTCGAGTGTCTGGGTGTAATTCATAGCAACAAGGAGTTTATTTGACGAGGTAATTCCTGCGTTTGTAGCGGTAGGCCACGTAGTAGAGCACCGACAGCAGCAGGACATATTCGGAGATGCGGGCCAGGTAGTCACCGTAGCGGGTGTAGAAGGTGAGTGCCGAGTTGAGCGGCACTTCGGCGGTGATCACGCCGCGCTCCTCCCAGCCGAGGGTTTCGCCCACGTCGCCGCGGGCCGAGATGAAGCCCGACTCCCCGGTGTTGGCCGAGCGGGCGATGGCGCGGCGGTGCTCGATGGCCCGCAGGCGCGAGATCGAGAACAGGTGCTTGTAACCGGGCGTGTCACCCCACCAGCCATCGTTCGAAATGATGGCCATGAACTGCGCGCCGCGGCGCACGAATCCGCCGTAGAAGTCGCCGTAAAGCCCTTCGTAGCAGATCGCCGGACCGACCTTGACGCCGTTGTGCCCGAAAGCCGTGCCGTGCAGTCCCTTGCCGATCTGTCCGACCGTGCCGCCCAGGTCGATGACAAGGAAATTCAATACGTCGAAGACCCATGTCGGGGTGTTTTCGACACCGATTACCAGCCGCCCTTTGTGGTGCAGCTGCATGCATCCCGCCGAGTCGAGCCCCACGGCCGTGTTGAAGCGGTCGTAATAGCCGTCGCCGAAGCGCTCCGGGCGAGCCGTCTCGGTCTGCGCTCCGGCCGGGTAGCGGCGGATGGTGCCGGCTCCGGTGATGAGCAGCGCTTCGGGATGCCGGCTGCGGAGCGAGTCGGTCAGTTCCTGCCAGAATGCCCCCGGTTCGCCCGTCGACCAGAAGTCGCTCAATCCAGGTTCCAGGTAGTCACCCGGCACAGCGGTCTCGGGCAGCAGGATGAACTGCGCGCCGGCGGGGACCTCCGCCATGAGCTCCGCGATATTGCGTTCCTGTCGCCGGGTATCGCCGTGGAACTTGTCGTAACAGTCCACATTGGGCTGGATGACGCTCACGGCAACGCTCCCTTCGTCGGGCTGCGTCCAGCACCCCCGGATAACCAGCGAGACGGCTATCGGCAGCACGACGGCACAGGCCGCCGCAATCCACCGCCGTGCGGTGCGCGCCCGGAGGGCTTCAAAAATCAGGATATTGGAGAGCAGCACCCACAGCGTACCGCCGAAGACGCCCGTATATTCGTACCACTGCACGGCCCAGACCTCGTGCGAGAAGCCGTTGCCCAGAATGAGCCACGGCCACGAGAAATCCCCGACGGTGTACCAGTATTCCGTCGAGACCCACGCCGCGACGAGCGTGACGTAGGCCAGCGCCTTGGGGGCTTTTTTCGAAACGGTATGGAAGAGCATGAAGGCAATCATGTTCATCGTCGTCGAGGCCAGCGTGGCGGCCGGAGGGCCTACGGGAGTGGCATACCAGATCCACCAGATTGTCAAGGCGTTCCACAGCACAAAGGCAAGCGTCGCCCAGCCGAACATGCCCCACCACGCGCGGCGCGTGCCGTCGTACGAAGCGCTCACCCACAGCAGCGGGACGAGCCCGACCGGGAGCGTCATACCCGTCATGCCGAGCCACCCCGGCGAGAGCAGAATGGCCGAGAGGATTACCGCCGCGAATCTACGAAACATGGAATGAGATTTTTACGTCGGCAAAAGTAGTCAAATAGGTGCATATTTCAAAATATTTCATACTTTTGTAACGAAACCAATCAATCTGTCATACCCATGAAGAAACTATTCCTCCTGTTGTCTTCCCTCGGGATCATACTCCTTCTTTCCGGCTGCGAATCAAAAGGTTGGAAGAGCGTCGACGGTGTGATCGTCTTCGACACCCCGGCGCGCGAACCGGGTCAGAAATCGGTACTGGGGCTCAAAACCGCACCGATGGAGACGGTACGTGTGGGCTTCATCGGGCTGGGCATGCGCGGCCCCGGGGCCGTGGAACGCTTCACCCACCTCGACGGCGTCGAAATCAAAGCCCTGTGTGACCTCTACCCCGAACGCGTGGACAGCGCGCAGGCGATTCTCGTGCGCCGCGGATTCCCCGAAGCGGATCCGTACAGCGGCCAGGAGGGTTGGAAACAGCTTTGCGAACGCGACGACATCGACCTGGTGTACATCGTGACCCCGTGGCAGCTGCATGTCCCGATGGCCGTCTACGCCATGGAGCACGGCAAGCACGTCGCGATCGAGGTTCCCGCTGCCACGTCGCTCGAAGAGTGCTGGCAGCTGGTGAACACCGCCGAAAAGACGCAGCGCCACTGCATGATGCTCGAAAACTGCGTCTACGACTTCTTCGAGTTGACGACGCTCAACATGGCCCGGCAGGGGCTCTTCGGGGATATCCTCCATGTCGAAGGTTCGTACATCCACGATCTCGACGCCTTCTGGGACTACTATCAGGACAGCTGGCGGCTGAAGTTCAACCGGAAACACCGCGGCGACGTCTACGCCACGCATGGCCTCGGCCCCGCCTGCCAGCTGCTGGACATCCACCGCGGCGACAAGATGAACTATCTGGTGTCGATGGACACCCGGTCGGTCAACGGACTGAAGACCGCCCGCGAGAAGCTGGGCGCCGAGGAGTTCGCCAACGCCGACCACACGACGACGCTGATCAGGACCGAGAAGGGCCGCACGATCCTGCTCGAGCACAATGTCTACACGCCCCGCCCCTACAGCCGCATGTATCAGCTGACCGGCACCGAGGGATTCGCCAACAAATACCCCGTTCAGGGCTATGCCTTCAACCCCGAGCAGCTTGCCGATTCGGGAGTACCCGACCACGAGAACCTGAGCGCCCACCAGTTCGTGTCGCAGGAGGTGCACGAGGCGCTGATGGAGCGCTACAAGGACCCGATCGTCCTCGACATCGAGGCCAAGGCCCGCGAGGTCGGCGGCCACGGCGGCATGGACTTCATCATGGACTACCGACTGATTTACTGCCTGCAACATGGCCTGCCGCTGGATCAGGATGTCTACGATGCGGCCGAATGGTCGTGCATCGGAGCTCTTACGGCCATGTCGCTCGAACACAACAGCGCCCCGGTGGCTGTTCCCGACTTCACGCGCGGCGACTGGGACAAAACCGACGGCTACCGGCACGCGATGCTGGCGGAGTGATCCGAAGAGCGGACAAACGCAAAGGCGCCCCGGATTACGGGGATTGACGCCGCGTGCCGCAGGAATGCGACAAGGCGGCAGACCATGGGGTCTGCCGCTTTTTTCGTGCGTCCTGTGGCCGAATTTTTGCACCTCCCTGGCGGACGTCATTTCTGCGGCTGACGATGCGGCTGACATCAGCCAACGCGCTAACGATCAATCAGAAAAGAGAGACAACGAATGCGGTTCCATCCGACAGCGGCATCCGCTCCATGCCCGAGCGAAGCGGATTGACTCGGGAACACAGAGGAAATTTTATTTTCGAAAATCCACTATATTTGCCTCCGAAATCAATGAGTTTGTTCTAATAAAGATATTCTATGGGACGAAAAACCGCATACCGCCTGTCGAAAATTCCGGGCATCGTCGTCACCACATTGCTGCTGGCAGCAGCCGTCGCCAGCTGGCGCTCATCGTTCATACCGCCCGAATCCGGGAACTTCTGGGCCTCCGTCGCACTGCTGATGCCCGTTATCCTGGCGCTGAACATTGCAGCGCTCGTCTGGTGGCTTCTGCGCCGCAGATGGGGCCTTGCGCTGATGCCCGTTGCGGCTTTGGTTCTCAATCTGGGATATATTTCGGCAATGATCCAGCTGCCCAAATTCAACAGCAAGGGCCCCCACGACCTGCGCATCGCCACGCTCAACGCCTACGGATTCAGCCGGCTCGGCACCACGTCCGTCACGGCTCACGGCATCGCCTCGGTGATGGAGCGCGAGCAGGTCGACATACTCTGCCTGCAGGAGTTTCCCGAAAACCCGAAATTTCCGACCGACAGCATCGCCCGGCTTTTCGCCGCACGCATGCCCTATTGCGTCGCCCAAAGCGGGCAGGCCATCCTGAGCCGCTTCCCGATCCTCACCCACCGCTACGTCCGGTTCCCCGAATCGGGCAACGACTATCTGGAGGCGGACCTCCGGATCGGGCACGACACCGTGCGCGTCTTTTCGGTACACCTCCAGACCTCCGGGATTTCGAGCCTGCGCCAGCGCTTCCAGCAGGACCACAACAGCGACGCCCCGGTCGAGCGGGTGATCGTCGAACTGGAGCGCAACAGCCGGATCCGGGCGCAGCAGGTACGCGAAATCCGCACGGTGATCGACTCGACGCACTACCCGGTGATCCTCGCCGGAGACTTCAACGACACCCCCTCCTCCTATACCTACCGCCAGCTCAAGGGCCACATGACGGACGGCTTCTGCACCGTCGGGAGCGGCTTCGGCGACACGTTCCGCTATCTGGGCGGCGTTCTGCGCATCGACTACATTTTTTACGACGACAATTTCATCGGGGTGGACTACGACATCCTCGAAGACGATTTGAGCGACCACAAGGCCGTCGTCGCCGGTCTCGAATTCCGGCGTTAGCCACGTCAGGAGCCGGATTGGGAGTCCCGCCCCATTTGTTGTCGGCGGAACCGATGCATCATCCGCAGCCCCGAAACAGATGGCAGCAACCGCTTCTTGCCGAAGGGACAACACGAAACCCCTGCCGGTACTTCAGGCAATTCCAAAACAGCCCACCGATCCAGCAAGGACCAGCGGGCTGTTTATTGAAAAAGTGCTACGGATCGGTTATTTCCGGTATCGGAACCGAACCGTATGGCGGATGTCGGTCGAAGAGGAGCCAATATAGAGGGTAAAGGTTCCCTCTTCAACAGTCCAGTCATGCGAGGTCTCATCGAAGAATTTGAGGTCATTCTCCGAAACAGCAAACTCCACGTCGACCTGTTCACCGGCCTTGATGAAGACCTTCCGGAAGTGCTTGAGCTCTTTGACAGGCCGCACGACCGAGCATTTGTCGTCGCCAACGTAGAGCTGCACGACCTCCATTCCGTCCCTCGGACCTTCGTTCGTCACCGACATGCAAACCCGCAGCTCCTGCCCGGCACCCATCGTCGAAGCCGACACCCGGGGCTTGCCATAAGAGAAGTTCGTATAGCTCAGGCCGTGGCCGAAGGGGAAGAGCGCAGGGATCTTTTTGGTATCGTGCCAGCGGTATCCGACCAAGATTCCTTCGGCGTAGGTCACCTGCGGATCCGCCCCGCTGTCGAGAAACGATCCCGGAATCGGGCTCCCGGAATCCGCCCCGCGTTCGATACCCGGGTAGGAGGCCGGATCATCCGATGCATGGGCGGCGCAGTCCGACAACCGGACGGGAATCGAATAGGGAAGTTTCCCCGACGGATTGACCCGTCCGCCGAGAACATCGGCAATCGACTTTCCTCCCATACTCCCCAGATACGAGGCGTGCAGGATCGCCGGGACACGATCGGCCCACGGCATCGCATAGGCATTGCCGCTGATGTTCATCACGATGAGGTTGGCATTCGCCCCAAGCAGGGCATCAATCAGTTCGTTCTGACCGAAAGGCAGGTCGTAGGATTTGCGGTCGGTCGATTCGCAGTCCTGGTAGGCATTCTTGTTCAGGCCGCCGATGTAGATGACCACATCCGCCGTGCGGGCCAGCGCAACAGCCTCCCGGCGGAGCGAATCCGTCGTGGCGGCCGGGACCTCCTCGACCTGCTCGTAGAGCGGACGCCCGCAGGCATATCCCCGGGTATGGACAATCTTGTCCCCATAGAGCGCCTTGAGGGCTTCAAGCGGAGAGACCGTATCCTTGGGTTTGAGCTCCGAGGAGCCGCCTCCATCGGTCAGACGCCGGGTGGCATTGTCCCCGACAACCAGAATGCGCCGGTAACGCTCGGCCTGCAACGGCAGAATGCCGCTGTTTTTGAGCAGCACGATGGATTCGTCGCCAATGGCTTTGGCCGTAGCGTAATGCTCCTCGGTGCAGAGCGAACCCCACGGACGGTCAGGATTCATGGCGGTACGGAAGATCAGCCGCAGGATGTTGCGGGTCTTGTCGTCGACCGTCTGCACGGGGATCTCGCCTTTGTACAACAGTTGCAGATAAGGCGAGGCCAGATAATACTGGCCATAGCCGAAAGCGCTCTCCGAGGTCAGCCCGTTGGTGTAGGTTCCCATCTCGATGTCGAGTCCGTTCAGTGCGGCTTCCCGGGTGTCATGTGCTCCGCCCCAATCGGTGATGACGCATCCGTCGAATCCCCACTCCTTGCGCAGGATGTCGTTCAGCAACACCCGATTGTGACAGCAGTGCTGCCCCAGATAGCGGTTGTAGGAGCCCATGATGCTCCAGGCGCCGGCATCGACCACGGCTCGGCGGAACGCCGGCAGATAAATCTCGCGCAGAGCCCGTTCGTCGACCGCGACATCGACCGATCCCCGCCATTGCTCCTGATTGTTCAGGGCAAAATGCTTGACACATGCCGCAACGCCGCTTTTCTGGAGTTCCTGAATGTAGGGAACCACCATTTCGCCGGCCAGACAAGGATCCTCGCCCATGTATTCGAAGTTGCGGCCGTTGAGCGGTGTGCGGTAGATATTGACACCCGGTCCCAGCAGAACATCCTTCTCCCGGTAGCGGGCCTCCTCGCCGATGGCCTTGCCGTAGAGCGCCGCCATGCGGGGGTTCCATGTGGCGGCCAGAGCCGTCAGAGCCGGGAATGCCGTGATCGAATCGCTGGTCCATCCGGCATAGTTCCAACTGTTCCATTCGATTTCCGCGCGGACACCGTGGGGGCCGTCGCTCATCATCAGTTCAGGGATTCCCAGCCGCGGAACCCCGGCCGAGGTGAATTTGCTTTGGGCGTGGCACAACGCTACCTTCTCTTCGAGCGTGAGCCGTTGCAGAGCATCCTCGACGCGCTCCTCGAGCGGGGCGTCGGTCTGCAGATAGAGCGGCGTAGCCTGCCGGGCCCTTGCGCCCGAACAGAGCGCAAGGAGCATCAGGGTGGAAATAATGGTTTTTCTCATATTGACTGTTATTCGAGTGTGATTTTGTCTACGAAATAGCCGTGTCCCACACACTGAAAACCTGCATGATCCTTGATCAGGTTGATGCGCTCCTGCGTCATCTCCATTTCGATCAGCCCGTCTTCGGTCGGTTTGAAATCATCGGCATCGGATGTACCCAACAGACGGGTCCAGTCTCCCGTCACCACACGGATCTGATGGTAGTCGGCCGCAGTATTGAGCGAATAATAGATTCGGAGAATCGATCCTGCACGGACCTCGTTGAGCTGATAGCGAACCGCCTCGAAGTTGGTCGACCAGTCCGCAACGGCAAAATGGCCCTCCCAGAGGGTGGCTTCCGAGGTCATCAGGATCTGAATTTCGGGGGCAAGTTGCCCATCCGCAGCCACGAACAGGACGGCATCACCGCCAGAGGTCAGGCCCGAAATGGCATACTCCTCGCCGCTGGCCAATTCGTCCGGACAGATGAACGAAAGCTCCGTGGCGGTATGCGTTGTAAAGGAGTCGATCTGCCGGTCACCGATCGTGATCGAGGCGACCTCGTCCAGTTTGATGCCGCACAGGGTGACCACTCCTCCGGGAGCTGCCGTCGAGGCCCCTTCGAGGACGGTGGCTCCTTCGAGCACCGTGACGGTATTGGCTCCGTATCGATTGCCTTCGCCGTCGAGCAGCGAGATGCGGTAGCGTCCGGGAGCGATACCCGAAGGCACGGTGTACTCGACAGCGGAGGCCGCGGCATCGCAACGGAACTCCGTGACGGGGATATCGCCCAGCTGAAGGCCGGAGACCTTGTCGAAGTTTGATCCCGTGAGGCGGGCTTTCAGATTCGGAGCCACATAACGCTCCAAACCGCTCTCCTCGGACCAGGGATCTCCTTCGAGCGGTGTCACGTCGATCAGGCATTCGCGCGAGGTGGATTTACCCTTCGTCGTTGCGGCTTCGACACGCAGGTTATAGGTTCCGGCCTCGAGCGGCATGTCGATAGACAATCCGGTATGCACCGTCTTGCCGTCGAGCAGCCACGAGACGGTCGTATAGGCCGAGGGCGTCACCGTCAGTTCGAGATGGAGGTTCTTATCCCGGCCGAAGCTTCGGAAGACGGCCGGGTCACCGCCGGGCGTGCGGTCCGGGAAGGTCGGATCAAGGATGCAGGGTTGATCGTCGGGGGTGATGGTCGAAAACGGCTCTTCGTCCTTGCACGATGCACAGACCAGCGATGCGGCCAATGCGGTCATGAACAATATCTGTTTGCTTTTCATAATGATCGGATGTTTAAAGGATGGAGATTAGTCGACGTCCCACCACACGGGGGTATTCCAGCTGTTGGAGCCGCCCATGCGTGCGAGGGCTTCGTTATAGTTGTCGGAGTTGTAGGACGACTCCAGGCGCGGGTAGCAGAGCCGGACGGGAATCTCCTGGCTGTCCACCAGCACGTTGCTGAATCCGTATTCGGCCGGAGACTTGAGTTGCGGATAACCGCTCCGCCGCTGGTTGGCCCAGCACTCGCAGGGGTTGGTGAAGTGCAGGATCCAGGCCTGGGTGTTGATCAGTCTGCGTTTGATGTCGGTGTCCACGTTGGCGAAGTGCAGCCCGTCGAGATAGGTGCGGATCTCGTCGGCCGCGACGCTCCGACAGTCGTAATTGTCCGTCAGGAAGTTGATGGCAGCCGTTACTCCCTCCTCGAAGAGGGTGTTTGCTTCCGCCCCGACAGCCCAGCCGTTGAGCTTGGCCTCGGCCAGCAGGAACTTCACCTCAGCCGAGGTCATCACCACTCCGGGGTTATCGCTCAGCAGGAAGTTGGTGGCCACCTTCGGTTCGCTGGCGTAGGACATGTTGTTGGTGAAGGTCGGGTCGATCTGGCTGTAGGGTTCGGCCAGCGGACTTTCATACAGGCGCGGCCAGGGCTCCCAGGCATAGGCTCCCGGTTTGCGGGCGTCGGCCTTCACATCCCAATTCGCCTTGATCATCTCGTCCGTCAGGTCGATGCGCCCGTCGGGACTCGTCAGGGACATCATTCCATCGTAGTAGAAACGGGCAATCATGAACGTACGCGGATCCTTCGTGTCGTAGAGTGCGTCGAAGAGCGTGGAGCAGATGAAGGTCGGGTTGTTGACGGGGTCGTTTCCGAAGAAACGCTGCGCAAGTTTGTTGCCCCGATAGTCGCCGTAGGACTCGGAACCGAAGTTGAAGGCAACGTTCATGTGCTTCACGAGGGCATCGTCGGCCGACGAGGTCATGATGCCTCCCTCGTCCTGCAGGGCAGCTTCGAATTCGGCCCGGGCCTTTTCCGGAAGGACTTTCGACAGACGCATGGCAAAGCGCAGACGCAGCGAATTGGCGAATTTTTTCCAGCGGGCACAGTCTCCGCCGAAGATGAGGTCGCCGGAGACGACATCCCGGCCGCTCCCGACGGAAGCAGCGGCTTCGGTCAGCGTCTTGAAGAAGTCGTTGTAGATCGCCTCCTGGGTGTCGTACCTGGGCGTGGGAATGCCACCGATGAAGCCCAGCCCGGCCTCAAAATAGGGAATGTCACCGTAGAGATCGGTCAGCAGCGACATCATGTAGACCTTGTAGATCCGGATGGCGGCGTGGATGTTGACCTGATCCTCGTTGCCGGCGCTGGCATTCTCGGCATCGACCAGATTCTTGATGGCCATCTGATAGTATTGGGCCCAGACCTTGCTCATGTCGGCATCCGAAATCATGTGGCGGCCGCCGTAGTTGGTCGTGTTCCAGCAGCCCATCGTATGCTGCGTGAAGGCGTAGATGTAACTGCGGAACGTCTCGGTGAGATCCAGGTCGCCATAGGTCTGCAACTGGGCCGTGGTGAGCTGGGCATTGGGGTCGATGGCTGCGGCCTTCGACGGATCGGTATTGAGATCTTCCATGTAGTCGTTGCTGCACGACGCACAGAGCAGCAGCCCGACAACCGAGAACAGGATCTTATGTATTTGCATGTGTTTCATGATGATGGCGATACACTAATTAGAACTTGACGTTGATGTTGAAACCGAAGCTTCTGCGCGACGGCAACGAACCGTATTCCAGACCCATGCCCGTGGTATTGTTGTAATTCGAGTCGGGGTCGATGTTGGGGATATTCTTCCAGATGATGAATGGATTGCGGGCAACCAGCGAAACGGTCAGACCTTTCAGCACTCCGCGCGACCAGTCGGTAGGCACCTGGTAGCTCAGGGTCAGCTCGCGGCACTTGACGTAGGAATTGTCGAAGATGAACATCGAGGGTGCATTGCGGCAAACGCTGAACCAGTAATCCTCGGGGTCGATGTAGATGTCGTTCCGGCGGAAGGTTCCATCGCCGTTGTCGATGACTCCCGGAGCGACGAATCCACCGGTTGCGACCCAGCCGTCGCCTTTGGGAATACCGGCCTCCTGGCGTTTCTGTTCCGAAGCGTACCATCCTTCACGACCCTGGAGTGTTTCGGGGCTTTTGCCCGATTCGTAGGCCGCACGGGCCGACATCGAATAGAGATCAGCTCCCACCTTGACATCGAAAATGGCCGAAAGGGCGAGTTTCCTGTAGGTGAACGTCGTTACGATACCACCCGTCCAATCCCACGAAGCGTTGCCGAGGACATGGTTGCTGCGGTCATATTGGGGGAGTCCGGTCTTCGGATCGATGAGGATGTCGCCGTTATCGTTGCGCAGGAAATCGGGACCCATCAGCGAACCGTAGTTTTCACCGACCTTGGCAGCGACCTGTACGTCGAGCCACGTGGCCTTTTCGAGTTCGAACATGTCGGTTCCGGCAACCAGCGAGCGGACCTTGTTGTTGTTCTTCGAAAAGTTCAGATTCAGATCCCAGGAGAAGTCCCCCGCCTGAACCGGCCGCGTGTTGAGGGCGATCTCGATACCCTTGTTCTCGATCTCTCCGGCATTGATCAGCTGATAGGGATAGCCCGACGTATCGGAGCTTGCCATGCTCATGATCTGGTCGCGGCTGACCTGTGCATAGTAAGTCAGGTCCAAGCCGATGCGGCTGTTGAGGAAGCGCAGCTCCAGACCGGCTTCGAACGAGTTGGTTCTTGTCGGCTTGAGGTTCCTGTTGGGGACCGTATTGTTGTTGATATGGCCGATAGTATAGCCCGGATAGGCGAACTTCGACTTGGTGTAGACCAGACCCAGCTGATAGGGATTGGTGTCGCTGCCGACCTGAGCCCACGATACACGCACCTTGGCATACGGGAGCGCCTTCTTGGCGTTGATCAGTTCCGAGAAGATGAAACTGCCCGAAAACGACGGATAGACGTAGGTGTTATTGTTGACCGGGAGCGTGGACGACTGGTCGCAACGGAGGGTCATATCGAGGTAAAGCATGTGCTTCCAGCCGAAATTAACTGCCCCGAACACCGAGTTGATCTGTTTGCGGTAGCTGTTCTCCTCGACACTGATTTCGTTGAAACTCATCAGCGCGATGACATCGCGGACCTTCATGTCCTGCGCCGTGGTGATGGTGGTTTTGTTGTCGACCTTGTAGAAGTTGGCGCCGAGCGTGGCGTTGAGGTCGAAATCGCCCCACGTATTGTTGTACAGAGCGAGGAGTTCGGCATTGTACATGCGATTGAAGGCATTGCTGCGCTGCAGGTATCCGGATTCGTATCCGGGTGTGGTTGCCGCCTTGAAGTCCTCGAACTCGAACCAGTTGAGTTCGGCGCCGACCGTACCCTGCAGCTTGAGATGCCGGCCGATGTTCCAGACCGCCTTTCCGTTCAGACGGAACGAGTCCTTGGCCGAGACGTTGCGGTTCTTGTAGATGTCCCAATAAGGGTTGACGTTGTAGGGATCCATGCCGTTCCAGTTGGCATACTCGCCGTTCTCGTTCTCGTAGTTGCGCAGCCACGCCTGATCGTAGGTAGTCGCCAGCGTCATGAGGTTCTTGCCGATGTTGGCCTTGCTGTCACCCAGGGCAGGACGGTTTTTCACATCCTCGCGGGTATATGTGGTCCCAAAATCGAGATCGACCTTCGAAATGGAGGTATTCGCCCGCAGGCTGAAGGTGTTGCGGTCCATGTAGGTATTGGGTACGATGTCCCGGTTGTGCATGTTCGTATAGGAAAACCGCATGCCGGACCTGTTGTTCGAGGTGCCCACGATGAGGCTGTTCGTGGTTGTGAGACCCGTGCGGAAGAATCCCGAAGTGTTGTCGGGAATGATCAGATACGGACGCTCCACACCGTCGAAATAGCGCAGCATGTTGTTGCCGTCCGCCTTCGGCCCCCAACTCTTGTTGGTATTCGACACGGCATCGTAGCTGTAGCTGCCGCCGCTGCCCATGCCATAAATCTCCTGGATGTCGTCCCATTTGGCCAACTGGGTGTCGACCGTAAGAGTACCGTTGTACTCGACGCTGAAGCGCTCCTTGGCATTGGCTTTCTTGGTGGTGATCAGAATCACGCCGTGGCTTGCACGGCTGCCGTACAAGGCCGACGCGGCAGGGCCTTTCAGCACGGACATGCTTTCGATGTCATCGGGGTTGATACTCGATATTCCGTCGCCCAGATCATACCCTCCGTATGTACCGGCGCTGCCGTAGCTGGAGTTGTCCAAGGGTACGCCGTCGATAACATAGAGCGGCTGGTTGTTGCCGGTCATTTCGGTGCTTCCGCGCAGGATGACACGGGTGGATCCCGAAGGTCCTCCGGCCGTCTGGCTGATGACCAGACCCGGAACGCGACCGGCCAGCGAGTTGATGACGTTGGTCTCCTTGGCCTTGGTGAGCAGGTCGCCCTTGACTTCGGCAACGCCGTATCCGAGGGCCTTACGGTCCCGCTTGATGCCAAGGGCCGTTACCACGACTTCATCGAGCATCTGGCTGTCCTCGGCCAGCGTCACTTCGATGAAGGAGCGGTTGTTAACGGGCATCTCCGAGGTTTTGTATCCGAGAAAATTGACGATGAGCGTCGCATCGGACGCGGCATTGATCCGGAATCGACCATCGCCATCGGTGACTGTTCCGAGGGTGGTATTCTTGACAATCACACTGGCTCCGGCAACGGGGCCTTTGCCGTCTTTGACCATGCCTTCCACTTCAACGGGAGCTTTCTGTTGCAGCGTAGCGGCATTCGCTTCGTTGGTGGCTGCCTGAATGCTCCCGACGCCTCCCGTCCAGGAGAGGAAAGCGGCCAGCACAAGTAACGCCGGCTTGTAAAATTGATCCATAGATTATAACGTTTTTGGTTAGTTTGGATCTTCACGCAGTTCTTCTGCGGATTTTCCGAGGACAAAATTCTCAAAAAAAAGCATTTTTACGGTTTGACAGCGTACATATTAGGGTTTGAACCCGTGCATTTCCCGCTTCCGGCCGGGGTGCCGAGGGCGTTTGTTCACCGATATTTTCATATATTTGTTGTCTGAAGATGGCTATGAAACGATACTTTTTTCCTTTACTGGCAGGGATTGCGGCCGGAATATGCTCGGCTGTCGCAGCGGTGAACTCCGCCGGCGAGATTGCGTCCTGCTATACGGCAAAATCTTACGGCGTGGCCGAGGGGTTGAGCAGCCAGCGCGCCTACAAGGTCTGCTGCGACAGGATGGGCGCCGTATGGATTGCGACAATCGACGGAGTGGATCGCTGGAATGGCCGGACGATGAAACACTACGAACTGACGAGCGACCAGAAGTTCTCGGATGCGTCGGGGCGGACCACCTCCCTGTTCTTTGATCATGAGCAGCGGATCTATGCCTACGACAACGCCGGGCGCATCTACCGCTTCGATGCGCTGAGCGACCGATTCGATCTTTTTCTGCGGCTGGCGGACCACGCCGGCGACGGACTGACCGTCAACGCAATCCGCATCGACCGCCGGTCGGTGATATGGATCGGACTGGACGACGGTCTGTGCCGCTTCGATCCGCGAACCGGCCATTTGGAACGGATTCTTGACGAGCGGTTTGTGACCGACATCCTCGAACTTCCCCAAGGAATGTTCGTGGCCTCCATCGACGGAATCAGCGTCTTCTCTCCCGACGGATCGTGCCTGCGCCACCTTTGCGAAGGGGAATACATCCAGCATCTTTACACCCTGCCTGATGCTAGGCTGCTTTTTGCCGGGACATTCGGCAACGGATTGCATGTCTTCGACATGGCTACTTGGGAGTTGTGCGACACTCCGGGGCTGCGGCAACTGCCGCATACGCCCGTTCGAAGCATGCTGGCCCTCGACGAACGCACCCTGCTTGTGGGTTTTGACGGCGACGGCGTCTATGCCGTTGACCCGATCAGCTGGCAGGCGACTCCGCGCTTCACCCGGTCGAACGGCCTGCTCAAGGCCATGGGCGTCTATTCGATGTGTCTCGATCGCGAGGGCAACATCTGGATCTCAACCTATGCCGGAGGTGTAACCATGCTGACCCCGGAGGAGCATCCCGTACTTTGGCTGCAGCAGCCTGTTCCCGGAATCGAAGGCCTGGCCGACAACAACGTGAATGCCCTCATGGAGATCCGGCCCGGCGAGCTGTGGATCGGGACGGATGACGGTGTGAACATTTACGACATGGAGCGCAATTCCTGGCGCCAGATCCTGGACGGCAGGGTGTGTATCGGAATCGCCTGCAATCGCCAACGAAACCTCGTAGCCGTCGGCACGTACGGCAACGGTTTGTATGTATACGACAGACACCAACGGAGCGTGACCCATTATCTGCCGGGCAACAGCCCCTTGCAGTCGAACTGCGTCGTGGCGCTGACCTACGACGACAGCGAGAATCTGTGGATGGCGCAACTTGACAGCAGCGTTCTGGTCCTGGAGCCTTCGGGACGTTGGCGGAAGTCCGATGTAGCATGGGCACGGAGTCTGTGCGAATTGGGAGACTCGACCCTGGCGGCCGGCATGGTCGACGGCGTAGCCTTGATGGACAAACACAGCGGCGAGGCCCGGAAACTGATCGATGCCAGCTCCATATCGGACCACGATGTCAACCTGTTTGTTCAGGCGCTGGTCCCCGCGGGCGACAATCGGCTCTGGCTCGGAACCGACGGGGGCGGGCTCTACCGGCTCGATCCGTCCACATGCAGCTACCAGCAGGTGACCACCGACAACCGGCTGCCCTCGAACCGAGTATATAGTCTTGTCTTCGACCGGAACGACAACCTGTGGATCGGGACAGACCACGGTCTGTCGTGCATGATGCCGGACAGCAACCGACTGATCTACAATCTCAACTACAGATCGGAGATGCGCCGCAGTTTCAATCGGTCGGCGGCCCTGCTGCTCTCCGACGGCCGGATCGCCATGGGCAGTACGTCGGGCCTTTTGATCTTCAATCCGGATATCGTCCACAGCAAACATGAGCCGCATGCCCTGAGGCTGACCGATTTCCGCATTGCCAACATCGACGAAGACGAGACCCGCAGCCTGCAGGCTGTCTGGAACCGGATGCTCGAATCCGGATCCATCAGGTTGAGCCACCGCCACAACTCGTTTTCCTTCAATCTGGAGAGTATCAGCTATCGATACGGCGACGATGTGGCCTATCAGTATTGCCTTGAGGGTTTCGACGGCGAATGGAGCCTATTGAGCCGGGAAGAGCATGTCCAATACAAGAATCTCCCTCCGGGCAGCTACCTTTTCCGGGTGCGCTCTTACAGCATCAACAGCGGGGCGCAACTCGACGAGCGAAGCGTAGGGATTGTCATCCGGCCTCCCTGGTGGCTGCGCTGGTGGGCATGGGCCCTCTATGGGGCGATCATCGTCGCGGGCGCCTGCTCCCTGTGGCGCTACAAACGCCGCAAACTGCAGATGCGCTACATGAACGAGAAGATGAATTTCTTTGTCAGCATCGCACACGACATCCGAACGCCCCTGACCCTGGTTCAGGCTCCGCTCGATATTCTGGATATGAACGGCAATCTGGACGGGAATGCCCGTCATCAGTTGGGACTGGCCCGTCGAAGTCTGCACAAGTTGCTGGAGATGCTGTCCCAGCTTTTCGAGGTCGAGCGGATGGATCATCCGGACCGGAAGCCACAGTGTGTGCCGATTGCACTGCGGCTTGCGATCGACGAGATCACAACCGCATTTGTCCCGCTCTGCCAGCATGAAGGCATAGCGCTGCAGGTTGGCGAAGTGGCCGAGGGGCTGCATGTCGATGCCGACATGGGGCTGTTGACCCGGATTCTGAACAACCTGCTCTCCAATGCCGTAAAATACACGCCTTCCGGCGGATGGGTGCGCCTCGACGTCGCGGCGTCGCATCACACGGTGCGCATATCCGTCGCCGACAACGGGATCGGCATTGCCGCAGATGAACAGCAGAAGTTGTTCACGAGTTTTTTCAGAGCCAGCAATGCCGTCAATTCGCAGGCTTCGGGGGTCGGCCTGGGCCTGCTGCAGGCCAAACGGTTCGCACGGTTGCTGGGCGGAGACGTGACCTTCACCTCGCAAGAGGGAAAGGGATCAACCTTTACGCTTTCGCTGCGCCAAAGCGAGGGCTCGCGTGCGGTTGACTGCGAAGAGCCTCCGGTCGAAGAGCCTATCGAAGAGCCGGAACCGTCCTCTGCCCGGGATACAATCCTGGTCGTCGAAGACAATGCCGATCTCAGGCGATTCCTCTACGAACTTTTTTCACCGACATATCGGGTCGTATCACGCGGCGATGCGGCTGCGGCCCTCGAATACCTCGAAACGGAGTATCCAAGCATCATCCTCTCGGACGTGATGATGATCGGCATGCAGGGCGACGAGATGTGCCGAATGATCAAGAACAACCCCGTGACGGCCGGCATTCCGGTACTGCTGCTGACGGCCAAGGCAACCAGCAAGGCGATGATCGAAGGACTGGAGATGGGGGCAGACGACTATATCACGAAACCCTTCGACGTAGCCGTCCTCAAGGCCAAGGTGCACATGCACATTGCCAACCGCCACCGGCTGCATCGGTATTATGGAAGGATCGCCCTGAGCCGCGATGATGCGGCGTCCATCGTCGGGGAGACAGACGCGAACATACAGCCCAACGAAGCCGACTGCGATTTTGTGAAGAAAGCCCGCGAGATCGTCGAGAAGCATCTGGGCGATGCCGAATTCGACATCAGGTCCCTGTGCCTCGAAATGGCCATGTGCCGCACGCTCTTCTATGAGCGACTGAAGATGCTTGTGGGGCAAACTCCGCAGGAGTTCATCCGCATGATCCGGCTCGACCATGCCGAACGACTTCTTTCGCAGGGCGAGGCGGTGATCGACGTGGCGCTTAAGACCGGATTCGTCAATGTCAAATATTTCAGCACCGTATTCAAGAAACACTACGGCGTGCCTCCGAGCAAGTACCACGCAAAATAACAGGGAACAAACCTGCCGCGCAAGCAATCAAACCCTGCGAGGCCCGTTTTGGGGATATCTTTGTAAGGCAGAAACTTAAAATACTGACCTATGAAAAGATCTATCCTGAAACTGCTTTTCCTGTGCCTTTCGGGCCCGATGTGCGGGAGCTGCTCGGCCAATGCGGCCCCAGAAGAGGTTGCCGGCCTGTCTCTCCGTCGGGTTTCCGCCCACACGCTGCCGGCCGCCGGCGGTGACCTGAACATCACATGCGCCTCAGCGCTGCCCGTTAGCGCACAGAGCGATCAGCCCTGGCTGGTCGAAAAATCGACATCGACACAAGGAGATGCAACGACCTTTACCTTCGCGGCCTCCGAGAACGGGGAGACACAACGCGAAGCAACCCTCACCTTCTTCTCCGGAAACGAGCATCTCTCGCTGACAATCACCCAGCAACGCCGGCACGTGAAGCCCGCGATTCCGGCGACTCCGGCCGGCGAATTTGCCATGAAGCTGACCCCGGGCTGGAATCTGGGCAATCAACTCGATGCCCACACAAACGGCGTGGCCGACGAAACAGCCTGGGGCAACATGGCCGCGACACAGAAACTTTTCAATCGAATCAAACAGCTGGGATTCAAGTCGGTCCGTATCCCCGTCACCTGGATGGGACGAACGGGCGCCGCTCCCGACTATCAGATCGAGAAGGCATGGCTGGATCGCGTGGAACAGGTGGTCGGATACGCCCGCACGTGCGGCCTGCACGCCATCATCAACATCCATCACGACGGGTGCGGATCCGATTACTGGCTGAATATCAAGAGAGCCGCAGCCGACGCCGCCTACAACGACGAGGTGAAGGCCCGGTTGAGTGCTTTGTGGCGTCAAATTGCAGTGCGTTTCCAGGATATGGACGAATTTCTGATCTTCGAGATGATGAACGAGATCCAGGACGGCGGTTGGGGAAACGGAGACAACCTCCAGGACGGAGGACGGCAGTATGCCGTTCTGAACGAGTGGAACCAGCTTGCGGTCAAAACCGTCCGTGCCACAGGCGGCAAGAATGCCACGCGCTATCTGGCAGTTGCAGGCTACAGTGCCAATCCGCGGCTGACGATCGACCATTTGGTGCTGCCCGAAGATTCGGCCAAGGATCGTCTGCTGATCTCGGTTCACAGCTACGATCCGACCGAGTATGCGATTGACGCCCGCTACTCCGAATGGGGTCATACCGCCGCTCCCGACAAGAAGGCGCCGCAGGGTGATGAGGATTTTATCCGGACGATGTGTGCCAATCTGTACGACAAGTATGTTTCGAAGGGGATTCCGGTCTATTTCGGAGAGTGCGGCAGTGTACATCGGGCCGATGCACGGGCCGAGAGCTTCCGCAAATACTACATCGAATATTTCTGCAAGGCCGCCACGACCTACGGGATTGCGGCCTTCTACTGGGACAATGGCAACAGCGGAGTTGGCAAAGAGAGTTTCGGGCTGATCAACCACTCGAGCGGAGCCTTCCTCAACAACGGCAAAGAGATCGTCGACCGAATCATTCGCGCCTGCACGGAACAGGACGAAAACTACACGCTCGAATTCGTCCGGGACAACGCCCCCGAATAGGACCCACAATTGACCCGAAAGCAGAAGAAAACCGCAGTCGTGCGGTTTTCTTCGCAGTTTCGGGTGTCGGGTGTTTCCGTTTCGGCCGGATCCGCTGGCTGCCACAGTACCATAACTCGCTATCGGGCAGTGCCGGACAGACAGGTATCGCCCAAATTACACCGGGCAGGCATCCCGGAAAAGTTCATAGATCCGTTTAAGAATCCCTTCAGTTGAAAATGAAGGGAATGCTGCCGACAAAGGAGATTGGCGTTTCCTTCCACACGGCAGGAGCAAACGTCATGCGGTAGATGCAGTCACAAACCGCCTGCGCCAACAGCGGGTGGGGATCGCCGTTTACCTTCACGCCGCTGACGACACCGTCGGCCTCAATGGTCACATCCACCGTCATCCTGCCGGAAAGCCCTTGCTCGACAGCCTCCTCCGGCTTCTTGAGCGACTGCGCCAGGACCACGTGCCACTCGTCCGGCATTCCGGTCCGGGGATTGATCGGCTTTGCCGGCCGGAAGCCGGGATCGAAATAATCCACCTCTTCCGGTCCGAATTCCCAGTACTGACTCCAGTCAACGACGATCCGCCGGCTCTCCGTCAACGTCCGGGCATAGGCCACACCCATGTTCAAATGGCCCTGAATGTAGTCACGGAATCCCCGCACAACCTGTTCCATGTCCACCCTCAGGCCGCTTGTCTCCCGTCGATCGGGCCGATCATAGGCCGCGCCATGGCGGAACGAGGTCAGGGCGTCCAGACCTTTGACATAAGCCATCCCGTATATGATATTTCCCGCCCGGGCCGACACCTCCCGTTCCCGGGTCAAGGCTTCTTCCAGAGCGGCAGGTGCTGCATCGCCAGCCTCGGGGGCACACATGGAGCGTTCGATCAGCTCCCTGTGCTTCCTCAACCCGGCTTCGAATGCCGTGAAAATATCAGCCTGCCCCTCGGGGCTGAGGAGCGCCGTGCGGAGGAGTTGCCCGTCGTCGACCGCAAGACCATCGTCGGCCGATGCCAACAGCGACGCCTGCACCACGCCCGCAGCGTATGAAATCCGCTCATCGGAGGCAAGCAACGCATTCCACTCCTCCGCGGAGAGCTCGGCCCCCTCTTTCAAGGTCGCGGAGGCGCCTCTCACCTTCGGGGCATCGAACTTTGCAACCACGCAAGCCGGCAGACCGGCATCCGCAGCGCCGTTTGCCACGCAACCGTCCGCCTCGGAGAGGCCCGAACCCGTGTCGCGGTTCCGGTCCGGGGATTTTCCCGTGCGCAGGCACTCCAGAAGTTCCCCGCACAGCCTGCGGTCGATTTCCACCCGGGATTGTTCGCCCTCCGACGGGACAAATACCCTTATGTCGGCAACGGCCCGACTCCGCTCGGCCGGCATCCAGAGCAACAGGCTGTCGCCCTGCAGGGCCGTTCGGTAGCATTTCCCCGTCGGGCCGGCTTCCTGCACTCCGGCATCATCCTCCGCCGAAGATTCGTCTTCAGACATAAAGCGCTCCAGCGTCTCCTCCAGATTGTCCGGGTCGATGCCCTTACGCGCCATCCACTCTTCGAACGCAACCGTCCCCGTACCATACTGCAGCAGGTCGTCGAGATCTCCTGTCGCGGCCGTTGAAGAGGAGGGTTTGTACCAGACGCTGTCCCTGCAATAAAAGTATTCCACCGGTTTCAGTTTCTCGAGAGTGGGTTCATCGGCCGCAAGGATAAATCCCCGGCTGTCGACCTTCTCGATGGAAAAGGTCTTGCTGCCCCACGTCACCTCCACCGGCTCGTCGCCGAAGCCGGCTATGGGAACCGTGATGCGATCGTATTCCGAAGGCATGCAGAAGGAGAGGGAGATCTCTCCGCCGCCAACCTCCGACCAGGGCACGGTCAGTGGGATCTGTATGCCAAACCAGATGTCCGACATGCCGTCGGCCCCGGCATCATCGCCTCCCTCAAGCAGATAGATATCTTCCTCGGGGTGAAGATAGACCGGTTGGCCCTGCCGGTCGGTCAAATGGAGCTGCAAATCGGTCTCCAGTCCGAAGAACAGATCTTTACGAAATCCCGTGAAGTTGCCGTTTTCGTTCTTGTGGTACCATTTTTCCCACAGCCCGGATCCTTTCCAGCCGCCAAAAGAGCCGGATCCTTCTTTCTTTCCGCGCAGCATAAGGCAACAATAACCAGGCGCATCCTCTTTCGGTTCGAGGGACGCATGCTCGAAACAGGCAAACAGTCTGGACAAATTCTTGTCGAAGCCCCTGTTCCCGTATTTGTCCGTCCATTCATCCCATGGGAGCACCTCCTGTCTGAGCTCCGCCCTGTCGGCCGATAAATCGAGTCCGTCGAACACGAGCCCGGTCTCATAGCGATACAACAGCTCAAGCTGTTCCAAAGCCTCTTTTTTCTCGTCTTCAGTCATTTTCGTCTTGTTTTGCGCCCAGGCTCCAAGTGTCAGACACACAAACAGGCAGGCGGTTGATAATCTTTTCATGGCAAAAGGTATTGATTTGTTTTCAATCATCAAAACAGCACAGGGACACGCGCCACGGAGGCAACCCGTTCTCCGCGATACATCGCCGGCGTAAACTTCATGCGACAGATGCAGTTCGCCACGGTTTCACCCAAAACCGGATGCGGCGAACTCTCAATTTCGACCTTACGCACCGCGCCGTCGGCCTCAATGACCACAAGCGCCACGACCCGCCCCGAAATCCCCTTTCCGGCAATCTCCTGCGGGGTTTCAATCAGCAGCGGCAGAAGGGCCTCCCATTCGCCCGGCACCCCGGTCGGCGTATAAATCGGTCGGGCCGGCTGGAAGTCGTTTTCCGACAGGACCACATCCTCCGTATCCGTTTCGTAGAGGTGCCAGTCCACGGCATTGCGCCCCCGGGTCAGCGTATGGGCATACTCCACGCCCATGTTCAAGCGCCCGTCCAAATAGTCGCCGAAACCTTCAATCGTCTTGTCGACGTCAAGTTCCAAACCGCCGGCAATCTGCTTCCCCGGGATGTCCCATGCCGCACCGGCCCGGTAGATGTCAACGGCATCCATCCCGGACATGAAGGCGTAGCCGAGGGCCCGATTTCGGCGGTATGCCCAGCTCCAGGCTGTCTTCATCGCCTGGTGCATCAGACCGATCCGGTCGGGATCCTGGCCTTCGATTGCCGTCCGGAAGTCTTCCATGATTGCCACTGAAGCCCTCAAGCCCTCCTCAAAGGCGGCGATGACGGCGGGGCGGCGCTCCGGGGCGAGGAACACGGCATCGAATTCGGCCCTATGGTCCCTCTCCACAAACCATTTATAGTCCATGATCCATTCGGCCTGGACGACACCCGCCGCATACGAAATCTGCTCGTTGGGAGCCAACAGGGCATTTCGTTCGTCGGGGGTGAGCCTTTCCCCCGCCTTCAGGTTGCGGATAGCCTCCGGAACCGCAGGAGATGCAAATTTCGCAACAGCCGAGGCCAGCGCTTCGGAGCGGGTGACACCACGATTTACCGCAGCAGAGTCGATCCACTCCGGACGAATGAGCGCATCGTCGGCATACTCCTGCCACCAAAAACAGGGCCTGTTGTGCCTGGCAAGGTCGTAACGCCGATCCTTTTCTTCCCGGAGAAAAGAGAGCCATTCGTCGAACAGCGCATCGTATGCCCCGGAAAGGGCTTCGCCGGAAGAGGTCGTATCGCGTTTGGCGAGGTTCAGCACATCCGCAATAACCGCATCAATGGTCCCCAGCTCCGGGTCGGGATTCGCAGAGTATGCCCCCATCAGCGCCCCGGCCTTGAAGCTGCTGCCTTCCAGACCGGCAGTGTGCTCTTCCAGCTTCCGCAGCCGCAGCCTCAGAGACGAAAAATCCCTTAGGACCAGCTCCTTCCAATGCCTCGTGCCAAAATCATAGCCATCGTGAAGATAGCGGGCATACTTTTCCCGGTAGGTTTTCGCCGGGACAGAGTCGTGGACGAGCATTTCGTAAGCCGTCGTATAGCACAAGCCGAATACGATCGGATCCAGCACGCCGGTTTTGGCTCCGGGGCGCGGGAAGAGGATCTTCGGTCCGGCCGCCGCCCCGACCGTTGCAACCTCCTCCAGCTCCTTTGTCGCCACGACATCCGGCTCTTCCCGGCAGAGGGAATCCAAAATCGGGTTCCCTCCGGCTGTCATCCTGTGGTCGTTTTGGGCCCATCCCGCCGACAGGATACAGACCAAAGCGGCGGCGGTCAATCTCTTCTTCATAGTGTGCTCAGAATCTTGTCCCAGTCCTTGTCAATCCGTCGCTGAGATCGAATTGACACTGATTTTGTAAAAGTAATAAAAAAAAATCGATTTCCGAAGATTCGGGCGCCCCTAAAAGCCCTTCGCCATACGCATGAAGCCCTTTTCCCGGGCCGCGCCGGCGTCCGTTCACAAAAAAATCCCCCGCCGAAGCAGGGGACCAGGCAAACAATTGTTGAACTAAATGATTTCGGGCGTAAGATTACCGAACAACCTCACCCAACAGATTCTCGAGGCTTGCACCCTTCTCCACCATCATCGGCTCCGATTTTTCCTCAGCGGGTTCCGACTCCGGTTCGGCGGGAAGCTGTTCCGGCTTCATGGGATCGGGCGTCTCTTCCGGAGCGGTCGGCTCCTGTTCGGGGGTAGCAGGCTCCTGTTCGGGGGCGGTGGGATCCGGCTTCTGCTCGGGAGCAGTGGGGTTCTCCGTCTGGGGCGTATCCTCCTTTTCGGGTTGCTGGGCATAAACCATTCCTCCGGCCGTCAGCATCAGTGTCGCCATCATTACAATCGTCTTTTTCATAACTTTAAAATTTAAAATGGTTAAACTTTATTCTTTCGTTAGCGAATCGTCTTACTCGCGTTCTGAATGCTGAAAGTTCAAGCGGAGTGCCACAAACGAGTAAAAACAACAACACGCTGATTATCAAACAGAAAACCAGCGTGCCAAAAATTGGAGAGGGTGTGGAAAAATGGGGAAAAGCAACAGAAAGTGTGGAAAAATTCCACAGTCGTAGTGTGGAACGGCTCTCCGGAGGCCGCGACCGGACGGACAAAAAGGCCCTATTCGATCCCGTAAAGATGGAGTTTGTTGTAGAGCGTCTTGCGGTCGATTCCGAGCAGTTTGGCGGCCTGCGACTTGTTGCCGCCCACCGTTAAGAGGGCACGGCGGATCTGCTCCTCCTCGGATGCCGGGTCGCGCAGCGAAAGAGACGCCTCCGCAGCTTCGACCGGACCTTCCGTAACTTCGGCCGGCAAGTCGCGGCAGGCGATATACTCGCCCGCGGCGAGCAGCGTCGCCGACATCACCGCATTTTTCAGCTGCCGCAGGTTCCCCGGCCAGTCATAGGCGGCAAGGGCCGCGGCGGCCGCCGCGTCGAACCCGACGATCCGCTTGTCCAGCTCCCGGTTGGCCTGGTCCAGAAAGAAGTCAGCGAAGAGCGGAATATCTCCGCGCATCTGGCGCAGACAGGGCATGCGCAGCGTGAACGAGTTGATGCGGTGGTAGAGGTCGGCACGAAACACCCCGCGCGCAATGGCCGCCTCGAGGTCCTCGTTGGTCGCGGCCACAAGACGGATATCGACGGGAATCTCGCGGTTGCTGCCGACGGGACGGATCCGCCGCTCCTGCAGGGCACGGAGCAGCTGCACCTGCGTTTCGTAACTCAGGTTGCCGACTTCGTCGAGAAAGAGCGTACCCCCGTCGGCCGCCTCGAAAGCCCCCGTCTTATCGGCCAAAGCCCCGGTGAAGGCCCCCTTGACATGGCCGAAAAACTCCGAAGCCGCCAGATCGCGGGGGATGGCCCCGCAGTCGACCGCCACGAAAGGCTTTCCGGCACGCTTGCTCTCGCGGTGGATCAGCTGCGCCACATGCTCCTTGCCCGTGCCGCTCGCACCGTTGACCAGCACCGACATGTTGGTCGGAGCCACCAGCCGGATGTGTTCGTACAACAGCCGGGCGGCGTCGCTGTGGCCCTCGATGTAGTTGAGCGGCGGCTCCGAAGAGCTCCCACCGGCACGCGGCGCAGGTTTCGGCGCGGATTTCGCGGCCGGGGCCGCCCCTGTCGGGGCGGTGGTCTCTGCCGGGAGTGTCTCTGTCGGGGCATCCAGCGCCTCACGGATTTTTTTCAGCAGTTCGTCGGGATTCACCGGCTTGGCCACATAGTCCCGTGCGCCGAGCTTCATGCACCGCACGGCGTTCTGGATTTCGGCGTAACTCGTCATCACGATCACCGGCGCCGTCACACCCGCCCCCGCCATCCATTGCAGCAGGGCGATTCCATCCTCGTCCGGCAAGCGCATGTCGCTCAGCACGAGCGAGAAGCCGCCCGCAGCAAGGGCCGTGCGCGCCGTCGCCACCGACGAGGCGGTCTCGACTCCGAAACCGCGTTTCGAGAGCCACGTGCGCAGCATCAGGGCAAAAGTAATATCATCGTCGACAATCAGAATACGCTCTTCCATAGACCTCACAAAGATAAGGTTTTTTCAGCTTCTGCCACAATCGCACGGATTTTTCCGGCCGCCGCACGCAATTCGCCGCAAAGGGCGTCCGGCAACGGACCTTCGCACATCTCGCCCCGGCGCAGCGTCGCGGCAACCTCCGCGGCCCCGAGCATCGTGAAGATCGGCAGCATCCTGTGCGCCAGCGCCTTAACCGTCGCGACATCCCCCTCGTCGAGCGCCCGTTCAAGTCCGGCACAGTTTTCGGCCGCCTGTTCGGCAAACGAGCGCAGGATGCTTCGCGCCGCCTCGGGATCGTCCCCGGCATAGGCCGTCAGGGCCGTAAAGTCAACCCCGTCGGCCGGCGGAACAGCCGCATCTCCGCCCTGGGCGGCAATCTTCGCGCTGCCGCAGGCCGCCCGTATCGCCGCCACCAGTTCGCTGTATGTGAATGGTTTGCGGAGGCATCCCGCAAAACCGCGGGCCCTAAAATCCGCAGCCCCCAGATCCCCGCGCGCCGACACGGCGATCACATTCAGCCCGGGATCGACCCCGTGCACCGCCTCGAGCACACCGAATCCGTCGGCCGACGGCATCTGCAAATCGGTCAGCACCAGATCGAAACGGCTCTCGCCGACAAGTTTGGCGACATATTCGGGATATTGGCAGCTCTCGCAGCCGATCCCCGCACGGCGGCACATCGCAGCCGTCATTTCGAGCTGCAGGGGATCGTCGTCGACCAGCAGCACGCGCAATCCCGTCTGGGGCACAGGTTCTTCGGCGGCCGCCGCCGCACTCCCGGCCGCCGCCTCTCCGACGGGGAGCGACACGATGAACTTGCTCCCTTCGCCGGGCCGGCTTTCCAGCGAAATCGTACCGTCGAGCAGTTTCACGAGGCGGTTGACGATCGACAGCCCCAATCCGAAACCGTCGACTCCCTGCGCCGAACTCAAACGCACGAACTCGGCGAAGATCCGTTCCCGCTCCTCGCGGTCGATGCCACGGCCCGTGTCGCGCACCGAGAAGATCAGCCGTCCGCGCACCACGTCCACACGGAGTCTCACCGAGCCTTCGTCGGTGAACTTCAAGGCGTTGGATATCAGATTGTCGGCAATCTGCCGGATGTGGAGCGCATCGCCCGAGACCTCCCCCGCGGCAGCCGGCTCGACCACCAGACGCAGTTCCAGCCCCTTGGCCGCGGCCGCGGCGGCGAATCCCGCACGGATGGTCTCGAACAGCTGCGCGGGGCTGAACGCCACGCAGCAAACCTCGATCTTATTGATATCCAGCCGGTAGAAATCCAGCAAGCTGTTGACCAGCGCCAACAGGTGTTCCGACGAGCCTTTCATGTTGCGCAGGTAGAGCTCCTGCCGCTTGTCGTTCGTCAGCCGTGCCAGCAGGTCGATATAGCCCATCACCGATCCCAGCGGGGCCTTGATGTCGTGCGTGATGGCCAGCATCAGCTTCTCACGCGCCTCCAGCAGGGACTCCTTGTCACGGTTGGCACGCTCCAGCTCGCGGCGGTAGCGGTTGCTGCGATTGATGTCGCGCCAAAGCATCCCGACGAACAGGAGCATCAGCACCACGGCCCCGATGGCCACTCCGCCCAGAATGCGCGACGAGCGCCTGCGAAAAGCCTCGTTGCGTTCGATGCGCTGCATCAGGTAGGCCGTGTCCTCGGCCTCGAAGTCCATGATCAGGCGGTAGATCTTCGTATTGACCAACTCGTTGCTGTAGCTCAGCCGCAGCCCCTCCTGCCACGCATGGTCGTAGATGCCCTGCCGGTTGCTCGTGACACTGTCCTGCAGGGCCCGCAGCACCAGCACGATGGTGTCCTTCACCGCGTCGACGGGGATGACCGGGGCGATGGTCTCGCGGCGCGAGATCACAAGACTCGAATCGGACGACGGCGGACTGAACAGATCGCCCAAACGCTGGAAAAAGCGGCGTTTGGCCCGCGGCACGGACGTCGTATCCTGCCGGATGATGCTGCGGAGCGGGATCGTATCGCCCAGGATGCTCTCCCGGGGACCGATCAGACTGCGGATGTTCTTGTCCAGCAGTCCGGCCGTGGCCCCGGCGCGGATCGAACGGCGCAGGCTCATCGTGCGGCGCTCCTTGTCGGCGATCAGCCGCGTGATGCTGTCCAGGCGCATCGTCTGCAGCGAATCCCCGCCCAGAGTCAGCGCCCGGAGCGAGTCGATCGAGGCCCGCACGGTGCGCAGCTCCCGCCTGTAACGCATCTCGTAAGAGGCATATCCGGCGATCATCAGCTGCCCGTAGCTTTCGGCCTGATAAAGGTGGTAGAGGGTCCGGTTGACGGCGCTGCGCTTGGTATGCAGCAGGGCGTAGCTGCGGTCGGGGGCCGAAAAACGGACCGCCACCCGATAGACATAACCCACCGAGAGAATACAGACCGCAATCAGCAGGAGATAGCCCGCCACGATCTTCGTTTTGACAAATTTCGACTCCTTCACAGGCCCAAATATACGAAAAAGCCCGAAAACCCGCATGCGGAAAATGCACGACGGCACTATTTAATGCTTATCTTTGCGACAAACACACGGAAAAATCCGGCACACGAAAACCATGAGAAAGCATTGGATACTGACTACGATAACGCTTGCCGCCGTGCTGGCTGCGGCTGCCTACCTCCGCTTCTTCTTCGTCTTCGGCGAGGGCGTCAAGAGCGGCGAACTGAACTACGTCGTCTACAAGGGCGTGCTTTTCAAGACCTACGAAGGGAAGCTGATCCAGACCGGCATCCGCTCGAAAGCCGCCGGGTCGATCCAGTCCTACGAGTTCGAGTTTTCGGTCGAGAACGAAGCTCTGGCGCGCAAGCTGATGCTCCAAGGGGGAAAGACGCTCGAACTGCACTACAAGGAGTATTTCGGGGTACTGCCCTGGCGGGGTTTCACCAAGTTCATCGTCGACAGCATCGTCGCCGTCCGGCCTGCGAAGCAGGGAATCGACTCCCTGGCAGAGCATCCATGAGGCCTCCGGACGCCCTGCAAGGGGATGCGTGAAATAATTTATCGAAAAACGATAAATATTTTTTGACATTCACAATTTATTCCTATATTTGCCGCCGTAACAATCCAAAAAACAAAACATCAGCGACAATGGATTTACTCACAGTAGAACACGTCACCAAACGCTACGCTTCGCACACGGCGCTCGACGACGTATCGCTCGCCATCCCCAAAGGTTCGGTCTACGGACTGCTCGGACCCAACGGAGCCGGCAAGACAACCCTGATCCGCATCATCAACCGCATCACGGCGCCTGACACGGGCCGCGTGCTGTTCGGCAGCCGGGAGATCGCTCCCGAAGACATCTACCGCATCGGCTACCTGCCCGAGGAGCGGGGTCTCTACAAGAAGATGAAGGTGGGCGAACAGGCCGTCTTCTTCGCCCGTCTGAAAGGACTTTCGCGCCGCGAAGCCGTCGTGCGGCTGAAGCAGTGGTTCGTCCGGTTCGGCATTCAGGACTGGTGGGACAAGAAGGTGGAGGAGCTCTCGAAGGGCATGGCCCAGAAGGTCCAGTTCATCGTCACAATCCTGCACGAACCCGAGCTGCTAATCTTCGACGAGCCGTTCTCGGGATTCGACCCGATCAACGCCAACCTGCTGAAAGACGAAATCCTGGCGCTACGCGACAAGGGTGCGACGATCATCTTCTCGACACACAACATGTCCTCCGTGGAGGAGATCTGCGACCACATCACGCTGATCAACAAATCGCACAACATCCTCTCGGGCCAGGTCGACGAAATCCGCCGCCGCCACGGCTCCAACATCTTCGAGGTGGCCTACCGCGGCGAGGAGCAGACCCTGCGTCAGGCCGTCGCGGGGCGCTGCGAAATCATCGACGGCACGCAGGAGGAGTCGGTCTACCGGATGCTCAAGCTCCACGTCGCGGACAGTGCCGAAGTGCGCGGGGTCATCAGCGCGATCAACGAGTCCGTCGAACTGCGTTCGTTCCGCGAAATCATCCCCTCGATGAACGACATCTTCATAAGGGCCGTGAACGGCTCGCTGTAAAACCGCCGTTCCGATCCTCCGGGCCCTTTCAGCAAGATCCCCGCAAAGGCGGGTTTCGGGGAGGGACAAACCGGTCGGAACGCCGCGAAAATACCGCTCTCAGGAGCACCAACGATCAACGAATCAATTACATCCTGTCATGTCCAACATATCCATCATCATCCAGCGCGAGTTCAACGAGCGCGTACGTAAAAAGTCCTTCATCATCACCACGCTGCTGATGCCCCTGCTGATGATCGGACTGATGGCCGCCCCGGCACTCATCATGCAGTTCTCGCGGGGCGACGAGAAGGTCATCACCGTCATCGACGACAGCGGGCTGGTGGCCCCGAAACTCAAAAACGGCGAGGAGATCCGTTTCGAAACCACGGACCTGTCGACCGAGGAGGCCCGCAAGCAGCTGACCGACAAATTCGGCGTGCTCTACATCGGCGGCAACATCCTGGAAAATCCGAACAACATCCGCCTCTACGCCAACTCCTCGTCGTCGCTCTCGCTCGAAAGCAACCTCACGGAGCAGATCGAGCGCATCCTCGAAGCCGAGAAACTCAAGGCCTACAACATCGAAAACCTCTCGCAGATCCTCGACGAGGTGAAGACCTCGGTCAACATCCAGACCTTCCGTAACGACAAGTCGCAGGAGAAGGACGCGCAGGCACAGTCGTCGGCCGTGGCCTCGGCCGTGGGTTACATCCTGGGATTCATCCTCTACATGTTCCTGCTGATCTACGGATCGATGGTCATGCAGTCGGTGATCGAGGAGAAGAACAACCGCGTGCTGGAGGTGATGGTCTCGTCGGTGCGCCCCTTCGACCTGATGATGGGTAAAATCCTCGGCGTGGCCTCGATGGCCATCGTGCAGGTGGTGCTCTGGGGCGTGCTGATCGCCGGCGTCGGGTCGCTGGTGATGCCCCATCTGATGCCCGAAGACGTGATGGCAAGCGCCCAGGCCATGCAGCAGGGCATGCCCGATGCGGCTTCGATGTCGGACATGAGCCCCGAAATGCTGCAGGCCGTGGCCACCATGACCGACCTGGGCTATATCGTCAAGATCTTCGTCTGCCTGCTGCTGTTCGTCTTCGGCGGATACCTCCTCTACTCGGCGATGTTCGCCGCCGTGGGTTCAGCCGTCGACAACATACAGGACGCCTCGCAGCTGCAAATGCCCATCACGCTGCCGATCATCCTCGCCCTGCTGATGATGATCGTCGTCATCAAGGACCCCAACTCGCAACTGGCCTTCTGGTTCTCGATCATCCCGTTCACCTCGCCGATCGTCATGATGGCACGCATCCCCTACGACATTCCGCTGTGGGAGGTCATCCTCTCGCTCGTGGTACTCTACGCCTCGTTTGTCGGCATGGTGTGGTTTGCGGCGAAGATCTACCGCGTGGGGATCTTCATGTACGGCAAGAAACCCTCGCTCAAGGAGCTGCTCAAGTGGGTACGGTACGATAGTTAGCTGACGGGCAGGCGCCGTCAATCTGCTTATGCCACCCGTCCGGCGGCATTCGCAAACAGGTTCCGCCCCAAGCCCCCGTCCGAAGCGGGGGCTTGTCGCAGGAAGCCCGATGCGCCTTCCCGAAAATGCAACTTTTCTGTTATCGGGATAACAGATTCTTAAAATATTTTCATAAATTTGTCCCGAATTAGGACCAGACGAAAAACATTACACCAAAATATTTAAAAATCAAACAGCTATGATCTCGATCGACAACTACGATTTCAAAGGCAAGCGCGCGATCATCCGCGTGGATTTCAACGTGCCCCTCAACGAGAAGGGCGAAGTGACGGACGACACGCGCATCCGCGCCGCCATCCCCACCATCAAGAAGGTGCTCACCGAAGGCGGCTCGGTAATCCTGATGTCGCACATGGGACGTCCCAAGAAGAATCCCGATCCCAAGTACTCGCTCGAGCAGATCGTTCCCGCAGTCGAGAAAAACCTCGGCACGAAGGTCGAGTTCGCCGGTGACTGCATCGGTGAGAAGGCAGCCGAAATGGCCAAAAACCTCAAGCCCGGACAGGTTATGCTGCTGGAGAACCTGCGTTTCTACGCCGAGGAGGAGGGTAAACCCCGCGGTCTGGCCGAGGACGCCTCGAAGGAGGAGAAGGACGCCGCCAAGAAGGCGCTGAAAGAGGGCCCGCAGAAGGAGTTCGTCCAGAAGCTCGCTTCGTATGCCGACTGCTACATCAACGACGCGTTCGGCACAGCTCACCGCAAGCACGCTTCGACCTATCTGATCGCCAAGTCGTTCCCCAACGACAAGATGTTCGGCTACCTGATGGAGAAAGAGGTGAAGGCCATCTCCTCGCTGATGGAGGCTCCGGCACATCCGTTCTGCGCCATCGTGGGCGGATCGAAGGTTTCGTCGAAGATCGGCGTGATCAAGGCCCTGATCGAGAAGGTCGATTCGATCATCATCGGCGGCGGCATGACCTACACGTTCGCGGCCGCACAGGGCGGCAAGGTCGGCAGCTCGATCTGCGAGCCCGACATGTTCCCCGTAGCGCTCGAAATCCTCGAACTGGCCAAGAAGAAGGGCGTCGAACTGGTGATGTCGCCCGACGCACTGACGGCCGACGCATTCTCGGCCGACGCCAACACCCAGGAGGCTCCGGCCAACAACATTCCCGACGGATGGGAGGGTCTGGACATCGGCTCCGAGGGCAAAAAGATCTTCCGCAACCACATCCTGGGCTGCAAGACCATCCTCTGGAACGGCCCCGTGGGTGTGTTCGAGATCGACAAATTCGCAACCGGATCCAAGGAGGTGGCCCTGGCCATCGCCGAGGCCACCAAGAATGGCGCCTACTCGCTCATCGGCGGCGGCGACTCGGTAGCCTGCATCAACAAGTTCGGCCTGGCCGATCAGGTGTCATACATCTCGACGGGCGGCGGTGCTCTGCTCGAATACATCGAGTTCGGTGACCTGCCGGGCGTTGCGGCCATCCGCGACTAACCGGATATACCGAAACAATCACAACGGCGGGGATTTCCGGTTTTCACGGAGATCCCCGTCTCATAAAAACCCGAACCGATATGAAAAAAATCATCCTTTTCGCAACAACAATGGCTTGTATGGCAGCCTGTCAGAATACCCCCAAGACCCCGGCCCTCGACAAGGCCAACTTCAATCTGTCGGTGGCCCCCAACGCCGACTTCTACGAGTACGCCACGGGCGGCTGGCAGAAGAACAACCCCCTGAAGCCCGAATATTCGCGCTACGGATCGTTCGACATCCTGCGCGACAACAACGAGACGCGCATCAACGAGCTCTTCTCCGGCATGATGCAGCAGAAAGCCGAGCCGGGAAGCATCGAGCAGAAGATTTCGGACCTCTACAAGATGGGGCTCGACTCGGTGCGCCTGAATGCCGAGGGCGCCGCTCCGATCAAGGCCGCCGTCGACAAAATTCTCGCCCTTGACGACCGCTCGCAGCTGACCGCCACGGTGGCCGGTCTCCACACCTCGATCGGCAATCCGTTCTTCGGCATGGGTGTGCAGTCCGACCTGATGAACAGCGACATCAACGCACTCTACGTCTCGCAGCCCAGCCTGGTCATGGGTGACCGCGACTACTACCTCACCCCCGAGAACGAGTCGATCCGCGCCGCCTACAAGGAGTATCTGGGCAAGATCTTCCGGCTGTCGGGTGTTCCCGAAGCCGACATCGAAAAGGCCGTTGCCGGCGTGCTGTCGATCGAGACGAAACTGGCCGAGAAAAACTGGTCGAGCGTCGAACTGCGCAACATCCCCGCCATGTACAACCCCACGAAGAAAGCCGATTTCGAGAAGACCTACGACGCCATCGACTGGGCCGAGTACTATAAGACAATGGGTATCGGCGACTTCGAGCAGATCATCGTGACAACCCCCTCGGCCCTGGCCAATGCCAACGAGCTGATGAAAAACGCCCCGCTGGAGGAGATCCGCTACTACCTGGCCGCACAGTACATCGGTGCCGCCGCCAGCTACCTGAGCGACGACTTCATCAACGCGTCGTTCGACTTCTTCGGCCGCGCAATGTCGGGCAAGCAGGAGCAGAAGCCCCGCTGGAAACGCGCCATGTCGGTTCCCAACGGGACCCTTGCGGAGGCCGTCGGCGAAATGTACGTGGCCAAGTACTTCCCCGAGAAGGACAAGGCCCGGATGCTCGACATGGTGAAGAACCTGCAGAAGGCCCTCAGCCAGCACATCGCCGCCCTCGACTGGATGTCCGATGCCACGAAAGCCAAAGCTCAGGAGAAACTCGCGGCCTTCACCGTGAAGATCGGCTATCCCGACAAGTGGAAGGACTACACGGCACTGCAGATCGACCCCGCAAAGAGCTACTGGGAGAACATCGTCGAAGCCAACACCTGGTATACGTCCGACAACATTGCCAAGTTGGGCAAGCCCGTGGACAAGGACGAATGGCACATGTCGCCCCAAACGGTGAATGCCTACTACAGCCCCACGACCAACGAAATCTGCTTCCCGGCCGCCATTCTCCAGCCGCCGTTCTACAACCCCGACGCCGATGACGCGGTGAACTACGGAGCAATCGGCGTGGTGATCGGCCACGAGATGACCCACGGATTCGACGACCAGGGCCGCAATTTCGACAAGGACGGCAACATGAACAACTGGTGGACCGAAGAGGATGCCGCCGCATTCAAGGCCAAGACGGACATTCTGGTCAAGCAGTTCGACGCAATCGAGGTTCTGCCCGCTAAGGGGGACCAGCCTGCCATCTTCGCCAACGGCGCATTGTCGCTCGGCGAGAACATTGCCGACCAGGGCGGTCTGCGCGTGGCCCGCACGGCCTACAACAATTCGCTCGCAGGCAAGGAGGCTCCCGCCCCGATCGACGGATTTACACCCGAGCAGCGTTTCTACCTGGGTTACGCCACGCTGTGGGCACAGAACATCCGCGACGAGGAGATTGCCCGTCTCACCAAGCTCGACGTGCATTCGCTGGGCAAATGGCGCGTGAACGCCACGCTGCGCAACCTGCAGGATTTCTACGATGCCTTCTCGATCACCGACGGGCCGATGTTCATGCCCGAAGAGGAGCGAGTGATCATCTGGTAGCCATCTTCGCAACACAAAAGCGGTACATAACCTGGGTTATGTACCGCTTTGTCATATATACCGGGACCATCGCGGCCGGACAACCGCACCAAACCCGTCTCGAACGCGCGGAATAGGTGCAGGGACTTCACCGCGGAGGCAGGATGCGGAAGGGAGGGAGCAGGCGGCCCCCAGACCCTCTTCAAAGTCTGCCCGACGACCGGAACAGACGTTGTGCGAAGGGAAATCATGGCCCCATGCGCCCTTTTCAAGAGTGGTTCGAATCACCGCCAAGACCGGAAACAGCCGCCATTCTACCGCAAATAGGTCTCCGGAAACTCGAAAAAAAGAGACGCGGCGCAAAGGGCGAAGGGATTGATAACGACTCTCAATAGAACGTTCCTCTCGGGGCGAAAATCGCATACCCGAAATTGAAGGTCAGGTACATGTTGCGCCAGTTTTTCAGGTCGTATTTCGTCAGCGCAAGGCTCACCGGACCGATCGGCGAATGGTAGACCAGCGACGCCTCGGCGATATAATGCCAGCGCTCGTCCGTATTATGCAGGGGATTGAAGTCCCGTTTTTCGCGGAACATGGTGTAGAACCCCGTCCGGAAGAAGCAGTTGGGCAGCAGGTCGAAGGTCGGCATCACCCCCCACGCCACGAAGCGCTTGCCCCGGAAATCGGGCATGTAGATCATCCGGGCATGTGACACGGGCGCGTAGTCGGGCATCGACATCAGGGTTGCGGATTCGGTCCGGAACTGCGGGTGGTTGGTCCATACAGCATCGACATTCAGACCGAGCGAGAACCAGCTGGGCGCCGACACATCGAAGAACTTGTCCCACGAAAAACGGGCTCCGAACCACTGCCTCCTTTCGCGCGAAATGAAGTCTTTCGTATCGTAGGGCTGGAATTTGTCGCGTCCGGTGACATAGATGGCCGAGAGATGCAGGTCGGAGCCGCGGCGGGGATAGAGGAACTTGTCGAGGGTATTGCGCGCCAGACCGGCCCGGACACCGAAGAACGAGAAGCGCGAATGGTCGGTGTCATCGGCAAACAGTTCGTCCGAATCGTAGCGGTAGTTGACATGCCCGCCGTTGAGGCGCAGGGTGAAGACACTGCGATGGGTCAGAGGCACGCCGGCACCCATCGAGAAAAAGCTCTCGGTGTTCTTGACCTGCTGGGCGTTGCGGACACGGGTGACGTTGCCGAAATAGCCGTGGCGGAAATTCCGGACCGCGAAATTGTAGGAATAGTCGAGGAATATCGGCTTCCATGCGTAGAAATCCGTCCGGCCCCCGATCGCTCCCCATGTGTAGATCGGCCCCAGGTAGAGGTCTGCACCCAACTGCTGCGCAACGCGGCCGATAGACTTGTAGTTGAGGCCGATATAGGCCTGGTTGAAGGCTGTCGAGGAGATGTTTCCTCCGATGGTAATCTTGAAATTGGGGCGTGTGTCGAATTTGGCCTCGAACGAATAACTTTTCCGGACGGAGTCGTAGCGCACGGAGGGGAAGTCCATCGTGAAATCGCCGCCGGCAAGCACCTCGAAGATGTTGTCACGCAGTTCGGTAAAGCCCATCGGCCGCTGAATGCCCGGCGTCCGGCGGTCCATCTGCACGAAATCGCGGATATACTCCCGCTGGGTGCGCTTCAACCCCTTGAGTTTGTAGTCGTCGAAAACCAGCGGCGGACACTTGGCGCGGAATGCCTCGCGGCGCCCGGCGTAGTAGGCCGAATCGCGGCGTTCGGCGACCTTCTCCAACAGTTGCGGCATGGCGGCCATGGCGTCCTCGTAGCCCATATCCATGATGGCCCCGGCCTGGTCGAAGTCGAGCATGTTGACCTCCACGGCACGGCGGATCGTGACGCTGCGCTCCTCGGGCAGCGTATAGTCGGTATCGTACATGGCCAGCATGAAAGCCTGGTCCATGATGTTGCTGTCCTCGCTGGGCGGGGTGTTGCCCTCGGTGCAGATCGAGCCGACGATCAGATCGGGCCGGAAAGAGGCGTCGAGGGGTTTCCACGGGAAATTGTCGTAGAGACCGCCGTCGTACAGCAGCATCGAGTCCCTCACCATCGGCTTGAAAACCAGCGGAATAGACATCGACGAGCGGACCGCCTCGCTCAAGTCGCCCTTGCGTATGGCCACCGGTTTACGGAGGTTCAGGTCGCTGGCCACGCAGAGGAACGGGACCATCAGGCGGTTGAAATCACCCCCCGCGGCAGCCGTCGCCGGGGCCAACAGTTCCGTGAGGGCCATGTCGATCTGCGTCGAGGAGATCAGGTTCCGGGGTACGCGCAGCCGCTTGCCCGAGGGGCTCTCGATGTCGATGCGCAGGCTCAGAAAGGACGGACTGCTCCCCACCTGCCAGTAATAGGCCATGTATTTGTTGGGGTCGATGCGCCCCGAGACCCACTCCTTGACCACCCCCGAGTCGACGATTGCACGCATTTCGGCCGGGGAATATCCTGCGGCATACATCGCGGCGATGATCGAACCCATCGAGGTTCCGGCCACATAGTCGATCGGCACGCCGTTCTCTTCGAGCGCCTCCAGGACGCCGATATGGTAAAGCCCCTTCGCTCCGCCGCCGCTCATCACGACCCCGATCTTCTGGGCCGCAGCAGGGAGTACCGCCAGCAGCAGCACCCCGACAAATGAGCCTATTTTACGCAACATATCTCAATTTTTTTATAACTTTGCACATTACTACGATGTCGTTCAAAAGTAGACAAAAAAGAAACACGATCAAAATATGACTGACAAAATCAATGAACTCCTGCGACGTGTCGAGGAGTTTAAGCCGAAGGCCGCCTCGGAAATCGAGGAGTTCCGCATCCGGATCCTCGGCAAGAAAGGCGAGCTGACAGCCCTGATGGAGGAGTTCAAAACAGTGGCTCCCGAGCTGAAACGCGAATTGGGCCAGCAGTTGAACCGTCTCAAAAACGAGGCCACGGAGCGCATCAACACCCTGCGCGAGCAGTTGCAGAACGCCGCGGCCGACGCAACCTCGTCTTCAGGCGACCTGACACGTCCCGGCACGGCCGAACACCTCGGGTCGCGCCACCCGATTTCGCTGGTGAAAAACCAGATCGTCGAGGTCTTTTCGCGGCTGGGCTATACCGTGGCCGACGGCCCCGAGATCGAGGACGACTGGCATGTGTTCTCGGCCCTGAACTTTCCGCCCGAGCACCCGGCACGCGACATGCAGGACACGTTCTTCATCGAAAAGGACCCCGACATCCTGCTGCGCACGCACACCTCGTCGATTCAGGTCCGCACGATGGAGCGTCAGAAACCGCCCATCCGCGTCATCTGCCCGGGTCGCGTGTTCCGCAACGAGGCCATTTCCTACCGCGCGCACTGCATCTTCCACCAGATCGAAGGTCTCTACATCGACGAGGGAGTCTCGTTCGCCGACATGAAGCAGTCGCTGCTCTACTTCGCCAAGGAGGTCTTCGGCGAACAGGCCGTGATCCGCATGCGCCCGTCCTACTTCCCCTTCACCGAACCCTCGGCCGAGGTCGACGTGTCGTGCAACCTCTGCGGCGGCAAGGGCTGCAACGTCTGCAAGGGCACGGGATGGCTCGAAATCATGGGCTGCGGCATGGTGGATCCGAACATATTGAAAGCCAACAACATCGACTCCGAAAAATATTCCGGATTCGCCTTCGGCATGGGTATTGAACGCATTGCCATGCTCAAATACGGCGTAAAGGACCTGCGTCTCTATTTCGAAAACGACGTGCGGTTCCTCCACCAGTTCGACGAAGCACTCTAAATCCCCCGATGCCCATGAAACGCCTCACAGCGACAACGGTCCTCTGCCTCCTGCTCTTCTTCGCGGCATTCGTCTCGGGAAAGGGGACCCCGGCAGTGCCCGAATACCCCGATTCGCTGCGCAGCGTGTGGCTCTACACCGAAGGCATCAAGCAAAACATCATCGCGGGCGACACGGCCCGGGCCCGGGAACTGTTTCTCGAAGCGGTCCGCAACGACTCGACCTGTGCACCGGCGTGGTACGAACTGGCCGGAAACCTTCTGAATTCGTCGCCCGAAGAGGCCGTCGAAATGGCCCGCCGCGCCTGTCGGCTCGACACTGCGAACAAATGGTACCAGCAGTTCTACGGACAGGCACTGATCCTCTCCAACCGCCTCGACGAAGCACTGAAAGTCTACCGCCGCCTGATGGAGAACGACCCGAAGGATCCGGACAACTACCGCATCGTGGCGGCCCTCTACGAGCAGAAGCAAAGTCCCGTCATGGCCCTCGTGACGCTCGACTCGGCCGAACTGCGCTTCGGGCGCATTCCCCTGCTGAGCACCATGAAACGGCGTCTGCTGGTGGCCACGAACCAGCTCGACAAAGCCGTGGCCGAAGCCCAGGCGATGGTCGAAGCCGCCCCTTACGAAGCCCAGCACCACGTGGTCCTCGGCGACCTCTACGCCATCGCCAAGAAGAATTCGCTGGCCCGCGCCGAATACGACCTTGCACTGCAGATCGACTCGACGAACGTACAGACGCTGATGGCGCTGGCCGATTTTCACGCCGGACAGCAGGATTACCGGGCGCTGCTGGCCGTCACGCGGCAGCTGTTCCAATCCGACGAACTGCCGCTCGAAACCAAGATCAAACGCTTCGAACAGTTCACCTCCGACACCCGCTTCTACCGCGAATATTATTTCCAGTTGAACGACCTGGCCTCGACGCTGGCCATCCGCTATCCCGACGACAGACGCGTCGTGGAACTTTACGCCGGTCACCTGATCGCTTCGGGCGAACTGGAGCAGGCCCTGGCGCTCTACAAGAGCCATCTCGGCGACCGGCCCCTTGCCGAGGAGTATTTCCGGGCAGTGATCGACATCGAGAGCTACCTCCAGCGTCCCGACTCGGTCGACAAATACGTCACGCACGCCCTGGAGCTCTTCCCCGCGAAGATCGACTTCCACCTCGCCAAAGGACATGTGATGGGTCTCTCGAAGCAGTATGACAAAGCTATCGACATCTACAAGGAGGCCTTGCACCATGCCGACACGGATTCGCTGCGCAGCGCGATCTGGGGCATGATCGGCGACACCTGGCATCAGAAGGCCGAGGCCGGGGAGCCGAATCCGGAAGGAAGTCTGCCCCTGCACACGGATCTGCCCGCCAGGAAGGGCAGCGCCCGCAAAGCCATGAAAGAGTGCTACGAGGCCTACGAGCGGAGTCTGCGCTACTGGTCCGACAACGCAATGGTACTCAATAACTACGCCTATTTTCTTTCGCTCGAGGGGCGCGATCTGGAACGGGCGCTCAACATGTCGAGCCGCGTCGTGGCGATCACCGACAACAACCCCACCTACCTCGACACGCACGGCTGGGTGCTCTTCAAGCTGGGACGCACGGACGAAGCCAGGAAAATCCTGCAAAAAGCCGTCGCCCTCGACGGACAGAAGAGCCCCGAACTGATGATTCACTACGGCGATATCCTGCATCTCCTGGGCGAGCAGTTCATGGCTGAAATCTACTGGCGCCGGGCACTCGAAAAAGGTTACGACGCCCGACAGATCGAACAGCGTCTGCAACAACCCCCCATCACCAAGTCCGAACCCAAAGAATAGCCCTGCCATGAGACCGATCCGCATCCTGACCCTTGTGTTCCTGCTCTGCACACTCACTGCCGCCGCACAGAACGACCGACGCATCGAGGAGCAGAAACGGGTCATCGCGGCCCTCGAGAAACGGATCGCCACCGAAGAGCGGGAGATTTCGAAAATCCAGAAGGGCCGCACGGCCACCGAGGAACGCGTGCGCCGCCTGGCGCGTCAGATCGATTCGCGCAACCAGCTGCTCGACGAGACCGAAAAGCAGGCACGCCTTCTGCGTGAGGAGATCGCCCGCACGGACAGCGTGGCCGGGAACCTTGCGGCAACCCTCGCACGCGACCGTGCACAGTACGGAGAAATGGTGCGCGAGGCCTACCGCAACTACAAGCACAACAACTACCTGACCTATATCTTCTCCTCGCGCGACTTCACCGACGTGGCGCGTAAGATCACCGCCCTGCGCGAGGTGGGCTCGATGCGCGAACGCAAACTGCGCGACATCGAGGCGCTGACCGTCGAGGTCCGCACCGAAAAGGAGGCGCTCGACCGCCGCAAGAGGTCGCTCGACTCGGTCACGCGCAGCCTCTCGGCACAGCGCGAGAAACTCCAGCGCGACGCCCGCAATGCCAAGGCCAGCATCCGGTCGATGTCGCAGAAGGAGAAAACGGCCCTGCAGCGCAAAATCGCACAGGAGCAGCAGCTGGATGTGGCCATCAGCGAACTGCGCAAGTTGACCAAGGGAAATACCGAAGGGGCTTCGTTCTCGGCGAAAACCTCCGGGCTGCGTCTTCCGGTGACTGCCGGACGCGTGAAACGATACAGGGAGAACATGGCCGAAATCATCGGTCCGAAGGGGGCACATGTCATCTCGATCTACGACGGCAAGGTCGTCGACGTGAAGCGCAACCGGATCACCAGCAAATACGACGTTTACGTCGCTCACGGCGAATATATAACCTCCTATGCCAACATGGGGACGATCTGCGTCGAGAAGGGCCAAAAAGTGGCAAGAAACGCACAACTCGGAACCATCGGCTCGGCAGTCAACGTGATGACGATGGAGACCGAATACAAACTCGTCTTCGGCATCTACCCGCCCAACCCCGGGCAGAAGATGCGCGCGGAGGAGTGTTTCCGAAAATAAAACCGACGCTTCCTGCGTTTCCGCGGGGCGGCCGCCACGTCGTCAGCCCCGGAACAGAACGACATAACAACAACGAAAAAATGGCTGTCAAATACTTTACCGACGACTGCAAATACCGACTCCCGCAAAAGCGCCTCACGGCGCGATGGTTGCACGAAGTGGCCGCAGGAGAGGGCTACACGCTGGGTGATGTCACCTATATCTTCTGCTCGGCACAGCGGCTGCTGGAGATGAACCGCCAATACCTCGGGCACGATTACTTCACCGACGTCATCACGTTCGATTACAGCGACCGCAAGGGAACACGGATCGTCTCGGGCGACATCTTCATCGACGTTGAGACGGTTGCCGACAACGCCCGCCAATATGGCGCGACTACCCTGCAGGAGATGCGCAGGGTAGTGGTCCACGGAGTGCTGCACCTCTGCGGGCAGGGCGACAAAACGCCCCGCACCAATGCACAGATGCACCGAAAGGAGGACAAATACCTGAAATTCTGGGAGAGTATCCAGCAGTAATTGCCATGAAACACTCCCGATTTATCGCAGCGACCGCTCTCACGGCTCTCCTGCTGGCCGGATGTACGGGCCGCTGCACGGCCGGAAACGCCGCAGACAGGGCCGCCGGCGACGGCACGTCCGAAACCGCAGTTTCCGCGCCGGATCCAGCAGGGGAGAGGCCGTCAGGGGAAGGGAGGCCGTCAGGGGAGAGGCTTCCGCACGCCGCATCCCGTACCTGGAGCGGCCGCGACGGTAGCAGCAAACGGTGGGGCCCCTTTGAGGAAAACGACACGACGTTCCTCTTCGTCCACGAGTACCTTATCGGCAGCGACACGAACCGCTATAAGGTCTTTATCCGAAAAGGTCCGCAGCCGAACGATATTCCCAATTTTGCAAGCCTTTCGCCGCAGAACGAATCGGCATGGAAGGATTTCACCGACCAGCTGCACACGCTCAGGAAACGCCACCCAGGGTCGCTTACACACCATGCGGCGTTGACCGGACTTTCACACAGCTGGACGCCGGTCCGCTCTTTGCGGGGGAGCTACTACGTAAACGGTTTCAATCCCTATCCGGTATGGATTTCGGATTCGCTTTTCGTCCGCCAGACGATCGACGGCCAACGGCCCTCACGCATCAGTACGGCGGAACGCATCGCCCCGACGCATTACCGCCTCCGGACAACAGCCGGAGATGGGGGCGGCGAACTGGTGGACATATACCTTGTGGACACCGCATGCAGGATGGCTGTGTTCGCCTTCAGCAACGACCGGAAAACAGAACTGTTACAGTCGCTTTATGTTCCCTTTGAAACGGGGCTTGAGATGGATAAGATCGACTTTCACTCGCTGGAACTGCCCGACGAGAGCGAGGTGGAGTGGGACGAAACGGATTTCGGAGCGCTGATTTCCGGAGCCGCACCACTCCGGGAAGCGGATTCGAAAACAGACAAAACGAATAATAACGAATGACACTCGATTACGACATTATCGTCATCGGCGGAGGACACGCCGGATGCGAAGCCGCTTCAGCCGCCGCACGACTCGGTTCGCGCACGCTGCTGCTCACGATGGACATGGCCAAACTGGCTGCCATGTCGTGCAATCCAGCAGTAGGAGGAGTAGCCAAAGGTCAGATTGTCAGAGAGATAGATGCATTAGGCGGCCAAATGGGGCGTATCACCGACCTCACAACCATCCAGTTCCGGATGCTCAACCGGTCGAAGGGTGCTGCGATGTGGAGTCCCCGGGCGCAGTGTGACAAGACGCGCTTTTCGGAGGAGTGGCGCCACACGCTCGAAAACACCCGAAACCTCTATATCTGGCAGGACGCTGTGAGCGAACTACTGTTCGACAACACCCCAAACAAGGACCACAACTCCTCCGCAGCATCGGACAATTGCCGTGCAGACTCATGCACACACCGCATCACAGGAGTGCGCACCCGCATGGGCGTCACATTTTCCTGCCGGAAAGTCATACTCACCTCCGGCACATTCCTCGGAGGAATGATGCACTGCGGCACCTCACACGCCGAAGGCGGCAGGGCAGGGGATGCCGCATCGCACGGCATTACGGAGAGTCTCCGGACCATCGGATTTGAAATCGGACGCATGAAGACTGGAACTCCGGCGCGCCTCGATGGCCGGACCATCAACTTCGAAATCCTCGAACCGCAATACGGCGACGAAAACCCCGCCAAATTTTCATTTTCACCCGAAACGCAACCGGTCAAAGAGCAGCTTCCCTGCTTTCTGGTCTACACCTCGAAGGAGGTTCACGAGATTCTTCGCAGCGGATTCGACCGCTCGCCGCTGTTCAACGGCACGATCTGCGGCATCGGTCCGCGCTACTGTCCCTCGATCGAGGACAAACTGCGCACCTTTGCCGACAAGGACCAGCACCAACTGTTCCTGGAACCCGAAGGCAGTTCGACCAATGAATACTACCTGAACGGTTTTTCGTCGTCTCTGCCCTGGGAAGTTCAATGGGAAGCCCTGCACAAAATCCACGGATTCGAGGATCTGCACATTTTCCGTCCCGGATATGCCATCGAATACGACTATTTTCCACCTACCCAACTGCACCATTCGCTCGAAACGAAACTCGTTTCAGGGCTTTATTTCGCCGGACAGATCAACGGAACGACCGGCTACGAGGAAGCTGCAGCGCAGGGTCTGATGGCGGGTATCAACGCCCATCGGGCAATGAGAGGGGAGAAGCCTATTGTACTGAAACGCGACGAAGCCTATATCGGCGTACTGATCGATGACCTGGTGACCAAAGGCGTCGACGAACCCTACCGCATGTTCACCTCCCGGGCCGAATATCGCATTCTGCTCCGACAGGACAATGCCGACATCCGTTTGACTCCGTTGGGATACAAAACAGGGTTGATTTCACAAAAACAATACGATCATTTCATCAAAAAAAATACGCTTGTAGAATCGCTTATTTCATTCGCCCGCGAGCAGAGTATCAAACCAGCCGAAATTAACGACTATTTAAAATCAATCAATTCGGAGCCTTTAGCACAGGGAAGAAAGCTATATGACATCCTGATGCGCAATAATGTCACGTTTGATTCGTTGCAAAAAGTCTTACCCAAGCTGCAGAAATTCATCAGCGAAAACGAAATAACTCCGGAAGCACTAGAAGAAGCCGAAATACAAATCAAGTACAAAGGCTACATCGAACGTGAAAAATTCATCGCAGACAAGTTACGACGCCTTGAAAATATACGAATACCGGACAATTTCGACTTCCATTCGATGCAGGCATTGACGATTGAAGCTCGCCAGAAGCTTTCCCGCATTCGGCCTGAAACCATCGGCCAGGCATCGCGAATCCCCGGAGTTTCACCTGCCGATGTCAATGTTCTGCTCGTAAAATTCGGGCGATAGAAGATAAAGTTCCACGTGGAACAAAAGAAGGAGAGACGAATAAAAATAGCTACTTCAAGATAAGTAACATCAAAAAGCCACCTCGATCGAGGTGGCTTTTTGATATTAAAAACGTATTCTAATTACAAAACGACGGTACACCAATCGTACTTATCCTCTGCTCGGCCATACTGAATATCCTGTAAACGCGTGTAAAGTTCCATACAATTCTTTCCGACCTCGTCGCCGTAATTATACGTTTTTTCGGTCTGCATGTCGTAAATAAACCCGATAGGGGAGATAACAGCGGCCGTCCCGCAGGCTCCGCATTCATCGAAGGTCTCCAATTCCTCAACCGGAATATGACGTTCCTCAACAACCAAACCCATATCGCGTGCAATCTGACGAAGACTCATGTTGGTAATAGAGGGCAAGACCGAAGGCGATTTCGGTGTAATATACTTGCCTTCCTTAATACCGAAGAAGTTGGCAGCTCCGCACTCTTCAATGTATTTATGCTCGGCAGCATCGAGGTACATGATATTCGAATAGCCCAATTCATGACCCTTTTCGCCCGACAGCAGGCTGGCGGCATAGTTGCCTCCGACCTTCACATCGCCTGTTCCACGTGGAGCAGCACGGTCCTGCTCGCGGTCGATAGCAACCCGAATCGGTTTGATTCCCGATTTGAAATAAGCTCCAACGGGCGAACAATAGACAATCAGAAGGGCTTCACGAGCCGGCTTTACACCCAATCCGACCGATGTTCCAAACATCACGGGACGCAGATAGAGCGAAGCCCCAGTGCCGTAGGGAGGGATAAAACGTTCGTTACGCTTGACAACCTCGATGCAGGCATCGACGATCATTTCAATCGAAGGGACCGGCAAACACAACCGCTTTGCCGAGGACTGGAGACGCCGCGCATTGTCGGCGACACGGAAAAGTCTCACTTTTCCGTCAACACCGCGGAAGGCTTTCAGACCCTCGAAAAGTTCAATGCCATAGTGCAGACACGAAGCCGACATGTGCATCTGGATATATTCGTCATCGGTAACCAGCATCTCGCTCCATTTCCCGTCGACAAAGGAGTAGCGAACATTGTAATCGGTTTTGCGATAGTCGAAGCCCAAAGCGCTCCAATCAGTATTTTCCATATCCCATATGTTTTAAAATGTTTACTAAAAATTCATTCTATCAACCAATCAACCCACAACAGCACCATTGTGAGTAGCCTCGCCGGGTTGCAGCAGACGCAACTTTCCGGAAGCATCTTCCGCCATAAGAATCATGCCGCTCGAAAGGATTCCCTTCAGTTCGCGCGGGGCAAGATTCACCAAGACAAGGACCTGCTTTCCGACCAACTCCTCGGGAGTGAAATGCTCGGCAATCCCCGAAACAATTTCGCGTTTGTCGATTCCCGTATCGACCGTCAGTTTCAACAACTTCTTCGTTTTGGCAACTTTTTCGGCCGCCAGAATCGTCGAAACACGGATATCCATTTTCTGAAAATCGTCGAACTGAATCGTATCTTTCTGTGGATCAATATTTTGTGCAGACTCTGCAATTTCATTGGCAGCCTTGGTCGCCGCAAGTTTATCCAGCTGGCGCTGAATCACGTCGTCCTCGATCTTCTCGAACAACAGCGCAGGTTCCCCGATGGCATGCCCCGCCGGAATCAGATCCGTAGCACCGAGGCGTTCCCAGCCGAATTTAGCGACGACCAGCATCCGGAGAATTTTCTCCGCCGAGAAGGGCATGAACGGTTCGATGGCAATGGCCGTATTGGCCGTGATCTGCAAAGCGATGTTGAGAATCGTCTCGACACGTGCCGGATCGGTCTTGATCACCTTCCACGGTTCGGTGTCGGCCAGGTATTTGTTGCCGATGCGCGCGATGTTCATGGCATCCTTCAGCGCCTCGCGAAAACGGTAATTCTCGATGTTTCCTTCGAGCGAAGCTTTCACAGCGGCCACTTCACCGATGGTCTGCCGGTCGTATTCGTTCAGCTCCCCGCAAGATGGAACCTTACCGCCGTAATATTTCTGTGTCAGCACCAGAGCACGGTTGACGAAATTTCCCAGCACGGCCACCAGCTCGTTGTTGTTCCGGGCCTGGAAATCCTTCCAGGTAAAATCGTTGTCCTTGGTCTCCGGAGCATTGGCGCAGAGCACATAACGCAGGACATCCTCCTTACCGGGGAAATCCTCCAGATATTCGTGGAGCCACACGGCCCAATTACGCGAAGTAGAAATCTTGTCGCCCTCAAGGTTCAAAAATTCGTTGGCCGGCACATTCTCAGGCAGAATATAACCGCCGTGGGCCTTGAGCATCGACGGAAAGACGATGCAGTGGAACACGATATTGTCTTTGCCGATGAAGTGAACCATCTTGGTGTCCTCCGACTTCCAATAACGTTCCCAATCGGGTGTAAGATCCTTTGTAGCAGATATATAGCCGATAGGAGCATCGAACCATACATAGAGCACCTTGCCCTCGGCACCCTCCACGGGAACCGGGATGCCCCAGTCCAGATCGCGGCTCACGGCACGCGGCTGGAGACCTCCATCGAGCCAGCTCTTGCACTGCCCGTAGACATTTGTTTTCCACTCCTTGTGTCCCTCGAGAATCCATTTGCTCAGGAATTCTTCGTACCGATCCAACGGAAGATACCAATGCTTCGTTTCCCGCTTCACGGGCACGGAACCCGATACGGCGCTGTGCGGATCGATAAGTTCGTCGGGCGAAAGGGTAGAGCCGCACTTCTCGCACTGGTCGCCGTAGGCACGGTCATTGCCGCATTTCGGACAGGTTCCCACGATGTAACGGTCGGCCAGAAAGGTCTGCGCCTCCTCGTCGTAATACTGCAAAGAGGTCTTCTCGATGAATTTGCCTTCGTCGTAAAGCTTTCTGAAAAAGGCTGATGCGGTTTCGGCATGGGTCTTGGACGAGGTTCGCGAATAGATGTCGAACGACATGCCCAGTCCCTCGAACGATTTTTTGATCAGCTCGTGGTAACGGTCCACGATCTGCTGGGGTGTCACCCCCTCCTTGCGAGCCTTGATCGTGATGGGTACGCCGTGTTCGTCCGACCCGCAGACCGAAATCACGTCGCGTCCGCGAAGCCGCAGGTAACGCGTATAAATGTCCGAAGGTATGTAAACTCCAGCCAGATGGCCGATATGTACCGGACCGTTCGCATAGGGAAGCGCCGAAGTCACGAGGTAGCGTTTGAACTCTTTTGCCATAAATATAAAATAGATACAGTATTACTAATTTCTGTCAAAATTACTAATTTTTAAGAGAATCGGGAACGAAAAGCATATATTTTCTGACAGGTTGGAAGAAAAGAAGGCACACCCGAGGGGTGTACCTTCTCCATCAAGCCGGAAAATCCGGTCTTTATTCGAACTGCAACTCGTCGAGCAGCCATCCTGCTCCGGCGAATTTGTCGATGACAAACAGCACGTAACGCACATCCACGGCAATCGTCCGCTGCAACTCGGGTTCGAACGCCACGTCGCCCGACATGGCCTCCCAATTGCCGTCGAATGCCAGACCTACCAACGCTCCCTTGTCATTGAGCACCGGGGAACCGGAGTTTCCACCCGTGATGTCGCAGTCGGCAAGGAACGCCACGGGAAGCTCTCCCTGTTTGTTGGTGTAACGCCCGAAATCCTTCGCCGCATACAACTCCTTGAGTTTGGCGGGAACGGTGAACTCCGTGGGATTCTGCGGATTCTCCTTCTCCATCACACCCTTGAGCGTCGTATAGTAGTTGTAGTGAATGCCATCCGCCGGATCGTAGGGCAGCACGCGGCCATAGGTCAGACGGAGCGTGAAATTGGCGTCCGACGCCCAAGCCTTGTTCGGCTGCATGCGCATCAGCCCCGCAATGTAGAGGCGATGTCCGTCGGCAAACTTCCGCTTTCCGGCCTGCTGCGCCGACATCAGTTCGCGCATTTTCGCCGTATAGGATTTACTCAACAGCACGGCGGGATCGTTGGACAGATCCGTTCCGGCCGCAACCGCATCCAGTGCCTTCTGCTCATCGGCAAACACCGAATTGTCGTAGAGATTATCCACAAAGGCGTCCGTATCTCCACCAAACTGCGCGTCGATCACCTCGGCGAAGAGCGAAGGCAGCTCCTTGCAGTTCTCCTTGACGATCTGGAACATCCGCTTCGCCACACGCCGGTCGGTCGGCATGTTGTAGTCCTTGTAGAAGGCCTTCAGCGCCTCGCTCAGCTCCTCGCCCTTCATCGACACGGCCAGACGCGCCGGCACCAGAATCTCCACCGAACGACCGATCGCCTCGCTCAAATACTGGCTCGAAGCGAAACAGGGAGCCGTCTCCTCGACCGACTCGCGGATCAGGTTCAGGGCATTCGAATAGCCTTCCGTCGGCAGTGTGTTCTTCTCGGCCCAGGCAGTAAAGGCTGCCTCCTGCTCCTGCTTGCGACCCTTGACGTCGAGCCGGCGGATACCGCGCGACTCACCGATCGAGTTCTTCCAGTAGTTCGACGACTGGGCGTACTTCGAAGCATACTGAATGCGGACCTTGGGACTGGCGGCCATATCCTCCTTCAGGATGGCCTGCCGTTCGCCGCGGATGAAGATGCGCTGCGGGTTCTCCACTTCGAGCAGACGGTCGATCTCGTAGGAGGTCATGTAACGCTGCGTCGAGCCCGGGAAACCCATGATCATCGCAAAATCGCCCTCGTCGTAACCGTCGAGCGAAATCTTCAGGAATTTTTCAGCCTTGTAAGGGCGATTTTCAGGCGAATACTCCGCCGGCCGATTATCGGGTCCGGCATAAACGCGAAAGACCGAGAAATCGCCCGTATGACGCGGCCACATCCAATTGTCGGTGTCACCGCCGAACTTGCCGATAGACGTGGGAGGCGTACCGACCAGACGCACGTCCTTGAAGACCTCGATCACGAAAGCGAAATACTGGTTGCCGCCGAAAAACGACTTGACCTCGATTTCCATACCGGGATTCTCTCCGCCAAGGCGTTCCGAAACGGCCTTCACCTGTCCGGCAACCAGCTTTTCGCGCTCCTCGCCCCCGGTGATGCCGGGCACGGCGCCCAGCACGTCCGGCGTCACGTCGACGATCCGGCGGATAAAGCGTACCTCAAGCCCCGGAGCCGGCAGCTCTTCGGCGTGCGACATGGCCCAGAAGCCGTCCTTGAGGTAGTCGTGCTCCACGGACGAAAGCGACTGGATCGACCCGTAACCGCAGTGGTGATTGGTGAACAGCAGTCCGTCGGGCGAAACGATCTCGCCCGTACATCCGCCGCCGAAAATGACGATGGCATCCTTGAGCGAAGAGTTGTTCATGCTGTAAATCTCCTCGGCCGAGAGTCGGCACCCGCGAGCCTTCATGTCCTTGCTGTTCATTTTCTGGAGATAGGGCAGCAGCCACATGCCCTCATCCGCCGCGGCCGAAAGCGTGACACACGCTGCGGCAAGCAGTAAAATAATTTTTTTCATAAAGTGCATTAAAAGATTAATCGTATGTAATTCGGTTCCAATTATTTGATGTTGATCATATTCCGAATGGAGCGCTCCGCCGCCCGGCGCACCTCATCGTCGATCACAATCTCTGGCGATTCGTTTTCGAGGCACGAACAGATGTTCTCCAGCGTCACCATCTTCATATACTTGCAATTGTTGCATCCGCACGTCTCGTCGTCGGGAGGTGCCGGAATAAATGTTTTTTCCGGATAGCGACGCTTCATCTCGGCGAGGATTCCCGCCTCGGTCACCACGATGAACTCCTGCGCATCGCTCCGACCGCAGTATTCGAGAATCCCCGCCGTGGAACCCACATAGTCGGCCACTTCGACGATATAGGCCCGGCATTCGGGGTGGACGACGATCTTCGCCGCCGGATGCTCGCCCTTGAGCGTCAGGAGTTTCTCGAGCGAGAACTCCTCGTGGACATGGCATGCCCCATCCCAGAGCACCATGTTACGGCGTCCGGTCAGTTTCTGGATATAGGAGCCGAGATTGCGGTCGGGAGCGAAAATCACGGGCTGATCGGCGGGAATCGACTCCACGACCTTCAGTGCGTTGGACGACGTGCAGCAGATGTCGGTCAGCGCCTTCACGCCGACCGTGGTATTCACATAGGAGACGACCGTATGCCCGGGATGCGCGGCCTTGAAGGCCGCAAACTCTTCGGCGTCGCACGACTCGGCCAGCGAGCATCCCGCCTCGGGGCAGGGTATGAGCACCTTCTTTTCGGGGCAGAGGACCTTGGCGGTCTCGGCCATGAAGTGTACTCCGGCGAAGAGGATGATGTCGGCATCGACCGCCTGTGCCCGGACGGAGAGGGCGAGCGAGTCGCCCAGAAAATCGGCGACGGCCTGCACCTCGGGTGTCGTATAGTAGTGTGCCAGGATCACGGCGTTTTTCTCGCGCTTGAGATCCCCGATGCGGCGGCTGAGCTCGGAGGAGTTTTCCACGTTCATCTTTTGTTTTTTATTTCCTTTAATTAATTTAAATAATAAAAAAGAAAAATAAATATAATAGCTGTTGATACTGTTGACAACTGAGGATGTTATTTCTCAATCAACATTTTTTATTTTCCCTGTTTCTTATTTTGGTTTGTAATTTCGTCTAAATCACAAAGCTATAAAAATAATTAACAATTGTTGAAACAGTTTGTCAACCTATCGACACTTTTTTGTTTTAAACATTTTCTTCCGGTTTTATCCTTTTTCGGGGGATAACAACTTCTCAAAACTATTTTTGTTTCCGGCGAAAATTCCATTATACCCGTTCTCTTTTTCGAAAAGCAAATTTTTCAGCTTCGACTTTTCATTCTTTTTCATCGGTTATCAACCCGGTTTTCGACAAGTTGTCAACCGTTTTTCATCACTTTACCGACAATCTTTTCAGCGAGCGCACGGTAGTGTTCCTCGACGCGGGAGTCGATTCCCGCCGCCGGAGTTCCCGCATCTCCTCCGTCCATGATCGACTGGATGATCGGTATTTCTCCCAGGAACTCCACACCGCTTTTTTCGGCATAGGCGCGTGCTCCGCCGTGGCCGAAGATGTAGTAGCGGTTTTCGGGCAGTTCGGCGGGCGTGAACCACGCCATGTTCTCGACGATGCCCGCCACGGGGATGTTGACATTCTGGTTGCGGAACATCTCCACACCGCGGACGACATCGGCCACGGCGATCTGCTGCGGCGTCGAGACAATCACTGCGGCGTCGATGTTCAGCTCGCCGATGATCGACAGGTGTACGTCGCCCGTGCCGGGAGGCAGGTCGGCCAGCAGGAAGTCCAGTGTCCCCCACTGGGTTTGGTGGATCATCTGTTTGAGGGCGTTGACGGCCATTGCGCCGCGCCAGAGCAGGGCGTCGGTGGGTTTGATGAAGAAGCCGATCGACATGAGCCTGATGTCCATCGATTCGGCCGGGACGATGTGGTCCACCCCATCCTCGACGACGGCTTCGGGCATGTAACTTTCCACGCCGAACATTTTGGGCTGCGAAGGCCCGTAGATGTCCGCATCGAGGATGCCGACGCGGAAGCCCATGTTCCGCAGGGCAATGGCCAGGTTGGCCGTGACGGTGGATTTGCCTACCCCACCCTTGCCCGAGGCGATGGCGATCACCCGGGCGATGCCGCCCGTGGTGCTCTGCAATTTGGGTTCGGGACGCGGAGCCGCCCCGCCCTCCTTGATCACGATGAGCACCTCCGCATCCGGAAATGCCTCGCGCAGGACGGTTTCGGCCTGGTTCTTGATCTTGACCGCAAACGGATCGCGGGCCTTGGCGAAGCGCAGCACGACGGTGATTTTACCTTCGGCCGAGGCCATATGTTCGATGAATCCGCTCGAGACGATGTCCTGCCCGGTTTCCGGGTGGACGACCGATGCAAGCAGGCGTTTGATTTTTTCTTCCATTGTCGTATTCAGTTTCTTCGGCAAAAATATGAAAAAGCGAAACGGGTTCAAAGCCGAATCGCAGGGTTTGGTAAAACGTTCCGGCAGCTAAAAGTGTCGTAACGACACCAAAGATAAGGCATATTTTATAAAATAAATATAGTATGCTCACTTTTTTTATCGAAAAACGATAAATTTTATTTGTTTTTCGCGTAAAATAGCTATATTTGCGTCAACGTACGGAAAAAGACAACAACAAAATAGAGCAAACTATGAATTTTATCAAAACTTTTCTGGCTGGGCTTCTCGCGGTTGTCGTGGGTATGTTCCTGGTGTTTTTCCTGTGGATTTTCGTTTTGCTGGGCGTTGCCGGCTCGATGGAAAAAAGTGTCGCGGTGCATCCCGAGTCGATTCTGAAAATCGACTTTTCGGAGGTGCTGACCGACGCCCCGTCGTCCGATCCGCTGGCGGGTATCGACCTGACGACGCTGCAGACCCAGCGGCAGCTGCCGCTTCTGAAGGCACTGCGCGCCCTTGAAGCCGCGCGTGACGACGACCGCATCAAGGGCATCTACCTGCGGATGAACGGTGCGGGCGGTGTGGCCGGCACTGCCCTCCTGGAGGAGCTGCGCGAGGCGCTCGTGGAGTTCAAGCAGAGCGGCAAATTCATCGTCGCCTACAACGAGGTCTATTCGCAGGGCAGCTATTACCTGGCTTCGGTCGCCGACAAGATCTACATGCAGCCCGAGGGTATGATGGAGTGGTCGGGACTGGCGATGAACCTGATGTTTTACAAGGGGCTGCTCGACAAACTCGACCTCAAGGTCGAGGTCTTCCGCCCCACGGCCTGCAAATACAAGAGCGCCGTTGAACCGTATATCTATGACAAGATGTCCGAGGCCAACCGCGAACAGATGCAGCAGTTCGTCGACTCGATGTGGAGCGTCATTGCCGAAAGCGTTGCCGAGGCGCGCGGAATCGAGCTGAAGACGCTGAACGAAATGGCCGACCGGCTGGAGGTGTCGCTTCCCGACGAGGCACTCGAAAAAGGACTTGTCGACAGTCTGATCTACGAGGACCAGATGGAGGATGTCTTTGCCGAACTGGGTGTTTCCGACGATTGCGACTTCATCTCGCTGGGCGACTACGCCTCGCAGGTGGGTGCCGATCTGAAGAACATCTCCGCCGACCAGGTGGCCATCGTCTATGCCGAAGGCCAGATCGTCGACGGCGAGGGCTATGGAGAGGAAATTTACGGCAATACGCTGGCTGCGAAGATTGCCTCCGTGCGCGAAAACGAGAAGGTGAAGGCCGTCGTGCTGCGTGTCAACTCCCCCGGCGGAAGCGCGCTGGCATCGGATATCATCTGGCGTGAGATCGAACTGCTGCGAGCCGAGAAGCCCGTCATCGTGTCGATGGGTTCCTATGCGGCCAGCGGCGGTTACTACATCTCCTGCCCTGCCGATGTGATCGTGGCCGACAAGATGACCCTCACGGGTTCGATCGGTGTGTTCGGCATGTTCCCCGACACGCGCGAGGCCCTGAAAAACAAATTGGGCATCACCGTCGAAGGCGTGAAGAGCAATGCTTCGGCCGATTTTGCGGTCACCTCGCCGCTGACATCCCTGCAGCGGGCGATGATCATGCGCGGAGTCGATCGGGTGTACACCACCTTCACCAACCATGTGTCCGAGGGCCGCAACCTTCCGATCGAGAAGGTGTTGGACATCGCCGGCGGACGTGTCTGGCTGGGTAAGGATGCCCTGGAAATCGGTCTGATCGACAGCTACGGTGGATTGAAAACGGCCATTGCACTGGCCGTAGACAAGGCCGAACTGGGCGACAGCTACCGGGTTGTCGAAGTGAAGGATGAGCCGACGGGTTTCGCTGCCATCATCGCGTCGCTGAACGTAAGCGTCCGCGAGGCGTTCTTCCGTTCGGAACTGGGGCTGATGATGAAGGAGTACAAGACCGTGCGCGAGGCCCTGAGCCAGCAGGGTCTCCTGATGTACTCGCCCTGGAAGGTCGAGGTGCGTTGATCCGGCACTTGTTGTGAAAAAGAGGCGTCTCCGCAGGGGGCGCCTCTTTTTCGGTTTGTCCGATCGGGCTGGAGCGAAGGGGTTTCGGGAATGTATCAGCAGGATGAATTTTGAAGAGATATGTCCGATCGGTATATGAATATTTTGTGCTTTACATTATCTTTGCAATATGACAGTTATCAGATTGACCAAAGAATTTTCGTTCGAGGCGGCTCACGCGCTCGAAGGATACGACGGTCCGTGCCGTGAGATTCACGGGCACTCCTACCGTCTGTTTGTAACGGTTAAGGGTACTCCGACCGAAGATACCTCCAATCCGAAATGCGGCATGGTGCTGGATTTCGGTCTATTGAAACAAATTGTCAGCGAGGAGATCGTCTCGCGTTTCGACCATGCGCTGGTGCTGCGCGCCTCGGAATCGGGTGAGGAATTTTTCCGCGTGCTGACCGAACGCTTCGGCAATGTGGTTACGGTGGACTACCAGCCCACGTGCGAGAACATGCTCGGCGATTTTGCCGTCCGCATTGCCGCGCGTCTTCCCGAGGGCGTAGCGCTCCACTCGCTGCGCCTGCACGAGACGGCGACATCGTTCGCCGAGTGGTTCGCCGAGGATAACAGGTAGGAGGACAAGACGACAATCCGGATGGGGCCGTTTGGTGGAAATGGCCGCAGCGGGGAAAACCAACTCTAACCAAGGCAACTTATCTGCTATGAAAAAACTTTTTCTGGTCGACGCCTATGCGTTGATTTTCAAGTATTATTATGCTTTTTTGGGTCGTCCGATGCGTAATCGCACCGGGATGAACACCTCTGTGGTCTTCGGCTTCGTGAAGTTCCTGCGTGACATTCAGAAACGCGAAAAACCCGATCTGTTGGGTGTGGCGTTCGATCCCAAGGGCGGCAGCTTCCGCTGCGATATTTTTCCGGAATACAAGGCCAACCGTTCCGAAACTCCCGAGGACATCGTGCTCTCGATCCCCTATGTGAAGCGGGTGCTCGACGCGATGTGCATTCCGATTCTCGAAGTGGCTGGTTATGAGGCCGACGACGTGATCGGAACCCTTTCGCAGAAGGGTATCGAAGCCGGTTACGACGTCTATATGGTGACACCCGACAAGGATTACGGCCAGTTGGTGCGCGACAACTGCCGCATCTACAAACAGCGGGGTGCCGAGGGCAGCATCGAGATCATCGACCGCGAGGCCATCCGCGAGAAGTATGGCATCGACGATCCGCAGCTGGTGCGCGACATCCTTGCGCTGTGGGGCGATGCCTCGGACAATATTCCGGGCGTTCCGGGCATCGGCGAGAAGAGCGCCTGTAAACTGGTCAGGGAGTGGGGAACGGTGGAAAACATCCTGGAGAATGTCGCCAAAATCCCCGGGAAGCAGGGCGAGAAGATCGCCGGATGGGCCGACAACCTGCGTCTGGCCAAGCGCCTGACAACCATCTGTCTCGATGTGCCGATTCCTTTCAACGAAGAGGACCTCACGGTTTGCGACCCGCATATCGACGACCTGCGCGCGATCTTCGCCGAGTTGGATTTCAAGGCTTTCTTGAACGATCTGACGAACCTCGCACCTGCCGAGCTGCTTCCCGACGGTCCGCATCAGGAGGCGCAGACCCAGCTGGCGGAGATGGCACGCGCCAAGTCGGCCGCGGCGAAGAAGGCCGCGCTGATGGGTCAGGGCAATCTGTTCGGCGAGCCTGTCGTGCCGCTTCCCGCGGCGCAGGAGGTTCCCGTCGCCGAACTGCAGGCCGAAGCCGAGGCGATGCAGTTGCGGACGGCCCAGACGACGCCCCACGAATACCTCCTCGTGGAGAGTGCCGCACAGCTGCGCGAGGTGGTTGGCCTGGTGGGGAAATACCCCGAATTCTGTTTCGATACCGAGACCACGGGTCTCGACATCTTCAACGACCGCATCGTCGGTCTGTCGCTCGCCGTGGAGCCGTTCAAGGCTTGGTATGTGCCCTTCCGGGAGGAGGATACGCCCGAATATGCATCGATCGTGCGGCCGCTGTTCGAGGACGAAACGATCGCCAAGATCGGACAGAACATCAAATTCGACCTGATGGTGCTGCGCCGGCTGGGCATCACGATCCGGGGCCGCATGTACGACACGATGATCCTCCACTACCTGCTCGATCCCGAGTCGCGCCACAACATGAATGCCCTGGCGGAAAAATACCTTAATTACAAGCCCATCGAGATCGAATCGCTCATCGGCAAGGGCGCCAGGCAGCTGACGATGGACCTCGTGAATGTCGAACGTGTCAAGGAGTATGCCGCCGAGGATGCCGATGTCACGCTGCAGCTCAAGCAGGTCCTCTACCCCATGGTCGAGCAGATCGGTCTCCGGCACCTCTATTTCGAGATCGAGGAGCCGATGATCGCCGTGCTGGCCGATATTGAAATGGCGGGCGTGAGGATCGACTCCGAAGCACTGGGTGTCTATGCCGTCGAGTTGAACCGCAAACTCTCCGAACTGGAGTCGGCAATCCGTGCGGAGGCAGGCGAGCCGAACCTCAACATCAACTCCGCGCGCCAGTTGGGCGAGGTGCTTTTCGGGAAAATGCGCATTGCCGAGAAGCCCAAGATGACCCGAACCAAGCAGTTCTGCACCGACGAGGACTACCTCCAGTCATTCGCCCGCAAACACCGGATCGTCGATCTGATACTCGAATACCGGGGCGTGAAGAAATTGCTTTCGACCTATGTCGAGGCGCTTCCCCAGCTGGTCAACCGCTCGACGGGGCGCATCCACACCTCGTTCAACCAGGCCGTGACGGCTACGGGAAGACTTTCGTCGACGAGTCCCAACCTGCAGAATATCCCCGTTCGCGACGAGATGGGCCGCCGCATCCGCATGGCCTTCATCCCCTCGGACGACGATCACCTGCTGTTTTCGGCCGACTACAGCCAGATCGAACTGCGGCTGATGGCCCATCTTTCGGGCGATGAATCGCTGATTGCGGCCTTCGAGCACGGCGAGGACATCCACGCAGCCACGGCGGCCAAGCTGTTCAACAAATCGCTTGAGGAGGTCACCTCCGAGGAGCGCCGCCGGGCCAAAACGGCCAATTTCGGCATCATCTACGGCATTTCGGCCTTTGGACTGAGCCAGCGGCTCGAAATTCCGCGCAAGGAGGCCAGGGAGATTATCGACGGCTATTTCGCCTCCTACCCCGGGGTCAAGAAGTATATGGACGATGTGGTCGAGAAGGCCAGGGAGGAGGGGTTTGTGTCGACGATTTTCGGTCGCCGCCGCTACCTCAACGACATTTCGTCGCACAATGCTGTGGCCCGCGGTCTTGCCGAGCGCAACGCCGTGAATGCCCCGATCCAGGGATCGGCGGCCGACATCATGAAGATCGCCATGATCAACGTCTACCGGCGTTTCGCCGCCGAAGGCATCCGCTCGCGGGTGATCCTGCAGGTGCACGATGAACTGGTGGTCGATATGCTCCGCTCGGAACAGGAACGCGTCACAGCGATCGTCACCGAGTGCATGGAGTCCGCCGCGCAGCTCAAGGTCCGCCTGATCGCCGACGCCGGTGTGGGCGGGAACTGGCTGGAAGCGCATTGATTGGGAACAAGATACGTCGGTTGAGTCTTTGGCGCATCCGGAGCCGACATCCTTCAGGATCGGTCGTTCGACCCGGAGCGGCCGATTCCGGACGCAGGAAAACGCCGGACCCTGCAGCGGATCCGGCGTTCCGGTGAGGCGTCACCCAATGGCGTCAGAAGGATATACCGACGCGTATTCCGAAATTGTTGATGTTGTCCATCGAGTAAGTCAGCACGTCGCCGCTGTTGGTCGAGTAGCTGTAATAGAGGGCTACGTGGAATCCCAGCCGATAGTCGGGCTTTGGGAATATCGACACGCCGATTTCGGGCGCAAGGTAGAATCCCCAGGTGTCGGTGTACTGCTTGACGATGTAGTAGTAGGATGACATTTCGGCATAGTTGGCACCCAGCTTCAGACCCGCATAGGGCTGGAATACGCTGTTCGTAAGCCAGTTGTATCGTCCCGTGACACCAAACGGCAGCTGGAACAGAGCGTGTTTCTGATTGGTCGTCAGGGCCGATCCGTTGCCCAGGTCGAGGGTTTGGCGCGAAATGGTCTGGAGATTGGTCTGGTAGGAGATGAAGGGACCGACGGTGATGGCCGGCGTGACGAAGTATCCGCCTTCGAAGTTCATGCCCCAGCCCGAGGCCTTGTCAGCGAAATCGCCACCCAGGGGCACACCCACCTGCCAGTCGATGTTGATGTAGGTGTTGGGGAATACCTGTGCTTTTCCCGGCATGGCCGCAGCGAGCATGAAGGCGCAGAAAGCGATGGTTTTGATGTATTTCGATGTTTTCATGATCGGACGATTTTTTGCTGTTAAACTATTTGGACAGGTAGGGTGACTGGTCGAAGGCCTGCTTGACGGCGGCGATCGTGCGCTGCTGGTTGAGGCTGGTGTCGGAGGTCAGCAGGCCGCCGATGAAGCTGTCCCACAGGACCGTCAGTTTCTTGCCGCTCTGCTGGTCGGCCTGGAGGTCCAGCATTTCCAGCAGCAGTGAACCGGCCGTGTACCCGTAGTAAACGCTGTAGGGATAGTGCCATCCGGCCCAGTCGCCCCAGTAGCCGGGAGTCCAGTAGTAGGGATAGTACCACCACCAGTAGGGGGAGTCGTAGCCCACGAAATAGGTCACCTTGCGGACGTAGCTGAGCTGAATGCCCACATTGGCGGCGTTCTTGTTTTCGGTGCGCGTGTAGCCCGCATGGTTCATTTTTTCGACCACCGTGCCGATGATCGCCATGGCGTCGGCGTCTTTCCAGTATTCGGTTTTGTTGCTGTTCCCGATGATCAGGATGCTGTCGGGGACATAGTAGGTGTCGATCGCCGTGAAGTTGGCGCCGGTATCGTGGGCGGTGTAGACCAGATAATCCCTGTGGAGATCTGACGTCGAGGGTTCTTTCTGGCACGAACAGAACGCAGCTACGAGGAGCGCGAGTGCGATGTAACGGATTTTTTTGACGTTCATGGTGTTTGAAATTTTGTTGGTTTGCTGTCCTGTCTGTCGTTTCAAATTTCGTTCCCTCTGCGGGCGTTTTCCGGTGCATGGTCCGAAACATGTATAAACGAGCCGTTTTCGGGATGCGGAAAACCGGGACTTCCGTGTTCGGAAATCCCGGTTGAACGGGGCGTTTTGCGGGCCGGAGACCGAAGGACCCGCCTGTCGGGCTGCGGTTGCGGATCGGGTGGAAGCCGGGCCCGAAGCGGGTGCTGCAGCTCTGGAAGAGACGGTGGTGGCCCCGGAAAACGAAAAGATCCGCATACCTCGGCGGTGTGCGGACCTTTAGTGCTGTTTTCGGGTCTACCGGCAGTGGTGTGAAATGAGGGTCATGAACTCCTCGCGGGTGCGGTGGTCCGAGAGGAAGATGCCCGTGAATGCCGATGTCGTGGTCGCCGACTGTTGTTTTTCGATGCCGCGCATCTGCATGCACATGTGGCTGGCCTCGATCACCACGGCCACACCCATCGGGTTGAGCGCCTCCTGGATGCAGTCGCGGATCTGCACCGTCAGCCGTTCCTGCACCTGTAGGCGGCGGGCGAAGCACTCTACCACGCGTGCGATTTTCGAGAGCCCCGTGATGTGTCCGTTGGGGATGTAGGCCACGTGGGCCTTGCCGTAGAAGGGCAGCATGTGGTGTTCGCACATCGAGTAAAGTTCGATGTCCTTGACCAGCACCATCTGTTTGTATTCTTCGCGGAAGGTTGCCGAGCGTATGATCTCCAGCGGATTTTCGTTGTATCCTTTGGTCAGGAACGACATGGCTTTGGCCACGCGTTCGGGGGTTTTCAGCAGCCCCTCACGTGAGGGGTCCTCGCCCAGCAGGCGCAGTATTTCGGCGTAATGGCCCTTCAGCTCCTCGATGGTCGCCGGGTCGAACCGTTCCTCCTTGTGGTAATTTTTCAGTTCCATGGGTGCAAAGATAACGATTTTATTCGGATATGATCTGGGGCGTGCCCGGTGTCGGCGGCAAGGGAGCCGCAGCGGATCTGACTCTTGTGTTCGCAGCCCTTATGCCCGCTCTCCTTGTGTCCTTATGTCCTTATGCCCGCTGTTCGCTGCCGCTGGCCCGGCCTGGGGGGCTCCGCCTGGCGGTTTTCGGAGGCTATTGTTCGGTTGCATGGAGAAAATCCGCGAGTTTGCGTACGGCGCGGGCGCGGTGCGAAACGGCGTTTTTCTCTTCGGTCGTCATCTCGGCAAAGGTCTTCGTGTAGCCGTCGGGAACGAACAGCGGGTCGTAGCCGAATCCCTCGTGTCCGGTCTCGCGGTCGATGATCCTTCCTTCGACGATGCCTTCGAACAGGTGCTCTTCGCCGCCGAGGAGCAGCGAAATGACCGTCCGGAACCGTGCGCGGCGGTTTTCAACACCTTCGAGGTTTTTCAGCAGCAGGCGGTTGTTGGCCGCGAAGTCATGTCCGTCGGTGGCGTAACGGGCCGAATGTACGCCCGGGGCACCGCCGAGAGCTTCGACTTCGAGTCCCGTGTCGTCGGCGAAGCAGTCGAGTCCCGTGCGGCCATGCAGGTATCGGGCCTTTTGCGAGGCGTTGCCTTCGAGCGTTTCCTGATCTTCGGGGATTTCCTCCGTGACACCGCAGTCGCGGGGTGTCACAAGGGTATAGGCGTCGCCCAATACGGCTTGTACTTCCGTGATTTTGTGGGCATTGTTGGTGGCGAAAAGAATTTTCATCGGTTGTTGTTTTGTGCAAAGGTACTATTTTCCCGTGAAACCCGCATCCCGGGCCGCGCGTTGGAATTCATAATGTTCGTAACGACCCCGGACGCGTCCCCCGCCGAGCAGGTAGAGATCGTCGCAGATTCCGTCGAGCGGAGTGAGCGAGTTGGCAGCGATGAGCAGCGTCCGCCCCTTCGTGCCGAGCTGCAGGATGAGCCGCTGCACGGCAAGGAGGCTTTCTGTGTCGAGTCCCCGGAACGGTTCGTCGAGCAGCAGGACCCGTTTGTTCCGCATCAGCAGCAGGAGCAGTGCCAGGCGTTTGCGTTCGGCGGGCGAGCAGGTCGCCGCCTCGGCATCGGGCGGCACGGGCAGAAACCGGAGCAGCGGCGCCGGGTCCGATGCGGGGTTGCTGCGGCGCACGAGGTCGATGCAGTCCCGGACGGTCAGCCCCGGCCAGAAATGCGGCTCCGTCTCCAGATAGGCCATATCGGTCCGCCGCAGGGGATGTCCGTCGGCCTCGATGCGCCCCGATTCGGGCGTCAGGAGCCCGTACAGGGTGCGGAGCAGGGCGCTTCGCCCCTCGCCTGCGATGCCGTGGACGGCATTGGACGTGAGGAGCATTGTCACGCCGTCGAGCGGCATTTGTTCCCCGTCGCGGACCCGGAGTGCGTCAATCGTAATCATGGAGGTAGCGGTTGAGGTTGCGTTCGGCTCTGAAGGCGTAGCTCACCATCAGGCCGAGGGTCAGCGGGGACAGCAGCGGAACGAGGAATCCCGCGGCGCCCAACTTGGCGGCCAGTGGCCGGCGGGGCATCCCGTCGGGTTTGTAGCGGGTGTATTTCTCCACGACGAAGTAACACAGCAGCAGTGCCGCGAACGGAATCCATGCCGCGGCCATCCATGCCGAACGGGGGTATGCAGCGACCGTCAGCAAGGCAAAGGGCGTCGCCAGCAGGAAATAGTTGCGCCAGGCCGTGCAGGTTTTGCGCACAAGCAGGCGCGCGGCTCCCGTCTCGGGGAGCAACAGAAGCTCCAGGGGTTCGCAGTCGGCATAAACGGTGCCGCAGAGCAGGGCTGCGACGCCGAGGGCGGGGAATCCCGCATGGGGCACGCAGGCGCAGACCGCCAATGCGGCGGCGATGGCCCCTGCCGCGCCCGGATGTTGCCGCAGGGTGGCGGTCCATTCGGGCGATCCGCCGAGTAGACCGACGCTCAACAGCCGCCCTGAGTAGATACGGCGCTGCTTTTCGGTTGACATGGTTATCTGACGGCCTCCAGTTTTTCGAGTTTGTCGTCGAGGTCGATTTTGTCGATGATGGTCTTCACGAGCACATCCATTTCCGACTCCGGGGAGTAGTCTGCCGGGCAGACGTGGTTCACGCGGTTGTCGTGGATCAGCGAGGCCATCTCCTTGCGTGCTCCCTTCTGGTCGGGGTTGTAGACGGCGATCGAGTGTCCTCCGAAATTCTTCACCAGCCGCATGCAGGGGATGTCGGTGGTTCCGTCGCCGACATAGATCATGTGTTTGAACGGCACGGGACGCTCGTTTTCGGGGATGTAGCGGTTGACCATCTTCGAATCGAAGACCGATTCCACGCCCTTGTTGATCTTGAATATGAACTGTGTCTTGTTGGTGTAGTTGACCGCCACGGCAGGCCAGTAGGCGATGCCGTCCACGTCGTAGAGGAACGAACAGGCGTAGATCTTGCGGAATTCGTGGGCTATCTCCGTTCCCTCGATGATCTCTTTCAGCCCCGAGGAGTTGATGTAGTGCAAAATGCGGATTCCCCGCTCTTCGCCGTAACGGTTGATCCGGGAAAACCACTCCCTGACGCCGTTGAAGAGCGTCACGCGGCGTCCCGAATCCTGAAAGGCCTCGCGGCGGAGCGAGAGGCCCTTCGATTTGGCCTCCTGAATCATCCGCGCCATGTATGTGAGGACCATGTCGGCGTCCTGCTCCTCGGCGAGCGAGTTGGCCTCGGTCCAGAACTCCTTGTTGCTCTTGCCGACGGCCGGAATGAAGTCGTATTCCTGCATGTTGCCCGGGGCGAGTGTCCCGTCGAAGTCGTAGATCAGGGCTATGGTAAATCTGAATTCCATTGTTTTCAAGGTGTGGGATCTGAAATTCGTGTCAAAATATATCTGTGAAGTTGGGGTTGGTGTAGACGTCGTACTGCATTCTGAATTCATGCATGCGTCCCGTCCGGGTTGCGGTTTTCACCTTGTATGAGAAGAACGTGTCGTCTTCAAATGCCGTGTAGTCGAAGAAGTAAAGTTTGTGATTCCAGTACTCGTAGCGGTGCAAGGAGCCTTGGTTTGCGTGATAAGGATAGAGAACCTTGTGAAAGTTCCTTACGATCCCTTTCTGCCGCGCCATTTCGAGCAGCCGCTCCTGTACGTCCTTGTTGTTGCAATAGGCCGCATAATCCGAGGTGTTGTCCAGCGGAACCCCGTTCAGCAGCATTTTGCCCTTGAAGAATTTGGCCGGAACCGGGTCCGTATCGTCGTAGTCGTATTCCTCCTCCTTGGGCATGTAGTCCCAATGCAGGCTCAGCTCCATCACCGTTTTTTCGGGCGAGACAAGGGCTGCGAAGCCGATTTCGTCCCATAGATAGTGGTCGTATCCCTTGTTGTACTCGTCTCCATACAGGATCCGCTCGCAGGGGCCGAATACCCCGATCAGGGAGTCGACGGGTATGTCTATCGAAAAACTCCTGCCGTTGTAGGTTGCGCGCTCTTCGGTAAAAACAAACAGATGCTCCGTATTTACACCCATGGCTTCGAGCTGCTCTTTCGTATATCCGGAATCCATGTAGGAACTCCGGGTTGCAGGGGAGCATCCGGAAAGGATCATACAGAGCAGATACCCAAAAAATCCGATTCCTGTTTTCATTGTTTTCTGAAGAAGATTCATGTGTATCAATTTCGGGCTGAAATCCGTTTTTCGGCTGTTCCGGCCCGCAAACGGAGCCCGGCAGTTCGGCTCGTCATGCAACCCGATTCACTTATTTTAACAAAGATATTGTTTTTTTCGTATTTTTGCAATAAACCTACGAAAACGCAACGGATTATGGAATTCAAAGAATTGATCGCAAAACGCCGCTCGGTCCGTAAATTCACCGACCGCGAAGTTCCCCGTGCAACGGTGGAGCGCATTCTTCACGAGGCCCTTTCTGCCCCTTCGGCCCGCAATACGCGCACGACGCGTTTTCTGGTGGTCGACGATCCGGCGCTGGTGGCCCGCATGGCCGAAATGCGCGATTACGGGGCGGCGTTTCTGAAGGGTGCGCCGCTGGCGATTCTGGTGCTGGGCGAGACCTCGGCGAGCGATCTGTGGCGCGAGAACGCCGCGATTGCGGCCACACTGCTCCAGCTGGCCTGCGTCGACGAAGGGCTGGCTTCGTGCTGGGTGCACGTCAACGGACGGCCCCGCCGCAAGGATGCTCCCGACGGGGAGCAGGCCGCCGATTACCTCCGCAGCTTCCTGCCCGTCCCCGAGGGTTGCGAACCCCTCTGTGCCATCGCTCTGGGCTATTCCGACTTCTCCCCTGCCCCGCTGCCGCCTGCCGACGACGAGGCGCGGATTCTTCGGCTCGAATAGCAGGAAAGGACATCCCGAAGGGTGTCCTTTCCCGTTTCATATCGGTGCGGCAGAATGTCGCTCCTTGTTCTCTGCGCCCCATTATTTGCGCCTTGTTCTCCGCTCCTCGCTCCTCAGTGCCGGTGCCGGGCGTTTGCGTTTATCCGAAAAGAGAGAGGTCCGGACACAATTCCGGACCTCTCTTTGGTGACGGGGGTAGAACTACCTGTTCAGAACCGGTTTGATGTCCTTGATCCGGAGCTGGGTGGTCACCGTTCCCCGATAGTGGTTTTCGACAATCTGGTAGCAGACGTCGATCGGGCGTCCCGAGCGCACCCATTCGTAGTGCGTGGGTTGCTGGAAGGCGATAGCCTGGATCTTGGTGTTGGGCTTCTGCCGCTGCATCAGGTCCATGCGCAGGTGCTCGCACTCCATGCCGACGAGTTTGGCGTCGCCATGGTTGCTCACGCCGTAGGTTGCGAAGACCGGCGCCGTATTGCCCGGCCCGAAGGGCTGGAAGCGGTTGAGGTCCTTGCGGAAGGCCGGCGTGACGTCCGAGAAGAGCAGTTCGCTGTCGATGTCCACCTGCGGGACGAGCATCTGCGGATCGATGTTCTCCTCCACATATGCGTTGAACCGCCGCGTGAACTCGCCGACGTTTTCCGGACGCATCGTCAACCCTGCGGCATACATGTGTCCGCCGAAGTTTTCCAGCAGATCCGAGCACGACTCGACGGCCTGGTAAAGGTCGAATCCGGGGACCGAACGCGCCGAGCCGGTCACAAAGCCGTTGCTCATCGTCAGCACCACCGTCGGACGGTAGTAGGTTTCGATCAGACGCGAGGCGACGATACCCACGATGCCCTTCATCCAGCGGGGATTGTAGATCACGGTGCTCTTGAGGGCCTTCATTTCGGGATTGCCCTCGATATAGTCGTGCGCTTCCTGCGTGACGGAGCGGTCGATCGACTTGCGGTCCTGGTTGTAGGCGTCGATCACGCTGCCGAACTCCTCGGCGATCGACTCGTTGCCCTCGATCAGCAGTTCCACGGCGGCATGTCCGCCCGAAGGCGAGGCATTTTCGTCGTTCTCGTCCATCCGCATCCGGCCGGCGGCGTTGATGCGCGGCCCGATCTTGAAGACGATGTCGTCGATGGTGATATTGTGTTTGTCCAGCCCGCAGATCTTGATGATCGACAGCAAACCTTTCGACGGCTCGCGGTTGAGGTTCTTCAGACCGAAATAGGCCAGAATGCGGTTCTCGCCCACCAGCGGCACGATGTCCGAGGCGATCGATACGACCAGCAGGTCCAGCAGCGGCAGAATCTGCTCGAAGGGCATGTTGTTTTTCTGCGCATAGGCCTGCACGAGTTTGAATCCCACGCCGCAACCCGACAGTTCGTCGAACGGGTAGGAGCAGTCGACCCGCTTGGGGTCCAGAACGGCTACGGCCTTGGGAATCTCCTCGGCCGGGAGGTGGTGGTCGCAGATGATGAAATCCACGCCTTTCGTCTTCGCATAGACAACCTTTTCCGTGGCTTTGATGCCGCAGTCCAGGGCGATGATAAGCCCCACGCCCTTGCGGGCGGCCAGGTCGATCCCCTTGATCGAAATACCGTATCCTTCGGTATAACGGTCGGGGATGTAGAACATCAGGTTTTTGTGCCCGATCTGGCGCAGAAACTTGTAAACCAGAGCAACGGCCGTACAGCCGTCCACGTCGTAGTCGCCGTAAACCATGATCTTCTCCTGGTTCGCAACGGCCCGTTCGACCCGCTCGACCGCCTTCTCCATGTCCTTCATCAGGAACGGATCGTGCAGGTCGGCGAGGCTCGGTTTAAAGAACTTCCCCGCCTTCTCTACGGTGTCTATGCCTCTCTGTACGAGTAGATTGGCCAACACTGGCGAGATCCGCAGAGCAGCTGCCATACCGGCTGCCGTCGCGGGGTCGCCCTGTGGCTTCACTACCCAGCGTTTTTCTATAGGCATACGAATTGTTATTTATATATTTTAACATTTAATTTCCAATTTTCGTTATGGCGCCCTTATCCTTTTTCGGAGTTGCGCCGGTGTTGCCGCCGTCTGTGGCGACGTTTGCAATTACGGTCCCGTCCCGGCCCTCCTTCGCCGAGGGAGACGGGTGGGATGTCAGATCCTGTTGCGGAGCTCTTTCACGAACCGCACGTTATTTCACACCCCAAAGCTGCGGCCAATTCGCCGACGATCCGCCGTTTGACCTCCTGTATCGACACTTGCGATCCCGTTTCGGCAGTGATCGACGTGACGCCCCGGTCGGTGAATCCGCAGGGGTTGATGCGCGAGAACCACTCCAGATCGGTCGTCACGTTCAGCGCGAATCCGTGCATGGTAACATAACGCGACGAGCGGACTCCTATTGCGCAGATCTTGCGCGGCCGAGCCTTTGCAGGGTCGATCCATACGCCCGATGCTCCGGCAATGCGGCCCGCCGCGATTCCGTACTCCGCGACCGTGCGGATCACGGTCTCCTCCAGCGCTTCGATATACTCGCGCAGTCCGATGCCGAGACGCTCCAGGTCGAGGATCGGATAGCAGACCAGCTGCCCGGGGCCGTGGAAGGTGATGTCGCCGCCGCGGTCTATGTGAAAGAACTGTGCGCCCATTGCGTGGAGCGCCTCCTGGTTGACGAGCAGATTTTCGGCATGCCCGCTCTTGCCCAGCGTGTAAACCGGCGGATGCTCCACCAGCAGGACCGTGCCCGCATCGTCCGGATCGCCGTCGGCTTCCGGGGTGTGGGTCGGACCGGTGCGCTTTCGGGCTACCCTGGCGTCGAACAACTCCTGCTGCAAATCCCAGCAGGTTTTGTAGTCCATGCGTCCGAGGTCTCGGCAGAAGGCTTTCATCGCTACAAACTTTTTACGCTGCGCAGGGCTTCTTCGGCCATGTACGACGAGCGGACCAGAGGTGCGCTCGCGCAGTAGCTGAAACCCATTTCCAGCGCCCGGAGTTTGTACCATTCGAATTTTTCGGGAGTGATATACGCCGCAACGGGGTAGTGCTCCAGAGTAGGCCGAAGGTACTGACCGAGTGTCACAATCCGCACACCTGCGTCGCGCAGGTCGTGCAAGGTCTGCAAAACTTCATCATCGCTCTCGTCAAGTCCGACCATCAGTCCGCTTTTCGTCACGACGCCCTGTCTGTTCAGGCAGCGCAGGGTCTCCAGGCTGGTGTGATACTTTGCCCTGGAGCGCACCACGGGGGTCAGTCGCTCGACGGTTTCGATGTTGTGCCCGATGATGTCGGGCTTCGACGCGACGATCACCTCCAACAGGTCGGGTCGTGCGTCCAAATCGGGAATAAGGAGCTCAATTACGGCGTCGGGATTCTGTGCGCGGATGGCCTCCACGGTTGCGGCCCAATGGGCTGCTCCGCCGTCGGGGAGGTCGTCGCGCGTCACGGAAGTTACGACGACATACCGCAGTTTCATCAACGCGACACTTTCGGCCACCTGTCGGGGCTCCTCGGCGTCGGGAGCAAGGGGGCGGCCCGTTTTGGTTGCACAGAAACGGCAACCTCGAGTGCAGATGTCTCCCAGAATCATGAATGTCGCTGTCCTCCGGCTCCAGCATTCGGCTTGGTTGGGACACCTGCCGCTGCTGCAAATCGTGTGCAGATTGTGCTTTTCGACGATCTGCCGCACTTCGCCCCATTCGGGAGTGCGGTGGAGTCGGATTTTCAGCCATCCGGGTTTTTTCAGTACATCTACCTTGTCATAAAACTTCGGCATTTAAGTTCATTATTTTCCAATTGATGCAAAAATAAGAAAAAATAATTGAAAAACCCCGTGAATTTTCCATTTATTCTTCCGATGCGGAGTCAGGGATGCCGGAGGGGATGCGGATTTTTTTGGAGCGAGCCGGAATTTGCCTTATATTTGTCCCCGCAGCGGTTGTCTCCGGCTTGAGCCGGGCCGCGCGTCCGAAAATCATGTGATTCCCTTACCTGCATATCAATCGCACATTTGAAACGGCAGTCTGTCGAAGACCGCATCGACGGGGATATTATGCCCTGTTGCATTCTTTGACTCGCTTCGGCAGGCTCCGGCATTTGTTCAACTTCAAAATGTGCTTTTATGAAAACAATGCAACGCCGCAAGACGGGCTGTCGCCCTGTGGCCCGCCTGCGCGGAACCGAACTGTTGTTGGATGCGGATCTTTGCAAATCCGTGGAGGAGATGCATTTACGGGCCATCCGCAAGGCGGAGGGGCTGAAATGCTCTGCCGACCGGCGCGCCTTTGCCGAAAGTGTGGAGCGGGAGCGGCTCGGCAACTTCTTTCTCCGCATCGGGTCGCGGCCGCGTGCCGTGCGGGCTTACCGGGATGCGGCCCTCGCCTGCTTCAACGGCGACTATTACGACAACGGCGACGATATGCTCCCCTGCCGCTTCCTGCGGATTCGTTTTCTGTGGATGGCAGAGAGGGTGATGTCCTGCTGTGCGGGCGATGCGCGGTTGCGCGCCGTGTTGGCGGATGACCCGCTGTTTCGGGACGAATATCCCCTGCAGCTTGCGCATATTTAGCGGGCATCGGCCCGGGAGGCGGGTTTTTCGGGCGCGGAGCCATGCCGCTGTCGGGGCTGGTTCTGCACCCGCCCGCAAAAGAAAAGAGGTCGGATGCCTGGCGGTATCGGACCTCTCTGGTTAGGTTAGTTAGGTTAATGAGAGTGGGAGAATCCCACATTTGTTACACAAAGGTAATTGAAATTTATGAAACACCAAATGTTTTGTACTGTTTTTCTAAAAGCTGGCCTTCTTTTGTTTATAGATTATAATTAAAAAAATTAAAATACTTTCGATTCGTAAGTTTTTGATTAAAGTGCCGCACGGATTTCGGCGGCTTCCGCCGTTTCGTTGAGGGCCGGTTCGGTGATCAGCGACGTGAGGTGCTTTTGGCGGTAGGTGGCGGGTGTCATCTGATACTCTTTCTTGAAGAGTTTGATGAAATGCGAAGTGTTGGGGAAGGTGCATTCGTTGCCGATTTCGGAGATGGATTTCGAGGTTGAGATCAGCAGCAGGCGCGAGTGCATCAGTCGCTGGCGGATGTACCACTTGTGGGGCGGCATCTGGAAGTGGCGGCGGAACTCCTTTTTGAACGAGGTGAGCGAGCGGTTGGTGAGTTTCGAAAGCTCCTCGATCGAGATGTCCTTGAAGATGTGGTCGTAGACGATCTGTTCGAAATTCTCCTTTGCGGCGTCGACGTTGCTCAGCAGTTTGCTTTTGATGCAGCAGTCTTCGTGGGAGGCGATCAGGTAGATCAACTCGGTCATCTTGATGTTCTCGGCCGTTTCGTCGTGGCGGAAATCCTCGTCGCGCAGATAATTGTTGGTGTTGATGAAAAAGTTGCGCAGCGAATTCCATGCGGGCATGGCGACGTGCGAACGGTTGCGGCAGTTTTCGCACGAATGTTCGTTCGAAATGTTCAGTCCGTAGGAGATGTTCAGATGCATCAGGATGCGCTGCAGGTCGTCGGGCGTGTAATAGAAGAGCACCTGTTCGAATGGCTGGCCGCCTTCGGGGAAGTTCTCAATGTAGTGGTGTCCGATGCCCAGATAGAAGACGTCGCCGCGCGAAAGGGTCTGACGCTTGTCGCCGTCGTAGATGTACTTTGTCCCGCGGAGGATGTAGCCGATTGCATAGCGCGAAAGAACCTGCGGTTGGATACCGTTGTGAAGCGACTCGACATACTTCACAATCATCGGTTGTTGAACCGATGAATTCATTGAATTCTTCATAGAAGTTGTAATTTAAGTTTTTCTGAACAAAGCATTGCGTCACTGTTGTTCGTTCTCAAATATACAATTAAAACTTTTCAATCTACTATAAAGAATAGAATATTTGGACGCAAAACAGCAAAAAGAGCTGTTTGTATCATATATTAAACTAAATATATTATTGCAATATTGCGCTGATAACACCTGCGCCGAGCAGGAGCAGGTAGAGCAGGAGCGCGATTACCCGGTGGATGCGCACGAACATGAAGGGCAGCAGTACGGCCGACGGTACGGCTGCAAGGGCGATGGTTTCGGGGCTGGCGGTGGGAGTGCACAGGGCGCCGACGGTCAGCAGGAGCACACTAATGGTGAAGATGAATAGAAGGCGCGGTTTGGTGCCGAGGGCGTAGCTGTCCGAGAGGAAGAACAGCAGGGCCGTCAGGTCGAGGAGGAGGACGGCGCCCGGCAGGATGAGGTTTGGCAGGGGTGTCGCGAGGAGTAGCGACAGCGGTATTCCGGTGATGAATGCCCGTCCCGACTCCGCAACAGGAGCGAGAAACTCGCCTCCGGCGCCCCAGTTGACGTAGCAGAGCGTGAGGGCGGGCAGCAGCAGGCCCGCAACGGCAACGGTGACTTCGCGCAGCGTGCGCCGGAAAAGCATAACGGCCGGCGGCAGCAGGAGCAACAGCGGCGTTGCGGCCGTGATGACGAGTGGCAGCAGTCCGGTGTAGAGCGAGGCGCGGAAAATTGAGTCGAAGCCGAAGCCATTGCAGAACGAACGGCAGAAATTCTTCGTGGCGAGGGCCAGCAGGGCTGATGCGGTGAAGGTCGTCAGGCTGTCGCCGCCGACGGACAGGCCGCAGGCAATGGCCCCGTAGAGCGGGATGGCGAGACAGGTTCCGACGGCGTAGAGGTTGTAGCGGACGGTGAGACGCCCGATGGACATGCCCGTGAAGAGCATCAGCAACCCGGCGATCCAGCGTGCCCAGACGGGGTGTGCTGCCTGGAACTGACCCAGCAGCTCCCCGGGCGATGCGACCGCAAGTCCTTCGGCGGCATTCCGCCCGATAGCGGCGGCCTGGCCGGCCTGCGCGGCTGTGGACATGACCGGGTCGCCCGCGTTCCACATCGCTACGACGGCGAGTGCGGCGAGGGTCAGAAAGGCCGGAACGAGCGGCTGCCGTGCGATGTCGAATTTCATGTCTGGGGCTTTTTCTCCGGACAAAATTAGCGAAAAAAGACGGAATAATCCGTAACTTTGTGGCGCGATGTTAGAAAACCAGTATCAATACGACCTTCCGGAAGCCGGTTGCGACGAAGCCGGGCGGGGATGTCTGGCCGGACCGGTGTTTGCTGCGGCCGTGATGCTGCCGCCCGATTTCCACGACCCGTTGCTCAACGACTCGAAGCAGATGAGCGAACGCAACCGCGAGAAACTGCGGGTCATCATCGAGCGCGAGGCCGTCGCATGGGCCGTCGAGGCGGTTTCCGCCGCGCGGATCGACGAGATCAATATCCTGAACGCTTCGTTCGAGGGCATGTCGCTGGCTGTGGTGCGTCTCGATCCCGCTCCGGCGTTTCTGGCCATTGACGGCAACCGCTTCCGCACACGTCTTGAAATTCCCTGGCGCTGCATCGTCAAGGGCGATGGCAAATATGCCGATATTGCCGCGGCCTCGGTGCTTGCCAAAACCCACCGTGACGAGTATATGCTCCGTATCGCCGAGGAGTTTCCCCAATACGGCTGGGCGAAGAACAAGGGCTATCCGACGCGCGAGCATCGTCTGGCCATCCGCGAGCACGGCCTCACACCCCACCACCGGCTGACATTCAACCACGAGATCGATCAGCTGGAGTTCCCCTTCTGACTTCCTTTTTCCTCCTTTTCCCGGTGTTTCCGCTGGCTTGCGGAGTGTGTGGTGCCTGTACCGTTGGGCAACAAAAAAGAGCAGGCGGTAAACCTGCTCTTTTTTCAACTGAAATCTCCGGATCAGTAACCCATCGACTTGGAAGCCGCATAGGAGAGTTTCAGGGCGTTGGCACGACGCAGCTCCTGCTTGACGTCGGTCACGATACCCATTTTGGTTGCTTCGTCAGCCTTGAGGCAGATCGTCATCGAAGCACGGTCTGCTTCGGAGAGTTTGTCGCGCTCGGCGGCTACGAAGTCCAGGATGTCCCGGGTCGATTTGTAAGAGTCGTTCAACTGGATGCGCGGCGCGGTTCCGAACTTTGCCTGCATCATCATTGCCGGAGGACCGATGTGGATGAAACTAACGAGCGATTTCTTCTCGAGCTTCTGTACTTCGGTTGCTTCCGGAAGTTTGTATCTCACCAGCAATTCCTGATCGCGCATGGTCGTCGAGACCATAAAGAAGAAGAGGATCATGAAGATCACGTCAGGAAGCGAAGCGGTCGAGATAGGGGGCAGACCTTTGCTGCCCTTCTTTTTCATTACTGCCATGGCTTACTTCTTAATGTTACGCGGTTCAGCCTCCGAAATCTTCAGAGGTACGGCTTTCGATACTGCATTGCGCAACTCCTCGGGAAGATCCGCGAATTTTGCGCCGAATTTACGCTGTGCCACTTCGTCACGCACTTCGTTGAATGCGCGCGTGAGTTCGTTCTGCACCATGATATAGGACTGGTAGCCCGTATCGCGGGTCGTCTGCAACGAGACGACGCCTTCGCTCACGGGGTATACCCACTTGTCGCCGTCGGGAAGCTCAATGTCCTTGTCCGCCTTCTCGGGCAGGTTCTCGTCGTCCATCGGGTTGAGGATGAACTCTTTGGTCCTGTCCTTGAGCTGGCGCAGGTCGATCGCCTCCTGTTTTCCCGAAGTTCCTGCCATGATGTCACCTCTACCATTGATGAACACCAGGAAGAGGTTGCGCTCCTTGACCTTGACTTCATCCTGGGGTTGATCCTCAGGAGGCATCGGCGGAAGCATGCGCACCAGACCCGTGTCGGTATTCATGGTAGTGGCCACCAGGAAGAAAATCAGCAGCAGGAAGGCGATGTCGGCCATAGAACCGGCATTGATCTCCTGGATTTTTCTTTTATCTGTTGCCATTGTTTCTTACTCGGTTATTTGAATGCGCCCCAGATCTCGGTTGCGATGGCCGTCACGAATGCGGCGACACATGCAACATAGGTTACGAGGATGCTCGTTTCGGTAATTACGGTTTCACCGTGGCCAAAGAACCCGTTGTTCTGCAGGTCGACGATGTTCACCGTGTGGCCTGCCGAGTAGAAGTACGACACGCCCACGATCAGGATGATCAACGCCAGAGACAGGATGGTTCCCTTGATGCCTGCCGGGTTCTGAATCATTCCGAAAACGGCGCAGAAAATGGCCGCAGCGACAGCGAACACGAAGAGGAAGTAGCCCCACATCAGGTTCATGCTGATCGATGCGTCCGAGCCGCCGGTAGCGATCGCGTAGACCATGAGGACTACGGTGATAGCCATCAGAATGCCCAGCATTATGTTTAAAATCTTTTTCATAATTGCTTTTGACTTTTTCAGCGTTCGATTATTTCTTGTTGTAAGCCGTCAGAATATCCATCAGCGTGATGGACGAATCCTCCATATCGTTCACGAGCGAGTCGATTTTCGAAACGATATAGTTGTAGAACAGCTGAAGAACAACCGCCGCGATAAGACCCATGAGGGTCGTCAGCAGAGCGACCTTGATACCACCTGCAACCAGCGTCGGGCTGATGTCACCGGCAGCCTGGATGGCGTCGAACGCCGCGATCATACCGACAACGGTACCCATAAATCCCAACATGGGCGAGAGGGCGATGAACAGGCCGATCCACGAGAGACCCGACTCCATCTGGCCGGTCTGTACCGAACCGTAGGAAACGACGGCTTTCTCAACAGCGTCGAGACCCTGGTCGTAACGGTCCAGACCCTGGTAGTAGATCGAAGCGATCGGGCCGCGGGTGTTGCGGCAAACTTCCTTGGCAGCCTCGATACCGCCGTTCTTGAGAGCCTCCTCGACGGATGCGATGAGTTTCTTCGAGTTGATCGTCGAAAGCGACAGGTACAGAATGCGCTCGATGGCAACGGCCAGACCGATTACCAAGCAGAGGAGCACCGGAAGCATCCACTCCCAGCCGCCTTCGAGGAACTTCTGCATCATGACGTGGTGCATGCTGTCGCCTGCGATCTGGGTTTCAGCGGCAACCGTTTCGGTTGCGGCAGCGGCATCCTGTGCGAACGCACTAACGGTACCCAATACGGACAGGGCAGCCGACGGAATCAAAAAAAGTTTTTTCATAGTTGTGTTGGATAAATTAAATTTTGATTAGTTGATCTTTTTATTGTTGTGTTTTGGTTTCTTCTTTTCCGGTCGGCCGGGCTTTCCGGTCGGGCGTTTCCGGCAGATTATTTTTTCATTAAAAATAATTATTTTTTTTGTCTTTGGCAACGTTTGCGGCGTCCTTTTGTGCTCCGGTGCAGTTGTCGAAGTCCGTTCCTGCACGTAAAACCCAATCCCGGATAATCCATCCTGGACCCGATCAAGTAGTTGTCAATCAATCTTTTTGCCTGTTTGCTACGCCTGCCTCAGCCCAATGGTCCCGGCGGAAAGGGTACGTTAGCAGTGCGAAATATAGAAAAAAAAATTGTTACGTGCAATGTCTTATGCCGTAAATTCTCCGCGCAGAGGCTTGCGCAGGAGCATGCGGGTCTCTTCGTCCGGCAGTTCCAGCCCGAGGACGTACATCAGTTTGGTCACGGCGGCCTCGGTGGTCATGTCGTAGCCGCACAGGACGCCTGTTTTTTGCAGTTTGAGCCCCGTTTCGTACAGTTCCATCGAGACGCGGCCTGCGCCGCACTGCGTGATGTTGAGGAGGATGATTCCGCGGGCTATGGCCTCTTCGATGACGCGGATGAACCATTCGGAGGTGGGGGCATTGCCCGCGCCGAAGGTTTCGAGCACCACGGCCCGCAGTCCCGGAGCCGAGAACATGGCCCGCAGGATCTCCTCGCCCATTCCCGGGAAGAGTTTGATCAACTCGATGCCTCCGGAGAGCTTCGTGGCGATGCGCAGCTGCTCCGGCGCCTCGTCGGGCTGCAGGATTGCCGGGAGGTTGTAGGCAATGTTGACGCCGACTTCGGCCAGCGGCGGGTAGTTGTAGGAGCGGAAGGCGCTCAGGGCCTCGGCGCTGCGTTTGGTGGTGCGGTTGGCGCGGAAGAGGCGGTTTTGGAAATAGAGCGACACCTCGGGGACCTCGGGGCGGTCGCCGATGCGTGCTCCGGCGATTTCGATGGCCGTGATGAGATTCTCTCGTCCGTCGGTGCGCAGCACGCCGATCGGGATCTGGCTTCCGGTGAAGACCACGGGTTTGGCGAGATTTTCGAGCATGAAGCTCAGGGCCGATGCCGTATAGGACATGGTGTCGGTCCCGTGCAGCACGACGAATCCGTCGTAGCGGGCATAGTTGTCGCGGATCAGGCGGGCGAGGGCCACCCAGTTTGCCGGCTCCACGTTCGAGGAGTCGATCACGGGCGACATCGTGTGTACGTCGATGTCGACATTGAGGCGTTTCAGCGAGGGGAATTCGTCGTAGATACCGCTGAAGTCGAAGGGGACCAGTGCCCCAGTGGCGGCGTCGGTCTTCATGCCGATGGTCCCGCCCGTGTAGATGATCAGAATGGAGGATCGCATAGCGTTTTTATTTCTCTAATGTTTCGATCAGAAAGCTCACGGGACGAAACCCGTCGTTGCAGGAGATCATCGCCGAGGCGGGATTTTTCATCCAGCCGTCGTAGATGTTCGTGCCGCCGTGTGCCAGTGTCATGCTTTTTCGGGCCGGGGAAGGCCGTTGTTTGATGTGGGGAACCCCGAGAGTTCTGGCGCCGGTCCGAACACGCGGGCGGCATTGGCCGTCGTCGCTTCCGCGACCTCTTCCGGGGTGAGCCCCTTGATCTGGGCGACTTTTTCGCAGATGTGGCGCACGTAGGCCGATTCGTTGCGCTCGCCCCGGTGAGGTGCGGGCGTCAGATAGGGGCAGTCGGTTTCGAGCACGAGGTCCCGCAGCTCCATTTCGCCCACGACTCCGGCCAGCCTGCTCTTTTTAAAGGTCACCACGCCGCCGATGCCGAAAACGAAATCGCCGTACTCCTTCAGTCGGCGGTAGGTTTCGATTCCGTCGGAATAGGCGTGAAAAACGCCCCTGACACCCCGGCCGCGGTATTCGTGCATGATGGCGACGGTTTCGGGCCAGGCGTCGCGCGTATGTACGGCGATCGGCAGTCCGTGTTGCAGCGAAAGGTCGATCTGGCGGCGGAAGGCCTCGATCTGCTCTTCCCGGAAATCGCGGCTCCAGTAGAGATCCAGCCCGATTTCGCCCACGGCGCAGAACCCTGCGATTCCCTCGGGCGGCCGTTGCAGGTAGCCTTCCGCCAGAGCAAGTTCGTCGCGCCAGCGGGGATTGTCGTTCACCGACGTGGGGTGCAGCCCCATCATCGGAATGCACCGCTCCGGGTGTAGGCGGCACAGTGCGAACAGCCGCTCGTGACTCTCCGAGTCGATGGCCGGGAGCAGCAGCCGCCCGACCCCTTCGGCCGCGGCACGCGCCAAAGCCTCTTCGCGGTCGTGGTCGAACGCTTCGTCGTAGAGGTGTGAATGTGTATCTGTCAGTTTCATAGCTTCATGTATCGGTTTTCGGGCAGCTGACGCACGGCCCCCGCCAGCTCCAGCCCTACGAGCAGCGTTGCCAGTTCTCCGGGATTCAGCCCCGTCAGTTCGCCGAGCGCTTCGACCGACAGCGGGTCGTCCGTGCGGAAACAGCCCAGCAGTCCCGCTTCGTCGGGCGTCAGCTCCGGGGGCGGGGGCTTTGCGCGCAGCGTTGCGGGATTCGCCCCGAGATCCCACTGCAGCTCGCCGATCACGTCGTCGGCCGTCAGTACCAGCTGCGCCTTGCGGTTGCGGATCAGGTGGTTGGTGCCTGCCGATGCCCGGTCGGTGATGCGTCCCGGCACGGCCATCACCGACCGGTCGTAGGAGTCGGCGCAGTGGGCCGTGAAAAGCGACCCGCCGCTGTCGGGCGACTCGACGACGATACACCCCGCGCTCAATCCCGCGATGATGCGGTTACGCGCCAGGTAGAAGTTGCCGTTCTGTTTCGTTTGCGCATGCAGTTCCGTGACCAGCGCACCTCCGCGGGCGAGGATCTCGCGTGCTACGTTCGCATGCTGGGCGGGCGTCACCCCGGGCAGGGGGTTGGCCACGACGGCGACGGTCTGCACCCCGGCTTCGAGAGCCGCGCGGTGCGCCGCAACGTCGATTCCGAAGGCCAGGCCGCTCACGACCGAAAGTCCCGGAATGCGCTCGGCGAGTCCTCCGACCAGCCGGCTGCAGGCCGCCTGCCCGTATGGGGTCGCCTCACGTGTTCCGACGATGGAGATACAACGGGCCGCGAGGGCTTCGATACGGCCCTTTATGTATAGTACATGGGGATAGTCCGGAATCTCGCGCAGCAGGGGCGGATATTCCGGATCGGTGGAGGCTACGGCCGCAATGTCGTTGCGGCTGCAGTGGACGAGTTCCTTTTCGGCGGCCGGAAATCCTTTCCGGCGGACGATCTGCTGGGCGGTATCGGGCCTCAGTCCGGCTCTGGCGACGAGTTCATCGGCCGAGGCGGCGAAAATGTGCCGCGCATCGCCGAACTGCTCGAGCAGATGCACGGTCCCTTTTATGCCGATGCCCGGAGTCATCTGAAGGGCAATATCCTCGATGGTCATATCCGCGAATGAGAAAATCGTTGTTGTGGCTGATAAAGGTAGCTGTTTTTGGGAAATAACGGGAATTTATTCGGGAAATAATGCAAAGTTGGGCAGAAGTTTTGCAAAAATCAGAATTGTTCGTATATTTGCACTCCCGATGCGCTTGAAATTTGGTTTCGAACGATCCCCGGGCCGGACAGATGCTGTTTTCGGATGAGAGAGGGAGCGGATGGGAAACCGATAAGGTTAGGTTGGTGTAGATAGGGTGTATCGGGAAAAACGATGGTCTGATGGCCGAGTGGCTAGGCAAAGGTCTGCAAAACCTTGTACAGCGGTTCGAATCCGCTTCAGACCTCACAGAAACCGCGTTGCAGATGCCTGCAGCGCGGTTTTCTTTGTTTCTGTCGTGCTCTGCACTCCGGTCCTGAATTTGTACGGCTCCTGTTTTGGGAGTCCTGACTGGATCGCTTATCGGGAGTTGCTTCGCTGTTTGTTGTCCCGGTTTTAAAAATAGGTGGATGAAGATCTTGTCAAGGATGAAACCGAATTGGCCGGTTTCATCTTTGATATTTATAAGCGTTGCACCCCATTGTCCGCACCGTTTTCCGTGCCTCGCGGTCACGGCAGCAGGCTGAGGGCGGCGGAGGCGTGGGCGGCGGGCTGGCGGCGGGGAGTTACCGCTTGATGGAGTGGCGGCGGGCTGGCGGCGGCTGGCGTCGGGTCGTGGGCGTCGGGTCATGGGCGGCGGACTCTGATGATTCTGGCATGGGCGTTTCTATCCTTCGCGGCGCATCGTCAGCGAGATGCGCCCGCGGGTCGTGTCGATGCCCGTCACCCGCACTTCGACGTGCTGCCCCAGGTGCACCACGTCGGTCGGTGAAGCCACATAGCGGTCGGCCAACTGCGAGATGTGCACCAGTCCGTCCTGCTTGACGCCGATGTCGACGAAGGCCCCGAAAGCCGTGATGTTTGTGACGATACCCGGCAGAAGCATCCCTTCGCGCAGGTCGCCGATCGTGTGCACGTTGGGGTCGAATGCGAAGACCTGCAGCTGTTCGCGCGGGTCGAGGCCCCGTTTGTCGAGCGCCTCGAGGATGTCCGTCACAGTCGGCAGACCCACTTCGCCGCTCACATATCGTTCGGCCTTGAGGCTGCTGCGCAGCTGTTTGTCGGCCAGGAGGCGTTCGACCGTCACACCCGCATCGGCGGCCATCCGCTCGACAATGGCATAGGATTCCGGGTGCACGGCGCTGTTGTCGAGCGGATTCGCTCCTCCCACGACCCGCAGGAATCCGGCCGCCTGCTCGAAGGCCTTGGCGCCCAGCCGCGGCACTTTGAGAAGTGCCCTGCGGCTTTTGAACGCGCCGTTCGCCGCCCGGTAGTCCACGATGTTCTGCGCCAGTACGGGGCCTAGCCCCGATATGTAGGTCAGGATGTGTTTCGACGCTGTGTTGATGTTGACGCCGACCCGATTGACACAGCTTTCGACAACCGTCTGGAGACGTGCCTTGAGTTTCGCCGGGTCGACGCTGTGCTGATACTGGCCCACGCCGATCGACTTGGGTTCGATCTTGACCAGCTCCGAGAGCGGGTCGATCAGGCGGCGCCCGATGCTTACGGCCCCGCGCACCGTCACGTCGTAGTCCGGGAACTCCTCGCGGGCCGCGGCCGATGCCGAGTAGACCGACGCGCCGTCCTCGCTCACCATGAAGATCTCCACGCCTTCCAGCCCCAGCCCGCGGACCAGTTGTTCGGTCTCGCGGCCCGCCGTGCCGTCGCCGATGGCGAATGCCTCGGCCCTGTACCTGGCGGCCAGCGATTTCAGCGTCTCGGCAGCTTCGCTTTGCCGGCCTTGCGGCGGATGGGGATAGACGGTCGTGTTGTGCAACAGGTTGCCCTGTGCGTCGAGTGCCACGACCTTGCATCCCGTGCGGAATCCCGGGTCGATGGCCACGACGCGCTTCTGCCCCAGCGGCGAGGAGAGCAGCAGCTGGCGCAGGTTCTCGGCGAAAACCCGGATGGCTTCGTCGTCGGCCTTCTCCTTGGCCGCCGCGAGCTGTTCGGTTTCGATCGAGGGGCGCATCAGGCGTTTGAACGAGTCGGCGACGGCCGCTTCCATCCATGTGCGCGTTGTCGATCCGGGCCGCACGAACAGCCGGCGGAGGTTCTCGATGCAATGTGCGGCATCCACGTCGACCGTGATTTTCAGAATACCCTCCTCCTCGCCGCGGCGCATGGCCAGAAAACGGTGCGAGGAGATGCTGCGCAGGGGTGTCGCGGCATCGAAATAGTCGGCATATTTCGCCCCTTCGGTCTCTTTGCCCCTGACGAGTTTCGAATGGACGAGGCCTTCGCGGGCAAAGATGCGGCGCAGCGTGTTGCGGGCGCGCTCGTCTTCCGAGATGCGCTCGGCGACGATGTCGCACGCTCCGGCGAGGGCCTCCTCCGGAGTCGGGACTTCGGCCGAAACGAACCGCCGGGCCTGTTCGGCGACATTGCGGGACTGCTGGGCCAGGATCATTTCGGCCAGCGGCTCCAGACCCCGTTCGCGCGCCACGGTGGCCCGCGTGCGGCGTTTGGGCTTGTAGGGCAGGTAGATGTCCTCCAGCTCCACCGGGTCCCAGCACTCCGCGATGCGTTGGCGGAGGTCCGGGGTCAGCCGTCCCTGCCCCTCGATGGTCGAGAGCACCGTCTGCTTGCGGGCTTCGAGCTCGGTGAGCCGGTCGAGCCACTCCTTGACGGAGGCGACCTGCACTTCGTCGAGCGAGCCGGTCGCTTCCTTGCGGTAGCGGCTGATAAAGGGGATCGTCGCCCCTTCGCGGAGCAGACGCACGGTTCCCTGCACCTGGGGCAGAGGTATTTGCAGTCGTCGGGATATGGTTTGTTCGATCATGTTCGGAAAATGTTCTGCGGCAAAGATAGGAAAAAGCCGCCCGACGGCAAATCCCGGGGAGGCTTTCGCTGCGGAGCGGTCCCTGTTGTCCCTCGGGGTGGAATCCCGGATTCCGGGGTGTGTGCCGGCAGCGGTGAGGGCGGTGCGCCGGGCGGCCTTGAGGACGGAAGTTGCAGCCGTCCGCTGCGGATCGGCCCGGCCCCGGTTCCCCGCTCCTGCGGGGCCGATCCGGAGGTCGCGGCAAGGGCGATGATCCGGGCGGATAGGGGTGCAATATGCCGCGGAATGTGTTCGGATTGTAGCCTCTGTGAAATTCATGGCGCGAAAAGGGAACCGGAATGGCGTTTTTTTCTTATCTTTCGGGGCTGAATTCGTCTCGCTTCAAAGGAAACAGGCATGAGGGAAAGTGGATTATACCGCCGCATGGCGACCGCCTGGATCAACTCTCCGGTCCATGCCGACGAATTCCCGGCCCGGGATCTCTCCCCCGCGGGAATTGCCGCCTCGTCTGTTGGCAGACGCGCATTTTCCGCTGCCCGGCAGATGCGTCGTGCTGCCGCCGGGAGTTGCTGTTGTGTCCCCTGACCGGTAAAATTCCCCATCCTCGGGAGTGCCGCCTGTCGTGCGGCATGCTGTCCTTGTCCCGAAAACGAACGACTTGCTTACTATTCACATAACCCTGTTTGCCGTGAAGAAATTTTTACTGATGTTTTTATTGGTCGTCGTCTGCATTCCGCTGGAAGCGCAGACCCAGGCTCCGAAGAAGATCTCCATCGAAGGGACCGTGACGGAGTACGACACGAAGGAGCCGATTGCGGGCTGTGTGGTCTCGATCCCGACGCTTGAGCTGTGGGTGGTGACCGATGCCAGGGGGCGGTTCCGGATGCCGTCGGTGACCACCGGCAGCTATACCATCGAGGCGAGCTGCCTGGGCTACGAGCCGCTTTCCTACAAGGTGACGGTCAATGCCCCGATCGAGGCGCTCTCGCTGCGCCTCAAGGAGTCGAGCCTGCTGCTCAACACCGTGACCGTAACGGCCCAGAGGGGCCGCAGCATCAACTCTTCGTCGACGATCGACCGCCAGGCGATGGACCACCTGCAGGCCTCCTCCGTCAAGGACGTGATGCAGCTGTTGCCGGGAGTGCTGACGTCGAATCCGGAGTTGACGAACTCCGCGTCGAATTTTGTCGGCATCCGCGATCTGCCCAACCCGATGACGGACGGCAAGGATGCGAACAGCCTCAATTCCAGTTCGGTGGGAGTCTATGTCGATGGCGCCGTTGTGAATAACAACGCGATGCTGATGGGCGGCAAGGCGGCCGCTTTCGGGCAGCAGACCGCCCGGGGGATAGACATGCGCACCCTTTCGACCGACAACATCGAGTCGATCGAGGTGATTCGCGGTGTGGCGTCGGCCCAATACGGCAATATGAGTGCGGGAGCGGTCGTCGTCAAGACCAAGCAGGGGCGCACTCCCTACGAGATCCGGGTGAAGGCCGTGCCGGACACCAAGGCCGTGTCGCTGACGAAAGGTTATGCCTTGGGGTCCGAAAAGGGCTTCCTCAATGTGTCGATCGACTACGCCAATGCGATGAAAGACATCCGCACGGTGGAGGAGTCCTATGACCGCGGAACCTTTTCGGTGGGTTATACCAATACCTTCAACCGGGACCGCACGCCGTTTCAGTTCCATGCTAAGGTGAGCGGCTACCTCTCGCGCGGCACCGCCAAGGCTGATCCGGACAATATCTCGCAGGCCGAGCGCAAGGAGCTCGACGACCGGAACCTGTCGGTCAACCTCAGTGGTTCGTGGCTGCTCAACAAGTCGTGGATCACGTCGTTGAAATACGTTTTCAACACATCGATGATACGCCAGTACGCCCGGCAGCGGATGGCGCCCGGCGCCCTGGGGGTCGCCAATCCCGGTGCCCTGGAAAACGGGGAGTATCTGACCGAATTTACCCCGGACAACTACTTGAGCGACATCCGGAATTTGAGCATGGCCTATTACACGACAGCCAAAATGGTGGCCGAACTTTCGGGCCGTTACGGCAAGGTCTACAACAAGGCGATGGTCGGCATCGAGTGGAACAATTCGGGCAACACGGGCAAAGGACAGTACTACGCGGGAGTGCGTCCCCTGTCGTTCCGTCCGGAGCCGTTCAGCGCCATTCCCTTCCTGAATCAAGTGGCTCTCTTCGCCGAGGAAAAGGCGACGCTGCCGATCGGCAAGACATCGCTTACGCTGCAGGCCGGTGGGCGCTTCACCTGCATGGCGACGGATTGGTTGAACGACCGGTGGGCCGTCGATCCGCGTTTTAACGCCAAATATACCATCATCGCCAATCGTGCGCCGAAAAAGGTCCGCGAGCTGTCGCTGCGCGGCGGCTGGGGCATTCAGACCACACTGCCGTCCCTGCGGATGCTCTATCTTTTTCCGGCGTATGTCGACCGGGTTTCGTTCAGCTGGGGCGGAACTTCCGAGGTGGGTCCCGTGGCGGCCTGGACCACGTTCGTGACCCCGCGGTCCGATCTGATTAACCGCGATCTGAAGATGCAGTACAGCAAGAACTTCGAAGTGGGTCTCGACTTCGATATGTTCGGGATCAAGGGAGGCATCACCTACTATAACGAAAAGATGCGTAACGGTTATACGCTCCGTATGGTTCCGCAGGTGTTGACCTTCCGGGAGTACGAGACCTATAAGGGGACCGAAGCCCCGGAGTATATGGACGATCCGAACCGCCCGGGACAACCGGTTCTGGGCGCGGGAGGCGTCCCGCTCGCCTATCGGGACGAGCGCATATTCAATACGGCATCCGTCAAAAAGCCGGCCAATGACGGCAAATACGACAAGTGGGGAGTCGAGTACACGTTCGATTTCGGGCAGATTCGCGCGGTGCGGACCTCGGTTGTCGTCAACGGAGCATACATGACCCTAACGCGGAAGGAGGGAGAGGGCGTGTTGTCGTACGATGCTTATTCCACGGTGAAGGTTCCTTCCGGGGGCAAGAACATTTACAACCCGTTTCTGGGGGCCTATTTCGGGGGTCCGTCCGTCTCTTCCGGTTCGGTCTACACCCGGTTCAACTCCAATGTGAACCTGATCACGCACATTCCGAAGCTGCGTCTGATCGCGACACTGACGGTTCAGTGTGTCTGGCTCAACCGGACCCGGAGTCTCCAGGCCGACGGGGTCTACATCCTCGATGAGGACGGCAATCCGGTCTACGGCGATTTTTCGCACGGGACGAATGGCAAGACGATCTACCGGGATCCCGATTTCTACATGAATCAGGATGGTCAGCTCCTGCCCTTCGATCGGGATCTGTACAACGATCCCACCTATGGGGCGGCTTACCGGGAATATCTTCAGACGGGCAACGCGACGACGATGTTCGTCGAAAATTCGTTCAAACCCTATTTCATGGCCAACCTCCGTGTCACGAAAGAGATCGGACGGATAGCCCAGATCTCCTTCTATGCCAACAACTTTACCAATTCGCACCCGAAGATGTTGCTGAAGAGTACGGGAACCTACAAGCGTGTCAATACGAACATTTATTTTGGTGCGGAACTGAAACTTAAATTCTAAAGAGTCGCAGAAGATGAAAAGGATTTTATATTGCCTGATCCCTCTGGCGGCGGCCTTTCTGTTGTGCGGCTGCCTCAAGGATTTGAAAGACGGCGAATTGCTCCATGGCAACAGGGAGGTGCTCATTTCCATCGATTTGGGCGGAGAACTGGCATCGCTGGACAAGGCGGGATTCAGGGTGACGATGCGCAATACGAAGATCGGGAATACCTATACCGCCGAAACCGACGGGAGGGGCGAAGTCCGCATTGACGCCGAGTATGGCAATTACAGCGTGATTGTCAGCAAAGTGGCCGACGTGGGCGGAGTCAGCAAGTTTCTGCACGCTACCCGGGATTTTGTGCTCAACAAGGACGGTCAGTCGGTCGGAACGGAGCATCTTGAGATCAGGGCCACGGCACGCGGGGCGATCATCCTCAAGGAGGTCTATTTCCACAAGACCATGTCTGCCGACGAGAGTGCGAAATATAATTACGATCAGTATTTTACGCTTTGCAACAATTCGGATGAGGTGCAGTATCTCGACGGGGTGGGCGTCGGCTTCCACACCACGTTCAATTCGGGGAAATCGGTCGTCTACAATAAATTCTGGCTGGGAAGCACCAGTACCGAACTCCGCGACTCGATTCCGGTCAACGCTTTCGGCTTTGTTTTTCCGGGTACGGGCCGCGACCATCCGATCCGGCCGGGCGAAGAGGTTGTGATCGCCCTGAGTGCCGTCGAACATACGGCGGCCCAGACCAACAGACCGATGAACCTTGCTGCGGAGAATGTCTGGGCGATGTATATCGACCGTTTCGGGTCGGGGGCCGCGGTAAAGGCCCCGGCTGCGGGCGTTGAACGGCTGGAATGCTTCTGCGAACTGGCATCCGGCAATTCGATCGTCCTTTCCATCAGTTCGCCGGCGATTGTCGTCTACCGGCTGCCCGGAGATCCTTATGCCTATGTCCGGGAGGGAGCCGTCAAGGGGCGGCCCTACGGCCAGGTGATGTACCAGCCGGCAAAGTATCAGAGCATGCCCTCGATCATGGTCCCCAAGGAGTGCATTCTCGACGGTGTGGAGTTCCGCAACAACGACACGCATGTTCCGCGCCTCTGTGCCGACATCAGCCTCCAGCCCCTGTTTATCACGACGACCTCGTACAGCGGTCAGTCCTATATCCGTCGGGTGGATGCGGCGGCGTCGGCGATCGTCGGCCGCACGGTTTATCAGGATACGAACAATTCGGCCGACGACTGGATCTCGCTCGATGAACCGACCCTTTGCACGGAGTACAAAAATCGATAAAACGAAACAGCCATGAAGAAAAAGACATATGCGGTGCTCCTGTTGACTGTGTTCTGTGCGGGAACGGGTGTTTTTGCCCAGCCTTCCGCTCCGGAGGAGAACCTGGAAAAATACTATACGCTGGAACGGATCCGCTCGAAAAGCGGATGGCTCGTTTCGGACAATGCGGCGGGTTTGATGCTCAATCGGGCGTCGCTCTCCATTGCGGAAGTGGACTATGAATTCGGGCGGGGCGGCCTGCGCAACGTTACCGATGGGGCCGAAGTGCACGCATTCGGTGTCGGGTCCGAGTCGTACCGCCGGTGGAAGCGGCTTTCCTTCTACGGCAAGTTGCGTTACGACTATGCGGCTTCGCAGGATCGCAGCTGGGCGGGAAATGCCGACATCGGCGATTCTCCGATGCTGATCGGCGATTCGATTCCCGGAAATACGCGCGATGAAACCTATGCCATCGAGGCCGGGGTTGCTTACCGTATGGGGCGCTGGGTGATCGGAGCAATGGGGAAATACGAGGATCGCAGCCTGGCAAAGCGTCGGGATTCGCGCAATAAAACCACCTCCATGTCTTTGAGTGTGCTGCCGGGTGTGATGTTTACCTCGAAGGCCGTGAATGCGGGTCTCAATTTCGTCTATCGGCGAACGACGGAGCAGGTCGGCTATGCGGCCTTCGGCACGAATACCACCGGCGGCATGATCTATTTCTTTGAAGGCCTGTGGTTCTATACCAGCCAGCAGCTCGGGGGAAGCGAGGCCTTCCATGACATCTATTACAAAGGGTCCGAATACGGAGGCGCCGTCCAGTTGGAGCTGAAATTGGGCCGGCGGGTGAAGTTCTTCAACCAGTTCTCGGCCGAATACGGCAAAATGGAGCGTTTCCGCTTCGAACTGGACCAGCGTCTGGGCGACAACGATCAGTTGACCTACCGCTATCTGGGGGTGATTGACATTGCGGGCCGCAACGTCGATCAGCGGCTTTCGGTCGATGCGTCGTTCGGCGACCTGCTGAAATACAACAACATCCAGGAGCTGGAGCTCGACCCGCATACCGATCAGAAACACTACAGGCAGTATGGCCGCTTCCTGAAATTCTCCCGGCAGCAGCGCCGCGTCGATGCCGATTACAAACTCTACGTCAAGCGCAACGAGTGGAGCAGTTCGTGGATCGTCGATGCGGCCTATACCTATTGCCGCACCCGATCGGAGTATACGATCTCCCCGGCGCGCTACAATCAGGATCTGCACTGGTCGACACTGATGCTGGGAGCTACGAAGAATTTCTGGTTGGGCAGCCGCAACTGGCTCGACGCGACGCTGCGCGGCGGCTACACGTTCGGCGGCGGGACCGAGCAGGAGAAGAACTGCCCCGAGGGAGTGCAGATCGACAACGAGAACTACCGCGCCGATCTGCTGGCCCGGGAGTACGGCTTTCTGACCAACGACCGCCTGAACGGCGAGGCCGGCCTGCGTTATACGCACTGTTTCCCGGCGAAGAAAATAAGCCTGTACGTCGATCTGAAGGGTCGCGCGGCATGGGGACGCAGCGGGCTGATGGACGGCAGCCGGCGCGGCGGACTGTTTGCGGCCGTGGGTCTGAACTTCTGATCGGCCGGCCGTTGTTGAAAACCCCGCAGGGCGTGTGCAATGTCCTGCGGGGTTTTTGTTGTCGGGGATCCGTGAAAAAAGGGACGGAGGCCTTTCGAAAGACCTCCGTCCCCGGGCGAAGGATGCGCCGGGCGGATTATTCCACCAGCTGCATTTCGTCAATCAGCTTTCCGGCGCCGGCGTATTTGTCCATGATCCACAGCACGAAGCGGATATCGACGCAGACCGTCTTGAAGTTGGTCGGGTGGAAATAGATGTCGCCCGACATCGACTCGCGGTTGCCGTCGAACGCCAGTCCGATCACCTCACCCCGGGCGTTGAGCACCGGACTGCCCGAGTTGCCGCCCGTGATGTCGTTGTTGGTGAGGAAGTTGACATACATCCGGCCGTTTTCGCCCCAGCGTCCCCAGTCCCTGTTGCGGATGAGCGACTGCATTCGCTCGTCGACCCGGAATTCGTAGTCGTTGGGGTTGTATTTCTCGAGGTAGCCGTCGATCGTCGAACGGGAGTCGTAGTGCACGGCGTCCTTGGGCGAAACCGGACCCACGTTTCCGTAGGTGAGGCGCATTGTCGCGTTGGCGTCGGGATATTGGGGCGTGCCCTCCGATTCGCGCATCTCGTAGATGGCATGGGCGTAGCGGAGCTCCTCCTTGTCGGTGTCGATGCCCGATGCCTCCCCGATCTGCCTGAGCTGCTCGGTGAAGCGCCGCGAACCGACCGAATTGGCCATCGCCGCCATTGGGTCGGAGAGGATCTCCTCGGCGGTGCGGGGCTGTGCAAACCAGGCGCAGAGCTTTTCGTAGCTGGTGCAGCAGGTGTTTTCGAATGCGTAGTCGACCAGTGCCGGGACATTGCCCTCGAAGCGGTCGTAAAGCTGTGCCAGTTGCTCGCCCCACATCCTGCGGGGCACGTTGTCGGTGAAATGCTCCATCATCCGGGCCATCACCTCTCGGTCGGTGGCCAGGTCGAAGTCCTTCATCATGCGGCGGGTGTTGGACTTCACGCCCGCGAAGTTCTTGTCGCCGTCCTGCACCGAGGCGATGCCGTCGCGCCGCATGCGGTCGACGAGCATGCCGAGACGGTTGGCCGTCATCATCACGTCGCTCGGGCGAATCCACGTCTCCTGGAAGTAGCACTTTTCGCGCACGGCTTCGGCGCGGGCCTCATAACCCTTTTTGAGGTTGGCGAGCAGGTCGCCGTATTGGGCTTTGCGGGTCGGGCTGGCGTCGATCCAGGCGGCGAGGCGTGCCTCCTCGGCGGCGCGGATGCCGATTACGTCGTAACGGCGCAGACAGATGTTCTCCCACTTGGCATAGTCGGCGTAGTTGCTGATGTTGAAATACTTGTCGCTGTACATCAGCCGCACGTCCGGGTCGGCCTCCATGTGGCGCAGCATGATGTCGAGACGCTCGCGGCGCGCCTTGATCACCACGGGATTGGTCACATACTCCTTTTCGCGTACGGCCGACGAGGATAGATAGCGGTTGGTGCGGCCCGGAAATCCGATCACCATGGCGTAGTCTCCGTCGTGGATGCCGCCCGTGGCGATCTGCAGCACCTTGCGGGGCGTGATGGGCACATTGTCCTTCGAGTAGGGTGCCGGGCGCCCCTTCGCGTCGCCGTAGACGCGGTAGAGGGCGAAGTCGCCCTTGTGCTGGGGCCATCCCCAGTTGTCCTGCTCGCCGCCGAAGGCCCCGATTTTCGCGGGAGGCGCGCCTGCGAGACGCACGTCACGATAGATCTCGTAGTAGAAAAGCAGGAATTTTTTGCCCTTCCACATCGAGGCGCACTCCACGTCGAAGTGAGTCTGCCGGCCGTATTTCCGTTCGAGGATGCCGTAGATCTTGCGTGTCCCGAAGAGCCCCAGACTGTTGGCCCTTTCGAGAGAGTCGCGTATGGCCAGAGCCTCGTCCGTCACGTCGCGGACCTGGCGCAGGAAGGTCACGGTCTTGCCCTTGAGCGGCAATTCGTCCTTTGGGTCGAGGGCCCAGAAGCCCTCTTCGAGGTAGTTCTTCGCGGGGGTGCTCAACGCGTGGATGTCGCCGTAGGCCACGTGGTGGTTGGTGATGACGAGACCCCGGTCCGAAATCACGCTGCCCGTACCCATGCCGCCGTCGATGGCCACAATGGCGTTGCACAGCGCCGGGGACTCCTCGTTGTAAATCTCCCCGGGTTTGAGTTTCAGCCCCGCCTTCTTCATCCGGGGGTAGATCACGTTCTGGAACGTGCTGACCAGCCACATACCCTCGTCGGCCGTCGCCGCACCCGGGAGCAGGAGACAGCCCAGCAGGTAAAAAATCGCTTTTTTCATAGTCTTCTCGGTTTATCGCGAAAAAGGGGCCTGCCTGTCACAAGCCCCCGTATGTATGTTGCCTCAGAGCGTGTGCCCTTCGGCTCTGAAGGAGAACTTCGGTTCCTCGTCCTTGAGCGATCCGTCCTTGTATTTCACGGGCCACACCTTGGCGTTGAGCAGTTCGTTCCAGATCTTCGCGTCGTCCCACATCGACCGGACGTAGACGATCCTCAGTACGGGAACCTCCTCGTCGTTCAGCGCCACGTCGAGCCGCGTGATGCCCTCCTTGAGGGCGAGGAATCCGCGGAAATAGGGGAAGCTGCGCTTGATGAGCGGCTTCTCGATGCCCCGGCACTCGACTTCGTAGACTCCCTTGGGGTACTTTGCGTCGTCGCCGTACGTCTCGCTGTTCTGCCTGAACGGAGCCGAGAGGTTGCGGGTCTGCTCGAACATCAGGTCGAGGAACTCGCGGCGTCCGATCCTGCCGGCGGCGGGGTCGTAGCTCTTGAGGCGGTAGTGAACCGGAATCGTGCGGATTTTGCCGCCGTGAGCCGGCATGCGGGCCTCCTTGACCTCGATCGAGTCGCGGAGCATCTCTTCGGCGATTTCGACCGACGGGTCGATGTAGAGCGTGACGGCCACCGGACAGTCGTATTGGGCGTCGAAGCCGCAGATGCCGTCGATCTTGCGCAGGATGGCCCCGAAGTAGACCATGTCCATCTTGTCGTGGAGCCCCTCGACGCCGATGCGGACCACCGACAGCGAGTCGACGCCGGCTTTGGGCGTTGCGAACTTCATGGTCGTCGGCGAGAAGATCGCCTTGTCGATGCTTTGCTCGTCGATCGCCTTGGGATCGTAGCTGATGACCACGGCATGGCGTTTCACGAATGTTTTCACACCGTAGATGCCCGGCACTTTCTGCATCTTCGCGGAGAAGGCTTTCGAACTGCCGAAACATTTTACCGACGTGAGCCCCTCGATTTCGTAGGTCTGCAGTCCTGCGACCTGTTCGTATTCGCTCCACTTCTCGTCGATGGTCGGGAGTTCCCAGTGGCTGCCGAACCACAGCGCCGAGGCGAAGAGCACAACGGCCAGCATGCCGGGCAGCCAGCGCAGCGAGCGTTTGCCGCCGACCTGCAGCGAGCCTTCGGGGCAGGCCGAGACGCACGTTCCGCAGAGCGTGCAGTCGATGTGTCTCACCTTGTCGAGGTTCTTGATGTCGATCGAATAGGGACATTTGCGGCGGCAGACGTCGCACCCGGTGCACGTGGCTTCGTCGCGGACGATGCGCAGCAGCGGGAACACCCTGCTCTTGAGATAGATCATCTCCCAGAGGTAGCCGACGGCGCAGGCGGCGCCCAGTGCCCATACCCAGGCCGAAGCCACGCCCAGGAGTCCGAGCACCCACATCAGGATGACGATGCCCGCGAAGGTGATGGTGAACTTGAAGATGTTGCTCAACGCCCCCAGCGGACAGATGTATTTGCACCAGAACATTTTGACGAAAAAGCTGCCGAGGAAGAGCAGCGTGACCGAAATGACGGTCATCCAAGCGGTGATCTCACCCCTGAATCCCGTGGCAATGGCGTAATAGGGGTCGAAATTCTTGCAGAAAAGTTCGCTGCTCGAAGCCGACATGTAGAATACGTAGAACAGCAGCACGTATTTGACGGCGCGGAGCAGACGGTCGGCGATGCTCCCCGGGCGGATTGTGACGCTGACCTTCAGTTTTTTGCCGCCCCTGCCCATCCATTCGCTGACAGTTTCCAGCGGACAGAGGTAGCCGCAGAAGAGTTTGCTGAAGAGGATCACTCCCAGGGCGAGCATGACGCCCACCATGATCTGTGTCATGGACATCGTGCATGCCAGCGAGTTGTTGACCAGGTAGCTGCCCAGTGCCTGCAGACCACCGAACGGGCAGTAGGCCTCCACGTCTGCGGGTGTCTCCCCGAGCGTCACCCCGTAGACCACAAATCCCGCGATTGCCGCAAGCGTGCCCCACTGCAGCAAATTCTTTAACCAGTTGCTTTTTCTTTTCATTGTTCGGGTTGTAATGTAAATGATGTGTGTGTGATACAAAGATACGAATTTTGAAGTTCGGTTGCTACGCGGCATCCGTTTTTTGGGCCTTCCGTGCGTCCTTTTCGTGTATTTGCCCGATTGTGGGGCACAATCGGGCGCATGACCGATCGAAAAACAGCCTCCAATCCGGGCGGCAGGACACCCGCCGTGACACTCGCCGTGGCACCCGCCCTGACACTCGCCGTGACTCCTGCCGTGATGCCTGCCCTGACATCTGCCGTCGGGAGCTCCGTGCGCGGGAGTTCCCCCGGGCATGGATTCCGATTTTCGAAACGAAACCCGGACGGCCTCGATGGCCGCCCGGGTTTTCCGTGTGTGTCGTCGTGCGCTATTTGCGCGTAATCTTCAGGGCGAAGCCCCCTCCCGGGGCCATCGCCACCGTCAGTTTCCGGTCGGCGGGGATTTCGACCTGCTCGCGTTTGTAGTCGCGGGCCGCCTTGTCGGCATTGACGCCGTCGCGGAACAGTTCCGCAGTGTAGTCGCCCTCGCCCAGAAAGCCGAGGTCGATGGTCAGGGAGCGGGCACTCCAGTCGGTCATGCCGCCGACATACCAGGTGTCGCCCTTGCGGCGTGCGATGGAGACATACTCCCCGACACGGCCGTCGAGGCCCACGGTCTCATCCCACGTCGTCGGAACGGAGGCGATGAACCCGGTGCATTCCGGCTCGCCCATGTAGTTCGACGGCGAGTCGCACAGCATGTTGAACGGCGATTCGAAGATCACGTATTCGGCCAGCTGGCGGCAGCGCGTGCCCTGGCTCATGGCCTCGGAATGCACGGGGCGGAAGTTCTGGCGTGTGGCGTTGCGCATCGCTCCCTGCGTGTAGTCCATCGGTCCGGCGAGCATGCGGATGAATGGGATCGTCACGTCGTAGGTCACCATGTCGGTCTTCGCGCTGGACCACTTCATCTGTTCCAGCCCGAATACCCCTTCGAAGTTGAGCATGTTGGGGTAGGTGCGCTGAATTCCCGCGGGTTTGTGATAGCCGTGCATGTCGAGGAACAGGTGGTATTTGGCGGCGGTTTCCGCCAGGCGGTAGGTGAAGTCGGCGATCTTCTGGTCGTCGCGGTCGATGAAATCGACCTTGAAGCCCTTGATTCCCATCTCCGAGTAGTGCTTGCAGACACGTTCGAGATCGCGCTCCACGGCATGGAATCCGGCCCAGAGGACGAGACCCACGCCGCGCTCCTTGCCGTAGGCGACCAGTTCGGGCAGGTCAATTTCGGGGATGACCTGGAAAAGGTCGGCTTTTTTGTTCACGGCCCAGCCTTCGTCGAGAATGACGTATTCGATGCCGTGGTCGGCGGCGAAGTCGATGTAGTATTTATAGGTTTCGTTGTTGATCCCCGACTCGAAGTCCACGCCGTAGAGGTTCCAGGCGTTCCACCAGTCCCAGGCCACCTTGCCGGGTTTGATCCACGAAACATCCTCCACGCGCGACGGAGCGGCGAGGCGGTAGACCATGTCGTTGTCGGCCAGCTGGATGTCGCGTTCGGCGATGGCGAAGATGCGCCACGGGAAGGTGCGGGTCCCCGAGGTGCGGGCGATGAACTCCTCGCGCTCGGTCACCAGCAGCTGCAGTTCGTTGTATCCGCCCTGCTCCACCTTGGCCGGACAGGGTGCGAAGTTGCCCCGCAGGGCCTTTTCTCCCGTGGGGTTGTAGAGGTACATGCCCGGATAGTCCTCCAGATCGGACTCGGCGATGACGATTTTCGCCGTTCCGGCGTCTGCCAGTACGGGCAGGAAGGCCAGGCGGTCGTTGGCGACCTGCGAGACGGGCTGGGTGTCGTAGGTGTTTTCGAAGCTGGAGAAGTAGTAGCGGGCCAGTCCCGATTCCCGCTTGCTGTCGCGGGCGTAGGGGACCAGCGTCGTGAAGTCCTCCGGGAAGCGGATGTCCACCAGCTCGTCGGCGACGGTGATTTCGCCTTTCATCGAGGTGCGGAACCGGTAGGCCGTACCGTCGTCATAGGCCCGGAAGTCGATTCCGTAGCCGCCTTTGAACGTAAGCGACAGCGCGTTGTAACGATCCTCGACGGTGCTGCGCTTGTAAAGGGGTGCCTCGATGGTCTCGTCGACATGCTGCGTCGACGCCTTGCGCACCGCGGCCTTCCGGCCGAGCACGCGTCCGTCGGCGAGCGTGAGCGAAAGGGGCGAGGGGGCGATCAATTCTTTGCCGTTGTGTGCAATGGAGTAGGTGACGGCATCGGCGCCTACATCCACGCGCACGGTGATTTTCCCGTCGGGAGATTTCAGGTCATAGGTCTTGGCTGCGGAGATTCCGGTCCCGGCTCCGAATAGCAGAAGGGTCAGAAGTAGTTTTTTCATAATGGATCATTGGGTTTGGGAACGAAAGATAATGAAAAAAAACGAAAGTCGGCGTTCCCGACGAAAAATCGGCTGCTTTTCCCGCCAGGCACCCTTCCCGGTATTGCGTCGGGGCCGGAAGAGGGTGCCGGCAGCCCGCAACGACGTGCCGGGCCGCCGGGCGGGCTCGTCCCGCTGCGCGACGCCGCTTTCGACACCGTGCGGCAGTGCTCTCCGTGTGGCAGTACTCTCCGTGCTGCAGAACTCCTCGTACGCCAGAACTCCCCGTGCGGCTTAACTCCCCGCGTGGCGGCGTGCGGCAGTTTCGCGCCTTTCGTTGTCCGAAAGGATGCGGAGGGGCACCGGCTGCCGACTTTTCGGGAGGAATTTGGGCCTGCTGGGCCCGGTCCGACAAATTTTGAGCCTGAAATGCTCCCGATTGCCCGGCCGTTTCCGTATATTTGTCGAAAATAATTGCGGACGCGGTCCGTTTCATGCGTAAATCTGGTAATCTCCTATGAAATCCAAGGACATCTTCACGTTCCGCGACGCGGAAAAACAGGCAGGTCCGGTTGCCTTTTCGACGATGCTCAAGCCGGCCGGTTCGGCCTGCAACCTCGACTGTCACTATTGCTACTACCTGGACAAGGCCGTGCAGTATGGCGGCCGTCAGGCCGTGATGAGCGACGAGCTGCTGGAGCTCTATGTCAAACAGTACATCGAGGCCAACGAAGTCCCGACGGTGCAGTTCTGCTGGCACGGCGGCGAGCCGCTGCTGCTGGGGGTGGACTTCTACCGGAAGGCGATGGCCTTCCAGGCGAAATACGCCGCCGGCAAGCGTATCGAGAACATCCTCCAGACCAACGGCACGCTGGTCGACGAGGCCTGGTGCGACCTGTTCGCCGGGAACAACTTCCTGGTGGGGATCTCGCTCGACGGACCGCAGGACATTCACGACTCGTTCCGGCTGACGAAGGGCGGCCGTCCGACCTTCGGGCGCGTGATGCGGACGATCGAAATGTTCCAGCGCAACGGCGTGGAGTACAACACGCTGAGCGTGGTGAACCGTCTGTGTGAGGGGCGCGGCGGAGAGATCTACCGCTTCTTCCGCGACACGGTGCACAGCCGCTACATGCAGTTTCTTCCCGCCGTGGAGCATGTCGTCGACCAACCGGATTTCCATCGCCCGCTGATCGTCTCGCCCGACCGCGAGGGGGCCCGGCTTGCCGAATGGTCGGTGACGGCCAAGGGCTATGGCGACTTCCTGTGCGACGTGTTCGACGAATGGGTCGTGAGCGACGTGGGTCGCTGCTACGTGCAGCTGTTCGACGCCACGCTGGCCCAATGGTGCGGCGTGCAGCCGGGCGTCTGCTCGATGGGCGAGACCTGCGGCGACGCGCTGGTCGTCGAGCACAACGGCGATGTCTATTCGTGCGACCACTTCGTCTATCCCGAATACAAACTGGGCAATATCCGCGACACGCCCTTGTCTGCGATCTACCGTTCGCGCAAGCGGGTGGATTTCGGTCTTGCCAAGCGCAATGCCTTGCCTGCCGAGTGCCTGCGGTGCAAATACTACTTCGCCTGCCGGGGCGAGTGTCCGAAACACCGCTTCGAGACGGGGTCCGACGGCTGTCGCAAGAATTCACTCTGCGAGGGATTGTTCCGCTATTTCCGCCACGCGGAGCCCTATATGGACTACATGCGCGATCTGTTGTCGAAGCAGCAGGCCCCGGCATGGGTCGTGCCCTTCGCCCGCAAGCGCATGGGGCTGATGTGATGCCCTTGTCCGGATTTCCCGTTTTTGGCTCCGCGGGCGCCCGCAAGTACCGGACTTACATTCAAGCCAAGTATGGGTTACAATACGGAAGAAGGGATGTTTCTTGGATTTGATGTAGATTTTGACGGCATAACATTAACAATTAATGGAGAGGCAATGTATGAGGAAGTAACCAATGGTAGGGAAAAAGAACCTCATGGTTTTAAAATAGGAAAAGATCCAATGCCACTTATAGGCAAAAAATCTTTATTTAAGGGAAAGGTTTATCCTTTTAATGCAAAAAAATCATAAACAATAAATATGAGAACTTTATTATTAATAGTCCGTTAAAAATTCAACATATTGGCTAAGCGGCTTCTGCCACTATG
>NZ_JAHHQJ010000005.1 GCF_020026455.1 Alistipes sp.
AGGCCTGCCGCTAGCGTTCATCCTGAGCCAGGATCAAACTCTCCATTGTAAAAAATAAATGTATTGTTAGAGTCCTGACTATTCGTTTATCCTTTTAAAAGGAAATTGACAGATAAATACTACAATTTTTCTCTCAAAATATAACCAGTAATTCAAAGAACCAGTTTAAAAAAGCTTCGCATTTGGTTGCGAAAGGGATTGCAAAGATAAGTATTATTTTTCAATCCACCAAATCTTTTTTAAAGATTTTTTTTTCACCGTCTCTTGCGAGATATTAGTGAAAGGGGATTGCAAAGATAAGTAATCTTTTTCAAATCTCCAAAAACTTTTTCAAGAACTTTGCATCTTTTTGAAATTCAGATCACAAAACCGCCTCAAGCTCCTTTATTGTAAACCCTCGACTTATTTGTAAGAACCGTTATTTCTCAAACGCGGATGCAAAGGTAGCGACTTTTTTTGAACCTGCAAATATTTTCGCATCTTTTTTCAAAAAATCTTCAATTTTACCCGATAAAGCCGATTATACCTATATATATTAATATAGGCTGAAAATGACATCCCGCCCACACCCGTCTTAAGCCACGCCGTAGAGGGGAGGGGCTCAAAGCCACCCGCCGTTGGCAGCCAGTCCGGCCCGGGAAACGATGGCAAATTCGCGCACGAACTTCGTGTCGCCCGCCACGGCATCGAACCGAAGCATGGAAGTTCCCGGTTCGGGACAGTCGAAAGTGATCTTCGTCCCATCGACCACCGCCTTCGAAGAGGAGAGCCCCAGGTTACCCGGCGATGCGAGCGACGCAGCAGTGAGTGCCACCCGCCCCTGCTCTCCTCCGAAATAACGCGCGAAGTCCACAGTCACCGGCTCTCCGGTCCGCACATAGATGGCGGGAGTTCCCTTGATGGCAAACAGCAGCTTCAGGGCATCGATACAGCCTCCTCCCATTTTATTCTTGTAGACCCCCAGATCGGCAATGGGCCCCAACGTCCCGGCCTTCGCCCCGGAGAAGTGGCCGTCGATGCCGTAAACGGAACTCAACAGCAGGGCCTTGAATTCGGCAGGCGTATATTTCTTTCCGTTCTGCGCCGCATAGGCAAGCCCCAAGGCTGCAACGCCCGAAACATGCGGACACGCCATCGAGGTCCCCTGCATGAATCCGTAGCCATACATCCCGCTGCTCTTGCGGCCGTCCTGATAAGCGATCGCATCGTCGCAGAGGATCGTGCTCAGGATCTGCGCATCGCTGTAAAAGACCGCATCCCCTCCGGAAGAAGCCCGAACCGCCTTCCCGGAATAGAGGTCGCCGCCCGGGGCCGTGATGTCGACCCACGCCCCGTAGTCGGTATAATAGGCCGGGCGGAAGCTCCAGTCCATCGCCCCGACGGCGATGACCGGGTCGTAGGCGGCCGGATAGATCCGGGCATCGCCATAGATGTCTCCCTCGTTGCCGGCGGCGAAAACCACAAGCCCGCCCTGCAGCGGGGAGTTCGGATTCCGGCTCCCCGCCCCGCGGACAAAGGTATCGATGGCATCGCGCATGATGCCATAATTACTATTCCACTCCTGCTCGAACTCCTCGGGGGTGATCTTAGTGCCGTCCTCCGCATCGAGGCTATACCCCCAACTGTTCTGGGCAATGATCGCGCCGTTGGTCCAGGCGTATTCCAGAGCCTTGACCGCCGGGTTTCCCTTGCCGCCGGTTGTGCTGTGGCCCATGATCTGACACGACATGATCCGCACACCGCCGCGGTTGCTCCGCCCGCCGGCAATGCCGCAAACACCCCGTCCGTTGTTGTTCACGGCGGCGATGACCCCTGCGACATGCGTTCCGTGGTCCGCATATTGCGGATTGCGCGCATCCCCGCCGACCGACTTCCAGTTGAGTTCCGGGGTGTCGTCCCAGAAATTATAGCCGTGTTCCTGCGAATTCTTCGGATGCGACCAGATATTTGCCCGCAGGTCGGGATGGGTCGTCTGCACGGGTTCGTCGATCACCGCCACGACAATCTCCTCGCCGCCCGTGCATAACTGCCAGGCATCCAGCAGGTCGATATCGGCTCCCGCCTTCGGTTTGACGACGACATCCGGGTAATGACTTCCGCCCGGATTGTCGTAATTCCACTGATAAGGCAACATCGGGTCGTTCATGGCCTTTGCGGCGCGGGTTTTTTCGCCCACGGAGGCAAACATCCGCTCGGAAGCCGGGATGGCAGGGCCTTCGCTCATCGGACGGATATAGCGGGGATCGATCCCGTACTCCACGACCGCAATCCCGGGCAATGCCGCCAGACGCGCACCGACCTCGGAGAGCTTCGCCTCGTCGTCGAAGGCGATCGCATACCAGCGGTTGATGCCCGTCTCATCGTAAAGCGCTTCCCACTCGGGGTTGTATGCAACGACGCGTTCGAAACGTCCGGCGTCGATTTCACGCAGGACCGCATCGATGTCGCCCACTCCCGAACGGGTGGCGACACCGCCCCGCGCCACGGGCAGCTGCGCCTGGGCCGCGGCAACGGTCTGCGCCATTTCGGGCGACAACTTGACGCAGAGGCTCCCCCGCAGCGCCAGCCGCGAAGTCGGAGATCCCAGCACCCGGGCCTTCGGATCGCCACTGCTGCCGGCAGAATCCATCGGTTCGTCCGTGCAGCCGAATAGCGCCAACAGTCCACAGAGAAGTAGCAATTTTTTCATGACTCGTCCAAGATTTCAATTTTCCAAAGATATGATTTTTCTGCCAAAGTGCATGACCCGGGAGGTAAAATCGCCCCGGGGACCCGAAAAAAGAGATTTTTTACTATTTTTGCAACCGAATACCACTACGCTTATGAATTTCAAGAAAATATCGCTGCTCATCGTGCTGCTGCTCATCGCAGACCAGGCGCTCAAAATCTGGATCAAAACCCACATGCACCTCGACGAGTCGATCGTCGTCTTCCCCGACTGGTTCCAGCTGCGGTTCATCGAGAACAACGGCGCGGCCTTCGGCATGCACATCGCCTCGCGCGGCGACTTCGACTGGGGCAAGCTGCTGCTGGGCATCTTCCGGATCGTCATGGTCGGATTCATCGGCTGGCTGATGCACAACCTCTGCACCAAACGCAAGGACACGCCCAAGGGGGTGATCGTCGGCCTGGCGCTGATCTTCGCCGGCGCCATGGGCAACATCCTCGACAGCGCATTCTACGGATTGATCTTCTCCGAATCGACGCCCTACACGGTGGCTCACTTCGGGGGACACTACGCCGGATTCATGATGGGCAAAGTGGTCGACATGTTCTATTTCCCGCTGTTCCAATGGAACGGCGTCCCCCGTCTGCTGCGGTTTCTGGTCGACAGCAACAACTATTTCTTCGGTGCAATCTTCAATCTGGCCGATGCCTACATCTCGGTAGCGGTCGTCTATCTGCTTCTGTTTCAGCATAAGTTCTTCAGCAAGTAGATTTTTTTTCGAAAAAAGAGTTGGTGTTTCAGAAAAAAGTATTACTTTTGCACACCACAATTCCAGAAATGCCCAGGTGGCGGAATAGGTAGACGCGCACGTTTCAGGTGCGTGTGCCGCAAGGCGTGCAGGTTCGATTCCTGTCCTGGGCACTGAAAACCCCGTTGAACAGATGTTTAACGGGGTTTTGCTTTTCCCCGGTTCTCCAGATCCGCCGCCCCTCCGTAATTTCCACAGTCCGAAAACCGGGAAGGAGCCGTTCCCCAACCTGCGGGGAAACGAAACATTCGCCCCGCAAGCAGCATCCGATTGAAGCGCAGTCCGCCGGTTGGGAAAATCGGCGACAGCCTCTTATCGGCTCTTCTCGCATTCGATTTTCCCAACCGGCGGACTGCGTTCCATTTCCCCGATCCCGGCACAGCCGGAATTTCCCAAAGCCAAGGTTTCAATCAAGGCACGCCCCGGGGCCAGATCGGGCCACCCCTGCTGCCCCTCGTTCAGGGAGAGCAGGGAGAGCCGATCGACCGCGCAGATGCCGAAAAAGATGCCGGGGAGCTACACGTCCACGCCTCACTCGCCCCAGCCGTCGTTCTGTCCAAGCGCCGGATTGATCACACAGGCCGTCTTCGGAATGGGATGCAGGTATTTGCGGTCCGCCCACATGCGGGGCTCGTTATAAACCAGACAATTATCTTCGTTGAGCGTATACTGTCCCTTTGTCAGGTCGATGTAGACCACCCCCTTTTCCGTCCCCGGCTTGCCTTCCGTCACACAGACATCGTTGATACCGTCGCCGTTCAGGTCATAGGCCTTCTCCTTCTCGGGAATGTAGATCCCATCCCACTCCTTTTCGAGCAACTTGCCCAACTTCCAGCGCATCAGATCCTCATAGCGCAGATTTTCGAGCAGCAGCTCGATCGCCCGTTCCCGGCGGATTTCGAGAATCCACTTGTCGGTCGACTGATTGTCGTAGTACGCAACCAGGTAAGGATCTGCCGACAGCGGCACCTTGGCGTTGACTCCGGCCCGCTCGCGCAGCAGCTTGACCGTCCGGTTCCACTCGGCCTCGCCGAATTCACCCAACTCGGCCTTCGCCTCGGCATAATTGAGCAGCACCTCGGCAAAGCGGAACACTGACAGCGAGTTGGTGCTGTTGTTCGTCCCTTCGTACCTGGCATCGTCGAGCGACCACTTGATGACCTGATACCCCGTGAGCGTCAGCGAAAAATCAGGAGCCGTAGGTGTATCCGTCCCGGCGACCTTCTTCGAGTAACCGGGCGTGATGATCGACTGCATCAGCCGGTAGTCGCGGTCGCGGACCTCCTCGGCAAACTCCACTTTGTTATAGCCGCTGCGGTCGGTGAAGCGCGATCCGTCACGCATCAGATAGGTATTGACAAACGCTTTCGAAAGCGACCAGCGGGCCCCGTACGACCCCGAAGTGAATTTCCACGTCGCGGAATGGAAGCGAAGCAGCTCTTCGCTGAACTCGTTTGCAAAGATGATCTCCTGATAATCGACATCTTCGCTGGTGAACAACTTGCGCCACTGCGTTTTCAGATTTGCCGGACTATGCACGAGCGAATAGGGACTCTCGTTCATCAGTATTTCGCATGCCGCAACAGCCTCCCGGAGCCACTGCCCGGCCGAGGATTCCAATCCCAGCTCCGTGTGGTATTTGCGATAGGTGCCCTCATAGAGGCAGATGCGCGCTTTCAGAGCCAGGGCGACCCAGCGGTTGATCTGCGAGTTATTGACATAGGCCTTGTCTGTCAGACAGTGGGTCGAAGCGAAGTTCAAATCCTCGAGGATCTTCTCCATGACGAACTCACGGCTGTCGCGCCCCTTGTAGAGCTCCTGCTCGTCCTCCGGGTCGATGGGTTTGTCGTACCAAGGCACCGGGCCGAACGTCTGGACCTTCGCGTAGTAGAGCCACGCCCGCCAGAAGCGCCCCACGCCCTCGTAGTGTTTCATCTTCGCTTCGTTGTTCACATCCGAAGCCGCCTCCGGAAGCCGCGACAGGAAGTAGTTGACGTTATAGATATTCGACCAGTTGCCGACATCCCATCCGGACTGCTTCTCGGGGCTCCACTCCGTTTTGAGGTAGTCCGAAGTGCTGTTGACAGCCATCAGATCGGAATACTGGTCTCCGTAGGTCAGCGTCTCATAGCCCGGCATGTTCTTTTGCAGCAGTCCGTTGACGAAGAGCTCCACGTTCTTCTCCGAACGGAAGAACGTATCGGCTCCCACCTGCGAAAAGGGCTCGCGCTCGAAAAAATCGGCACACGACGTGAATCCGAGAGTGAGCAGCAACAGCGATATGATTTTGCGGTTTTTCATGATCTTGTACGATTTAGAAGGTGAGGTTAATTCCGAGGGTGAAGCTCCGCATCATGGGATAGCCGTAACCGTCGCCCTCCTTGCCTGGCGACGACAGGAAGTCCTGATCTCCGGAGCCGATCACTTCCGGATCAAAGTTCGCGGCATGTTTTTTCAGCGGAGTGAATGTCAGCAGGTTGTCGCCCGAGAAGTAGATTTTGAGCGACTCCATGCCGATCTTGCGCGAGATCTTCTTCGGGAAGGTGTAGTCGACGGTCAGGTTCTTCAACCGGATGTACGACGCATCCTGGATGTAGCGGTCGTTCGACGAGGACATGATACCCTTGGTTTTCTCGGCGATGTAACCGCGCAGACGGGGCCAGTAGGCTTTCGAATTCCGGTTCTCCTCGGTCCAGCGGTTGTTCTCGTCCTGCCACGGCAGCGCAAAGCCGTACGAACGTCCGTACTGACCCCAGAAGTAGGAGGACTCCTTGGCCGGGAACCAGTCGCGCTGTCCGACACCCTGCCAGAACATGCTCAAACCGATGCCGTTCCAGTTGAATCCCACGTTGATACCGTAGCAGTAACGCGGCGTCGTATTGCCGATCTTGCGCAGGTCGCCGTGGTTGTAGATGGTGCCGTTGCCGTTATCCACTTGTCCGGAGTTGTCCAGGTCGGCGAATTTCAGGTCGCCGGCCAGATAGGTCTCGCTGCTGTTGTTGGTGAAGCTCGCCATCTGACGCGGGCCCCAGTCGGCAGCCTCGGCATCCGTGGCAAAGAGCCCCGAGACGTGGTAGCCCCAGATCTCGCCGATGGTCATCCCTTCGTAGTAGTTGGCCGTGTAGAGCGTCGGGAGCAGCCCCTTCTTGCTCGTGTACTTGGTAATCTTGCTCGTGCTGTCCCAGGCCGAAACCTTCACGTTGTAGTTGAAGTCCTTGCCGGCGACCTTGAAGCTATCGCGCCAGCCGAGGCTCAACTCCCAGCCGTCGGTCTTCATGCTGGCGTAGTTGCCGCGCGGGGCCGCATACCCGGCGACGGCCGGGATCTCATCGCCCGGCGTGAACATGTCGGTGGTCTTGCGACGGTAGAGGTCGGCCGTGAAGTTGAGCCGCCCGCGGAACAGGTCCAGATCGAGCCCCACGTCGTAGGTCGTCGCAGTCTCCCAGGTCAGGCTCTTGGGCTGCATACCCGGAGCCGAGGTGTAGGAGAAGTAGGAGCCGTCCATCAGCACGGAACTCTTGTTGATCGACATGATCGAGAGATACTCGTAAGGATCCACGGCGCCGTTTCCGGCACTGCCGACCGAGAAGCGCACCTTCAGGTTGTCGAGCCAGTGGCGAGCTCCTTCCATAAATCCCTCCTCGGAGATCCGCCATCCGGCCGAGGCCGAGGGGAAGAATCCCCACACCTGGTTGCTGGGGAACTTCGACGAACCGTCGTAACGGCCGCTCAGCTCGACGAGGTATTTGCCCTTGTAGCCGTAGTTTACACGGAAGAACGCTCCGGCAAAGCCCCATTCGTAACTGCCGTTGTCCTTCAGCGTGATGTCCGTGCCGTCCATCAGCGAGAAGTTGGGCTTCGAGGAGTCGAGCAGCCCCGTCCGCTTGGCCAGAGTCTTCATATACTGCTTCTCCTCAACGTTCCAGCCGGCCAGCACCGTCAGCGAGTGATTGTCGCCCAGACGGGGCGAGTAGGTCAGCGTGGCGTTCGAGGCATAGTAGTTCGTATTGTAGGTGCGGTTCTCGTAGTCGCTGTACTCCTCACGCACGGCCGTGATGCCCGGTCCGGTCGAATAGGAGTGCTGGCTATTGACACGATCCTGCTCGGAGTGGTTGTAGAGATAGGTAAAGTCGCCCCGGAAGGTGAGAACATCCTTGATCAGGTCGATGGTCAGGGTGGTGGTGTTCTTCAGGTCGAACTTGAAGTTGTCCTGATAGGTATCGCCCTCGACGAAGCCGGCCCATCCGATATAAGCCGCCGTATTTGTCCACGTGCCGTCGGGGTTCTTGACCAGCGTAATCGGGTATCCCTGGTGTTCGAGCATGCGGTTGATCGTCAGCATGCGGTTTCCCGCACTCACGCGCGGCTGACGGTTGGTCCGACGGACGAAATCGGTGCTGTTCTCGATGCGCATCCACCGGAACAGCTTCAGACTTCCCTTGGCCCGCACGTTGTACTGCTTGAACTTGCCGTTGCCAGCGTTGTAGATATCGTCCTGCCCGAAGAAGCGTCCCGACAGGTAGTAATCCGCCCCGTCGTTGCCTCCCGAGATGCTCAGATTGTGCTGATGCCCGGTGGTGTAGTCGCGGTAAATGACGTCGTGCCAGTCGGTATTACCGAAATATTCATATTGCCCGTCGGCATTCACGCGCCATTTCTCGAAAGAGGGATCGGCATCGCGCCGCGCCAGCTCGGCGGCCCAGGCCGCATTGTAGGGGAAAATGTTGTTGATCGACGCGGGATCCTTTTCGAAGTAGCCGACATAGGATTCCAGATAGGAGTTGAACCAGCGCAGACCGTTGGTTTCGACCTGCGGCTCGACCGTGCGGTTGAGAATGGAGAACGAGCCATTGTAATTGATGCGCACCTTGCCCCGGACGGGATCCTTCGTAGTGACGAGCACGACACCGAAGGCGCCGCGGGCTCCGTATACGGCCGTGGAGGAGGCATCTTTCAGCACCGAGATGCTCTTGATGTCGTCGGGATTCACGGTCGTGAGGTCTCCCTCGACACCATCCACCAGCACCAGAGCATCGCCTCCGGCGCCGATGCTGCCGACGGCTCCGCGGATCTTGATGGCAGCACCGCGCGAAGCCTTACCGTCGCTCATGGAGATATTGAGTCCCGCAACCTGCCCCTGCAGCGACCGAACAGGGCTGGGATTGGCGCGCATCTCGAAAATCTCGCCCGAGACCTGCTCCACGGCACCCACAACATCGCGTTTCTTCATCGTGCCGTATCCGACAACGACGACCTCTTCCAGCTGATTGGCCGCCTCTGCCAACGTGATATCGAGCATCGTCTGGCTTTCGATGCGGATTTTCTGCGGCGTATAGCCGACGAACTGAACCAGCAGCGTCTCGCCTTCGGATACAGCGATCGCAAAGGCTCCGTTCACATCAGTTGTGACACCGCGCGGGGTTCCCTCTACGACGACCGTCGCTCCGAGGACAGGCTCTCCCGCCACATCGCGCACCACGCCTTTCAGTTCGTGCGTCCGGGCCAGAGCCGAGGACGAAAGCACCACACACAACAGAAGCAACAAAAGCCTTCTGCAGCCGGCCAGCCGTTCGCCCGGCTTGTTTTCATAGGAACAATGTTTCATATAAAAAAGGTTTGTTGGTTGTAATTCCTCCTTTTCGGGATCTCCGTCGGGCGCGTTTGGGGAACGCCCGAAAGGAAAAGTGCAAGTACCCTACGACAACAACGGCAAACCTCGGTTCACATGCTCCGATACATTAATTATTGCTACTAATTCATAAAAAAGTTTCTTCTCTTTTTGCAAATATACACAGAAACCCCAAAAAACAAACCTCAATCTTTCTTTTTTAATCATATTTTAACAAATAGAAAAATAAAAACATACTAAAAATAAAAATACATTCCAAAAAGTTTGCACATACAAAAACAATGGCTACCTTTGCCGTGCAAGTTTTCCCCATCAGACAATACGGCAAACCCCGCAACCCGCGAAACCCGTTGCGGCATGTTGCTTTGCTCCATCCCAAAAACAGTAAAAACATGAAACTTGCGTCTATACTGTCCGCTCCGTTGCTTGCAGCACTGCTCCTTCTGCCTCCCGGCTGCACCAACGATCCGGATATCTCCGTTACCCGGGATACGGACAATCTCGAATTTCCCTACAGCCTCTCGACCCAATCGTTCACCGTCCGTACAGACGGCAGCTGGAGAGTCTCCTCCGAAGAGGAGTGGATACACATGGATCCCGCACAAGGGGTCGGCGACGGATACAACTATCAATATGTGAATGTCACCGTCGACCGCAACACGGGAGAAAAACGCTCGGGGGAGGTCGTGATCCATGCCGCAGGCCAGGATCTGAAGGTCTTCATCCACCAGGACAACGGTCTCTTCGCCCTGAAAGAGGCCTACCTGCAGGGAACGCTGCTCGAAGGCGAGAAAATCGCCGGCTCCAGCCTGGCCATCCCCTATGAAAAAGCCCTGGGCACGGAGTTGATGGACATCGAGGTCGAACTCGACGGCGAGGGGGCATCCGGCATCAAATGCGAACCGGCGCAAGACAGGAAACTCCAGGAAGGCGACGGGGAAGTGCTCGTAGCGTTGAGTGGCACGCCCCGTTCGATGGGCTACATCAACTTCCGGATGACCCTCACGCTCTCGAACCGGCCCGAACCCGTGATCCTGACGGCGCAAAGTTTCGTTTCCTCGGAGAACATCGTCTATGAGATGACCTTCGACAAACTGATTTGGGGCGGGGACTACGTGGCCGACAAGCCCGGTGTCTGGCCGGGAAATCAGAGCCTCAACAACAGTCCCGACACGCCGGCAACTGAAGTTGCGACATCGGGACAGGACGGCAGCGGCGACTTTTTCAATGCGGGCATGAATCCCGCATTCACGGCCGCCCGCGGACTGGCCGAATGGGACGGATCGAAAGTGTACGAGCACCCGGGATATCCCAAGATAGGCACCGGATCGGCATTGGGCTGGATCATGGCCCCGGCGTTGAATTTCCAGGCTCTCGGCTTGAGCGAGCCGCAGGATATCTTCGTTCAGTTCGACTGGTGCCGTTGGAACGGCGAGGAGGACGACATTGTCGTGACGGCCGAGTATGCCGGAACGATGCCCGAAACCCGGTTGGCAACGGGCATGCCCAAACGGACTTGGCAGAGCTCCGTCTTCAAGGTGACCGGGGCAACCAGCCAAACCCGCATCAAGATCAGCGGCACGAAAGCCGGCAACAACCGCTTCTTCATCGACAACTTCCGGATCTATGTCTCCCAGGCCAAACCCGTGGAGGTCACCTCGAAACTCGAAACGCCGACCAACCTCTCCTGCACCGGGCAACTGCCCTCGTCGCTCGGGTTCTCCTGGGATCGGAACGACGACGCTTCCTCCTACACCGTCGAGCTCCACAAGGCCGACAACGGCACCGATGCCGTGAAGAGCGCCGTGGTCATGGACAACGAATGCACGTTCGAAGAGCTCGAGCCGCATACCGACTACAAATTCCGCGTCAGGGCCAACTGCCAGTCGAAGCCAGAATTCAACTCCGACTTCTCGGTCTTCCTGCCCTGCCGCACACTCGACCCGGAGGCGATCCCCGCCCCGCAGGTGTCGCTCTACGAGGCGTCGCGCGGCCTGCTGGTCTTCGAATGGAACCGCGACGACACCTATCCACGCAAGTTCATCATCGAGCTATCGGAGACCGAATCGGGCGAGGCGATCCGCACCGTCGAGTGCAAAGAGCCGGTCAAGGGCTCGGGTTTCTATGCCAACTATCCCTACAACCGCTTCGTCTTCGGCAACCTGCAAACCGACAAAACCTACTACTGCCGCGTGAAGATCCTCGGCGAAGGAGTCTATGCCGACTCCGAATTCGGGATCGGATCGGGCAAGACGCTGCCGATGCCCGCATCGGACGACAAGGTTCTGCTTCATAAGGACTTCGACGATTTCTGGTGGGGCGGCTATTCCATTGGCGCCGCCTTCGGAATCTGCCCTTCGTCGGCAGCCCAGAAGCTCGCGGAGACGATGGAGATCCCGGGAAGCGTCTTTGCCGACGATGCCACGACGGTCGTGGCGGAGCCGTCGAAAAACGCCAACGACACCTTCAACACGATCGGCACGGCTAATGCCGCCTACCTCGCGGCACGCTGGGGCGACGGAGACTGGGACACAGCCAACAGCAAGAAAATCTACGAAGTATGCGGACACCTCAAATTCGGCACCGGCTCGGCTCCCGGCAACCTCATACTCCCCCACCTGACCAAACTCGGGGATGCGACGGCTGATGTGGTGCTCACGTTCCGGGCCTGCCCCTACACGGAACCCGCGCGGATCCAGGATGATCCCGTCGTCTACACGCTCTACGGAAATCAGGACCGCAAGGATTTTATGGTCAGCCTATCGGGCGGCGGGACGTTCGAGGACGGATCGGTGGAACTGACGTTGTACAACGACGATTCGGGACGCGACCGGAACGGACGCTTCGCCTGGACCGACCACACGGTCGTCATCAAGGGAGCCACCGCCCAAAGCCGGATCTCGATCGCCACCATCGAGAAACGCATGTGGCTGGACGACATCAAAGTAGTAAAGCGATAAATCACCTCTTATGAATACATTCCGAAAATACCGCCCAATGAGAATCACATCCCTGTTTTTGGGATTGTTCCTGCTGGCAACAACCCCCATCCTCTCCTCGTGTTCCGACGACACGGAAGAACCCGACGTATTGAGCATCCTCTTCGAGAAACCAACGGTCGGACTCAGCGTCAGCGGTTCGGAACAGCTCCGCATCAAGGTCATCCTCCCCGGGAAAGGGGTCTCACAAACCGACTGGTACGACCTGACGGCCAACCCGCAGCATCTTGTCTGGCATTCGGGCAACGAAAACGCCGTTTGTGTCGACGCACAGGGCATCGTCACCGGAATCGGAATCGGCAATGCTCCGATTACAGTGACAGCTCCCAACGGGGTCTACGCCCACATATCGGCTTCGGTCTCCAACGAGGCCGTTTTCGAGAAACTGAAAGCCGGTCTGACGGACGAAATCGTGTACAGCAAAGGCGTGCAACTCATCCGGAATTCCGTCATGCAGTGCTTCGACGTAGACTCCAAGGGCGAGATCTACTACGTGCAAATTGCCGGCACGGATGCCCACAAGCTCCACATAATCCGGGGCGCCGCCAACCAGGCGCCGGCGGATCACATGACCCTGCGCTGGTTCGGCCACGGCACAAACATGGCCGTCGAAGAGCAGGGCAGCGACCGCTACATCTGGATCGGCAGCAATGGCAACAAGCTTGACAACGGCAGTTACAGCCAGAGTCAGACGGTTTCGCGCATCAGATACGAGGCGGGCAAGACGTTCGACCATTGCACCGGAGAGACGTTCTATCTCGAAGGCAAGCGCAACGTGCATCCGGCGGTCGATGTCGCCAGCGACATGCTGGCCATCACATCTTCAACGACGGGCCTCCGCGAATTCCACATCTACCGGCTGCATGAGGCCATGGCGCTTCCCGAGAGAGAGATCTCGCTGACGGTGACTTCGGGCGGTGAGGACGGCACGCAGGAGACAACCGAAACGCGGACGATCAAGGTCCGGAAACTGGATCAGCTCACCCCTGTCGGACGGTTCACGGTGAACAGCGGGAAATCGGGCAACGACCTCGGATACTACGACTTCCAAGGCTTCGACTGCACGAATGGGATCATTTACTTCTACGAAGGGACCGGCAACGACAACGACGGAAAAAAGCCCTCGGCAGCCTATGTGACGCTGCTCGACCGGACGGGCACACAGACCCATCCCCGCACCGGGATCGGAGCCATCGCCGACATCCAGACACTCTCGACGGCCGGCATCACCTCCACCGGCTACATGGAGGCCGAAGGAATCAAGATGAAGAACGGCTCGCTATGGCTGGGCTTCGCCTCGAAATCAACCGACGACATCCGCCGGGCCAATATATTCCGCTATTGAGCAACCGCCGGACAACAAGGAGCAGGGCAGCGCTTGCGGGCTGCCCTGCTCCTTGTTCATCCCGGAAGCTTTCCCCTGCCTGCGCCCTGCGCCGCAGCACACCCGAGCCAAAAAAACGGCAAAATCCGGACACAAAACGCCCAAAATCATTAAATTTGTAATTTAGACACAAAACCCGACCCATGAAAAGAAATTTCATTACATTGTGCACCCTGCTGCTGACCGCATGCGGAAGCCAGGACCCGAAAATCACCCTCTTCGGCAACGAAGCCTTCCAGACGGAGGTCGACGGCAAGCCTGTCGGAATCTACACACTCCACGCAGGCGAGGTAACCATGCAGGTCACCAACTACGGCGCCCGCGTCGTATCGCTCTGGACTCCCGACCGCACGGGCAACTACGAAGACATCGTACTCGGCTACGAAACGATCGACCGCTACATCAACAATGCCGGCGAACGCTTCCTTGGTGCGGTCGTAGGCCCCTACGCCAACCGCATCGCCAAGGGCCGCTTCACGCTCGACGGCACGGAATACAACCTGCCGACCAACGACAACGGCCAGACGCTTCACGGCGGACTCGAGGGTCTGGACCGCGTGGTCTGGGACGTGGTTTCGGCCTCGGAAGAGCGTCTGGTGATGAAATACCTCCACGCCGACGGACAGGAGGGCTTTCCGGGCAACCTGCAGATCGAGATGACCTACTCGCTCACGCCCGAAAACGAGTTCCGCATCGATTACAGAGCCACGACCGACAAGCCGACCGTGGTGAACCTCTCGCACCATCCCTTCTTCAATCTCAAGGGCGAGGGCAACGGCACGATCCTCGACCATATCCTGACCATCAACGCCAGCCACATCACTCCGGTCGACTCGGTGCTGATTCCCACCGGAGAGATTGCCGACGTCACGGGCACGCCCTTCGACTTCCGCCAACCGCACACCATCGGCGAACGCATCGGCGCCGACAACGAGCAGCTGCGTAACGGCGCAGGCTACGACCACAACTGGATCCTCGACCGCAAGACCGCAGCGGACATCGAGCTGTCAGCCACGGTCCTGGAACCCGTCTCGGGCCGCACGATCGAGGTGCTGACCGACCAACCTGCCATGCAGTTCTACAGCGGCAACTTCTTCGACGGCAAAGTGAACGGCAAATACGGCAAACCGCTGCGCTACCGCGAGTCGCTGGCCCTCGAAACGCAGCGCTGTCCCGACAGCCCCAACCACGACAACTTCCCCTCGACCGTACTGCGCCCGGGCGAAGAATACACGCAGGTCTGCGTCTACCGCTTCGGGGTGAAATAGCATCCGTCCCGACTGCACCCGCCCCGGAGGAAAGAGACGAACGCCGCCGCAGGATCCTGTTCCTTGCGGCGGCGTTGTCGACACCGGAAGGCCCGATTGCCGGCAAACATCCGCCGGACGAAGCCGCCCTGCGCCGCACACCCACCCTACCGGCAGCTGAACGCGACGCTTCGCGAGGCTCCGTGTTCGTCGATCACCGTCAAGCGGTGGGGCCCGGGAGCGGGACGGACCGAAATTTTGTGCTCCAGCGAAGTTGTGCCGAGATAGCGGTTGTCGAGGTGCCAGTACAACACGGCATTGCGATCGCGATGCACGGCCGTGAAGACGAGACTTTGCGGCTGCCCCTCGAGCGACTTCGGGGCCACCAGCACACGCCCCGCCTGCGGATAGATGATCTCGATGGGGTCATTTCCCGCCCCGCGGCCCGACAGCCCGGGATGGAGCAGCGGCAGCGGGCGGTAGTCCGGATGCTGTTTCCGATAGTACCACTCCTGCGCAGGCGGCAGAACGAACATCGCCTTGCGGACGATACGGGACGGATCGCAGCAGTCGGTCGTCACACGGTATTTCAGATCGGGACTCAAATTGACGATCCGGTGACAGGAGCAGACCTCGCCCGGAGCCGCGCTCCGCGGAATCAGCAGCGTATCGCGATCGGGGCACACCTGCGAGGCCAGAAATCCGCTTTGACGGCAGACCACGGCGGGTTCCAGGTCGCCGTAAGGCGCTGCGAACCATTCGCTCCCGAACAGCAGACCGAAGACCTCGAACAGCACCGGTGCAGCATAGCCCACGCCCGTCATCAGCGGGCGTCCTTCGCCCGAACAGTTTCCGACCCAGACGCCCACGGCGTAGTCGGGGGTCGCCCCGACGGCCCATGCGTCGCGGTTGCCGTAGCTCGTTCCGGTCTTCCAGCCGATCTTCCGCGACGAGGCGAAATACTGCCACTCGCCCTCCTCCTCGGGGCGCGTGACGCGGCTGATCGCCTCGAACATCAGCCACAGCGCACCCCGCGACAGGGGAATGTCATCGGCCGCAATGCCCGCAGCGGACGACGCCGCGTCGTAGTGCGGACGGCGGATCGTCTCCTGCCCGCCGAGTTTGGCCGCCATCAGCATGTAGGCGGCCGTGAGATCCCACAGCGTGATCTCCGCGCCGCCCAGAATCAGCGAGAGCCCGTAATGGTCGGCACTGCGGTCGATCGTGCGAAAACCCAGTCCCCGCACCAGCGACAGAAAATTCTCCCGGCCGTATTTGTCGAGCATCCGCACCGACGGAACGTTGAGCGAACGCTCGACCACCCGGTCGGCAGGGACCGCACCGTCGAAGGTGCGGTTGTAGTTCTGGGGCGTGAAATCCCTGTAATAGGTCGGCACATCGGGGAAAAGCATCGTCGGAAGTGCCGTGCCGTCATCGAGCATCCCAGCGTAGAGAATCGGCTTGAGCACACTGCCGCTGCTGCGCCGCGCGGGAATGACGTCGACACCGGTCCCCGCACTCCGGTCCCCGGGATCGTAGACGTTGCCGGTATAGGCCAGCACCTCCCCGTTCCGCACATCCATCACCACGACAGCCAGGTTGTTGATCCGATTGCCCCGGTACTGCGCGTTGTAACGCCTCGCCAGCGCGTTCACCCGCCGCTGAAGGTCGGCATCGAGCGTTGTGTGCAGGGCCCCCATGCGCATCTTGCCCAGCAGATGCATCGCCTCCATCGGCATCGGTTCGGGAGCTTCGGGCAGCGGCTCCTGCTTGGCCAGGGCACACGTCAGGGAGTCGATGTGCCCGCCGTTCCGGATGCGGTCGAGCAACCTGTCGCGCTTCCGGCGCAGCCGTTCGCGGTTGCGCTTCATGTGGATCAGCGAAGGTGCGTTAGGCAGCACGGCGAGCAGGGCGCTCTCGGCCCACGAAAGATCCTGCGCACTGCGGCCGAAATAGTACCACGAAGCGCTCTCCAGCCCCACGACATTGCCGCCGAAGGGCGCATGGGCGGCATACAGAGCCAGGATCTCGTCCTTCGTGCAGCGCATTTCGAGCCGCAGCGCCAACACCGCTTCGACGACCTTTTCGCCCAGGGTCCGGGGTTTTCCGCCGCGGCTCAAACGGATGGTCTGCATCGTGATCGTGCTGGCGCCGCTCTCAACCCTCCCCGCCGCGATGTTTTGCCTCACGGCACGCGCCAGAGCCAGCGGATCGACCCCGAAATGACGGTCGAAACGCTTGTCCTCATAGGTCGTGATCGCAACGCGGAACTTCGCGGGCACGCTGTCCGTCGGGAAGAAACGCCACTGCCCGTCGGGAGCGACCTTCGCCGAGAGCAGCCGTCCGTCGCGGCTCCACACCGTCGCGGAGAACGGCTCGTCGAAAAGCGTCCGCGGCAGGGCGAGGAAAAGCCCCGCGGCAAACAACAGCGCAAGCCCCGTAAACACGACGTAAAATAGCCTTTCCGAACCCCTCTTTGCCATATTTTTTATGTATCTTTGACAGAGGATACTCCCTCTCCAACGCAAAGTTACCTAAAAAAACGCACCATGAAACCATTCCGCACCGCATTGTTCGCCCTCATCATCCTGCTGTCCGCCGCATGCAGCCGCCCGGCAAGCGACATCGTCGAGTCATCGACCAACGGTCTGTCGGGCGTTCGGATGCCGATCCAGGTGACCCTCCGCGAGGGCGTCGAACTGGCGGAAGAGGGACTGGAGGAAGCCGTATCGTTCACCCCGTCGGCCGATGTCGCCGTTTGCCGACAGGGCCCACGGATGCTGCACATCGTCCCGAAATCGCCCCTGAAGAGCGACACCCGCTACAAGGTGACGCTCAACGCCTCGAAACTCACCGGCGGAAAGGCCAAAGGCATCGCCAGGTTCGAATTCGCGACGCCAAAACTGCGTTTCACCTACACCCCCTGCTGGCTGCAGCAGAGCGACGACAGGAACCATTACGTGCTGGTCGGCGAGGCGGTCTCGTCGGATTACGCCGATGCCGGCTACGTGGAGCAGCGGTTCGACATCGAGGGCCTTCCGAATCCCGAAGTGACGTGGACCCATTCGGGCGACGGCACCATCCACAAATACCGGATCGAAAACATCCCGATCCACAGCGACAAAGACTACACGCTGGACCTCGCATTCGACCTCGACCCGAAGCGGAGCATCGCGATCGAAGTCCCCCGCAAGGGCGAATACATCGTACTGGGCCACAGCGTACAGACCGAACCGCTGGCCGTGGTTGTCACCTTCTCCGAACCGCTCAAGCCCAATCAGGATTTCAGAAACCTGATCCGCTTCGCACCGAAATTCCGGACCTCGGTCGACCGGAACCGCCTCTACATCTACCCCGAAACGCAACTCACGGGCAATTACGAGGTCGAAATCAGCCGCGAGGTGCAGAACAAGGCGGGAAAGCGCCTCGACGAAAGCTGCTCCTTCACCGCGTCGCTGCCCTCGCAGACCCCCGCAATCCGCTTCACGAGCAACGGCTCCATCCTGCCCTCGTCCAACCGCATGAGCCTGCTGTTCGAATCGGTGAACTTCGCCCGGGCCCGGGTGCGCGTGCAGAAGATCTTCGCCAACAACCTGCTGCAATTCTTCCAACGGAACTACTACGGCGACACCTATTTCTCCGACATGGAGTATGTCTCCCGCGTCGTCCGCGACACGACCTTCGATCTCGGGGGCGGGGGCTCGGCGCAGCTCGACCGCACCAACAGCTATTCGCTCGACCTCAGCCGCCTGATCACCGACAGCCGGAAGTCGATGTACCTGCTCGAAATCAAGGGCGTCGACCCGCTCATTGCGGTCGAGTACAACGATTACGACTACTGTTTCGGCGACTACCGGACCTACGCCGAACGGTCGAAGGTCGTCCTGCAGTCCGACATCGGCATCATCTGCAAGAGCAACGGCGACGGGGAGCTGGTGGTCTACACCACCGACCTGGTCTCGGCCCGCCCGAAAAACAACTGCAAGGTCCGGGCCTATGACCGCCAGAACCAGCAGCTGGCCCAAGCCCTCACCGACTCCGAGGGGCGCGCCGTGCTGAAGTGCGGCGACGAACCCTACATGGTTCTGGCCGAGGCCGACGGCGACGTGTCGTTCGTCCGGGTAGAACAGGGAGGGGCACTTTCATTGAGCAATTTCGATGCGGGCGGCACGACCGACACGAAGGGGATCAAGGGCTACCTGTTCGGCGAACGGGGCGTCTGGCGCCCGGGGGACGAGATCTTCCTCACGCTGATCGTCGCATCGGACACCCCGCTGCCGGAGAAGCACCCGGCATCGCTGGAGTTCTACAACCCCAACGGACAGTTGGTCCAGTCGATGGTCAGCAGCGGCTCCACGGACGGAATCCATACGTTCCGATTGCAGACGAAACCCTCCTCCCCCACGGGCATCTGGCGCGCAAAGGCGACCTTCGGCGGGGTGACGTTCGAGAAAAACATCCGCGTCGACGCCGTCAAGCCCAACCGGATGAAGATCGAGATGCACCTTGGCGACGGATCGTCCGTCGCCGCAAAACAGTTCACCGGCCGTCTGACGGCCCGATGGCTGCACGGCGCACCGGCTGCGGGATCGAAGGTCACACTCCAGGCACAGCTGTCGCAGACCCCAACGCGCTTCAAGGCCTATCCCGACTATTCGTTCGACGACGACACGAAACAGTTCGCACCCGAGGAGCGGGAGATCGTCTCCGGGATGACCGACGCCGGAGGTACGCTGCAGCTGACCACCGACGGGCTCTCCTCGCTGGAAGGATTGAGCCCGGGAATGCTGAACGGCAAATTCACCGTCAAGGTTTTCGAAAAGAGCGGCGATTTCAGCGTCGACCAGCAGATCGCGGCCGTCTCGCCCTACGACGCCTATTTCGGGATCGGCGTAACCACCCGGCAAAGTGCCTGGGGCGAGGAGTACCTCGACAGCAAACGCGACCATGTGCTGCGGCTCGTCCTGCTCGACGCCCGGGGACACCCCGTGAAGGGTACGGAGGAGGCGAACGTGACGGTCTACCGGATGCAGTCCTTCTGGTGGTGGGACGCCTCGTCGCCGGCCTCCCGGGCCCACTACGCCAAAAGCGCCCTCAACGCACAGTACAAAACCCTTCGGGCCACCCTCTCGAACGGCACGGGGCAGGTCACGATGCACTGGAGCCCGGGCGATTACGGTTGCTACCTCATCCGCGTGACAGGGAAAGGGCAGGCACACTCGGCGACGTGCGTCGTCCGCGTGTCGTCGTCCGATTATCCGGGTGCCATCTCCTCGGTGACCGACGCGGCGACGCGTCTGGCCATCTCGCGCGACAAGGACAAATACGTGCCGGGCGACAGGGCGAAGATCACCATCCCTTCGTCCCCGGGGGCCCGGGCTCTGGTGAGCGTCGAGAGCGGCAGCTTCGTCCGCGAAAGCCACTGGATAGCGTGCACCGACCGACAAACCTCTTTCGAGATCCCCATCAGTGAGGGCATGGCCCCGAACGTCTACGTTTCGGTGAGCCTCGTCCAGCCCCACGCCAACACGCTCAATGACGCACCGATCCGGCTGTTCGGCGTTCTGCGGCTCCCGGTCGAGGATGCCGGCACGCGCCTTGCGCCCGTGATCGAGATGCCCGAATCCGTAAAACCCGAGTCGGAAATCACGATCCGGGTCCGCGAGCAGAACGGCCGGCGGATGAGCTACGTACTGGCGCTGGTCGACGAGGGGCTGCTGGGGCTGACGCGTTTCAAGACCCCCGACCCCTATCTCTATTTCAACGCCACCGAAGCACTGGGAGTCCGCACGTGGGACCTGTTCGACCACGTCATCGGGGCCTACGGCGGCCGTATCGAACAGCTGTTCGCCATCGGAGGCGACGCCGAGCTGCCGAACACCGGAGCGCTCCGCGCACAGCGGTTCAAACCCGTCGTGCGGTTCCTCGGTGCCGAGAAACTGGGCGCCGGAAAAACCAACACCCACAAGATCGCACTGCCGCCCTACTTCGGGTCGGTGCGCGTGATGGTCATAGCGTCCAACGGCCGCGCCTTCGGCTCCGCAGCGAAGCAGGTCGCCGTGAAAAAACCGCTTCTGGTACAGGCTACCCTGCCCCGCGTGGTCTCCACCGACGAGGAGATCGAACTCCCGGTCACGGTTTTCGCCCTCGAAAAGGGGGTCGGCAAAACCGACGTCCGGGTGAATGTGAACGAGGCATTCTCCGTAGTCGGGCCGAAGCTGCGAAGCGTTGTCCTCGACAAGGAGGGCGAACAGGTCGTCACCTTCCGCCTCAAGACGGGCCGGAAGACCGGCATCGGCAAGGTCCGCGTCACGGCAGCCTCTTCGGGCGACAACTCCGCCTCGGAGATCGAGATCGACGTGCGGGAGCCGAATCCCTGCATCACAAACTCGGAAGACCGCATCCTCCAGCCGGGAGAAACGGCCTCCGTCAAGCCCCTGAAAGACTCCGGGACTGCCCGTCTGGAACTCTCGTCGATCCCTCCGATCGATCTTTCGCGCCGCCTCGAATACCTCGTACGCTACCCCCACGGCTGCATCGAGCAGATCACCTCGGGAGCCTTCCCGCAACTCTACCTGCCGGCCATCGCCGCCTGCGACGAAGGGATGTTGCAGGACATCGACCGCAATGTCAAGAGCGTCCTGTCGCGGCTGGGCAGCTATCAGCTCTCCAACGGCGCATTCGCCTACTGGAGCGGCGGGACCTCGCCTTCGGAATGGGGCACGGTCTATGCGGTCCATTTCATGACCGAGGCCGAGAAATACGGCTATGCCGTCGACCGCACGACACGCGACCGCGCGCTCAAATACCTGCGCGACAACACCGCCGACAATCCGCTGACTCAGGCCTATGCCCAATACGTCCTCGCGCTGGGCGGCACGCCCGACCGGGGAGCCATGAACCGCCTGCGGGAGCGGTCGGCGCAGGCCGGCAGCGACACCCAATGGCTGCTGGCCGCGGCCTATGCCCTCGACGGCAACCGGAAGGTGGCCGAAAAACTGATCGCAGAGACCGCCGTCACGACAGCCCCGAAGGCCGACCCCTACGACGGGACCTACAACAGTCCCGAACGGCAGATGGCGATCGTGTTGATGACGCAGACGCTGCTCGGAGAGCACGAAGCGGCATTCCGCACGGCCCTCAAAATGTCCGACATCCTGAAGAAGGACAAGTGGCTAAGCACTCAGTCGACGGCCTGGATGCTCAACACGCTGGCGAATTTCGCCGCCACAAAACAGTCGGGGATCGACGCCCGGGTCGGCCGGGAGGCGATCCGGAGCACCCGTTCGATCGTCACCAAGCCGCTCAACGCCGCAACCGAAGTGAAAAACACCGGCACGGGCAATCTCTATCTGGTCGTGAGCCAGAGCTACACGCCCGACAAGGGCGAGGAAGCGGAAGCCGCAAGCGGTCTGAAGCTCGACGTCCGCTACCGGGACATGAACGGCGCGCCGCTCGACCCGCGGTCGGTGGCCGTGTCAACGGACTTCTACGCCATCGTGAAGATCACAAACACCAGCAGCTGCGATCGTTACACCGATCTGGCCCTGACGCACATTGTCCCGGCAGGCTGGGAGATCACCTCCGAACGGGATCTTTCAGCGCTCACCCATCAGGACATCCGCGACGACCGGGTTTTGAGCTACTTCGACCTCCGGAGCGGCGAAAGCAAGGAGATCCCGATCAAACTCACGGCGACCTACAAGGGCTGCTACTACCTCCCCTCCGTCTACTGCGAGGCGATGTACGACAACTCGGTGCGGGCGCTCCGCAAGGGCGAATGGATCGAGGTCGTCGGGCAGACGCCGGCCCGAAACTGAGGACGGGACACAGTCCGGATACAACGGAAACATCCCCGTAATGCGCCGTGGCATTACGGGGATGTTTTTACGGATCGGATGCTTATTCGTCCTTGCCGTCGAAGAAATAGGAGGCGCAGTTAACTCCTGCTGCATCATAGCATTTGCGCAGGGAGTTCATGCGGTGCTTGAAGTCGTCGAAATCCTTGCGGTCGTAGGACCAGCCCACCTCGGCGAGGGCGGCCAGACGCGGCAGCAGCATGTGTTTCAGATGCGGGAACGTGGCGACATACTCGGTCCACAGGTTGCACTGCACGCCGAGGATGTAGGCGCGCTCCTCGGGCTTAAGCTGGTCGTAGGGATCCAGCTCGTAGACCTTGCGCATCGGGAGATAACCGCCGATGGCCATCGGCTCCTCCACGGGATTCTTGGTCTGGTAGTAGTCCAGATAGCAGTGGTCGTTGGGCGTCATGACGACATGGTTCCCGGCCTGGGCCGCCTCGATGCCGCCCTTCGAGCCGCGCCACGACATGACGGTAGCCGTGGGCGAAACGCCGCCCTCGAGGATCTCGTCCCAGCCGATGAGTTTCCGGCCATGTGCGCGGAGCCACTTCTCGATGCGGCGCACCGTGTAGCTCTGCAGCTCGAACTCGTCCTTCAGACCCTCGGTGCGGATGCGCTCCTGACACAGCGGGCACTCTTCCCAGCTCACTTTCGGGCACTCGTCGCCACCGATGTGGATGAACTCCGAGGGAAAGAGTTCGAGCACCTCGGCGAAGACATTCTGCAGAAACTCGAAGGTCGTCTCCTTGCCCGGGCAGTAAACCTCGTCGCTGATGGCCCAGCGGCGGCGCACCTCGTAGCCCTCGCCCTTGCAGCCCAGCCACGGATAGGAGGCCAGCGCCGCAACGGCATGCCCCGGGAGTTCGATTTCGGGAATCACCGTGACATAGCGGTCGGCGGCATATTTCACGATATCGCGGATCTGCTTCTGCGTATAATAGCCGCCGTAGGGGGTCTTGTCATACTCGCTCGAGGCGTTATAGTGACCGATGAGCGTCTCGTTGCGCACCGATCCCACACGCGTCAGCTCGGGGTATTTCTTGATCTCGATACGCCAGCCCTGATCGTCGGTCAGGTGCCAGTGGAACGTGTTGATCTTGTGCATGGCGAGGATGTCGATATACTCCTTGACCTCGTCCACCGTCCAGAAGTGACGGCTGGAATCGAGCATGCACCCGCGGTAGGAGAAACAGGGCTTGTCGCTGACCGTCACGGCGGGCACGACGCCGTTGCCGTCGATGATCAGCTGGCTCAGGCTCTGCAGGCCGTGGAAGACGCCCTGCGGCGTTCCTCCGCGCACCTCGACACCCGAAGGCGTCACGGCCAGCGTATAGGCCTCGGCCTCCAACGAGCCGTCGACCTCCAGGCGGACGTCACCCTCGGAAGCGGTTTTCATCACCCCGCCGACGACGGGAGCGATCTCCCCGGCGAAAATCCGGGCCGAGCGGCGCAGTTCGCCACTCTTGCCGACACCGATCACCGTCGACGCGGTTACGGTGAACGTCCCCTCGGCGGGGGCTACCGAGAGGGGTTTGGGAACGATGTTGACCTCGGGTCCTGCTCCGAAGGCCGCGCACGACAGACCGACGGCGCACAACGAAAAAAGGAGTTTCTTCATTTTAATTCAGGTTATGTTTAAAATTGTGGTTTCAGCAAAAATTCGTGGGTATGGATCGTCTTGTCACGCGCCCCGACGATCCTGATGCGGATCAGGCCGTCGGCGACAGCGCAGCGCACGTGGCTCCGGTTGTCGTTGGCCACGATCGGGGACCTCGCGTTCCGCTCCCCGGCGGGAGGGAACGGATAGAGGGGGCCGTGGCCGCAGCGCATCAGGTCGATTCCGGTCTCGTTGAGCGCCCTCACTCCGTCCTGCGACAGGTCGCACAGGTCGGGTCCGTGTGTAATTCGGAACTCCTGCGCGGCAGCCGTCAGAGCGAAGGCCAGTCCCGCAAAGACGCAAAGCAGTTTCTTCATTCCATTTCCGGTTGATCGGCTTGTCAGCAAAAGGTTCGGGCCTCCCGTCTGCGTGGGGCCCGATTTTACGCAACGCAAGATAGCGATTATTCGCGAGATTTCCGCATCAACAACGAAAAAAGAGGCGCACAGGCGCCGATTCGGCCCCTTTTCGTCGGTTTTCCCCGGCTTCCCGACCGCACAGTCGCACCTTGAGGCCGGGATCCTGGCGCATCGGCGGCAAAGCCGTCATCCCCCGGTATGCCACCGAAGGAGTCGGAGGAGTCGGAAAAGTCGGAGGATCCGCCCCAGGCGACGCACAGCGCCGATCCCATAGTGGGGCTGTTTTCGGGGGATCGGGACTATCCGCGTTTTTTCGGAGCCTTTTTCTTTTTGCGCACCGACCAGCCGAAGTGGCCCAGCGCTTCGCCCAGCGCGAAATACTCGCCGTGAGAGTAGACGATCGGGTCGGCCCGTTCGAGACTGAACCGCCCCGTCGCCGGATCGATGTAGGCCTCATCGGCCTGAACGCCGACCACGTCGGCCAGGAACATGTCGTGCGTCCCGAGCGGCAGCACCTGCCGGACCCGGCATTCGATGTTGACGGGCGATTCGGCGATGAGGGGTGCGGCGACCTTTTCCGACGGCACGGCCGTCAGTCCCATCTCGCGGAACTTGTCGTAGTCGCGGCCCGAGCGCACCCCGCACCAGTCCGCGGCGCGCGCCAGACGACGCGTCGTGAGGTTGATGACAAACTCGCCCGTACGGCTGATAATCGCATGGGAATGGCGTTCGGGACGCACCGAAATAAAGCACATCGGCGGATCGGAACAGATTGTCCCGGTCCACGCCACGGTCAGCATGTTATACTCTTCGGGCGTCGCGCCGCAGCTCACCAGCACCGCCGGCAGCGGATAAAGCACCGTCCCCGGCTTCCAGTTCTGTTTCATATCGCTTCCTTTTTGGAACAAAGGTAGCGGTTTTTCCCTATCTTTGGTGCCGCGACGACACTTTTCAGAGCCCCGTCGCCCCGGCTGCGCCGCATAGGCCCCGGCCTTGCTCCGTATCCGGCTTTTATGTACCTTTGTATTGTATGATCGCCGATTTTGTCCGATACCTCGAAGCCGAACGCCGCTACTCGCCGCTCACGGTCCGCAACTACCGCCACGACGTGGAGCAGTTCCTCGCGTGGCTGGGGGTCGACGACGCAACGTTCGAACCGCGGCGGATCACCACGGACGACATCCGCGAATGGATTCTCTACCGCACCGAAACGGGCCACGTGAGCGCCGCCTCGATGAACCGCGAGATATCGTCGCTGCGCACGCTGTTCCGCTGGCTGCTCCGCACGGGAGCCGTCGACCGCGACGTCGTGCATCCGATCGCCTCGCTGCGGACTTCGCGGCGGCTGCCGGCCTTCGTCCCCGAAAGCCGCATGAGCGGCATCGTCAGCGAATGCGAATACGAAAGCGAGGACTTCGTCCGCGAGCGCAATTCGCTGATCATACTCCTCTTCTACACCTGCGGCCTGCGCCTGGCCGAACTGGTCGGCATCGACCGCGACGACCTCTCCGCAGACTGTTCGTCGCTGCGCATCCGGGGCAAGGGAGACAAGGAGCGGATTGTCCCCATCCTCGAATTTGTCCGCGAAAAGATTTTGCGCTACATCGGGCTAATTGAGAGGCAAAATATTTGCATTTCCCCGGAAAAAGCACTATTTTTAACACACAAAGGAAAACGCATATCCCGGACGGCGGTGTACCGCACGGTGCAGGAAGAACTGGATCGGGCGGGCGTGCAGGGCAAGAAAAGCCCGCACGTGCTGCGGCACACATTCGCCACCCACCTCCTGAACGGAGGTGCCGACATGCGCGAAATACAGGAACTCCTCGGGCACGCCTCGCTACAGACCACACAGGTCTACACGCACAACAGCATTGCCAGGCTCCGGGAGATCTACGCGAAGGCCCATCCCCGCGAAAAGGGTGGCAAATGATTAACTTTATAAACTGTAAGGCTATGAACGTACAGATTCAATCCGTGAAATTCGACGCCGACAGACGGCTCGTCGAATTCGTGAATGCCAAAATGGCGAAGTTGGACCGCTTTGCGGAACGCTCGACCGGAGCCGAGGTCATTCTCAAACTCGATAAGGACCACGAAAAAGGAAATAAATTCGCAACCATCACGTTGCACATGCCCGGCGAAGACCTGGTGGCCTGCCACCAGTCGAAAGCCTTCGAGGAGTCGGTCGACGAAGCCATCGACGCCCTGAAGCGCCAGCTGGACAAATTCAAGGCTAAATTCGAAAAATAAATCCCACCAACCTTAATACCTAAACGAACCAACACCGCGACGGCCGCCTTTCAACAAGGCGGCCGCCGCATTTTTCCGGGCCCTATCGTTGCCGCCGTCCCAGACTCTATAACCTTTCGCATTAAAATCGGATTACCGGCCGACTCTCCCGACTGCCAGCTCCGCCTCCGACAAGCCCCCCGGCCCAGTCCGATCCAATCCGCCGCCGTTGAAAATCTCCCACCCGGCGCAGTCCGATCCACCGCCGTTGGAAATCTCGCCCCGACGCAGCTCCGCTTTCGACAAGCCCGCCCGGCCCAGCCTGACCTGTCCGGCCCGACCGGCCCGACCGGCCGCCGCGGTGAAAACTCCCTGCCATCGAGGCAAACAGCCGTCCTCGGCAATGCGGAAACGCCACAAAAAAACGGCCGCACTTGCGTGCAGCCGTCGATTGGTAGTGGATAGGGGATTCGAACCCCTATGTCATGCGTGAGAGGCATGTATCCTAACCCTTAGATGAATCCACCGGTTTTGTGGTGCAAAGATAATGCCTTCTTTTGAAACTCCAAAATTTTCCGGCAAAATATGTGATTTTTTTCGTTTTTTTGCCGCACAAATACTTTTTAAGCTATCTTTACAAAGAGACACAAAAAACGTACCATCATGAAATTCCGCATCCTCATCCTCCTGGCCGCCGCCGCACTGACGGCCGGATCCTGCACAAAACGCCCCGTCAAACTGCAGTTCACCGTCGCAAGCACCGACTCGCTGGTCAGCGGCAACGGATTCTCCTGCAATTTCGAATACCGCTTCGCGTCGATCGCCAACGCCCAGGACTCCCCCGCCCTCGCAGCGATCGAGCGGACGAACATCGACCGTTTTTTCGATCTGGAGGATTTCGCCGGAACGCCCGAAGAGGCTGCCGCGGCCGCAATCCGTCAGTTTACCAGCGACATGACCCCGCCCGCGAATAGTCCGACCGCACCCCGCGCGGCATGGGAAGGCGAAATCTCCGTCGAATCCGAAGGATCGATCGTCGACACGCTTCTGTGCTACGTGATCACGCGGACAAGTTACACGGGCGGAGCACACGGCATCTACGACATGGAGTGCTACAACTATTCGCTGGCTGGCGGTTACGAAATCACGACGGCCGACCTGTTCACAGAAACGCAGCTGGAGCAACTCGACCGGATGATCCGCGAAGACCTGTACAGACAGTATGGGGTCCGGAGCGACGAAGAGCTGAAGACGAAGGGATTCTTCCCGGAATACATCGGAGTTACGGAGAATTTCCTCGTCACACCCGAGGGCATCACGTTCTACTACAATCCCTACGACATCGGATGCTACGCGCTCGGGAGCGTCGAGGTGAGCGTGAGCCGCGCGCAACTTGCCCGACTCTGACCTTCCGGCCTGCCCGACCCTGCAAAAACGAAAAAAGGTCCGAGTCTCACGACTAGGACCTTCTTTTTCGGCGGGGAACCACCCCCTCCGAAAATGAGGTTCAATCGGAGGTATTCGACCGCAGAACGAGTACCGCCCCTTTGGTCTTAGCAACGGAGAATCCGTTACAACCTGCCGATTTCCTCAACCAACCTAAAACTACTAACCTAAATGAACCTTAAAACTTCACTGCAAAGATAAGGGGGATTTTTTAATTACGCAAATATTTTATGAATATATTAAATATATTTAACAATTTGGTAACATTGGCAGACCAATAAAGATGCTTACCCGATTAAGTAATAGCTCTCGCAAGTATTTAATCCTAAACACATTCAACGTGACACCACGCCCCCAAAGCCCTGCCGGCGGGATCTTCCCCAAAAAACGGAATCGGTTAACATGGATGAAGAGAAAAGCGGGCCAAACTCCGGAAATCCGAAGCGGACAACCGCAAAATTCCGGACGCGCAAAAGGAGCAACCCATTGGAAGCAGACATAAAAAAAGCGCCTTCCGAAAAGACGCAAAAAAAGGAAACCTGGAAGCGGACCTCAGTCCGTATTTCCCTGTTTCCTCACCAACCTAAAACTACTAACCTAAATGAACCTTAAAACTTCACTGCAAAGATAAGGCGAAAAAACCATCCGTGCAAGTTTTTATTAAAATAATTTCCAAATTTTTTGAGTTTTTTTAATATTAAAAACCCAAAACAAGGAGTAACCAACTGGCCATCAGCAGCATCGCAACCCATCCTTCGAAAACCTCTGAAAAAACTTTTGCAACCCGCATGCAGTATCGGCCGGAACGTGCATTTATATGTATAAAAAGAGCGATATGACGATCATAACGGATAAATTGCTACTTTTGCAAAATGATTCTACCTACGCCATTTTGTTTGCAGCCAGAATCTCCCCGCGCAACACCCGGCAGAGATTTTGCATATCCGCTATTGCCTATCCTCGAACCTCTGACCTAACCAACAGTTTTGTACGATGACAGTATCGTTGATCATTTCCACCTATAACTGGCCTCGAGCACTTTACCTCTGCCTCGACAGCGTCATGCAACAAACGGTCATGCCCTCCGAAATCCTGATTGCGGACGACGGATCGGGCATGAGCACCCGCGACGTCGTAAAGCACTTCGAGACCATCTCACCGGTCCCCGTGCGCCATATCTGGCACGAGGACAACGGCTTCCGCCTGGCGGCCATCCGCAACAAAGCCATTGCCGCCAGCAAGGGAAAATACATTATCCAGATCGACGGCGACCTGATCCTGCAACGTAATTTCATTCAGGACCACATGCTTTTTGCCCGGGAGGGATGTTTCGTCACCGGCTCCCGGGGTATCATCACCGAACTGCTGACCCGCAAGGTGCTCAGCGGCGAGATCACCTCGCTGTCCCCGCTAATGAAAGGCATCCGCAGCAGCAACAATGTCGTCCGCATTCCGATCATGTCGATCCTCTACCATACGTTCGGCCCGACCCGTGCTCCCCGCGGGTGCAATATGGCATTCTGGCGCAAGGACCTGGTTCGGGTCAACGGCTACGACGAGAGTTTCAAGGGCTGGGGATTCGAGGACTCCGAATTATGCATACGGCTCAACAACAGCGAAATACGCCAGCGATGCATGAAATTCCGGGGGATTGCCTTCCACCTCCATCACAACCAGGCGGAACGTTCGGGCTGCAACAGCAACGAACAACGTTACAAAGAGAGCATCCGCTGCCACCGCATGCGCTGCGAGAAGGGGCTCAACCGATACCTCACCTCCTCCGAGCAACATTTCTACACACAAGAAAAATCGATCATGGCGATCGAGAGTTGAGTGTCAGCTCGCGCCTCCGCACAACACGCTCCCCTGCGGAGCGTGTTTTTTATTTATGCCGACGCAGCCGATCCAGCATGGGCCAAAAATGCATCTGCCGGCGCAACTTCCACTTGCGGAGCAGATTCCAGGGCTTGGGCTTCAAGCCCTTGTGCCCCGTTGCGAGGAAATCCTCCACAGCATCCAGCACGCGGGCCGAACAACGACAGTCGCGATGCGGCTCATGGTGCAGGGCATAAGCCCTGATCTCCGACATCAGGTCTTCGGGAAGCGTCAGAGCCCGTTCAATGGCAGGCCCGACCTCTTCGGGGTGCTGTACATCGATCAGATGCGGACCGGGGTGGGAATTGTGGAACGTCACAACGGGCTTGTCGAGAAACATGAACTCCAGGATAATCGAGGAACTGTCGCAAAGCATCACATCGGCACGTTGCAACAACGGCATCTTATCCGGTCCTTCGAAAAAGGTCACATTCTCATGCTCGGCCGCAATACGCTTGTATCCGTTGACAATCTCCGGATCGGTCAGTTTCGGATGGAACGTAATGATCCATTCCCAGGGCATGACCTTGGCCAAGCGTTCGATCTCTCCCATCAGATGAGGCGCCGAGCAGACATTGCGCGTGAAGGTCGGAGGATAGAGGATCACCGGGCGTTCATTGCGCGGTTTGCGCTGGATCTCGGGCGAAAAATAGGTGTCCGCCTTGGGCCAACCCGTTTCATAGACCCGGAAAAAGCCGAACTTCTGCTCCAACTCCTTGAAATAGGGGGTGCTGCTGGGACCCTGCGTACAGTAGATATCGAACCAGCCGCGCACGGTGAAATGATCGTCGACAGCCTCGATACGCTTCTGAATGGCATATCCGTGAAACAAAGCGACCTTGATACCAGGGAAGAAATCGGGAATATAGTTCCCCGGAGCAAAGACGGCGACGGGATTGAAATCAATCACTTCGCGGACGGTTTTCAAGCGAACCTCATCCTTTTCAAGCTCCACGGGACACCCGGCTTCGATGAACCAGGCAACCGAGCCTCCGCGGCGGCGAATCTCCGCCTCCAGCGGCCGCATGATCGGATACGCATAAGGAAGCGTCACGAATAACAAATACTTTCTCATAGATAATTCGAATTCAGTCTACATACAACCCCGTCCCTACCGCGCCATACGCCTGCGCAGGCTCTTGTTCCAACGCATCAAGGTAGCAAGCAGGAGCCTGCCCGGACGCATCCATTTCCACCGGTCGAGGCACAGCAGCAACAAGTCCGCCCTCGAAAAATATACCCGCAGGTTCTTGCGGAAACGCTTCGCCTGCACATGGATCCACCGGGCATATTCCGTATCCCCGACCCAGGGATTACGGCTTTTGCCGAGATAGACGACATACCAGCGGACTTTGCTGAGCAGCAGCAGGTACTCGATGCGCTCCGGACCGAGCTGCGGACAACGGGCCAGCTCCTGCGCCACGGCCTCACCGAACCGGATGCAGTAGTCGATATCGAGACGGCTGCGATTGGCCGAACCCGCCCGCTGCAGGTATCCATAGCCCACATAATCAATAAAATGCACCCGGGGCTGCTGGCAGCCTATCTGAATATTGATAAGCGTATCCTCCCCCAGATGCAGGGGATAATGCCGCAACTCCTCGTCGAAAATTTCACGTCGGTATATACGCGCCCAAACCGTAGCCGAGATAGCATGGCAAAGTGTAGCCTCCAAAAACGCCAGTCCTTCCATGTCCTGCGTATGGCGTTCCCGAACCGGGATTTCGAAAGAGGAACGGATGCGTTTGAAATTGCAGCACACGATGTCATAACCGCCGTTCAGAGAGATTGCCGAGGTGAGCTCCCGAAGCATATCGGGTTCCAGAATATCATCGCCGTCGAGGAAACAGACATATCGCCCACGAGCCCGATCGAGGCCCTCTTTCCGCGCCCGGGCAACCCCCTGATTCGGAGTTGCGACGACCGAGATGCGCGCATCCCGCTCCGCATGGCTGCGTGCGATCAGCAACGACCCGTCCGTTGCCCCATCGACAACGACTATCGCCTCAAAATCGTCGTACGTCTGCGCCGTCACCGACGCCAGGCAGGCTGCAAGATAGGGCTCGACATTGTAGACCGGAATGATAATGCTGACTTTTGGTTCCATCGGCTATCGAATATAATTTTTTACCGCCTCGGCGATTCGTTCACCGTCGAGCGCCGCAGAAATGATGCCGCCGGCGTAGCCGGCCCCCTCGCCTGCGGGAAACAAACCCTTCGTTTCGGGATGCATCAGCGTCCCGGGGTCGCGCGGCACGCGCACGGGCGTCGAGGTGCGCGACTCCACGCCCACGACCACCGCGTCGTTGGTCAGGTATCCGCGCATCCGGCAGCCGAAAGTCGCAATACCCTGCCGCAGTCCCTGCGCGATGAAGCCGGGCATCCACTCGTCCAGACGCGACGGCGTGATGCCGGGAATATACGACGTCCGGGGCAGCGACCCGCTCGCACGACCCGCCACAAAATCGGCGACCCGCTGTGCCGGAGCGATCTGATGCTCCCCGCCCCGCTGCCGCGCCAGCTCCTCGAACTGCTGCTGGAATTTCAATCCCGCCAGCTCGCCCCATTCGGCTCGCAGGTGATCGAAATCCGCGAGCCGCACCTCCGTGACCAGCCCCGAATTGGCATAGGGCGACGTGCGGCCGCTGGGCGACATGCCGTTGACCACCGACTCCGCAGCATCGGTCATGGCCGGGACGATGAACCCACCCGGGCACATGCAGAACGAGTAGACCCCGCGGCCGTTTTCCTGGCTCACAAGCGAATAGGAGGCAGCCGGAAGGTATTCGCCACGCGTCTGGCAATGGTATTGGATCGAGTCGATCAGCGCCTGCGGATGCTCGATGCGCACGCCCATCGCAAAGGGCTTGGCCTCGACGCGAATGCCGCGGCGGTGAAGCAGTTCGTAAATATCGCGTGCCGAGTGGCCCGTGGCCAGTACGACGGCAGCCCCTTCGATCAATTCATCGCCGCACCACACGCCGCAGACGCGCCCCTTCTCCACCTTCAGGTCCGTAACACGGCTCTCGAAGCGGAACACGCCGCCGGATGCGACGATTGTCCGCCGGATATGCTGCATGATACCCGGCAGCTTGTCGGTCCCGATGTGCGGATGGGCCTCGAAGAGAATTTCGGGCGTCGCTCCGTGGAACACCAGCGTCTGCAACGCCTTGTTGTAGTCGCCGCGTTTTTTGCTGCGGGTGAAGAGTTTGCCGTCGGAAAAGGTTCCGGCTCCGCCCTCCCCGAAGGCATAGTTCGATTCGGGGTCCACGGCGCCGTTCCGGTTGATCTGCGCGATGTCGCGTTTGCGGGCCGAAACGTCGCGACCGCGCTCCAGGATCACGGGACGCAGGCCCAGTTCGATCAGCCGCAGAGCCGCGAACAGCCCGGCGGGACCGGATCCCACGACCACAACCTCCGTGCGTCCGTCAACCGACGGGTAGTCGAAATGCACCGGCGCGGGCTGCGGCTCCCGGTCGACATAGACTTCGAGCGTCAGGTTCACCTTCACCTGCCGCTGCCGGGCGTCGATCGACCGTTTCACGACCCGCACCAACGCAATATCGGCCTCGCCGATTCCCATGCGCCGGGCGGCCTGCGAGGTGTAAAACGTCGCATCGGCGGCCTGCTTCGGCGTGAGTACAAGGGTAATATGTTGCGGCATATCTAAAAAATTACTTACAAAAGTAACCAAAAAAGCCGGATAATGGCTCATACCCGGTTGTGTTTTGTAAATTTTTACCTACCTTTGTCCTACTGATGCGGATATGGTGTAATTGGTAGCCACGTCAGACTTAGGATCTGATGCCTTACGGCGTGGGGGTTCGAGTCCCTTTATCCGCACAAAGGAGCCTTTTCCAGGGCTCCTTTTTTTGTGGGAGCCCGGACGCAAAGAAAAGCAAAACCATTGTAAATCCCTATCGGGCAAAGCCTTCGCCCAATCCCCGAACCGGAAAGCAATCCGCAGCAAACATCCGTAACCACCTCCCGAACGTCTCCCGAGCATCTCCGGGAACCACCTCCCGGACTCCTCCCGAGCATCTCCTGAAACCAGTTCCCGGACATCTGCCGCGCGACAACACGCAACAACAGGCGACAACAGGCAACAACAGACAACAACAGACAACAACGGGCAACAACGGGCGGAGCGTGCATCGTCGCGGGAATTACCGGGGCCGGGATTGCGTTCCGGGGCAATGCGCAGGGCATTGCTGTTCTCACGGGAGTATGCACACAAAAAGATAGGATGGCCTTAGTGCCATCCTATCCCGGTGAACATCCCGTAATTCCGGATGTTTCTGTTGAGACTCTTTAGGGCAAGAGCTTTTCTCGCGAAATCATCGATCGGTTGTTGCCGACAAATGCTTCGACATCACTCAGCCGTCAGTTTCAGTCCTTTGAGCTTGATATAAGTCCGATCGCCTCCCGAAATCGCACGGAGCAGGGTGTCCTCCTCGAAGGTCAGCGTCTTCTGGTCTTCGGAAACCCTGAGACGCAGGTCGGTGCGCACCGTTCCACGTCCGTCAGCCGTACCGACAAGCACCTGGGAAATCAGCAGGATCCGGGATGTCGGGTCATAGGTATATACACGCGATTCGTCCGTCACATTCTTATCCTGGAACCAGTCGGAGTCGTAAACCGTAGCCTTGAATTTTGCATATCCTTTCTTTTCGTTTCCTCTAAAATCCGAGTCAAGCCGGACCATAACGGAACCTCTTGTCGGCTTATTATTGAAGATCGCAATACCCGACTCCGTGTCAAGAGAAACGGAGAATTCTTTGGGACCTTCCCATCCGCCGGATGAAACCATCGAATAGGTCAGCTTTTGCAGGTCGATTGCAAACTCGCTCCGATCTGCTCCGGAGACGAAGGTAACAACCGTTCCACGAAGCGTGTAGGTACCCTCTTTCTCGCCGTAAACAGCCTCACCGAATCCGTCGAGCGTAAGTTCCGGTCCGCTGCCGCTTGCGGGCTTGTAGGTGCCCGCCTCTTTGCCGCGCGGAGTGAAGACGGGAGTTTTCTTTGCCGAATCGTATGAGTAGCGGAACAATGCAGCGGTCTTGTCGGAAACGATCGCCTCCGAATCTTCGCCGATGCTCGTTCCCTTCTTGAAATCCAACTCAACCTGCTGTGCAGCCCGGGTTGCACGTTCGATATAGTACCAGCTCTTCGTGCCGGCCTTGTCCAGTTCAACCAGATAACGGGAACCGTACGAATCACTCGCCGCACTGACAAACTCAAAGTCGGCGGTACTCGTGAAATAGTATTTGACCTTCTCGGGTTTGTCGTCGATCAGGTCGTTGATGTAAACGAAGGCATCTCCGTTTGCAAACCAGTTGCCGCTGGCGCCGAAATCCTTTTCGCCGTATCCGTTGTCGCTGAACTCGATGAGATACTCGAAGAAGTTCTTCGCGTCGTCGAATCTATAGCAACCATCGAAATCAAAGTGGTTGGCATCCGTCGATTTTACAAAATACGAAGTATTTGACTTCAGCTCCATTGTGAATTCCGACGAGCTGCCCCGGATAACCTGCGACTCCGAAGCCGTAAGCTGGAAGCCTTTATATGCTCCGACGAACTGCTTGCCGACGTAATCGGTTTTCTCAACGGCCGACGTTTCGATCAGAATCGGCTCGTCCGGCATGACGCAGAACCAGCATTTACCCATATCCGGATCGTCGGTCCGATACATGTACTCGATATCGGCACCCGTTGTCTGTCCCGTGATCTTCAGCTGTCCGTCATAGCCCAGATCCGCACTCCACATGAATTTGACCGCGCCGTACATACATTCGCTGAATACCGGGGGAACGGCCTCCCAGTCGTCGCAGCAGTTGAGCATCCGCAGACTGGTATGCTCCCCTTTCTTGAGAGTGATGAGGTGCCGGTCCAGATCGGTCGCCACCGTGAGCGTCACCTCCTCGGCCGGCATCGTGAACCGGTATTTCCAGGAGACGGTCCCACTGGAAACCAATTCACAGGGAGTGTCGTTGAACAGACAGGCCGAAACGGCGAACATGCCGTTCGTCACGACGATCTCGACGTCCACGACTTCGCCCGCTATGGCTGTCTTGGCGACAGTTACGGTATATTCCTTCGAAGTGGGAGCGTTGATCGGGTACTCCTCGGGCTTCAGCTCCAGGACGATGATTCCCAAGGAGACGTTCCGTTCGGGCATGACGAATTCGAACGACCCGCCCCGGGAGTCGCCGGCAACCTGCTTGCAGGCTACGCCGTTCGCGGAGACGAACTCGAGATAGTGACTTTCGCTGGTGACTTCGACCGTTACGGACACCGTCTCTCCGGCTTCAGCAGCCGTCGGAGCGGTAACCTTGTAATAAGCCGCCATTTCATTCTGGGAGACGGAAATGGCGAATGACTTTTCATTCACTTCGGAATCACTGTCGTCACACCCCCCGGCGATCAGCGGACACAGGGCGCAGAGGCAGAATAAAGCTTTGAAATACAAGTTTTTCATGGGCGAAATTTTTAAAGGTGGTAATCGGATTATAAAAAATCCGTTCTGCGGCCGAATCATTCGCATTGCTTCGTGTCGGGTATCATGCCGTATCGGTCATCCGACCGATCAAGTCATAGGGCAATTCGAAAAAATGGTCCTGTCGCAGAACGGATTCTGAGGAGAGGCGGATGCAAAAATTACAGCATACGCTTCATTTCCGGCGAAGAGCCGGCGCGGGATGTCGCCGCATTGCGCACATCATCCGGAATGATCGTCCGGGAATATACGCTGGTCTCGGCCGGTTCGGTCCGGGAGACCATGGTCAGGGTGTTCCCGTCATTCGTCAGTTCGAAATCGTAGCCCTTACCCCAGGTTTCGCCGTCGTCGTACACGCCGGTCAGCCGGGATCCGTCGATCGAATAACGTCCGGTATATTTGGTGTAGTTCGACGTCTCGACCTTCTGGTAAAGCATGAACGTCGCTTCCGATGAGAATTCGACGTACACCTCGAATCCCTCGGGAGCATTCTCCGTCCAGGAAGTGAGGCGCCACTGGCCTACGATTTCCGAATGAATGTTGGGGGTATTGTCGTCATCCGAGCAACTTGCGGCAAAGATGCCGAGCAGGGAAAAAACGAGCAGATGATAAAGATATTTTTTCATTGCAAGCATTGTTTTTATAACCAACCTCCGTTTGCTGCGCCGGCCGAACGGACAATGACGGCAAATTCCTTGGTGATGACCATGCCGCCCATCACGACGTCCGTTCCGGGTTTCGTACCGCCGGCTACGGCCGAAACCCTGATTTTGGCCGATCCGGGTTTCGTACATTTGATCATCAGTTTGCCGTTATACATCTTGGGGGCCGCCTTGATGCCAAGTTTCTTCATGTCCTCGGCCGACATCTGAATATCGGTGTAGGTGAGGTTCTCGGCACCCTGTCCGAAGAACTGCGTCAGCGGAATGAGCTGGATCTCGCCCAATGCGACCCGCAGACAGGGCGTTCCCTCGATCTGCATCAGCAACTGATAGGCGTCGGTAATACCGGTGCCCATTTTGCCGTGGAAAATCGACAAGTCGGCAATCGTGGCCTTCGAACCTTCGCCCAGTCGGGAGTCGATTTCGTTGACCGACGTAAGCAGCATGGTCTTGAACTCGTCGAGCGAGAAGCGCTTTCCTTTCTCCAAGGCATAGGAGAGGCCGAGTGCGGCGACACCCGAGACATGCGGGCAGGCCATCGAGGTTCCCTGCATGTAGCCGTAATCCAATCCGCCGTTCGTTTCGGCGCAGAGCGTCGAAAGGACGCCGGCCTTCTCGCCGCCGCTCAGACCCGATGTTTCACCGCCGGGAGCCGCGATGTTACATCCGGGGCCGTAGTTGGTATAGTTGGCCGGCAGGTAGTCGGGCGAGAACGAGGTGACGGAGACATAATCACGATAGCCACCCGGATAGCCGGCCATGGCGGTCGACTCGTTGCCGGCGGCAAAAATGATCAGTCCGCCGTCGAGGGCCGCACAGTTTTTCTGGGCGGCGAAGTACTGGAGCGCCTCATAGTCCATCGGCGAATATTTGATGAACATGTTGTCCGACGTGTAGGTTCCCGCCTTGATACCCCACGAGCACTGGAGGATGGAAGCTCCGTGATCCGCAGCGTATTTCACGGCACGGCTCGACGTCAGAGCGTCGCCCTGCAGGTCTCCCGAGAAGATCTGGCACGACATGAGACGCACTCCATCTCCGTTGCCCGTACCTCCGGCCACGCCGCAAACGCCGACACCGTTGTTATTGACGGCGGCTACCGTACCCGCAACGTGGGTTCCGTGGCCCGAATCGCCCTTCTGCCCCCACGAAATGGGACCGTTGGCTGAGAAGTTCCATCCGTGAATGTCCTGATTCTTGTATTCGGGCGAAGGATTCGGATTGGTCCACATGTTGGCCGCCAGGTCCGGGTGGGTATATTTCACGCCCTCGTCCACGATGGCAACGATGACATCGGGATTTCCGGCCGTGAGTTTCCAGGCGTCGACCACATTGATGTCGGCTCCGGCCACCGATGTCGTGGCTACGGCCTGGTCGGCGTTGTTGATGTAGTGCCACTGCCAGAAGAGATTCGGGTCGTTGAAATCCGCCGTGACCAGAGCGCGGCTCTGGGCGTTTGCCGTTGCCTGAAAGGGATAGGCCTTGCAGTCGGAAGCCCGGTAGAGACGGGTGCGGAACTGCACTTTCGAGATTTCGGCAACGCCTGCGAGTTTCTCGGCCGCCTTGTCCAGGTCCTCCTCCGATGCGAAGTGGAGCACATACCACTTGTGGAGTCCTGCCGCACGGGTGCGGGCCTCGTGTTCCCCGGCCTCGGGGAAGACGCGCTCGAGCGAGGAGACGTTCAGATCGGCCAGGATGCCGTCAACGGATTCGATGCCCGAACGGGTCAGAGCCGAACGGGTCTTGGCCGCATTCAGTGCGGACTGTTCGAGAACGGGAATGGCTTCTTCGTCGAATTTCACGATGAGCGAACCAGCCACGGCATCGTCCGACGTATTGCAGATTTTGCCCGAAGGCTTAATTTCGGTAGCGGAATCCCCGCGGTTCGGCATCTCCTGCATGGGATCCGTCGAGCAGGCGGCCAGCAGCAGGGAGGCGAAAATCAGGAGTTTCGTTTTGTTATGCATATATCATGCTGATTTTTGAATCCGGCAGGTTGTTTTTGGCTTGGAAAAAAGGGAGAGGCCGGCACTTGCCGGACGACCGGCCTCTCGCGATCCAATATTATTTGAGCGTAACTTTGGCAGCTGCCGTTTTCCGGAAGCGGAGTTCCGACCCCGCACCTTCTGCATGCTGCACCGCCTCGCTGAATCCGACCGTAGCCTCTACCACCTTCGCTTCGGGGGCCGATGCGGGCAGGAATCCTTTCGCATGGTTGGTCGGCAGGGGTTTGACGGAGCTGCGGTCTGCGGAAGCGGAATATTCGAGTCGTTCGACGTAATTCCGCGGCTGACGGAGCTCTGCGGCCATACGACGCAGGTCGGCGATACGCTCTTCGGCCAATTCGGGGATGCCGCCCATATCCTTGGCAGGATCGACAAGCAACATGTCCGTAAGGATCGAATAGGGAGCCGTCGCACTCAGCGTGTAGAGATAACGGAACGTTGCACCCTGCTCAATATAGTTCGGAGTGGGCACGAAATAGATGTAACCGTCGGCCACGGCACCTCCAATAAACGGATAATTGACCGCATAGAGAGCATCGGGCTTCTCGTCCGAGACGCAGCCGGAGAGAATCTCCTCGCCGTTGATGGTACCGATCGGCGTCTGCGAAAGAAGCGGGGAGATGGCGCCGGTTATTCCTGCAAGCGGAGAAGCCGCGGGAACGTAAACCGCAGGAATCTGACCGCCCTTGTCGAACTTGACTCCGGGAAGTCCCGTGATGGTCAGCAGATCGGCAGAACTGTCGTCTTTCGGATCGTCTGCGATGGTCACCGTACCGATCTTACGACGCATCGGCTTCTTGTCCAGAAGATTGATGGCATAGTAGTTCCACTGGGTCGAGATCAGATACTCCTTCTTGGGCTGTTTGTCCTGCGGCAGGAAGTCCGTGTAGAGGAACTCGCTCTCCAATCCCGGATTGAATTTACCGGTCGTCTTGATGGTAGCCTTAACGAGGGTGCTGACATAGCCGTTGTAAGCCAGTCCGGCAAACGTATATTCCGTGTTGCCGTTCAGCCCCGTGAGCATGACGCTGTAATGTCCGCTGTTGATGGCCTCAAGCTGTTCCGGCGAGAAGACCTCGCCATTCTGCTGGAGGAAAGTCGTCAGGTCTACGTTTTTGATGTCTTTCGTCTTGAAGACTCCGTATTTGAGGGATTCTATACCCTCGCCATAGGCCCAGAATTTCGCCGAATTATCCGACGTAATACCCTGTCCGGCAAACTCGTTCGTGCTTTCGAGCCCGACCTTAAGGATGACGGAAACCTTGTCGCCCTTGGCTACATACCCGAACGGAATGAAGGCGTAACCCTGCATCTTCAGATTCTCCGACGCCGTTTCGCCGCCCTCCGGATTGGGTTCACCCGCACCGTAGATGCAACCTACAAGCGTGTACTTGCCGGTGCCTTCTTTCAGATCCTGCACGGAAATCGTTCCCGAAGCAGTGATCGTCTCGATGTTTTCCGCAGCGATCTTGCCATCGGCCATCTCCTGTGCCTTGAGGCTCGCCTCGCCGTCGCTCAAATTACCCGCGAAGATCGCGTAACGGAACTCCCGGGTATCCTTGGAGAGCGTGGCGCCGATTTTAACGACACCGTCAGCGGGTTCACTCTTGGTGAGGGCCACCGAGTAGTCGTAAACCCGGGCTCCGGGAAGCATCACCCGCTGCAGGCCGTGGGCATTGGCGTAGAAGAACTTTCCGGCACTCTCGCCCTCGCTCGGCTCGAGCAGGATGCTCTGCGCCGGGAAGGTGATCACACCGTTCTTGAGCGTGCCGTACTGACCAGCACCCCCGTCCATAGCGAAATTCTCCGGCGTCTGCGACGCGATGAACCATTCGCCCATCTCGGGAAAGAGGGTCAGACCGGTCGATTGGTAGGGATAATAGACCTTCTCCGGATCCGTGGCGTCGACATAGGTCCAGACACCGCGGTTCTCGTGATTGACGGGACCTCCGGCGAAGATGTTCATCAGCTCCGGCGTGTAGGCTTTCATGCGGTAATAACCCTTCTTGTCCGAACGCTCGTAGATTTCGAGCTGGATTTCGGGATTCGGATTCGCATTGGGGTTGTTTATCGACGCGAAGTTGCCCAGAATATCGTCGCGGTAGCGGCCCTTGGTCTCTCCGGTCTTCTCATCGGTGACCAGTTCCCATTTGGCCAGGACGAGCGAGATCGAAAGGCTCACCTTGTCGGGAGCGTAGACCGAGGCATAGCGCGGATCCTCGATGCTGATGTCGCAGGTGTAGGTCGTGCCCATTTGAGCCCCGGGGAAACTGATCTTGAAGGTCGTCTCGTCCTCTCCGGCTTCGAACGCAATCGGCTCGACGACAAAAATATTCTCGACGTTGGACGTCACGACAATCGGAACGACGATCGGATCCACGGCATTGCGCCGTTTGACCGTATAAATCGCTTCGGTCTGAGTTCCCGGTTCGAATTCCAGATCGGTCCTCGTAGCCTGCTTCTTGGGGAAGTAGACACCGTAGCAATCGGGATTCTCCGCGGCTCCCTGCTTATAGGTCACGTCGTCCTCGCAGCCGGCAAGGACGAGGAGAGCCAGCAGGAACGGTAATATATGCTTGAATGTCTTCACGGTAGTTTGTTTTTAAATTTGACAGCTTGGTCGCAGATGATCATCAACCGTTCCACGGCTTGACCTTTTGCGAAGGATCGGGATTGTTCTGCGTGGCGATGATGGGGTTGTTCTGCGTCTCGCCGCGCGTGATCACGAAGTTCCAGTAAGGCGCACGTCCTTCCGTATTGAGGCGGTACGAGGCCGGGGAGTTGGTTCCCACATATCCCCGTCGGGAGGACATGTTGAGCCGCTTCATGTCGAACATGACGATACCTTCGCCCCAGAACTCGATGCGCTTCTGAAGCATCAGCTCGTTGGTGAAATTTTCGATCGTCGACGAGGCGTTCGTACAGTCGTAACCTCCGCCCACGATGCGGTGTTTGTTCATGAAGTCATTGAGCAGCCGGACACCTTCACTAAGATTTTCATGCGCCTTGGCCTCGGCCTCGATGAAATACATCTCTTCGACGCGCATGTAAGGATGATCTGCGGCTCCACCGACCTTGTAATCCTCATAGGCGCCCTGTGCCGGACGGAACTTGATGTTCGCATAATCGGGCAACTCGTCGAAGTATGCCTTGCCCTCTTTGCGGCAGCTCTTGTAGGCGTAAGACTCCTTCTCCGGATCCCTGCGGTCGGGATCGAGCCACGAATGGCGACGGAAGTCGCGCAGGTCGATGCTGTTATAAAGGTTGCGGTTGATGCAGCGGCAGGCGTCGTTTCCGTAGGCGCTCCACGCATTCTCCGTACTCATGTGCGCCGTGAAGTTAAACAGGTTGGCAACGCTTTCGCTCGGCAGGGCGAGACCCCAGATCCAAGCATTGTTCGCCGCAACGCTGTTGAAGCCGTTCGAGGGATCTTCCCACTGCTCCTGCGTCAGGGGCGTGCAGCCGCTGGCCGAAATGGCCATCCGGGCAAACTCGGCGGCGGAAGCATAGGCTTCTGTGTCGTTCTTGGCCGTACCGCGCTCAAGCCAGGCCCGGGCTTTCAGACCGTAGACCAGCGCCTGGCTGATCGTATACTTGTCGGAGGGCGTAAAGCCGCTCAACAGCTCTTCGGCCTTGTCCAGGTCGGGGAAAATCAGCTGATCGTAGATGTCGTCGACCTTGGCGCGGGGATTGTTCTTGGCCTGGGCCTCGGTGGTCTCGGGCAGCACGATGGGGACACCCAGTCCGAGGACCTCGGGGGCTTGGGTATAGTTGTTCTCCTTGAATTCGTACAGACGCACCAGATCGAGGTAGAACATGGCCCGATAGGCATAGGCAAAACCCAGATAGGACTTCTGCTTCGCGTCGAGTGACGCAAAATCCGAAGAGTTGATCTGCTTGATGACGTTGTTGGCCGCCATGATCCACGCATAGTAGTTGTCCCACGTGAGCGCACCCACGGCATAATCCGCACCGAGTGCTTCGTTGGTTCCCCACTGCCCGAACCAGTCGTAACCGATATTGCCGCCTATGGCAATGTCGCCCGTCATGGACTCCGTAGCGATATGAATAGCCGGCAGGGCGAAGTCCCAGGCCTGCCCCTTTTCGGCATAGCCTGCGGAACCGGCCTGTACGAGCGAGGCCGGAATACCCTCAATCAGCGTTTCGAGGGTCACCTGCTCCTCGGTAGCTATTTGATAGGGCTCGGCTTCCTTGATGCAGCTGCTTGCCAGCAAGAGCGTTGCCAGCGTCGCAAGCGTTATGTTTTTCGCTTTTTTCATAGTATATCGTTTGTCGTAAAGTGAATGAGGCCGATTAGAATTGGATGTTGATACCGCCCGAAATCGTTCTCACGGGTGAATAGGTAGCCTGGCTTGTCGCTCCGCTGTAGGAGTAGCGGGGATCGAATCCCTGACGCTTGGACCAGTACCAGACATTCTCGCAGGAGAGATAGAGACGTACTTTCTCGATTCCGATCTTCGAGGTGATTTTCGACGGCAGCGTGTAACCGAAGTTGATGTTCTGCAGGTTCAGGTAGCTGGCGTCCATAAGGAAACGATCCGACATGTTGTTCTGATCCTTGTCTTCGTATTGCAGACGCGGGATGTTCGACGACGCATTGTCCGCCGACCAGGCATTGAGCATGTCCTTGTGCCAGTTCATACCCGTCGTCTTGTTGGCCGGCGAGTACATTGCCGCAGCGTATCCCGAGTCATAAGCCATACCGCCGATCTGGTAGGTAAAGGCCAGGCTCAGGTCGAAGCCGTAGAAATTGACGCTCGTGCCGAAGCCGCCGTAAAGATCGGGAATCGGGTCCCCGCAGAGATAGTCCGACGCCTTGGCATATTCCGTCGTCATCACGCGCTCCACGGCTCCGGTCTCCTTGTCGACCTGGTCCATGTACCACATCGAGAGACCCTCATTCGAAACACCGGCATATTTTTTCATGTAGAACGTGTACATCGGCAGTCCCTGTCCGAAGAAGGTGCTCCCGGACACGTAACCCGAGTAGCCTTCGACCTGCTTGGTCCGCCGTTCGGGAGGCAGCATGGAGATCTTGTTGCGCAGGTGCGTCATGTTGAGGTTGATGTCCCACTGGACATGCTCCCGCCGAATCGGCGTAAAGTTCAACTCGATTTCGATACCGCTGTTGCGCATGTCACCCACATTGGCATAGTAGGACGGATAGCCCAGCGACGGAGCGACCGGGAACGACAGCAGCATGTCAGTCGTCTTGCGGAGGAAGTACTCGACACCGCCGGCAACCGTCCCGCGCAGGAAGCTGAACTCCAGACCGGCATTGAAGTTGGAGTTGGTCTCCCAAGTGATGTTCTTGGCACCTTTGCTGTTGAAAACGGTCGAAACTTTGCCGTTGGCATTTTCGATCGTGTAGGTGTTCGTATAGCGGAAATCACCGATGTTATCGTTACCCTGCGAACCGATCGAGGCCTTCAGCTTGAGGTTGTCGAGCCACTCGTAGGTGTTCTGCATGAAGTTCTCCTTCGAAATGATCCATGCGCCGCCCAGCGACCAGAAATTACCCCAGCGGTGGTCGCGATGGAAACGCGACGAGGCGTCGCGACGATAGGATGCCGATGCGAAATATTTACCGGCATAATCGTACATGACGCGGGCAAAATAACCCTCGTTGTTGTACTCGATCCGGTGGGATCCGGCGCCCTGCTTGTCGATGATCGCACCGGAAAGCTCGTCGTTTTCCTGCGTCAGCATGTTGCTTTTCGAGGCCGACAGCGCATACACGCGGTTCTGGTAGGACTCGTGACCCAACATCACGTTGAGGTTGTGGTGGCCGACCTGCTTGGTATAGTTGAGAATCTGCTGCAGGTTGAGGTCGAAATTCCGCTGATGTCCTTTTGAAACCGAACCTTTTTCGCTGGCGAACTGTCCGAACCAGGGATTCAGGACCGAGGTGGAACGGGTTTCGTCGAGCGAAACACCGGCATTGAACGTGAACTTGAAGTCCTTGAGGAACGTAACGTCGAAATATCCCGTACCGTTGAAAGCATTTCCTTCGGCCTCCTTTTTGTTGAGACGCGAATCCGAAAGGGCATTGCCGTTGGGGAAGAGCGAGCGCTCCATGCCGGCATTGTCTCCGTTTCCGTAGTCGTAGAGCTTGATTCCATCTTCATTGTACATGACATTCCCGGCTCCATCGCGGATATAGAGCGGATAGATCGGGCCGACGGCCGTCGTATAGGCGAACACGTTGCCCGACGAGTTGCCGGCGCCGCTGTCGTCGATCTGGTTGTAGCGGAAATGCGCATAGTTGGCGTTGACACCGAATTTGAGCCACTTCTTGGCCTGGTAGTCCATGCGCCAGTGAGCGGTATAACGGTCCATGTCCGAGTTGTAGGCGATACCTTCGTTGTTCAGGTAGCCGAACGATGCGTAGAGCGAAGCGTTCCCGGTCTGCCCGGAGATCGACGCGTTGTATTCCTGACGCAGGGAAGAGCGGAAGGCGGCGTCGGTCCAGTTGTCGGGACGGATGTAGTACTCCTTGCCCTTGTAGACGACATGGCGGCCGAGCGTCGCGGCAGGATTGACCTTGCCATTGGTGCCGATGAACTCCTGTCCGGAGGGAAGCGTATAGACCATATAGCCCAGACCGCCGCCGCTCGCCGACGACGTCAGGGTCTCATTGGCGCGCAAATGCGCCTCGCCGGCTCCCATGTCCGAATTCATATAGTAGTTCTTCAGCGCGCTGTAATGCATCTCGTAGAATTGTGCCGGATTGGTAATGTAGGCATAATCCTGAACGGCACGCGAATTGACACCCCACTTGGCGTCGATCATCACGTGTGCCTCCTGCGACTTGGCCTTCTTGGTGGTGATCATCACCACACCGTTGGCACCACGGGCACCATACAGCGAGTTGGAGGCGGCGTCCTTCAACACGGTCATCGACTCAATGTCATTCGGGTTGAGGTTGTTCAGGTCTCCCGAGTAAGGCATGCCGTCCACGATCCAGAGGGGATCGTTGCCGGCGTTAAGCGAGCTGAAACCGCGGATACGGATCGTCGGGCTCTGTCCCGGCTGTCCCGAGGTGTTGCTCAGCTGCACGCCCGCGACTTTTCCGGCCAAAGCCTGCGCCACGTTCGACTGCTGCGACTTGGCGATGTCGTCCGATTTGATGACAGTCGCCGAACCGGTGAAAGCCTCCTTCTTAGCCGTACCGAACGCCACAACGATCACATCGTCGATCGCCTGCGTGTCCTCTTTCAGCACGACATCGATCCGGGTCTGCGTTCCCACTTCGATCTTGTGGGACTGATAACCCATGAACGACACGACCAGCACATCGTTCGATGCGACTTTGATCGAGAAACTGCCGTCCGCACCGGAGGTTGTACCCTTCGTAGTGCCTTCGACCAGAATGGTGGCGCCGACGATGCCGGCCCCCGCATGATCTTTGACCGAACCCGCAATTTCCCGTTCCTGTGCATGAGCAGACAGGAACAGTCCGAGAACAGCCATCAATGATAGTAAAATTTTTTTGGTCATAAATGCGCCATTTTAACCCTGGTAAAAAAATGATTGAAGAAATTTGTGTCTTTGAGTTCCGGCCTGGAGCCGTCACTTGTTTTTTCCGCCCGTCCTCTCCGGAATCCGGAGAGGACGGGGGAGTGTCATCTGTGGATCCGATCCGCGAATCGGCCAAAACGGGATCTATTCATAGAAATCGGCCGCAAGGTCGTTTTTCTTCGTCCCCGAATACTTGGTAGCCTTGCCCCGGAATTCGATGGTCAGGGTATTTTTGGTTCCGATAGGACTAGGATTCCATGTATTGAATATCCCCCAATCGACCATCGAGAATTTGAACGTCCACTCCTTACCCTCCTTCTTGACAGTCACGGTCGCCTTTTCGGGACACCGCATACAGTACCTATCCTTATCTGAATACCCGTATCCTTGTGAATATAAGGCCAGGAGCGAACTTTTGAAACTGAAGCTCCATTTGCAATTCTTGCCCTCTGCGGACAGATCAATCTCACCTTCATGCTGGAGATAGCTGTCCGGCAGGAAAAACATCGGAGTGGTAGTATCCTCATCGATACTCTCGGAGTGATCATTCCGGAAATAGAAACAATATCCCGATAACTTCTCGCCGGTATAATTGTCCTGATAAGTCGGATCATGCCGTACCTCCATCGCCGTAACGGTCCAATCCTGCAATTCCTTGTTATCCTTGTCCAAGAACTTGATATAGGGCTCAAACGGTTTGACGGGCTTCAGCTTTTCTTCATTCATCGCGTCGGCCGTCGCAGGCGTCGGCACTCCGTAGTATTCGATTTCGACCCCGATGCCGTTTTTCAGTTTCAGATTCACCTGCAGATAAATCTCCTTGCCTCCGGCGGGATTGGGATGGGTCTCGATCTTACCGGTCAGACCGGAATTCTCGCCGTAATGGGTCTGATAGCCTTTGTAGTCGTAGAGCCAGAACTTGTAATCGGAGGTCTGCGTTGCAACGTCGATCACGCCGCCGAACTTGGCCGCCAACACCCGCACGTATGCACCCCAATGACCTTTGGCCAGATCACCCGGAGCTGTGGCCGTTTCGGTGTCGCCCAAAGCGAATGCATAGCTGCCGACCTGCGGATCCTGCGAGAAGAGTGCGGCAATCGGAGCCTCGGCTGCACTGCCGGCCTCCGTAGTCGTCACCTTAATGGTGTTGGAGGCCGCATAACCTCCGGCGAACAAGCCTTTGTAGGTGGCACGCAGGCGTTTTCCGTCTTTCGAAGCGTCGATCGAGATGATAAGGCCCTCGATCGTACCGAATTTATCCGTCTTGTATTTCACCGTCAGGGTTCCGGTCGTTCCGGCACCCGTCGCGAATTCACCACAACGAATCTGCACCTTCGCGGGATCGGCCGTTGCAAGATCGATTTCCGACCCTTTGAACAACTCCTCGGCAAGCAGAATCTCCACGCCCGCAGCACCCTCCTCGGGAGCGGTCAGGCCCTCTTTCTCATAGAGATGGAAACGACGGTTGCCTTCGCGGACATTGCGCCACTCGACAACACTTCCGATGGCAGTGATCCGGCTGTCGATCTCGTATTGGTTCGTCAGCTCGATGTCACGCTCCGCCGTACAGGTATTCTGGTAGCGGGCGATCAGCATCTTGCCGCTCTTCAGATTGACACAGGTGTAAAGATTGAGCCGGGTCTCACTCACCAGATCGGCAGCAAGTTCCACGCTCGCGACATCGGTCATCGTTGTCTTTTTGACCGAAATATCCTTGTATTCGATTTCGAACGGCTCAACGGCCGTATTCACGGTTCCCTTGGGATCCTTCACCATAACACGCAGATAATCATTGGCCTGCTTCATCTGCGCGGCATTGATCAGCCCCTCGGTCGGCGAGAGGTAAAAGGTATGGTTGCCGTCTTCTTCCACGACATAGATCGCCGACTTGATGTTGACTTTATCACCTCCGTCGTACTGGATCTGATCGACCAGTTTTTCGGGAGGGTTCACCCCGGGATTGGGAGTGTCGTTAGGATCGTCGTCACTGCATGCTCCCAGCATGGTTGCCGATGCGAGCAAAGCGCACGCCAGCGTGCGCAATCTGTAATGGGTCGAATTTTTCATAACGATTGTTTTAATAGCGCGGGGTTCGGGAAAAACCCCGCGCTATCCGGTTTTTCTGTTGTTATTTGGTCATTCCGGCCTTTTGGAACATGACGTTCGGCAGTTCTTCGGCCAGGCGGCTCATCGGGACCGACGGAGCCGGCAGGCGGCGGAGCAGTCTGGGCGGTTCGAGATGATCCTTCTCGGCCGCAGCACGCCCCGTCTGGCTTACGACAGGACCTTCCCACTCTCCGCGTACATGGTGTTTCCGCACGCAGATGCCGTCAAATTCGAACCGATACCAGTTCTCCTTGCCCTCGCCCTCGACTTTTGTGATCGTAACCTGACCGCCGTAGATCAAAGCATGTCCGTCCATGTATTCGAAAATCGTCTGGCCATTATCCTTCATCGAGTAATTCTGGTGCATCCATCGACTGCCGCTCAGGGCGCCACTCAACATGATGCCGCGCATCATGACTCCGGGCTTGACAAATTCCGGCCAGCGCTGTTCGCCTACCTTATAGGTTCCCGGAGTGATCACGTTCTCCTTACCCGGCTCGGTGACGAGCTCCATGCGGACGATGTCGCCACCCGGCTCGCGATCCGTAAAGTCTTCGGGGCGGTCTCCGACATTTTCGATACCTATATTAATAAACTGCAGTCCGCAGTTGTAGGAACTGATCGGCTTGTAGCCGATGTTCTGGATATAGATCTGATCCGAAGTATAGAAATGTGCCTTTTTGATCTTCGTCAGATCCATGTCGTAGTCGCGCTCGAGCGTCGAAGTGCCGTCGTCGTCGGGCTTGTCGTTGGACGCGTCGGTGATCGGAATGACTCCGGTGTACGATCCCTTGAGGACAAAGCCGTCCTTCGAGGTGAGATTGAACTCGACCTTGTAGGCCGGTGCCACATTACCATCTTCGTCCGTATGATTACCGGCAGCCTCGATCTTGATGGTACCTCCCTTTCCATAGGAGAATTGTCCGAAGTTGGTTCCATCGTCCAACTGAACATAAGTACCGAGCGGGAATGTCATTGCAGCCATCGGAACCTCCACGGCGGGCATCCACGTTCCCCACTGGAACGAGGTGTTGGGCATATATTCGTGGGGTTTGATCGCAGCGTCCTTCGGATTGCCGAACAGATCGTTGAATACGACGAGCGCAGCAGCGAGACCGCCCTGACCCTTTTTCGAGTTGTAGGTTTCGTCGAAAATATTGATCTGCATCATACCCGTACCGGCCTGGAGCATGTTGCCGTAATAGGTTGCGGCGGCAGTGGCTCCGATTACTTCCACATCGCGACCGATCTGCGGCAGGGAGAAGCCGCCGCCCTCCGGCTGATCAATGATCCGGAGCTGTCCCTCATAGACAATGTCCTTTTCCATACCGTCCGTATCGACGAAACGAAGCGAAACACTCCAGATATCACCTTTGCGAGCGACTTTCACCGGCTCTCCCGGCACCAGCGACAGCTGGCTCTTATTGCCCTCGGCGTCGGTATACTGCACACCGGTATATTGCGCCGTGAACGTATGATCCTCGTTGAGCTGGCTGGCCATGTATTCACCCTCGGGGAGCAAGTAGACATCCTCGCCCGGGAGCGCATAAAGGTCGGCCACGAAAAGATACCCAGCTTCCTTGAGCGTCACCTGCCCTTTGGTCAAGGTATACTCGGCATCCGTCAAGGCCAGATAATAGTTGTGCGACTCCACACCCTGGGCCTTCTTGAGGTACCACGCGATGGGAGCCTTATCCAGCATCACCTTGTTCGAGGCATCTCCCGCCTCCGAAGCGTCGGAATCCTTGCACAGTCCGTAATAGGTGACCTTCAGCGTTTTCCCGCCGGCTTCGATTTCGGCAGAAATGCGAGCGACGCGGGCCGAGAGGAATTCGACCGAGAGAGTCGCCACCGAGGCCTCTCCGAGATTCGAGGAGTTCACGTCGAGCTCCCCATAGGAGATTCCGTTGCCGGCAACCGAAAGATCGACAGCTCCAGCCGGTTGTTTGACCGTGATCTTGACGGCATCTTCGGCGATCAGCATACCGTCCACATCCACAAGCCCTGCCGTCGGCGAGAGGTAGATCGTATAGACAGGGGCCGAATCCGCCGTCTTCTCGCCGTTCCCGGGAGTCTCGACCGTGTAGACGGCGGATTTAATTTCCCGCACGACATCGTTGCAGATCACAGCATTCCCGCTTTTGGGCATGTCGGGATTGCCGGATGAACTGGAATCATCGTCCGAACACGAATTCAGTACGGAAACTCCTGCCATGCAGAGCATGGCCAAAAAGAAAGGTACAACTTTTTTCATAGGGTGAGATTTAATGAACCGGTTTTCCGGTTTGGCAATAGGATATATGACAAGCAGTATGGAACACCATGCTCAAAACAGTTGATACAATCTAATTAATGAAACCCGGAACGAATTCCAGAAAATAACCTATCGAGTTTTCGGGATTCTATCGACTTGGCACGGAAACGGCATCAAGGCAAAATCCCCTCCCTCCCCGCATTTTGCCGAGGAGTAAGGATTCTCTTTGTCACAAAGATAGAAAAAAAATCCTATCCCGGTCATCTTCCCGAAAAAAAAGTCATCGCACACGACATGCCCAACAGCCGAAATATCCCTGTAAAACGCACGCTGCTAAATACATGCCAACACACCGAACCGGCCAAAAAAAACGAAAGAACAACCGCTTCGAAACGGTTTCGCAAGGCAAAACAAGGTTAAATGCAGTATAGCGACACATTCGCGCTCCGGGAACGGATATGCCCCGTCCGCGCCCGGCCCGTCGGAAAGCCGATGAAAGCATCACGACACTCTCCGACCCAACCGCCAGGATAAAAAAAAGCAGGGCCACCACCGACCGACATCCCCTTCCGGGCAGCGCACATCCTTCCGGCCCGACCGTCATGCCTTCAGCGCGGCCAGCAACTCCCGGACGAACGTCTCGTCGGCATCGGTCACGGTGTACTCCGGAACGCCGGCGCACCCGCCCATCGAAACCCGCGGATTGCGGAAGCGCATCGCCCCCTCGCGTTCCCGGCGGGCGCTGAAATGCAGGGCATCGACCCCCGCCGCGGCCAGCACGCGCGCATTCGACGGATTGACGCCACTCCCCGCCATGACCTCGATGCGTCCGGCCGCCTGTGCCGCCAGAGCACGCAGCGTCCCGATACCCTCCAGCGCCGTATTGCAGCCCCCGGAGGTGAGCACCCGGCAGCATCCGGTCCGGATAACCGCTTCGAGCGCCTGCCCGAGATCGCACGTCATGTCGAACGCCCGGTGGAAGGTCACCTCCATCCCCTCGGCCTCGCGGACAAGCTGCGCCGTGCGCGTCTCGTCCACCGCTCCGTCGGGGGTCAGCAACCCCAAGACCACCCCGTCGGCCCCGCAGACACGGGCAAAGCGGATCTCCTCGGCCATCAGCGCCGTCTCGGCATCCGTATAGCAGAAATCCCCGCCCCGGGGACGTATCATCACACTCAGCCGCAGCCCCGGCAGCCTCCGGGCATAGCGGATCAGCCCGACGGAGGGGGTCGTACCCCCTTCGAGAGGCGCAGCGCAGAGTTCGATGCGCGTGACGCCCGTTCGCCGGGCTATATCGCACGCATCGCAGGTATAGGCACAAAGTTCAGTCGTCATAAATTCCGGTCATAATTGGTCTATGGTATGCAGGAGACGGTCTCCAAGACCGATCGTATAGCCGTGGGATTCGAACACGACACGGTTGAACGTGTCGCCGATCAGAAAGACCGGAAGCGCAACATTCCCGGGCAGCTGCATCGCGTCGAGCATCCGCCTGCGGACCGAGCCGTCACGGTCGATGCCGAAGGCGACGGTCGCCGGCAGTCCGGCCACGGGCGAGGCCGTGTATTTCCGGTAGGCCTCCTCGTCGGGGAAGAGCAGGATCAGCGAGCGCCCCCACTTCTCCAGTTCCGCGGCCTTGGCGGCAATGTCCTTCAACGCATGGTCCGTAGGTTCCTGGCCGACGCCCAGCAGTCCGATCACGAAATAACCGCGCCCCGCAGTCAGGAGCACCGAGGTTTCAAGTCCCGTGGCGGCATCGGTGAATTTCGATTCGGAATCGAAGCTCCCGATCACGCGGACCGCCTCCGAATTGTCGCGCATCACCAAATCCGCCTCGGTCATCCCATCCGGACGAACATTGAAGAACGACACGTTGCCCAGCACACTGCCGCTGGCGAGCCGGCTGCCCGTCACGAGCATATAATAGCCGGTTTCCAGATCGGCCGGAGCCCGGAACAGCGCACTCCATTTCCCGAAATCGGGATAGTTCAGCAGGGAGAACGCCTGCCCGCCGAAACGCGACAGGGAGAAGTGCCGGAAATACTCCGGATCGTCGAGACGCAGAATCGGCGCATAATTCAATTTCAGCCGCCCGGTCTCCAGTTCCCGGTTCCCCTGCGCGTCGAAATCGACGGATACATCCTTTCCGTCATGGCGGTAGAAGAGGTTGCCCGTCACGCGGTCGATCCACGCCGGGATGCCGAGCGAACGGGCTGCGGCTACGAAGAAGATCGCCCGCGAGCGCTTGTCGGCCGTCCGGCTGCGCCACACGCCTTCGGGTGAGATGGTCGTGGAGACGGTGCAAAGTTCCGGACGCAGGGTCAGGCTGTCGCGGCACCACGCAGCCAGATGCTGCGGGTCGTCGCGGAAAGCGGAGGCCATGGCAGCCGGAATTTCCCGCTGCAGGAACGACCGGTAGGGCGTGAGCATCTCATCGCCCACACGCGGAGCCAGCACGGTTGCGGCATCGGCATCCCGGTCCGTATGGTAAAGATGGTCCGCGAGCACGGCCGACGGCGCATCGCGCAGATCCTTCGCCGACAGCGTGGCAAGCAATTGCAGGGCACACCCGGCACATCCCTCGCGGCTCGCCCGGCGCAGAAAATCCATGATCTCGGCGTGGTTGCCGCGCGAAGCGGCGATGAATCCGCCCACATCGTCCGGCTCCATGCCGACGGAGCGGGCGAACTCCGCGACGGCAGCCGGCGCAGGGAACGTTGCAATATAGGCGTTGCGGATCTCGTCCTCGCGGTTGAAGCGGCGGTCGTTCTCCGCACGCTGGTCGGCCGTTACCTCGGGCAAATACGCATTCTCCGCCGGGGGAACGATATCAACGGGGAAGAAGAATTCATCGCCGATCGCATGATCCAGGACCAGCGTCACTTCCGCCTCCTTTCCGAAAGAGACCTTCCGGACCCCGAACCGCCCGTCGCGGACGGCCATGACAAGCATATCGCCCAGACCCGCCGACAGCGAGGCCTGCCCCCGGGTGTCGGTCGTTTTGCGCGACACGGTGTAGAACTCGGCGTAGTTGTACAGCTTGAACTCCACGCTCGCTCCCTCCACGAGGTCGCCGGCGGCGTCGGTGACCGTCACCGTGAGCGGAGCGCAGGCGCCATAGTTCGAGATCACGTTGATCTCGGTATAGTTGGCCGTGGTTTTCATCACCTCCTCCGGGCCGTCGTAATAACCAAATACCTTGGTGTGCATCAGCATCCCGCGGCTGGCCGGGGCGTTAAACCACCCCAGATTGAGCACCGGCTCCGGCTCGCAGGCACCGAGGAAATACCACTGTCCGTCGGCCCAGGCCTCGACCCAGGCGTGGTTGTCGTCGGTATGCGCCCAGCGGGGCGTGTAGACCTGCCGGGCCGGGATGCCCACCGACCGCAGGGCCGCGACAAGCAGCGTCGACTCCTCCCCGCAGCGGCCGTAAGCCGTGCGCACGGTGGCCAGCGGCGAGCTGGTCCGCGCATCCGACGGCTGGTAGCTGGCCTTTTCGTGGCACCAATGGTTCACTTCCAGCACAGCGTCGTACATCGACAGCCCCTCGACACGGGGTTTGAGTTCCTCGCGAAACACCCGGCGCGCATCGTCGAGATGCTCGTTGTTGACCCGCACGGGCAGCACGAAATGCCGGAACAATTCGTCGGAGACGGTCCTGCCCCAGGGCATCTCCTCCCGGGCAGCCAGCGCCTCGCGCACGTTTTCCAGGTAGAAATCGCCCGAATAGTCCGTAATATCCCCCACGGGCATATAGGCATAGAGGAACGTCATGGCCTCGCGTTCCTGCGGCGTCATCGTCCCGTCGAACACCCGGAACAGATCGCCCCGGGGCAGCAGCTCCCGCTTCTGGAAGAAATCGGCCTCCACACGCCGCATATACCCGTCGTTGCCGGAATGACATCCCGGCAGCAGGCCCGCAAGCAGCAGCAGACCCGCCAATAAGTAAAAACTTCGTTTCATCGCAGTGTAAGTTCTATGATCCGATCCGTATCCTGCGGAACGTTCCGCAGATCCAGGACAACCCCCCGGTCCTTGTGCGTCGTATAGGACACCCGTTCGCCGTTGTTCAGACACCGGGCGGAAGCGATCTTCCGTCCGAGCGGCAGATAGAGCGCATCGTCCTGCAAATCGAGCACATGCACATAGAGTTTGTCGTTCTTGCGCGTCGTCACACCCCAGTCGTGCGGCGGAATATCCCCGCCACGCGTTCCATAGATGCTCTCGCCGTATCGGGCGAGCCATTCGCCCATCTCCCGCAGCCGTTCGACGGCCGTCGCAGGCAGCTTTCCGTCGGGTTGGGGGCCGATATTGAGCAGCAGGTTGCCGTTACGGCCCGCAGCCCGCACGAGGTAGTGGATCAGCGTCTTCGCCGACTTGTAGTCGAGATCGGTGATCTTATAGCCCCACATGCCGTTCATCGTCTGACAGGTCTCGAGCGGCAGGGAGCCAATCCGCTGACCCGAAAGTCCGGCGGTATTCTCGCCCGGAAGGTCGCGCTCGAAAATCTGGATATCCTCGCCCTCGATCGGCTCGAGGTGGTGGTTGTTCCCCACGAGGCATGCCGGCTGAATGGAATGAATATGGTCGTACAGCCCGCGGAGCTTCCAGTCGAAATCCGGATTTCGGTCCTGGTCCCACACCCCGTCGAACCACACGGCACCGACCGGACCGTAGCCCGTCAGCAGCTCCGTGAGCTGGTGTTTCATGAAGTCGTAATAGTGTGCATAGTCGACCTCCGTCCCGGGGCGCCCCGTTCCGCACCCCGTCCGCCCGCGCGGATAGTCGTCACGATACCAGTCGATCAGCGAATAATAGAGATGCAGGCGGATGTCCTGCCGGGAGCACTCGTCGGCCAGCATCTTTACGATATCCCGTTTATAGGGAGAGGCGTCCACGATGTTGTAGTCGGACTGTACGGTGTCCCACATCGAGAATCCGTCGTGGTGGCGCGTCGTGAAGCAGATATACCCCGCTCCCGATGCCTTGAAGGCCGAGACCCACTCCGCAGCGTCGAAGTCATGCGGATAAAATGCGTTGGCCAGCTTGGCGTACTCCTGATAATTGATGTTGTTGTTAGTCATCGCCCATTCGCCCGATCCGAGCATCGAGTAGAGTCCCCAGTGGAGGAAAATACCGAATTTCGCATCCTGAAACTCCGTCCTGGCCCGAAGGTTCTCGGGCGAGGGGGCATAAGGGGCAGCCACCTGTGCCGACACCGTCCGGCAGACAGCAGCGCAAAGCAATGTAAAGACGAGTTTTCTTATCATCTGAGCGTAAAATTTAGTCCGGGGAGAGGAACAGCGCTTGTCTCGTTACAATGTATTAACAAATATAAAAAATATTTTTGGGATTTCACCAAATGAGGGGCAGGGAAAAACCGGTCTTTTTGGCAAAAAAAGCAGCCCCGGGATGCTATTCGCCCTCCTCCGGCAACAGATTTTCGGCCAGAGCCAACATGTTCCGGAATTCGGCGGCGTCGTATCCCGCCGAAAGAGCCGCGACACGTCCCCCGGCATCCAGCAGGTAGTTGCGGGGCACGGTCCTCCCGGCATACAATCCGTAAATCGCGCCGTCGGGATCGAGCCCCATCGGGAATCCGAGCCCGGACTCTTCCCGGAACGCCGCCAGTTCGTCCCGGCTTTCCCCGCGCGAGACGGCGAGCAAGACGAACTTCCGCCCGGCGAAGCGTTGCAGCACTTCGGCCGGAACAGCCCCCAATTCCCGCCGGCACTCGGGACACCACGAGGCAAAGAAAACCAGCAGCACGACATTGCCGCGCAGTTCGGAAAGCCGGGTTTGGCCGCCGTCGAACATCCCGACCGCGAAATCGGGCGCCATATCTCCGACCCGCACCCGCGAAGTCGCCCCGGGCGAAGGTTCGTCCTCCCCGATACAGGCCCCCGACAGCAATACCGCCAACACGAGCCCCCGGGCCATCACCCGGTGAAAGCACCGGCCAATAGCCTGCATAAAATCTCCGGTAAACATTCCGCTGTTCATTGCACACATTCCACGGCTTCAACCGTGTCCCGATCTCAAAGTTACGAAATTTTCCCGAAATTCCATCCATCCCCCTGTCCGCCGGCTGTCGCAACAGGCCCCGGACCTCCTCCCGGAAAAACGACCGATTGCCGGCCGTCGGACTGCTTCCGTCGATCTTATTCGTCCGACATTGCCATATTCCGAAATTTTCTTCCTATCTTTAGGGAACCTTAAAACTATTCGAACCATGAAATTTTTCATCGACACAGCCAATCTGGAACAGATCCGCAAGGCGCACGAGCTGGGCGTCCTGGATGGCGTCACGACCAACCCGTCGCTGATGGCCAAAGAGAACATCCGGGGCACGGAGAACTGCAACCGTCATTACGTTGCAATCTGCAACATCGTCGAAGGGGACGTGAGCGCCGAGGTCATAGCCACCGACTTCGAAGGAATGGTGCGCGAGGGCGAAGCGCTGGCGGCACTGCATCCCCGCATCGTCGTGAAGCTGCCCTGCACGGCTGCAGGAATCCGGGCCGTGAAATACTTCGCCGCCAAGGGCATCCGGACGAACTGCACGCTGGTGTTCTCCATCGGACAGGCGTTGCTGGCCGCAAAGGCCGGAGCGACCTACGTCTCTCCGTTCGTCGGACGGCTCGACGACATCTCCGAGGACGGCGTGGCACTGGTCGCCCACATCGTGAAGGTCTACCGCACCTACGGCTACAAAACCCAGGTACTGGCCGCCTCGATCCGCCACACGCAGCATATCATCCAGTGTCTCGACGCGGGGGCCGACGTTGCAACATGCCCCCTTGCGGCCATCGAAGGGCTGCTCCGACATCCGCTGACGGACAGCGGACTGGAGAAATTCCTCGCAGACCACGCCCGGCTGGAATAATCCGGAATTACCCACACAAAAGCCCCCGTCCGTCGCCGGACGGGGGCTTTGCAGGAGCAACGGCAAACAGTGCCGAGCAAGCATCTCGATCACAGCCTCTTGACACACCTGTTTGTGTAGATTTCGCAACGCCTTTCCGGGGAGGGACGGCGCCTGCCGTTTTCCCCGAATACGGATACCCTGCCAGGGGTATGGCGCTCAGGAGAGCCCAAACGGAAGTTCATCGAACAGTTCGCCGTTTACCGCTCCACGACAAGAGATCTCGCTTCCGGGATCGACCCGTCATACAAAACGAGGCCCCGGAGAGCCTCGTTTTCAAAGATCTTGTCATGCGGGAATCAGGCCTGCGGCTCCTGGCTCTGCAGGAACTGCTGGTACTCTGCCCACATCTGCTCGATGCCCTTTTCGGGGCCGAACATCGCACGCATGGCCTTGTCGAAACTCCAGACATCCATGTCGCGAACCGTAATGTGGAATTCACGCAGGGCATTGGGATTCAGGGTCGTCAGCCACTGCAGGAAAAATCCGGTCGTCCTATAGCCGTCGAGCCAATGTCCGCCCGGCTTGCGGAGCGCCGCAATGTCGAACAGCCCGGCCTGGGCGCGCACGGCGTCGGCAAGGCCCTCGATGCAGGCCCAAAACTCCTTGTTGGTCGAATAGCTTCCAATCCCTTTCGGCTCGAACTGGTAGGCATGCACCAGTTCGTGGAAAAGCACACCGCGCGTTTCGTAGTCGAGTTTGTAAAGCGACTCGCGCGCCGACTTCTCGACGTGTTGCGTACTGTACACGATTGCCGTTTCCGCAGGATCGCCCGATTTGGCCGAAACCCCGCCATAATCCTTCAGCGTATAGTCGATTTTCCCCACCGTGTTCATCGTATCGGCAGCCGAGTAGAAAAGAATTTCGGCAACCTTGCGGGTGTGGTAGCGGACATACGCCTCGGGGTCCTGCACCAGCGTGGCGTAAATCGCGGCTCCCTCGGTCTGAGGGTCAAGCACCTCGAAATCCACGGCGGGATAGACGAAGCCGCTCCACGCCTCTTCCCTGTCACACTCGTAGAAACGCACGTCGCCCACGACGACCGTATCGGCCTCTCCGCGCGGCAGGAATTCGATTTTATAGGCCGTATAGTTCGAAGGTTCGGCAATCCGCCCGGTAATTTCCTGGAAACGCGAGCAGAATTCGCATCCCTCCCGGCGGTCGAGCTCGACCCATTTGCGACCGTCGTGCGAGCCGCTCAACACCCATCCTGCCGGATCTGCGGCGGGTGCTTCGCCCGAAGAGTATACGCGGTAGTTCCGCATCGGAGCGCCGAAGCCGTCGAAGACGACCCGACAGGGACCGGACGCAGACATGGCATAAGATGTCGAGGGATCGTCGTCACAAAGTTCCGCAATATTGCGGGGTGCCTCCTGCTCGCAGGAGAGCATCGCAAGCGCCGTAAGCGCAAAAATAAAGTGTTTCATAGTATAAGGTTACCTGTTTTTCGGATGTTCCTATCATCTGTCCGGCTCGGTGGCGACGGGAAGCGACGGCGGGATGGCTGCAGCCGACACGGCGCGCCGCTTGTCGGGCCGCGAACCCATCACATAATGCAGGTGCACACCGTCGCGGATGTCGTTGTAGGTGATGTACGACTTGTCCCACACGCGGCCATCGACGTACATGCGGCGAATGTAGACGTTCTCCGGGCTCCAGTTCTCGGTCGTCACGCGAATGGACTTCCCGTTGGAGAGGCGCAGTTCGACGCCTTCGACCGTCGGCGAGCCGATATTGTAGACATTGCTCGACGGTGCCGTCGGGTAGAAGCCCATCGTATTGAACAGGTACCACGCCGACATCTGGCCGCAGTCGTCGTTGCCGCTCAACGAGCCGGGTTCGTTGCCGTAGAAGGCGTCCGAAATGCGGCGCACCCACTGTTGGCATTTCCACGGCTGCCCGAGGTAGTTGTACAGGTAGACGATGTTGTGGCAGGGCTCGTTGCCGTGCCAGTAGGCGCCGATACGCCCCTGTATGTCGTGCGCACCCGGGATATCATCGGGCAGTTTGGTCACGAAGAGCGAGTCGAGACGCGTTTCGTACAGCTTGCGGCCCACGCGGTCGATGTGTCCCGCGACGTCGTGCGGCACGTACCACGTATATTGCAGCGTGAATCCCTCCGTAATATCGCCCCAACCGTGCACCGAGCCCGGGCCCTGATAGGCAATGGGCGTGAAGGGCGTGCGCCAGCGGCCCTGGCTGTCGCGGCCCCGCATGAACTTCGTTTCGGGGTCAATCAGGTTGCGGTACGAGAGCGAGCGGCGCAGGAAATAGTCGCAGTCCTCCTCCTTGCCGAGCGCGCGGGCGGCCTGTGCGATGCAATAGTCGTCGTAGGCGTATTCGAGGGTCTTGGAAACCGATTCGCGCTCCTTGTCGAATGGCACCCAGCCCAGCTCCGTATATTCGGGCAGGCAGTCGTAATTGGGATTGGTCGCCGTGCGCTTCATCGCTTCGAAGGCCCGCTCGTAATCGAAGCCGGGAATCTGCTTGACAATCATGTCGGCCAGCACCGATACGGCATGGTACCCGATCATGCACCAGGTTTCGTTGCCGTAGAACGACCAGATGGGCAGCATCCGCTCGACGCTCTTGTCGTAGTGTGCCAGCATCGAGTTGGCCACGTCGGCACTCATGTCCGCCCGCACGAGGTTCATCAGCGGATGGAAGGCGCGGTAGGTGTCCCAGAACGAAAAAGTCGTATAGTTGGTAAATCCCTCGGCGCGCCCGATGCTCTTGTCGTGCTCGCGGAAGCGGCCGTCCGCATCCTGGAAAAGGAACGGAGAGAGGAAACAACGGTACGCCGATGTGTAAAACGTCTCCTTTACCCGCTGCGGGCCCTCGACCGTGAACCGCGAAAGCTCGCGCTCCCACAGTTGCTCACTGCGGCTGCGCACCTCGTCGAACGTAAGGCCGTCGATCTCGCGCAGGTTGCCCCGGGCGCCCGCCGGGTCGACCGACGAAATGGCGACGCGGACGGTCACCTGCTGGTCCTGCCGCGTGGCGAAACGCACCCAGAATTTCAGGTCTTCGCCCCACGCCTCGCAATCGCTGCGGAAACGTTTCGTGTTGTAGCACACCCGTTTGCCGCCCTCCATGATGCCGAAGTCGTCGAGCGGTTCGGAAAACTCGGCCACGAAATAAACATGGCGCTCGGCGCCCCAGCCCTGCACGAGTTTATAGCCCGTGATGGTGTGGTCGTCCTCCTTGCGGAGGTTGGCCCACCGGCATTTCCACCACAGCGTATGCTGCATGTCGACCAGGATGAAGGCGTCGTCGGCCTCGGGATAGGTGAAGCGCAGGATGCCGCTGCGCTGTGCCGCCGTCATCTCGGCCTTCACGCCGTAGTCCGTGAGGTTCACGCCGTAATAGGCGGGCGAGCACCACTCCTCGTCGTGGCTGTACCGCGATCGGTAACCGGCGTCGGGGTCGTCGTGCGTGCCGGGTTCGAGTTTGATTTCCCCCACGCCCGGCATGAAGAGAAAGTCGCCCAGATCGGGGATGCCCGTACCGCTCAAATGGTTGAGCGAGAATCCCATCAGTGTCTTGTGCGCGTATTTGTAGCCCGAGGCGGCATCGTAATAATCGTTGTCCGTATCGGGGCTGATCTGAATGCCGCCAAACGGCGCCTGCGCACCGGGATAGACGTTGCCGAAGCCGTCGGTGCCGACCAGCGGACGGACATAGCCGATGCGCGGGGCATCGTCGGCCGCAACCGAGAACGCCCACAGCAATGCAGCGCATGCGGCAACAAACCTTATCTGTGTAAATTTCATGTTTGCAGTCATTTTATTGTTCGCAACTCAGGGAGTAGGGCCGTTCTTCGGCCGAAAAGTGGCGGCGCTTGTCGGGCGTGGAACGCATGTCGAACTCCAGCACGGCACCCTCTTTCAGGTCGGCATAGGTGATATACGCCCGGGTGTAGGGTTTCCCGTTGAGTTTCACCCCATGCACATAGCGGTTCTTCGAGCTGACGCCCGGCGCCTTAATTTCCAGGTAGCGACCCTCGCCGACCCTCACTTTCATGTAAGGCAGATAGGGTGCGCCCAGCACATACTGGTCGGTGCCCGGGCAGACGGGATAGAATCCCATCGCCGTGAAAATGTACCATGCCGACATCTGGCCGCAGTCGTCGTTGCCGCACAGGCCGTCGACCGTCGGACGGTACATGCGATCCATGATCTCACGCACCCAGTACTGCGTTTTCCACGGCTGCGAAGTCCACATGTAGAGGTAGGGCACGTGGTGGCTCGGCTCGTTGCCGTGGACATACATGCCCAGCAGCCCCTCGCGCGTCACGTCCTCGGTCTGAGCGAAATACCTGTCGGGCAGGTACTCGGTAAAGAGGCTGTCCAGACGCGCCGTGAACCGATCGTCGCCGCCCATCAGGGCAATCAACCCCGCCGGGTCGTGCGGCACGTACATCGAGTAGTTCCACGAGTTGCCCTCGATGAATCCCTGTCCGTGCGTATCGTAGCGGTTGAAGTCGGGCTTCCAGCTCCCGTCGCTCATCCGCGCCCGGGCAAACCCCGTCTCCGGATCGAAGACATTGCGGTAGTTCAACGCCCGGCGGCGGTAGGTTTCGGCCTCATCGGAGAGCCCCATGCGCTGGGCTGTCCGGTAGATCACCCAGTCGTCGTAGGCATATTCCAGCGTCATCGACGAACCCGTGGACTTCACGTCGCAGGGTACGTAACCCAGTTTCTTGTAAATGCCCGTTCCGTCGTAATAGTCGCAGTTGGCACTGCTGACCATCGCCTCAAACGCCGGCTTCGGGTCGACGTCGATTCCCTTGTCGAGGGCGTCGCCCACCACCGACACCGAATGGTAGCCTATCATGCACCAATTCTCGTTGCCCATGTGTGACCATACGGGCAGGATGCGGTGCACGCTCTGGCGGCTGTGAGCGAGCATCGAGTTCACGATGTCGCGGCTGCGGTCGCGGCAGATGAGGTTGAAGAGCGGGTGCAATGCCCGGTAGGTGTCCCAAACCGAGAAAACGGTATAATTGGTGAAATCCCCGGCCTGGTGTATCTCGTGGTCGATACCGCGGTATTTACCGTCCGTGTCCATATAGACCGACGGATTTATCATCGTATGGTAGAGCGACGTATAGAGCATACGCAGCGCCTCGTCGCTGCCCTGGGCTTCAATTGCCGACATCTGCTCCTCCCACTTGCGTGCGGCATCGGCCGCCGCCTGGTCGAACGTGCACCCGCCAGCCTCGGCACGCAGGTTGGCCAGCGCCCCGCGCGTTCCCACGGCCGACAGCGCCACCTTGACCTCGAGCGGTGCGGAATCGTCGCCGAAATCGAAGTGCATCACGATGCCGCATCCGCCGATTTCGGGGAAGTTCCGCTCCGTGTCGAACTTCCGCCAGCCTCCGCCGTAATCGAGCGGCCGGCGGTCGCGCGCGCCGTATTCGCGCACGGGCTTGGAGAAGCTCATGGCAAAATAGGTGTAGTTGGTGCGCGCCCATCCGCTGGTGATGCGGTAGCCCGTCACCAAGGTGTCGTTCTCGACACGCACCTGTGCCCAGCGGGTCTTGCCCTCGTAGTTGTAGATGCCGTGGTCGAGGTCGAGAATCAGGTGCTGGTCTTCGCCCTCGGGATAGGTGTATTTGTGCAAGCCCACCCGCTCGGTGGCGGTCAACTGGGCCCGGATGCCGTAGTCGTCGAGCATCACCTCGTAATAGCCCGCCGCGGCGCGTTCGCGCTCGTGCGAGAAGCGCGAGCGGTAGCCCGTTTCGGGATGTTCGGCCGTGCCGCGCTCGGTGCGTATCTCCCCCACGGTCGGCATCAGCAGGATGTCGCCCAGATCGGAGTGCCCCGTGCCGCTGAAATGCGTGTGCGAGAAGCCGACGATCGTCGGGTCGTCGTACTGATACCCGGCGCAGTAGCGGTAGGCCTCGGGCTGGTACTTGCCGTCGATGCTGTGCGGCACCATCTCCGTGTCGGGGCTCAATTGCACGATGCCGTGCGGCACGCAGGCCCCGGGGAAAACATGTCCCATGCTGCGGGTGCCGATCATCGGGTCGATGTAGTCCGCCGCCGGGCGTGTCTGCGCAGCGGCCACAACGACCGGGCAGGCCGCAATCAGGGCAATCAGGAAATTCTTCATAACTGTCATTTCGGTTTGTTGTACCACAGGACGGGAGATGCCCCGGTCAAGGCCGGAGCACCTCCGTCCGCAGCAGGCCATCAGGCCTCGCGTATCTTGATCCAGTAAGGATAGGAAGGATCGGGGCTCACCAGGTAGAAATAGTGCTTGTTACCGTCATAGGGGACGCTTTCTGCCTTGTAGACATGGAATCCCCGCTCGCCGAAGAGCAGCCGCTCGAGCGGTTTGACGAGTTTCAGCGACTCCTCGCTGCTCATCTTGCTGCCGTCGGCCTTCGCGAATGCACCCGTCACGGCGCCTTTGGTGAAAATCATGCGGTCGCCTTCGACTTTGTAGGCGCTGACGGCGATGGATACGGGATGAGTTTCATACCCGTTGCAGAACGACTTGATGTCGATGCGCTGTCCCTTGCCCACCGCGAAAACCTCGATGGCACAAGGTCCGCCGGGCGTGCTGCCGTTCGACTGCATGTTGGGGTAGAAGATATAGCGATCCGCGCCCGTCATGCCCGGAATAGCATCCTCGGTCGTCGGCAGACAGAGCCGCGAATGGGGAATGAATACCGGCGTTCCGCCCTCGTACTTGTCGACCGGATAGGTAAAGAAATACTCCAGCGGATGCTCCTCGCTCTGCATCGGCGTGCGGATCGTGCAGGAAAGCCCCTCCACGTTCGGCGTGTAGGTCTTCGCCCATGTAAGGCCCTTGTAGGTGACCCCGCCCACCTTGAGCGGCTCCCGGAAGGTGATGACACCCGCCTCGGTCGCATCGACGGACACGGTCTTGTACTGCGCCTTGTTGCGCGCCATCTCCCGGTAATTGCCTTCGGTGTAGACCGCCTCGGAATCCTCGATCCAAATCAGATCGGCCATGCCAGCCTCCGCATTGAGGGTGTAGTGCAGTTTGAAATTCTTGTTGCTGCTGTCGAAGAACGTACCGTAGGGTTTCATGCCCTGCGCCACGAGCTGCGCCAGGTGATTCTCGCCGCCCGGCTTCTTGTCCCCGCCTTCGGAGTGGAGGCCGTCGCGCACCTTCACCCAGAGGTTGCCCGTCTTGGAAATCAGGTAAAAGCCCTTGCCGTTCGAATCGCTCTCCTCGATTACGTACAGGCCGTCGGCATGGAAATAGAAATCGGTAAACGGTTTCAGGTCGGAGGCCACCTGCCTGATGGGGTACGATGTGATCTCGGAACCGGTAGGAATCTTCAGGAAGTCGCCCTGCTTGCTGGCGTAGAAGCGAATCCAGTCGGCGTCGTTGTCGAAGCGTGCGGTCTTGGGATCGTTCGTATAATCGTTCACGAAGAGGTAGTTAGCTGTCGTTCCGTCGCCCGCATAGACCTCCACGCGCAGCGGAATATCGTCGGCATAGGGATAGAAGAGGATGCTGCGGAACTTGTCCGAAGCCAGCACCGACCAGAGCGTCGGGTGGGCTGTGCCGCACTTGAGCTTGCCTCCGAGGTTATACTGCTTGGAAGACTTGTCCACGAAGCCGGGATGCGCCTCGGTCGGGGCGGTGATTTTCGCTTCCGCCACGTTGAAGGCGAGGCTTTCACCGGCAATCGTGTAGGAGAGCGAACTGTACGCCACCCCGTTAATCGTGATGGCCGGCCACTGGATGCCGTACTGTGCGTCGGTCACCTTCAGTTCGAAGGCTGCCGACTCGTGTTTGGCGTCCTTGTCCGTAGCATTGATCCAGGTGAACTCCATTTTGTGTGACTTCTTGTCGACGGCATAGCGGGCCAGGAACTTATTCTCACTGTCGCGCAGGACGCCCTGCATGGCGTTTTTCTTCGCCAGGGCCAGCCATACCAACTTCTCGCCCAGCTTGAGGACGTCATCCGACGTGGCTTTGGTCAAGACGACAGGCTTGCCCGACGAGGCGCCTACGCAGTTGATGGTCGTCTCGGTCGTCGACTTGACGATGAGCTGCTTCTCGCGGAACTCCGACTCGATGCTTTCGTCGCTGAGCATCGTGGGGCCGTCGAACGTGATAACCGCGCCGCCCTCCCTGAGTGCCGAAACGCTGAAAAGAGCCAGGTTTTTCTCGTTTTCCGAAACGGGCGAGTCGCTCGCCACCGAGCTGTCGGACATGAAGTTGAACAAAATCGTATAGCTTTTCCCGGCAGCGGGCTCATACTCCGCCACCCAATTGTATTCCAGCATACTTTTGTAGGTCAGCGCCTCTTTCACGGCTGCCGACTCGGCATTCTCGCCGGCCGAGGCGCCCTCCTCCTTGGTCTGGGACTCGAGTCCGTCGAGGGAAACATCCTCACGGCATCCCGCAGCAAAGACGAGCAGCAAGGCCGCCAGAAATATCGTTATTTTTTTCATGGCTGTCATCCAGATTTAGCGTTTTTGGTAATTGGTTTTATCGGCCTTGTAGAGCGCCCAAAGCGCCTGTTCATTGGCATCCTCGCCCAGCGCATATTTGAGCGCCGCATCCCAGCTCCACGGATTGATCGTGCGCATCGACGCATTGATTTTGCGGATGGCGTCCTTGTCCTTCGTCTGTGTCAGCCAGTAGCAGAAGAAGCCCGTCGTCTGGTAGCCCGACATCAGGCTGCCGTTGGTATTGCGGGTGGCATAGTCGTGGTAGCCCGCCACCGTGCGCACCGCGTCGGCCAGGCCTTCGATTGCCGACCACGACAGATTGCCCTGACTGTAAGGGGGAATGCCCTGCGGTTCGAGCTGGAACGCGTGCACCATCTCGTGAAAAAGCACGCCGCGCGTTTCGAGGCTCAACTTGAGCAGCGACTCGTTGGCCGATTTCTGAATCCAGTCGGTCGAGTAATGAATGTTGATTTTGGGCGACGAACCTCCCTTGTACGACACTTCGCCGGGCATCGGCTCGAGGAAATACTCGATGGTGTTCACCGGGAAGCGCTCGTCCTCATCGCTGAAATAGAGGAGGGTGCAAATCTCCAGCGCATGCCACTTCAGGTAGGCGATCTTGTCCTGCACGAGCACGTCGTAGAGTTTGGAACCCTTGTCCTCGGCCAGGTCGATGAACAGGATTTCGGGCGACTTAAAGTTTTTCCACGTGGCATAGGGGTCCTCCTTGTGGAAAAGGATGTCCGAAAGCGTCAGTTTGTCGCCGCCGTTGGCCTTGAACACGAACTTGTATTTGGCATATTCGGCCGGGGTCTTCAGGTAATAGATATGTTTCTGGAAACGGGCGATGAACGCAATCTCCGAACGGCTGTCCACCTCGTTCCACGACGCGCCGTCGTTCGACCCGTAGACCGTCCACGACACGGGGTCGTAGAGCGTTTCGACGCCGTTGTCGCCCTGCTCCACCACGCCCGACGATACGAGCGTGTAGGCCACGATCCGCCCGGCGCTACAATCCACGACCGCCTCGACGCTGTTCTCAGCGCCGACTTCGGCCTCGAAGTAGGTCGTAAGGTCGTCGTCAAGGAGCACCCCCACGTCGGACGACGGCTTGGCGCCGATGCCGCCGATCTCCACGCTGCCGCCCGGGGCCGGCAGGAAATGCGGCTCTTCATCGGCACAGGAGCAGAGAAGCGCCCCCGCAAAAAGCATATATGTTATCTTCTTCATCATTTTCAGGTTTTAAAGTCCGTTAATATCCGTAATTCTGGTCGCTCTCCGAGATGCCCGAGTTGGAGTCGATTTCGGCCTGCGGAATCGGCAGCGTCAGACGGTAGTCGTCGGCCGAAAGGGTCTTGCCCTCGCGCGTCATGGCCACTTTCAGACGGCGCGCGTCGAACAGGCGGTGTCCCTCCCATACCAGCTCGCAGCGGCGCTCCTTGATAAGCTCGGCCAGCAGCCCCTCGTAGGTCTGCGGCGCGTAGCCTTCGATACGTTCGGCGCGCAGTTCGTTGAGCAGGCGGTTGGCCTCCGCCAGGTCGGGGTTCTCACGCATCATCAGCGCCTCGATGGCTATGAGCTGCATCTCCTCGGCGCGGAACATTTTCTCGTCGAGGCGGCCGATGTCCGACGCGTCGCCGAACCACTTGGTGACCATCCACACGGGTGACCCGGCGCGGTCACGGCCGTATTCGAAGAAGATCGGCTTGCGGACGTCTTTTTCTGAAAACTGGGCGCGCAGTTCATTGCTCGGGCGGAAAACGCTCGAATAGTCGCGGCCCACGAAGAGGGTCCCGATTTCCGACGAGCCTGCGGGACGCGACAGCTTGAAAATCGTACCGGCGTTCGACTTGTCCAGCCAGAGGTTCTGCACCTCGCCGCGTTTGGCGATACCTACGGCACGCAGGGCGTTGCTGGCATAGATGTAGGCGTGGGTGTACTTTTTGTGATAGAGCGAGACCCGCGCACGGAGTGCATCGACCGCAGCCTGCGAAATGTAGGCCGTCGAGTTGGTCGCCTTGTTGTCGGCCGCCAGGTCGGGAGCCGCTACCGTCAGCATGTCGTATGCGCGTGTGAGGTCGGTCATGATCTGCTCGTAGCATGCGCCGACCTTGTCGCGCGAGGGATTGCCCACCACGTGATAATGGCTGACGTACGGGATGCCCTGCGCCTCGTCGTTCGAAAAATCGGAGAAGAAGCAGAGCAGCTCGAAATGCGCATAGGCGCGGAAGAAGTAAGCCGTGCCGAGCGACACCTGCAGCGAGGTTTCCTCTTCGGTGTTAAGCGGCACCACCTTCTGGCCGTAGTGAAGCACGCGGTTGGCTTGGTTGACGATACTGTAGTAATGCGCCCACAAGCCGGCGACTTCGCCCGACGTGGCGGTGTAGACCCAGCCGGCGAGGTCGGTTCCGGCGCCACCCGAGTCGCCGCCCTGCACGCAGTCGTCGGCGATATATTCCGCAACGGAAAGTTTCGAGCGCAGGCTGGCCATGCCGTAAATGCCGACCACGGCCTTATGGACGTTCTGCACGTTGCCGAACGCCTTGTCGGGGCCGACCATGTCCGTGGGATCGAGGTCGGTATAGTTACATGACGAGAGCGTAAAAGCCGCCAGCAGCGCCATGATGCATATCGATTGTATCTTTTTCATTGTCTGGTTCATTTTAGGATTAGAAATTCATATCCACACCGAACGTGATGGTACGGGGCTTCGGATAGGCCATGACGTCCTGCGCACCGTTGACCTCGGGGTCGGCACCCGTATATCCCGTCCATGTCACGAGGTTCTCGCCCTGTGCATAGAGCGTCAGGTTGCGGATGAAGCCGGTCTTCCGCATCCAGCGTTCGGGCAGCGCCCACGACAGGCGCAGGGTCTTCAGACGCAGGTAGGAGGCATCCTCGAGGAACTGCGAGGCCATCGGCGAGGGCTGAATGCCGTCGCGGAAAGCCGGCACGTCGGTCACATCGCCCTCTTTCATCCACATGCGGAGCATGCGCACGGGCTTGTTGCCGTTGAACTTGTGGTTGTCTATATACCAGCGCTGGCAGTTCATCACCGTATAGTGGTAGGCATAGGTGAACTGTGCGTCGAGCTGCACGCCCTTGTAGCGCAGCCGGGTCGTGATGCCGCCGAAGACGGGCACTTCATAGGTTCCCAGATGGTCGGCCATATACGCCTGGTTGATGTCGGTCGTGAACTGTCCGTAGTTGTCGTAGAAGACGGGCATGCCGTTGGCCGGGCTGACGCCTGCATAGTAAGGCATGATCCACGTACCGAGCGGACGACCCAGTTCATAGAGGGTGTTGCCGTTTTTGTAGCGCCCCTCCTTGTTCGACCAGGTACCCAGATCGGTAATCTCGCTCTTGTTGTAGGTGTAGTTGAACCCGAGATCCCACTGGAAGTTCTGCGTCTTGACGGGCGTGGTGTTGACGCTGAGCTCGACACCACGGTTGACGATGGAGCCTGCATTGGCCAAAATCGAGCCGAAGCCGCTGGTCATCGAGATGTTCTTCGACATGTAGAGGTCTTTGGTCTTGATGTTGTAGAAGTCGAAGGTGACATTCACACGCGAATCCAGTACCGACACGTCCAGTCCGACATTGGTCTGGGCCGAGGTTTCCCAGCGCAGTTCGCTGTTGCCGAGCTGGCCGTGGCTGTAGCCCGATTCGCCGTTGTAGGACGAGTTGTAGTAGCCGTCGAACGTTCCGAAGTCGCTCACGCCGTCCTGGTTACCCGTCGTGCCGTAGCTGGCGCGCAATTTCAGCTGATTGAGCCACTTTGCGTTGTCGAACCACGACTCCGAAGAGAGGAGCCAGCTGGCGCCGACCGACCAGAACGTGGCGCTGGCGTTGTCCTCGTAGAATTTCGACGAGGTGTCGTGGCGAAGCGAGGCCGAAAAGTTGTACTTGTTGCCGATCGAATAGCTGGCCTGCGCGAAGAACGACAAGAGGTTGCTCATCGTGCGTCCGCCGCCGATCGAGGGCGGGAAAAGCGATGAACCCGACTTGTCACCGATACCGGACGGCGACTGCATCATGTCCGAATTCAGGTCGTAGCCCGTGAAGTTCGACGAGTACCATTTGCCCTGGAACATCTCCATGCCGGCTACGGCGTTGAGCGAATGTCCGTTGGCGAAATCCTTGTTGACGTTGATGGTATTGGTCCACGTGTAGCGGAACAGCTCCGAGGAGGACTGTCCGTAGTAACCGTGATTCTGCTGCGCATTGGGATGGTCGCGGTGCAGTGTCGTCACGCTGCGGTCGTACATGAAATCCAGTCCGAAATTGGTCTTTACGGAGAGCCAGTCCGTGATGGAGGCTTTCGCATACACCGAAGCGACGGTTTTCAGACCGCCCGTTTCGCGGTTGAAATATTTGGTGATGAGCGTCGGGTTGTCGACGTTGTACCAGTCGTCGGGCGACTCGTAGGGATAGGCCAGCAGCGTGGTAAACCACGGGTTGCCCCAGTTCTGGCGTCCGGCGCCGGCTTCGGGGTCTGCAAAGTTGGTCTTGCTGTAACCGGCCGTGGCCTTCAGTCCCAGGTCGAGCCACTTGGTCGCCTTGTGGTCGATATTGAAACGCGTCGAATAACGGTTGAGGTCCGACTTCTTGAGAATTCCCTGCTGCGTCAGGTAAGAGCCCGAGATGAAGAACCGAGTCTTGTCGTTGCCGCCCGAGACCGAGATACTGTGCTCCTGCAGGAAACCCGTTTGGGTCATCAGGTCCATCCAGTCCGTGTTGGTGGCGCGGGCCTTGGCCAGACGCGCGAGGTCGGCCTCCGAGGCCGTGCCGTCCTTTTCGCGCTTGAGGTACTGCATCATCGGATAGAAGTTGCTGTTGGGTTCCGACATCACGCACTGCAGCTGATACTGGAGGTTCTGCTCGCTGTTCATCATATCGATGTAATCCACCAGGAACGAGAAGCCGAATTGGTTGCGGTAGTTGATGTTCGTGCGTCCGCTCTGGCCGCTTTTGGTCGTGATGACAATCACGCCGTTGGCGCCGCGCGAACCGTAGATCGCCGTAGCCGAAGCGTCTTTCAGCACCTGGATGTCGGCGATGTCGTTGGAGTTGAGCGCCGCGAAATCGGCCGACTGCACCATCACGCCGTCCATAATATAAAGAGGCGTGTTGCTACCATTGATCGATCCCGTACCGCGAATGCGGATCGAGAGGTCGTTGCTGCCCGGTTGTCCCGAACCGCTGGAGATCATCACGCCGGGCGTCTGGCCCTGCAATCGGTTTTCAAGCGTCGGCGACGACTGGAATTGGAGTTTTTCGCCCTTCACTTGCGAGAGGGCTCCCGTGGTTTGGGCGCGGCGTACGGTGTTGTAACCTACGACCACGACATCATCGAGCCGCTGGGCGTCCTCCATGAGTCTGACTTCGATCTTCGTGCGCGAAGCGACGGCTACCTCCTGCGTACTGTAGCCTACATACGATATGGAGAGAACGGCGTCGTCCGGACAAGCGATCGTTGTAACGCCATTGACATCGGTCGAGGCGCCCGATACGGTTCCCTTGACCACGACACTCGCACCGATTACCGGCCCCGCCTGATCAACGACAACCACCGTACGCGTGGCAGTCGTCTTCTGCTCCTGTGCCGAGACGGTCAATCCCGGCAGCAGGGAGAGCAGGACCATACAAACAGAGAAAATGTGCAATTTCATTAATTTTTGGTTTAGGTTGATAAAATGGTTTCCGTAGAACAGTAGTTTTGTAGAATCATGCGGGAGCGTCGGTTTCGGATCCAGAAACGCTGCCTGCAGTTTTGAGAGGATGGACTATTTCAGTCATGGAAAGTCAGCAGTTCGGTTTGAGGTTTTTACAAATGTAGCGAACAGCCCCGGGGAGAGGGATGCACCGCGGACAAAAAAAGTATCCTGATTCGCATGAGGCAAATTACCAGCTCTTTTATGCAAATCAGGATACTTTTTCCGCTCCCGGAGCAAACTACTGCTTCATGCGGTATTCCTTGGGTTTGAGCCCGTATTTCTTTTGGAATTCGCGGTAAAAATAGGACTTGTTCGAAATCCCCACACGGTACATGATCTCCTGAATGGTGAGGTTCGTGGTCGTCAGCAGGCGGGCCGCATATTCGAAACGGTACTCCTTGATGAACTCGCTCGGCGTGCGCCCCGAAATCTTCTTGAACTTCCGGTAGAAATTGCGTGCCGTCAGTCCGAGGCGTTCCGCAATCAGCTCTATGCGCAGGTTCTCGCTCTCGATATGTTCCTGGATGGTGTCCACGACGGTGTCCATGAAAAGTTTGTCGGTCTGATGCATCTTCTGCCCCTCGACAACCGTATAGACGCTCTCGGGCGTATTGTAATAATCCTTCAGCATCCGGCGGCTGGCTATCAGCCGTTCGACCGTGGCGCAGAGCACGGGCACGGAGAAGGGTTTGGTCAGGTAGGCGTCAGCTCCCGACGCCAGACCTTCGACCTGCTCGCTCTCGGTAATCTTTGCCGAAACGACGACGATCGGGATACCGCGCAGGAATTTATCGCTGCGCACGGCATTCACCAACTCCAGTCCGCTCGCGCCCGCCATGACGATGTCGGTGATGATCAAGTCGGGCGTCATCTCGCCCAGACGCGCGAGCGCCTCGTCCACATCGTGGCACGTGCTGACGCGGAACTCGCCGGAGAGCGCCGATTCGATCAGCCATACGATGTCCTTGTTGTCGTCCACGACCAGCACGAGGGGTTTTTCACCCCCGCGCGGCAGGGCCGGAGCGACTTCGGCCGACTTCGGCACCGCCTCCGCACCGGCATCCTCGTCCGTCACCTCGCGGTATGGCAAGCGCACCGTAAATTCGGCATAGCTGCCGACCTCGCTATCCACCGAAATTTCCCCGCCGAGCGCCTGCACCAGCCCGCGGCAGATGAAGAGTCCCAGACCGTTGCGCGACGTGGAGTCGGTGTACATATTGCGATCCATACTGTCCAGAATACGGTAACGGTCGAAGACTTGAGCCAGCTGCTCGGGGGCTATTCCCTGCCCCGTGTTCCGGACTTTCAGTTCCAGCCCGGCACCAGTTGCCGCCGCCGAAATGCGGATACAACCCCGCTGAGGCGTATATTTCATCGCATTGGACAGGAGGTTGAAGATCACTTTCTTCAGACATGCGGCATCGGTGTTCCACGTCAGCTCGGGCGGAGCCTCCAACAGCAGTTCGATGTCATTGCGTTCCGCAGCGTCGGCGAACGAGCGGACCTGCACGCAGAGCATCGCGGCGATATCGACGCTATGGATATGAACGCGGCCGAATCCCTCCTCCTCGATTTTCCGGAAATCCAGTATTTCCTGAATCAGGTCGTTCAGCCCCTTGACATTCTCGTGCATCACATCCGTATACTTGTGCAGCTGCGGATTCTCCGCGCTCAGCTGTGCGATGCGCTCGTTCATGCCGTTGATAAGCGTTAGCGGCGTACAGAGTTCGTGCGAAATGTTGACGAAGAAATTGAGCCGCGCCTCATGGAGCTTTTCGCGCTGCTCCTCCTCCAGCCGGGCCACGACGCGCTGCTGCTGCCTGCGGTAATGCCGGCGCAGCAAGGCGGCAAACAGCCACACGAGCCCCGCCGCAAGCAGGATATAGCACATAAGGGCCACCGTCGTGCGGTACCACGGCGGCAGCACCGTCAGGGGCAGAGTGTAGACCTGCGTGGCACGGTCCATGACGTTGCTCTTATAGCGCACGTGCAGCAGGTAGCTGCCCGCGGGGATATTCATAAAGGCGATGCGGTTGTCCTTCTGCAATTCCACCCACTCGTCGGAATAACCCTCCAGCATGTAGGAATACTCGTAGTTATCGCCATTCAGGTGGTCGACAGCTACGAACGAGACGGCGAAGTCGGTTGTATGGGGTGCAATACGCACCGGGAGGGGGTCATGCCCGCTGCCCGTATAATCCGACAGCGGCACGAGTGTTCCGTCCGACAGTTCGAGATCCATGAAGCGCAGCCGGGGTTTGTAGCTGGAGGGGAGCTCGCTCCCGGGGTCTATCCACACCACGCCGTTCACGCCGCCGAAAAAGAGCCGGTCGGTATAGGGACATTTCCAGTAAGCGTCGTCGCAGAACTCGATGACGCGCAAATCGGAAGAGGAGTAGTTGTGAAAAAAGTCATGGCCGGGGCTGTACTGCGTGAGACCCTTGTTCGTGCTCAGCCAGATGCAGCCGTGCGCATCCTCCAACACTCCGTGTATCATGTCGTTGACAATGCCGTTGCGGCGGTTGAACTGCCGGATGTCCCCCTCGGGCGTAAGCAGTATCAGCCCCGAGCTGGCACCGCAGTAGAGTCCCGACTCACGGCTCTTGCACAGACAGAGCAAATCGCCAAGTGCCCGGCTTTGCAGGCGCTGCATATCGACAAATGCGTACTTCTTCGTCCGCATGTCGAAGCGTATCAGCCCGTAGCCGCCGCGCAGGCCCAACAGCAGCGTCGAGTCGCTTTCGCGGATCAGGGCATAAAACTCATTGCAGTCGCGGCGATCCAGCCGGAACCGGTAACGGTGCATCGCCGTCACGACGGGCTTGTCGCCCTTTCCGATCGTCAGTTCGACCAGCGCATCCATATCGCAGGCGAGGTAGAGCGTAGAGTCGTTCACCTCGCACATCTGGTGGACGCCGCGGATCTCCGGCATCCCCGGCTGCAAGGGTAGCGTCCGCATCCGGTCGTCGTCGTATGAATAATAGGTAAGACCCGGACCCGAGGTTCCGAGCCACAAGACATTCCGGGTCGGGCTGCTGCAAAAACTGAAAACTTCGTTGCTCGTAAGTCCCTTGCTGCGGTCGTAACTGGTCAGGTGGCTGACGGGAATATTCCCGCCGCCATAGCTTTCGTAATCGCGGATGCGGATCACGCCGTCGCCCTTGGTGCCTATCCACAGGTTTCCCCTGTCGTCGGTGTGGATGGCCCGCACGGGTTTGAGCACCTTTTGCGGGATGTCCTCCATGAGCAGCGTTGTGAACAGCTCCTCCTTGTCGCAGTACATATGAACCCCGTAGCCGTCGGTTCCGACCCAAAGGATATCCTGGTTGCGGTCGGCCCAGAGGCAGAAAACGCGGTAGTCCGAGGCAATCAGCTTGCAAGGACCTCCTTCCTCGGGAACACGGCCCAGAGCACCGGCCAGGAAGCCCACATAAACCTCATCTCCGAACGGACAGATCGCCGACACGGTAAAGCCTGTCTCGCCCAGCTGCGAAAGATCGGATAGCCGTAGCAGCGATTCGTCCTTGCACACATACCGCCACAATTCGCCCGAGGAGTCGACGAAATGGATCCTGCCGCCATTGAAGAACGCCTTGCACACCGGACTCACGGAGAGCTGGTGCCCGGATACCCGCACGATACTTTTCCCCTCGCCGTCGTTGAGTCGGTAACGCACCAGTTCTCCGTCCCGCTCCAAGGAGCAGAAGACCCCGGGCGCTTCCGACCAGACGGCGACAATCTCCGCAGCGCGGACGCCCGGAACATACACATCCTCGAAAAAGGCACGCTCCGGGCGGTAGCAGGAGATAAAATCCTCGCCCGAGAAAAGCACGGTGTTTCCCTCGCTGTCCGAAGCGATATTCTCCACGTCCACATACTGCATGTAGCTTTCGACAACGCGTCGCTCGCGCAGGGAAAATTTATTGATTCCCAGCGAAGTGGACACCCACAGGTAGCCCTTTTCGGCCGGGACTATCTCCAGCACGATATTGCTGCACAGCGAGAATTCGTTGTCCAGCTCCATGCGGAAAACAAAGGTGTTCTTGCCGTTGTAGAGATGCAGTCCGTCGTAGGTTCCGATCCACATATTGGCATCCTCGTCCTGGTACATCGCCAACACGGCGTTGTTCGCCAGCTGCACGTTCGCCTTGACCAGCGACCGGGCAGAAAGGCCCGTTGCCAGCGCCAGAGCGGATAGCAACAGCAACAACCGGCAAGCCGACAGCCATGACGTATGCGGAAAACGAGAAAACACGAGTTAAAGATAGCAAGTTTTAATCAAAAACAGAAAACGGACTTGGAAAAATGGACAAAAAAGTGAAGCAAAGGTTATTTGACATGCGGCATTTTCGTGCAACCAGCCAAACCCAAACCGTCGCCTTCGCGACACCTGTTATTGATACAAAAAAATGTAACGACCCGCTAATCAAATCGTTACATCTGTCCAATCCCGTCCGTCGCCGAACGGGGGCTTTGCTGTCGCAAGGCTGAAGATCGTCTTATTTACACTGTTCGAGGATCTGCCACAGCTGGTACAGGCCGCGCGGAACGTGGAAGCAGCCCTTCCACTTCCCGCCCTTGAGCGGCAGAAGGACCTCGCCGCGGCGGTTCAGGTAACCGAACCACTCCGGATACTCTGGATCCTTGAAGTGGCTCCACATGTACGAATCCAGACGCTCGAACCACGACAGACACTCCGCGTTACCCGTGAGCCAGTAGCCCTTGAGCATCGCAATGGCCGATTCCAGATGGACCCACCACAACTTCTGGTCCCACTCCAGCTGCTGCTGAGGATGACCCAGACGATCCATGAAGTAGAAGATGCCGCCGTACGTCTTGTCCCACCCGTACTCGATCGTACGGAGAGAGATCCGAACCGCCTTGTCGATCAGGTCCTGACGCCCCAGACGCCGGCCCATGTCCATCACGAACCACATCGCCTCGAGCGAGTGGCCCGGATTGATCAAACGACCCTCGAACGAATCCACCAGCGAATTGTCGACCGCAGAGACATTCTCGACGATCAGACCCAGATCCGGCTGGTAGAAGACATCCAGCACCTCGTGCAGACACGACTCGATCGTTGACTCGATCTGCTGCGGGTCCAGCAGGTGCTCGATCTCGAGCATCAGGTTGCAGAGGATCATCGGCAGCGCAAAATCCTTGATCGGGCGGGTACCCGCATGGGACTTGCACCACTGCCCCTTCGGATTGGAGCGCTTCTCCAGAATCCGGTCGAACGTCTGCTTGGCGATCCGGGCGTACTCCGGATCCCCTGAGGCCTTGGATAGCTGGGCGAAGGCCATCGTCGCAAAGGTGTACGAGAAGATGTTGTAAGGCTCGATCAGCGGCTTGCCTTCGCGCGTGAGCGAGAAATACCAGTTGCAGGAGCCGTCGTGCCCGTACTTCTTCAGAAACTCGCCTCCGCGAAGGGCACAGTCGAGCCACTCCCGGCGCACCTCCACCTTGTTGTAGAGCATCGAGAAAAGCCAGACTTCGCGGCCCTGGAGCCAGACGAACTTGTCCGTATCGTAAACATTCCCTTTGCGGTCCAGACACGTATAGTAGCCTCCGAACTCACGGTCCTGAGAGAAATCAAGCCAGAAGGGCAAAACATTCCCTAATAGCTCCTCCTTATAGCGTTTCGACAATTGTCCTAAATCCATGATTTTCCTGTTTTTCGGGTTCGCATCCGTCAGAATGCGTAACCGGCATACCTGTATCCGCGCATACGATAGAGCGGCAGCAGACCCGGCGGACACGCTCGCGGAAATCGACGTATTCGCTCTTACGGGGAGTCCAGCCGATCTCGGCCGCGGCAGCAATACGGGGAAGAATCATATGCTGCACGTGGTCGAAATCGGGCATGAACTCCGTCCAAGTATTGGCCTGAACACCTTTCATATAGTGCTGATCCTCGGCATCGAGACCCGCCGCAGTGTCGAACGAACAGCACTTTTCCAATGTGACACATCCGCCGATCGCCAACGCTTCGCCGTTAGCCTCCGGATCGGGGGTCTGGTAATAATCCAGATAGAAACAGTCGCACGGCGTCATGATGACATCGTTGCCCTGCCGGGCGGCGGCAATGCCGTCTTTCGCATCCATCGCCAGGGTTCGCGGCAAGAGGAACCGGGTTCCCGACTCCTCGATTTGCGCCGGCATGGACACAAGGCTCACTCCGGGCGACACTCCCTCTTCCACCCGATCGGACGACGAATCGCCCTTCATCCAACCGGCGCCCGCAACCATCCAGGGCACAAGCACCGCACATAACAAGGTAACAATACGCAACATAACAGTTTCATATAAGAGCAGGACTCCTCCCGGGACCGTCGCCCGGACACCCTTCCGCCACGGCCGATTTCGGCCTTTGTGCCGATGCCGTGCAGACACAGCCTGCGGCCAGAAGGGTTTCCGGAAGGCATTTGCCCGTCGGGGTGTATTTCATAACGGATTACATTTTGGATGCCTTGTATGTCACATTGATCACCTCGACGTCTCCGCAGGCCGTGATCCGGAACGTGGGGGCCTGCTCCATGAAGTAGGAGCTGATCCACATCGAACGACTGCCGTCCGACTCCAGCTCCGAATGGATGTGCCGCCCCATATCCACACGGATCTTGCCGCGGAAACGGATGTGGAGACTGCCTCCGGCCAGGAATTCGGGCTTCAGCTTCACCTGCGGCCTGAGCCATTCGCCCTCCTTGAGGCGGAGCACGGCATCACGCACCGAGCCGTTGGTCGCAAAGTCGTCGAAGCGCACATCGGCTGTCAGGTTGCACAGATTGCCGCTCTCGATTTCGTTGATGTCCCATCCCGAAGCCGAGAAATCGAAACCCATGTCGAGCAATTTCTGGTTGGTCTGCGGGGTCTCGTAACATCCGGCATATCCGATATGGCAGCCCTGAGCATGGACCTCGCGGACGATCACGCGCAGCTGCTCGTCGGTAAAGTCACGCACATTCCCCATGCAATAGAGATAGGGAGGGCCCATGTAGTGGCAACGGTCCACAATCTCGGCGATGCTTTTATAAGTATGATACTCCAGAATCGGGCCCCGGAACTCCTCGCGCGTCCCCCAGTAGAGGATGAAGTTGTCGCCCATGATCGACCGTGTGATGCGCACCTGCTCGGCATCGACATGCGAAAGCATCGGAGCGATGTTGTTGCGACGGCACTCCAACAGGAAATCCTCCAGCGAAGAGATGTGCGTACGGTATTTGGCATAGCGCGAGCGGTAGACATAGCGCTGCATCAGCTCGTCGAAAGGAGTTTCGCGAATCACCACATCGGCCACCGAACGGCCTTCCAGATCGGTAACCTGCTCCCCCAGACACCCGCGCACGCCGTGCATCACGATGTACTTGCCGGGAGTGGCCGTGGCGTGGACGTTGCCCTCGATGAAGCGGAAGCCCAGACGGGCGGCAATCTGCACGTCGTAGACCGACTGACAGGGGATGATCGGATCGCTGTCGGCCCAGATGTCATTGATGAAGAGGTGGCTGTAATAGGGGCCACCGAATTTGAACGGCCAGTTGGCATTGACCGAATTGACCGTATTGGCCCGAATGCGCTGCTCGGTGTGGCTCATGGGAGGGGGAGCGGCCCAAATCCGTCCGCCCGTCACCCCGAGGGCCAGCAGCAGACAAAGAGTCTTGAAAATGGTTGTTTTCATCGATTCATATAAGTTGGAGAACAATTCTTGGTTCGGTTACAGTTTTTCGGTTGCCGCCCGCAGCGTGCGGAACGGACGCTGCGAAACGAAGGTGCAGAAATCGTGGTAAAGGTCCACATCCTCCTCAACGGACGAATTCTTCAGGACGACCAGCCCCTGATGGCTCTGATAATAGGCAATGCGGCTGCCGGCCCAGGCTCCCGATTCGCGGAAGGCCTCCATGTAGTCGCGCAGCCGCGACCCGCGTCCGCATCGGGCCATCGCGCTCTCGTCGAACTCCATCTCCATATCGAGCCCGTTTGCTGCCGCCTCGCGACAGGCCTGCGCCAGCCGCTCGCGCGGAATGTCGTCCGAGAAAAAGTAGTTGGGCTGATAGAACGCACGATCAAATCCCCGCTCGCGCCAGGCCGTGTAGCCCGGAGCATGGAAATAGGGGATCCAGCACAGCTCGCACTGCCGTTCGTCCAAATAGGAGGAGACATCGGCCAACAACGGACTGGCCTTTTCCGACTCCTCGGTGACCCAATAGAATCCCGCCAGCTCGACATACTTGTAGTCCTGTTCCTCAAACATCCTGAGCGCCTGATCGATATACCATTTGCAGGCCAGAAACCGGTCCTCCTCCCGGGAGAAATCCAGAATCCGGTCCTCCACCATGCCCCAATAGGACGTACCGCCGCGCTTGGCCAGCGGCTCCTTGTAGACAATCGGATTGGGGATCGAGATCACCACCTGACGCTTGGTCGCAGGAGCGCCGAGCGTCTCGGCGGCGGCGGCCACCGCCTCCTCGATGGCGGCAATGCCGTGCCCCTCGGAGAAATAATAGCGCAACAACTTGAGCCAGTCCACCTGCGTGGCGGCCGGGAGCACTGTGCCGTCCGTGTCCTTGTGTCCGGGGTCGAATGCCACCCGGGCACTTCCGGGACCGATGTCACGGATCTCGAGAAGCAGAAACCCGTCGAAAAGCCAATGCATCCGGCCCTCCCGGTCGGTATAGGTAACATAATGGCTCATCATCTCCCGATCCCACCGGGGACTGTGCGTGCCGCCGGCATAGATCAACACCAAATCCGTCGCCGTCAACGCCCTGGGACGCCCGTCCGAGCAGGAGCAAAGGCCCCACCCGACCAGCAGGCCGACAACCGCCGCCGCAAGAACAAACCCAATTTTTTTCATCTGTTTCTCTCTGTTTTACGGAAAAATCCGATCGTGGTTTTCACCGGACGATTCTCGGTGCTGCAATCGTTCACATGCCTGTCGCCGACCATCATGCCCGTCGAGCCGCCGCCGTCCAGATTGAGCGCTCCGACACACCCGAGCCCCTTGAGAATCATGGCCAGTTCGGTCAGCGTGGCACCCCGGCTCTCCGGGATGCGGCCGTCGCAAATGAAGAGAATCACCTTGCCGTCGGCCGTATGACCCACGGCCGTGCGGTCGGGCGAGACATCGGGGCCGAAAATGTCATAGGGAATGATCTCAAAATTGCTCAGATAATACTCCTTGCCCTTCTCCGTCAGGGTGAAGTCAAACGGGCACTTCCCCTCCCGGAGCAGCACCGGGCCGGCGCTGACGGCATACTGCGGGTTCCAGACGACGTTGGTCGCCGGATTCGACGAAGAGACGGGAGCATATTTCGCCTCGCCCTTGACCGAAGGCAGCGGACGGTCGAAATAGTAATTCGAGCCGCTCGTGCCGACCCACCAGACCGCCGCCTTACCCGTATCGTCGACGCCGAAGATGCCGCGCGTCGCGTGATACATGACCTCGTACTCGGAGTCGCCCGCACGCAGCGAGCCGCGCATATCGGGGATATACCCGGTCGGGGTCCCGTTCACCACGGCCACGCCCACATGATTCGCGCCATAGAAATAGCCGGCATTGACCAATACATGACACGCTCCGCCCAGCGCGCGCATCTGATCGTCGATCGTGGCCTTGGCATCCGGAATGTTCACCCGCAATTCGACATCTCCAGCCAGATCGGCGACGGCATACCAGGCATGGAAGTTCCGCCCGTTGAGCCGATCGGTCGTCTCATACACCGAGACGGACCGGGGCAACGCCTCCGTATCGATTTTTTTCCAGTTCAGCGTAATGGCCTGCGGCTCCTCGTCCAGAGCGGCAACCGCCTCGGCGCTGTAGCAGACCGTATTGCCCGAACGGAGGTAGGCTCTGAAGTGGAACTTCCGGCCGTACTCCAGCAGGACATTGGGAATCGCCTGCAAGATAGTCTTGTCTCCGACCGGTTCGGGACCGTCCTGACGGGCATCCTTCACGGTCGGACTGCCGGTCGTGTTCCAGCACACGCCGCATACCGCATCCTTCAATTCCGCCGCATTGCGCAGTCTGTAACGCAAGGCGATGCACGAACTCGTGGCTTCAGCCTCCCCTTCCAGCACGACGCCGGGTTTGGCGGGATCCTCCGCCGCCAGCGGTGCGGCATAGACGATTTCGGAGGCCATCGAGGCCTTGCGGCCGTCGGTGCGGACCCCGAAACAGTAGCTCTTGCCCGGCTCCAGATTCATATTCACTGTATAGCTCTCGGCATCGGCCGCCGTAAAGCCCACGCGTTGCGGCGTCTCATCCTTTTGGCCTTTCAACCAGACCGAATAGCCGCTCTCCTGCGTGCAGAGATCCTTCCACAAAACCTCAACCCGGGACGCGCCCCGGAATTCGGCCGCAACCTCCGAAGGTGCCGCCAGCCGATCCCCCTTCGGATCGGTATCCCCTCCCGAATCGGAACAGGAGGCCGACGACAGGAGAGCCAGCGCTCCCCACATGAACCAGTTTTTCATCATCAAAATCCGTCGAATCATAAGACGAAGGGCGGCTGTTCCCATGAGCAGCCGCCCCTCATGCGAAATAAAGACTATTTGTAGCCGAAGAGCGACACTTCGCTCAACGTCAGCCAGTGGGTACGTACACTCCAAGGTTCAACATCACGGTAGAAGTTATAGCCGTTCTTCAAGGTCTTGAAGCGGTAGTAGCGGGCCGTCACGGCGTCGGCCTCCTCGATGACCAGGGTGTCGCCGTTGGCGATGTGCTCGGAATAGGCCTTGGCAGGCAGTGCCTTGACGATCTTCGAGATCTCCGTCACATCCACCTTGCCCAGACACTTCCAGTCGGTCCACTCGGCCGCGGGCTCTCCGGCTCCCGTGTAGGCATAGATCTCATAGATCAGCGGGTCGTGCGACACGTAGTCGTAATAGTGGTAGGTCACGAACTTGGCCAGTTTCACCGGAACGCCCGCATCGATCACAAACGAGTCGCCGTGACCGGCCTTGGCATCGTCATTGGTCGTGGAGAGCTCCCAGTGCTTGTAGGCGATGGGCGAATAATCCGACTTGTTGGTCATCCATTTGCCGTCGAACAGATAGGCGCTGGCCACATTGGCATTGTTGGCGACCACTCCGTCGTTGGGCAGGACAAAGGCCTTCATCTTCGACTTGTCGACCATTGCCATGGCAGGCCCCGTCGATACGGGCTGAATCTCCAGCGTCGAGGCCAGATTGGCATAAGAGGGCGACGAGAATTTGATCCGCGCCTTGACCGAAGCGTCGAGCAGCTGGTCGGGAAGCAGATCGAAGACAAGCCGGGTGGCTGTCCGCGACTTCTCCTTCAACCAGGCTCCGTTCGTTACGGCATAGGTCCAATCCGCGACATTGGACTCCACGTCGACCGTCAGCTGAGCGCCCTCCTTCACCTCCACGGACTCGGGGGCCTGGGCCGTGAACTTCACGAAATCGATCGGTTTCACCGAGACCAGACGCTCAAAGAGCGGATCGGAATCGGAGGTGAAGCGCAGCCGGGCAGGCTCCGCCTCGTCGAAGCGCACCGAAGGATCGAGGTTGAAGACCAGCGCTTCGGCCGTTTTCGACGCCTCCTTGAGCCAATCGCCATCGGTCAGCGTATAGACCCAATCTTCGGTGTTGGCCGAAATGGCCAGACTCAGCTGCTCGTCCTTTTTCACAACGACAGACTCGGGGGCCTTAATCTCCATCTCCACCATATAGGCGGCCTGCGAGACCTCCAGACGCTCCACCGTGCCGTTGGCATAGGCAAATTCGATCGTCGCCGTACGTGCCGCACCCGTCTTGTTGCGATCGACACCCAGTTTGAGCGTCGTCTTTCCGCTTCCGTGCTTGGGAGTGATCTTGAACCACGGATCGGAAACCGTCAGTTTCCAACCCACATTCGAAGAGACGTCAAACGTGATGATATTCTCTTCGGCATTCAGGGCAATGGGCTCGGGCAGTTTCACGAAGGGAGCCTCGTCGTCCGAACAGGCCGCAGCAACCAAAGCCAACGCTACCAGTAAGACTAATTTATATGCTTTCATCGCTTAGATTATAGTTCCATTAAAGATTTTATTGATAAAATGCTTGTTGCCGGGCAGCAACGAGTTTGCAGATGCGCTCATAAAAGGCGCGTTCCTCCGCGATGCCCTCTTTCCAGTACTCGAGCGCCGAAGCCTCGTAATACGCCAGACTCTGTGTCTCGAAAAGCCCCAATTCCTCATAGACATCCACATAATCGGCATTGACCTGCAGGGATTGATGCGTCTCAAACTCGAGCTCCATCAACATTCCGCAGGCCTTGGCCATGTCGCATGCCTCATAGAGCCGCGTCCGGGTGAACTCCGGGTGGGTCATATAATTGGGCTGATAATAGGCCCGGTCGAACCCGTAGCTCGCCCACTTGCTGAAGCCGAACGCCTCGTAATAGGGAATCCAATAGAAGTCGAGACCTTTCGCATGGATGTAGTCCGCCACCTGGCTCAGGTACTTGGGCAGGAAGCTGCCCGACTCCTTGATCCAATAGATGCCGGCCAGCTGGATGTTGGCATACTCACGCCGCGCGAAATGGTCAAGCAGCTGATCCACATACCACTTGCAGGCGGCAATCCGGTCCTCGAAATTACTGAAGTCCAGCTTTTTGCCGTCCAGCTCGCCCCAGTCGGTCTGGCGATCCTGCGGATCGGGCAGCATGATCACCACCTTGCGCCGGTGGAACGGCCCCTGAACCCGGGGTTTGAGCGCACCGATCGCAGCATCGAGTGCCGGCACGGAATGGGAGTCATGGCCGAAATAGAAATCCAGCAGCTTGAGCCAGTCCTCCTTGTTCGAAGAGGCGATCGTGGGCTCTCCGGCAAGGGTCTTGCCGTCGAAGCGGCTCGTCAAAAAGAGGAATCCGTCGAACAGCCAGCGCGGATTCTCCTCGTCGGTAGCCACCGTCGCACGGAATCGCTCCCGGGTATAGGGCTCGCCGCTGTCGTTGTCGTAGATCAGCATCAGGTCCTGAATGGGCGAGGCTCCGATCGTCTGCCCGGACTGCTGCGTAACCGGGATTTCAACCGTTGCCTTTCCGTCCTGAGTTTCAAAGAGGAGCGTCCCCGTGCGGACCTCACCCGTCGTGTTGACCGCCACCGAGACTTCTGCCGTGACGGCCGACCCGACCGAGACGGAGAGCCATTCGGCCGCCTGATCCGAAACGCGCGCGGTCCATTTCGTATTGGAGCGGACGATCAACGACTCGGAAAAGAATCCGAAAGGCAGATCATACCGGGTTACGGGGGTTCCCTGACGATTGGTAACCGTCAGCGTAGTCTCCGGGGCCTCCGGGGTCTCCGGAGGCAGCACAGGTGCTTGGGTATCATCGTCCGAGGAGTGCCCGCATGCGCCCATTGCGCATGCAGACAACACACTCCAGACAATATAGCGAACAAATCTCATTACTCTTTCTCACTGATATTATAACGCCACAACTCGATTTCCGAAAGGGTGAACCAATTCTGACGAACCTTCCAGTTCGCATTCATGGCCTCGCCAAATGCCGCATAGAAGTTCTTGACCATCTTCAGGCGGTAGTAACGGGTCTCGGGGACATCCCCGAATTTGAACTCGATCGTAGTACCCTGCGTCGTCAGGTCTTCGGCCGACCCCGGCTGGGCATTCTTCACGATCTCCCACTTGTCGGAATCGTCCACATCGGCAATCTTCACCCAGTTGGCCCAGTCTCCCGTAGGTTCGCCGGGCAACGTGTAGGCATAGATCTCGTAGATGGCCGGGGCATTGTTGTTGTAGGGCCAATACGGCCAGATGAGCATCTTCGACAGACGCATCGGCTCTCCGACATCGAACGTAAACGAATTGCCGTGACCCTCCGGAGCAGGCTCCTTCATCGTCCAGCCAAAGAAGTTGTAGCCGACTTCGCCGTAGGCCTCCTTTTTCGACATGCGTTTGCCGTCGAAGCAATAGCGGATGTGTCCGCCGGCCTGACCGGGCGCCGTGTCATCATAAACGGCATCGTTCTCCATCGCCAGCACCGCACACTGGGCGCGGTCAACTTCGGCCACGAGGGCCTTGTCGACCGAAATCGTGTAGGTGAAATCCTCCTCGAGGTTGTTCAGGACAAAGGTATAAGGCGTCGTCAGATTGATTTCCTGCTCGGTAAAAGCGCCCTCCTTGAGCACCGTGCGCGAGGCATAGTCGATGACGACCTTGACTTTGGAAAAATCGACATCCGAGACAAAGACAAACTTGATGGCGTGCGTATTGTTATCCACCGCACCGGTTACCGTCTCCTCGCCACAGGTTGCCTTGGCCGAACGGACCATCTCATGCAAGGCGTGGGTCGGGATATAGGTACTGAACTTGGCATCCTGGTCGCAGGAGGTCAAGACACCTCCCGCCAAGGCCAAAAACGTAAGGATCGAATAGATACGTTTCATTTCTCTTGATCGTTAAATATCCGCTACCACCAGGGATTCTGGACCAGAGCAGGGCTCTTGTCGATCTCGGACTGCGGAATGGGGAACAAATAATACTCTTTGCGGAACACACGGCTTTCGAAAGCCTTGCGCGTATAGAACTCCGTCGATTTGAAATTGTTGGTCTTCGGATCTCCGGCCTCGACCGAAAGACCCCATACACGGCCGCTGTCGCCATACTTGCGGTCGTCGGAGGCTCCTCCCAGATCGGGGGTTTCGCACAACAGGCGGCGACGGGTCGTGAAGTAGCGGTCGCCTTCGAAGTTCAGCTCGACCTGACGCTCGCGGAGGATGTACTCGCGCTGCTGCTCCCGATTGCCGCGAATCGAAGGATAGGTTTCGAAGATGCTCGGAAGACCTGCGCGTTTGCGGACCTGATCCCAGTACTTCTGAATATCGGCATTCGCCGGATCGTACTCGTTCAGCGCCTCGATGTAGTCGAGCAGGATCTGGGCATAACGGATGTAGATCGAGACGTATTTGCCCGGCATCGTGTTGTTGTAGAAGTCGCAGGGCACGATGCGTTTCTGAGCCAGGAAGCCGGTCATCGGGAAGTTCAGGTTCTCGCCCGAATTGCTCGTACCGCCCCGGTAGAGCTCCACACGGCCCCATCCGTCCTGCTGGTCCTTCGTTCTGTTCAGCTTGTTGCGGATGGCCGCATCGTCCGAATAGGGCAACTGAACGCGGTGGTTGTAATTGACCGAAGCATAAAACCGGGCCTCGCGGTTGCAGAACATGTTCCAGTCGCCCTTCGAGTGTCCCCATGCATCGAGGCTCTTCAGGTCGGCAAGCAACTTCTTGCGACCGGCCTCACTGCTCTGGTCGACGTTGTTGGGGTTGTAGTGCGGACCGTCCTTGGTGACAAATCCGCGTTCGATGTAATTCGACTGCGGGTCGTCGATCGTGCGCCCGTTCTCCATATAGAAGGCGTCGACCAGACGGAGCGTCGGACCGACACCACCCATGCAGTTCACACCCGTCGGGATGCAGTGCACCATCCACGCATAACGGGGGCCGCGGTTATCCCACGAACCGGAACCCTGGTCGATCGACCCGAAGATGATCTCCGAATTCCAGCCGGTATTGAACAGATCGTAATAGGCCTTGTAGGGATTGTAGTCGTCCGAATCGATGTTGACACCCCCCGTATAGAGTTTCAGCCCGGTCTCGTCCAACTTCTTTTCCGAGAGATCGATCACGGCTTTGGCAGCCTCGGCGGCCGTTTTCCATTTGGTTTCGTCATACTGCGTACTGGCCAGAGGCGTTCCGTCGTGGTTCACAAACTGGGCGTAGTCCTTGTTTCCGTTCCACTGGGGCGAGGCGGCCAGCAGCAGGGCCGACGACTTCACGGCACGGCACGCCGGAATGGTGGCGCGACCCAGGCATTCGGGCTCCGAAGCATAGGAAAACGGCAGCAGCGTCTCGGCACGATCCATCAGTTCGCAGACGTATCCGATGCACTGATCAAACGGAGCGCGCGGAAGATTGCCGAAATTCGTTTCGTTGGGCATCAGCTCCTTAAGCAGGACGACAGGCCCGTACTGACGCAGCAGCAGGAAGTAATAATAGCCTCTCAAGAAGAGCGCCTCGCCCAAATAGCGGTCTTTCAGGTCCTGCGACAACTCGCCGCATTTGCCCACGTTGTTCTCGAATACGAACGTGGAGCGGATGGCGCGGTAATAGAGGTTCCATGTCACGTAGAAACTGGTGGCAGGCTCCCAGTTGCCCAGGTTGATGCCGTAGGTCGGATAGACGGCCCAGGGAATATCGCACTCGTCGGAGCAACCCAACCAGGGATCTCCCTGGTGGAGATTATCCATCGGGAGGGCTCCGTAGCAGTTGGTCAGATACTTCAACACCTCGTTCCGGTTGCTCCAGACCATTTTATCGGTCTTCATGTCATCGGGCTCCTTGTCCAGGTATTCGCAACCCGTGAAAAGCAGAGCCATCAAAAGGAAAATATATTGTTTCATCATTATTTGTGTTTAGAATGAGAGTCTGACGCCAAAATTGAACTTCCGCGACAAGGGATAGGCTCCACCATTTTGCGAACCGGTCTCCGGATCCCACATGTCCCACGGGGAGCAGAGCAGCAGGTTGCTGCCGACGAAGTAGACACGGATCGAGTTGCAGCCCCACGACTTCAGCGCCTTGCCCCTGAAGGTGTACCCCACCTCCAGGTCCGAAAGACGGAGCAGGTTACCGTTATAGATGGTGCGTGTCGATGTTTTCTGGTTGTTGGTCGATGTGGTGGCCGACAGACGCGGATAGAAGGCGTTCGGATTGGGATTCTCCTCGGACCAGCGGTCGAGCGCCTTCGCAAAGAGGTTGCCCTGGCCGACACCGCGGGCAAACGGGAAGAACGACCCGCCCAGATAGTAATTCACATTGGCCTGACCGCGGAAGAAGACGCCCATGTCCAGTCCCTTCCAGTTGATCTGCAAGCCGAAACCGTAGTTGATTTCCGGCACGTTCGAATAGCCGATGGCCACTTCGTCGTGCGAGTCCACGACACCGTCCTTGTTGTAGTCGAGGTACTTGACATCACCGGGACGCACCGTACCGAACTTCTGCTCGGGGCTGAGGTCGATATCATCCTGATCCTCGAACAGGCCGAGCGCCACCAGACCGAAGCACTGGTTCAGACGATGTCCCGTGCGCATGCGCCACGGATCCGTCGGAGCCTCATCCTTCTCCAGCACCTTGTTGCGGGCAAAGGTAAAGTTACCGTACAGACGGTAGTTGACCGGGCCGATGTGGTGCGAGAACTCCAGCGTGCTCTCGAAGCCGTAGTTCTTCATCTTGCCCATGTTGGCCAGCGGCTGCTGGTTCAGGCCGCTGATGCCGGGGACGATGCTGCGCCGGATGAGAATATCCCAACGCTTCTCATGGAAGTAGTCGAAGTCCAGCGAAAGGGCCGAATCAAACATCTTGATCTCCAGTCCGACATCTTTCTTGAGACCCTTCTCCCAGGTCAGGTCGTTCACACCCTCCTGGGCTTCACCGACGCTGCCGAACCACGTACCCGTAGGGCCGAAGTGGTGGCCGCCGATACCTCCGCCCCAGGTGCTCAAATAGGCGAAACGGCCGGCTGCGAGGGCGTCCGAACCGACCAGACCGATCGACGCGCGGATCTTGAGGTGGTTGATCCACTTCACGTTCCAGAACTTCTCATTGGAGATGAGGTATCCGACGGCCCCTGCGGGGAAGACGCCGAAGCGATGTCCCTTCTTGAAGTTCTCCGAACCGTTGTAACCCATGTTGTACTCCACGAAGTAGCGGTCGTCGAACGAATAGGTGGCACGGAAGGCAAGGCCCTGCTTCCGGTAGGGAAGGGCCAGGATCGACGAACCGGCAGCCAGGTTGTTGAAACTGCGCTGGTAGTACATCGCCATGGCGCCCACACGATGCCGGTCGTTGAAAACGCGGTCGTAGTTGATCTGTGCCTTGAACTCGTCGGCGCGGTCGCCCGAATTGATGTGGGTATAGCCCAGGAACTCGTCGCCCACGCGGCGCTGCACGAGTTTATAGAGTCCCGTCTCGTCATCGATGCCGTTGATGGCATAGAGCGACGAATACTTGCCGCGGGCCTGAATCGACATGGTGTTCACGTCGTAGGAGAACGAAGCGGTCAGATTGAGTCCTTCGGTGATGAAGGGCAGGTCCTGCTTGAGGACGATCTGGCTCATGATCTGCGTCTTGTAGGTCTTGTTGTAGCCCGATCCGAAAAGCCGCTCGGCGGGGTTGCCCAGACTGGTCGAGAGCGGCGCACCCCATCCCCACTGCATCTTGCCGCCTTCGTCATAACCCAGCGGCACACGCACCGGAGTGGTGATCGGGTCCTGCTGGTAACACATGTCGAAGATCTCGCTGGCCTGCGACTGATAGTTGTTGTTGCTGGTGATCGGACGGGGCTGGTGGGCATCGGTCATGTTGGCACCGATCTCCAGACCGAGCGTCGTCGTCTTGGTGATGGTCATGTCGATGTTCGAACGGAAGTTGTAGCGCTTGATATGGATGTTGGTGCTGTAATCCGTATCGGGATTGTTGTATAGGTTGCCGTTGTCGCGCAGGTAGCTGGCCGTAACGTAGTAGCGGGCCCGCTCACCGCCGCCCCGCACGCTGACCGAAGCCTGCATGTTGGACGAGGTCTTCGTAAAGAGTTCGTCGAACCAGTTGACATTCGGATAGAGATAGGGATCGACGCCCGAGGCCGTCATTGCGATCTGCTCGGGAGTGTAGAACTCGCTGCCATACGCCTCGTTGTAGAGCTTCATGTAATTGACACCGTCGAGCAGTTTGGGCATGTTGACCAGATTGGAGACGCCGCCCTCGATCTTCACATCGATGGCAGCCTTCTGGGCCACACCACGGCGTGTCGTGACGAGCACCACACCGTTGGCGGCACGCACACCGTAGACGGCCGTGGCCGAAGCATCCTTGAGCACCGAGATCGACTCGATCTCCTCGATCGACAGGTCGGACATCTCGCGCTCGACGCCATCCACCAGCACCAGCGGGGCGCTGGAGTTCAGGGAGGAGATACCGCGGATCCAGAACTCGGCATTGTCCATACCGGGTTCGCCGGTGCGCTGCACAACCACCGCACCGGCCACCTTGCCGGCCAGGGCATTGGTCAGGTTGCGCTGCGGGATCTGCAGGTTCTCATTGGCCACCGAGGAGATCGCACCGATCACACTCGCCTTGCGCTGGTGTCCCATACCGACAACGACCGCAGCCTCCATCTCGACGGTATCCTCCTGCAGGAAGATATCCAGGGCCAGGGATTTCGGGACGATGGCCTCCTGGGTCTTGTATCCCAGGCTGGAAAAGATCAGTTTCGAACCGATTCGCGGCACTTCGATCACGTAGTAACCGTTTGCGTCGGTCACCACGCCGGCTTTCGTCTCGTCCACGATGACGGCGACGCCGGCCACGGGCTGACCGTTTGCATCGAGCACCTTACCTTTGGCGATCAACTCTTTGGCATCAGCCTTCGTTGCAGCCACTTCGTCGTTTTCCACCCGCCGACTCCCGACCGATGCAAACGCCGGATTTACCAGCAAGAGCGCCAGTAATATCAGGAGCAAGTCACTTACTCCCCACAGATTTTTGGAACGTGAATTCGTCATAGTTTCCTCATAAATTGATTAAGAATTTAGGTGATTCGTTATTACCTTCAAATAAAATTCGGCCTGATTTAAATAAATTCAGATCATACAAACAAAAATAGCAAGGTTTTTTAAAGCCACTGTTTCCTTTCGATTATATTTTGATTTAAAACAGCAGATTTTTCATTACGCAAATCGGCCCGAGAAGGCCTCACACAGCGCAAAACCATAAGCAACAGTATGTTACAAGGAAAAACAACCGAAATTTATAAAAAGTCCCCTTTTACAATTAGTAAGAAGTATTGAAAAAGAATGTTTTTTAATTCATTTAAAATTCGTACATTTGTTTTAGATAACCCACCAAAACATGGCACGCCCTTCCACAACAGCATCGCATTCCAGCGATCCGAGCGGAATTGTCAAGAACACCATTCTGCAATGCATCTTCCGAAAGGGAGAGTTCATCATCCCCGAGATTTCGGAACAGACCGGATTCAGCGTTACGACCATTGCCAAATATGTGGCGGAGCTCCACGAGCAGGGACTTCTGGAACGGACCGAATGCCTGCAGACCAACAAACGGGGACGCAAGCCCATCCTCTATCACGTCCGGTCCGAAGCCTACTATTTTCTGGGTGTCGACATCCGCCCGTTCGAACTGACGCTGGGGCTGATGAACCTGCAGGGCGAGATGGTCCACATCGAACGCTTCCCCGACTTTCGGTTTGAAAACACGCACAACAAGCTGGACGAGATCTGCACCCTCATCACCCAGTTTACCGGGCAGTTCCTGCTCCGCAACCGGGCCGAGATCGCGGGGGCCAACTTCAACATTGGAGGCCGCATCAACTCCCTCCAGGGGACCAGTGCCACGGTGTTCAACTTCGAGGAGACGCGCGAGATCCCGCTCACCGAGCTGCTCTCCGAACGGCTGAGGATGCCCGTATACATCGAAAACGACACCAAGGCCATGGCCTATGGGGAATACGCCGCGGTGGTCGACCCCACCCTGAAGAACGCCATCTACGTCAATGTCGGCTGGGGTCTGGGACTCGGTCTGATCATCAACGGGGAAATCTACTACGGCAAGGACGGCTATTCGGGCGAATTCGGCCACATTTCCCACTACAACAACAACATCATGTGCCAGTGCGGCAAGAAGGGTTGCATCGAGACCGAGGTATCGGGAAGCGCCATCTGCCGCAAGCTGATCGAGCGAATCCACAACCACGAGACATCGGTCCTCTCCCAAAAGGTATGGGAGGGCGAGAAAATCACCATCGGCGACATCATCGAAGCCACCAAACTCGGAGACCGGCTCTGTGTGGAGCTCATCACCCGAACGGCCAGCGACCTGGGGCTCCTGCTAGCGGGGCTGATCAACCTGCTCAATCCCGACTGCATCATTCTGGGCGGATGGATCACAAAAATCCCGTCCTCCTACTTCCTGCAACCGGCCAAACAGGCCATCCTCAAATACTCGCTCCGGCTGCTGACGCAGCATCTGACCATCCTCCCCTCGATGCTGGGCAGCGATGCGGGAATCACCGGCGCCTGCATGATCGCCCGGAAAAAGGCCATCCGGGACCGAATGCTGAGCAAAGAATGACCGGTTAACCGGCTGGCCGGCTAACCGGTCAACCGGTTCCTTTCCACTGCGGCTCTCACCGCAAGGCTATCAGAGCGCCCATTCCGCATTGCCCGAAGGGGCGACCGCACAGGGCAAGGCACAAAGCGCAGCGTTCATCATGAAGTCCGTCGGCTTTTGTGCATTCGGGGACCAGACATCAATTCAACGTCCAGCCGGCCGTCCAGTTGTTGTCGGCCGGAACGGCACCTTTGTAGGCGGCAGCCGTGAAGAAGCTGTCGGAAAGCGTCTTGCCGCCGGCAATGGTTCCGACATACTGATCGGTCAACGCATTGGTGTAGTCGGTTGCATTACCGGCCGCAGCAGCGAAATTGGTGTTGGTGTAGATCCCCTCCTTCGAATTGAGCACCGTGCTCATCGAGATGTACTCGAGTTTCGAGGGGTTCTGCCCTTTCGAGAACGAATTTTCGGTTTCGGGGGTCTCTACGGTGATGCACTTCGATTTGCCGGTGATGATGGCGTTGTAGAGCTCCACCTCGGTACCTGCACGCAGACGCACGCCGCGGGTTCCGGTCGTCGCATTGTTACCCACCAATGTCACATTGGCCAGAATGGGATGTGCCACCGGCGTTGCAGCGGAGTTTTTGCCGTTGTTGTCGCACTCCATCAGGCAGTCGCAGTCGTATCCGAGCGTCGACTCGGCCTCCTGATAAGCCACGAGGAACTGACCTTTTCCGTTCCAGCCCTCGGTCCAGTCGAATGAGTCGTCGGAGCAGCTGGTCACAACCAGGTGTTTCACGTTGACCGATCCGCCGAAGAACTCGAAGCCGTCGTCCGAACCCTTGTAGGCTTGCAGATACTCCACGGTCGTACCATTGCCGACGCCGTAGAACGAAACGCCGTTGGCTTCGTGCTCTTCGTCGAGAGCAAATCCCGTGTATTCCAGACGGATGTAGCGCAGAGTACCCGAATTGTCGTCATCCTGGCTGCCGCCATAGGGAGCGTCGCCGATCTCCGACCGCACGCCTGTTCCGGCGTTGGTATGGGCTTTACCGCAAATGTGGATACCGCCCCACGCTCCGGCCTTCTTCTGCTCGGAGGTCATCACGATCGGCTTCGCAGCCGTGCCCTGAGCATCTATTTTGGCTCCTTGTTCGATCAGAATGTAATCGGGCTTATCGTCGTCGATGGCGATGAGCTGAACGCCCTGCTGGATTCGAAGCGTAGCGCCGTCCTTGACGTGCAGACCGCCGCTGAGCTTATAGGTATTACCTGCGGTAAGGATTACATCGTCCGTAATATTGCCCGTGAGGGTTTCTCCTGCGGGAATTTCACCCTTCAGTCCTTGGTTCTTGTTGCCATCACCCTTGCCTTCGTCATCGTTGCAGGAGGTTGCGAGCGTCATCGAGGCGATTGCCACCGCCGCCAAAAATTTCCAATACTTTTTCATCTGATTGAAATTTGAAAGTTGTGTTATGTTTACCCTTTTGTCAGAATTTCAAGTTCATCCCGATCTCAAATCCGGCTCCGCGTCTGTATCGCTCAACCTCGACCGAGCCACCCGTCTGCGGCACTTCCTGCTCGAAGACCATCGCACGGTTGAGCAGATCGGTCAGCTGTAGCTTCACCTCGGCCCAGCGGCAGAACCGGTACCCTGCCGAGAAGTTGAGCGTGTGCACGGCACGTTGCTCGATGTCGCCCAGTCCGGAGATTCCCACGGCGTGAATCCGGGGTCCCTGCAGGTTGTAAAGCAGGGCCAGATTGAGCTGCTTCACTTCGCCGAAGCGGGGCGACCACGTGAGGTCGGCATTGACCAGATAGGGGGAAGCACCCTGCAGGGCCCGTTCCTTGTTGGTGTATGCACCGCCCTCGGGCAGCTTGACGTTGGTGTACATATAGGTTCCGTTCACGCCGATGCGCAGGGTCTGCGTCAGGGCTTTGCGCACCTCGACCTCCAGACCGGCGGCCATACCGTTGTCGGCATTGCGGAACGTATGCACGGCAGCACCTCCGGCGAGCGTCTGCACGCGTTCGATCGGTTCGTCGAGGTACTTGTAATAACCCGTTATGGAGACCATGTCGCCGCGACGGTTCAGGAATTCGTAACGCAGGTCGAGGTTGTAGTTGTAGCTGTTCTGCAGATCCTCGTTACCGCGCAGCTGTACCGAACCGTAGGACTCCTGATAGAGGAACGGAGCCATCTCGATGAACGAAGGACGTGTAATCGTGCGCGATGCCGCCAGACGCAGCTGGTGCTTTTCGCCGAATTCGTATTTGACGTTCAGGGCAGGGAAAAAGTCGTTCCGGTCCAAATCGCGCCGTTCGCGCATGCTCTGGTCGTTATGGTAGCGTACCCACTGCTTCGAGGCCTCGTAGCGCACCCCGGCGTTGATCAGCAGTTCCGGCAGCGGTTTCAGATCCAGCGAGAGATAACCTGCCAGAATCCGGTTTCCGGCCTCGTAGGCGTCCTTGGGCTGCTTATGGCGGCTGATCCCAAGCGTTCCGTTCGCCACATTCTCAAAATTAAGGTAGTCGTTCGGCGAATAGATGTCCTTGATCTCGGGCGACAGGGCGGACAGGTTGTAGTAGAAACGGACACCTTCGTAGTCGCGGCTCTTGTCCTTGAAGGAGAATCCCGCCGTGAACTTATGCGCGGTACCGAAGCCGTAGTCGACTGCGGCATGGGCGTTCCATTCGTTCTCGTCGAGAGTTCCGAAGTAACGCATGGTCTCCTGCTGGTTGAGCTTGAAGAGCGACAGCGAACCGTCCTCATTGCGCAGGTACATCACCTGCCGACGGTCGGGCTCGTCGGATGCAGTGAGGGTGTAAGAACCGCTCCAGCGCAGTTTCCAGCGCTTGCCGAATTCGTGGATACCGTTCAACTGATTGGTCATCAGCTTGTAGACGTGCATCACATCGTTGCTGCCGATCAGATGGTGGCTCTCCTGGTCGTATCCTTCCCGGCGCATGTAGGTATCCATGGCGTTGCGGGCATAGAAGAAAGTGTAACTGATGCGGTCGGCATCGCGCAGAGTAGTACTCAGGCTCGCCAGAGCCGCCATTTTCAGTTCACTTGCATAACTGTCATAAGCATATTCGTCGGTAATGGTTCCCGTGGCTTCGAGTCTCCGGAATTCGGCATCTTCCAGAGTTTGCAGATCGTTGCTCATGCCTCCCGAAGCCAGCAGGCTCACCTTCTGACGCCCGACCTTGAACTCGCGGCCCCAGGCCAGGTTGCCGCCGATAACGGGCAGGGCCGTTTTCTTCGAAACCGAGAAATCCGTATCGAAAATATCCTTCGTTTTCACATACTCGCGGAATTCGGACAGACTCGACGAGAGGGCCTTGCCGTCCACTGCAGGCTGCGTGAAGAGCGAGCGGTGATCCATGCGGTAGAAGTCGCCCCCCAGCGTGTTGAACTGCCCGCCAGCGTGGAAATCCACCGTAAAAAAGTCATCTCCGGAGTTTTCGCGGGTGTCGATGTTGATGTGCGCCCCCGAATAGTCGGCATAGGAGCTGACCTCATAGACCTTGCTCACGGTGATGTTCTTCACGGTCGACGAGGGGAAAATATCCAGCGGAATCAGCTTGTTGTCGGGGTTGGGCGAGGCGATGGGCTGCCCGTTGAGCGTGGTGATGCTGTAACGGTCTCCCAGTCCGCGGACAATGAGTTGACCGGCCTGGGCGATGGATATGCCCGCCATTTTCCGCAATCCTTCCTGCACGTTGGAAATACCCTTGACCGACATCTCCTTGGCACCCATATTCTCGATAGCCACGTTCGAGGCGATGCGTTCGGTCTGCAGACTGCGTTCCGATTCCAGATTCTTGCGGGCCGTCACGGTCACCGAGGAGAGCATCTGGCTATCGGGCTCCAGCTCGACACGCAGTTCCGGCATTCCGTCCTCGATCCGGACATTGAGCTCGCGGGTCACGAAGGAGATATAGGAAATAACCAGCGAGCAGGGGCCTTGTGCAAGATTCAGTTCGAAACGCCCCGCGGCATCGGTTGTCGTACCCTTTGTCGTACCGTTCACCATAACGGTAGCTCCGACAAGTACTTCCTGCGTCGTTTTATCGACGATTACACCTTTGAGCGAAACGGCACCGGCAACTCCGGATATGCATAAGAACAGCGTGGTAAGCAGAATTTTTCGTAATGACATGCGTTAACGTATTTTTCATCTCTATTTCGGGTGCAAAGATCGAAAGGCGGTATTGCGCAAAAATGTCGCAGATGTGTATTTTCCATTACAAAACCCAATTCGCCCCGAATCAGCGACGAAACAGACCCTCCGTCTGCTCTGACGGAGCAGGATGATGCGCATAACGGACGCCGGGACTGCAGCCGGGCCACCTCCTGCCTCCCGAAAAGACAGATCGGACCGCAAAGCCCCCCGCGCAAAAGTCCATAACGCACCGAATGCGGCCCAAAACGCCGCTTTCGGGATATGTACCGTATATAACAAGCAACCAATCCACGCCGACGGGCACCCCAAACCTTCCCCTCGCAACTGTCCCCTACCCCCGCTGAATTGCTCCAACTGCCGCCCACTCCCCGCAGCATCGCCCCAACAACCGCATTGCTCCAACATAGAGCAAAATACCACCGTTCCCGCAATATTGCTCCAGTCGCCAACCAGCCCCGCCGCATTGCTCCGGCAGAAATCGAGCTGCCGCCCGTCTACCCCGCCGTATTATTCCGGAAAAAAATCCAGTTGCTGCCCAAAACCGAAAACAGGCCCAAACTCCCCTGATGTAAGGATCGTATTTCCCGACCACTCCAGCCCCCCCAACAGATTGCACCAAGAGCAGGAACCGTATAAACGGTCCCTGCTCTTGGTACATCGATTTTCGATTGCAGACGGAAGACTCGACCACCCCACCTGTCCCCAAACCCTATTTTCACCCGAAATGCACGGTTGGTTGTAGCGGGTCCAAAGGATTTTCCGGAATCCTGCGGCACGAATCCCCCAGCGCAAATCCCCCAGCGCAAATCCTCCAGCGAAGCGGATACCCCCCCCTCCAAACGCAGTGCGGCGCGGATGGGTAGTACCGAAGCACATCCCATTCGCGCCACACGAAAGCAAGGGCAAAGAGGCCCTATACCATCGAAAATTTACATTTTCTTGCCCACATTGGTCTTCTTCGCAACCTTCGGAGCAGCAGCCTTGGCCGAAGCAGCCTTCGGAGCTGCGGGCTTCTTCGGAGCGGCAGCCTTCTTGGGTGCGCCCTCGACAACGGTAGCCTCCTCGACAGCGTCGACAGCCTTGGCAGCCGACTTGCGCGAGCGACGCGTCTTCGGCTTCGCCTCGACAGCGGCTGCGGGAGCGATGCCCAGCGTGTAAGCCTCGTTGAAGTCAACGAACTCGATGATGCACATGTCGGCAGCATCGCCCAGACGGAAACCGGTCTTCAGGATGCGGGTGTAACCGCCCGGACGCTCCGAGATCTTCGGCGCGATCGTACGGAACAACTCCGTAACGGCCTCTTTCTGTTTCAGGTACGAGAATACGATACGGCGCGAGTGCGTCGTGTCCTCCTTCGACTTGGTGACCAGAGGCTCCACGAAACGCTGAACGGCCTTGGCCTTGGCAACCGTCGTTTCGATGCGTTTGTGCAGAATCAGCGACGAAGCCATGTTCGACAGCATGGCCTTGCGGTGGCCTGCCTGACGGCCCAGGTGGTTGAAATTCTTATTGTGTCTCATAATTAATCTTTGTCAAGTTTGTAGATTGATACGTCCATACCGAACTTCAGGTTGAGCGAGGTCAGCAACTCGTCCAGCTCCGTCAAAGACTTCTTACCGAAGTTGCGGAACTTCAGCAGGTCGTTGCGGTTCAGCTTCACGAGATCCCCCACGGTATCGACGTCGGCAGCCTTCAGGCAGTTCAGGGCGCGGACCGAAAGATCCTGATCCGAGAGCTTGGTCTTCAGCAGCTGACGCATGTGGAGCACATCCTCATCAAACTCCTCGGCACCGTTCGTGTCTTCCATGTTGACGGTGATCTTCTCGTCGGAGAAGAGCATGAAGTGCTGGATGAGAATTTTTGCGGCCTCTTTCAGAGCCTCTTTGGGGTGAATCGACCCGTCGGTTGTAATTTCCAAATTCAACTTCTCGTAGTCGGTCTTCTGCTCGACACGGTAGTTCTCGATCGAGTACTTCACGTTCTTGATGGGCGTGAAGATCGAGTCGATCGGGAGCGTTCCGAATTCGCATTCAGCGGGAGCATTCTCCTCGGCAGGTACGTAGCCGCGACCTTTGCCGATCGTGAGCGTCATCTGCATCTTCGTTCCCGGAGCCAGGTGACAGATCACCAGGTCGGGATTGAGGACCTTGAAGAACGACAGGTAATTCGAGATATATCCGGCAGTCAGCTCCGTAACACCCGCAACGTTAATGGATACTTTTTCGGCATCCTGATTATCGACTGTGCGGATAAAACGAACCTGCTTCAGATTGAGGATGATGTTCAACATATCCTCCATCACACCGGGGATAGCGGCAAACTCGTGATCGACACCGGCTACCTTGACAGTCGTGATTGCGTAACCCTCCAGCGAAGAGAGCAGAATACGACGCAAAGCGTTACCGACAGTCATACCGAATCCGGGCTCCAGCGGTCGGAATTCGAACTTTCCGAACGACGAAGTGGATTCAAGCATAATAACCTTCTCAGGTTTCTGGAATGCTAATATTGCCATAATGAGTGAATTTGTTTAATTACTACTTCGAGTACAACTCGACGATGAGCTGCTCCTTGATGTTCTCGGGGATCTCCTCACGCTCGGGTTTCTGCAGGAAACGGCCGCTCATCGAGGCGTTGTCCCACTCCAACCAGGCGTAGCGGCTCTTCGACGAGCCGGCCAGGGATGCCGAGATCACTTCCAGACTCTTCGACTTCTCGCGAACCGACACCACGTCACCCGCGCGCAGCGAGTACGAGGGGATGTTCACGACACTGCCGTTCACGCAGATGTGGCAGTGCGAAACGAGCTGGCGGGCAGCCGCACGCGTCGGGGCGATACCCAAGCGGTAAACGACGTTGTCCAGACGGCACTCCAGCAGTTTCAGCAGGTTCTCACCCGTGATACCGCCCATGCGGGCAGCCTGCTCGTAGGTGCGCGAGAACTGCTTCTCCAGCAGTCCGTACGTATACTTGGCCTTCTGCTTCTCGCTCAACTGCGTGCCGTACTCCGACACCTTCTTGCGCTTGCGTGCCAGACCATGCTGTCCGGGAGGATAGTTGCGCTTCTCAAGCACCTTATCCGCACCATAGATAGCTTCGCCGAATTTACGGGCAATTTTCGATTTAGGTCCTATGTATTTTCCCATTGTTTTGTCTTTTTTTAAAACCTTGAAATTATCCTTAACCTGTGCCTGAATTATACGCGGCGGCGGTTAGGAGCACGGCAACCGTTGTGCGGCAGCGGCGTGACGTCGATGATCTCCATCACCTCGATACCGGCGCCGTGGATCGTGCGCACAGCCGACTCGCGACCGGCACCCGGACCCTTCACATACACCTTCACCTTGCGCAGACCCATGTCGTAAGCGACCTTGGCGCAATCGGCCGAAGCGGTCTGTGCTGCATACGGAGTATTCTTCTTCGAACCACGGAAGCCCATCTTGCCGGCCGACGACCAGCTGATGACATCGCCCACCTCGTTGGTGATGGTGATGATCACGTTGTTGAAAGTGGAGTGTACATAGACATTGCCCAGCGCACCGACCTTAACAACCTTTTTCTTAACAGTTCCAGTTTTCTTTGCCATAATTCTCTAAAGATTACTTCGTTGCCTTTTTCTTGTTTGCGACCGTCTTCTTGCGTCCCTTGCGGGTGCGCGCGTTGTTCTTGGTCGACTGACCGCGGACGGGAAGACCCAGACGGTGACGGATGCCGCGGTAGCAGCCAATATCCATCAGGCGCTTGATGTTCAGCTGGACCATCGAACGGCATTCGCCCTCGACCTTCAGCCCCAGGTCGGCGATCGTCGAACGGATCGCACCGATCTGGTCGTCCGACCAATCCTGTACTTTGAGATCGTAGCTGATGCCAGCGGTCTCGAGAATCTTACGAGCCGTCGAGCGACCGATACCATAGATATAGGTCAGGCCGATCTCGCCTCTTTTGTTTTTCGGTAAATCTACACCGACTATACGTGCCATATAAATTCTTTTTCTTTTTTGACTTGTTTAAAAAACATTACCCCTGGCGCATTTTAAACTTGGGATTCTTTTTGCAAATGACATAAAGTTTGCCTTTACGCTTCACAATCTTGCAATCCTCGCTTCTTTTCTTGATGGATGCTTTAACTTTCATGATTTTCAAGCAATCTAATTATTTGTACCGGAAAGATATACGTCCCTTCGTAAGGTCATAGGGCGTCATCTCCACTTTTACTTTATCTCCGGGAAGGATCTTGATATAGTGCATACGCATCTTTCCCGAGATATGGGCCGTGAGAATATGACCGTTGTCCAGTTCGACGCGGAACATCGCGTTGGACAACGCCTCGATAATCGTCCCGTCCCTTTCAATAGCAGTTTGTTTTGCCATAGAGTCTTAATTGTTAATAGCCTTTTCGATGATACTGAAGTCCGTCAGGACATCGGGTCCCGATTTGCGGACCGCAACGGCGAACTCGTAGTGTGCCGCCGGTTTGTGGTCCCGCGTGCGGACCGTCCAGCCATCCCGTTCGAAAACGACCGCTTTGGTCCCCATGTTGATCATGGGTTCGATGCAGATGACCATTCCCTCCTTGAGAAGGGGTCCTCTGCCCCGTGCGCCGTAGTTGGGGACACCGGGGTCTTCGTGCATTTTCCGACCCAGTCCGTGTCCCTCCAGTTCGCGCACGACTCCGTAGCCGAAACTTTCGGCATACTCCTGCACGGCAGCCGACACGTCGCCTACGCGATTGCCGGCCTTGGCCTGCGCCGTACCTTTATAAAGAGCCTCTTTGGTGACGTCCATCAGCTGCCTAACTTCCCCGGCAACCTCGCCAACGGCAAACGTATATGCCGAATCACCAACAAACCCCTTCATAAACGTACCGCAATCGACCGAAACGATGTCGCCCTCTTTGAGGACGCATTTCGAGGATGGGATACCGTGAACCACCTGTTCGTTTACCGATATACACAACGAAGCGGGAAATCCCTGATACCCGAGGAAGGCGGGAACTGCTCCGTGCGCGCGGATGAAATCCTCGGCAATCGAATCCAACTCCTTGGTGGTGACGCCGGGACGGATGTGGCGCCCCACTTCCGCCAGCGTCTCCGACACCAGGATGTTGTTTTCCCGGAGCAGCTCTATCTCCTCGTCTGTCTTTAAATAAATCATTTCTTCGCTTTAAGAACTCTTCGGAAAAACTCCTAATGACGACCCTGAATACGTCCGGTCTTCATCAGACCATCGTAATGGCGCATCAGCAGGTAGCTCTCGATCTGCTTCAGAGTGTCGAGTACCACACCGACCATGATCAGCAGCGACGTACCTCCGTAGAAGTAGGCGAATGCCTGCTGAATGCCCAGGAACTTCATCGCCAGCGCGGGCAGAATTGCCACGATGGCCAGGAAGATCGATCCCGGAAGGGTGATACGCGTCATGATGGTGTCGATGTAGTTCACGGTCTGCTTACCCGGTTTCACTCCCGGGATAAAGCCTCCGTTTCGCTTCATGTCATCGGCCATCATTTGAGGGTTGATGATAATCGCCGTGTAGAAGTAGGTGAAAGCGATTACCAACACTGCAAGCGTGAAGTTGTACCAGAAACCGGTCATCGAGCTGAAAGCAGCCGCGAAGGCCGTACCGGAGAACAGCGCCGGAATAAACATCAGAGCCTGCGCGAAGATGATAGGCATCACATTCGCAGCATTCATCTTCAGCGGGATGTACTGACGTACGCCGCCATACTGTTTGTTACCGACGATACGCTTTGCATACTGTACAGGGACCTTGCGGACAGCCTGCACCAGAGCGATCGTTGCCATGAAGACAAGGAACAGCAGCACAAGCTCGAGGATCAGCATGATGGCGCTACCGGAGGCCGTCTGGAAGCGGGCGTTGACCTCGGCCAACAGCGCATGCGGGAGACGTGCCACGATACCGATCATGATGATCAGCGAAATACCGTTACCGATACCCTTGTCGGTGATCTTCTCGCCCAGCCACATGATGAACATGGTTCCGGCGATCAGGATCGTCGTCGCATAGGCAACGAAACCGAACGAATTGCCGTAAACGAACGCTGTGGGCATCTGATGGTACAGGTTGGCGATATAGGCCGGACCCTGCAGCAGCAGCACGCCGATCGTCAGGAAGCGTGTCCACTGGTTCATCTTGCGGCGGCCGCTCTCACCCTCCTTCTGCATTTTCTGGAAATACGGAACCATCATACCCATGAGCTGGATGATGATCGAGGCGGTGATATACGGCATGACTCCGAGCGCGAAAATCGCGGCATTGCCGAAGGCGCCGCCGGAGAAGACATCCAACAGACCCAGAAGTCCGTTTCCTTCCAGCTGGCTGGCATACGCCGACCCCTCGCCCAGGGCGTTGGGGTTGATGCCCGGAATCACAACGAAACTACCCAAGCGGTAGACCAGCAGGAGTCCGATCGTGTAAATGACACGCTTGCGGAGCTCCTCGATCTTATAGATATTCTTGAGAGTTTCTACCAATTTCTTGTTGGTCGCCAAAAGAGCGATTACCACCAAAAAGACGATACCAACAACGAGATACTGATTCATAATTTTTGGGTTCTAAGGTTGCTTACAGTTTTTCGACGCTCCCTCCGGCAGCCGTGATGGCCGCCTCGGCGCTCTTCGAGAACGCATGCGCCTTGACGGCGAGCGCCTTCGAAATCGAGCCGTTGCCCAGGATCTTCACCTTGTCGTTCGACGAGATGAAACCTGCGGCGATGAGCGTGTCGACCGTAACCTCCGAGAGCGATTTCTTGGCAGCCAGCTCCTCGAGCGTCGAGAGGTTGATGGCCTTGAATTCAACTCGTTTCAGATTCGTAAAGCCGAACTTGGGGAGGCGACGCTGCAGGGGCATCTGACCACCCTCGAAGCCGAGCTTGCGCGAGTAACCCGAACGCGACTGTGCACCCTTGTGTCCACGGGTAGCCGTTCCTCCGTGGCCCGAACCTGCACCCCGGCCGATCCGTTTATCGTGATGCGTTGAACCCTTTGCGGGTTTGAGATTATTGAGTTCCATTGTTATAATCCGTTAGCTGTTAAACTTATTCTGCGGTCTTAGCATCCTCCTTGGCGGGGGCCACTTCCTCGACCTTCACGAGGTGCTTCACGCGTGCAATCATACCTTTTATGATCACCGAGTCGTCGTGCTCAACACTCGCGTTGATCTTTTTCAGACCCAGCGCGTCAAGGTTCTTGCACTGACGCTCCGTGGAGCCGATGCGGCTTTTGACCTGGGTGATTTTCAATCTTGCCATGTTCTTCTTGAGAATTAACCGTTAAACACCTTGTCCATCGAGATACCGCGCAGACGGGCGATGCTGTGGGCATCGCGCAGCTCGCACAGTGCGCCGATGGTTGCCTTCACCAGGTTGTGGGGGTTCGAAGATCCCTTGCTCTTGGCGAGCACGTTCTTGATGCCCACCGACTCCAGAACGGCACGCATGGCACCGCCGGCGATAACGCCCGTACCGGGAGCGGCCGGACGAATCATCACGAGCGAACCGCTGAAACGCGACTCCTGCTTGTGGGGGATCGTACCGTTGATGACGGGGATCTTCACCAAGTTCTTCTTGGCATCCTCGACGCCCTTGGCGATGGCCGACTGAACCTCCGAAGCCTTACCCAGGCCGTAGCCCACGACGCCGTCTTCGTTGCCGACGACGACGATGGCCGAGAAACTGAACGTGCGGCCACCCTTGGTAACCTTGGTAACGCGCTGGATGCTGACGAGACGGTCTTTGAGTTCGAGATCGCTCGTGCGTACTTTCTTTATGTTGGTATTTGACATAATCGCTTAGAATTTAAGTCCGCCTTCGCGTGCTGCTTCGGCCAGCTGTTTAACTCTTCCGTGATACAGGTAGCCGTTACGGTCGAAGGCTACTTCGCTGATGCCTTTGGCAACGGCGCGCTCGGCGGCCAGCTTGCCGACCAGGGCGGCAACTTCGCACTTGTTCTTGCCGGCGGCAGCTTCTGCAACCTCCTTGTCCAGCGAGGAAGCCGTAGCCAGGGTAACACCTGCGAGGTCGTCGATAAACTGCACGTAGATCTGCTTGTTGCTACGAAATACAGTCATGCGAGGCTGTGAAGGCGTTCCGCTCACGATCTTGCGGATACGCATCTTGATCCTCTCTCTTCTTTCTATCTTGTTCAATGACATAACTTCAGACTATTTACTATTTAGCACCTGCCGATTTGCCGGCCTTGCGACGGATCTGCTCGCCGACGAACTTGATACCCTTGCCCTTGTACGGCTCCGGCTTGCGCAGCGAACGGAGTTTCGCGGCAACCTGACCGATGAGCTGCTTGTCGATCGACTTGAAGGTTACGATCGGGTTACCCTTCTTTTCGGTAACGGCCGTGGCGGTCACCTCCTTGGGCAACAGGAAATGCGTGTCGTGCGAGTATCCGAGGCTCATTTCGAGCACCTGGCCCTTGACTTCGGCCTTGAAGCCAACACCGACGAGTTCCTGCTTGATTTCATAGCCTTTCGACACACCGACCACCATGTTGTTGATCAGCGCACGATAGAGACCGTGCAGCGAACGGTGGCGGGGCTGGTTGGTGGGACGGGTCACCAGAACAGCGGGCACTTCCTTGCCCGTATGAACGTCCGTGTGCGTGCCGACCTCTACCTTGATGTCCGAGTCAACTTTCTGGCTCAGCGTCCCGAGTGGCCCTTTCACGCTTACCGTGTTGTCGGCAGCCACCTCTACAGTAACGCCGGCCGGCAGGTTTACAGGTAATTTACCAATTCTTGACATTGTGTTGTTCTTTAATGATTTGCGATTAGTAGATATAGCACAGCACCTCGCCGCCCACATTCTCCTGACGGGCCTTGGCGTCGGTCATGATACCTTTCGACGTGGAAACGATGGCGATACCCAAGCCGTTCAAAACGCGGGGCATGTCCGAAACCGACGCATACTGGCGCAGACCCGGACGGCTCACGCGCTTGAGGTTCTTGATGGCGTTGGTCTTGGTGGCGGGGTCCCACTTCAGAGCGATTTTGATCGACGGATGACCTTTCTCGTCCTTGTCGAATTTGTAAGCGAGAATATAACCCTGCTCATAGAGGATCTTGGTCATCTCCTGCTTAATTTTTGAACCGGGAGCTTCAACCACCTTGTGGTTGGCTTTCACCGCGTTTCTAATTCTGGTCAGAAAGTCCGCAATAGGATCAGTCATAACGAATAGAAATTAAAAATTAAAAAATTTGGTTAATTAAGTTGGGGCTTGAATCGTTCGTGCAGGTTTTCGCGACTCCCCCGGCGCATCCGCAGCCTGCGGCCACACCTCCCGGTCCTCCCGGCGCGAATCCCCTCTTCGGAGGGGCTTTGCGACAAGGTCCCGAAGTCATCGGAACGCTCCGGACATATTTCCCGGATCCCACACGCTCAGCTTTCAAACAACCCTTGTTTTCATTTCATTGAGGCCCAGAGCATTACCCCCCTCTCCTCCTGTCTTCGACACCCCGCTCGCATACGCACGCGAGGGCCTAAAGCGCGCAAATATACGCATTATTTCCCAAACAGCCAAGTTATCGCCTGATTTTTAGCGATTTTAGCACTGCCTCCGGAATGCAGACAATGTTAGCACCCATGTTGCTAACATATATCCGCACAAAATCCCCATCGGCCAAACCTTCCGGTATCCGCCCTGCTGCTCACGCGGCCACGGCATCAACCGTCCGTTCCCTGGTCCGGGAAATTTGTAACCAAGTGCTCGCCCCCTCGTTACGTCCCACATATCGGGAAGTTACCGCTTGCGGCGGCACTTTCCCCGACACTGTGACGTATCTACACGGGTTGAACACCCCTATCTGCCCCGTTTCCTTCCGAGAGTCCGAGACTCTCCACAGGCTCCACACCTTCCGGAAAACGGAACATTTCTTGAGAATCGCAGGTTCTGCGGGTTTCAGACGGACATACGCCGCCCTACCCCGCACCTGCGGCTTGCTACCAGCTGGCCTTCGTAACGCCCGGAATCAGCCCCTTCGAGGCCATTTCGCGGAACTGGATACGGCTGATGCCGAACAAGCGAATGTATCCCTTGGGACGACCCGTGATCTTGCAGCGATTGTGCTGGCGAATGGGATTCGAATTGCGGGGCAGCTTCGCAAGCGCCTGCCATGCCTCTTCGTGATCCATCTCACCGCTCTTCACCTTGGCAGCGATCTCCTCGCGCTTGTGAGCATAGCGGTTTGCGAGTTTCGCACGCTTCACCTCGCGGGCCTTCATCGATTCTTTTGCCATAGCTTATTGATTCTTTTTAGCGTTTTTGAAAGGAAGACCGAACTCGCGGAGCAGGGCATAAGCCTCCTCGTCGGTTTTGGCCGTCGTTACGAAGGTGATCTCCATACCGAAGATCTTGGTGATCTTGTCGATGTCGATCTCCGGGAAGATGATCTGCTCGGTGATACCCAGCGTGTAGTTACCCTGACCGTCGAACTTCTCGTTGATACCCTTGAAATCCCGGATTCGGGGAAGGGCAACAGCGATCAGACGCTCCAGGAACTCGTACATCTTCGCATCGCGCAGCGTCACGCGCACGCCGATGGGCATGCCCTTACGCAGCTTGAAGTTCGAAATGTCCTTGCGCGAACGGGTCTGAACAGCCTTCTGACCGGTGATCTGCGTCAGTTCGGCTTCGGCGATGTCGATGAGTTTCTTATCGGCTACAGCCTGGCCCATACCCTGGTTGATTACGATCTTCGTGAGCTTCGGACACTGCATAATGCTCGTGTAACCGAACTCCTTCATAAGGGCAGGTTTGATCTGCTCCTTATACTGTGTCTTGAGTGTAGGTACGTATGCCATTATTTGATCTCCTCCCCTGACTTTTTAGCGAAACGAACTAATTTACCTTTTGCATCGGTCTTGCGGCCGACCTTGGTGGGTTTGCCCGACTTGGGGTCGATGAGCATGAGGTTCGAAATGTGAATCGGCGCCTCTTTCTCGACGATGCCTCCCTGGGGGTTCTGCGCATTGGGCTTCGTTGCCTTCTTGCAGAGGTTCACACCTTCGACGATGGCCCGCAGCTTCGAAACCTCGACCTTCAGGACTTTTCCCGTCTGGCCTTTGCTGTCACCGGCGATAACCTGAACCTGATCCCCTTTCTTAATATGTAATTTTGACATATCCGAAATAGTTTTTATGATTACAATACTTCGGGTGCGAGGGAGATAATCTTCATATACTGGTCGCGCAGCTCGCGAGCTACGGGGCCGAATATACGAGTACCGCGCATTTCACCCTGGTTGTTAAGCAGCACCACGGCGTTGTCGTCGAAACGAATGTACGAACCGTTGGCACGTCTGATTTCCTTCGTGGTTCTCACGACTACAGCTTTCGACACGGCACCCTTCTTGACATCGCCCGAGGGAGTCGCGCTCTTGACAGCCACGACGATCTTATCGCCGATGGATGCGTAGCGACGCTTCGTGCCGCCGAGCACCCGGATGCAGAGGACCTCCTTCGCACCGCTGTTATCAGCTACAATGAGTCTACTTTCCTGTTGTATCATAACTACTTAGCTCTTTCAATAATTTGTACTAATCTCCAACGCTTCGTTTTGCTCAGCGGGCGGGTTTCCATGATGCGTACGGTATCGCCCTCCTTGCAGGACTCGTCGAGCGACTCTGCCACGAACTTGGTCGTCTTGTTCACGAACTTACCGTAGATAGGATGCTTCACCTTACGTGCTACTGCAACCACAATGGTTTTCTCCATCTTGTTGCTGACAACCACACCGATACGCTCTTTTCTAAGATTTCTTTCCATAGTTGTTCTCGTTATTTAGCGTTTTTTTGACGCAGAACGGTCAGCATGCGAGCTATATCTCTGCGGTTCTTCTTAATGATCGACGGGTTCTCGACGGGGGACACCGCGTGCTGCACCTTCAGCTTTGCGAGCTGGGCCTTTTCGGTCTCGATGCGCTCCTGCAGGTCCTTAGTCGAAATATCCTTGATTTCTGCACTTTTCATGTTCTGTGTCCCTTAAATTGTGGTTTCGACGTAGTCACGTCTTACGATAAACTTGGTGGTGATGGGCAGTTTCTGGGCACCCAGGCGCAGCGCTTCCTGCGCAACCGCCAGGGGCACACCCTCTGCCTCGAAGAGAATGCGTCCGGGCGTAACAGGCGCCACGAAGCCTTCGGGATTACCCTTACCCTTACCCATACGCACCTCGGCGGGCTTCTTCGTGATGGGTTTATCGGGGAAGATGCGGATCCACAACTGACCCTCACGCTTCATGTAACGCGTAATGGCCTGACGTGCCGCCTCTATCTGACGACCCGTGATCCAGGTCGATTCAAGTGCCTTGATTGCGAACGATCCGTATGCAAGCTGGTTACCTCTCTGAGCGAGCCCCTTCATACGGCCTTTCTGCATTCTTCTAAATTTGGTCTTTTTCGGCTGTAACATGTTAGTTCTGCTTTAAAAAGGTCCTACTTACTGATTGTTGTTGCGACGGTCTCCGCCCCGGCGTCCGCCGCGACGGTCTCCCCCGCGACGCTCGCCACGTCCACCGCGACGCTCGCCACGCTCACCGCGCTCACCCGAAGGAGCCTGCGCCGAAGCACCGGCGATTTCGAACAGGTCGCGCTTGCCGTAGACGATGCCCTGGCAGATCCACACCTTCACGCCCAGAATACCCACTTTCGTGAGGGCCTCCGTGAGGCAGTAGTCGATGTCTGCGCGGAACGTGTGCAGCGGAATGCGTCCCTCCTTGATGGTCTCCGTACGGGCCATCTCGGCGCCACCGACACGGCCGGCAACCTGGATCTTGATACCCTCGGCTCCCATGCGCATGGTCGAAGCCACGGCCGTCTTCACGGCACGGCGGAACGATACGCGGCCCTCCAGCTGGCGGGCGATGTTCTGTCCGACGATGACAGCGTCCACCTCGGGACGTTTCACCTCGAAGATGTTGATCTGAATCTCCTTGCCGGTGAGCTTCTTCAGCTCCTCCTTCAGTTTGTCGACCTCCTGGCCGCCCTTGCCGATGATGATGCCCGGACGAGCGGTCGAAATCGTAACCGTCACCAGTTTGAGCGTACGCTCGATGATGATCTTCGAGATCGACGCCTTCGCCAGACGGACATTCAGATACTTGCGGATCTTGGCGTCCTCGACGAGTTTGTCGGAGAAATCCTTGCCTCCGAACCAGTTGGAATCCCAACCCCGGATGATACCAAGACGATTTGCTATCGGATTAACTTTCTGTCCCATCTGATTACTTGTTTTCTACGGTTACCATTTTGTCAACTACGATCGTTACGTGGTTCGAACGCTTGCGGATCCGGTGAGCGCGACCCTGGGGCGCTGCCTGAATACGCTTCAGCATGCGACCGCCGTCGACGAATACCTCTTTCACGCAGAGTTTCACATCCTCCAGACGCTCGGCCTCGTTCTTGGCCTCCCAGTTGGCGATCGCCGACTTGAGGAGCTTCTCCATACGGATCGACGCCTCCTTCTTCGAGTAACGAAGGATGCCCAGAGCCTTGTTAATCTCCACGCCGCGGATGATGTCGGCCACCAGGCGCATCTTGCGGGGAGAGGTCGGGCAATCACGCATAATGGCGATAGCCTTCTGCTTCTTTTCAGCCTTTAACTGTGCGGCTTTATTTGCTTTTCTTGCACCCATTTTCTACCTATTTTTTCTTGTTACCTGCGTGACCGCGGAAGTTGCGGGTGGGAGCAAACTCGCCGAGTTTGTGTCCTACCATGTTCTCTGTTACGTACACCGGAATGAATTTGTTTCCGTTGTGGACAGCTACCGTCTGACCTACGAAGTCAGGCGAGATCATACTTGCTCGCGACCATGTCTTGATTACCGACTTTTTGTTTCCTTCCGCCTGTGCGATGATCTTCGCTTCGAGCTTGGGGTCGATAAACGGTCCTTTTTTTAATGAACGGCTCATTATGTACTCTTATTTAATTATTTTTTCTTCTTGGAAATAATAAACTTCGAGGTCGTCTTCTTCGGGTTACGAGTCTTATAACCCTTCGCAAGCAGACCCTTGCGCGAACGCGGGTGACCACCCGACGCACGTCCTTCGCCACCACCCATCGGGTGATCCACCGGGTTCATGACGACACCGCGGTTGCGCGGACGACGACCGAGCCAACGCTCGCGTCCAGCCTTACCCGAGCTTTCGAGGCTGTGGTCCACATTCGAGACGACACCCACCGTAGCGCGGCAAGTTACGAGTACCATACGAGTCTCGCCCGAAGGCAGCTTGATGATGGCGAATTTGCCCTCACGAGCCAGCAGCTGGGCGTAGGAACCGGCCGAACGAGCCATAGCGGCGCCCTGACCGGGGTAGAGTTCAATGTTGTGTACGACCGTACCCAGGGGGATTTCGCTCAGGAAGAGCGTGTTTCCGACCTCGGGAGCGACACCTGCGCCGCTCATGACGGTCTGACCCACCTGGAGTCCGTTGGGTGCGATGATGTAGCTCTTCTCACCGTCGGCGTATACCAGGAGAGCGATGCGTGCAGTACGATTGGGGTCGTACTCGATCGTTTTTACAGTTGCGGCGATGCCGTCCTTCGAGCGTTTGAAGTCGACGTTACGATACATCTGCTTGTGACCGCCGCCGATGTAGCGGACCGTCATTTTGCCGTCGTTGTTACGTCCACCCGAGCTCTTCTTGGGGCTGAGCAGCGATTTCTCCGGTTTCGACGTCGTGATCTCGTCGAACGTGCCGATAATCTTATGTCTTGTACCTGCGGTTACAGGTTTAAATTTTCTTACTGCCATCTTCGTTAGATATTACTGTAAAAATCGATCTTGTCTCCATCCTTCAAGGTGACGATCGCCTTCTTGAAGTTATTGGCGCGACCCTCCAAGAGTCCGGCCTTTGTGTAGCGGCTCTTGAGTTTGCCCATGTAGTTCACGGTGTTCACGTCCGTAACGACGACGTTGTACATCTGCTCCACGGCATTGCGAATCTGCAGCTTGTTAGCCCTCACGTCAACGATAAAACCGTAGCGATTCAACTTTTCGCCCTGAATCGTCATTTTCTCGGTCAAAACCGGCTTAATAATAATCTCCATTGTAACTTGCGTTTTTAAGCTAACATCGTATTCAATACATTCTCGGCGCCTTCCACCATCACGATGGCCGATGCGTTCATCACGTCATAGGTGCAGACGTTCTGAGCCAGCACGGGCTTCACATAGGGGAGGTTGCGGCACGACAGCTGCAGGTTTACGTTCGATTCGGGGAGAACCAGCAAAACCTTCTTGTCGTCAACCTTGAGAGCCTCGGCCAGAGCCACGACGGACTTGGTCTTGGGGGCCTCCATGGCGATCGTCTCGACAACGCTGATGACACCGGCCTGAGCCTTGTAGGTCAGAGCGCTGCGGCGAGCCAGCTGCTTGAGTTTCTTGTTGAGCTTGAAACTGTAATCGCGGGGCTGGGGACCGAAGATGCGGCCGCCTCCCGGGAACAGGGGCGACTTGATGCTACCCGCACGGGCACCGCCGGTTCCTTTCTGACGCTTGAGCTTGCGCGTCGAGCCGGCAACTTCGTTGCGCTGCTTCGACTTGTGCGTACCCTGACGCTGGTCAGCGAGATACTGCTTCACGTCGAGGTAAATAGCGTGGTCATTAGCCTCCACGCCGAAGACGGCGTCCGACAGGACTACCTTACGACCCGTCTCTTTTCCTTGTGTGTTCAATACAGCTAATTCCATACTACTTCTCAATCGTTAAATAAGCACCTTTTGCACCCGGAATCGAACCTTTCACGAGGATGAGGTTGCTCTCGGGGATTACTTTCAATACACGCAGGTTCAGAACCTTGACCTGCTCTCCGCCCATCTGTCCGGGCAGACGTTTGCCCTTGAAGACGCGCGAGGGATAGGACGATGCGCCCAGCGAACCCGGCTTGCGCGCACGGTTGTGCTGGCCGTGGGTCTGGCCGCCGACGCCGCCGAAGCCGTGACGCTTCACTACGCCCTGGAAGCCTTTACCTTTCGAGATCCCGGTCACGTCGACCCAGTCCTCTTCCGAGAAGAGCTCCACGGTCAGCGTGTCGCCGAGATTCACTTCAGGCATGTCCTTGAACTCCGCAAGCTTGCGTTTCGGAGTGGTACCAGCCTTCTTGAAGTGACCTAACAAACTGCTGGTGGCGTGCTTTTCACTTGTCTCGTCATAGGCAATCTGCACCGCCTCGTAGGTATCCTTCTCGACGGTCTTGATTTGCGTAACAACGCACGGTCCAGCCTCAATGACAGTGCATGGTATGTTCTTACCCTCGGCACTGTAAACGGAAGTCATTCCGATTTTCTTTCCAATAAGTCCTGACATTTGTTGTCAATTGTTTGTTATAAATAGTAATAAAGTGATGTAAGGTTTTTGTCCTGCCGTCCGGAGTTATCACCGACCTGCCGACCGCTTTCACCTGCGTCATTGCCTCCCGGGGCGTCATCCGCAACTCGGCCCCACCACGGCTCTCCCGCAGTGAGGAAGATGGCCTGCGCTCTGCACGGCGGCAGACGAAATATGCTCAACTCCTCCGGTTTTCGTCATTTTATCCGACTCCCGCTCCCGCTTCCGGGCAACGTTCGCCGTGCCGTCCCGCCCCCGGTTCCTTCTTTCGAAGAAACCCGGGTTAGGGCTCGGAAAACCGGCAGACGTACAATTCGATCAGACCTTGATCTCTACCTCCACGCCCGAGGGGAGCTCCAGTTTCATCAGCGCGTCGATCGTCTTGGGCGTCGACGAGTAGATGTCGAGGATACGCTTGAAGGTGCAGAGCTGGAACTGCTCACGAGCTTTCTTGTTTACGAAAGTCGAGCGGTTGACCGTAAAAATCTGCTTGTGCGTGGGGAGGGGCACCGGGCCGCTCACGACGGCACCCGTGCTCTTCACGGTCTTCACAATCTTCTCGGCCGACTTGTCCACGAGATTGTGATCGAATGACTTTAACTTGATTCTAATCTTCTGGTTCATATTGTTTGCTTATTCTATATCCTTACGTTTACCACTCGCTTTCTCGATGATCTCCTTGGCCAGGTTGGCAGGAACCTCCTCGAAGTGCGAGAACTCCATGGACGATGTGGCACGGCCCGACGAAATCGTACGCAGCACGGTCACATAGCCGAACATCTCCGACAGGGGGACCTTGGCCTTCACCACGCGTGCGGTACCTTTCGACTCCATGCCGGTGATCTGGCCGCGACGCTTGTTCAGGTCACCGATAATGTCGCCCATGCTCTCCTCGGGGGTAACGACCTCCACGGACATCACGGGTTCCAGGATCACCGAACCGGCCTTGGGGGCAGCAGCCCGATAGCCGTTGCGTGCAGCGATCTCGAACGAGAGCTGGTCGGAGTCCACGGGGTGGAACGAACCGTCGAGCAGCGTGATCTTCATCGAGTCCATCGGATATCCGGCCAGTGCACCGTTGGCCATAGCCGACTCGAAGCCCTTCTGAACCGAAGGAATGAACTCCTTGGGAATGTTACCGCCCTTCACCTGATCAACGAACGTAAGGCCCATCTTTCCGTCCTCGGCGGGACCGATCTCAAAGATAATGTCGGCAAACTTACCGCGACCACCGGTCTGCTTCTTGAAGACCTCGCGGTGCTGAACCGTCTTGGTGAGCGACTCCTTGTAGTTCACCTGGGGAGCGCCCTGGTTGATCTCCACACCGAACTCGCGACGCAGACGGTCCACGATGATGTCGAGATGCAGCTCACCCATACCGCTGATCACCGTCTGACCCGAATCCTCGTCGGTGTGTACCGTGAAGGTGGGGTCCTCTTCAGCCAGCTTGCCCAGGGCGATGCCGAGCTTGTCGAGGTCCTTCTGGGTCTTCGGCTCTACGGCCAGACCGATCACCGGCTCGGGGAAAGTCATCTGCTCCAGCATGATGGGTGCATTCTCGGCGCAGAGCGTGTCGCCCGTGCGGATCTCCTTGAAACCTACGGCAGCGCAGATGTCGCCGGCACCGACGGTCTCCATCGGGTTCTGCTTGTTGGCGTGCATCTGGTAGATACGGCTGATACGCTCGCGCTTGCCGCTGCGGGTATCCAGGATATAGGAACCTGCATCGAGTTTACCCGAATATACACGCACGAAAGCCAGACGGCCTACGAAGGGGTCGGTAGCGATCTTGAACGCCAGACCGCAGAACGGATCGTCCTCCGAAGCGTGACGGATCTCTTCCTGCTCGGTTTTGGGGTTCATACCCGTAACGGGGGGCAGATCGAGCGGCGAGGGCAGGAAAGCCATCACGTAGTCGAGCAGCTTCTGCACGCCCTTGTTGTGGAACGACGAACCGCAGAGCATCGGCACGATCTGCATCGAGATGGTCGCCTTGCGGATTGCGGCGAGCAGCTCGTCGGGGGTAATCGAATCGGGATCCTCGAAATACTTCTCCATCAGCGCATCGTCGGTAGAAGCCACCTCCTCGATGAGTTTGCCACGCCACTCAGCGGCCTCGGCCTTCATCGACTCGGGAATCTCCTTCAACTCGAAGTTGTCGCGGACGGTCTTGTCGTCGTAATAATAGATCGCGTTATTATATATAAGGTCTACCAGACCTTCGAACTTGTCTTCGGCACCGATGGGCAGCACGACCGGGAGGGCCGTAGCACCGAAGTGTTCCTTGATCTGTGCGCACACCGACAGGAAGTCGGCGCCCGTGCGGTCCATCTTGTTGACGTAACCCATACGGGGCACATTGTACTTGTCGGCCTGACGCCATACGGTCTCGGACTGAGGCTCCACGCCACCTACGGCGCAGAACGTGGCGACAGCGCCGTCCAGCACGCGCAGCGAACGCTCCACCTCGACCGTGAAGTCGACGTGTCCCGGGGTGTCGATCAGGTTGATCTGATACTGGTTGCCCTTGTAGTTCCAGAACGCGGTAGTTGCAGCCGATGTGATCGTGATGCCGCGCTCCTGCTCTTGGACCATCCAGTCCATTACGGCAGCACCTTCGTGCGTTTCGCCGATCTTGTGGGTTTTACCCGTGTAGAAAAGGATTCGCTCCGACGTGGTGGTTTTACCGGCATCGATGTGCGCCATGATACCGATATTGCGAGTATATTTTAAATCTCTGGTTGCCATCTGTTCGGTTTTCTTTTAGAATCTGAAATGTGCGAATGCCTTGTTGGCCTCAGCCATGCGGTGCATCTCCTCCTTACGCTTGAAGGCGGCACCCTGCTGGTTGTAGGCATCCAGTATTTCTGCAGAAAGCTTGTCTGCCATCGTCTTGCCGGCGCGCTTGCGGGAATAGAGGACAAGGTTTTTCATGGAAATAGAAATCTTGCGCTCCGGACGAACCTCCATAGGAACCTGGAACGTCGCACCACCGATACGCTTCGATTTCACTTCGACTTGGGGTGTGATGTTCTCCAGGGCCTGTTTCCAGATTTCCAGCGGAGATTTATCAGCATCCTTCATCTTCTTGCCGACGATTTCGAGCGAGTCGTAGAAAATCGTATAGGCAATACTCTTCTTACCATCCAGCATAAGGTTGTTCACGAAACGGGTCACCGCCACGTCTCCGAACTTCGGATCCGGAAGTAGAATTCGCTTTCTTGGCTTAGCTTTTCTCATTGCTATTTAAAAATGATCTGTTAAAAATTCTCTTGATGTTGACTACTTGCCTGCCTTGGGTCGTTTTGCACCGTACTTCGAGCGACGCTGACGACGTCCGTCGACACCGGCCGAGTCGAGTGCACCGCGCACCAGGTGATAACGTACACCGGGGAGGTCCTTCACACGACCGCCGCGGACGAGCACGATGGAGTGCTCCTGCAAGTTGTGGCCTTCTCCGGGGATGTAGGCGTTGACCTCCTTGCCGTTGGTCAATCTTACACGCGCTACCTTACGCATTGCCGAGTTCGGCTTCTTCGGGGTCGTCGTGTACACACGCGTACATACGCCTCGGCGCTGGGGACACGCAGCCAGTGCGGGAGACTTCGACTTGTCCTCCATCTTCACACGGCCGTTTCTCACTAACTGTTGAATAGTTGGCATTTCTAAAACTGTCCTTTAATTGTTAAAAAATCTATCTCCATTGTCCAAAATGGACTGCAAAGGTACGCATTTTTTCGGAAATACAATATATAAGCATGTCTTTTTTCGCCTTTTTTCAGGATTTTACGCCGCTTTTCATTCTTTTTACTTATGGTTTTTCAAATACTATACCATTTCGCCTATCATCAAACTGTCAACCGACTCCTTTTCAATCTCTTAAACCGCATCCCCGGAACGTATGAATTTTTCGGAAAAATAATTATCTTTGCAAATGCATTCCGGGGACAAACCCTTGAATGACATAAAATAACCCATCAAAAAAAATCAAACCCATGAACAAAATTCTTTTTTGGACCGCATGTCTCGCCCTGCTGGCCGGCTGCAGCGACAACGAGGGGGGGGGAGACTCCTTACCCGTAACCTTTGACGACCCGACATTCGAAACCTACTGTCTCGAACAATTCGACAGCGACGGCGACGGCACTGTCACCGGCAAGGAAATCAAGCGGGTCACGACACTTACGCTCGATGCCAGCAAGAACGAGTCGCTGGTCGGGCTCAAATCGCTCAGCGGAATCGAACACTTCACGGAGTTGCAAGAACTCCACTGCGCCAAGTGCGAATTCACGTCGGTGGACCTGAGCCGCAACAAGAACCTAAACAAACTGGCGCTGATGTACGGTAAACTCACCAGCCTCGACGTCAGCTCCCTTCCCGAACTGGAAACCCTCAATTGCAACACCAACTCCCTGACGACACTCGACCTTTCGAAGAGTCCCAAACTCAAACATCTGTACGTACAGGGCAACAAGCTGACGCAACTCGACGTCAGCAAAAACCCGTTGCTGGAGCAGCTCTACGTCAGCATAATGAGCTTCAAGTCCAACCTCATCGAAAAACTCGACGTCACGAACTGCCCGAACCTCAAGCAGCTCTACGCCACCGGCATGACATCGCTCAAAGAGCTCCGCATGCTCCGGGCACACGACGACGCGAATATCCTGATGGACGTCCCCGAAACCACCCAAATCATCTACGAATAGGGGCTGTTCCGGAGCCTGTCCAACCAGACACACCCCGGCCGCAGCGAGGCCATCCGCCATTCCACAACCGATGCGGCAAAAGCAAACAGGGACACGACCTTCCGGGGTCGTGTCCTTTTTATGTACCATTCCGCACCCAGAGGATGACAAATCGGAAAACTTTTGCTATTTTTGCCGGGAAATGCTCTGTTCAGAGCACCGACCGCCGGAACGCCGCACCGACGCCGGGACGGGATACGAACAACACGAAACGACACAAAGATATGGAATACAATTTCAAGGAGATCGAGGCCAAATGGCAAAGTCGCTGGAGGGAGGACAAAACCTACAAGGTGGAGCCGGACCCCTCACGACCCAAATTCTACGTGCTGGACATGTTCCCCTACCCCTCGGGGGCGGGCCTGCACGTCGGCCATCCGCTGGGCTACATCGCCTCGGACATCTACGCGCGCTACAAGCGTCTCAAGGGCTTCAACGTCCTCCACCCGATGGGTTACGACGCCTTCGGCCTTCCCGCCGAGCAGTACGCGATCCAGACCGGGCAGCACCCGGCCGTGACCACCGAGCAGAACGTCGCCCACTACCGCGAACAGCTGGACAAGATCGGGTTCTCGTTCGACTGGGACCGCGAGGTGCGCACATGCGACCCCGCCTACTACAAGTGGACGCAGTGGGCGTTTCTCGAAATGTTCTCCCACTGGTACGACCGCACCAAACAGCAGGCGCGCCCCATCTCGGAGCTGGTCGCCGCCTTCGAAAAGTGCGGCACCGAGGGCCTGAATGCCGCCTGCACGACCGAGATGCACTTCACGGCCGCCGAATGGAATGCCAGGAGCGAACAGGAGCGGGAGCAGATCCTCCAGAACTACCGCCTCGCCTTCCGCGCCGACACCCAGGTCAACTGGTGCCCGAAGTTGGGGACCGTGCTGGCCAACGACGAAGTCCACGACGGACTTTCGGTCCGCGGCGGCTATCCGGTCGAGCAGAAGCGCATGAAACAATGGCTTCTGCGCGTGACCGCCTATGCCCAGCGCATGCTCGACGGACTGGACAAGCTCGAATGGAGTGACTCGCTGAAGGAGATCCAGCGCAACTGGATCGGCCGCTCGGAGGGAGCGCAGGTCTTCTTCGACATCCGGGATTCGGCGGAGAAGCTGGAGATCTTCACCACCCGCCCCGACACGATCTTCGGCGTGACCTTCATGGTCATCGCCCCCGAGCACGAGAAGGTCGACGAACTGACGACGCCCGAAAACAAGGGCGCCGTCGAGGAGTACATCCGCCAGACCAAGAAACGCTCGGAGCGCGACCGCATCGCCGACACGAAGCGCGTAAGCGGCGTCGCGACAGGCTCCTACGCCATAAATCCCTTCACGAACAAAGCCATTCCGATCTACGTTTCCGACTACGTGCTGGCGGGCTACGGCACGGGGGCCATCATGGCCGTCCCGGCCCACGACTCGCGCGACTGGGCCTTTGCCCGCCACTTCGGGCTAGAGATCGTCCCGGTGGTCGAGGGCGGCGACATCGAGAAAGAGTCGTACGATGCCAAAACGGGTAAAGTAATCAACTCGGATTTCCTCAACGGCATGGATGTGACGGAGGCAATCCGGGTGATGTTCGCCGAAGTCAAGAAGCGCGGACTGGGCAAGAAGCTCGTCAACTACCGCCTGCGCGATGCCATTTTCTCCCGCCAGCGCTATTGGGGCGAGCCGTTCCCGATCTACTACAAGGACGACACGGCCTACCCGCTGGCGGAGGACAAGCTGCCGCTGGAGCTGCCTCCGATCGAGAATTTCGGTCCCACGGAGCAGGGCGAACCGCCTCTGGCCCGCGTCAAGGGATGGGCAACGCCGGAAGGCTGGCCCTACGAGCTGTCGACAATGCCCGGCTTTGCCGGATCGTCGGCCTACTACCTGCGCTACATGGACCCGCACAACACCGAGGCGCTCGTCGGCAAAGAGGCGAACGGCTACTGGCGCAACGTCGACCTCTACGTGGGCGGCATCGAGCACGCCACGGGCCATCTGATGTACTCGCGCTTCTGGAACATGTTCCTCTACGACCTGGGCTGCGTCTGCGAGCCGGAACCGTTCCGCAAGCTCGTCAACCAGGGCATGATCCAGGGGCGCTCGAACTTCGTCTACCGCATCGTGGGGACCAACCGGTTCGTGTCGCTGGGCCTCAAGGACCAGTACGAGACGCAGGCGCTCTACGTCGACGTGAACATCGTCCGCAACGACCTCCTCGACCTCGATGCCTTCCGCGCCTGGATGCCCGAATACCGGGATGCCGAATTCATCCTCGAGGACGGCAAATACGTCTGCGGCTGGGCCATCGAGAAAATGTCGAAGTCGTTCTACAACGTCGTGAACCCCGACTACATCGTCGACAACTACGGAGCGGACACGCTGCGCATGTACGAGATGTTCCTCGGGCCGCTGGAGCAGTCGAAACCCTGGGACACGAACGGCATCGACGGGGTGCACAAGTTCCTGCGGCGCTTCTGGCGCCTGTTCTTCGACCGCGACGGCGCGCTGTGCGTCACGGACGAGAAGGCCACCGAGCAGGAGCTCCGCACGCTCCACAAGACCATCAAGAAGGTCTCCGAGGATATCGAGAACTTCTCGTTCAACACCTCCGTTGCGGCCTTCATGATCTGCCTCAACGAGCTGGGCGAATGTTCGAAGCGCGAAGTGCTCGAACCGCTGACCGTCCTGCTCGCCCCCTTCGCCCCGCACATCGCCGAGGAGCTGTGGGCCGCACTCGGCCACAGCGAATCGGTCTGCACGGCCACCTATCCGGTCTGCGACGAGACTCACCTCGTGCGGAACTCGTTCGAATACCCCGTGTCGGTCAACGGCAAGCTCCGCTTCCGGAAGGAATACGCCGCTTCGATGACGCCCGCCGAGATCCAGGCCGACGTCGTCACGGCCCCCGAGGCGCAGAAATGGCTCGAAGGCAAAACCCCGAAAAAGATCATCGTCGTGCCGGGCAAAATCATCAACATCGTGATCTGACCCACCCCGCCGCAGCTGCAACCCCGGTCCAAGAGACGCATCCCGCCGCCTGGCTCCGCCCGCGGGGCACAAACCCCGCCCGACACAACACACCGGGGCACAACACACCGGGACACAAACCGCGCCCGAACCGCACACCGGAGGGAATCCCACACCAGGGGTTCCCTCCGTCGGTTTTTTCAGCCCGCGCATTGCCGTTTGCCGATTATTGCCTATCTTTGCGGAAATAAATTTCCGCTCAGACAGACGGAGCCCCGGCAAACCCGCGGACAAGTCCGCGACCAGCACGCGGCCAGCGCTGTCTTTGCCGGCCAAAACGAAATACTTATGGCAGACAACACCATATTGAACCGTCTGGACGGTCTGAAACTCAAATACGAGGAGACGGGGCAGAAGCTCACCGACCCCGAAGTGATCGCCGACGTCAAGCAGTTCATCCAACTGACCAAGGAGTACAAGGAGCTGGAGCCGATCATCGAGACCTCGGAACGCTATCGCACGGCCCTCGCCAACCTGGCCGAGGCCAAGGATACGCTGGCCACGGACAAGGACGAGGAGATGCGCGAAATGGCCCGCGAAATGATCGCCGAGCTGGAGCCTCAGCTCGTACGGATGGAAGAGGAGATCAAGCTGCTGCTGATCCCCAAGGACCCTCAGGACTCGAAAAACGCCATCGTGGAGATCCGCGGCGGCACGGGCGGCGACGAGGCGGCGATCTTCGCCGGCGACCTGCTGCGCATGTACACCAAGTACATCGAGTCGAAAGGCTGGCGCTACGAAATCACCTCCTCGTCGGACGGAGCCGCCGGCGGCTTCAAGGAGGTTGTGCTGAAGGTATCGGGCCAGAACGTCTACGGGACGCTCAAATACGAGTCGGGAGTGCACCGCGTGCAGCGCGTGCCCCAGACCGAGACGCAGGGCCGCGTGCACACCTCGGCCGCATCGGTCGCCGTGCTCCCCGAAGCCGAGGAGTTCGACATCGAAATCTCGATGAACGACATCCGCAAGGACATCTTCTGTGCGAGCGGTCCCGGCGGACAGTCGGTCAACACGACCTATTCGGCCATCCGCCTGACCCACATCCCCACGGGCATCGTCGTGCAGTGCCAGGATCAGAAATCGCAGTTGAAGAACTTCGACAAGGCTTTCGAAGAGTTGCGCACGCGCGTCTTCAACCTCGAATATTCGAAATACCTCGACGAAATCGCCTCGAAGCGCAAAACGATGGTCTCAACGGGCGACCGCTCGGCCAAGATCCGCACCTACAACTACCCGCAGGGGCGCATCACCGACCATCGCATCAACTATACGATCTATAACCTCGCGGCCTTCATGGACGGCGACATCCAAGACTGCATCGACCACCTGATCGTGGCCGAGAACGCCGAGCGCCTCAAGGAGAGCGAACTTTAGCCGCCCGGAAAGCCGGCAGAGGAGGGAGGCAGAGGAAAGCGGCAGAGGAAGGGGGCACACGGGCCACGACCGAAACCCGCCGGGCCCCGGAGCCGACGACAACGGCTCCCCGGGACAAAGGTCCAATCCAACCGAACCCCGCCCAACGAATCCGCCCGCTGAATCCGCCCCGGCTGCTTCGGACAAACGAAACAAGCGATGAAGATTCCCGCCGATTTCGACTCCGAGATCTGGAGTGTCGTCGCAGAAATCCCCGCAGGGCGGGTCGCGACCTACGGACAACTGGCCCGCCTGATCGGCATGCCCGGTCAGGCCCGCCGCGCGGGACAGTCCCTGGCCCGGGCTCCGCAGGGACTCCCCTGCCACCGGGTCGTCAACAGCCAGGGCCGAACAGCCCCCGGATGGACCCGCCAGCGGGAGCTGCTCGCCGCCGAAGGCGTCCGTTTCCGGGCCAACGGCTGCGTGGACCTCGCGGCCTCGGGCTGGGAGGAGATCGAATAGCCCGCGGGCAATATCCCGGCCCTGCCGTCCGTTTTGCAAAAAAAGATTACGGTATGAAAAGATACGCACTGCTCCTCCATGTACTGTTTCTCGCCGCCGCCCTCCGCGCCGCGACGCCCGGGCCGAAGCCCCTGTACATCGTCAACGGCCAGGCGACGACCGAGATCCGCTCCATCCCTCCCGAGGACATCGAGCATGTCGAGATGCTCCCCGCCGACGAGGAGACCATCGCCCGCTATGGCCAGCAGGCCGCCCACGGTGTGATGCTCATCACACTGCGCTACGACCGGGAGGCCTCCTTCCCCGCCGACTCCACCTTCAGCAGCTACATCGCCCGCCAGGTGCGCTGGGACGAGAACGAACCCACGGCGCGCGTGGTGCTGCGCTACAAGATCACACCCGCCGGCGAGACCATCGTCCTGCAGGAACTCGAATCGACCGACAGCCGCCTCAGGCGGCGCGTGCTGAAAGCCGTGGCGGAAGCCCCGCGCTGGCATCCGGCGCAGAAGAACGGCGCACCGGTCGAAAGCGAAGGCGTGTTGCACATCCAGCTTCCCGAGGGGAGACGCATGCCACGACAGGCCGAGCTGGTGATCCGCTGACGCCGCCCGCCTCGAACAGCCCGCCACCGTAAAACCCCCGAAAGACGCAAAAAACAACAAAACCGAAAAACCTCGCAGGCCTCCCCGAATCCCGAAACCCGCAAAGTCCCGGAGAACCCGAAAGCCGCGAAGTCCCGAAAACCCGAAAACCCGCGAAGCCCCGGAAAAATACCGAAAACTTCGAAAAATACCGAAAAAGGTCCCGGAAAAATACAAAACATGAAAACCAACTCTCTCTCCGCATGGATTCTGGCCGTCAGGCCATACAGCCTCGGCAACTCCGTCATTCTCGTCCTGATCGGCTCCGCACTGGCCTGGGCCGATCACGGATTCCATTGGCTCCCGGCCGTGCTGTGCCTCGTGTTCGCCCTGCTGATGCAGTGTACGGCCAACCTGGTGAACGACCTCTGGGACTTCATGAAGGGCGCCGACCAGCCCGACCGACTGGGCCCCGACCGCGCCTTCGCCAAGGGATACATCACCCTCCGGGCCATGAAGGCGGGCATTGCGGGATTCACTCTCGCAGCCGCTGCCGCAGGCGTCGCGCTGCTCGTCTGGGCCCTTCGTGCAGACATGCTCCGCTACGGAGGCTGGGAACTCGTCGCCGCAGGCATCGCCTGCATCGTCGCGGCCTACTTCTACACCGCCGGCCCCTACCCGCTGGCCTACCACGGTCTGGGCGACGTGGCGGTCATCCTCTTCTTCGGACTGGTCCCCGTGGGATTCACCTATTATATCCAGACCGGCACATGGACCCCGGAGGTCCTCATCGCCGCCCTGGCTTGCGGGCTTGTGATCGACACGATGCTCATGATCAACAACTTCCGCGACCGCGAGGAGGACGCGCGCTGCAACAAACGCACGATCGTCGTCTGCCTCGGCGCAGGTGTCGGCCGCTGGGGCTACCTCGCCCTCGGAACCGCAGCCGCAACCCTGTGTCTCACGCTGCTCTTCACGGGACACACATGGGCTGCCCTGCTGCCCCTGCCCTACCTCGCCGTGCATATCTCCACATGGCGCAAGATGATACGCCTCGACCACGGCGACGTACTGAACGTCTGCCTCGGGGAGACCGCGCGCAACATCCTGCTGTTCGGAGGCTTGCTCACCCTCGGGATACTACTGGGCAGATGACTGAATCACAGCATATTACCCTGCGTGAATTGCAGCACCGCGTGAAGTCGGCGCTCGAAGGTCAGTTTGCGCTGCCGCTCTGGGTGAGTGCCGAGATTTCGGAAATCAAGGTCAACTATTCGGGGCACTGCTACCTGGAGCTTGTGGAGAAGGGCGGCGACAACGGAGTGCCGACAGCGCAGGCCCGGGCCGTCGTGTGGCGCTCGAACTACCCCCGCATTGCGGGTTACTTCGAGGCCGAAACGGGCCAACGGCTCGCGGCGGGCATCAGGATTCTGGCCAAGGTGCTGGTCACCTACCACGAACTCTACGGCTTCTCGCTCCAGATCACCGACATCGACCCCGCCTACACGCTGGGCGACATGGAGCGGCAACGGCAGCAGACCATCGTTCAGCTGCAACAGGACGGCGTCTGGGACATGAACCGCGGGGAGCCGATGCCCACCCCCGTGCAACGCGTGGCCATCGTGTCGAGCGCCAACGCCGCCGGCTATCAGGATTTCTGCAAGGAGCTGGGGCGAAGTCCCTACCGTTTCGAACTGACGCTGTTCAACGCCTTCATGCAGGGCGAGGCGGCCGAGGAATCCATCATCGAAGCCCTGTGCGCCGTCGCGGCCCGGGCCGAACAATTCGACGCCGTGGTGCTGATCCGCGGAGGCGGCTCGCGGAGCGACCTGAACTGTTTCAACGCCTACCGCCTCTGTGCCCACGTGGCGCAGTTCCCGCTGCCGGTGGTGACGGGCATCGGACACGACAAGGACACCAGTGTGGCCGACATGGTGGCCCACACGGCACTCAAGACCCCGACGGCGGTAGCCGGATGGCTGGTCGAACGGATGGCCGAAACCGACGGGTGGCTCGACTACGCCGCCCTGCAACTGCACGACATGACAAAGGCCGCGATACACGCCTCGGAGGTCTCCATCGAACGCCTCTCGGGCGAAGTGAGGCGGCTGAGCGGTGAGCTCCTCACGCGGCAGGCGCTGCGTCTGGAGCATTTTGCGGGGCTGCTGCCCGATGCCGCACGCGACTTCCTCGCACGGCAGGGCGTGCGCCTAGACAACGCCGCGGAACTGATCGCCGGACGTTCGCCCGAACGCATCCTCCGGCTGGGATTCGCCGTCCTGCGCGCCGGAGGCCGTGCCGTGACCTCGGCCGGGAGCGTCGCGGAGGGCGAGCAGGTCGAAATCGAGGTCTCCGACGGCAAGATAAATGCAACCGTAAATTCCGGAAAAATATGGCAAAAGAAGAAGTGACCTACGCCGAGGCGATGGGTGAAATCGAAAAGATACTGGCGCGCCTGCGCAACGAAGAGATGGATGTCGACAGCCTCGCCGCCGAGGTGAAGCGCGCCACGGAGCTGATCGCCTCGTGCAAGAAGCGCCTGCGCAAGGCCGAGGAGGAGGTAAACAAAGTGCTGGAATAGAATGAAAAGACTGATCCGCTGGATGCTGAACCACATTCCGCGCCCCGTGCTGCAGCGCATCGCGGGGTGGGCCGTGCCCGTGGCGGGAGTGTTCTACAAGTTTGGGCGCGGGGAAGGGGTCGAATGCCCCCTGTGCGGCGCAAAATACCGGAAGTTCATGCCTTACGGCTATGTGCAGGCACGCCCCAACGCACTCTGTCCCAAGTGTCTGTCGCTGGAGCGACACCGTCTGCTGTGGCTCTATCTGACGCACGAAACCGATCTGCTGACGGCGTTTCCGCGCACGTTGCACGTTGCGCCCGAGGTCTGTATCATGCGTCACCTCAAGCCCCACTTCAAGTCGCATCCGGGGCAGTATGTCACGGCTGACCTCGAAAGTCCGCTGGCGGACCTGCATTTCGACGTGCAGCAGATCCCGCTGGCCGACGATTCGGTGGGGGTGGTGATCTGCAACCACATCATGGAGCACGTAGCCGACGATCGGAAGGCGATGGGCGAGCTGTACCGGGTCCTCAAGCCCGGCGGCTGGGGCATCATCCTATCCCCGGTGGATGCGGACTACGAACAGACCTACGAGGACGACCTGATCACCGACCCCGACGAGCGCACGCGCATCTTCGGGCAGTATGACCACCGGCGCATCTACGGCGCCGACTATGCCGACCGCCTGCGTCAGGCGGGGTTCGAGGTCGCGGACATCGACTATGCAGCCTCGTTCTCCGAGGCCGAACGCAGCCTATATGCCCTGCCGGCCGACCACATCTATGTGGTTTACAAAGTCTGATTGCCGAGGGAGCATCCGCGGCTTTGCAAAAATCCGCACCTCGGATTCGGGAAAACAGGGTTTTTGACCGGGCAGGAGCGGGAGCGGGCAGGGGCAGACCAAGGCGCGAGCAGGAGTAAGCCGGGGCGGGCCGGAGTAGGAACAGCGAGCCGGCCGGAGTAGGAACAGCGAGCCGGCCGGGCCGAAACAGGCAGGAGCTGAAGCAGTCGAGCGCGAGCGGGAGGAGGCCGACGAAATTCCGGCAGTCAAGGTTCCGGCTGGAGAAATTCCAGCTGACGAAGTTCCGGCTGGCAAGATTCCGGGACGGGGTTTGTCAGTAAAGGTAGAACACGATCCCGGTAAAGTGTGCCGCAACGGCAAGGTTGATCAGCAGATGCCACACCATGTGGTGGTAGCGGAAGCCCTTGCGGGCATAGAACCACGCTCCCAGCGTATAGAGAACACCGCCCAGCGCGATCAGCACCACGAGGGGTGTCGAGGCGTGGCGGAGGAACAGCGGCAGGAAGAAGACGATCGTCCAGCCCATGACCAGGTAGATGGTCAGGCTGACGGCCGGTATCGACTTCCGGGAGAGCGACTTATAGAACACCCCGAAAATCACCATCGCCCATTGCAGGGCGGTGATGAACACCCCTTGCCAGCCGCCGATGACCAACAGCGCGATGGGCGTATAGCTGCCCGCAATGGCCACGTAGATGAAAATATGGTCGAGGATGTGGAAAACCTCCTTGTGCCTCGACTGCGGGTTCATCGAGTGATAGAGCGTCGAGGCGAGGAACATCAGGAAGATCGAAATGACGAAAACCGAGACCGAAGCCGAGGCCAGCATCCCTCCGGGATCATGCACATAGGCCCACACGGCGGCAAAGGGAAGCGACAGCAGCGTCAGCAACGACATCACGCCGTGAGACACGGCGTTGCCGATCTCCTCGCCGACAGTCGGCTGATAAACAGACTTTTTCTTTTCCATAACGCAACAGTTCAATTGTACTTGCCAAATTTATGAAAAAATTTCATATCTTTGCGAAAGTCCTTTTCGCTTGGACGGACTGTCTCTCCCGGCATAGTCGCGAAAGCCCCTCTGCTCCGACGTGCTCCGTCTTTGCCGTCAAGGCTTCAGGTTAGGTTAAAAATGGACTTCTCGCGTTACGAAAAACTCCGCACGCTCGTGCGTACGAATTTCTCGGAACAGACCCGCGCACTCGTCGACGAGGCGCTGGAGTATGCCGACGGGAAACTCGCCGGATTGGTGCGCTACGACGGCTCGCCCCTCTTGGAGCATGCCGCCGCGGTGGCCGCGATCGTAATCTCGGAGGTGGGACTCGGACGCAACTCGTCCATCGCGTCAATTCTCCACGACGTCGTGCGCCTGGCCCACAAGCAGCTCCCCGCCGAGGAGTTCCTGGCCCTGAGCGCCGACATCCGCAGCCGCTTCGGCGACCAGGTCGTGGGCATCACCCTCGGGCTGGCCAACATCTCGGAGCTGAGACTCAAGGTGGCCAAGGAGCAGGCCGACAATTTCCGGGACCTGATCGTGAGCTACTCGGAGGATCCGCGCGTCATCCTGATCAAACTCGCCGACCGGCTCGAAGTGATGCGTTCGCTGGGGATGTTCCCCCGCGAAAAGTGGCGCAAGAAGAGTTGGGAGTCGATGAACCTCTACGCACAGATCGCCCACAAACTGGGTCTCTACTCGATCAAGAGCGAACTGGAGGACATCGCCCTGAAATACCTCGAGCCGAAGGATTACGAGCACATCGTCACGAAACTCGAAGAGAGCGCCGAGGAACGCAAGGCCTTCATCGGGCGGTTCCTCGTGCCGATCGAGCAGCGGCTGAACCTCCTCGGCATCAAATACCACATCAAAAGCCGCACCAAGTCGATCTTCTCGATCTGGAACAAGATGCACAAGCAGCACGTCCCCTTTGAGGGCGTCTACGACATCTTCGCCATCCGCATCATCATCGACTGTCCGCAGGAGGCCGAGAAACAGCTCTGCTGGACGGCCTATTCGGTGGTGACGGATTTCTACACGCCCAATCCCAAGCGCATGCGCGACTGGATCTCGATCCCCAAGTCGAACGGCTACGAGTCGCTGCACACCACCGTGTCGGCCGAAGGCCGATGGGTCGAGGTGCAGATCCGCACCGAACGCATGGATGCCGTGGCCGAGCGGGGCATCGCCGCACACTGGCGCTACAAGGGAGTCAACCAGGGGGCGCAGACCAGCGAAATGTGGCTGGGTCATCTGCGCGAACTGATCGAGGACACGACCCACTCGCTAGCACAGCGTTTCGACGCCAAGCCCGCCTCGGGCGAAATATTCGTATTCACGCCCAACGGCGATCTGAGGAAGCTCCCCGAGGGGGCCACGCTCCTCGACTTCGCCTTCGACATTCACACCTCGCTCGGATCGACGTGCGTGGGCGGAAAGGTCAACGGCCGCGCCGTGCCGATCCGCGAACAACTGCGCAACGGCGACATCGTGGAGATCAACACCCAGAAGAACCAGACACCCAAGTCGGACTGGCTGTCGCTGGTGGTGACCTCGAAGGCCCGCAACAAAATCAAGTCCTTCCTGCGCGAGGAGCAGGCCAAGCATACGCGCATGGGGCGCGAGGAGCTGGAACGCAAACTCAAGAACTGGAAATTGGGCATCACGATCGACGAGGCGGTGGCCTATCTGGCCAAATACTTCAAACTGAGGCTCGGAACGGAGGTTTACGCCCTGATCGCCACCCAGAAACTCGACTTCGGATCGATCAAGGAGATCCTCTCCCGCCACCTCTCGGGCGAGGCGGAGGAGGAGCGACGCGCCGCAGCCGCCGAAATCGAACGCCAAAAGGCCGCACAACACGGCGCACAGGAGAAGACCGCCCCGCAGGACGCGCTGGTGATCGACGACGACATCTCGAAAATCCAGTACAAGCTGGCCAAATGCTGCAACCCGATCAAAGGCGACGAGGTGTTCGGATTCGTGACGATCAACGCGGGGATCACCATCCACCGCTGCGACTGCCCCAATGCCAAGCGCATGCGCGAAAATTACCCCTACCGCGTGATCGACGCCCGCTGGCGGCAGTCGGCCGAAGGGGCGTTCCGCGTCACGATCCGCATCGTGGCGGCCGACACCACGGGAATGGCCAACCACATCACCGAGGTCATCGTACGCGATCTCAAACTGGGGATTCGCTCGATGAACTTCGCGCCCGCAGGGAACGGCTGCGTGGCGGGAGAAGTGGCCGTCGAGGTCCCCGGAGCGGCTGTCGTGGACACGCTCATTCACCAGATCATGCGCATCAAGGGTGTGCAGCGAGCCTTCCGCATCAACTAATTCCGCAAACTTCTTTTTTTTACCCACACAAACGATAAATGAATAACAACACAATCAGCGTCGTTTTCGCCGACCCATCGCACGCACACTACGCAGAGCGTATCTGTGACCTGATCTATGAGTCGGCCCTGCAGCGGGGTACGGGCATCGCAAAGCGGTCGCCCGAATACATCGCCGCAAAAATGACCGGTGGCAAGGCCGTCGTGGCGCTGGACGGTGAAAAACTGGTCGGGTTCAGCTATATCGAGTGCTGGGGTCACGGCGACTTCGTCGCCACCTCAGGACTGATCGTCGATCCCGAGTACCGCCATATGGGACTCGCGGAGCAAATCAAACGACGAACATTCGAGCTGGCCCGACGACGATTCCCGTATGCCAAGTTATTCAGTATCACGACGTCGCTGCCGGTCATGAAGCTCAACTCGCGGATGGGATACACCCCCGTAACCTTCTCGGAACTGACCGAGGACGAGGAGTTCTGGCGCGGCTGCGAAGGCTGCTGCAACTACGACATCCTGCAGCGCAACAACCGACGCATGTGCCTCTGCACGGGCATGCTCTACGATCCGACCAAGGAACCGCCCGCCAGGCAGTCGCGGCTGGCTCCCTACCGGATGTTTTTGCGGAACAAACTGAAAAAACTGTTTCATCTGAAGTAACGAATCCGATACAGGAGCCAGCCGATCGGCATGCGCCCATTCCCGGAGCTGGTCCGGGGGAGGGCTGCGCCAGACACCTTAAGCAGAAGGGGCCGGAACCGGGTCGGATCCGAAAATGCGGCCGCAGGCCGCGCCAACGGCCGGGGCGAGGATCGAAACCCCGGCAAAACAAAGCAAATAACAACAAAGACAATATCATGGAAACCAAGAAGAAAGTGGTTTTGGCGTTCAGCGGCGGTCTGGACACCTCGTTTTGTGTAAAATACCTCTCCGAAGAGAAGGGTTACGACGTTTACACGGCAATCGCCAACACGGGCGGCTTCTCGAAACCCGAACTCGAGAAGATCGAAAAGCGCGCCATGAAACTGGGTGCCGCAGCCCACGCAACGCTCGACATTGAGCAGGAATACTACGAGAAAAGCATCCGCTACATGGTCTTCGGCAATATCCTGCGCAACGGGACCTATCCCATTTCGGTAAGTTCGGAGCGCATTTTCCAGGCCATCGCCATCATCGAATATGCCAAACGGATCGGCGCCGACGCCGTGGCCCACGGGTCGACAGGTGCGGGCAACGACCAGGTGCGCTTCGACCTGACGTTTCAGATCCTCGCCCCCGAAATCGAGATCATCACCCCGACACGCGACATGACCCTGACGCGCGAATACGAAATCGACTACCTGCGCAGACACGGAATCACGGCCGACTACAAGAAGATGGAGTACTCGATCAACAAGGGGCTGTGGGGAACCTCGATCGGCGGCAAGGAGACCCTCCACTCGGAGCAGACCCTCCCCGAGGAGGCTTACCCCAGCCAGATCACGGCCGAGGGCGAGGAGCGCCTCAAGCTCACCTTCGAGCAGGGCGAATTGGCGGCGGTCAACGGCACCCCCTATACGGACAAGGTCGAGGCCATCCGCGCCGTGGAGGCCATCGGCTCGAAATACGGCATCGGACGCGACATGCACATCGGCGACACGATCATCGGCATCAAGGGACGCGTGGGATTCGAGGCCGCCGCGCCGATCCTGATCATCGCCGCGCACAAGATGCTCGAAAAACACACGCAGACCAAATGGCAGATCTACTGGAAGGACCAGGTGGCGACCTGGTACGGCATGTTCCTCCACGAAGCGCAGTACCTCGAACCGGTGATGCGCGACATCGAGGCGATGCTCCTCTCCTCGCAGCGCAACGTGACGGGGACCGTGGAGCTGATCCTGAGACCGCGCAACTATACGCTTGTGGGCGTCGACTCGACGTTCGACCTGATGAAGACCGACTTCGGCGAGTATGGCGAGGTCAACAAGGCATGGTCGGCGGACGACGTGAAGGGATTCACGAAGATCCTCGGCAACCAGATCAAGATTTACCACAACGTACAGAAACGCAACAAGAAATGATCCGCGTCGGCATCATCGGAGGCGCCGGCTACACCGCCGGCGAACTGATCCGCCTGCTGGTGAACCATCCGCAGGCCGAGATCGCCTTCATCCACAGCTCCTCGAATGCGGGAAACCGCCTCGCAGAGGTCCACGGCGGGCTGGAGGGCGACAGCAGCATGCGGTTCTGCGACACGTACGACCTCGCGGAGGCCGATGTGGTCTTCCTCTGTTCGGCACACGGCCAGAGCCGGGTATGGATGGAAGAGAACCCGATCCCCGCAAACGTGAAAATCATCGACCTGGCGCAGGATTTCCGCGACGAGTCGTGCGGATTCGTCTACGGACTGCCGGAGCTGAACCGCGAGCGCATCCGCCGGGCGGAGCGTGTGGCCAACCCGGGCTGTTTCGCCACGGCGATCCAGCTGGCGCTGCTGCCGCTGGCCGCTGCGGGACTGCTGCAGGACGAGGTACATGTGACGGCGGTGACGGGATCGACGGGGGCGGGCGTGAAGCCCTCGGCCACGACCCATTTCAGCTGGAGGTCGGACAACATCTCGGTGTACAAGGCCTTCACCCACCAGCATCTCCTGGAGATCGGGCGCAACCTGCGGCGGCTGGAGCCGTCGTTCGACAGCGAAGTGAACTTCGTGCCGATGCGCGGCGACTTCACGCGGGGCATTCTGGCGAGCGTCTACACCGCCTGTCCGCTCGACGACGAAGCGGCATCGAAGTGCTACGCCGACTTCTACGCCACGGCGGCATTCACCCGCGTCACGGAGCGCAACGTGGACCTCAAGCAGGTGGTCAACACCAACAAGGCACTGCTCCACACGGCCAAGCACGGCGGGAAACTGCACATCGTATCGGTCATCGACAACCTGCTGAAAGGGGCATCGGGACAGGCCGTGCAGAACATGAACCTGATGTTCGGACTCGACGAAAAGGAGGGGCTGCGGTTAAAGGCCGCGGCATTCTGAGAAATCGCCGCAGAGCGGCAGGAGCCTCCCGCAGTTCCGTCCGGAGCGGGAAGGAAGCAGCTCGGGCGGAGCCTTGGCAACGGGGCCGGAGGCGGTTGCAAGTACGCTTCAGGCGTCCGGGTGAACGCATCCGGCGAAGAGGCTCCGCAGGGAAGGGCATGCGGGAGGTTTTACGCCGCCTTTACCACCAAAAGCGGCAAGAAAAAAAGAGTAAAATATGGAATTATTCAACGTATATTCGCTTTATCCGATCGAACCCGTCCGGGGGCGGGGCTGCTACGTTTACGACGCGGCGGGAACCGAGTACCTCGACCTCTACGGCGGCCATGCCGTGATCTCGATCGGGCATGCGCAGCCCGACTACGTGCGGGCCGTGCAGGAGCAGGTCTCTCGTCTCGGATTCTACTCCAACTCGGTCGAAAATTCGCTCCAGAAGCAGTTGGCGGAGCGGCTGGGCCGCGTTTCGGGGTATGACGACTACCGCCTCTTTCTCTGCAACTCGGGGGCCGAAGCCAACGAGAACGCCCTGAAGCTGGCTTCGTTCCACACGGGACGGTCGAAGGTGCTGGCCGTCTCGAAGGCCTTTCACGGCCGCACGTCGGGGGCCGTCGCCGTGACGGACAACCCGGCGATCCAAGCGCCCTTCAACCGCACGCCGAACGTGGAGTTCACCCCTCTGAACGACATCGAGGCGATGCGCGGGAAACTCGCGACGCGCCAATTCGCGGCGGTGATCGTCGAGGGCATTCAGGGCGTCGCGGGCATTCACGCCCCGACGGACGAATTTCTGCGCGCCGTGCAGGCCGCGGCGACCGAGACCGGAACGCAGCTGGTGCTTGACGAAATCCAGTCGGGATACGGCCGCACGGGCCGCTTCTTCGCCCACCAGGCAGCCGGCATCCGGCCCGACCTGATCACCATGGCCAAAGGCATGGGCAACGGATTCCCGATCGGCGGCGTGCTCATAGCCCCCCACTTCGAGGCGCGTCCGGGACTGTTGGGAACCACCTTCGGCGGCAATCATCTGGCCTGCGCGGCGGCAATCGCCGTGCTGGAGGTGATCGAGCGCGAAGCTCTGATGGAAAACGCCGCCACGGTCGGCGACTACCTCCTGGCCGGGCTGCGCCGCATGAGCTCCCTGAAAGAGGTGCGCGGACGCGGTCTGATGATCGGCATGGAGATCGACGGATCGGGTTCGGAACTGCGCAAGAAACTGCTCTTCGAAAAGCACATATTCACGGGCGGGGCCGGAGTTTCGACCGTCAGGCTGCTCCCGGCGATGTGTCTCACGCACGAAATGGCGGACCGCTTCCTCGCGGCATTCGACGAGGTGAACGGGTAGAGAAGCCCCTCCGCATTTCGGCAGCAGGGCCGCAGGCGGCAACGCCCCGCCGGAGCGGGTTCCGGATCAAGCAACAAGAAACGAAAAAGCAACAAATTCATGGATAAATTCACCTGCGTACAAGACATCGGCGACCTTCGTCAGGCTGTCGCCGAAGCATTGGAGATCAAGCGCGACCGCTTCCAGTTCACGGGGCTGGGACGCAACCGGACGCTGCTGATGCTCTTCTTCAACTCAAGCCTCCGCACGCGGCTTTCGACCCAGAAGGCCGCCATGAACCTCGGAATGAACGTCATGGTCCTCGACGTCAACCAGGGGGCATGGAAACTCGAAACCCAGCGGGGTGTGGTGATGGACGGCGACAAGGCCGAGCACCTGCTGGAGGCCATCCCGGTCATGGGATCCTACTGCGACGTGATCGGCGTGCGCTCGTTCGCACGCTTTCAGGACAAGGCCGAAGATTACGAGGAGCGCGTGCTGGAGCAGTTCATCCGCTACTCGGGCCGCCCGGTATTCTCGATGGAGGCCGCGACGCGCCATCCGCTGCAGAGCTTCGCCGATCTGATCACCATCGAAGAGCACAAGACCGTGGAGCGTCCGAAGGTCGTGATGACCTGGGCACCGCATCCCAACGCCCTGCCGCAGGCCGTGCCCAACTCGTTTGCCGAGTGGATGAACGCCGCGGACTACGATTTCGTGATCACCCATCCCGAAGGTTACGAGCTCGACCCGAAGTTCGTGGGCTCGGCGCGCGTCGAATACGACCAGCACAAGGCCCTCGAAGGCGCCGACTTCGTCTACGCCAAGAACTGGGCCGCCTATGCGGACCCCAATTACGGCAAGGTGCTCTCACGCGACCGCGCGTGGACGGTCGATGCGGAGAAGATGTCGCTCACGAACAACGCCCGTTTCATGCACTGTCTGCCCGTGAGGCGCAACATGATCGTCTCGGACGAAGTGATCGAGTCGCCCCGCTCGCTGGTGATCCCCGAGGCCGCAAACCGCGAAATCGCGGCACAGGTGGTGCTCAAACGACTGCTGGAGGGGCTGAACTGATGGAACGGATCACAGTCGTAAAAATCGGCGGCAACGTCATCGACAACCCCGCGGCGCTGAAGCGCTTCCTGAAGGAGTTTGCCGCGCTGGAAGGGCCCAGGATCCTCGTGCACGGAGGAGGAAAACTCGCCACACGTCTGGCCGAGCGGCTGGAGCTGAAGGTGCAGATGATCGACGGACGCCGCATCACCGACAAGGGAACGCTCGACGTGGTGACGATGGTTTATGCCGGGCTGATCAACAAGCAGGTAGTGGCCGGGCTCCAGGCCGAAGGCTGCAATGCCATCGGGCTCTCGGGAGCCGACGGAAACGCCGTCACGGCCCGGCGTCGCGCCCCCCAGCCGATTGACTACGGATTTGTGGGCGACATCGAGCGGGTGGACGCCGCGTTGCTGCGCCGGCTGCTCGAAGGCGGCATGGTGCCCGTATTCTCGGCCATCATGCACGACGGAAAAGGGACCCTGCTGAACTGCAATGCCGACAGCGTGGCTTCGGCCGTAGCGCTGGGCGCGGCGGAAATAGCCCCGACGGATCTGGTTTTCTGCTTCGAGAAGACCGGGGTTCTGCGCGACCCGGACGACGAGACGTCGCTGATCCGCCAGATCACGGACGCAACCTATCCGCAGCTCAAGGCCGACGGTGTGGTGAGCAAAGGGATGATCCCCAAGATCGAAAACGCCCTGAAAGCCGTCGCGAAAGGGGTGCGGAGCGTTACCATCAAACATTCGGACAATTTACGGAACGACACAGGAACACTGATCCGGAATTCATGATTCGAAAATGAACCATTCGGAATTGGACAAATCGGTTACAGAGGCCGTCGAGCTCTTGAAAGCGCTGATCGCGACACCCTCCCGATCGCGCGACGAGGCGCGCACGGCAGACCTGCTCCACGCATTTCTCGCACAACGCGGAGCGGCTCCCGAACGCCTTGCGAACAACGTCTGGGCCCGGGCAGAGCACTTCGCCCCCGCACGTCCGACACTGCTGCTGAACTCGCACCACGACACGGTGCGCCCGGCAGCATCGTACACGCGGGATCCCTACACGCCTGCAATCGAGGACGGAAGGCTCTACGGCCTGGGGAGCAACGACGCGGGGGCTTCGGTCGTGAGTCTCGTCGAGACCTTCCTAAGGTTCCGCACTCGGCCGCTGCCCTTCAACCTCGTGCTGGGGATCTCGGCCGAGGAGGAGTGCATGGGGCCCAACGGCATCCGCGCCCTGCTGCCCGCTCTGGGGCGTGTGGACATGGCCCTCGTGGGCGAACCGACAGGCATGCAGGCCGCGCTGGGCGAACGGGGGCTGGTCGTGGTGGACTGCACGGCGCACGGAAAAAGCGGGCATGCGGCACGCAGCGAGGGGGAAAACGCCCTCTACATCGCGCTGGACGACATCGCGCGGCTGCGCTCCCTGCGCTTCGGGAGGGAATCGGAACTGCTCGGCCCGATCGGAATTGCGGTGACGCAGATCGAAGCGGGCACGCAGCACAACGTCGTGCCCGACACGTGCCGTTTCGTCGTGGACGTCCGCACGACGGACGCCTACTCGAACGAGGAGACGGTCGAAATCCTGCGGGCGGCCCTCCGCTCAGACGTCGTGCCCCGGTCAACGCACATCCGCGCCGCAGCGGTCGGCGAAGAACATCCGCTGGTGAGGGCGGCCATCGCCGCAGGGCGCAGAACCTATGTCTCGCCGACCACCTCGGACCGCACGCTGATGCCGTTCCCGGCGCTCAAGATGGGCCCCGGGGAGTCGTCGCGGTCGCACACGGCCGACGAATTCGTCCTCCTCGGGGAGATTGCCGAGGGAATAGCCATCTATGAAACCTACATCGAAAAACTGGCACAGGAATATGAGCAGCACTAAACTTTGGGACAAAGGCTACGAGCCGGACAAAATGATCGAGGAATACACCGTGGGCGACGACCGCGAACTGGACATGCGCCTGGCGCGCTACGATGTCGAAGGGTCGCTGGCGCATATCGCCATGCTCGAAACAATCGGGCTACTGACGGCCGAAGAGCTCGAAAAACTCACCGCGGGACTCCGCGAAATCGCCGCGGAGATCGAAGCCGGACGCTTCGCAATCGAACCCGGCACGGAGGACGTTCATTCGCAGGTCGAGCTGATGCTCACCCGCCGGCTGGGCGACGCCGGCAAGAAGATACACTCGGGACGATCGCGCAACGATCAGGTGCTCGTGGACCTCAAACTGTTCCTGCGCGACGAACTGAAGCAGGTGGCCGACGCCGTGAAAACCCTCTTCGACCGGCTGCAGAAGCTGAGCGAGCAATACAGGGAGGTGCTGATGCCGGGATACACCCACCTCCAGATCGCCATGCCGTCGTCGTTCGGGCTGTGGTTCGGGGCTTATGCCGAGACACTCGTGGACGACATGCGTCTGGTGGCCGCCGCATGGCACATAGCCAACCAGAACCCGCTGGGATCGGCCGCCGGATACGGCTCGTCGTTCCCGCTCGACCGCACGATGACCACCCGACTCATGGGATTCGAGACGCTGCACTATAACGTCGTGGCGGCACAGATGAGCCGCGGCAAGAGTGAACGCGCCGCAGCGGCCGCCATCGCCGCCGTGGCCGCAACGATCGGCCGGCTGGCGATGGACGTATGTCTGTTCATGAGCCAGAACTTCGGATTCGTCTCGCTGCCCGACGAGCTGACAACCGGATCGAGCATCATGCCCCACAAGAAGAATCCCGACGTCTTCGAAATCATGCGCGGGCGCTGCAACCGGCTGCAGGCGGTACCCAACGAGATCGCCCTGCTGACGACGAACCTGCCGGTGGGCTATCACCGCGACCTGCAGCTGCTGAAGGACATCCTCTTCCCGGCGACGACGGAGATCAAACGCTCGCTCGCGATGTGCGACTTCATGCTGGCGCACATCCGCGTCAACGAGCACATCCTCGACGACAAAAAATACGACTATCTGTTCACGGTGGAGGACGTCAACCGGATGGTGCTGGCGGGTACGCCCTTCCGCGAGGCCTACAAACAGGTGGGGATCGCCGTCCAGAAGGGCCAATACACCCCCACCCGCGAGGTGAACCACACGCACGAAGGCAGCATCGGCAACCTCTGCACGGAGGAAATCCGCCGCAAGATGGAGCAGGTGATGCAGGAATTCGAATAGGCGGGGAGCCCTCAGGGAGAAAGAACAGCGTCTGCAACCAGAAATCGGATGGTTGCAGGCGCTATTTTTGCAGGTAATTCGTGGGATTTCCCGGCTTTTCAAAAAGCGTTCGTAATGAAAAAGCGGGTGTTCGTGATTAATACCCCCCGCTCGAATGAATTTATTTGGGTCTTGTGTCGTCAAGCCCTAAATTTGTCGCCGAAAAAAGGAAACAATTAATTATAACTTCGTATGAAAAACTTTTTCTTTAAAGCAGCCCTCTTCCTGACGATGCCGCTGATGGCTGCATCGTTTGTTTCGTGTGACGATGACGATACCCCTCCTCCCGCCCCCCAGTTCAAGTCGGAGCTCATCGGTACCTACACCCCCACCTTCATCAACTACCAGCTTCCGATGGCTGAGTCTGCCCAGGACTACTACTTTATCATAGAGCCCACCTGGAAGGAGGGTGTTAAACCCGAAACGCTGATGGTCGGTGGATTCCTGCCCATGCCCCAGGTTTTAGGTATCATGCAGGGTCTGGTATCGAACATCATTATGGGTGGTTTCGTAGAACTCGACCTGAAGAACAACGGTTCGTTCTCGGCCAAATACAAGAGTCTGATCCTGCCCGAAAATGCGGATATGTCGGCGATCATGGGTGCTCTTCTGGAGCCCAAGTTCGAAGAAACCGTGAAAGTGTTCCCCTCGTTAGAAACCGAGGCCGTTATCCCTGCAGCCGCTTTGGGCTACTACACCGATGATAACGCCGACAAGTTCTACTTCACCATCAGCAAGGATTTCCTGAAGATGGTCGGAGAGAAGATGGAGCAGCCGACCAACCTGGTAGAGCTGATCGAGGGCGTCATTGCATCGTCCTCGCTGGATATTCAGTCGACCGAAAAGTACTTCGCCATCCCCTTGAAATACACGGTCGAGAGCAAAGGTGCGCTAACCCTCTACATCGATCTCGGGATGATCAAGCCCTACCTGCCGCTGATCAAGGCTGCTGTTGCCAACGTTCCCCCGATAATGAATATGATCAATCTGAAGGACACGATAGATCTCATCTTCAACAATGTGAGCGAGTTGAAAATGAAGCTCCTCCTGCAGAAGAAATAGGGATCGAGACGATTCACAAACCGAAGAAACGAAGCCATGCGGAGATTCCGCATGGCTTCGTTTTTGGGAGGTATTTCGGCAAACACATCAGGGGCCAGTCCTTCGGACACAAAAATAGCGGCTGCAACTATTCGATTCGTAGTTACAGCCGCTATTCTTTTGCCGATCCGGGATATTACCGGCAGCAGTCCGGATGCTGCATGTTGTCTTGCCGGTGCACCCTCCGGATGGAGCGACTTCCACCGCCGGGAAGATCCTCGACCCGAAGTCGGCCCTTTGGAAAGGGCCGGAGCAACGCCGCGCTTGCGTGCGGCGTCTGCCCGAAGCTGCGGATTCCCGATTATTTGATGCGCTCGTAGTACTCACGGGTACGGGTGTCGACACGGATCCGGTCGCCCGTATTGATGAACAGCGGCACACGGATCGTGGCGCCGTCCTTCGCCGTTGCGGAGTTCACCGTCGCGGGTTTCAGCGAGTTGGTCGACGCCGTGTCGCCCTTGATACCCGGCTCGGTGTAGATCACCTCCATATCGACGATCGGAGGAAGCTCGGCCGAAAGAACGGCCTCCTTCTCGGTGTGGAACATCACCTCGACGATCTGACCGTCGGTGATCAGGTCGTAGTTGCTGATCAGGTTCCGGTCGATGTTGATCTCCTCGAAAGTCTCGGTGTGCATGAAGTGGGCTCCCAGGTCATCCTCATAGGTGAACTGGTAGGGACGGCGCTCAACGCGCACCTGCTCGATCTTCTGGCTTACCGACGAGAAGGTGTTTTCAAGCACACGCCCGTTTTCCAGATTCTTGAGTTTCGAACGGACGAAGGCAGGGCCCTTGCCCGGTTTGCAGTGCTGGAAATCGACCACAAGGAACGTCTTGCCGTCCATTTCGATACACATGCCGATCTTGATGTCAGCTGCTGTAATTGTCATAGGAATATGGTTTATAATTGTTGTTTTTCAGCGGCGCGAAGTTACGAAAAAAATCCGGAACTTCCTATTCCCGGAGACTCGCCCCCAGGCAAACGCACGCAGTTGGTTCTCAAAGCTCTATCGACTTGCATTTGAGGCCCATCTGACGGATCTTCTCCAGGGTCCGGGGAAGCGCGTAACGCATGTTGCGGAAGGCTTTTTCGCTGTCGTGGAACACCACGATGGCTCCCGGAGCGAGGTATTTCGTGACGTTCTTCAGACAGGTGCGGGGCGACAGGCGGCGGTTGTAGTCGCGCGAGATGATGTCCCACATCACCAGTTTGTAGCGCTGGCCCAGAAAACGCGCCTGGGCCGGAGTGATGCGCGCATAGGGAGGACGGAACAGCTCGCTATGGATCAGATCGTTGGCAAAATCGACGTCCTCCGTATAGCGTTCAAGGCTCATGCACCACCCCTTCTGGTGCGAATAGGTGTGGTTGCCCACCTTGTGCCCGGCGTCGAGAATGCGCCGGTAGAGGTCGGGGTACATCTCGACGTTTTTACCCAGCACGAAGAACGTCGCCTTGGCATCGTACTTGTCCAGCGTCGAAAGGATCCACTCCGTGACGCCCGGCGTGGGACCGTCGTCGAAGGTCAGGAACACGCCGTCCGCATCGTCGATCTCCCAGATCAGGTCCGGCATCAGGCGCCGGATTATTTTTGGCGGTTTCAAACGCATAATGGGACAAAAATAGTGAAATTCCGCGCCATTTGGAAAAATATACGTATATTTGTGAGAAAGACAATCCAAACCTGACGACTATGAAAACATTTTACCGGACAGCAATTGCAATGCTGATTGTCGCTACGGCAGCAGGTTGCGACGCCTTCAGGACCCTGAACAATCCCAAAAAAAGCGCTCAGGGAAAACCCTACGAGCTGATCGTGGTATGTCCCCAGGCGGAATGGACGGGCGAAGTCGGAGATTCGCTGCGCGCGATCTTCACAGCCCCGGTACCCTATCTGAATCAGACAGAGCCGATCTTCGACGTGTTGCGCGTCACCGAACGCGGATTCACGGGCATGGTCGCCGACCACCGCAATATCCTCAAGGTACTGGTCGATCCGGAACTGAAGGAGACTTCGACCGCCGTGCAGTATGACGTGACGTCCGATCCGCAAATCGTGATGACGCTGCAGGGACCCAGCGACGAAGCACTGCTAAAATACCTCTCGGAGAACCGCGAGAACCTCGTTCAGGCTCTCGAAAAGGCCGAGCGCGACCGCACCGTGAAGGCCAACGAAAAATTTGGCAATCCCGGCATCGAGGCGGCCATCCGCAAAACCTTCGGCGTGGAGATGAAGGTGCCGAAGGGCTACACGCTGGCCGCAGAGAAGCCCGACTTCATCTGGGCCCGCAACGAGTATCCGACCGCCAGCCAGGGATTCTTCCTCTACTCCTACCCCTACGAAGGCAAGCAGTCGCTCTCGGAAGAGGCGCTGACAGCAGCCCGCAACAAGTTCGCAGCGATGATTCCCGGCCCGTCGGAGGATTCGTACATGACCACTGCGGACGCATTCGACCCGCACTACCGCATGTTCCGCATGGAGGGACGTCTGTGGTGCGAACTCCGCGGATTCTGGGACGTGAAGGGCGACTTCATGGGCGGCCCGTTCGTCAGCTATACGACCGTGGACACGGCCACCAACCGCGTCCTCACGCTCGACTGCTACGTCTACGCCCCCGATCTGAACAAACCCCACAAGCGCAACTACATGCGGGGCCTCGAACACCTGCTCTACTCGGTGCGTTTCCCCGGGCAGTAGCCCCCGGTGCCGCCGCGGAACTCCCGCCCGCGCGATGAGTAGAAACCGACCGACATGCAGCAGATACTGACATATGCCTTTCTTGTAATCTACACGGTCACGGTCCTCGGCATCGTTCTGGTCGTCATCACCGACAACCGGAACCCGCTGAAAACCCTGCCTTGGATCATTGTGCTGGTATTCGCTCCGGTCGTGGGGCTGGTCTTCTACTTTTTCTTCGGCCAGAACCTCTCCAAGCGGCGCATCATCTCGCGACGCACGCGCAAACGCATCACCATGCAGCTCGAAGAGGTTCACGACGACGAAGGTCCCGGCATTCCCGACGAGCACCTCCCGCTGGCCCGGCTGCTCGCCACGACAATACACTCCGTGCCGCTCTACGGAAGCCGCATCACACCCTACACCGACGGAAAGTCGAAGATGGAGGCCCTGCTGGCCGAAATAGCCCGGGCGAAGCACCACATACACATCCAGTATTACATCTTCAGCGACGATGAGACGGGCTGCCGCCTGCGCGACGCGCTGGTCGCAAAGGCCCGGGAAGGGGTCGAGGTGCGCATCCTCTACGACGATGTGGGGTGCAGCCGCGTGAAAAAGGCCTTTTTCGAGGGGATGCGCCGCGAGGGAATCGAGGTCTTCGCATTCCTGCACGTCAAGTTCCCGCTCTTCACCAGCAAGGTCAACTACCGAAACCACCGCAAAATAGCCGTCATCGACGGCTCCATCGGCTTCATCGGCGGCATGAACATCGCCGACCGCTACGTCTGCGGCACACAGTGGGGGTCGTGGCGCGACACCCACTTCCGGATCGAAGGCAGCGGAGCCGCCGGGTTGCAGGCCTCGTTCCTGAGCGACTGGTCGGCAACCACCAAGCGCCACATCGCGGGCTCGGAGTACTACCCCGCGGCGGAGCGCCACACGGAGGGCATGCTGCAGATCGTGCCAAGCGGTCCCTTCGGCAAGTGGAGAACCCTGCTGCAGGCCGACAGCTACGCCGTCTCGAACGCCCGGAAGCGGATCTGGATACAGACCCCCTACTACCTCCCGTCCGACGTGCTGAACTCGGCCCTGCAAGTGGCGGCGCTGGCCGGCATCGACGTAAGGCTGATGCTCCCGGCGCGCTCCGACTCGAAGGTCGTGGACCTGGCCTCGCACTCCTATCTCGACGACATGATGAAGGCCGGGGCGAAGATTCTATTCTACAAACCCGGCTTCCTCCACTCCAAACTGCTGATCATCGACGACGCACTGACCGTCATCGGATCGGCGAACATGGATTTCCGCAGTTTCGAACACAATTTCGAGATCAACGCCTTTGTTTACGACCGAGAACTCACGGCCCGCATGAGCGGAGTATTCGAGGACGACGCCTCGCGCTGCCACAGCCTGACACCCGGAGAGTGGTTCAACCGGCCGCGGCCGCGCCGCTGGGCGGAGTCGCTGATGCGGGTATTCTCGCCGCTGCTGTAATCCCGACCGAAAGGCAGGGCGGGCGGATTGTGCGAAACAGGATGCGGCCCTCGCAGAACGGATCGGGGCGGGCGGATTGCGCAAAACAGGGTTCGGCCCTCACGGAACGGATCGGAGGGAGGGACACAGGCCGGAGCGGATTGTTCCGGGGCCGGAGCAATAAGGGGTCATTCGGGGGAACGACCGGGAAAAGCAGGGTCTAAATGTCGACGATGCCGTTGCGGATGGCATAGACCACCAGCGAGGCGGTGTTCTTGCAGCCGGTTTTTTCGAGAATGTTGGCCCGGTGCTTGTCGACCGTGCGCTTCGAAATGAAAAGTTCGTCGGCGATCTCCTGATTCGACAGCCCCCGGCAGACGGCAACCAGGATTTCACGTTCGCGCGACGAGAGTTGTTCGTCCGCGGCATCTTCCCGTGTACGCATGCGTCCCGTGAGCGACGAAAGCAGCTGCGGCGAAAAATAACTGCCGCCCGCCGTCACCGTCTCGACAGCCTCGATCACATCCCCGATGTCGGAATCCTTCAGCAGGAAACCCCGCGCACCGGCCTCGACCATGCGCGAATAGTAACTCTCCTCGCCGAACATCGAGAGCGTGATGATTTTGAGATCGGGACGCTGGGCCAGTGCCCGCTCGGTAGTGTGCGCTCCGTCCAGCCCCGGCATGGCGAAATCCATGAACACGATATCAGCATCGAGGCCGCCGAGCATCGCCAGAAACTCCTCGCCGCTGGCGGCCTCGCCGACCACGCGGCATGCGGCGCAACGTTCGAGCAATCCCCGCAGACCGTCGCGGAAGAGCGAATGGTCGTCGACCAGAACAATCTTGTGCGGTTCCATCATCGGCGGCGTTTGCTGTTACGGTTCAACGGAGCAGGCGCCTCCTGGGTATTGACGCGGATGGCGGCGCGCATGCCCTTGCCCTTGGCCGAGGCGATGTCGAACGTGCCACCCAGCGAGTTGATGCGCGACGCGATGTTCGAAAGCCCCATGCCGCAGTCCATCATCGCATGCGGATTGAACCCGCGGCCGTTGTCGGTGTAGTCGAGCGTCAGTTCCGAGCCGTTCTGCGACAGCGAAAGGTTGATCTCGGAACAGGCGGCATGCTTGAGCGAGTTATTGATCAGCTCGCAGATCACACGGTAGAGAATCACCTCGATGTCGGTGTCGTAACGCTCCGAACGGAGGTTTGTCGTGAAGCGGATCTTCACGTCGTGCATCGCAGCGCTCTTGTCGATGAAGTTCTGGACACCCCGCGCCAGTCCGAAGTCGTTGAGCACGTGGGGCGAAAGGTTATTCGAAATCTCGCGCAGCGAGCGGATCGCCTCGTCGATCACATAGGTCGTATTGTCGATGATCTCGCGCTGCTCGGCATCGCGCTCCTCACGCGCAAGGGCCGTGAGCGACATTTTGGCCGAAGAGAGCAACGGCCCGAGACCGTCGTGCAGTTCCTTCGAGAAACGAGACCGGGCCTTCTCCTCGGTACGGAGCACGGCCGTAAGGATGCGTTTGTTGAGCAGCGACCGCTGGCGGTTCAGGCGGTTGATGTATTTGAACAGCTTGTGGGCGTACATCACGCCGATCGACAGGCAGACCGAAATCACGATCCCCAGATAGCCGAACCACCAGCGGGGAATGATCTCGAAGCCCGAGACGACAAGCAGCTGGATCAGACGCTCGACCGACAGCAGCGAAAAACCCACGATGAAAAGAATCCACACCGAATTGTACTTGGTGGTGCGCACCAGCCGGAGGGCATAGCCCGTGGCAACGCACTGGATGACGATGGCAATGACTAACAGACTCTTGATCAGCATAGGCGCCGGGATTTGCGGAGGTTATCTATTACAAAGATACGATTATTTCAGCACTTTGCCAAGCTTTTTCAACTGGCCGTAATCCGTCAGATCGACCTGCACGGGGACCACCGCCACGTACTTGTTGGCCAGGGCCCATTCGTCGGTGTCGACGGCGTCGGGCTCGCTGTTGACGAAGGCGCCCGTGAGCCAGAAATACTCCCGGCCCCGGGGATCCTCGTGGCGGAAGAACTCCTCGCGCCAGAAGCCGCGGTTCTGACGGCAGAGTTTGATCCCCTTGAGCTCCCCGACGCTGCCGACCGGAATGTTCACGTTCAGGCACAGCGGCAGTTCGACCGGCGCGGCAAGGAGGTCGCCGACGATCCGCCGGCCATAGGCCACTGCGGCCGAGAAGTCGGCGTCGGCGTCGTGGTCGTCGAGCGACAGCCCGACGGCCGGGCAGCCGTAGAAACTGCCCTCGATGGCGGCGCCCATTGTCCCGGAATAGAGGATGTTGACGGCCGAGTTGGAGCCGTGGTTCACGCCCGAGATCACCAGATCCACACGCTCGTCGCGCAACAGGTAGTCGAAGGCCATTTTGACGCAGTCGACCGGAGTTCCCGAGAAAGCGTAAACCGCAAGGTCCTCCTCCTCGCGGATGCGGCGCAAGTAAAGCGGGTTGTACATCGTGATGGCCTGGCTCATGCCGCTCTGTGTCGTCTCGGGGGCCACAACAACCACCCGCCCGAAGGCCCGCGCGACCTCTATGGCCGCCTCCAGACCCTTCGAATCGTATCCGTCGTCGTTGGTTACGAGTATCAGTCTTTCATTCATCGTTCAAATCGTTTTCCCGCAAAGATACGAATAATATCGCGCTTTTTTCATGCAATAGTTGCACGGTTCGGAAAATTCTTCCTATCTTTGCAGTCCCTTTCGGGCGTATATCAACCTCTTTCATTGGGCGCTACGGCGGATGCGGACGGCGGACGGCAACGGAAACCTCGTCTGCGGGATTACGGGCAAAGGACCCGTATGGTAGCCTCGGCGCAGCGGGAATGTCGAATGCGAAACACAAAAATTGTTGCAACAATGAACAAAGACGCAATCATCAAGCTCGTCAACGAGCAGATGTGGCCCAAGACGGACGTCGACGTGCCGTCGTTCAAGGCAGGTGACACGATCACCGTCTCCTACAAGATCATCGAGGGAAACAAGGAGCGCGTGCAGAGCTTCCGCGGTGTGGTTATCCAGATCAAGGGCTCGGGCAAGACCAAGATGTTCACGATCCGCAAGATTTCGAACGGCGTGGGCGTGGAGCGTATCTTCCCCCTCTACTCGCCTCACATCGACAAGATCGAGGTCAACAAGATCGGTGTCGTACGCCGTGCGCGCATCTACTACCTGCGCGACCTGACCGGCAAGAAGGCCCGCATCAAGGAGAAGCGCATGACCCGCACGGAGAAGAAATAATCCCGCGGTCGGAAAGAAAAACAGGATGCCTTTTCAGGCATCCTGTTTTTTTGTATCCGGGGGGGGGCCGGCCGACTCGTCGGCAATGCCACCGGCGGGTCGGGGCGGCATAGGGAACCGACAGGGGCGTCGGAGGACGAGGCCACCGGGTCGGGACAGGGCTGGGAACCGACCGGGAAGTTGGAGGACGAGGCCGGCGGGGATTTGAACAAGTGCGGCGCGGACGGGAAGTACCGAAGTACGTCCCATTCGCGCCGCACGAGACAAGGGCAAAAACACCCTCCCAAAGCGGAAATTAATCCTCTACGGGAATATCCTTGTTGACATTCTTCGAGCCTACCAGCGCATAGAAGAGCATGTAAGCCAGACCGGCGATGATCACCCAGTAGCTCGACAGGTAGTTGGAGACGTCGGCCACATAGCCCTGGATCAGCGGAAGGATACCGCCGCCGCAAACCATCACCATGAAGATACCCGAACCCATGGAGGTATATTTGCCGAGACCCTCAACGGCCAGGTTGAAGATGCCGCCCCACATCACCGACGTGCAGAGACCGCACAGCGTGAGGAACATGACACCGATGGGAACCTCGATCATGGCAAAGCCCGTACCCGTGAACACCGGCATGCGCCCCATCGTGCCGATCGGAGCAAAGATACCCAGCAGCACGAAGACCAATGCCGCGATGGAAACCGTCGTCAGCTGCACCTTGCTCGAGACCTTGCCGCCGACAACACCGCCGATCAGACGGCCGCACATCATCAGGAACCAGTAAGTACCCACAAGCGAGCCGGCAGCAGCGGCTGCCATGCCGATACCGGGGGTCGACGCGTCGGGTGCGGAGGTCAGGAACAGATTCATGAAGTTGGGGATGCCCACCTCGACACCTACATAGATAAAGATGGCCACCGTACCCAGCACGAAGTGACGGAACGACATGGCGCTGTGCTTGTCCTGCTTCTCGCTCTTGGCGTTTTGGATCGCAAAGGGTTCGGGAATGCGGACCGCCGCAAGCACAAAGAAGACCACGGCGAAGATACCCATGGCGATCCACAGTGCGGGAGCCGCATCGCTGATCGTCGCATTGGCGGCATTACCCATCAGGTAGCCCACGAGGATCGGAACGATGGTGGCCGAAATCGAGTTGAGCGAACCGCCGAACTGGATCAGCTGGTTGCCCTTCTTGCCGCCGCCGCCCAGCGTGTTGAGCATCGGGTTTACGACCGTGTTCAGCATACACATCGAGAAGCCCGAAACAAAAGCGCCGACCAGATAGATCGGGAAACTACCCGCAACGCCCGAAAGATACTGGATGCCCACGCCGACGAAACCCACGGCAACGGCGGCAAGCGCCGTCTTCTTATAGCCGATGCGCTTGAGCATCATGCCCGCCGGAATACCCATCACGGCATAGGCGATGAAATTGGCGAAGTTGCCCAGCTGGGACATCCAGTTCGCCACGGCGAACTGATTCTTCACGATGACGCCCAGCGGATTCGAAAGTCCCGTCACGAAGGAGATCATTGCAAAGAGCAAGAACATCATGACAATGGGCAAGGTGTAATTTTTCTTTTGTTCCATAAAATTTATCACTGTTTAGGTTAAAAGTTCGGGGTAAGTCATCGGTCCCGTTCGGCGATGTAGGCGCAGAGGTTGACCAGCGCCGAGCGGTATTCGGAATCGGGATAGTCGGCGAGCATCTCCACGGCACGCGTGATGTAGCCCTGCATCACCTCGGCGGCGGAAGCGAGCCCGCCCTCGTTCTCGACCGTGAAACGCAGGTATTCGACCTCTTCGTCGCTCTCGCGGCAGCGGGAGAGCCGCTCGAGCAGCTCCTTGCGGCGCGCCTCCGAAGCACGGTCGAGCACGAACAGCAGCGGAAGGGTGATTTTCCCTTCGCGCAGGTCGTTGTTGGCGGATTTGCCCGTATGGGCCGTCGGGGTATAGTCGAGAATGTCGTCCTGGATCTGGAAGGCCATGCCCACGGCTTCGCCGAAGCGGCGCATCGTGGCCACACGGTCGTGCGTGGCGCCCACGGCCAGCGCCCCGGCCGACGCGCTGACTCCCAGGAGGCTCGCGGTCTTCTTATAGATGATGTCGAGGTAGCCCTGACGGGTCATCGTGCTGTTGGCGGCACATTCGTCCTGCAGGACCTCGCCCTCGCACAGCGCGGCCATCGCCCCGCAGACGTGCGTGACGAGGTCGAACTGCCCGCTCTGCAAGCCGATGCTCATGTTCCTGGCGAGGATGTAATCGCCCAGAATCACGGCTTTGTGCGACTGCCAGCGGGCATTGGCCGAGGGTTTGCCGCGGCGCATGTCCGCCTCGTCGATCACGTCGTCGTGGATCAGCGATGCGACATGGATCATTTCGACCAGCATGGCGGCCAGGCAGGACCGGCGCCCTGCGGCGACTCCTTTCATCGGAGCGTTCATCGCTGCCGAAAGCATGACAAGCATGGGACGGATACCTTTGCCGCGGGCCGAAAGGGCATAACGCAACATATCGGAGAGCAGCTCCCCCTCGGCCGTGAACTGACGGTCGACAAATTCGTCAAGGGCCTCCAGTTCCGCAGTCACGGGTTTGCGGATGTCATCGAGTGTAATCATATCCGCAAAGATAGTCATTTTTCGCAATGAAGACACGGACTGTCAATGTTTTTTCGTACCTTTGGCAATCGGATAAGATACGCTGGAATGGATTTTTCGAACACTATGAGATCAAAACTGCTGCCGGCTCTGGCGGCTTTCGCGCTCTTTTTCGTGGTGAGCGCCGCCTATTTCGCCCCGCAGTTCCGAGGCGAAGCCCTGCCCCAGCACGACGTCATCCAATACGAGGGTATGGCCAAGGATATCAGCAACATGCGCGCCGAAACGGGCGAAGACCCGCAGTGGACGGGCGGCATGTTCGGCGGCATGCCGGCCTACCTGATCAACGTGGCCTATCCGGCCCAGCTGGTGAAGCGAACCGTCGGGCAGGTCGTGAAGAGCATCGACACCCCGGCCGGATTCTTGTTTTTCGCCATGGTTTCGATGTGGCTCATGCTGCTGATCGTCGGAATCAACCCGTGGGTGGGCATCGTCGCGGCGCTGGCCTACGGACTTTCGACCTACTTCCTGCTGATCATTGGCGCGGGGCATGTCACGAAAATGTGGGCGCTGGTCTACGCCCCGCTGATGATGGGCGGAGGCTGGATGACGCTCCGGGGCAATGTCTGGTGCGGCGCAGCGCTCACGGCCCTTGCCGCATCGCTCGAAATCGGCGCCAACCATCCGCAGATCACCTATTATTTCCTCGTGGCGATGGGCGCCTTCTGGATCAGCGAAGGAATCCGCTCGTTCAGGGAGGGGCGTCTGCGCGATTTCTCCCTGCGCACCGCGGCGCTCCTCGCGGCGGGCATTCTGGCCGTGGGGTCGAACTTCTCGCCCCTGTGGTACACGGCCCGCCATTCGAAGGAGACCATCCGCGGCGGTTCGGAGCTTGCAGCAACGGTCGAAGCCTCGAAAAACGGCCTCGCACTCGACTATGCGACGGCGTGGAGCTACGGCAAGGCCGAGACCCTCAACCTGCTCGTCCCCGACTTCATGGGCCGCGAATCGGGCACGACCTTCCCGGCCGACGGGCAGACGGCCGCCGTGCTGAACGACTACGGACTGCGCGGCGCGGCGCAGCAGCTCTCGGCCTACTGGGGCACGCAGCCCTACACGGGCGGACCGACCTATCTGGGGGCTGCGGCGGTGTTCCTCGCAGCGCTGGGCATCGCGCTGGTCCGGGGACGCAACAAATGGTGGATCATCGCCGCATGTGTCGTGATGATTCTGCTGGCCTGGGGACGCAACCTGATGGGATTCACCGAATTTGCTTTCAAATACCTGCCCGGATACAACAAATTCCGCACCGTATCGATGACGCTCGTCGTCGTGCAGTGGGCCGTGCCTCTGCTGGGAGCGTTGGCCCTGATGCGACTCTGGAAGGGGGAGATTCCCCGCAAGCAGCTGCTGCGGGCCCTGGCATGGGCCGCGGGAATCACCGGGGGAGCCTGTCTGCTGCTGGCCGTTGCCGGGAGTTCGCTCTTCGACTTCGGGCGCGCAGAAAGCACGGACTACATGACCGATACGTTCCGTCACCTCTTCGAAAGCAACAACATGCAGTCGTACATCGACCGCGGAATGGACATCGAATGGGCCGAAGCGACGGCCGGAGCGATGGCCGCCGACCGCGCGGAGATGATGCAGGCCGACGCATGGCGTTCGTTCGCGATGATTCTGCTGGCGGCGGGCGGCGTGGCGCTCTTCGCCCTGCGCCGGATCAACCGATACGTCCTGACGGGACTGCTCGCAGGCGTGATGCTGCTGGACCTCGTGCCGGTCAACCTGCGCTTCCTCTCGTCGGAGGATTTCGTATCGCCGCGCCACAAACAGGTGACGGCCTCAGCGGCCGACAGGGCGATCATGCAGGACAAGGACTCGGGATACCGGGTGCTGAACCTCACGGTAAGCCCCTTCAACGACGCCACGACCTCCTACTTCCACAGGTCGGTGGGCGGGTATCACGGGGCGAAGCTGGCCCGCTATCAGGATCTGATCGACCGCTACCTTTCCAACGTCGACGACGGAGTGCTCGACATGCTCAACACACGCTATCTGATCGTTCCGAGCAAGGAGGGGCAGCCCGAAGCACAACGACGCACGACGGCCTTCGGCGCGGCGTGGTTCGTCGACAGCATCGTCTACGCCCCCTCGGCGCAGGCCGAAATCGACCTGCTGGGAGAGACGAACCTCCGCACGACAGCGGTGGTCGCGGAGCAGAATCCCGTGAAGATCGCACCGCGGGGCATCTCTCTCGACAACCCCGCATCCGACCGGATCGAACTCACGGAGTACCGTCCGAATTACCTCAAATACGAATACACCCTCCCCGAAGAAGCAGTGGCGGTGTTCTCGGAGATTTTTTACGACCAGGGCTGGAAGGCCTGGATCGACGGCAAGGAGAGCCCCTACTTCCGGGCCGACTACGTCCTGCGGGCGATGGTGCTGCCCGCCGGCACGCACACCGTCGAATGGAGGTTCCGCGCACCGGGATGGACGGCTGCCGAGGGTGTGACGCTCGCGGCGTCGCTCGCAATCCTGCTGGGAGCCCTCGCCGCTCTGGTCTATTGGTTCAGGAAAGGAGAGAAAAGAGAGGAATAGAAAGGAAGCAGGGGGAGCACCGCGCAAATCAGGCGGTCGGACGGGAGGTGACCGATCCTCGAAGCCGTCCCTGATCCAAGGATGATTGAGCGGGAGGTCCGTCCGGTTCGTTTCCGGATCGGCAGCCCCTCCCAAAACGAAAAACAGAAATGCGAAAATGAAGGACGACAAACGATTAAAGCGTAAGGTACGCAACTCCTACATCGTATCGACGGTGAGCATCACGCTCGTGTTGTTCCTGCTGGGATCGGTGGGCTATCTGATGGTCGCGGCGCTGAAGGTCGCCGACACGCTCCAGGAGAGCATCGCCGTCACCGTGGAGTTGAAGAACGGGCTTTCGGATCAGCAGAAGGAGGCCATCAACAAACGCCTGACCGCCGAAGACATGGTCGCGACGATCGCCTACTCGGCCAAGGAGGAGAAGATCGAGGAGGAGGAGTTCCGCAAGATGTTCGGCAGTTCGTTCGAGGAGATCCTGCCGGAGAACCCGCTGCTGGATTCGTTCGAACTCACACTCTCGGCGGCATCCTCCGACAAGGAGTTGCTCGACTCGTTCATCGCCGCCGTCGGGCGCATCGAAGGCGTCGACCGCGTGTCGTATCCGGCACTGATGGCCGAACGGCTGCACGCCACGGTGAACAAGATACGCCTCGTGCTGCTGCTCTTCGGCGGGGCACTGCTGGTCATCTCGCTGATCCTGCTGAGCAACACCATCCGGCTGGCGATCTTTTCGAAAAGATACCTGATCAACACGATGAAGCTGGTCGGGGCCACCAAGTGGTTCATCATGAAACCCTTCCTCGGAAGCAGCATCACACAGGGGATCCTGGCCGGTATGGCCGCCTCGGCGCTGTTCGGACTGGCCGTATACGGGCTCAACGAGGCGGTCCCCGAACTGATGACCATTGCCGAAATCGGCAAAATAGCCATCATCCTCGGCGCAATGATTGCGGGCGGCATCATCATCTCGGTTTTTTTCACCTTCGCGGCCCTCAACAAATTCATCAACATGAAGTCGAACAACATACACCTTTATTAAATGAAAAACGAACAGAAGAACACGCAGGCCTCCACGCCGGAAGATCCCCGCATGCCCCTCACACGACGCAACTACGTCCTGCTGGCGATCGGCTTCGCGGTCGTCATCCTGGGCTTCGTACTGATGGCCGGCGGAGGCAGCGACTCGCCCAACGAATTCAACTACGCGATGTTCTCGTGGAGGCGCATCACGCTGGCCCCGATTCTCGTGATCGGAGGCTTCGTCATCGAGATCTATGCGATCATGAAACGTTACAAGTAATTCCCGGCCCGTTGCGGAACGCCGCCCCGGAGGAACAATCCGCCCGACAACGGCCGGCGAACCGGAACGTCCGAAAACTCAAGACCCTTTCTAAAAAATAAATGGACACACTGCAAGCCATCCTGCTCGGTATCGTGCAGGGAATCACCGAATTTCTGCCCGTATCAAGCAGCGGGCATCTCCAGATCGCCAAGGAAGTGCTGGGCGTACAGCTCGAAGAAAACCTCACGTTCGACGTGGCCCTCCATGCCGCCACGGTACTGAGCACGATCGTCGTGCTGTGGAGCGAAATATGGCGCCTCCTGAAGGGAGTATTCTCGCGCCGGTTCAACGACGAACAGGCCTATGTTCTGAAACTCGTCCTCTCGATGATCCCCATCGGCATCGTCGGGCTCCTGCTCAAGGACCGGATCAACGACCTGCTCAATGCCCCCTACATTCTGGTCGTCGTGGGCGCAATGCTCCTCCTGACGGCCGCACTGCTGGCCTTCGCCTACTATGCCAAGCCGCGGCAGAAGGAGACCATCTCCTACCGCGACGCCCTGATCATCGGACTGGCGCAGGCATGCGCCGCCATGCCGGGACTCTCCCGCTCGGGATCGACCATCGCCACGGGACTGCTGCTGGGCAACAAAAAAGCCGCCGTGGCACAGTTCTCGTTCCTGATGGTGCTGGCCCCGATTCTGGGCGAGACCCTGCTCCAGGCAACAAGCGGCGATCTGACGGCCGGAATTGCCACAGGTCCGCTCATCGCCGGATTCCTCGCTTCGTTCATCACGGGTTGTCTGGCCTGCAAATTCATGATCGAAGTCGTGAAGCGGGGCAAACTCATCTGGTTCGCCGTCTACTGCACCGTTGCGGGAACAGTCTCGATCATAAGCTATTTCTGCTGATGAAAGAGACGCTGGACCTCCGCGGCCTGAATTTCGAGGACGGATACATCGCCGTTCTGGACAAGCCCCTGCGCTGGACCTCGACCGACGTGGTGCGCAAAATCAAATTCACGCTCCGCAAGCTGGGCTATCGCAAAATCAAGGTCGGACATGCCGGGACGCTCGACCCGCTGGCCACAGGCATCCTGCTGGTCTGCATCGGCCGCGCCACTAAACTCGTCGACTCCCTGCAGGCCGAGGAGAAGGAGTATGTGGCCGACGTGATGCTGGGTGCCACGACCCCGAGCCATGACCTGGAACACGAAATCGACCAAACCTATCCGTGGAAGCACATCACGCGGGAAGCGGTCGCCGAAGCCCTCGCCTCGCTCACCGGAGAGCGGCTGCAAACCCCGCCCGTCTACTCGGCCAAGAAGATCGACGGCACTCGGGCCTACGAGCTGGCCCGCGCCGGCGAACAGGTGGCCGTGCGCCAGGCGCTGATCAACATCTACGAAATGGAGATCGTGGAATACGACCTGCCGCGGGTGCGGATCCGCGTGCGCTGCAGCAAGGGAACCTACATCCGTTCGCTGGCCCACGAGATCGGGCAGGCACTTCACAGCGGGGCGCACCTCACCTCGCTGCGCCGCACGCGCAGCGGCGGATTCACACTCGAAAAATCCTGCGAATTGGACGAATTTCTTGAAAATCTACAAAAACTTGAAACAAAATAGGCCTTTTTGCGTATAAAAAATAATCTGTCTTTGTTTTCCGGGACCTTCCCGGCAGGCGGGACAGAGGCAAAACCGCGTTTCAGGCCCCGCCGGACGCAGTAAATGTCGAACCACATACAGGTAAAAAAGAGCGTTCATCTATGAAATTATCGCAGTACGGGTATGAGTTTTCTCCCGAAATGCTGGCCAAATACCCGGCCGACAATCGCGACGAGTCGCGTCTGATGGTCATCAACCGCGCCAAAGGCACGATCGAGCACCGGATCTTCAAGGACATCATCGAGTATTTCGACGAAAAGGACCTGTTCGTCTTCAACGACACGAAGGTCTTCCCGGCACGACTCTACGGCAACAAGGAGAAAACCGGCGCCGAAATCGAAATCTTCCTGCTGCGGGAACTCAACCGCGAACTGCGGCTGTGGGACGTGCTGGTGGATCCGGCCCGCAAAATCCGGATCGGCAACAAACTCTACTTCGGAGACGACGACCTGCTGGTGGCCGAGGTCATCGACAACACCACCTCGCGCGGACGAACGCTGCGCTTCCTGTTCGACGGATCCTACGAGGAGTTCAAGCAGGCTCTCTTCTCGCTGGGCGAAACGCCCCTGCCGAAGTGGGTGCGCGAGAAGGTCGAGCCCGAGGATGCCGAGCGCTACCAGACCATCTTCGCCGAGAAGGAGGGGGCTGTGGCGGCCCCGACGGCCGGCATGCACTTCTCGAAGCACCTGATGAAGCGCATGGAGATCAAGGGCATCGACAAGGCGTTCGTGACGCTGCACGTCGGACTGGGTAATTTCCGCACGGTGGATGTCGAGGATCTCTCGAAGCACAAGATGGACTCCGAGCAGTTCTTCGTCGAGGAAACGGCCGCCGAAGCGGTCAACAACGCCAAGCGGCAGGGACACAAGGTCGTGGCCATCGGTACGACCGTGATGCGCACGATCGAAACCGCCGTTTCGACCAACGGAATGATCAAACCCATGGAGGGCTGGACCAACAAGTTCATTTTCGCCCCCTACGAGTTCACAGTGGCCAACGCCATGGTCACCAACCTCCATCTGCCCTACTCGACGCAGCTGATGATGGTGGCCGCCTTCGGCGGTTACGAAACCGTGATGAACGCCTACAAGGTGGCCCGGGAAGAGGGGTATCGGTTCGGTACTTACGGAGACGCGATGCTCATTCTTTAATTTTTTTCACTACCTTTGCAGACATAAACCCTCAAAACCATGGCAAGCAAGATTCTGTACGTGTGTCAGGAGATCACCCCCTATCTTCCAGAAACGGAGGGTTCCCGGCTTTGCCGTGCACTGACGCAGGCAATGCAGGAACGCGGGAACGAGATCCGTACGTTCATGCCCCGCTACGGCTGTATCAACGAGCGCAGGCACCAGTTGCATGAGGTGATCCGACTCTCGGGCATGAACCTCATCATCGACGACAACGACCACCAGCTGATCATCAAGGTGGCATCGATACCCGCAGCACGCGTACAGATTTATTTCATCGACAACGACGACTACTTCTCGCGCAAGGCGGTGCTGACCGACGGCGCGGACAACTACTTCCAGGACAACGACGAACGGGCCATATTTTTCGCCCGGGGCGTATTGGAAACGGTCAAGAAACTGCGCTGGACCCCGACGATCGTCCACTGCCACGGCTGGTTCACGGCCGTGATCCCCGTATACCTGAAACGGGTATTCGCCGACGACCCGATCTTCCGCGACGTGAAGGTCGTCGTGTCGCTCTACGGCGACGGATTCTCCGGGGAACTCGACCCCGGATTCGGCGCCAAGATCGCCGGCGAAGGCGTCAAGGACAAAAATCTTGCGATTCTCGACGCTCCGTCATACGAAAACCTCTGCCGGTTCGTTATGGAATATGCCGACGGAGTGGTTGCGGCTTCCCCGGACGTCGACCCCAAAGTGTTGGACATCGCCCGCGCAAGCGGAAAGCGGATGCTCGAATACCAATCGCCCGAGGCTGAGGACTTTTTCGATAATTACAACCGATTCTATGAAGCGATTCAATAATTTCCGCCGCATGCTGCTCCCCGTTGCAGCCCTGGCCGCCACGACAGGACTGACCCTCGGGGGTTGTACCAAGGTGGACGACACGCTGGGCGGAAACCTCGTCCCCGACAACCAGCAGATGAGGGCAGGATACGTTCAGCTCCCCCGGGACGGAGAACTCAACCCCAGGAAATATGTCGAAACCCGGCTGTTTCAGACCGATTCGATCATCAGTTCGAACATCTCCTACGGCTACATGGGTTCGATGTTCAACGACACGCTGGGACGCCGCTCCGCGGGATTCCTGTCGCAGATGATCAGCTACTACAAGGTCGACGAGGGGTATTTCGCCGACAAGCCGATCTTCGACTCGGCGCAGATCCTGCTCAAGGTGACCAGTTTCGGCCGCGACACGCTTACCCCCCAATCCTTCGCGGTCTACGAGGTCATCAGCAACAAATACCTCACCGAGAAGCCCATAGCGCCCAAAAAATCGCAGCGCGACTCGACTTTCTACCTCAATTTCGACCCCGTGGCGGCAGGTGTTTACAATCCCGACGAGCCGCTCTTCACCTTTACGCTCGGCGGCGATGGGAAATATCCCTCGACCACACCGGCCGTGACGCTGGAGCCGACCGAAGCGGGCAAGAAATACATCCGCCGCCTGATGCTTCAGGAGGGCAAGTATGCCGGCGACTATTCGATCTACAGCGCCGAAAAGCTGGAATCCTGGGTCGAGGAGTTCCGGGGTCTCTACATCGCCCCGAACCCCCAGAAGCCACTCGCCAAGTCCGATAACGGGACGATCTTCGCAACGGACCTCACCTATTCGGGCCTGTCGGTCTACGGACGCACCCGCGTGAAGGAAGATCCCTCGCTGATCAAGGATACGATCCGCATGATCTACTACTTCTACGAGGAGCGTGCGGCATTCGGCAATGTCTCGGTGAACTGCATCAAGCACAACTACGAGGAGGCTACGAGCGCCAGGAAGATAAACATTGACGAAGCCCGCGAGACGGCCGAGAACAGACCCGAAAATCCCTTCGTCTATGTCGAGGGTATGGGCGGCGTGGTGACCGAGATGACCTTCAGCCCGGAGTTCTTCGCGGCACTGGAGGAAGAGATCGCCAAGGGAAATGCCGACAACAAGGACTTCAAAACCCTTGCCTTCAGCCAAGTTCGCATGTCGATCTACTTCAACGGCAGTGACTATAAATGGGAAAACGTGGCGGACGGAAGCATCGAGGACATCAAGAGGCTGACCGTGGAGATGAGCGCCGCACCGAGCCGGCTGGGTATGTACACCAACTACAAGATGCTGACCCCGATTTCGGATTACGCCTATACCTACGAGCAGAACTACGGCTCTTCGATGACGCTCGCCTACAACGGCCGGATCAACCGCAGCCGCGGCTGCTACGTAATGGACATCACGGGATACATGCAGCAGCTCTGGAACAGTTATATGGAAGCCAAGGCGGATGCGGGCGGAGAGGTTGCCAAGATCGACTGGGACAAAGTCGAAAACCGCTCGATATACATCGGTCCCGAAGCATACAGCCTCTACACGACCTCGTTCGGCGTGTTGCAGGGCATGTCGACAGAGCCCGGGGCGGACGAACAGAACAACGCCCCGATACGCTTCAGTATGGCATACAACCTGATCAAGTAAACAACAGATAAAACCTCTTGCGGAACCTAAGTGTAATGCTTAGGTTTTCGCTTTTCTGAAAAAGCCATCAAAAACAGCTATGCAGGAAAATTTAGTGATCGTAGAGTCCCCCGCCAAGGCCAAGACCATAGAGAAGTTTCTCGGCAAGGACTTTATCGTAAAATCAAGCTTCGGACACATCCGCGACCTTGCCAAGAAGGATCTCGGCATCAATATCGGCGAAGGCTACAAGCCCGTATACGAAATCCCGAGCGACAAGAAGAAAGTGGTCGACGAACTCACCAAGCTGGCCAAGTCGAAAACCGTATGGCTCGCATCCGATGAGGACCGCGAAGGAGAAGCCATCGCATGGCACCTGACCGAAGTGTTGGGTCTCCCCGTCGACCAGACCAAGCGCATCGTCTTCCACGAAATCACCAAGCGGGCGATTCTGGAAGCCATCGAGAAGCCGCGCACGGTGAACATGGATCTGGTCAATGCACAGCAGGCACGACGCATCCTCGACCGGCTGGTCGGCTTCGAGCTGTCGCCGGTACTGTGGAAGAAGGTACGTCCGGCGCTGTCGGCTGGCCGCGTGCAGTCGGTCGCCGTACGACTGATCGTGGAGCGCGAGCGCGAGATCATCGCCTTCCGCTCGGCAGCCTATTTCCGCGTCGTGGCACAGTTCTACGCCGCCGGAGATCCGGAGAAGACGCTCTTCAAGGCCGAACTCTCGTCGCGCTTCGAGACCCGGGCGCAGGCGGAAAACTTCCTGCAAAGCTGCATCGGCGCCACATTCACGGTGGCCAAGGCCGAGGAGAAACCCGCACAGCGCTACCCCGCACCGCCGTTCACAACCTCGACGCTCCAGCAGGAGGCCGGCCGCAAGCTGGGCATGTCCGTATCGCAGACGATGTCCGTCGCGCAGCACCTCTACGAGCAGGGTCTGATCACCTACATGCGTACCGACTCGGTGAACCTCTCGCAGCAGGCGCTGGCCCAGTGCAAGGAGGAGATCACGAAACTCTACGGCGAGAAATATTCGCGCTGGTTCAACTACAAGACCAAGACCAAAGGCGCACAGGAGGCTCACGAGGCCATCCGTCCGTCGTACATTGAGCGCCAGGAGATCGAAGGCACGCCCGCCGAGAAAAAGCTCTACGACCTGATCTGGAAACGCACGGTCGCCTCGCAGATGGTCTGCGCCGAATTGGACCGCACGACCATCACCATCGACATGTCGGGAAGTTCGAACCAGTTCGTCGCACAGGGCGAAGTAGTCCGGTTCGACGGATTCCTGCGCCTCTACTCCGAATCCACGGACGACGACCAGGCCACCGAGAGCGGCGAGGGACTGCTGCCCAAACTCACGGCAGGCGATCAGGTCCTCCCGTCGCAGATCACCGCCACGGAGCGCTTCACATCGGCTCCGGCACGCTATAACGAGGCCTCGCTCGTCAAACGCCTCGAGGAGCTGGGCATCGGCCGTCCTTCGACCTATGCCCCGACGATCACCACGATCATCAACCGCGGCTATGTCGTCAAGCAGAACAGGGACGGGCAGAAACGCAACTACACACAACTGACGCTCACGGGCGAAAAAATCGCCTCGAAGAGTCTCTCGGAAAACTACGGCAAGGAGAAAAACCGCCTTTCGCCGACCGACATCGGCATGGTGGTCAACGACTACCTGGAGGAGCAGTTCGGACCGATCATCGACTACAACTTCACGGCCAGCGTGGAGAAGGAGTTCGACCGCATCGCCGAGGGTGACATCACCTGGGACAAGATGATCGACGAGTTCTACGGCCCCTTCCACAAGATGGTCGATTCGGCCATCACGACACAGACCGCCAAAACTCGCGAAGTCCGCATTCTGGGCAACGACCCCAAGACAGGGCACATCGTGAAGGCGCGCATCGGCCGTTACGGCCCGATGGTTGAGATCGAAGGGAACGAAGGCGAGAAGGGACGCTTCGCGTCGCTCAAGAAGGGACAGCTGATCGAGTCGATCACGCTCGAAGAGGCTCTGGAGCTTTTTGCCCTACCCCGCGATCTGGGACAGCTGGACGGAGACATACTGACCGTCGGCATCGGCAAATACGGCCCCTACGTGCGCTACGGAAAGTCGTTCGCGTCGCTGGCCAAGACCGACGACCCCTACACGATCGGTTACGACCGCGCCGTGGAGATCGTCCGCGCACATCAGGCAGCTGCAGTTGCAGCCAACACGCCGCTGAAAAGCTTCCCCGAGGATGTCGACATGCTCGTCAAGAACGGCCGCTACGGGCCCTACATCGCCTACAAGGGCAAGAACTACCGTCTGCCGAAGGGGGCGAAGCCCGAGGAGCTCACCCTCGACGAGTGTCTGAAGATCGTCGCGGGATCGAAGAAGTAACCGCCCCGGACAGCCGGGGAGGGTCCGTTGCAAAACAAACGGAGGAGGGCACCCCGAAACAAAGGGACGGGAGTCCGTCCCGAGATACAAGGGTCTGACGGCAAAACGGGAAAACACTCCGGGACAGCCAAACGGCCCGCAGAAAAAAGCAAACACCTAAAACCAAACAATTGATGAAGAAAATGATTCTCGCCGCATTCGCGCTCTGCTACGCATTCGGAGCCGCGGCACAAACGCCCGACACGGCAGCCCGCGAAGGCTACCGTTTCACCGATGTCAATATCCTGCCCGTCACCCCGGTCAAGGATCAGAGCCGCAGCGGAACCTGCTGGTGCTACTCGACCCTCTCGTTCCTCGAAAGCGAAATCCTCCGCGCCGGAGGTCCCGAACTGGACCTTTCGGAGATGTGGATCGTGCGCAACATCTACTTTGAGAAGGCCGTGAAATACGTCCGTCTGCACGGATTTCTGAACCTCGCCGTCGGCGGACAGGCCCACGACGTGCTGCACGGCATCGAGGCCTACGGCATTGTCCCCGAGGAGGCCTATCCGGGACTGAACTACGGCTATGACAAGCCCAATTTCGACGAGATCGACGCGGTGATCAAGTCCTATGCCGACGCGGTGATCCAGGCCGGCCAGAAGCGCAGCGAAAGCCGCCTTACAACGGCCTGGCAGGCCGGGTTGAACGGCATCCTCGACGCCTACTTCGGCCCGAGACCCGAAAAGTTCACCTATCAGGGCAAGGAATACACCCCGGCGTCGTTCGCCGCGTCGCTGCAGATCGACCTCGACGAATACATCGAGTTCTCGTCGTTCACACACCACCCCTTCTACACGAAGTTCGCCATGGAGGTCCCCGACAACTGGAATTGGGACAAGGTCTGGAACGTGCCTCTGGACGAGTTCATGCAGATCATCGACAACTCGCTGAAGGAGGGATACACGGTTTCGTGGGGAACCGACGTGAGCGAGAAGGGATTCAGCCGCACCAAAGGTCTGGGCATCATCCCTGAGGCCAACCTCGAAGGCATGCAAGGAACCGAAGCCGAGAAGTGGGGCAAACTCACCCAGAAGGAGAAGGACGAGGCGCTCTACAAGTTCGACAAACCCGGCAAGGAGCGCACCATCACGCAGGAGCTCCGCCAGGAGGGATACGACAACTACGAGACCACCGACGACCACGGCATGCAAATCGTGGGCACGGCGACCGACCAGAACGGAACGCCCTACTACAAAGTCAAGAATTCGTGGAATACCTCGGGCCCCTATGAGGGATACTGGTATTTCTCGCGCCCGTTCGTCGCCTACAAGACGATGACCGTGCTGGTCAACAGAAACGCCGTACCCAAGGAGATTCTCCGAAAAATCGACGTCAAATAGGGGCACGACCCCCTCAACGACAAGACAGCCCGGCTTTTGCAAGCCGGGCTGTCCGTTTATCGAAGTTTAAGTTTTTAAGTCTACCGAAAGGGAGATTTTACATCTCGCGCAGTTTGATGCTCTCTCCCAACATGATCAGGGCGGTACGGAACCACTCGTTAATCCTTGCTTTCATACTAAATAATTTTAAATAATTCTTAAAATATTTTATCATTTAAGACGTGACAAAAGTAGTACGCGAAAACCAAACTTCCAAATATTTTATTAAGATTTTTTACAAAATATGTAAATTTTTTGAATAACATCTGAAATTTCGCTCTTCCCGCCCGGCTGAAGGAGGGCTCAAACAGCATACAACATATTAATTTACACACATTAAATTCATACAGGGCGATTTTGCGAGGACAGACGGGGCAAAGATCCGAACCGACGGTAAAAAGTCTGCAAAAACGTGTGGTGGGGAATCCGGTCAGGGTCCAAACGCCCACACCAGCCTGCCCCGTCCGCTCCGGCAGAAACAACAGACCCGGTAGAGATGGGCCGCCGCCGGGCAGCATGGGGCGAAAAAACGCATCCAGGCAGGCCCGCACTCGGGGAACGTCGTTGCGGCGCTACGGGCTTAACGCGAGGCAATTGTCCGAATTGCCGCAAAAGTAGAATTTTGTACCCGTTTTGTTGCCACTTCCGGAGGTTGGAATTGTTCATTTTGTGCAACCGGAAATATTGGTTATCTTTGCTGACGAATCCGAGCTCCAAATACATGAAAAAGACCTGTTATCTTCTCCTCACCGCTCTGCTGACGATGGCCGCACTGCGCACGTCGGCCCAGAACACGGATACCTCGAAGGAGAATTTTCCATCGACTGAAGCTACGCTTTCGCAAATCAGAGACGCCGAAGCGCATCCGAACGCCAAGCACGTCCGGATGGCCGACACTTCGGCCCTCACCGCCCCGGTGAAACGTCCGGGGCTGATCCGCCGCATCATCGACTATTACAGCCGCTCGAACGTGGACCGCACCTTCGAAAAGAAAATCGACTGGAGCATCGCCCCGGGACCCAACTACTCCTCGGACGTAGGCTTCGGCATCGGATTCCTGCTGGCGGGCCTCTACCGGCTCGACCGCACCGACTCGGTAACCGCACCGTCGAACATTTCGATTTACGGCAACTTCACGACCGAGAAATTCGTGCTTCTGCGCTTCTCGGGCGACAATATCTACAACCACAACAAACAGCGTCTGAGCTACTCGGGGGCATTCGTCTATTTCCCGGGAGCCTTCTACGGCGTGGGTTACAACGCCGGAAAGGAGGGATATGCACAGGATCTGACCACCACGATGGGACTCTTCCGCATCTCCTACTGCACATCGCTCATCGGCCGCTTCTACATCGGTGTAAGCGGTGGCATAGACTACACGGGAGCCAGATACAAAAGCACGGGAATGGTCGACTACATGAACCGCATCGACCGGGGCGAGATAGAAAAACCCGAAGGACAGATCGGCGAGTTGTACGACCTGTGGAAGGACGGCAACCGCTACGATCCCGAAAAACAGGATCCCTTCTCAAACTACATCGCCTTGACGGGCGACAAGCCCAACCCGTTCAACGCCAACGTCGGGCTCTTCGCCCAATACGACACGCGCGACGTGACGTTCAACGCCTCGAAAGGCATCTTCATCAAGGCCGAGGCCAAGTGGTATCCCAAATGGCTGGGCAACACGCGCCGCACGTTCGGACGCTTCACGCTGACCTTCGACTTCTACCAGAAGCTCTGGAAAGGAGCCGTGCTGGCCTACGACCTCTATGCCGATGCCACGGCCGGAACCCCTTCGTGGCACATGTACGCCAAAATGGGCGGCATGGAACGCATGCGCGGCTACTACGAGGGACGTTATCGGGATGAAAAACTGATCGAAACACAGATCGAACTGCGGCAGAAAATCTACCGCCGCCACGGAATCGTGGGATGGATCGGCGGCGGACAGGTCTGGGGAACGGATAAATTCCGCTGGGGAAACACGCTCTGCAGTTTTGGCTGCGGCTACCGCTTCGAATTCAAGAACCGCATGAACATCCGCCTCGACTACGGCTGGGGAGCGTTCGGCAACCGGAACCTGCCGTGGGACCGCAAACGATCCTCGGCATTCCTGTTCACTGCTTCGGAAGCATTCTAAAGGATCGAGACAAGGATAAAACCGTCGTCCAAAGATACGGAGAGCCCGATCGGCTCTCCGTTTTCGATCTGCCCCGCGAGCGTCCCGGCGGCAAGATCGAGCCGCACGACGCGCAGATCCCTCCGGAAATTCAGCCCCCGGCGCCCGGCATACTTGTAGAGAGCCTCCTTGGCACACCAGACGATCCCCGGCAGAAGCGGATCGTCGGAAAGGGACGCCTCGTCAGGTGTCAGGAAGCGGTCCGCGGTGCGTCTGAAGTCGCGCGCAGCGGGTTCGATGTCCACGGCGCAGCGCTCCGCGGAGGCGCAGACCGCGACACGGCCGGCACAATGGGAGACGGAGATATGGACGGCGCGGTTCGTCAGCACCGGAGCGCCCAGCGGATCGTAGGCGATTGCGACGTCGGCACCCAATTCACGGCGCACCACGGCCCGCCAGGTGAGGAACTCGGCCCGGCGGCGTTCCGAAGCAAACCCGGCGGCCACGGCACGTTCCGCGGGAGTCGTCCACCGGTCCGACTCCTCGGCCGGGAGCAGCGGCGATGTCCACAGGGCCGGAATCATTGGAGGTCGACGCGGATTTTATCGACCCGGTGGCCATCCATCTCCTGCACCGTGAAGCGCAGGTCGTGCGACGTGAAGACATCCCCTTTGCGCGGGAAGTCGCGCTTGAGTTCGAGCATCAGCCCGCCAAGGGTTTCGGCCTCGCCCCGGACATCGGCGAAAACCTCCTCGCCGATGTCGAGGATGCGCTCGAAATCCCCGAGGTGGGTCTTACCCTCGAAAATATAGCTCTTGGCGTCGAGACGCGTGTAGAAGCACTCGTCGTTGTCGCTCTCGTCGGAAATCTCGCCGACGATCTCTTCGATGATGTCTTCGAGCGACACCAGACCCAGGGTCGACCCGTATTCGTCGACGACGATGGCCATGTGGACCTTGTTCGACTGGAAGTCAGCCAGCAGGTCGTTGATCTTTTTGTGCTCGGGGACGAAATAGGGTTTGCGGATCAGCTGCTGCCAGGCGAAATCACCGCCGTTGTTGATGTAGGGCAGCAGGTCCTTGACATAGAGCGTTCCGCGGATATTGTCCACATCCTCCTCGTAGACCGGGATGCGCGAGAAGCCCGATTCGATGATCGTCCTCTTGACCGTCTCGTAACCGGCCGTCATGGAGAGCGCCGTAATGTCCACACGGGGCTTCATGATCTCCTGCACCTCGGTATTGACGAAGTTGACAATCCCCGAAAGCATCACGTGCTCCTCGGGGCTGGAGCCCTGTGTCATGTCGACGGCATCGGCCAGTTCGTCGAGCGAAATCTCGCTCTTGTGTGCGGCCTTTTCGCTGATGCGACTGCTTGTGCGGACCAGTGCGTAGGAGAGCGGATAGAAAACCCACCGCAGCACCAGCAGCGGACGGGCCACCATCGAGGCGAAGCGCAGGGGGATGGTCTGCGCAAGCACTTTGGGCAGGATCTCACCGAAAAGCAGCAGCAGGAAAGTCACCAGCACGGTCTTGAACAGGAACTCGAAGCGCAGGAACGTGAAGAGCGAGTCGATAATCCCGGCCGTGAGGATGACGATGCAGATATTCACCAGATTGTTGATTACCAGAATCGTGGCCAGCAGCAGATCGACATCGGCCAGCAGCCGCAGCATGGCGGCAGCCGACGAGCTTCTGCTGCTCTGCAGCTGGCGGATGTCGTTGTGCGAAAGGGAGAAAAAAGAAGTCTCGGCCCCCGAAACGAGCGCCGAAACACACAACAGGCAAAGCGTCACCGCACAAAGCACGGCGATATGCGGAGAAAACCCGTTGAAAGCGATCCAGGAATAGACGTCTTCCAAATTGAAAATCGGTTAGTTAATCGAATAGCGAGCCGCTCTGCGACTCCTCCTTCTGCCCCTGAACTTCGGGCGCATCGTCCTTCAGCACCTCCTTGCGGCTCCCGGGGACGCGCACGATGAACTTCGAGTTACGCGACTGGTAGGCGGGTTTGGCCAACAGGCTGTCGATGTTGCTGTAACGGGTCGGCTTGGCCCCGAGCATCACCAGTTCGGGCTGGCGCTGGGCGGGTTTGGGGGGCAGAGGCTTGATCGGCTCCAGCACGGGAGCTGCGGCGGGGCTCTCCTTGACGGCCGGCTCGGCACTGCGGGCCGGGGAGACGACCTGCTTCATCGCGCCGGGCTGCTGCACGTCGCCTTCGAAGCCCGTGGCAACGACCACCAGTTCGATGAAATTGCCCAACTGCGGCTTCTCGCTCGTACCCCAGATGATGTTGGCGTTGTGGATCACCCCGTTTTCGTCCTGCACGCTGGCGTGGGACTGAATATACTCCAGAATCTGCACCACCTCCTCGTACATCAGGGCATCGGCGTCCGACACCGAAATATTCAGCAGGATGTTCTTGGCTCCCGAAATCAGGTTGTGGTCCAGCAGCGGGGAGCGCAGCGATGCTTCGGCAACCGCCTCGGCACGCTTGTCGCCGTCAGCCGTAGCCACGGCCATATGTGCCCGGCCGCTGTTGCGCATCACCTTCGAGACATCGGCGAAGTCGACGTTCACCAGGTCGCTCTCCACGGTGATGATCTCCGCGATGCCCTTGGCCGCGGAGGCCAGGATGTCGTCGGCCTTGCCGAAAGCCTGTTTCAGCGAGAGCCGGCCGTAGATCTCCAGGATGTTTTCGTTGTTGATGATCAGCAGCGAATCGGTATTCTGCCGCAGCTCCTCGATACCGCGGAATGCCTGTTCGTAGCGGATCTTGCCCTCGACGGCCAGCGGCGAGGTGACGATGGCCACGGTCAGCAGCCCCATCTCCTTGGCCAGCTTGGCAATGACGGGCGATGCGCCCGTGCCGGTTCCGCCGCCCATGCCGGCGGTGATGAAGAGCATCTTCGTGCCGGCCTCCTCGAGCACCTGGCGGATTTCGGGCAGCGACTCGACAGCCGCACGGCGGCCATTCTCCGGATCGTTCCCGGCACCGAGCCCCTCGGAGCCAAGGCGGATCTTCCGCTCCACGGGGCTCTTGTCGAGCGCCTGCTGGTCGGTGTTGCAGACCATGAACGTAACTCCCCTGATCCCGAGGTTCCACATGTGGTTTACGGCATTGCCTCCTGCGCCGCCGACGCCGACCACCGTGATGATCGAACCGTTCGTGCGCGGGACTTTGATTTCCGACATCAATTCGTCTGTCATATCGTTATTTCCTAATTATCCAAACAACTCAAAATTACTCTTTTCCCGCGGGAGAGCGGTACTTTCGCGGCTCTCCGCCGCATTGACGGATCCGACCTTTTCCAGAAGTTCCCCTTCTCTTTCCAGGACCCTTCTCTTTCCAGGACCCTTCGTTCCAAGGCTTCCTCGTTCCGAAGCCTCCGTCTCGTCCCGAAACCTCCGTCTCGTTCCGAAGCCGCTTTGTCGCGACACAACCGGCGCCCGGGAGGGGTTACGGCCGGAAGGCCGACAAGGCGACCGGGGCTAAATCTCTTCGTCCTCGGCGGCCGAGAAACTCTTGTTGATCTTGTCGAAGGTCTTCTGGAAGATCGCACCCCAGTTGCGGCTGCGCTTGGGCTCGCTCACCAGAGTTTCGTCGACACGCTCTTCGGTCGGTTGACCGGCCGCTTCGGCCGCTTCGGCCCCGGACTGCACCCCGGGATCGGGTTCCGGAGCCGCGACGGGAGGCGTATAGGGCCGGGCTGCACGCGGCTGCGGAGCCTTGAACCCGCCGGCTGCAGGCTGCGTCGGCGTGAAAGGACGGTGCATCTCGGGACGCGGAGTCGTCGAACGCTCGATGACTGCGCAGCCGCCCAGTTCGGCCCCCTTGAGCAGGATGCCCACGGCGGTCGAGAAAGCGGCATCGGCAACCTTCTCCTTCGCCTCTTCGGTGATTCCCGCCTCGGGGAGGGCGACACGCACGTCCATGCCCGTCACGCGGCGGAACAACTCGTCGAGGTCCTTGAGTTTGGACGAACCGCCCGTCAGCACAATGCCGTAGGCCAGTTTTCCGGCGTATCCCGAATCCTTGATCTCCTGCTGCACGAACTCCGCAATGTCCGTGGCGCGGGCCTCGATCACCGTGGCCAGGTTGCGCAGCAAAATATCCTTCGCCTCGCGGGCCGTACGGCCGTTGACGCGGATCAGTTTGTCCTCGGGGGCCAGTTCGGCCACTGCCGAACCGTATTTCTGCTTGAGGCTCTCGACGTGTTTCTCGGGAACGCTCATCGTGCGGATGTCGCGGTTGATGGCCGAAGCTCCCATCGGGATCGAAGCCACGTAACGCACCACATTGCGGTAATAGACCGTCACGTCGGTAACGCCGCCGCCGACGTCGACCACGGCCACACCCTCCTCCTTCTCATCGGGCAGCAGCACCGCTTCAGCCGTCGCCAGCGCGTCGGACATGACGCCCAGCATCCTGATGCCGAGGCGTTTCAAGGCCATATCGAGCCGCTGCATCGGCGTTTTGAGGCAAAGGATGAAGTTGAACGTCGACGAAAGTTTCTTGCCGAACGAACCCACGGGATTGCGCACCTCCTGGCTGTCGTCGACCATGTAGTTCTGGGGCACTCGCTCCATGATGGTCTCGTCGTCGGGGGCCTGCACGTTGCGCATGCGGTCGAACAGCGCATCGACGTCCTTCTGGTTGACGCCGTTCTGGGGATCGTAGACGAAGACATGGTCGGTATGGCGCGCACAGCGCACGAAATCGCCCGAGATACCGGCATACGCCTCCGTGATGCGGATTCCGAGCTGCTGCTCGGCCTCCGCCACGGCCTCGCGGATGGCGCAGCTCACCAGTTCGATATTCTCGATCCGGCCCGCATTGACTCCCTCGACGGGCTTCGTGACGACACACGCCACGTCAAGCAGGCCTTCGGGCATCTTCTCTCCAACGGCCACCACGACCGACGAACATCCCAAATCGACGGCAACGGTATAATTCTTTTTTTCCACGGTATAATCCTTTTACTTCTTGCAGACCACCTGGTCGTTATATCTGATGTCAATAGTACGGTATTCGCTCCAACCGATCGACGAAAGCCCGCTGCGGTAGAACCGCAACAGTTTGTCGAACTTGCGCTCCACGTCGTCCAGCCGGCCGAAAAGCACGGTGAAACGGCCGCTGCGAGGCGTAAGTTCGACCTCCAATGCTCCGCTGGGGGGCGTTTTCGCGGTGATCTGCACCACTTCCGACCTCCAGAAATCATCGTCTTCGACAGTTTCTACAAAGGTAAGGAGTTTCATGAAATCTTCGTAGCTTTTCTCCAACTTTTTTTGCTTCCGACGCTCGGCCTCCTGCAGCTCGGTGATACGCTCGATCTCCGCGCGGATCACACCCGCACGGTAGCGGTAGGTGCGGCGCAGTCCGGCCTTCTTCTCCCGCAGCGCGTCGACCCGCGCATCGAACTCCCCGGAGCCCTCCAGGCGCCACCACTGCCGCTTGATGCGCATGCGGCGCAGGGCCAGGATGTTGCGGTCGTTCTCCAGCTCACGCCGGTAGAGAGGGTATTTCTCGCGCTCGAGTTCGGCGATGCGGCCGTCGATCTCCCGGAGGCGCAGGTCGATATGCTCGCGCACGCTCCCCACGTACGATGCGGGAAAGGGCGGGCGGTACGAGCCGGTGACCACCGGCACGTAGAGCGACGAGGCTCGCGGCGCGGCGAAGACATAGCCTTCGGCCGTCACGTAGCCGTTCATGCCGTCGGTCAGCAGGCGCACCAGAGGCTTGCGCTGACTGATCTCAATGTGCAGCGTCCCCCCGTAGGAGACATAGGCGGCGGTTTCATCCACAAATCCGTTGCGGGCGATCAGTTGTTCGATGCCCGTCAGGTCCACCGCATCAACAGCCGTGCCGAGAGTCTTGATTCCGGCATGCGAAATCCACTGGCGGACCATCGCCGCCGAGACCAGGTGCCCCTGCGAAGAGCTGTCCACAACCTCGATCTCCACCCTTCCGACCGTGCCCGCATTGCGCACACGCCGCACCGCCGAGGCCGCAAAGACGATGTATGCGGCCACGGAACCCCACAGCAGGGACAGAAGCGTGTATCGGAGGTATTTGTTCAACGAATCGGGGTATCAGTCATTTCAGCGAATTCATGCAGCGGCGCCGGGCGGCGTCCGGATGCCCGGCAGCCGCCGGAGCGTCAGCTTTTTGCCCGGAGCCTCTCGGCGATCGCCCCGCAGCAGGCGTCGATATTGCCTGCGCCGAAGCTGATCACCACCTCGGAGTCCATTGCGGCCACTTCGTCGGCAAGCCGGTCGCGGTCGACGATGCGGCACGGCACGGCGACCCGTCGGGCGATGATCTCCGAGGTGACACCCGGAATCGGCTCCTCGCGGGCCGGGTAGATCGGCAGCAGCACCACTTCGTCGGCAAGCGAAAGCGCCTCGGCGAACTCCGCATGGAGGTCGCGCGTACGGGTATAGAGGTGGGGCTGGAAGAGCGCCGTGATCCGCCGCCCGGGGAACATCTTCCGCACGGAGGTGAGCGTCGCGGCCAGCTCGCGCGGATGGTGGGCATAGTCGTCCATATAGACCTGCTTCGGGGTGTTGATGTAGAACTCGAAGCGCCGTTTCACCCCCGAAAACGAGGCCAGCGCCCCGCGCAGGCTGTCGCCGTCAAGGCTGCCACCCTCGGCCCGGGCCGCGCACCACACCGAAGCGACGGCCGCGACCGCATTTTCGATGTTGACCCACCCCGGAATGCCCAGCGTACACCCCTCGAACGTACCCGAGGGGGTCACCAGGTCGTAGCGGTAATGACCCCCTTCGAGCAGCTGCACGTTGCGGGCGTAGAAATCGCACGGCTCGTCGAACGAATAGCGCCAGAGGCTGATCTCAGGGTTGTCGATCACGATGTCGACCCCCTGTTTGACAATCAGCGAGCCGCCCGGCCGGATCTGCCGCACGAACTGCGAGAAGGCCTCCTTCACCGCCTCGTGCGTCCCATAGATATCGAGGTGGTCGGCATCGGCCGAGGTGACCACCGCCACATCGGGATACAACTGCAGGAACGACCGGTCGAACTCGTCGGCCTCGACAGCCAGCCTCCGACCGTCGCCCAGAACTAGGTTGCCGCCGAAATTCTTCGAAATGCCCCCCAGAAAAGCCGAGCCGCCGCCCGTGAGGGCACGGTTGAGCCAGGCCACCATTGTCGAAGTGGTGGTCTTGCCGTGTGTGCCCGCCACGGCCATCACGTATTTACCCTCCGCAAGATGGCCCAGCATCTGCGAACGCTTCTCGACGCAGAAACCGTGGTCGCAAAAATAGCGGTATTCGCCGTGATCCTGCGGAACAGCCGGGGTATAGACGACCATCGTCTCCTTCGGGTCGAGAAAACCCTCGGGAATCAGCCGCACATCGTCCTCGTAGTGAATCGCCGCGCCCTCAGCTTCGAGTTCGCCGGTCAGCGGCGAAGGCGTGCGGTCGTAGCCTGCAACGGCACGGCCCTCGTGCAGAAAATAGCGCGCCAGGGCGCTCATGCCGATGCCGCCGATACCCAGAAAATAGACGTTTTTAAATTCCATTGCTCCAAAACTTCAAATATGTTCAATCGCCGATCCGCAGCCGGAGCTGCACCGTCGCGGCGCATCGCCGCATTTGCCCATCCGACCCGGGTCCAAACCTCCTCCGCATCAGCGGGGCGGGGCTTTCAGACCGTCACCGGCTCCTCGGGAGGAGGCCCGTCAGCCGATCAGCGTTACAATCTCGTTGACGATATCTTCCGCGGCGGCAGGCCTGGCCAGCGCCTCCAGATTGCGGCTCATGGCAGCCAGCGACTCCCGATCCGCCAGCAGCTCCAAGGCCCGCGGCATCGCCTTCGTCCGGCACTCGGCGTCCGAAACGACCACCGCCGCACCCTTTGCCTCCAGCGCCCGGGCATTTTTGGTCTGATGGTCCTCGGCCACATTGGGCGACGGCACGAACAGCACCGGCCGGGCAACGAGGCACAACTCCGAAACCGTACCGGCCCCGCTGCGCGAGACGACCAGGTCGGCTGCGGCGTAGGCATAGTCCATACGGTCGATGAAAGCCCCCTGCCAGACGTGTGGGGCGGGGTGCGCGGCCAGGAAGGCCTGCATCTCGCGCTCGTAGTATTTGCCCGTCTGCCAGATCACCTGCACGGGGGCCTGGCCACCCGTCCCGACGATCCATGTCTTCATCATCTCGTTCAGCGACCGCGTCCCGAGCGACCCCCCGACCACCAGAATCACCGGCAGATCGGGCTGCAGCCCGTAATATTCCAGCGCCTCGGCACGGTCGGCGCCCCCCTTCGAGAATCGGCCCCGCAGGGGGTTGCCCGTGAGTACGATCTTCGCCGCCGGGAAGAAGCGCTCCATACCCTCGTAGGCTGTGCAGATGCGCCGTGCGCCCTTTGCAAGGATTTTATTCGTCATCCCCGCATAGGAGTTCTGCTCCTGAATCAAGGTCGGCACACCCATTCGCTGTGCGGCCCACAGCACCGGAGCGCTGGCGTAGCCGCCGAAGCCCACCACGACATCGGCCCCGAAGTCGCGGATGATTCGCTTCGCCATCCGGATGCTCTTCACGGCCTTGAACGGCAAGGCAAGGTTGTGCCAGTCCAGCCGCCGCTGGAGACCCGCGATCGGCAGACCCACGATGCGGTAGCCCAGCGCCGGGACCTTCTCCATCTCCATCTTGCCCTCGGCCCCGACGAAGAGAAGCTCCACCTCATCGCCGAAGCGCCGCTTCAGGGCCTCGGCGACAGCCACAGCCGGGTAGATGTGCCCTCCCGTGCCGCCGCCCGATAAAATGATCTTCTTCATATTTTACTTTTTTAACGTCCCCAGTTTCCCCGGTCGAGCGACCGGTAGTTGATCGCCTCGGCGATGTCCGCCTGCGTGATGTCGGCACGGCCCGCCAGGTCGGCAATCGTACGCGCCACCTTCAGGATCCGGTCGTAGGCCCGTGCCGAGAGCGACAGCCGCTCCATGGCCCGCTCCAGCAGCGCTCCCGAAGCCGCATCGAGGCGGCAATATTCGCGCAGCATCGCGCTGTTCATCATCGAGTTGGTATGAATCCCCTCGACACCGCCCAAACGCGCCTCCTGCACCGCACGCGCCCGGACGACCCGTTCGCGCACCGCAGCGCTCGCCTCGCCCGGCGCTGCCGTCGACAACTTCTGCGGGGTCACGGGCGTCACCTCCACATGCAGGTCGATGCGGTCCATCAGCGGACCCAAGATGCGGCCCATATAGCGGAGCACCGACCCCGGAGAACAGGTGCACTCCTTCGTCGGGTGGTTGTAATAGCCGCACGGGCAGGGATTCATCGCCGCCACGAGCGTAAAATTCGCCGGGTATTCGACGCTGTATCTGGCCCGCGAAACCACGATCTTCTTCTCCTCCAGCGGTTGCCGCAGCACTTCGAGCACACTGCGCCCGAATTCGGGCAGTTCGTCGAGGAACAGCACGCCGTTGTGGGCCAGCGACACCTCGCCCGGACGGGGCGACTGCCCGCCGCCGATGACAGCGACCTGCGAAGTGAGGTGGTGCGGCGCCCGGAAAGACCGCCGGGTCATCAATCCGCCCGTCACGCCCACCTTCCCCGCCACGGAGCGGATCTTGGTCGTCTCGAGCGCCTCCTCGCGCGAAAGCGGCGGCAGGATCGTCGGCAGACGCCGTGCAAGCATCGTCTTGCCCGAACCCAGAGCTCCGATCATGATGACGTTGTGCCCTCCCGCCGCAGCGATCTCCAGTGCGCGTTTCACATGCGTCTGACCCCGCACGTCGGCGAAATCCTCCGCATAGTGCATCGAAGGGCTCCCCGTCGGCCGGTACGGCCGGAGCGATCTCCTCCTCGCCGTTCAGGTAGCCGACAACCTGGCGCAAGGTCGTGGCGCCGATCACCTCAATTCCGTCGACAACCGCGGCCTCCGCCGCGTTTTCAACCGGCAGCACCACACGCCGCAGCCCCTCCGAACGCGCCCGGACCGCAACGGGCAACACACCCCGCACGGGCTTGAGCGAGCCGTCGAGCGACAGCTCGCCGACGAACATCGTCCCGGCGACGGCGTCGGCGTCGATACGCCCCATCGCCGCGAGGATGCCCACGGCGATCGGCAGATCGAAACCCGAGCCCTCCTTGCGCAGATCGGCCGGAGCCAGGCTCACGACCACCTTCTTGCCCGACATCCGCTCTCCCGAATTTTCGAACGCCGCCCGGATGCGCTGTTCGCTCTCCTTCACGGCATTGTCGGGCAGCCCCACGAGGTACATGCCCAGACCGCCGCCGGCGATGTTGACCTCGACGGTCACAGCCACGGCGTCGATCCCGACGACAGCTCCTGCAAATGTACGAACAAACATGACTAAAAAGGGGCTTCGTCATCGATTTTCGCCGAGCGGTTGAGGTCGAACTCCCCGCCCATGGCCGCACCCAGTCCCGAGATTCCCGGCTGGCTGTTCGAACCGCTGGCATAATCGTCGTAGGCCTGCTGGCTGTCGGCGGCCTGTGCGGGCGGCAGCATCGAGTCCTCCACATCGGCGAAACGGGCCTGCTCCTTCAGGAAGCGCAGGTTCACGTCGCACACGGCACCGTTACGGTGCTTGGCCAGAATGATCTCGGCCATGCCCGCCGTGGGCATGCCGTTCTCGTCCTGGTTGATGCCGTAATACTCCGGACGGTGGATGAAAGCCACGATGTCGGCATCCTGCTCGATGGCACCCGACTCGCGGAGGTCCGACAGCTGGGGACGCTTCGAGCCGCCGCGCATTTCGGTGGCACGGCTCAGCTGCGAAAGGGCGATCATCGGCACGTTCAGCTCCTTGGCGATGGCCTTCAGCGTACGCGAGATGAAGGCCACCTCCTGTTCGCGGTTGCCCTTCGTATCCTGGTTGCCAGTCATCAGCTGGAGGTAGTCGATGATGATGATTTTGATGTCGTTATGGATCTTCAGACGCCGGGCCTTCGAGCGGAACTCGAAGACCGAAAGGGCCGGAGTATCGTCGATGAAGAGCGGCGCCGAGCCCAGCGGCTTGGTGGCCGATTCGAGGTGGCGCCACTGCTCGGGCGTCAGGCGACCCGACTTGACGTCGTTGCCCGAAAGTCCCGTCTCGGCGATGATCAGACGCATCATCAACTGCACGGAGGACATTTCGAGCGAAAAGAAGGCCACGCCCTGCTCGTGGTCGACGGCCATGTTGCGGGCCATCGAGAGCACGAAGGCCGTCTTACCCATCGAGGGACGCGCGGCAACGATGATCAAATCGGAGAGCTGCCATCCCAGCGTCACGCGGTCCAGGGCCATGAAGCCCGACGGCACGCCGCTGAAGGCGCTGGTGTTCTTCGACGCCTCCTCGATCTGCATCAGCGCCCGGGCCAGGATGTCCTTCGACGACTGCACCGAACGTTTGACGTGTCCCTCGGCGACCTTGAAGATCTCGCCTTCGGCGTAACCGATCAGCTCCGTGACGTCGGTCGACTCGTCGTACGAGCGCCGCTGAATCTCGGTAGCCGAGCGGATCAGCTCGCGCTGCACGTATTTCTGGGCGATGATCTTGGCGTGGAACTCGACGTTGGCCGCCGAGCCGACCTTCTGGGTCAGCTGCGCAAGGTATGAAGCACCGCCCACCTTCTTCAGCTCCTTCTTGGCCTTGAGCCGCTCGGTCACGGTATAGAGGTCGATGGGTTTCAACTCCATCGACAGTTCGTTGATCGCCTTGTAGATCAGGCGGTGTTCCTCGGTATAGAATGCCTCGGGGGAGACAAACTCCTGCACGGTGATGATGCAGTCCTTCTCAAGCATCAGCGCACCGAGCACGGCCTCCTCCAGCTCGACCGCCTGCGGGGGCACATTGCCGACGGTATCGGTCATCGCCTCGAAGGCTTCCCGGTTGCGGGAAGAGGGTGTAAAATCTTTCGCCATGGATAATCGGATTCTTTCAAAGGTCAAAAGTAAGCATAAGCAGGGAGAAATCAAAACGAGGGTTTCGCCCGGCTTGTCGAAAACTATGTTTATAACACCCCTTTCGCCGCCGAATGCCGGAGCGGACCGGATGCCGCACCCCGGCGGCTCCCCACGTTTCGGGGTCTGTCCCCGCCCCGGCGCCTTTTGCGGAAGGAGCGTGCGGCCTGCGGCCGGAACGATCGCCTGTTGATAAGTTTTTCGGACGCCACCTACTCCTTCACGCCCAGTTCGCGCTGCGAAACGGCGAGGGCGGCGATGCTGATGCGGCATCCGGGAGCATCGCGCAGGATTGCCGAAGCGCACGACAGGAGTGTGGCGCCCGTGGTCATCACGTCGTCGACCAGCAGGACGTGCCGCCCGGCGAGCCGTTCGGGGCGGCGCACCGAAAACGCCCCCTCGACGTTGCCGGCCCGCTCGCGGCGGGGTTTGAGGGCCTGGCTGGCGGTATTGCGCGTGCGGCAGACGCTGGACCGGTCGACCGCCACACCCAGCTGCGCGGCGATTCCCTCGGCGATGTATTCCGATTGGTTATAGCCTCTCCGGCAACGCTTGAAGGGATGCAGCGGCACAACCACCTCCACGCTGTCGTAGAGCCCGCTTTCGCGCAGGCAGCGCCCATACCACTCGCCCATGGCCCGGGCCGTGCGCCAGCGGCTCCCCGCAGACGGCACAGCGGGGCGGGAACAGCAGCGACACGAGGTCGCGGGCAAGGTCACTGAGGATCGACATTGACGACGACGGTAATCGACTTGAACGCCGGATTTCCGGCAAAGGTTTTCAACTCGGCCGAAAGCAGTTCACGGGCACGGGCCGAGGAGGCGCCGCTCTCGATTTTCAGCAGCAGGGCCACGAGGTATTCGCCGCGGATGCGGTCGACGGGAGGGGTCATGGGGCCCAGCAGGCGGCGTCCGAAACGGGTGCGCAGCCGCGCGGCGAGCTCCAGGACGCCGTTGCGGAGCACCGCGGGATCGCGGTGGCGCAGCGTGAGCGACGTGAGCCGCGCATAGGGCGGATAGAAAAAGGCCTGGCGTTCGGCAAGCTGTGCGCGGGCCATCCCCTCGAAATCGCCAGCCGCGACCTGCCGGATCACGGGATGTCCCGGTTCGGAGGTCTGGATCACCACCTCACCCCCGTCGCCGCGCCGTCCGGCACGCCCCGCCACCTGCATCATCAGCTGGAAGGCCCGTTCAGCAGCCCGGAAATCGGGGTTGTTCAGCAGGTTGTCGGCATTGAGGATGCCGACGAGCGACACCCCCGCAAAGTCGAATCCCTTGGTGATCATCTGCGTGCCGACCAGGATATCGGTCCGGCGGGCCTCGAAATCGGCGATGATGGCGCTGAACGCCTTCTCGGAGGTCACACTGTCCCGGTCCAAACGGGCAACCCGCGCTTCGGGAAAGATCCGGGCGATCTCCTCCTCGACCTTCTCGGTCCCGAAACCCATCGGGATGACGTCGGTGACCTTGCACGAAGGGCACTTCGCCGGGACATCCTCCGTATGACCGCAGTAGTGGCAGACGAGTTTCCGCCCGCCCTTGTGGTAGGTCAGCGTCACGTTGCAGTGGGGACAGCGGGCCGTCCAACCGCACTCGGAGCACGCAACATAGGGCGAAAAACCGCGGCGGTTCTGGAACAGCATCACCTGTCCGCCCCGGTCGAGGGTCTCGCCGATCCGGTCCAGCAGGAGTTTGTTGAAATGGGCCTTGCGCTCGCCGCGGCGGGCGGCACGCAGGGTGTCGGAAACAAGGATCGCGGGCGGGCATGCGTCGCCGTAACGTTCGGTCAGCTCCGCACGCCCGTATTTGCCCGACACGGCGTTGAGCCACGTCTCGAGCGACGGCGTGGCGCTGCCCAGCAGTGTCCGACCCCCCGTCAGGCGCGCCATGACCACGGCACAGTCGCGGGCGTTGTAGCGCGGCGCAGGATCCGTCTGCTTGTAGCTGGCGTCGTGCTCCTCGTCTACGACAATCAGCTGCAAATGCTTCAGCGGCAGGAAGACCGACGACCGCACGCCGACGACGAACTCGCCCCCTTCGGAGCGGTTCAGCCGCAGGCAGGTCTCCGTGCGGCGGCGGTTGGTGAGTTTGGAATGGTAGGGAGTGACGCGGCTGCCGAAGATGCGCTCCATGCGCTCGATCAGCTGGGCCGTAAGGGCGATTTCCGGCACGAGCAGCAGCACGTCGCCCCCGCGCGCAAGCACCTCGGCGATCAGATGGATGTAAACCTCGGTCTTGCCCGAACCGGTGACGCCCTGCAACAGAGCGGTGGTTTTTCCGGTGGCGAACTGTTCGCGCAGGGAGTTCAGCGCCGTCTGCTGGTGCTCGGTCAGCTCCGGAAGGCGGAAGGCCGATCCGCCGCGCTCGACCGAACGTTCGCGCTGCGTGCAGACGATGTATTTCTTGCGCTCGAGGGCATGCAGCACGGCATAATCGGCCCGGAGCAGACGACGGGCCACCTCGCCCGTCGCAATGCGCGTCTCATCGCCGACCGTGGCCAGCTCGAGCAGTGCCTCGTATTGTTTCGGGGCGCGCCGCTCGATTTTCTCGCAGACTTCATGAAAACGGCCTTCGTCGTGGAGTTCGGCAGCCAGAGCCACATAGCACTCGGTACGGGGACGGAACTCCTCTTCGGAAAACTCCTCCTCCGTGTTACCCGAAGGCTTCAGCAGCGCGGGAAGCGCCACGCGCATCACCTCGCCCAGGGAACACATGTAATACGAGGAGATCCACTCCCACAGCGCCATCTGCTGCGCCGAGAGCAGAGGCGTGTCGTAGAGCACGCGCTGGATCGATTTGACGGTTTTGACTGCGGGACAGCGGTCGTGGACCCGCCACACGATGCCCGTATAGAATTTGCGTGCGCCGAACTGCACCGCAACGGCCTGACCCGCCACAACGGCCCAATCTTCGGGCACGGCAAACGTATAGACGGGTTGCGCCAGCGGAAGGACGATATCGGCGTAGAGTGGCATCAGCCCTTCCCGATTGTCTGGAATCCCTTCCCGTAGACTCCCATGACCGACCCGACGGTCATGAAGGCATCGGGATCGATCGTCTTGACAAATTTGAGGATCATCGAGGTCTCACGCTTGCGGCAGACCACCATGACGATTTTGGACTCCTGTTTCGAATACCACCCCTGCGAGTCGATGAGCGTCACCCCGCGGTGGACGTTCTCGACGATGGCCTGGGCCATTTTCTCGTAGTCGTGCGTGACGATGAAGACCTGGCTCGACTGCTGGTTTCCGGCCATGATCATATCGACCGTATAGCCTACGACGGCCGTCATCACATAGCCGTAAATCACGGCGCTGATGCCCATGCCCACCAGCAGGGCCGAAGCGATGATGAAGAAATCGGAGTAGATGAGGATTTTGCCGTAGCTGACCGTGCGGTACTTGTTGATGATCATGGCCACGATGTCCGTGCCGCCCGTCGAGCCGCCCTGCGAAAAGCAGAGCGCGATGCCGGCACCGGCCAGGATGCCGCCCATGACAATGGCCAGCAGGTTGTCGACCCCGAGGAAGTTGCCCTCGGGAAGCACCTCCTGCCAGAAGTTCATGCCCACGGAGATGATCACCACGCAGAAGATGGTCTTGAGGCCGAAGTTCCAACCCACGATAAATCCGGAGACCAGCAGCAGGATGGCATTGATGATGAAGACCATCGTGCCGACCTGAAGGTCGATTCCCGCCACCGAGAGCGCATTGCACAGGACGAGTGACAGACCTGCGGCGCCGCCGCCAACACCTCCGGACGGGAGGATGCAGCCGATCCAGCCGAAAGAGTACATCAGCATACCGGCGGCCATCAGGAAATACTCCTTGACGGGTTTGAGCACAATGTCGGGATTGATGGATTTCATAACGAAGGGGTTATTCGGGGTTTGCCTCCGCAAAGGCGGTGCAGGCCGGATGCAGAGCCGGGAAGACCCGCGATCTGCCGAGGCGCAACCTACCTCTGCCGAAGTTTGTCTGCGGCAAAGGTAGTAAAAATTTCGCCTTGGTATGCATTGCGTTCCTCCAATCTTTTTTCAAGTTTTGCAAGCAGCTGCTCGTTGCGCACCAGACCCCAGTTGCGGCCATAATGGTAGCGCGGCGGAGCCTCCGAGGCGAAACGTTCGACAACCACGTCGGGACGCAGCCGCCGGAGGATTTCGACGAACAGGTCGATGTACTCCTCCAGCTCCCAGAAGCGGAAATGCTCCGGCGAGGCGTCGTACTCGGCGGCCATCGGCGTGCCGCGGAAAACCTGCAGCTGATGGAACTTCACGGTCGTGAGCGGCAGCGAGTTGATCTGCTCCACCTGGTCGAGCAGCATCGCGTCGGTCTCGCCCGGAAGCCCGAGGATGAAGTGCGCCCCGACGTGCAGGCCCCTCGCGGCACTCATCTCCACGGCACGGCGGGCACATGCGAAGTCGTGGCCCCGGTTGACGGCCCGGAGCGTGGCGTCGAAGGTCGACTCGATGCCGTATTCGAGAGCCACATACCGATCGCGGGCCAGCTCCGCGAAGTAGTCGAGCTTGCGCCCGTCGATGCAGTCGGGGCGTGTGCCGACGACGATGCCCGCAACGTCGGGGTGCGCGAGGGCCTCTCCGTAAAGCGTCTTCAGCCGTTCCAGCGGGGCATAGGTGTTGGAAAAGGACTGGAAATAGACCAGGTAGCGCTGCGCCGAACGGTAGCGGTTGCGGTGGAATTCGATGCCCTCGGCAAGCTGCTGTCCGACGCTCTTCGAGGGCATGCAATAGGAAGGGGTGAACGCCCCGTTGTTACAGAACGTACACCCTCCCTCTCCGACCGTCCCGTCGCGGTTGGGGCAGGTGAAGCCCGCATCGACGGAAAGTTTCTGCACCCGGCAGCCGAACAGACGACGGAAATAGCCCGCATAGGAGTTGAACCGCCTCGTATCGCCCCACGGGTAGATCATAGCTACAAGCCCCAGTCCGAAGCCTTGAAGGTTGCCTTCGGTGCATTGGGCACGTTGGTAAAGAAGCTGTGCCCGGTGAGTTTTTCGAGGTCCGAGATCGACATCATCTCCCGCGATGTCACCTGCTGCCCCTTGAGTCTGTTGCTGTGTGCCCGCACAAAGGCTGCGCACATCAGTTCGTCGGCCGAACAGTTCAGCACCGATTTGCCGGTATCGCCCCGCTTGGTGCGCAATACGGCGATGTAGAACATCGTGGGGCACGACACGTCCGAACGGCCGCCGAACTCGATTTTCCGGGGCGAAGCCGACACCCCGTAGCCGTCGGTATAGGGCTCGAAGTATGTGCCGATGACCAGATAGGTCGTATCGCGGCAGACCTTGTTGTCGATCCAGTCCTCGAGCGTATTCCATCCGCCGCCGCCGGTGTTGAATCCCGAAGAGTACTGCGGAGCGATATTGGTATAATAGAAAACCTGCCGATTGATGGCCGTGGAATAGGTGCGTTCGGCAGAACCGAGCATGTGGCCCTTGTTGCAGCCGCCGCCCGTCGACTTGCTGTTATACTGGATGCTGGAGAGAATGATCGGGTCCTTGGCATAGGCATTCGTGCGATTGGCTCCGCCCTCGTAGCAGGCATGACGCGGCGCAGCCACCCAGACGGGGCAGTGGTGCTTGGCGCTGAAGCAGACCGCATAGTTGCGCGCCTTGTGGCCGCCGACCGAAAGATCGGAGCAGATGTGGTAGGCGTAATGATAGTCGCTGTTCGACTTGTCCTCCGGAAGCAGTTCGGGCCATCCCGAATATTTCGCCGAGCCCGCATTTCCGCTGCCGCCGCCGTCCGACAAGGTGGTGAAGGTCGCCGCGGCGCTGGTGTAGGTTTGTCCGTTCCACTCGGCGCAGAGCGCAAATTCGTAGGTCGTGCCGGGCGTCAGGCCGGTCAGGTCCGCCGTCTTGGTTCCCGTTCCCGCCGAAACGTCCGCCCGGGCATGGCTGCCCGACGAAGCCGGCTTATACCGGAAATAGACCTTATGGTCGGCCGTATTGTCAAAATTGAACGTACAGCTCAGCTTTGCCCCGGTTTGGGTCACGCCCGACGCCACGGGAGTCCCGAAAGCCGGCTGGCCGGGAGTGGGAGCAGGCATGTCGCCCTGCCCGGTTCTGAAGGTCGCGCCACGGCTCTGAATGCGGCCGGTCGACAGGTCGACATAGGCGAAAACCAGGTAGTCCGTTTCGGGCTGGAGTCCGGTCAGCGTGGCTCCGATGCCGGCAGCGCCGACAATGGAGCCCGTCGCATCGACGAACGAGCCGACTTTATCACCGGAAATGGCGGCATAGGAAAATCCCACGCCCATGGTTTCGAGCACACCCTCGCCGAAACGAGTTTGGCAGTTCAGCTCTGCCGTCGTGCCGTTGACCTCGGCCACAGGCGTCAGGAACCAGTCGGTTCCGGGCCCCGTCTTTTCATCCTCGCAGGAGGCGAAGGCCACGGTAAGGCCCAGAAGGAGAAACGCAAAAATTTTCTTCATTTGGATCTGTAAAAAATATGTTATTCCTTGTTTTTCGAGTCCATCCAGATCGTCACCGGTCCGTCGTTGACCAGCGAAACCTGCATGTCGGCACCGAATTCGCCCGTGGCGACCCCACGGCCGAGCAGTTCGGCGACCCGCGCCGTAAATCGTTCGTAGAGCGGCCGAGAAACGGCCTCGGGAGCCGCCTTGACATAACTCGGGCGGTTGCCCTTGCGGGTCGAGGCCTGCAGCGTGAACTGACTCACGATCAGAATTTCGCCGCCCGTCTGCACGACGTCGAGGTTCATGACGCCCGCCGCATCGTCGAAGATGCGCAGACGCACGAGTTTTCCGGCGAGGTACTCGATGTCCTCGTCGCCGTCGTCACATCCGACGCCGAGCAGAACCAGCAGTCCTGCCCCGATCCGGGAGCGGAGATCGCCGCCGATGGCGACGGAAGCGTGTTGTACACGCTGAACAAGCACTCGCATGGCCGGAGATTCAGAGATTTTCGAAATAGGCCCACAGGTTGTCGCCCGCAGGCACCGGAGCCGTGACCGAGAGGGGTTCGCGACGCACGGGGTGCTCGAACTCGACGCGGCGCGAGTGGAGCGAAATGCCGCCCCCGGGCAGGGAGCGCCGGGCGCCGTATTTCAGATCGCCGCGGATCGGGCATCCGATCTTCGAGAGCTGGGCGCGGATCTGATGGTGACGGCCGGTGAGCAGTTCGACCTCGACCAGCGTGTAGTTTGTACCCGCTCCGAGCGTCGTATAGCGCAGGCGCGCCTCCTTGGCATCGCCCTTCGGGGCGTCGCAGGCCCGCGAACGGTTGGTTTTGCCGTCGCGCAGGATATAGTGGCGCAATTCGCCGCTCTCGGGGTCGGGAGTGGCTTCGGTCAGCGCCCAGTATGTCTTATGGATGCGGCCTTCACGGATCATCGCGTTCAGACGGACCAGAGCCTTCGACGTCTTGGCGAAAAGCACGACTCCGCTCACCGGGCGGTCGATGCGATGCACCACGCCGAGGAATACCTCGCCGGGCTTGGCGTCGCGCCGTTTGATAAAGGCCTTGATCTGATCTTCGAGGGCGCTCTCGCCCGACGGATCGGGCTGCACCAGATCGCCGCAGTGCTTGTTGACGATCAGCAGGTGGTTGTCTTCGTAGAGAATATCGTCCGGGTTGAACATCTTCCGAAATTACAGAATAAAGGTGAAGGGCAGCAGCCTGGAGGCCGAATCGACCGCCGTAACCGTACCGTGACCGCTCATCAGCACCCGCATCGGGGATCCCTGGCGGCGCTCGACGTCGACCATCACCTGCCGGCACTGGCCGCAGGGATAGCATTCGCGCTCCGAGGGATTCGAGGCAATGGCCATCGCCTCGATCGGATCGTCGGCATAATTGGCCTGGGCGTAAAACATCAGCGACCGCTCGGCGCAGAGTCCCGCGGGATAGACTTCGCTTTCGAAATTACTGCCATAGAGTATTTTACCGCTACGCAGACGCGCGGCGGCGCCTACGTGGAAATTCGAATAGGGGGCATGTGCATTGGCCGTGGCCCGTTCGGCCTCGGCAACCAGCCTGCGGTCGGCTTCGGAAAGCTCCGACAGCGCCGCATAATGTTCGTAATCGAAACAAAACTGCTTTTCCATAATTCCTCCTTTTTTACAGGGGTGAATTACAAAGATACGAAAATTTTCAAAAATCAATCACCGAATCGTTTTTTCAATCGCCCTGCGCCCGATTCGGACGAATTAATTCATTTACAAAACCTTAAGGCCAAAAAACAAGAAAAACCTTCGGCGGCAGTGGCGGTGCGGGAGGAGGGGAATGAGGCCCGCGAAGGATCAGCCGGGCCGGGAAAGCAGAGCCGGGGAAGGTTGACCGGGAGAGCAGAGCCGGGGGAGGTTGCCGGGGAGGGGCAAAAAGTCCGGGCCGGACGGGGGCTTACAAGCCTGTTTCCCGTTCGGTCCGGACCAGTCGTTGCAAAAGGCTCCCGCGAGAAGCGCGGATCTTCTTATTCGAGCACGAACTTCGCCTGCACGTTGTACTGCAGCCGGATGGTCTTGAAATCGAGCGGCTCATCCTCCACAGCGTCTTCGGTGGCACCCCCCAGCATCTTGCTGCCGCGCATCACGGCCATGTTGTCGTAAAAAACAGGCATCATGTTGTTGTTCGAGTCGTAGATGTAGAAGCATTTCCCGATCTTCTGCCCGACGGCTTCGGCCAGTGTCGCGGCACTCTGACGGGCATCCTGCATCGCCTCGACACGCACCTCGGACTTATACTGTTCGATTTTCGAATGCGTAACCTTCAGAATCGAGACGTTCGAAATGCCCAGTCCGTCCAGCACCTGCCACACCTTGGAGACCATCGCCGAGGAACCCAGCAGCAGCTGGTATTTGGCCGTAGCCACCGAGGTCTTTTTCTTGAAGAACTCGCTCGACAGGTTGGCCATCTTGAGCTGTTTTTCGACATCAACCCCCGCACGTTTGAGCGCGGCGATCATGTCGCGCTGCTGGCTTTCGACCGAAATCTTACCCTTCGAGTCGCGTTCGTTGATGATGATCTGCAGGTAGAATTCGTCGGGCGCAACCTCCTTTTCGGCACGTCCGGTCACCTGGATGTAGCTGGGGAACGCCTCTTGCATCTGCGCTGCCGCGGGGAGGGCCAAAAAAGCCACCGCCGCCAATAAAATCAATCGTTTCATAATACTTCGTTTCAAGTGTGTCCTTTGCAAATAAAACGCCGAAAAACGAAAATACTGCATCCGGCGGACAACAAAAGTGCCGCCCCGCTCCCAGGCGGGCTTCCGGAACAAGTTTTTTTTCAGGCCCGGGATGGGGTGCGGACCGCTTTTCGGGCCGCCGCGCCGCTAATCTGCAAGGTTGCACCGACGGCCGAAAACCGACACGCGGCTCCCGGATTCAGCACGCGCCACACAGGCCTGTCACCTACCGCCGCACGAGCTTCACGACGTTCTCCACATGGTGCGTGTGAGGGAACATGTCGACGGGCTGCACGGCCTCGACGCGGTAGGCGGCATCCATCAGCTGCAGATCGCGGGCCTGCGTGGCGGGGTTGCAGCTCACGTAGACGATCCGCTCGGGGGCGGCGCGCAGGATGACATCGATGACCGGTTCGTCGACGCCCGCACGCGGCGGGTCGAGAATGATCACATCGGGACGGCCGTTCGCGGCCACAAATTCGTCGTCGAGCACCGCCTTCATGTCCCCGGCATAGAAGACCGTATTGCCGATGCCGTTGAGTTCGGAGTTGATCTTCGCATCGGCGATGGCCTCGGGGACATACTCCACGCCCACCACCCTCGCACAGCGTGCGGCGCAGAAGTTGGCGATGGTTCCCGTTCCGGTGTAGAGATCGTAGAGCACGTCGCCGGGCTTCAGATCGGCAAAATCGCGGGCTACCTTATAAAGTTCGTAGGCCTGCGCGGAATTGGTCTGATAGAAGGATTTGGGCCCTACCTTGAAGCGCAGCCCCTCCATCTCCTCGATGATGTGGTCCTTGCCGCGGTAGCAGACCGGGTCGAGGTCGCCCACCGAGTCGTTGTATTTCGTATTGACAATATAGAACAACGAACTGATCTCCCGAAACGTCGCCGCCAGATGGTCCAACAGGGCCGTGATGCGCGGCCGGTCGTCGCTGTTGAAGACCACGATCACCATCACCTCGCCCGTCGAGGCCGTGCGGACGATCATGTTGCGCATCAGCCCCTCGTGCGAGCGGGCGTTGTGGAACGTATAGCCGTTTTCGACACAGAACCATCTGGCCTCGGTGCGGATGGCATTCGAGGGATCGGGCTGCAACCAGCATTTGCGGATGTCCAGGACCTTGTCGAACATCGAGGGGATGTGGAATCCCACGGCCGGAGCATCGCCGATATCGCCCGCAGACTCGATCTCCTCGCGCGTCAGCCAACGGCGATCGGCAAACGTGAATTCGAGTTTGTTGCGGTAGAACTGCGTCTGCGCCGAACCGAGGCAGGGGGCGATCTCCGGCAGCTCGATCTTGCCGATACGCGTCAGCTGGTCGCGGACCTGGTCGGTCTTGAAGCGCAGCTGCTCCCCATAGGGCAGATTCTGCCACTTGCAGCCGCCGCAGACGCCGAAATGCTCGCAGAACGGTTCCGACCGCAACGGCGACCGCTTCACATAGCGGACCACGAAGCCCTCCATGAAGCGGCGGCGCTTCGAGCGGATCTGGACGTCGACCACGTCGCCCGGAACAGTCAGCGGAACGAAGACCACCACATCGTTCCAGCGGCCCATGGCCTTGCCCTCGGCCGCCAGGGTCGTTATTTCAAGCCCCTCGATCAGGGGATAGTTCGCTTTTTTACGTGCCATTCTTGACATAAATTCGGATTCGGAGCACAAAGGTACAAAAAAGCCGGACGGGATCAAATCCAATCTGCTCCCGGTCCGGCAAACATTCGGACGGAGAGCCCCCCGGAGCCTCCGGGATCACTCCTGTTCCACGTTCTTCGCCCGCTTCGCCCGCGCGTTGGCCCGCACGCCGCCGAGCCAGAAGCCCAGTGCGAAGGGCCCGCCGATCAAAACCGCAAGCGCCAGCACGATGTAGAGCAGGATTTCGCCGACGAAGCCCGGCAGGGCGTCGAGCGTCGTCCGGACCAGTTCGTCGCCCGTCGTGCGCAGCTGCTCGACCAGCACCTCGCGCTCGCGCGTGACATACAGCTGCAACTCGCTGCGCTGGCGGTCGAAATCGGCAAACGCATTGTCCACCGAAGCGTTCATCGTCCAGATGAGCTGCGTGGCCTGCCGGGTCAGCTCCTCCAGCATCTTGTCCGAAATCTCGGGCAGGTGCTCGGCGACGACCACGATACGGTTGAAACTGCGGTCCAGCGAATCGAGCTGCGCCCCGACCTGCTGACGCAGGCTGTCCTGCCGAAGCCGCATCTCGAAAATATCCTTCGACCAGCTCACGCTGTTGGCCACCTGCTGGGTCTGGCCGCTCAGCCGGTCGTTGACGTCGGCCAACACCTCGGCGATCGACCCCGTGGCATAGCCGTGTTCGACGCCGGCCGCCCGGAGGTATTCCAGCCACGCAAGGGTCGTGTTGTCGGTTTCGTCGCCCTCGGAGGTGGGGTTGTCGCGCAGGTAATCTGCGACGAAGCGTTCCATCAGCGCATAGCGGTCGTCCGGAAGCACCTGCCGGGCGAGTCTTCCGACCCGGCGGTCGAGCCGCAGCGCCGCGTCGCGGGCAATGTCGCTCTGGGGGCCGAACAGCAGCGAATCGGGCGCCTCGGCGAAATCCTCGGCCATGCGGCGGCACAGGATCCACAGGTCGGCCAGCGCCACATCGGGGATTCCCTGCATGGCGGCACTCACTCCGGCACGCGTGGCGCGGATTTTCCACCGTACGGCAGCCACACGTACCTCGACGTCGGGCGATGCCGCGACGATCGAGTCGGCAGCACGGGCCACCTCGCCGGCCATATCGTAGTAAAAGCCGCGCGTCATGGTCCGCACATTCATCTGCTCCTTCGACAGAGGGTCGCCCGTGGCCACGGCCACCTTCAGCAGCGAACACCCCGCAAACGCCGTCGCAGCGAAAAGCGCGACCGCCAATTTCATCCATCCCTTCATAACACTTCGTTTTACAGGTCAGAGACCACAATTATCGCCCTGATTCCACAACACCGCGGATGCGCCCCCCGCGACACAGCGACCCGCCCGGGCCGGGATCCCCGCACGAAGCAGGACCGGCACCGCGAAAAGTGCAGAAAACCCTTTCCCGCAATCAGGTCGTTTTGGGTCATAAAGATAGGTAAAATCCCGCAAAAAACACTATCTTTGCAAAACCGACTGCATTAAAACAGCCATCATTATGAAAATCGCCTGCCTGCAATTCAATCCGATACAGGAAAATACCTACATCGTCTGGGACGACACCAGGGAGTGCATCGTCATCGATGCCGGAAACAGCAACCCGCGCGAGGACGCCGCGCTGGACAACTTCATCGCCAAACACGGGCTGAAACCCGTCATGGCGGCCAACACCCACGGCCATTTCGACCACACGCTGGGTGTCGAGCACCTCAAACAAAGCTACGCAATCCCCTTCGCCCTCTCGTCGAAGGACCGGTTCCTGCTGGACAACGCTGCGACAAGCGGCTCGGTATTCGGAGTCAAGGTCGGCTCGATGCCCACGGCGGACATCGACCTCGACACCCTGTCCGAGATCCGCTTCGGGAAGACCGCCCTGCGTGTGATCCGCACCCCCGGACACACCCCCGGCCATGTGGCGCTGTACGAACCCGACTCGAAATCGCTCTTCACGGGAGACACGCTTTTCCGCGAGTCGATCGGCCGCACGGATCTGCCGGGCGGCGACTATTCGTGGATCATGCGCTCGATCCTCGACTCCCTGCTGCCGCTGGGCGACGAAGTGCATGTCTACCCCGGCCACGGCCCCGAATCGACGATCGGCCACGAAACGCTCTACAACCCCTTCATCGTCGAGGTGCTGAACGAAGAGGTGAATTACAGGAACCGGGAATAATCCCGGAAAAACCGATTCCGCCACGCCCCGTCCCGAGCGGCGCGTGCCGCCAACAACCATCGTCCCCGTGAAAACCCTGATCCACAAGATTCTCTACCGCACCCTGCCGCTCGAAGGCTATCTGCGCGTCGTGAGCCGGCTGTTCTTTCTCTGGCAGCGGCTGGGCATCGGACGCTATGCCCCGGCCACGGAGTACGTCTACCACCTGCCGCAACTGGTACATGCAGGCGACACGTGCATCGACATCGGCGCCAACCTCGGCTACTATGCCCGCACGATCTCCCGCCTCGCGGGCCCCACGGGCAGGCTCTTCGCCGTGGAACCGGTGGCTCCGATCCGCAAGGTACTGAGCCGCAACCTCCGCCGCTGCGGAAACACCGACATACTCCCCTACGCCCTGGGCACGGAGTCGAAACCGATCTCGATGGCCAACGACTCGGCCCGCGAAACGGGCTATTTCGGCACGGGGCAGAACTTCGTCAACGAGGACGGTGCCAAGGCCGACGTGGAGTTCACGGCCCAGATGCGCCGCGGCAGCGAGCTGTTCGGTAAACTCGAGCGTCTCGACTTCATCAAATGCGACATCGAGGGCTACGAGGTCGTCGTGATGCGGGAAATACGCCCCCTGCTGGAGCGGCACCGCCCCACGGTGCTGATCGAGACGGGCGGCGAAAACCGTCCGCAAATCGTCGCCCTCTTCACCGAACTGGGATACACGGGCTACACGCTCGACCGCGGGCAGGAGATCCCGCTGGCGAAAAATACAACGAAAGACATCATTTTCAGACATGCGCATTGACATCATATCCTCCGTCCCCGAACTCATGACCTCCCCGCTCAACGAATCCATCCTCAAACGGGCGCAGGAGAAGGGACTCGTGGAGATCGTCGTCCACAACCTGCACGACTACGCCCACGACCGCCGCAAGACCACCGACGACTATCCCTTCGGCGGCGAAGCGGGAATGGTCATGAAGTGCGAACCGGTCTTCGAACTGGTCGAGAAACTCCGCAGCGAGAGACATTACGACGAGATCATCTACACCTCGCCCGACGGCTGCCGCTACGACCAGCACGAGGCCAACCGGCTGTCGACGCTGGAAAACATCATCATCCTCTGCGGCCACTACAAGGGCATCGACCACCGCATACGCGAGCACCTCGTAACGCGCGAAATATCAATCGGCGACTATGTGCTGACGGGCGGCGAACTGGCGGCCTGCATCATCGCCGACTCGGTCGTGCGGATCATCCCCGGAGCCATCGGCGACGAGGCGTCAGCCCTCACGGACTCGTTCCAGGACAACCTGCTCGCACCGCCCGTCTACACCCGTCCGGCGGAGTTCCGCGGATGGAGGGTCCCCGACGTGCTGCTGTCGGGCAACTTCGCACAGATCGAAAAATGGCAGGACGAACAGGCCTACGAACGCACAAAGCGGCTGAGGCCCGACCTCTTAAACGAATAGAGCCATGCGTTACTACCTCATCGCCGGGGAGCCGTCGGGCGACCTGCACGGCGCAAACCTGATCAAAGGACTACAAAAAGCCGACCCCGGGGCGGAATTCCGCTTCTGGGGCGGGGACTGCATGGCCGCAGCCGGCGGCGAAGCCAACCTGCGGAAGCATTATCGGGACACCTCGTTCTTCGGCATCGTGCAGGTGCTGAAAAACCTCGGGACCATCCGGCGGCAGATGCGCGAATGTCAGGCCGATGTGGCGGAGTTTGCCCCCGACGTGCTGATTCTGGTTGACTACCCGGGCTTCAACATGAAGATGGCCCGCTGGGCCAAAGAGCACGGCATACGCACGTTCTATTACATCGCCCCGAAGGTCTGGGCGTGGCGCGAATGGCGCGTGAAGGCGATCCGCCGTTACGTCGACCGTCTGTTCATCATCTTCCCCTTCGAGCGGACCTATTTCCCGAAACACGGCATCGAACCCGTCTTCGAAGGCAACCCGCTCGTCGACGCCATTCAGGCCCGGCGGGCGACGCTCCCGACACCCGGGGAGTTCCGCCGCCGCAACGCCCTCGACCAACGCCCGATCGTCGCCCTGCTGGCCGGAAGCCGCAGGGGTGAGATCCGCGACAACCTGCCATTGATGGCCGCTCTGTCGCGAAAATTCCCCGAGCACCAGTTCGTGGTGGCGGGCGTCGCATGGCTCGACCGGGCGCTTTACGAACAATACATCGCCGGAAGCGACATCCGCTATGTCTGCGACCAGACCTACGAGACGCTGGCGGCCGCCGAGGCGGCTGTCGTCACGTCGGGCACGGCAACACTCGAAACCGCCCTGCTGGGGATCCCCGAGGTGGTGGTCTACCGCACGGTGTGGTGGCAGGTATGGCTGCGGCCCTATGTGCTGAAGGTGCCGTGGGTGTCGCTCGTAAACCTCAACCTCGGGCGCGAGGCCGTCGCCGAGATCATCCAGTCGGACTACTCGATCGAACGCGCCGAACGCGAACTGCGGGCGATTCTGCGCGGCGGAAGCAGGCGCGAGACCATGTGTGCCGATTTCGACGAACTGCAGGCGATTATCGGCGGACCGGGAGCCAGCGAACGCTTCGCCAAACGGATGGTGGAGGAACTTGAAGCCCAATAATTAAGGAACGCCGGAGTTCCGGCAGCACCGACGGCCGTCAGAAACGGCACAGGCCGTCGGTCGCGCGGCACGGAAAGACAACCCAAAATTGCTGAAACGACTCGAATAATGAAAATCATCTGCATCGGCCGCAACTACGCCAAACATGCCGCCGAGCTGCACGAACAGCTCAACGACAGCGGGCGGCTCCCCGAGGAACCGATATTCTTCCTCAAGCCCGACACGGCGCTGCTGCGCAACAACGACCCGTTTTATATCCCCTCGTTCTCGCAGGAGGTGCACTACGAATGCGAACTGGTGGTGCGGATCAACCGCGTGGGCAAGGCCATCGCCGAGCGTTTCGCCCACCGCTATTACGACGAGGTAGGGCTGGGCATCGACTTCACGGCCCGCGACCTGCAGCGGCGGGCCATCGCCGAGGGGCTTCCGTGGGAGAGCTGCAAGGCTTTCGACCGTTCAGCGGCCATCTCGCCGGAATTCATCGCCCTGCGGGAGCTGGGCGGCGACGTGCAGCGGCTGCACTTCACGCTCGACGTGAACGGGGAGTGCCGCCAGCGGGGCGACACGGCGGAGATGCTCTTCACGGTCAACCGGATCATCGCCTCGGTGTCGCGATACATGACCCTGCGCATGGGCGACCTGATCTACACCGGAACGCCTGCCGGCGTGGGGCCGATACGCCCGGGCGACACGCTGCACGCCACACTCGAAGAACGCGAACTCTTAAATTTCGACATACGCTGATGCTGCTCAACGACAAACTCAAACCCTACCGTCTGCTGCTGGCCTCGCAGTCGCCGCGGCGCAGGGAACTGATGACCGGATGCGGATTGCCGTACGTGCCGGCCGAGAAATTCGACTGCGAGGAGACCTATCCCGACGACTTGCCGCTCATCGCCGTCTCGGAGTATCTCTCGACGCTCAAAAGCAAGGCCTACCCGGTTCCGCTGCGCGAAAACGACATTCTGCTCACGGCCGACACCGTCGTAGTGGCGAACGGCGAGTTTCGGGAAACGCCCGAAGGTCAGAGATGGCACGGCGGGGAGATTCTCGGCAAACCCCGCGACCGGGACGACGCCCGCCGCATGCTGAAAATCCTCTCGGGAGCCCGCCATCTGGTCACGACAGGCGTCACCCTGCGCTCCGCCACACGGATGACCCGCTTCACGTCGCAGACCCAGGTATGGTTCCGCATCCTCTCCGACGAGGAGATCGACCACTATATCGACACCTTCCAGCCCTTCGACAAGGCCGGGGCATACGGCATTCAGGAATGGATCGGCTATGCCGCCATCGAACGCATCGAAGGCTCGTTCTACAACGTCATGGGACTGCCCATCCAGAAAGTATACACCGAATTAGATAAATTTTTGAATCCATGAAACGCACCCTACTGACCCTGCTCGCCGCCCTCGCCCTACTGCCTGCACTGGCCGACGAGGGCATGTGGCTCCCGAGCCTGATTTCCGAACGCATCGACGACATGCGCGCAAAAGGCTTCCGCCTCACGGCCGAAGACATCTACTCGATCAACAAGGCCTCGATGAAAGACGCCGTCGTACTCTTCGACGGCGGCTGTACGGGCGAACTCATCTCGTCCGAAGGCCTGCTGCTCACCAACCACCACTGCGGTTACGACGCCATCCAGAAACATTCGACCGTCGAGCACGACTACCTGACCAACGGCTTCTGGGCCATGTCCCGGAGCGAGGAACTGCCCAACGAAAAACTCTGGGTCCGCTTCCTCGTCCGCATGGAGGAGGTGACCGACCGGATTGCCGCGGGCGAGACGGCCGCACGCATCATCGAAAAGGCCCAGGCCGAAGGACCGGGCTACAAGGCCTCGATCGAACAGATGTACTACGGCAACCAGCAGTTCCTATTCGTCTACGAACAGTTCGACGACGTGCGTCTGGTGGCTGCTCCACCCTCGTCGATCGGCAAGTTCGGCGGAGACACCGACAACTGGATCTGGCCCCGACACACGGGCGACTTCTCGATATTCCGCATCTACGCGTCGAAGGACAACCGCCCGGCGGCCTACTCGCCCCAAAATGTCCCCTACCGGCCGAAAAAGTATTTCCCGATCTCCACGAAAGGAGTTCGGGAGGGCGACTTCACGATGATCTACGGCTTCCCGGGCAACACGCAGCAGTACATCCTCTCCGACGCCGTGGCCTACATCGCCGAGCGCTCCGATCCGGCCAAGATCGCCATCCGCACGGGCCGGCTCGACATCATCTCCAAAGCGCAGGAGTCCGACCCCGCGCTGCGCATCCACTACGCCGCCAAGCACGCCTCGATCGCCAATGCCTGGAAAAAATGGCAGGGCGAGGCGCTGGGCATCAACCGCCGCGGCACCGTCGCCGCAAAATCAGACTACGAGATGCAATTCGAACGGTGGGCCGAGGAGCGTCCCGAATACGCCGGCATCGTAGAGGGCCTGCGCGCCGAGTACGCCCGGATCATGGACGCCTATTTCGCCTATGAGATCACCCGAGAAACGCTCGCAACGCTGCCGGCGGCCTACACCCCCGAAGAACGCGCCGAAGCGTGCTTCGCCCGGCGCAAGGAGACCGAGCAGGCGCTCTGGCGTCAGGCTTTCCGCGAATACGACCGCTGTCCGCAGGCCTACCGCATCCCGGCCCTGGCCGAAGGATTGGCGCGTTACCGGACGCCGGAGGCCTATGCCGATGCCCTTTTCGAACCCGTATGGGAGGGCAGCGACAGCGTGGCCATGCAGCCCGCAGTCCAACTGCGCAAGGAGACCAAACGCATGCTCGACCACATCGTGTGGATGCTGGGAACCAAATCACTGCGCAACCTCAACAGCACAATTCTCAACCGGCTCTACACCAACTACATCAAGGGGCTGCGCGAATGGGACCACGAGCGGGCTTTCTACCCCGACGCCAACCTGACGCTCCGCGTGTCCTACGGCTCGGTGGCCGGATACGAGTATGCCGACGGCGAATACCACAAGCCGCAGACGACACTCGACGGCATCATCGCCAAGGACAATCCCGAAATTTACGACTACGACATTCCGCAGTCGCTGCGCGATCTCTACGCCTCGAAGGACTACGGCCGCTGGGGCACGACGACCGACGGCCGCAGGACCGTGCCGGTCTGCTTCCTGGCGACGAACCACACCACGGGCGGCAATTCGGGATCTCCGGTGCTGAATGCCGCAGGCGAACTCATCGGCATCAACTTCGACCGCACGTGGCGCTCGACGATGAGCGACATCGCCTTCGATCCGGCCGTCTGCCGCAACATCGCCGTGGACATCCGCTACGTGCTGTTCGTCGTGGACCGGGTCGGCGGTGCGGGCTATCTGCTCAAGGAGATGAAGCTCAAATAAGGCATTCCGCGACCGCTCTCTCCGTTCGGCGGTGGTCGCCATGTAAATTTTTTCGTTTTTTACGCAAAAATTTTGCGAATCGCAAAATAGTGTCTATATTTGCACTCCCGAAAGTTGATTCGGGAGAGCAATGCCCAGGTGGTGAAATTGGTAGACACGCTACTTTGAGGGGGTAGTGAACAATTACGTTCGTGCAAGTTCGAGTCTTGTCCTGGGCACTGAAAACCGCGTTAAACGAAAGTTTGACGCGGTTTTTCGTTTATCGCCCTCCCCATGCTCGAGCTCGTCCCGGCGACAGCAGAACCCCATTCCCGTCTTTTTGCTGCGGATCGTCCGGACTTACGCGGCCGCCCGCAACACATCGCCCGGCCGGGTAGACGGATAGACGGGCGGATGGATAGGCAGGCGGGCGGCGGATGCGAAAATTGGGTTTTATGCGAAATTTGCCGTATCTTGCCGAAAATTGGAAATCATGCCACAGCAACTGCAATTTATCCCCTTCAAATCACGCTCGGACAAGGGCTGGGCCGAAGCATGGGCTCTTTACGAAGCCTCCTTTCCCGCCTGCGAACGCTGGGACGGCACGGGGTACGATCGCGCCTTCGACGATCCGTATTTCGAGGCCGACGGAATCTGGCGCGGCGATGAGTTCATCGGCATCCTCTTCCACTGGAACGCCGGGAATTACCGCTATGTCGAGCATCTGGCCATCCTGCCTCGCCTGCGGGGACAGAACATGGGTTCAAAAGCCATCGCGGCCTTTTGCGAAGGGCGGCGGGTTATTCTGGAGATCGACCCACCGGAGGATGAGATCTCGATCCGCCGCCAGCATTTCTACCAGCGGCTGGGCTTCATCGCCAATCCCTATACATACATCCACCCCTCGTTCCGGAAGCCGTTCCATCCCCACCGGCTGGTGCTGATGAGCTATCCCGAGACCCTTACCCACGAAGAGGCCAGCGATTTCGCAGACTTCATTCGCGAACGGGTGCTCCGCTACTCCGAGCACGAGAATCCGGAGCTGCCGAAACTCTAAAGCGACCGCAACAAGATCCCGGTCTTCCATTCCGCGACAAACCATCCGCCCGACAACCGGCAGGAGGAGCAAAAGGCCGGGCAGAGGGTTTGGACGGGATACGCACGAAGCCGGCGACCCACCACGCCGGAGGCACAGGTCCGGTCGCGGCCTGCACGGAAGCGGATGCGCGGGAGGGCGTCAGCCCAGATGGCCTTCGTCGGCGAATTCCCGGACCGAACGGATGTAATGATCGATGGTCTCCTGCATCGAGACGAATGACTTGCCCCCTGCGGCGTTCTTGTGGCCGCCGCCGCCGAAATACTTCCGGGCGAAGAGGTTGACGTCGACGTCGCCCCGCGAACGCAGCGACACGCGGATGAACTTGCGGTGGGCGAGGAACATGGCCGACATCTTGACCTTCTGGATCGTGAGGGCGTAGTTGACAAATCCCTCGCTGTCGCCCTGCTGGAACTGAAAGCGGCGCATCTCATTCTCCTGCAGGGACATATAGGCCACCGTCCCGTCCTGAATCACCTCCATTTTGCGGTTGATGGCATAGCCGAACAGCCGCGCGCGGCCTTCGGTATAGGCGTTGTAGACGTTGTTGTGGATCTCGGGGATCGAGATCCCCTTTTCGAGCAGCACGGCCACGGCACGGAACAACTCCGGGGTGAGGAACGAAAAGGCGAAATTGCCCGTATCGGTCATCATGCCCACATAGAGCGACTCGGCCATGCGCCGAGTGATCGCCCCGGTGCCGCACATCGCCTCGACGATGCTGTACACCAGAAAACACGTGCTCGACGAATCGGGATACGAGAACATCAGGTCGAACCCCGTGTCGGGCGAGAGGTGATGGTCGATCAGTACACGGCGGGCCGTGGTGTTGGCCTCGATGGTGTCGCGGAGGATTTCGAGCCGCGACACGGCGTTGAAATCGAGACAGCAGATCATGTCGGCCTCCGCAATGGCGCGCACGGCACGCCCTTCGGTATCGGTCTTGAAGATCACCACCTCGTCGATGCCGGGCATCCAGTCAAGGAAATAGGGGTATTTATTGGGCACGACACAGGTCACCGTGTGCCCCATCGTCCGCAGGATCTCGGCCCATGCGAGCGACGATCCGACGGCGTCACCGTCGGGATTGGTGTGGGAGACGACGACGATGCGCTGCCCGGGCCGGGCGAGCATCTCCCGCAGACGTTCGATATGTTCTTTCGATAACTCCATTCGGGTTGGTCCGCATTGGCGAACGATACAAAAATACAAAATAAAATGCAGGACAGTTCCAAAACCGGGTTGCGGACCGTTCGGCAGAACGCTCCGGCCACCCAAAGGAACCGTTACGGCACCAAAGATACAAAAAAAGGGGAATATAACAAATCCGCGCCGCCAAACCTGCCGAACATGCAGCAAAACAAGGGCACGAAAGCACAATCCAAGCGCAGCAGAAGAGCGTCCCAAAGGAGGTCCAAGGACGGAGGGAGGCGGCGGAAGCCGCAAAAGGCGGACAGCGGATCAGGTGCGCTCTTCGTTTTTTTCGGCCCGGCGGCGGTCGGCGGCGTATTTGCGGCACCAGGTCGCAATGCCGCATTCGTCGCATTTGGGGGTGCGGGCCACGCAGACATAACGCCCGTGGAGGATCAGCCAGTGGTGCGCCAGGGGCAGCAGATGGCCGGGGATATTCTTTTCGAGGGTCAGCTCCGTCTGCAACGGGGTTTTCGAACGTGTCGTCAGCCCGATGCGCTCCGAGACGCGGAAAACGTGCGTATCGACCGGCATCACCTCCTTCTGCCACAGCACGGCTCCCAGCACATTGGCCGTCTTGCGCCCCACACCGGGCAGGCGCTGCATCTGCTCCAGGTCGGCCGGAACTTCACCGCCGAACTCCTCGCAGAGCATCCGGGCCATGCCCGCAAGATTTTTGGCCTTGTTGTTCGGGTAGGAGATGCTCCGGATGTAGGGATAAATCTCCTCGGCCGAGGCCTGCGCCATGTGGTAGGGCGTGGGAAAGGCTTCAAACAGCGCCGGGGTCGTCATGTTGACCCGTTTGTCGGTGCACTGCGCCGAGAGGATCACCGCCACCAGCAGCTGATAGGGATTCGCATAGTGCAACTCACTTTCGGCCACGGGCATATGTTCGGAGAACCAGGCAATCACGCCGTCGTAACGTTGTTTGGTCGTCATAAATGCGTTTTTTTACGTCGGAAAAGAATCTTTTTCACCAGCAGTCCCGCCCCTTCGGGACAGAACAACAGGCGCGGGCAGGCCGCGACATCGTGCCGCCAGCGCGTCCCATACTCGCCAACCGAACCCTCCCACGAAAGAACCCACAGCGCCACCGCACTGCGCCGCCGGAGAATGCGGAAACGATTGCGGCCCATGCCGTAGCGGGCATCGAACCAGAGGCTTATGTCCATCAGCGAATCGCAGAAGGCGATCCGCTTCCGGTAGGCCGTGCTGTGGCTCACGCTGTCGGGCAGACGCCGGTGCACGGCCGTGATGCCGGACAGGTAGCGGATCCGGCTGCACACCGAGAACCAGAGCCACATCGGAGCGTCGTCGGTCTTCCATTCGGGATGCTCCTCGGGATGAATCTCGGCGTAATACCGTGCGATCAACTCCCGGCGGGCCAGCGTCGCGCAGTTGGCGATGGTCAGGCGGCACAGCAGGTGCGCAAAATCGGTGTAATGGTCCGGGTGGTCGGGTTCCGTGCGGTCCGTGGCCTGCCAGTAGTTCGAGGCACGCGTATAGCACATGCCGCACCCGGGATCCGACTCCATCAGATCGACCTGCATCTGCAGTTTCCGGGGATCGCACCACCAGTCGTCGCCGTCGAGGTAGGCCACATATTTCCCGCGGCAGGCCTCGAACGTCCGCCGGTAGTTGGCCCGCCAGCCGACATTCTCCGGCGAGGTCACCAGCCGGATGCGATCCGGGTGTTTGGCGGCGTATTCGCGGCAGATCGCCGCCGTGCCGTCCGTACTGCAATCCTCCCCCACGACCAACTCGACCCCGAACGAGGTCTGCTGCTCCAGCACGCTTTCGATGGCCCGGGCGATGTAGGCTTCGTGGTTATAGGTGGTCATGCAGACCGAAACGAGCGGATTCTCCATAGCGGTCAGAGTTTGGTCAGTTTCGCAAATTTGGCCAGCAGGGTCTTTTCGCCCGCATTGTCGAAAGCCACCACCAGTTTGTGGTCCGAGGCCAGCGTCTCGATGCGCTGCACGATGCCCACGCCGAACATCGGATGTTCGACGCGCTGTCCCACGACGTATTCGCCGCTCACGGCCGCCCGGTCCCCGGAGGGCAGACCGCCGTCCGTCACCTGCCGCACGCCGACACGGCGCATGCCGTCGGTCGAAGCCCGGGGGCTGCGCACAAGCGCCGGATCGGGAGCCGCCGCCGGACGCCGGGACTCCGTCGTCCGCGCAAAACGACGCGCAGAACCCGATTCGCCGTCAGCCGGACGGCCGAAACGCCCGTCGCCCTGCTGCTTCTGCTGCTTCTGCTGGAAACGGTAGTCGAAGCGGCGGCGCAGTTCGTCGATGGCCGCCGGGCCGTTGTCGCCGGGCCGACGCTGCGGACGTGTCTCAGTGAAATCGGCGTCCGACTCGATGTATCGGGGGTCGATCTCGCGCAGGAAGCAGCTCGGGCGTGAAAACTCCATATTGCCCCACTTGAAGCGCATCTCGGCATAGGAGATCGTTGCCGAAACCTTGGCGCGGGTCAGGGCCACGTAGAACAGGCGGCGCTCCTCCTCGACCCCGTCGGGCGACTCGGCGGCCCGCTGCGAAGGGAAGAGGTTCTCTTCCAGGCCCACGATATACACATATTTATATTCAAGCCCCTTGGCCGAATGGACCGTCATCAGCGTCACCTTGTTCCTGCTGTCGGGATCGTCCTGATCCATGTCGGTCATCAGCATCATGTTCTGCAGCCACTCCTCGATCGAGGCCTCCTCCTCCGCGGGACGCTCGCCGCCCCGGATTTCGGCGTCGACGCGCTCCTTGAACTCCTGCATCGAGTTCAGCAACTCCTCGATGTTGTCCAGGGCCGAAGTGGCCTCGGGGGTGTTCTCGGCACGGTAGGCCGCGATGATGCCCGACCGCGAGGCGATCTCCATGCCGAAATCGTAAAGGCTCTTGTCGTGGCGGGCCAGCGACAGGGCGCGGATCATCGCCACGAAATCCGCCACCTTGCGTGCGATGGTGCGCTGCACGGGATCCGTGACCGGTTCGGCAACCAGCGTATCGACCGCCTCCCACATCGAGACACCCCGCTCGGCGGCCAGCAGCGCAATGCGCTGCACGGTCGTGTCCCCGATACCGCGGGCCGGATAGTTGACGATGCGTTTGAACGCCTCGTCGTCGCGGGGGTTGATCACCAGCCGGATATAGGCCATCATGTCGCGGATCTCCTTGTGGTCGTAGAACGACGAACCCTTGTAGATGCGGTAGGGAATGCCCCGGCGGCGGAGGTTGTCCTCCAGCACGGCCGACTGGTTGTTCGTCCGGTAGAGAATCACCGCCTCCGACCATTCGTCGCCCGCCGCGCGGACCTTGTCGCGCAGATCCGTAACGACCATTTCGGCCTCCTCACGGTCGGTATATGCTTTCAGAATGCGGATTTTGTCGCCCACGTCGCCCTCCGAGAAACAATGCTTCTCCATGCGCTTCGAGTTGCGGACGATCACCGAGTTGGCCGCGTCGACGATCGTCTGCGTCGAGCGGTAGTTCTGCTCCAGCTTGAAAACCATCGCCGAGGGATAGTCCTTCTTGAAGGAGAGGATGTTCTCGATCTTGGCCCCGCGGAACGAATAGATCGACTGTGCGTCGTCGCCCACGACACAAACCTTCGAGTGGGTCTGCGACAGGCGGCGGATGATCGTGTACTGCGCATAGTTGGTGTCCTGATACTCGTCGACCAGAATGTATTGGAACTGCTCCTGATAGCGGGCCAGCACGTCGGGGCAATCCCGCAACAGGATGTTGGTCTGCAAGAGCAAATCGTCGAAGTCCATCGCGCCGTTGCGTTTGCAGCGCTGGCAGTAGATGTTGTAGATGTTGCCGAATTCGGGGATCTGGGCCTGCCGGTCCTCGGCCGCGCAGGTCGAGTTGGCCAGATAGGCCCCCGGCGTCACAAGGCAGTTCTTGGCGTAGGAGATACGCGACGAGAGCACATTGGGCTTGTACTTCTCGTCCGGAAGGTTCAACTCCCGGACGATGGTCTTCAGCAGGTTTTTGCAGTCCGAAGGTTCGTAGATCGTGAACGAGTCGGTGAAACCGATCCGCTCGGCGTTCTCCCGCAGGATACGCGAAAAGACCGAGTGGAACGTTCCCATGCGGATGTAGCGGCTGCGGTCGTCGGGCAGCATCTGCGCGATGCGTTCGCGCATCGACTCGGCGGCCTTGTTCGTAAAGGTCAGGGCCAGGATGTTCCAGGGCTTGATTCCCTGCTCGATCATGTATGCGATGCGCGAGGTCAGCACGCGGGTCTTGCCCGACCCCGCACCCGCGATGATGAGCGACGGCGAGTCGTAATTGACCACGGCATCCCGCTGGGCGGGGTTCAGCCCTTTCAATATAGGTGATTCTTTGGATTCCATGACCGCAAAGTTAATACTTTTTTGCACGCCCTTCGGACAAAGCTCCGCCGATTTCGGAAAATTTTGCCCCGCGGCAGCGCCCCGATCCCCGAGCGGCAATCCGCAACCGGCGCCCGACTGCGAGCGATCCCGAAGTGCAGGATTCGACCCGAACCGGTGCCGTCCACAGCCCGAAAAGGCGGAATTTCCCCACGAAAAATCGGGATTGAGGGTTCAGGGGCAACAAGATGGAAAAAAACGGTGAACCCGAAGCCTTTTCCCCGTTTTATTTTATTAAATTTGCAATAATTTCGGCGAAAAAACGTTGGAAAAACAAAATTGGAATAACAAACGAAATAACAAGACAAATACAATGAGCGAAGTCATCAACATCAAGGAACTCAACGAGCGCATCGAACGCGAATCCGTTTTCGTCGATACGCTCCGCAACGAAATGGGAAAGGTCATCGTGGGCCAGGGCCATCTAGTGGACACCCTGCTGATCGGCCTGCTGTCCAACGGCCACATCCTTCTGGAAGGCGTGCCGGGACTGGCCAAGACGCTGGCCATCACCACGCTGGCCAAGGCCGTGGATGCCGGATTCTCGCGCATCCAGTTCACCCCCGACCTGCTGCCCGCCGACCTGATCGGTACGCTGATCTACTCGCAGAAGAACGAGGATTTCGTCGTGCGCAAGGGTCCGATCTTCGCCAACTTCGTCCTGGCCGATGAAATCAACCGCTCCCCGGCCAAAGTGCAGTCGGCACTTCTGGAGGCCATGCAGGAGCGGCAGGTGACCATCGGCGACAACACCTACCCGCTGCCGCAGCCCTTCCTCGTGCTGGCCACGCAGAACCCGCTGGAGCAGGAGGGAACCTATCCGCTGCCCGAGGCGCAGGTCGACCGTTTCATGCTCAAGGCCAAGATCTCCTATCCCAAGAAGCAGGAGGAGCGCGACATCGTGCGCATGAACCTCTCGGGAGCCGGCATGCCCGAGGTGAACAAGGTCATCACCCCCGAGGACATCGTCAAGGCCCGCAAGGTCGTCGAGGACGTCTACATGGACGAAAAAATCGAGAAATACATCATCGACATCATCTTCGCCACACGCGAACCCGCGGAGTACAACCTCCAGAAACTGCAGAATCTGATCGCCTACGGCGGTTCGCCCCGTGCGTCGATCTCGCTGGCCAAGGCCGCACGGGCCTATGCCTTCATCCGCCGCCGCGGCTACGTCATCCCCGAGGACGTGCGCGCCGTCTGCCACGACGTGCTGCGCCACCGCATCGGGCTGACCTACGAGGCCGAGGCCGAAAACATCACCTCCGAGGAGATCATCACCGACATTCTCAACAACGTAATCGTACCCTAACGATGCAGGAGACCGAGAACGATATTCTCAGACGCGTCCGCAAGATCGAGATCAAGACCCGCGGTCTGTCGAACGAGATCTTCGCCGGAAAGTACCACACGGCTTTCCGCGGGCGGGGCATGTCGTTTTCCGAAGTGCGGGAGTACCGTGCGGGCGACGACGTGCGGGACATCGACTGGAACGTCACGGCCCGCTCGCGCAAACCCCACATCAAGGTCTACGAGGAGGAACGCGAACTGACGATGATGCTGCTGGTCGACGTGTCGGCCTCGCGCATGTTCGGGTCGACCAACCGGCTGAAAAAGAACATCATCACCGAAATCGCCGCCGTGCTGGCCTTCTCCGCCGCGCAGAACAACGACAAGGTGGGCTGCATCTTCTTTTCGGACCGGGTCGAGAAGTTCATCCCCCCGAAAAAGGGCCGCAGCCATGTTCTGATGATCATCCGCGAACTGATCGGCTTCCGCCCCGAATCCGCGGGCACGAAACTCTCGGAGCCGGTGCGTTTCCTGACGAACGTCAACAAGAAGCGCTGCACGACCTTCATCCTCTCCGACTTCATGGACCCGACCGGAGACAAGCCGGCGCTGGACGACGCACTGAAGATCGCCGGGAGCAAGCACGACCTGGTGGGCATCCGCGTCTACGATCCCCGCGAGACGGAACTGCCCGATGTGGGTATCGTCGAGCTGAAGGACGCCGAAAGCGGCCGCAAAGTCTGGGTCGACACCTCGTCGCGGGCCGTGAGGGAGCATTACGCCGCCTCGTGGCAGCAGCGCAGCAGCGAGATAGACGCCACGCTCAAGCACAACCGCATCGACACGGCGATGATCTCGACCGACGGCGACTATGTGGCCGAATTGATAAAACTGTTCAAACAGCGATGAAACGACTCTTTGCAATAGCGCTTCTTTTCGCGGGGCTCGCAGCCCGGGCGCAGGAGACACCCACGGTCACGGCACGCGTAGAACCCGACAGCATCATGATTGGCGACCGCTTCGATTACGTCATCGACGTGGAGAAGGATCTGGTCCAGGTCGTGGAGTTCCCCGTATTCGACCCCCACGACGGCAAGATCGAGCTGGTCGAGAACTGCCCGGTCGACACGCTCGAACGCGACGGTCGGCGGCTGAAACTGCGCAAGCGTTACCGGCTGGCGGCCTTTGACGAGGGCAAATACAACCTCGGCGCGGCGCAGGTGCTCTACGCCGACAAGAACATCCTCGACACGCTCCGAAGCACCGATTCGGTCTATCTGGAGGTTGCAACGTTCCAGATCGACTCCACCTCGCAGTCGATCTACGACCTGAAAGCCCAGAAGGATCTGCCGTTCCGCTTCCGCGAGGTGAGCGGATACGTCAAGTGGGGCATGCTCTTCCTCCTGATGCTGCTCGCGGCCGGCTATGCGTTCAAGCGTTACCTCGCCAGTCGCGGCAAGGGATTCGGCGACCTGTTCAAACCCGCCCCGCCGCTGCCGCCGCACGTGGCGGCCATTCAGGCGCTCGAAGCGCTCCACAACCAGAAACTGTGGCAGAACAACAGGCACAAACAGTACTATTCGGGACTTACGGACATCCTGCGCACCTATATCGCCGCCCGCTGGGGCTTCGGCGCCATGGAGATGACCTCCGACGAGATCATCGAGGCGATGCGTCCGGAGGAGTTGCCCGACAAGGCTCGGATGGATCTGACGGCGATTCTGCGCGACGCCGACCTGGTGAAGTTCGCCAAGGCGACGCCCGAAGCCGAGCAGAACGAAGCCGACTACCTCAAGGCCTACTACTTCGTCGAGGAGACAAAATCCGTTGAGGAGGAAGTTCCCGAAGAGGAAGAGCCCCTGAAGCAAAAATAAACGCAAGAACGATGTACAAGTTACTATATATCATTCCGTTCCTCTTCGCCGCCTCCGGAGTGCAGGCCCAACAGTTGCCCGAACGTTCGCTGGTGCGCAAAGGCAACCGGCAGTACAACAAGGGTAACTACGAACAGTCGGTCGGCCGTTACGAGCAGGCTCTGAAAGCGTCTCCGGGGCAGTTCGAAGCGATCTACAACCTCGGAAACGCCCTTTACAAGTCCGAACGCTTCGACCGTGCCGAGCAGACCATGCAGCAGGCTGCGGCCGACTCGCTGCGTGCGGACACGGAGCGTGCCGAAGCATTCTACAACCTCGGCAACGCACAGTTCAAACAGCAGAAGTATCAGGAGGCGCTCGAAAGCTACAAGCAGTCGCTGCGCCTGAACCCCTCGGACATGGAGGCCAAGTACAACTACGCCTACACCAAGCGGCTGCTCGACGAGAACAAGAACGGCGGCGGAGGCAACCAAAATCAGGATCAGAACAAGGACCAGAACCAGAACAAGGACCAAAACGACCAGAGCCAGCAAAACCCCGATCAGAACGGCAACCCGAAGGATCAGAAAGGCGATCCCGAGGAGCGGCAGGGCGATCGGAAGCAGGACCCGCAGGAGGGCCGGAACGACAAGGGAGACCAGGGCGAGCAGCAGGGACAGCCGACGCCTTCGGGCATCTCGCCGCAGGAACAGCAGCAGATGCTCGACGCCATCCAGGCTCAGGAAGACAAGACCCAGGAGAAACTCAAGGAGAAACAGGGCGTGGTGGTCCGCGGAACGAAAAACTGGTAAAACGTAAACGACTATGCATTTTGCTTCACCATATTATCTCTGGCTGCTGACGCTGCTTGTGCCGATGATCGGCTACTACGTCTGGCGGACGTTGCAGGGCGGGGCCTCGATCCAGATTTCGAGCATCGCCGGCGTCGTGCGCGCACCCCGGACCGTGCGCTACTACCTGCGCCACCTGCCCTTCGTGCTGCGCGCGGCAGCCTTCGCACTGCTCGTCGTGGCACTGGCCCGCCCGCAGGACGTCGAACAGAACGTCCGCACCAACACCGAGGGCATCGACATCATGCTGGTCATCGACGTCTCCGGCTCGATGCTGGCCCGCGACTTCAAACCCGACCGCATCACGGCCGCCAAGGAGGTGGCCGGATCGTTCATCGCCGACCGCTACGGCGACCGCATCGGACTGGTGGCCTTCGCCGGCGAGGCCTTCACGCAAAGCCCTCTGACCACCGATCAGAGCACGTTGCAAACCCTTCTGGCCCGCATACGCAGCGGACTGATCGAGGATGGAACGGCCATCGGCAACGGACTCGCAACGGCGATCAACCGCCTGCGCGAGAGCGATGCCAAATCGAAGGTCATCATCCTGCTGACCGACGGCGTGAACAATCAGGGACAGATCGCCCCGATGACCGCCGCCGAAATCGCCAAGGCACAGGGCATTCGCGTCTACACGATCGGCGTGGGTACCGAAGGCATGGCTCCCTATCCGTACATCGACATGTTCGGCAATCTGACGTTTGTCAACCAGAAGGTGGAAATCGACGAAAAGGTGCTGAAAGCGATCTCCGACATGACCGGAGGCCGCTACTTCCGCGCCACGGACAAGGACAAGCTGAAGGCCGTCTACGACGAGATCAACCAGCTCGAAAAGAGCAGGATCGAGGTGACGGAGCACATCTCCTACCACGAGCTCTTCCTCACGTGGGTGCTGGCCGCACTGGGACTGCTGTTCGCAGAGTTCCTGCTTGCGCACCTCGTACTGAAGCGAATACCCTGACGGAACGGCGATTCCGAACCCCGGGCAAAGTCCTCCCTTTGCCCCAAGGGCAAATTCAGGAGGAAATGTCGGTATTCAACGGGCACGTGCCGTGCCCCAACGCAGACCCGGCGGGTTGAATATGGGCAAAAAACAGGATACAATCCGTCGGGTCCGCATGAATTATGTTCCGTTTCGCAAATCCGCAATATCTCTGGCTGCTGCTGGCCGTCCCGGCGCTCGTCGCCCTCTACTGGCTGGCGGCCCGCAACCGCCGCAAACGGCTCGCACGCTTCGGCCACCCGGGCATTCTGGAAGAGCTGATGCCCGATGTCTCGACCGGACGCATGGCCTTCCGGTTCATCCTTTTCTGCAGCGCCGCAACGCTGGTCATCCTGGCGGCGGCTCGCCCGCAGTTGGGGTCGAAGCTCCGCGAGGAGAAGGCCCGGGGCATCGAAATGATGCTCACGGTCGACGTTTCGAACTCGATGCTGGCCGAAGATTTCGAACCCAACCGCCTTGAACGGACCAAATACGCCATCGGCAAACTCTTCGAGGGCTTGCAGCAGGATCGCGTGGGACTGGTCGTCTTCGCGGGCGAACCCAAGGTCCAGCTGCCGATCACCTCGGACTACCGCATGGCCCGGGCTTTCGCCCGGCGGATCGACCCGTCGCTGGTATCGGTGCAGGGCACGGCCATCGGCAAGGCGCTGGAACAGGCTCTGCTTGCCTTCTCGGGCGACACGGAGCAGAACCACGGCCGAGTCATCGTCCTCATCACCGACGGTGAGAACCACGACGACGACGCCATCGCCGTCGCCGAGCGCGCCGCACAGATGGGCGTCCGGATCTTCACCATCGGTATCGGAACACCCGAAGGAGCCCCGATTCAGATCGACGGCGAATTCATCAAGGACGAGGCGGGCGAAATGGTCGTCTCGAAGCTCAACGAGGAGATGCTGGCCCGGATCGCCGACATCACGGGAGGCGCCTACGTCCGTTCGTCGAAACAGTCGATCGGTCTGGACGAGATCTTCAAGGCCATCAACGAGATGGAGCAGACCGAGCTTTCGATGGTCCGTTTCGAGGAGTTCAACGAGCAGTACCAATACCTGCTCATCGCGGCGCTCGTGCTGCTGCTGCTCGAATTCGTCGTGCTCGACCGCCGCAATCCGCTGCTGGCCCACCTGAACATCTTCCGCGAGAAATAACCGCGCCGCAGTGTGGCAGCGGCTTAGCTCGGATTTCCGTCACAACACCAGAATAACGTCCTATGACTCTCGAAAACACCCCTGCCGCACGCATTACGGCCCTTGCGGCGGCCCAGAAGACCTGCTTCCGCTCGGGAACAACGCTCCCCGAAGCATTCCGCCGCACGATGCTCCGGCGTCTGGACGCAGCACTCACAAACTGGGAGAAAAGGCTGTGCGATGCCCTGTGGGCGGACCTGCGGAAATCCCCCGAGGAGGCCTTCCTCACCGAAATCGGCATCATCCGGGGCGAAATCCGCAACCACCTGCGCCACCTCGGCAGCTGGATGCGCCCCGAATCGCGCTCCACACCGTTCAAACTCCAGCCCGCAAAAAGCCGGATACTCTCCGAACCGCTCGGGCAGGCGCTCATCGTCGCGCCGTGGAACTACCCCGTGCAGCTGCTGCTCAATCCGCTGGTCGGAGCCATCTCGGCGGGCTGCACGGCCCTGCTCAAACCCTCGCCCTACACCCCGCATGTCGCCGCATGCGTCGGGGAGATGATCGCCGAGATTTTCGACGAGGAGTACATCGCCGTCGTACAGGGCGGCCGGGAGGTCAACACCCAACTGTTCGACATGCGCTGGGACGTGATCTTCTTCACGGGAAGCCCCGCGCTGGGACGCATCGTGATGGCTGCGGCGGCGAAAAACCTCACGCCCGTCGTGCTGGAACTGGGCGGCAAAAGCCCCTGCATCGTGGAACGCGGGGCCGACATCGAGATCGCGGCACGCCGCATCGCCTGGGGCAAGACCCTCAACGCCGGGCAGACCTGCATCGCTCCCGACTATCTGCTGATCCATCGCTCCCTGCAAGAGACATTCACCCGGGCCTTCGAACGCGCTCTGAAGAGGCTTCACGGCAACGACGCGCAGCAAAGCCCCAACTATGTCCGGCTGGTCAACGACCGTGCCTTCGAACGCGTGGCCGGATACCTGCAGCAGGGCAAGGTCGTGATCGGCGGCCGCACGGATGCGGCGGACCGCTACATCGAACCCACACTGCTCGCGGAGGTCGCACCCGACGCCCCCGTGATGCAGGAGGAGATCTTCGGCCCGATCCTGCCGATGCTGCCCTTCGACGATCTCCGCGAAGCCGTGGCTTTTGTCAACAACCGGGAGAAACCACTGGCGCTCTACTTCTTCGGACCCGAAAAGACGGGCCGCGAAGTCCTGCTGCACACCTCTTCGGGCGGCGCCTGTCTCAACGACGTGATCGTACATATCGCCAACGACAACCTGCCGTTCGGCGGCGTGGGCAACTCGGGCATGGGCCGCTACCACGGCCGCGACAGCTTCGATGCCTTCTCCCACCGCCGCAGCGTGGTCGCAGCCCCGACACGCCCCGACCTGCCGTTCCGCTACCCGCCCTACAAAGGCTTCCGGTGGCTGAAGAAGATACTTTGACGACTCTCCGACAGGCATTTGCCCCGGGCCGCCAACCGGAATCTCCGCCGCCACGGCATCCGGGCCGTGACGGCGGATTCGCCCCGGGGACCCTTCCCCCGAAGGAAACGTGAAGTTTCCCCCGCTTCGCGGTCGGTTTTAGCGATTTATTGCCTATCTTTGCCCCGCAGGTCCGCTCTGTCGCTGCCGGCCACGGGCCGGGAGAGGAAAGTCCGGGCAACGCAGAGCGCCACGCAGGCTAACGACCTGACAGCCGTGAGGTTGTGGTAGCGTAACAGAAAACAACCGCCCGCAGGGGATTTTCGGAATTCCGGCGGGTAAGGGTGAAAAGGCGGGGTAAGAGCCCACCGCGGGGGCAGCAATGTCACCCGGCAGTACGTCCCATGGGTTGCAAGACCGTGTATACCGGCAATCAAGGGTTGCTCGCCCGATGCCGGGGGGTAGGTTGCTTGAGGCGGCAGGAGACTGTCGTCCTAGATAAATGACAGGGACCCGGGGTTCGCCCCGGGAACAGAACCCGGCTTACAGGACCTGCACGTACGGAGGTGTCGCATTGCTGCGGCACCTCCTCTGTTTTCAATCCACGCTCCGGCCCAAAAGTCCCGACCGGCAGCAACGGAAAACAACCGGCAAACCGGCAGCGAGACGTGGCATCCGACAGCGAGGCGTAGCGACAGGCAGCGACCGGAGGTATTCAGCATTCGGCTATGGTACCGGCAAACAAGCATATATCTCCCCACAACCATTTGGATGAAGGATAATATATTGCCAAGTAGAGGCTTAGGAATTAACAATACTCTTGTAGTAATTACATCAGACAATGGTCCTTGGACAAATTATGGGAA
>NZ_JAHHQJ010000006.1 GCF_020026455.1 Alistipes sp.
GCATAGTGGCAGAAGCCGCTTAGCCAATATGTTGAATTTTTAACGGACTATTATTCTATTCTCCATTACAAATAAGCCAGATGAATTTGTCTATAACAATCAAGTCAAATAAAAGCCTTTAAGTAGACTTGTATTAAAAGCGACATTACTTCATACTCATGTTAATATTTACGTTAAATAAACTCACATCAATATCAGTAATGATAACGTCTGTAAGTTTGTTGCCAACAAGAAATCCCATATATAGCGGAATGGTAAGTATATCTCTATCACGTCCTACATTATATTGTCCCAACTTTATTGCTTTATTGACATGGTACAATCTTATTCTTCAACGATAAAATTACACTTTTTTGAGCAAATAAACCAATGTTTAATATATGTTATCAAGTATCTATGCTTGATAACATATAATTTAACACTGCTGTCCACTAAAAAATGTGGACGATAATATAAAGTTTAACAATTAAAATAAAGTTGATTCACTAGAACCATCAAGTTCATTGACAATATTGTAGTTAGGTTTAGCGAAAAGGTCTATTAAGTCAGTTGTATCTGTAAGTGAGATACTTACAATCTGTAGCATCTCGTAGATTGAGCGTTCGACTCCCATCTTTTTCTGCACGATAGCCATCATACAATAGGCTGTTATTGCAGAGTAAATCTGGATTCTGACGGCATTCTCGGTCTTACCCCAGAATTTTTTAATCCGCAGATGTTGCTTCAACCACTTAAAAAACAGTTCTATCTGCCATCTGTTGTGATATAGCTCGGCTACCATTACAGGATTGATATCAAGTGCATTAGTGAAGAAGATGAATCGACGTTTGTTCTCATCGTCCCAGTAAATGACTCTTCTGATCTTGTCTGGATATTTTTCCATGGTAAACTGTCCTGCCATATATCCTACCGCATCAGAAAGGATACCTGAGTCTTGAGGGAATCGTCTTTTCCATTTCATCGGCTTGAAGTCATTGTTCCGCTTGCCTCTTACGACAAAGTATGCTCCGACACATTCGATGTTATGCAATCGTTTGAAGTCGTTGTAGCCTCTATCAAAGATGTAGAACGAACTTTCTTCGTATGGAATAGCATCCATTGCGTTGCTGTCATGCACTCTCGCAGGAGTGATGTGAAAGAATGTAGGTATTTGTGTTTCAATATCATACAATGTATGAACCTTGACACCTCCTTTCTTCTTTCTGAACAAAGCCCATTCAAATGCACTCAGACACAGGTCTATCGTGGTTGAATCAAAGGCATATACATTTCCTCCAAGCTTGAATATCTCCATTGCTCTGCATTTCCGTGCTTCAGCGACCACTTGATACGCAAACTCTTCGAAGATGTGATAGTCCCTGTTCGTGTTGGCTTTTGAGAGGTTGCTTTTAGTTGCAGACTTACCGAATCCGAGATGATAAGCTTTAGATGCATGTGCCTGGGTCGCAAGTACAAGGTCTCTCAGGCTTTCACGGTTGGAAAGTTGTCCGAACATCAGAACACAAAGTTGATTCCAGCAGGTGAACTGCTTTACGTATTTGTCACCATCATATTTCCTTGCGAGATAGTTGAAATCATTGCGGTCAAGGAAGTCTAAAAGCTGTGAGAACACGTATTTTCCTTTATGCATATGCCATTCTATGTTAGTCTGGCAAAGATAAATTCAAATCGGTTGACTCAAAAAATCTTTGTAACCATCTAACTTTCAATATTTTCAAAGAACTTTTATGATTTTTTAGCGGACACTAATGAAAGCGAAACTCATTATGATTGTACAACTTTTACCCTGATATTTATATAAAAACAACACTAATCAGCAGAATACCATACAAAGAACGTATATACACTTTTCGTTGCAACGATTTTTGCAATCACATTTTATGTATTATATTTGTGTTGGAAATCAAAAAATAGAACGCTATGGAAACTCCATTTATATTTGGAAAGATTGCTACCGAGAAGAATTTTACCGACCGAGAAAAGGAGACAACCGATCTGGTTCAGAACTTTACGTCGTTAATCAATACAATTATTATATCTCCTCGTCGCTGGGGGAAGAGTTCGCTTGTAAATAAGGCCGCAAAGTTAGCAATGGCACAGGAGAGCAACCTCCGGATTTGCCATATCGACCTTTTTAATGTGCGCAGCGAGGAACATTTCTATTCGTTGCTTGCCCAGAAGGTTATTGCCGCCACTTCCACAAAGTGGGAGGAGGCAATCGATAGCGCGAGGAGTTTCTTTTCGCATCTTATTCCCAAGATTTCAATCGGTGCGGATCCAACTAACGAGGTTTCAATCGACTTTGATTGGGAAGAGGTAAAGCGTAACCCCGATGAAGTGCTCGATCTTGCCGAAAAGATTGCCAGGAAAAAAGGACTGAAATTCGTAATTTGCGTAGATGAGTTCCAAAATATCGCGGAATTTACCGATCCAGACTACTTCCAGAAAAAGTTGCGTTCACATTGGCAACTGCACCAAAGTGTAGCCTATTGTCTCTATGGCAGCAAGCGCCACATGATGATGGAAGTGTTTACCGACTCATCCAAACCCTTCTACAAGTTTGGCAATCTGATGTTTCTCAATAAAATTGAGACACCTTGCCTTGTGGAATTTTTCAAGAGTCGTTTCTATGATACCGGCAAGAACATCGACGATGAAGCAAGCCATTTGATTGCAAAGCTCGTAGATAACCATCCATACTACGCACAGCAGCTGGCACAGCTTTCATGGCTCAGAACAAAGGATGTATGCACCGTTGAGATCGTACGTGAGGCGCACACAGCGTTGGTGGAGCAGTTAAGTCTGTTGTTCGTAACAATCACCGAAACATTGACCACACAGCAACTGAACTATCTCAAAGCACTTATTGCCGGCGAAAAAGCCATTAGTTCAACAGAAGTCATGCATCGCTATCAAATCTCTTCAACAACCTCAATATCCCGTTCAAAAGCAGCTCTTATCAAGAATGATATATTGGATAATAAAGCTGGTGAAATCTCGTTCCAAGACCCGATTTATGCCTACTGGTTGAAGACTGAGTACTTTGCAAAATAATAAGACTATGAATAAGAGTAACCGTACATGGATTGCCTTCGCCAATAAGAAAAGATGCAGGCATGCTGATGCTATAAATACCTTAGGGTTTATTTCTTGGAGAATGGGGAGAGCTCGTTTCTCCATAGGCGATATAGTATATCTATTTATGTCCGATGAACGCTATGTTCGTTTCAAAATGATTGTCACAGCAGAGAACTGCAAACGTGAGGATAAAGAGTTTTGGATAGAAAAGGCTCCTGATGATAAAACTTATAAATTAGAATTGCTTGCAGAATCAAATCGTGTTCAATTGACAGAACCCGATTTATTGCAACATGGATTTAAAGGAGGCAAGAGTTTAGAAATTCCCAATTGCAACAATATGGAATTGATAAACTATATTAAATCTGTATTTTGATATTACAACGAATATTATAAAAAATATATCTGCAACAAAATTTTGCATGAATGTCTTTCATGGCTGCATCAAGACATTTTTTATAATATGTTTTGATCCAAGAGGAGGGGCGAAATCTACAGATGAAGCCACTTCCCATAGACATAGATATTCCGCTCAAGATAGAGCGTGTGCAGGTCATATGAGATGACCCACAGACATAACGATCGGTCTCCTCGAAGGCTGAATGTCAAATCACGGAAAGCAGCTATCGGAAAGCGGACGTCCTGCGTGTAGAAGCGGCCCTTGTAACCCGCAGGCATCGCTTCACACAAGTAGACATTAAAAGTGCGAAACAACCAGCGGAGAATCCTCCGCCGGTTCTTGGGGTACAGGCTCTCGACATAAAAGCGATGGTAGTAAATCATCTTCTGCTGCTATCAACGTAAACGACACCTTCGGGCAAAACAGGCGACAACTCCCGGAATGTGCTTTTTGTAATAGGGCTGATTCTCCCGGCACCACGTGGCTAGTTCCTGCTTCGTGGTAAAGGAACGACGCCAGCTGCGTCCCGACATAATACGATCTAACTCGGGAGCCAAGCGCTCGACAAAGTCTCCGACGGTCCAGCCTTCCCGGATGTGTTTCTGAAGGTCAATCATACCAAATCCATTTTGAAGTTTGACATACGTTTTTGGGACCGGCCCATCCAGAAGAGGAAGTGCCGGCCACGGGCCGATACACAGCGGCGGGACCAACCGGAGGCCCTTTTCGGACGATAGAACCCCGACGGGAGGAGATCGTGCGAAAAGGAGGTTCAAGGTGCAGGCACGCCGCTATCTTGGCCCGAGGCCGGCACTTGTGGAGTATCCTCCTACCCCACTGTCAACCATTTTGCTCATCCACTCCGATCACAATCCTGGGAGTACGCCGCAGCGCATTTTGCAGATTGCGCTGGTTGATCCGGTAAACGAGCATCAGCAGATCATAGGCGCTGTACAGGAATTGTCGCCGATAGATCTTGGGGCGGATCAGCCGTTTTTGACGGTAACGGGTCAGCGTTTCGGGGCGAATGCCGAGGACTTCACAGGCCGCATCAGCTGTCAGGAAGAACGGCTCGTCGCTTCGACTGCACAGGTATTCAAAAAGCAGCAGACCTTTACTCAACAGAAAATTCGTCTTGATGAGGCGTTCGAGTTGTTCGGAGGGTACAAGCCGATAGATCCGGGGATTTTGTTTGGTTTCCATGGGTAACAGATTTATTGATTCAACAATTCGAATTTTCCGCGGCGGCGCATCTTGCGGATGAACTCCTGCACTTCGGAAAGCAGGTACATGCGCCGGGTGCCGATGTTGAAGCCGACGAGCAGCCCCTGTTCGCGAAAGCGGCGCACCTGGCGTTCGCTCTGGCGGAGCAACTGGCAGACCTCCGCAAAATCGAGGATCGGATCACCTTCGAGCTGGCTCCGGTGATCCTTCATGAAGTGTACGATCTCGAGGATCTCTTCGACCGTCCGCAAGATGCGGGACAGGTCATCCGTGTGTTGATTTTCCATCTTTGTCGGGTTTGGTTTCCTCGGCAAAAATGGGACAACCCCGGAACTCGTTTATCAGTGTTTGAATCAATTATATGTTTTTCCAGATCCGAAAGCCGGACAACACTTGTCTCCGGCAGTCCATCAGATAGCAGGACCAAAACCTCCACAACTTGCCGATATCGGCAAAAATCATCATTCCGGGTTGAGAATCACCCCTTAACTTGCCGATAAGAAATAGCTTTTTAGGTTCGGTTCTTACTGCAAATTCGGCAAGGACACCATCTGAAGGCTCATGCTATTTAAAGAAAGCATGGCGAGCGGCATTGCTTCCAACATCATCGACAACAAAACGATGTTCTGTGACCAACTGTTCAGACAAAAAATAGTCTTCCAAAATCAGAAAAATACAATAAATTTGCAAACAAATCCGTTTGCGTTTCGTATATTTGCAGATGAAGCCATGAAAAGCAGAATTGACATATTGAAAGGCATCCATCCGGGCAAGATAATCGGCAGGGATTTGAAGAAACGCAATCTCAGCCAACGGTCGTTTGCTGCCTCCATCGGAGAACACAGTCAAACACTCAATGCTGTCATTACGGGGCGACGCAATCTGACGGTCGAGATGGCGTTGAAGATCGAGCAGGCATTCGGATACGAAGAGGGATTCCTGCTGTTGCTTCAGACATACTACGAGATCGCAGAATATAAAAATGGTCAAAAGAGCCGTGCCATATCCGGGACACCGGCAATTCGTCGGTCCCTGTTCTGGGATACCGACTTCGACACACTGGACTGGGGGCGATACCACGAGTCGGTCATTGCCCGCGTCCTGGAGCGAGGTAATGACGCAGAAAAAGCGGAGATTGCCCGATTCTACGGCACCACACTCACGGCCCTCGAAACCGATTCTCCGAAAAACTCATACCGTATAAACACAACATCGCAAAATGGCCGACAATAGCTACCTGCACTATGAAACGGTAACGCCGCTGTTGAAAGAGACACTCGGAATACTGATGAGCGAGGAATCGTTTGCACCCTTCCGTCTGGTCGGAGGTACAAACCTGAGCCTTCGCTACGGGCACAGAAAATCGGTCGACATTGACTTGTTTACCGATGCCGAGTATCGCAGTCTCGATTTTCTGGTATTCGAACGCTTGCTGCAATCTCATTTTCCATATTATGATTGCAGCGACACAACCTCTATTATTGGATTCGGCCGCGGATACTACATCGGACCGTCGGAACAAGAGGCCATCAAACTTGATTTGATGTATACCGATCCGTTTCTCAAAGTTGCAGACTGTATTGATGGTGTTCGGATGGCGAGCATCGAGGACATGATTGCCATAAAGATGAATGTTGTATCGCGAGGTGGACGCAAAAAGGATTTCTGGGATCTGCACATGTTGCTGACCGAATATCCGCTGGCGGAGATGTTTGCACTACACGCCCGCAGACACGAATGGGAGCACAACGCAGACGAACTTCTGGAGCGTCTGACCGACTTTCGCATGGCTGATGAGGATCCTGATCCGGTTTGCCTGCGGGGACTGGACTGGAGCGACATCAAACTCGATCTGGTCGATGCCGTGGAGGTTTTTGCCGAAAACCGATAATCAGTCTCTCAATCTCAATACAACTGCCTACAGAACGAAAACCCAGCAAACAGCTGAAATTAGTACACTCGTCTGAAGGAATGAACCACTTATGCAGCATCACCTATTGTGCTCCACAAAATGACACAAAAGGTCCTCGGTAACCGAAAAGATGGCAAGCATGATGTTCGCTTGTTTGAAAAGCGCAGGATCACTTGATTTGGAAATATCAGATTGGGATCCAGGACCGAATAAGAATATAATCTATTGACTTATTTATATTTACGTAATGTATACCACTCACAAAAATCGGCAAAAAATCCGCAGGTTCGTTTCCAATTTGGTTGCAAAATCAGGGAATTTTTCGTAACTTTGTAACAACCAAGTGAATACAAGGGAAAACAGCGAAAAAAGGTTGTGGCCTATTCGGTGTATCTAAAATTTTTCACAATCATAACACGTTGATATATTGGCGATTACGATATGGGTTCAGTTATCGTCCTACTCCGCCAAGAAACAGCGCAAAAGATTGCAAACCCATGTAAATCACGAATTTACAGGGATTTTTTTATTTTGGCCCAAATGCAGAAAAAGGCATCAAAAAGCAGGTTATCTGTGGCCTATTCGGTGTACTTTTTTCCGGGCCGAAAAAGTACACCGAATTGCTCGTAACAGATTGGTTTACATGCGGTTTATCCATCTTCCATTTCGTGCGACAAGCCAAACAGTTCACTGGAGAGTGCTTCGAGTAACAGTTTCACGAATGGGTCCAGATTCTCTACTTTCTTGATTCCTCAGTAGTTCATCGCATGGCGATACATACGGGTTTTTATGGCTTCTTTGCTGTAATTCTGGGTATTCATTAAAAGACAATTTCAAGTTTATCACTACCTTTACGCATTCCTAAAAAGAATGGTAATGGCCATATATCATCACCTCCATCATCTAATCTAAATGCATATGTACAATCAATTTTACTATATAAAAGGATTAATTTTTTATCGCCATAAAATTTTATTTCATAATCTTGTATTGGTGCTACATGTTCATATAATTTTTTCATTGTGTTGATTTGATCTTCCATTTCCCTGTCACACCCTCCATCTTTGTAATAGTTTGAAAGTCCAATACTTTCATTTCGAATGAAAAATTCTTCTTTAAATGAAGAAAAATCTTTTCTTTCATACATACTTTTTAATTCATTATATTTTTGTACTGCCATTTCTTCTATGTTACTTATCGAATCTAATCTGATGCATTCATCTAAAATAGATATGTTATAAGGAACTTCAGCATCAAATGTACATTCGTATTCATAGTAAGGTATTCCTTTCTTGATTTTAGGTATTGGATTTGTTAAGACAGCTACATAATCATCCAGTGTTTGTCCATCAAGACGTTTTTTTATTTCAATATATAACGGTTCTTCACTGTTTATTCCTAAATCTTCATGTGTATATGCAGGATATAATTCTACTTTTAATTTTTGCGTTCCACTTTTCATAATAAAATGGTTTATAGGATATGAACCAGAATATGCCCCTTCGTCCCAAAAGCCCCAAATAGGAATATCATTTATAAGTATCCTAAAATTACATCCATTACTTGACATAGTCAATAAATAATAATTTTTAGGCTGCTTTTCATCTATAGTAAATGAATTAACTATCTCGTTCTTTTTCTGTGCATTTACACATCCGCAGATATTAATACCCAAAAATCCTAATAAACTCATGATAATAATTCTTTTTATATTCATACTATTTTACTTTGATATAATGTTTTTTTTCTTTTTATTATTTGCGATGTTATCTCCCCAAGTTTTTTCAGGAATTAGCCTTATTCTATGCATATACCATTATCATCCATGCCAAAATACATATTACAAAAATTAGAGGAGTATTTATAACTATCTGTTCCTTGATCGTGATCTATATTGAGACATGATGGAACCGATGCTCATTCTCCTGCCGTTTCATTAGGCCCAATGTATAAATCCGAGGTAAAACATCAGTGCGACATTCACCACGGTCAGGGCGATGGCGATAAGGACTATTTTGGCGAGCTTCCTGCCGGGATGTTTCATCTTTCCGTAATGTTCTCGGAGCGCTTCACGCCGCCCGGCCGTGTAGCGGAACCGGCAGAACACACCGGGAAGAAAGCAGAGTATCATTACTACGGCAAAAGCAACAATCCAGCTGAAACAGCGAAACATCAACGGTGCCCCAAGCGGTATGAGTATCACAAAGAGCCAACACTGGAAGAGCAGCATAGTCCCATTGAGATTGTTATGCTCCCTTTCGCTCCATGTCTCGGCTACAGACCAGATATAGTCGATGAAGCAGATCCGGCATTTGCGATTGTTCTTATCCATCTTGTTACAAAGATAATGTTTTCTACCCACTTAACCATTACTCCATGCTGAAAAACACCATACCCGATATAAAGGACCTCGCCGGCTTGTTCCTGCCAATGGCGCGACTTTACGAAACCCGGAGCCACTGAAAACAAGTCCAAGCAGGGAGTTCCGCCGGAAGAGAAAGCGCCCGAAAATTAGTTAGCGTAAAAAATACCTCAAATACCCGCTCGCCGAAAAGTCCGGATATACCAGATACTTAGACTCAAAAATACGGTATCAGGGGCCTCCAAAAACAACTCAGACATATTTTCGCGAGCCGCGCGGCATCCGGTGTTATGGGTCTAAAACCGCATGTGTGTGCGCACACACGGTGTTTTTTCACAAAAAATTATATAACTTTGCCTTGAACCCGTCTCCCCAAGGCGAACGGAAACAGCACGAACACGACAAGCATTCACAACATAAAACCAACTAACTAATTACAATCATGAAGAAACTATTGACGAAAGTTCATTGGCTGTGTGCCGTTCTGCTGGCGGCAACGCTGCTGCAACCAGGACTAAGCGTCGCCCAGCAAAGTGGGGGGGGGAGAGGATTCACCCTCTCGGGCATTGTCATAGGTGACGGCCAACCCCTCGTCGGCGCGACCATAGTCGAGCCAGGCACGACGAACGGCACGGTGACCGGTGCAGACGGCAAATTTTCGCTTTCGCTTTCGAAACGCGGGGCGTCCATCCAGGTATCCTTTATCGGATATGTGACCAAAACGCTCTCCGCAAACGCCGATTTCCTGAAGGTCACACTCGACTTCGACGCCCAGAAGATCGACGACGTGATGGTCGTTGCCTACGGCACAATGCGCAAACGAGACGTGACGGGCGCCATCACCTCCATCTCGTCGGAGTCCATCGAACGCCGCGCCCCCGCGAACGTCTTCGAAGCCCTGCAGGGACAGGTTGCCGGCGTACAAATTTCCGCAGGTTCGGGACAGCCGGGCGAAGGCTCGCAGATCAACATCCGCGGTATCTCGACCTTCTCTGCCGAAGGCGTGAAGCCGCTCTATGTGGTGGACGGAATCCCGATGGAGGACATCGACGGCATCAACCCCGGCGACATCACCTCGATCGAGGTCCTCAAGGACGCCGCATCAGCCGCCATGTACGGTTCGCGTTCAGCCAACGGCGTCATCCTCATCACAACCAAAGGAGGTCAGGAGGGAGCTCCCCGCATCGACGTGAAATACCTCCACACCTGGGGCAAACTCTCCCACAAACTCGCACAGGCCACGCGCGCCGACCGCCGCAAGTTCGACATCCTGCGCGACATCTATCATCAGGACAATGCGACAGGCTATGTCGACAACGCCAGCAACCAGTTGATCACCGACTCGCTGAACGCTGCGTTCAACGTAGACAACGACTACCAGGATCTGCTCTTCCAATGGGCCCAGAAGGATCAAGTGGACCTGAGCGTTGCCGGCGGCACGAAGAAGATGAAATACTTCGGATCGACGGGCTACTACAACGAGCGCGGTATTGTCCCCAACACGAATTTCCAGCGTCTGACGGCCCGCATCAACGCCGACTACACGGCCAACAGTTGGCTGACACTTCACAGCCGCGTTTCGCTGGGCTACTCCCAAAAGAACGGTATCAACGAAGGCCAACTGATGACCGCGATGCTCTCGCGCCGTCCCTATTTCAACCTCTATTATCCCGACGGCACGCTGGCTGGCGTATTCCAGGGTCAGAAGAGCCCGCTGGCACAGGTGAAATACACCACCGACCGCACGGAGTACTATCAGGGCAACCTCTACCAAGGCTTCGAGTTGAAGCTCGCCAAGGGGCTGACGTTCCAGACCAGCATCAATGCCAACATCTATCTCAACAAGCGCCAGCGCGTCTACCCGAGCATGATCACCGACGAGTGGCAAAAGAGCAACAGCGGCTACGCCGCCGACAACCTCAACTGGAACTGGCTCAACGAGAACGTTATAACCTATAAGAACAAGTGGGGAAACCACAACTTCTCGGCCCTCGTGGGTTTCAGCGAGCAGCGGTGGCGCACCGACCAGAACACTCTGTCGGGCATCAACTCCTCGACGGACTTCATCCCCACGATGAACGCATTTGCCGCCAACCTCACCCTGAACGAGACCGGCACCTGGCAGTCGAATCACTCGATGGCATCGCTCTTCGCCCGCGTGACCTACGACTTCAAATCGAAATACCTGATCCAGGCCACCTTCCGCCGCGACGGTTCGTCGCGCTTCTCGAAAGGCAACCGCTGGGGCAACTTCCCTTCGGTATCGGCCGCATGGCGCTTCTCGGACGAGAAATTCATGAGTTTCTCGCGCCGGGCACTCGACGATGCCAAGATCCGCGTCAGCTGGGGTATCACCGGCAACGAACAGATCGGCAACTACGACTACCTCTATTCCTACGCCACGGGCGACATCTACGATGGCGTGGGCGGAGTCTATCCCGCACGCCTCGCCGTGGACAACCTGCGCTGGGAAGAGACCCGCCAGGTGGACGTGGGTCTCGACCTGAGCTTCTTCAACAGCCGTCTGACCATCACGGCCGACTACTACGACAAGTACACCGACGGACTACTGGCCAACCGTGAGCTCCCGAAGGAGTCCGGATTCCCATCCATGCGCACGAACGTCGGCGAGGTCAGCAACCGCGGTTTCGAGTTCTCGATCGCCGGCGACCTCATCCGCACGAAGGATTTCCGCTGGAATGCCTCGTTCAACATCTCACGCAACTGGAACACCATCGAGAAACTCGCCGAGGGCGAACCTTATCTGGAAAAGGACCTCTGGTGGATGGCCGAAGGCGGTTCGATCGGCGATTTCTACGGCTACAAACAGATCAACATCTTCCCCTACAACGAATCAAACGCCTTCACTCCCGACACATGGCAGCAACTCACACCCGTCTTCGAAAACGGATCGTTCAGCCACTACACGCTCAACGGCCAGGTTTACAACGGCAGTTACGTGCAGAAGAAACTGCCCAACGGCAAACCCTTCCGCGGCGGTGATGTCAACTGGGAGGAATCCGCGGGCTCGCGCAACGGCGTGATCGACGAGAGCGACCGCATGATTATCGGCAACGCGCTGCCGACCTATACCGGCGGTCTGAGTACGAACTTCACCTACAAGAACTTCGGCCTTCTCATTTCGTTCTACTACTCGTTCGGCGGGCAGATCTACAATTACGCCGAGCACCAGCGCAACATGTTCAAATACTCCTCGACGACCCCTTCACCCCACGTAATCAACAACATGTGGATACACCAGGGAGATCAGGCACTCTACCCGCGCCCCTACAACGACGAATACAACAACGCGCGTTACGCCAACTCGTTCTACGTCGAGGATGCCGACTACATCCGCCTGTCGAACGTGCGTCTGTCCTACGACCTGCCGGAGCAATGGCTCAAATCGCTTCGCATCAAGGCGCTGCAGGTCTACATTTTCGGCAACAACCTGATGACGTGGACCTCCTACAAGGGATACGACCCCGAATTTTCGTCGTCCAATCCGCTGCAAATCGGCCGCGACACCTACCGTTACCCCATGAAACGCGAATTCGGCGCAGGTATAAACGTTAAATTCTAAAGGCTTACAACAATGAAAAAGATCAAATACATACTTGCAGCCCTCCTGCTGGCCTCGGGGTTCAGTTCCTGCGAGTCGTTCCTCGACGAACAGCCCGTGAGCGAACTCCCCGCCGACCAGATGTGGGTCTCCTCGCGCGAGGCCAAGGCCGGCGTGAGCCAGATCTACGGATTCTTCCGCTCGGCCATGCGCGAGAACTACTTCTACTGGGGCGAATTCCGCTCAGACGACTTCGCACCCGGAGCCTCGACGGCAGCCGTCCAGCAGCGCGTCATCGACAACCAGCTGACCACCGATCTCAACTGCACCAAGTGGACCGCCCTCTATAAGGTCATCAATCAGGCCAACCTTTGCATCAAATACCTGCCGGGCGTCGATATGCCGTCGGTATCGGACCGCAACGACCTGCTGGGACAGGCTTACGGCATGCGTGCGCTGGCCTATCTCTATGCCGTGCGCGTCTGGGGCGATGTGCCCCTGTTCACCGACCCCAACGAAGAGTACAGTCCGGGGATCTACCGCGAGCGCACCGACATGACCCGCATCCTCCGCGAGGTGGTTCTCGAAGATGCCAAAAAGGCCGAGTCGCTGATCGACCGCACGAAGAACAAGGAGCGCAAGCGCATTTCGGTCTACGGAACGTGGGCGATCATGGCCGACACCTACATGTGGCTCAAAGAGTACAGCCTGGCCGATCAGACCATCGAAAAGATGAAGAATGACGCATCGTTCATGGCTCTCGAAACCGACATCAGTTCCTGGAAGAAGATGTTCGCCGAAGAGCTGAACAACAAGGCCGGCGACAACACCCCCGAGAACGACGAATACAGTACCAAGGAGTTCATCTTCGTCGTGCATTTCAACATGGACGAGGTGGGCACCCACGGTTACAGCTACATGTACCAATGGTTCACGGGCTCGGGCAACCGCGCCGCCGTAATGTCACCGACGCTGCTGGCCAAATACGACCAGGAGAAGGACCTGCGCTTCCCGCTGGTAACGAAGAACTATCAATCGGGCTGGGAAATGCGCAAATTCATCTCAGGCGACATCTCCTCGACGCTCAACAAAACCTGCGAAGTGGGCTACCCCATCTACCGCTATTCGGACATGATTCTGCTGCAGGCCGAGGCGCAGGCCCGCCAAAGCAAGTGGGAAGAGGCCCTCGATCTGGTGAAACCGATCCGCACGCGCGCAGGTCTGGAGACCCCCTCTGCCACTGATTTTGCCGACGAGCAGGCCCTTGTGGATTTCATCCTCGACGAACGCCAGCGCGAACTGGTCGGCGAAGGCCGTCGATGGTTTGACCTCGTGCGCACGGGACGCTGGAAGAGCGTCATGGGACCGATCAACGGCTGTCAGGAGGATGGCAACGAGCTCTTCCCGATTCATTTCTCCCACCTGGACCAGAACAAGAAACTGGAGCAGAACAGCTACTATGCAACGAGTAAATAATTTCTAAAACGACCTGTACCATGAAACATATAATCAAGAAATTGTCGTTGCTTCTGGCGGTTGCGCTGACCGCGGCCTGCGGCGACATGAAACTGCAAACCGACGCCGACTACGACCATTCGGTGCTCGACCCCCACATCCCGATGACGGCGTGGGAGTATTTCGAAACCCGTTCGGATATTTTCAGCGAGTTCATGTCGGCCATCGAATACGCCGGCATGAAGGAATACTACACCCAAACCGGCCACGAATACACCTTCCTGGTGCTGACCAACACGGCCGTCAAAGAGTTCGTGAGCACCTATCCCGACAAGTCGAAGATCACCGACTGCCCGAAGGAAGATGTGCAGAACCTGCTGCGCTACCACATAATCAACGGTTTTTACAGCGGCTACGGAGAGCTTCCCGTGGAAGCGATCTTCGTGCTGACGCTGCGCCGCGGCGAAGAGGGTCTGATGACCATGCTCACCCGCAAGAACCCCTGGATGGCCGACGCCGGAGCGATCATTGTGAACGACACGGGCACGAACGGCAACTCTCCCATGCGCAAGTCAGTGAGTTGCAACATCATGCCGACCAACGGCGTGATTCACGTCTTCGACTCCTACTGCTACTACAAGAAATAGGACATGAAGAACTTCAAAACACCGAAAACCATGAACAAGAGATTATTCACAATACTGGCCGGGGTTTTCGCCGTCATGTCGTTTGCAGCCTGCAACGACGACGAGGGAATCGACCCTTCGACTGCCGAACCGACCATCACCTACGCCTACGACACGCTGGAAGCCAACCTCAACGTGGTGGACAACCTGCCTATCGTCGCCATCGTCAAATCGGAAGCCGGACTCAAAAGCGTCTCGCTCAGCATCAACACCTCAAACGGGGAGATGATTCCCGTGACCACCGTCACCGAGTTCTTCAACGCCAAGAGCTACAGCCTCGCCGAGAAGATCAACTACGAGCCGGAATACACCGAGGCCGTGATCGAGGCCGTGGACCGGCTGGATCGCAAGGCCGAGGCGAAGATGCCGATTTCGATCATCGACGTCGTAGAAGCCCCCTCGATCGTCTTCACGCCCGCAAAGTGGCAGTACGACGAAACCGTCGGCGGCGAGAAGCCCCGCACGCACATCGAAGTGAACACCTCGGCTCTATTGCAGTTGATCGAGATCTCCCGTGTGAAGGACTCGGGGCAGGAGCCCTATACGAGTCTGACATTCACCAACGAAGATCAGCAGAAATCTTGGTCTTTCGACGAAATGATCGAGTTCGACGAATTTGACAGAGGCTTCCGGGTCAAGGCTGTCGACAACTACGGACAGATGCGCATCGAGACAATGCAGATCCTGTACAAAACCGTTCCGCCTCCCGTCGTGACCTTCGCCCAGACAACGATCACAGCCGACAAGGACGAGGAAAAAGCTGTCGAGATAGCCATCGAATCGCAGGCCGGCATCGTCAAGGTCGAGTTGTTCCGCATGGAGGGCACGACCGAAACGTCGGTGAAGACCACAACCTACGAGAAGCTCAACAAGCTGAACTATGCCGAGAAGATGCTCTTCACCAACTCCACGTCGGGCGTCAAGGTGATCATCACGGACAATGTGGGCCGCACAACCACAGCGACGACCAAAGCCTCGGTCAACATGTACTATGTCGAGGAGATTCCGGTCACTACGGCCCCGGCGGGCGACGGAGCTTCGGCTGCCGGTGGTGCGAAACGCCTGCTTTCGCTGGGCGGACAGAAAACCTATTCTGTGAAGGAGTGTCTGGAAAACACCGACTTACAGTCACACGCCGACGTCAAGGTCTACTACATGAACGGCAATGCCCAGTCGGTACGCATCTACTCGATGAAAGAAGCCGACGGCAAAAACAAAGAGTATGCATATGACGGAAAGAATATCAATGATTTCAATATCATCAACGACACTCGGTTCCTGAATCTCGGCGATAAATTTGATTTCGAAAACGCCACGGCCGCCGATATTACCGCGATCGACGCCGGAACCATCCAGTCCGTGAACATCAAGGGCAAAGAGGAGCTGATTGGCACCACGATCGCCTTCAAGACGGGTTCAAAATCCTCAGCCGGAAACGGCAAAGTGGGGCTTATGAAGCTCATTTCGATCAGCGAGAAGATCGGCACCAACGCCAACGCCCGCGTATTCACCTTCGCGGTCAAACTCCCCAAGGAGTAGCCAAATTTTCAGAATCGGAAATTCCTCCGGAGCCATTCTCTGGAGGGGTTTCCGTTCTTCGATAAACCGAACAGTTTGAAACGATGACCCCGTTACGCATTTCACTCGCAACTGCGGTGCTGCTTCTGCTTCCAATGGCAGTTCCGGCGCAGAACGGCAAGAAAATCTACGCCGACTACCACGGCGTCCGCTACACGCGCGCCCACGACGGCAAATTAGGCCGCTGGGAGATGCACGCCGAAACCTCCCGGTCGAAAACCGGACGCAAGAGGCTCTGCTACAACGCCGATTTCATGGACACAGAAGGGCGCCACGATATCGCCGCCGCGGCCTATCCGCAGGCAGGCATGCAGTCGAACCTCGACCCCGACTACATCGAATACCAGATTCTCACGGCCAAGGCCGCCGGCATCGACGGATTCTTCATCGAATGGGGTTTCATGGACCATGAAAATGACAAACTGCTGAAAGCCATGCAGCCCATGGCCGCGAAATACGGTTTCGAAATCGGCGTCAACTGGTGCGACGGCTGGCTCTACTACGACTGGATCACCCGCATGCATCCCGAAATCGACACCCGCGAAGCCAAGACCGAGCATTACGCCCGCTGCTATCAGTATCTGGTGGACAACGTGCTGTCGGGCCCGACAGCCCCGACCGTCAGTGGACATCCGGTCTTCTACCTCTTCGGCCCGGGTGCCAAGCCCGCGGAATACGCCTATGCCGCCTCGAAAGTCCGCCTGCCCGAAGGCATGCCGCAGCCCGCCGTGTTGCGTCGTTGGGCCGAGTGGGGCACGCTCGAAGAGAACCGCTACGTCCCCGTGCGATGGAGCCCCGAGATCCAGTCCTGGAAAGAGTTGGGGATGATCCCCACGGCATGGCTGCCGGCCCGCGTGCGCCCGATGGATGCCACACACCCCCACTGGGACCACTACGCCCAACCGGATGACCTCATCGAATTCATGAAGCCGTTCCGCGACTCGGTGTGGATGAGCGCCAATCCGGCCTACACCGTCAAGTCGGGATTCGTCATGCCAGGCATGGACAACCGCGGCTGCGCCGGCTGGGGCGGACAGCATTTCTACTACATTCCACGGGACGAAGGTCGCACCTACGAACGCATGTGGGAGTTCAACATGGCCTCGCGCGACAGCCTCGACATGGTATTCATTGCCTCGTGGAGCGACTACACCGAAGGGCACGAGATCGAGCCCACGGTGGAGAACGGCGACCGCGAACTGCGCACGACGCTGCATTACGCCGCGCAGTTCAAGGAGATGCCGGAGGACGCCTCGGGTATAGCGCTTGCCGCCCGGCTCTTCGGCCTGCGCAAACGAAGCGAATACCTCGCTGCGGCACGCCGCAAGACGACCGAGGCCAACACCCGGATCGATGCCGCCGCCGCGGCGCTCGCCAAGGGAGCCTATGCCGAAGCCACGGAACAGCTCTCGGCGGTGGAAACGGCTGTCGACGCACTCGAAAAGACTCTCAAAAACCGCACACTGGATGTTCCGGAATCGGAACTGCGTTTCAGCAGCGACGCCGTGTATGGCGTCCGGTACGCTTCGCCCGAGCTGAAAGTCTACCTACCCGAGACGGCTATCCGCTCGCTGATCGCCGCGCGCACCCACATGGGATATGTCGAATTCGAATACTTCGACGACGCCCCGACGGGAGATTTCATCTTCCTCTACTCACGCACCGAACGCCAGCCCAAGAACCTCTTCGCCACAGTTGCCAAATTCAAGACCGACGGTTCGGGCACATGGAAACGAGTGCGGGTCGAACTGGCCCCCGAAAACGTACTTTATGCCACGACGCCTGGCTTTACGCTGCTATTCAAAGGCAAACTAAAACTGCGCAACGTGAGCTTCCATTACACCCTCAGCCGATGATGCGCCGTCTCACCACCCTGCTGCTGACCGCCGTCTGCGCCGCGTGCAGCGGCCCCTCGCGCGACGGCAATGCCTTCACGTTCGACGAGGCGGGTATGACCTACCGCGTCGAGTTCCGCACGGAAAACATCGTGCGCATCCTCGCCCGACCGGCCGGATCGCCCCTCGAGACGCGACGGCTGGTCGTAGATTCCCCGCCGGCAGCTCCCGTCGCGGTGCACCGCGAGGCCATCGATCACGGCCATGCATTCAGCACGCGGCAACTCCGGGTGGTCTTCGACCGCACGCGGGGTCTCTTCTCGTTCCGCGACGCCCGTACGGGAGTCCTGATACTCGAGGAGACCGCCCGTTCGCTCCGTCCCGACACCGTAGGCGGCGAGGCGTGCCATGCCGTGACCCAGCAGTTCGCCGGAACCGACGACGAAGCGTTGTACGGACTGGGCCAATATCAGACGGGAATACTGAACTACAAACGCGACACGGTCTTGCTGTTGCAGGCCAATAAGGACATCGTCAACCCCTACCTGGTCTCCACGCGTGGCTTCGGCCTGCTGTGGGACAACTACTCGGCCTCGGAGTTTCGCGACGGAGGCAACACGTTCGAATTCGCGTCGGAGGTGGGCGACGCCATCGACTATTGGTTCGTCTATGGGGGCGATCCCGCAGGATGCGTGCGCGGCTACCGCACGCTGACAGGTGAGGCGTCAATGCTTCCGAAATGGGCCTTCGGATTCTGGCAGTCGCGCGAACGCTACAAGACCGCCGACGAACTGACCCGCGTGGTCAGCGAATACCGTCGCCGGCACATCCCGATCGACGTCATCGTACAGGACTGGGAGTACTGGGGCGAAAAACCCCGGTGGAATGCCCTCCAATGGGACTCCGTGCGCTACCCTAACCCCAAAGCCGCCATCGCCCGGCTGCACGAGGAGTACGGAGTGCGGCTGCTGGTGTCGGTCTGGCCGGGATTCGGTCCCGAAACTGCCGTATTCCGCGATCTGGAGGCTGCCGGAGCATTGTTCAACGAACGGACGTGGGCCGGGTACAAGGTCTTCGACGCCTACAACCCCGCAGCACGCGACATCTTCTGGCGCCACTTCCGCACGGGACTCTTCGACACCGGCATCGACGGCTGGTGGATGGACGCCACCGAACCCTCGTTCCGCGAGGGATTCACCCAGCGCAAACAGGAGGCCCGGACCAAATCGGCCGGGAAGACCCATTGGGGTGCTTTTCACCGCTATCTGAACACCTATTCGCTGGTGTGGACGGGAGACCTCTACGGCCGCCTGCGCGCTGCGGCTCCCGAACGGCGTCCGCTACTCTTCACCCGCTCGGCATTCGCCGGGCAGCAACGTTATGGAACGGCCGTGTGGTCGGGCGACATCATCGCCTCGTGGGAAACAATGAAACGCCAGCTGGCCGCGGGTGTCAACCTCGCAGCGTCGGGATTCCCCTACTGGACCTTCGACACAGGCGGATTCTACGTCACCGACAACGGCGGCATCTACCCCCGCGGACTGGCTGACCCAGCCTACAAGGAGCTCTACGCCCGGTGGTTCCAGTTCGGGGCCTTCCTGCCGATCTTCCGTGCCCACGGGACCAACGTTCCGCGCGAGGTGTGGCAGTTCGGCGACGAAGGCAGCATCTGGTACCGCAACCAGATCGAATACATCAACCTGCGCTACCGACTGACGCCCTACATCTACTCCACGGCTTACGATGTCGCCACGAACGGCTGTTCGTTCATCGCAGCCGCAGGCATGTCTTTCCCCGAAGACCGCACCGTCGCGGCCTACGAAGAAGCCTATCTGTTCGGTCCCGCACTGCTCGTGCGCCCAGTCTTTGAGCCGATGTCCGCCGGGGCCCGGACCCAGTCGGTCGCAACGCTGCTGCCGCGCCACGACGGCACATGGTGGTACGACTTCTTCACGGGCGAGGCTTTCCGCGGCGGGAAACATGTCACCCGGACGTGCAGCCTCACGGAACTTCCGATCTATGCCCGGGGCGGCTCGATCGTGCCAATGGGCGTGGTGAAGGAGTCGGTTATGGCCGGTCCCGACCGGGAGCTCGAAATCTGTATCTATACCGGGGCCGACGCCCGCTTCACACTCTACGACGACACCGGAGACGGTTACGGCTACGAGCAGGGCGAATACGCCCGCTGCACCCTCCACTGGTCCGAGACGGATGCTGCGCTGCGCATCTCCACACGTGAAGGCTCCTACCCCGGCATGGCGCAGGAGCAGAGGCTCCGCATCCGGGTCTTCCGCCCCGGAGCAAAACCCGCAGAACAGACAGCCCGCTACACGGGCGAACCCCTCGAATGCAAATTCCAATCAACCGAAAACCGATGAAACACATCCGAATCATTCTCAGCCTGACGCTGTTTCTGACCGCCGCTTCGGTCGCGGCACGGGTCAAATACACGATCAACGACGCCTGGCGCTTCACGCAAGGATCACCCTACAACGCCTTCCAACCCACGGTCGACGATTCGGCGTGGGAGGTGGTGAATATACCCCACACGTGGAACGCCGAGGACGCCACAGACGATGTTCCGGGATTCTACCGTGGCCCGGCGTGGTACCGGAAACGAATTGTCCTCCCGGACGGCGCCACCGACAAACAGGTCTACCTCTGCTTCGAAGGGGCCAATCAGGTCGTGCGGCTCTACGTCAACGGCCACTACGTAGGGAAGCACACGGGCGGCTACACGCGCTTCGTGTTCGACATCACGAAATATATCGTCCCGGGCTGCGAAAACCTCTTTGCCATCGAGGTGGACAACGCCCACAACCCCGATATCCCGCCCCTGTCTGCCGACTTCACCTTCTTTGGCGGCATCTACCGCGACGTGAGCCTGCTTCTGACTGACAAGGTGCACGTGGCGCCAACCGACTTCGGGTCGCCGGGTGTCTACCTCTCGACCCCCAAAGTCTCGGCCGAACAAGCCACGGTCGAGGTGCGGACATTGGTGGCCAACGACGGCCTGGAAACCGTCCGGGTGCGCATCAAGCACCGCATCGTCAGCCCCGACGGCCACGAGGTCGCCCACACGGAGGACATGGCGGAAATCGCTGCCGGAAGCAGCTCCGAACAGTTCCGCCGTGACATCACGATCGCCTCGCCCCGGCTGTGGGACATCGACGATCCAAAGCTCTACCGCGTGCTGACGCGCATCGAGACCGAGGACGGGCGCATACTGGACGAGGTTTCCAACCCACTGGGCCTGCGGTGGTTCTCGTTCGATCCAGACAAGGGATTCTCGCTCAACGGCCGACCACGCAAACTCGTCGGCACATGCCGCCACCAAGACTATCTGGGGCGCGGATGGGCGCTGCCCGACGAGATGCACGAACGCGACATACGTCTCATCAAGGAGATGGGCGGCAACTTTCTGCGCGTGTCGCATTACCCTCAGGACCCCGTGGTGATGGAGATGTGCGACCGACTGGGCATCATCACCTCGGTCGAAATTCCGGTGGTCAACGCCGTCACCGAGAGCAAGGAGTTTCTCGAAAACTCGGTACAGATGGTCCGCGAGATGATCCGTCAGGACTTCAACCATCCCTCGGTGATGATCTGGGCCTACATGAACGAAACGCTGCTGCGCCCGCCCTACACTGATGAAGCTCGCACGCAGGAGTATTACGAGGCTATCGAACACGTGGCCCGCACGCTGGAGGAGACCATACGCCACGAGGATCCCTCGCGCTACACGATGATAGCCTTCCACAACGCCCCGGAGCGGTACGCCGCTGCCCACCTGACGCAAATTCCGATGATCCAGGGCTGGAACCTCTACCAGGGGTGGTATGAAAAGGACATCACGAGATTCGAACGTATCCTCGACCGGCTCCATGCGCAGTATCCGAACAAAGTGCTCCTCGTAACCGAATACGGCGCCGACGTCGATCCGCGCCTGCACTCGTTTTCGCCCGAACAGTTCGACTTCTCACAGGAGTATGGACTGCTCTACAACCGCCATTATCTGGAACAGATAAACAAACGTCCCTTCATCGCGGGGTCGTCGCTCTGGAACCTCAACGCCTTCTACTCCGAGCCGCGCGCCGATGTCGTGCCCCACGTCAACAACAAGGGCATCACGGGCCTCGATCGCGAGCTGAAAGACACCTATCTTTTCTACAAGACCGTACTCAACCGCACCCCGCAGCTCATCATCGGCAACCGCGAGTGGCGAAACCGCAGCGGCGCAGACGACGGCACGGGCCGCTGCACACAGCCCGTTCCGGTCTTCTGCAACCAACCGTCGGTGACCCTCACACTCAACGGCCGCAAGATCGGCACCAAGCGTCCGGAGCAAGGTGTGGCGATGTTCAACGTGCCGTTCACCGACGGCGAGAACCGCCTCGTAGCCCGGGCCGGAGCGCTCACCGACGTCCTGACCATCGGATTCCGACTGGCGCAGGCGTCGCCCGAACGATTCACCCAACTGAACGTCATGCTCGGCTCGCCGCGCTATTTCGACGACCGCGAAGCGGGTCTGGCGTGGATTCCCGAACAGCCCTACACCCCGGGCGGGTGGGGATATGTCGGCGGCGAAGTGTTGCGGCGCTCCAAAGCCGGATGGCTCGGCAGCGCATTCGACATCCTCGGCACGAAGAATGACCCCGTGTTCCAGACCCAGCGCGTCGGCATCGAATCGTTCCGCGCCGACGTGCCCGACGGCACCTACTCGGTCTACCTCTACTGGGCCGAACTCGAAGCCGTCCGGCAACGCGAAGCTCTGGCCTACAATCTCGGGGCCGACGGCGCCCAGCAACAGTACACGGAACGCCGCTTCGACGTCACGGTGAACGGCCGAAAAGTGCTCGAAAACTTCTCGATCGCCGCCGAAGCCGGCTTCTCGCGGGCGATGGTCCGCAAAGTGGAGGTTATCGTGTGCGACGGCCAGGGCCTGAGCGTCGATTTCGGACGCATCGAGGGCGAACCCGTACTGAACGCCATCCGCATCTACCGCAAGTACTGACGCCCATGAAACGCACTCTCCTGCTGGCACTGGCCCTGTGTCTCGCCACCGCAGCCTGCGCCCATCCCGACACGGTCTACGTAGCCCACGGAGCCGCACACACCCCGCGCGTCAAACTCGCGAACGGAGATGCCGTAGAACCCCGCTCCATGCCGGGCGATACGCTCACTACCGACGGCGTTTGCTTCGTGCGGCTGCCGCGCCTGCGGCTCGTACTCTGCATCGGGCAATCGAACATGGCGGGCCGGGGGTCGATGGATGCCGAGGCCGCCGCCACGCTCCACGGAGTCTATCTCTTCAACGACTCCGCCCGCTTCGAACGCGCCGCGGAGCCGATGAACCGCTACTCCACCATCCGCAAGGAACTCGGCATGCAGCGTATCGGCCCCGTCGGGAGCTTCGCTGCTCGCTATGCAAAGGCCACGGACGCCCCGGTGGGCGTCGTGGTCAACGCCCGCGGCGGCTCGTCGATCGACAAGTGGCTGCCCGGCTCCGACACGAACTATCTGGCCAAAGCCGTCGAACGCATCCGCGCCGCAGGCGACTGGGGCGACGTCGTGGCCGTACTGTGGCATCAGGGCGAGGCCGACTCGGCACACCCCGAACGTTATGGAGCCAAGTTCTGCCGCCTCGTCACAATCCTGCGCACGGAGCTCGACAACCCCTCGCTACCGGTGATCTTCGGCGAGATCGCCCACTGGAACTGGACGAACCGCGCCGCGGGAACGGCTCCCTTCAACGCCATGCTCCGCAGCCTGCGCATCCCGCACACAGCATGCGTATCAACCGAAGGACTTGCGCCGATGAAGGACGAAACAGACCCGCACTTCTCGGCCGCCAGCCAGCGCGAACTGGGACGCCGCTACGCCGAGGCTCTGCTGAAAATCCGATAAACCAATATCCTAACCTACACTTGCAATGAACAGAATTTTCAGAATCTTCCTTTTCGCGGCCGGAAGCCTCGCGGCGGCCGCATCCTGCACCGACGACACAACCGGAGACAAATCATCCGGAAAGCCCGATCACGACGACCAACCCGAATACAGCTACACGACGGTCGAATATCGCAAGATCCAGAGCGGCAGTTTCAAGCCATGGACCACGGCTGACGCCACGGAGACCCGCACGGTCAAAGGCATGAACTGGTTCTCGCCGGTGGACGGGCACGTCGAAACGGCATGGGGCGGGCGTCTCGACTACGACGAACCCGTCTCCATAACAGGCTCCGAGGGCTATTTTCGCGTGGGCAAGGCCGGCGGCCGCTGGTATTTCCTCGATCCGGACGGTGGAGCCGTCATCCTGCACGGCACGCAGCACGTGCGCCCCGACACCTCGGCCGAGCATGCGGCGGCATTCGGCAGCAAATTCGGCAGCAATGCCAAATGGAGCGCTGAGACGGGCGCAATGCTCGCCTCCTACGGTTTCAACTATATCTCCTACGGCTCGAACCGTATCGAACGCTTCCCGGACGACATGCGCGAAAACCTGCTCAACCCCGGCCAGCGCAAGATGGCCTATGCCGAAAACCTCTACCTGCTGCGCACCTTCATGTGGGACATGAGCGCCAACCTGGGCTACGCCTTCGAGGACGGCACCTACAATCGCCTCGTGCTGGCGTTCGAACCCACATTTCAGGACTACGTCGAGAACGTCGCCCGCGAGAAATGCGCCCTGTTTGCCGGAGACAAACACTTCGTGGGCTACTACCTCGACAACGAGCTGCCTTTCGTGGCCTACGAGAATGCCAACGCGGTGAAAGGTGTCGAGCTGAAGCACTTTCTCGCCCTGCCCGACAGGTACAAAGGCGCTCGAGACTTCGCCAAAACCTTCATGGCACAGGAGGGTATCGCCTCGGCGGAGGCCATCACCGAGGCTGACCGCGAGAAATTCCGCTCGGCCGTCGCCGACCACTACTTCAAGATCACGAGCCAGGCCGTCCGCAAGGCCGATCCTCAGCATCTGATCCTTGGCTCACGCCTCCACGACTGGAGCAAGTACACGCAGGGAATCGTCGAAGCCTGCGCCCGCTACTGCGACGTGGTGTCGGTCAACTATTACGCCCGCTGGCAGCCCGAACCCGACTTCATGGCCAACCTCGCCGTGTGGTGCGCCAACAAGCCCTTCATCATCACGGAGTTCTATGTCAAAGGCGCCGATGCCAACTACAAGGGTCACACCTACACGAACACCAACGGAGGCGGATGGCTCGTGCGCACGCAGAGAAATCGCGGGGAGTTCTACCAGAACTTCTGCCTGCGGCTGCTCGAAACGCGCAACTGCGCCGGATGGATGCACTTCGAATACAACGACGGCTACGGCGGCTCGACGGATTCGAACAAGGGTCTCGTGTCGGTGGAGTACACCCCCTATGCCGACTACCTGAACCTGGCCCGGGAACTTCACACGAACCTCTACCCGCTGGCCTCCTACTACGACGCGGAACGCTGATTCATGCCCGGGGTGCAAACGCATGCGCCGGCCGGAATTTCGCGGCCCGATACGCGGGATTCCGGTTAGCGTAATTCCGGACCTAACACTACTGCCCCGCAATCGCCCCTCAGCTCCTCTGACAGGCACTTTGCAGCGGTATGGTTAGCGTACAAAAGACAATAAGTTTGGATTTACCTTTCCGAATGGATAATTTTACCATTGTAACCTAAACCTGCGACCATCATGTCCATCCAGATGAATCAATCTCTGTCGGTAGACTGCGCCGTCTTCGGCTTCAACGGGAAATCGCTCAAAGTGCTGCTCATCGAGCGGCGCTACTACAAGCCCGACACCCGCCTCGACAAGCTCAAACTACCGGGGGCCATGATCCTCGAAAACGAGACGTTGCCCGAAGCCGCCTACCGCGTCCTCGAAGAGGCCACGGGGCTCAAAAACGTCTACTTGAAACAGATGGACATCTTCTCCGACCCCAAGCGTGTGGCCGGCGAGGAACTGGAGTGGATCAACCGCTACCACGGTATCCAGACCGACCGGGTGGTCACCGTCGGCTACTACGCGCTGGTGAAACTCGACAACTGCACCATTGCCTATACGACGGCTAAAGGGGCACAATGGGTCGATGTAGACTCGATTCAGCGGCTGGCCATGGACCACAAGGCAATCCTTTCGGCGGCCCTCACGATGCTATGCCGCGAGATGTTGCAATCGCCGGTGGCCTTCGAACTGCTGCCGCGCAAATTCACGATCCGGGCGTTGCAGAACCTTTACAGCGCCGTATTGGGCATTGAAATCGACAACCGCAACTTCCGAAAGAAGATTCTGGCCTCGGGATTCCTGACCCCCACCGCCGAAAAGGAGCAGGGCGTGGCCCACAAACCCGCACAATACTACACGTTTAACAAAAATGCCTACAAAAAGGCTCTGAAAGACAAGCTGAAACTAGGATTCATAAACAACTGGAGATATTGACATGAAAACTTTAGGCATAGACATAGGTTCATCTTCGATCAAGGTGTCACTGCTGGACGTCCCGACGGGCGAATGCGTGGCATCGGCCACCAATCCCGCGGCGGAGATGCCCATCGAGGCGCTCCGAAGCGGCTGGGCCGAACAAGAGCCCGAAATGTGGTGGCAATACGTCCGCGAAGGCATCCGCCAAATCGCGGAGAAACACCCCATGCGCGAGGTGGCGGCCATCGGCATCACCTACCAGATGCACGGCCTTGTGGCGCTCTCCGAAGAGGGGGAACCACTGCGCAAGTCGATCATCTGGTGCGACTCCCGAGCCGTCGGGATCGGCGCTGAGGCCCTCAAAGAGATCGGCCGGAAGTTCTGCCTGGAGCACACCCTCAATTCGCCGGGCAACTTCACGGCATCGAAACTGGCGTGGGTAAAGCGCAACGAACCCGAGATCTTTGCGAAGATCCACAAATTCATGCTCCCCGGCGACTACATCGCCTACCGCCTTTCGGGGCGGATGTCCACCTCCGTCAGCGGACTTTCGGAGCAGATTCTCTGGGATTTCAAGGAGGAGCACCGCGCGGACTTCGTGGCCGACCTATACGGCATTCCCCATGCAATGATCCCCGAAGCCGATGTCTCGGTCGGCATTCAGACACACACCAACGCCGAAACGGAGCGCGAGCTGGGCATCCCGGCCGGCACGCCCATCTCCTACCGTGCGGGCGACCAGCCCAACAACGCCTTTTCGCTCAACGTCATGGAGGCGGGCGAGATCGCTGCGACAGGAGGCACGAGCGGCGTGGTCTACGGCGTCACGGACATCCCGAAGGCCGACCCGCAGTCGCGCGTCAATACGTTCGTCCACGTCAATCACACGCCCGAGAACCCGCGTTACGGCATTCTGCTCTGCATCAACGGCACGGGCATCATGAACTCGTGGATACACCGCAATGTCACGCAGCAGACGATGGACTACGCCGCGATGAACCGTCTGGCCGCAAGCGCCCCGGCAGGTTCCGAAGGAGTGCTGGTCGTCCCGTTCGGCAACGGCGCCGAGCGCGTACTCGGAAACCGCTGCACGGGGGCCAGGATCGTCAACATCGACCTCAACCGCCACACCACGGCTCACATCCTGCGCGCCGCGCAGGAAGGCATTGCCTACTCGTTCCGCTACGGCATCGACATCATGCGGGGGCTGGGCCTCTCGCCCGATGTCATCCGTGCCGGACAGGCCAACCTGTTCCTCTCGCCGCTATTCCGGCAGACGCTGGCGACGCTCACCGGGGCCCGCATCGAACTGTTCAACACCGACGGAGCGCTGGGTGCGGCACGCGGTGCGGCGCTGGGAGCCGGGCTTTACAAAACCCGCGAAGAGGCTTTCGCCTCGCTCCGCCGCCTGGAGGTTGTGGAACCCATCAAGACCGACCGAGAGGCTCTCGAAGCGGGCTACAGCGCTTGGGTCGCAGAAGTCGAACGAAAAATTCAAAATTCATAATTCAAAATCATCTACTACTATGGCAACGACAAGCTACTTCCCCACGGTGGAAAAGATCAAGTTCGAAGGCAAGGCTTCGAAAAACCCTATGGCATTCCGCTACTACGATCCCGAGAAGGTCGTGAAGGGCAAAAAAATGAAGGATTGGTTCAAGTTCTCGATGGCATGGTGGCACACCCTCTGCGCCGAGGGAGGCGACCAGTTCGGTGGCGGGACCAAGACCTTCCCGTGGAACGTGGCGGCATGCCCCGTCGAGCGTGCCAAGGCCAAGATGGACGCCGGATTCGAGTTCATGCAGAAGATAGGTATCGAATACTACTGCTTCCACGATGTGGACCTGGTGGACGAGGCTGCCACGACCGAGGAGTATGAGAAAAACCTCCGGGAGATCGTCGCCTATGCCAAACAGAAGCAGGCCGAGACCGGAATCAAACTGCTGTGGGGCACGGCCAACGTCTTCGGACACGCCCGCTATATGAACGGCGCCTCGACCAACCCCGACTTCGATGCTGCGGCCCGCGCCATGTTGCAGATCAAGAACGCCATCGACGCCACGATCGAGCTGGGCGGCGAGAACTACGTCTTTTGGGGCGGGCGCGAAGGCTACATGTCGCTGCTGAACACCGACATGAAGCGCGAAAAGGAGCACATGGCCACGATGCTTCGCATGGCCCGCGATTATGCCCGCTCGAAGGGCTTCAAGGGCAACTTCCTGATTGAGCCCAAACCGATGGAGCCGATGAAACACCAGTACGACGTAGACACGGAGACCGTGATCGGATTCCTGCGCGCCCACGGGCTCGACAAGGATTTCAAGGTCAACATCGAGGTTAACCACGCCACGCTGGCCGGCCACACCTTCGAACACGAGTTGCAATGCGCTGTGGACGCCGGGATGCTGGGATCAATCGACGCCAACCGCGGCGACTACCAGAACGGCTGGGACACCGACCAGTTCCCGATCGACCTCTACGAAATGGTTCAGGCCATGATGGTCATCGTCCGCGGCGGCGGCCTTCTGGGCGGCGGCACGAACTTCGACGCCAAAACCCGCCGCAACTCGACGGACCTCGAAGACATCTTCATCGCCCACATCGCCGCGATGGACGTAATGGCCCGAGCGCTGCTGATCGCCGCCGATGTCCTCGACAATTCTCCCTACGAGAAGATGCTCGCCGAGCGTTATGCCTCCTACGACAAGGGCGAAGGTAAAGCCTTCGAGGAGGGCAGACTTACGCTCGAACAGGTCGCCGACTACGCCCGCAGACACGAACCCGTGCAGCAGAGCGGCAAGCAGGAACTCTACGAAGCGATCGTGAACATGTATATCTAACCGTTCCGGGGGCGCGGCCGCAATGCCGCCCCCCGGAATTTCTGAAAACCCTACGAACCTATGACTTCAAACCAACAAACCGGCAGTCGCCCCTACCTCTTCTCCATCGTTCTGGTGGCGATCATCGGCGGACTGCTCTTCGGTTACGACACGGCCGTCGTGTCGGGCGCCGAACAGGCCCTCGACCGGTTCTTCCGAAGCGCCGCGGACTTCACCTACACGTCGTGGATGCACGGATTCACCGCCTCGAGCGCGCTGATCGGCTGTGTCATCGGCGGCACCCTGTCGGGCCTGCTGGCCTCGCGCTTCGGCCGCAAACGATCGCTCGTCATGGCGGCGGGACTCTTCTTCATCTCGGCCGTCGGATCGTGGTGGCCCGAGAGCGGCATCCTGCCCTACGGCGAGGCCTCGCTTCCGCTGCTGGTGTCGTTCAACATCTACCGCATCATCGGCGGGATCGGCGTCGGGCTGGCTTCAGCCGTCTGCCCGATGTACATCGCCGAGATCTCCCCGGCGAAGATCCGCGGCACGCTCGTCTCGTGCAACCAGTTTGCCATCATCTTCGGCATGCTGGTCGTCTATTTCGTCAACTACCTGATCCGCAACAGTCTTGGCGACACGTCCGAAGCCATACAGACCGCCATGGTCCAGATCGGCTGGCGGCGAATGTTCCTCTCTGAGGCGTTCCCGGCAGGCGCCTTCTTCCTGCTGATCATGCTCGTACCCGAAACCCCTCGGTTCCTCGCCTTGAAGGGTTGCGACGTCAAAGCTTTTGCCGTGCTCGAACGCATCAACGGCACGGTCGAAGCTCGCTCGATACTCAATGAAATCAAGGTCACGGTGCACGAAAAGCGAGAGAAACTCTTCGCCTACGGCACGGCCGTGATCCTGATCGGCATTCTGCTGTCGTTCTTCCAACAGGCCATAGGCATCAACGTCGTGCTCTACTATGCCCCGCGCATCTTCGAGAACATGGGCGCTTCGGGCGACACCTCGATGCTCCAGACCGTCGTCATGGGCATCGTCAACATCATCTTCACCGTCGTGGCGATCTTCTCCGTTGACAAGGTTGGCCGCAAGCCGCTGCTCATCATCGGGTCCACAGGCATGATGATCGGCATGGCGGCCCTTGCGGCACTGTCGTTCACCGACACGATCGGCATCGCGGCGCTGGTGTTCATCATCATCTACACCGCATCGTTCATGATGTCGTGGGGACCGATCTGCTGGGTGCTCATCTCGGAGATCTTCCCCAACACCATCCGGTCGCAGGCCGTGGCCATCGCCGTGGCGGCACAGTGGATCTCAAACTTCCTCGTGTCGGCGACCTTCCCGTCGCTGAGTGCCTGGAGCATCGGCAGCACCTACTGCATCTATGCCCTGATGTCGCTTGTCTCGGCCCTCTTCGTCTGGCGATGGGTCCCCGAAACCAAGGAAAAGACCCTCGAAGAGATGTCCTCCCTGTGGAAGAGCGATGGCACTTCGCGGTAAACACACCCCGCATCGGAAAGCCCCTTCCTTTTTCAGACGACGCTGCAACCTATCCGGTTGCAGCGTCGTCTCTATTTACACCCCCAAATGCAATGTCGGGAGTTTCGGTATTATTCAGTATCGGCATTGAGGATTTGATCAGATGCAAGGGATCTCCAGTAGCAAGGCAATAAGATTCATTCTCTATTCAATTCATTTACCATTAAAAACCCATCCTCTGTTTCCTTTTTACTTTGATATAATGTTTAATGTATTGTTTATAACCTATTAGTTTTTTATATAAAAAGATTTTTAATTTTAGATGTGGAAACATTAGTGTCCAATAAAAATGGACGAGTTAAAAATTTAATCCAAAAGTCCTTCGAAAAGTGGACAATCGAGTTCTTTGACATCATTGAAATTAGTCTTATCGAACAGGTCCCGCAAGTGAGTTTTGTCCGTGAGAGAGATGCTTAAAATCTGTAAGACTTCATAGGTCGAGCGTTTCAATTGCATATCGTGTTGGACAATAGCCACAAGACAGTAAGTGATAATCGCTACACTGATTTGAATACGGATAGCATTTTCCGTTGTACCCCAGAATCTTTTTATCTTAAGATGCTGCTTCAGCCATTTGAAAAATAGCTCGACCAACCATCTTTTCTTATAGAGATTGGCAACGTCCAATGCAGAAATCTGTTTTGCATTCGTCAGGAAAGTGAACTCACAGTCATCCTCTTCATCGTAGTAACGAATGAGTCGGAATGACTCAGGAGACTTCTTCTCCGAGAGATAACCAGTCAGTTTCACCTGAGCATCGATCAGTACATTCTTAGGCACTCTTCGCTTCCACTTAACCATTGCGCAATTCAAGTTCATCTTAGCTCTGACTACGAAAAAGGAACCTGTAAGGTGTATTCTATATAGTTCCTTAAAAGAGTCATAGGCTCTGTCGAATATATAATAAGCATTTGGTTCATAATGGATTGAACACATCGCTGTAGAGGCGTGCTTTGATGCTGTGGTTACAGTATAGAAGGCGGGGACTTGTGCTTCAATGTCATATAAGACATGAGCTTTGACTCCTCCTTTCTTCTTTCGGAACTTCGCCCATGGAAATGTGGCCAGACATAACGGAATGGTTGTTGAATCAAAAGCATACTTCCTTCCTGGAATTTCCAAAATGTTGGTTGCCCGCTTTTCACAAGCTTCCTTCATCGTATAGAATGCGAAGTCTTCGAAGATTCTGTAATCACGATTCTGATTAGCATAAGCGAGAGTGGCTTTGGCAATAGGATTTCGTCACAAACCAAGATGATATTGTTTGGCTCGATGCGCTTCAAAAGCAACAATTAAGTCACGAAGACTCTCGCGATTGCTCAATTGTCCGAACATCATAGCAAGTAACTGATTCCAGCAAGTGAATTGTTTCACGTAACGATTTCCATCATACTTGCGAACGAAGTTGTTGAACTGAGTTCTGTTCAGAAAAGCGGTAAGTTGAGCGAATACGTATTTGTCTTGATTCATAAGCGGCCTTCAATTTGACCGTAAAACTACAAATTCAAATCCGTTTCATTTCAAAATACCGCTTAAAAGACTGTATTTCAATTATTCCAAAGACATATTGGCCAACTTTTATTGGACAGTAGTGAATTCTTTTATTTTATTCTCTCTGTTTTCTGTAAAACTTTGATGTCTATCTCTTGTTGTATTATCTATATCAAATGAATAAATTTTATTTCCTCTGTTTGTTGCAGATATTTTTTCATTTATAATACCAGTTTTTGTCCCATAGTATTCAATATATGCTTGAATATTTGTTCGCCGTATCCAGGATTTGGCCATAATAAACCGAGTCGCGCCTGTTTCCAAACCTCTTGGTGCAGTCCAATCCAACTGCAATATAAGTATAATTTATGACGATGCCAATAGGATGAGCCCTATCGTTTCAAGAAACGGGAAAAACAGCTTTCTGTCGGCGGCAAGTGCCTGCACTCCCGGCGACGGGCAGGCGGTCTTCGTGGCGGGTCCGTGGCGGTCATTGCCCTGTCCTCGGCCGGTGCGGACCAGCCGCCGCGCATCGGGTGCATCGGGTGCATCGCATCGGCTCCGCGGATGTCCGTGAGGCAGACATTGCAGACCAACGCCCGGGACCGCACGCTCGGGCCGATGAAGGCCGCCGCACGCAAAAGGCATCCACGCGTCGTTGTCGCCCGAAAGGCGATCCCCCGATTGGCGACCGGCACAAGCCCGGAAAAATCTGTTTTTTATGAAAACAGTATGAAATAATGAAGAATTTTGCGTATGTTTGTGTAGTGCGTCTCTGAAGAAAATCGGTTCCTCAATTTTTCTTCAGAAAAAACCGTACTTTTCCACAGGCAATACGCCGGCAAAGAGCTGAAAAACAGCCAACTGCAAACATTTTACCATTAAGAAGCCCCAAACCCCCGGTGTATAAAAACAAAATTGACCCCGTATGAAAGAAGCAGCAAACAAAATAGCAGGCGCAACACTGATTCTTGGTATAATCATCACCGTCGGTTACATATCATACTATTATTTTTCGTACTGGGATACCCTCAGTGCCAAGGAAGCCAACACCTCGCTGCTGCAACTGCCGGCCAATCATCCCGACATCACCGATATGAAACCCGAGAAATTCCCGGCCGAGGATGCCTATTGTCTGGCCTGCCATCAGGGAATTGAGCCGGCGCGTCCTCTGGGATCGGCCATGATGAAGCAGATCCTTGAAAAAGGGGAAGCCCTGGGCGATCCGAACGGATGTGTGGTCTGCCATGGGGGGAATCCGAAGGAAACCGCAAACGAGGATGCGGCACACAGCGGAGCGCCTGCAGGCAGCGCCATCAGGGAGTTCACTCCGACTCCGGGGGCATTGCAGGTAAACGCGAACACATGCGGACTATGTCATCAGGACCATACCTACAATGTCCATCGTTCGATAATGAACACGGATGCCGGCAAAATGAAGGCCATAACCTGGAGTTTCGGAATAGATACGGAAAACAGGGACCACATCTATGGCGACCATGATATTGACGACCCGGACGGAGACGAACCCCGATTCGGATCGGAGGCATATAAAGCCTACATGAAGGAAATGGCAGCCCGATTTCCGGGACAATATCCGAAGGAGCTGAAAAAGATTCCGGAAGTTTCGATGGAAGAGCTAAGTCAGATGCCGGAGCAGGCAGCCTTCACCTACCTGCGCAACTGCAATGCCTGCCACCTCAGCAATAAAGGCAAGCAGGGACGGGGATATTACCGCGGATCGGGATGCGCGGCGTGCCACAGCATATACAGCAACGAAGGTTTTTATGAGGGGAGCGATCCGTCCATAAGCACAGACCGACCGGGGCATGTTCTGGTACATGCGATGCAGGGAACACGGAAATCGGGCGTCGTGATCAACGGACACCAGCTCTCGGGCGTGCAGGTATCGACCTGTGCAGCCTGTCATTCGGCCGGACGACGGATAGGACATGCCTATCAGGGGCTGATGGCTTTAGGTCACGGTGAGAACCGGGGTCCGTTCGACTCGCGGGGACTTCCGCAGGAAAGCAATGCCGGATATGTGTTCAAATACATAAAGAATGACGCCCACCACCGGCTGGAAAAGGATGGCAAAACGGTAACAGGACTACTTTGCCAGGATTGTCACACGACAAATGCCATGCACGGAAACGGCAATATCGGGGCGACAACGCTGGCTACGATCGAGATCGAATGCGCCGACTGTCATGGAACCCCGACACATTATCCGTGGGAGCTGCCTCTGGGATTCGGCGACGAGTTCGGCAAGGAGCTTGATGCGAACCGGCCCCGCGGTCTGGCGGAAGAGCCCATGCAGGTGACGCAGCAGTTCGGGACCGTGTATCCGAAGGAAGACGGATACATACTTTCCGCCAGGGGCAACGCCTTGGGCAATGCGGTTCGCCGCGGAGACAAGGTGATCGTCCATTCGGACGGCGGACACGATTTTGAGGTGCCGGTATTGAAGACGCTGGCCCGGCACGATGCGTGGCGGAACCCCGTCAAGGCAAAGACGGCAATGGTGGGAATCCCCAAGCACATGGAAAGTCTGGAGTGTTACGCATGCCACTCGACATGGGCCGCCCAGTATTACGGCTACAAGTATGTCATAGACTATACCCGATCCTCCATCGACTGGCTCGAATCGGCCGAAAAGACGGCCGCAGACGGAACTACGGCCGATTACAACAACAGGCATGTCATGCAGAAGGGCGCCCCGACCTATGGCGACTACAGTCACGTGCGATGGGAGAACCCGCCTCTGGGAATCAACGGCGAAGGAAGGGTCGCTCCGCTGGTGGGAGTAATACAGACCGTCAGCACCGTCATCGGTCCTGACGGAGAGACCATTGTCCATAACCGAGTGGCCAAAACGGCCGAAGGATACAATGCCATGGAACTGGCCCCGCTCAACCCGCATACGACGTCCCTGACTTCCAGAGAATGCAGCGACTGCCATGGAAATTCCGTGGCCAGCGGTTACGGCATGAATCACGGGAAATACGATGCCGAGCCCGAGATCGCAAGATATGCCGATGTGGTCGATGCAAACGGAGGGAACGTAAGCCGCTTCACAAAGGCACAGATAAATGCCATCAAACAGCTGCACGGCGATTTCATGCAGCTCATCGACACAGACGGCAATCAGGTGCAGACGATAGACTCACACTGGCCGACGTCCATGCCGCTGACCGAACAACAGCGCCATGTACTGAACAGGGAGGGGACGTGTCTGGCCTGCCATCAGGATATTCCGGACGGTTCCATCCCGATCCGCATGCTGGGCAAGATCGCAGAGATCGTCAACCTCGATTTTGCATCGGATGAGGCGCACGCAAAACTGCTGCGCGAAAACAACACTCTGATTTCATGGATCAAGGCAGGCGGCATCGTCGCACTGATTCTGATGATACCGTTCGGGGTTGTAATTTATGTCAAGCGCAAAAAAATTATCGGAATAATCAAGCGAATAAAAGGATGAAAATAAAGGTGATTCAGATTTTGGCTTCTTACAGAACCACCCTCTTTCTCTTGGCAACATATGCCCTGCTAATGGCTGCGGCCACGATCATCGAAAAGCAATACGGGACTCCCGTGGCAAAGGGAATCGTATACTATTCGCCCCTGTTTTTCCTCATCCAGATATTGCTGTGCGCCGCCTTTGTGTGCACCAGCATGCGCAGGCGTCTTTTCACGGCAGACAAGTGGCACTACTCGCTGCTCCACGGAGCCTTTATCGTCATCCTTGCCGGAGCCGGCGTCACCCATCTCTGGGGCCGGGAGGGAATCATACACCTCCGCGAGGGAGAAAAAACCCGATTGTTCCGCCTTAAGGGCAGCGAGGCCCATGCGGAATTGCCGTTCGAGCTGGAGCTGCGGAAATTCAACCTCATCCGCTATCCGGGCTCGCTGAGTCCCTCGTCGTATGAGAGTTATCTGACGATACATACGCCGGAAGGGGCGCATGAGGTAAAGATCTGCATGAATCACATCCAGGACATGGACGGATACCGTCTTTTTCAGGCTTCGTACGACGAGGATGAACGGGGAAGCATCCTGTCCGTGAGCGACGACAGCACGGGACGAAGCATCACTTATATCGGATATCTGCTGCTTTTCATAGGGCTGGCGGGGAGTATTTTCGCGCCAAAGTCCCGTCTCATGAGTGCACGCAGGCGCTTGAACAAGCTAACCGGAACCATCCTTCCGGCCGTGATCCTGTGTTTCGGATCCTCGCTGGACTGCCATGCGGGCAATATGCCGCAGGATCACCTCCGGGAATTCGGCAGACTGCCCATGCAGTCGGTAAGCGGTCGCATTATCCCGATAAACACGTTCGCAGAAGAACTTTTGCAAAAAACGGGAATGCAGGATCAGCTATCCATCCCTGCGGAACAGTGGCTGCTGGAGATGATGACATTTGCCCCCAAATGGGCGAATATTCCGATCGTCGCCGTAGAAAACAAGAGCATCAGGCACAAATACGGTTGGGAAAAAGAGCGTATTTCCTACCGGGATGCCTTCACCGGGGAAGGTAAATATCTGTTGGCCGACGAGATTGCCGCGATATACCACAAATCGCCCGAGAAGCGCAACCAGCTGGACAAGGACCTGATAAAACTGGATGAGCGAATAAACATCATACACCAACTGTTCAACTTCCAGCTTCTCCGGATCTTTCCCCTCCCTGACGGCATGTCGAACAACCATTGGGCTGCCGCGGGGGATGACCTGGGTATGATTGCCAAAGAGGCGGCAGCGCAGATCGGACAAATGTTTGCCGATTACCGGCAAGCCGTACGAAACGCATCGGAGAGCGGCAGCTGGGAAGAAGCCGACCGGGCCTTGCAAACGATAAGCAGATACCAGAAAACGCACGCCGCGCATCTTATAAATGACCTGAAGCTGAAAGCAGAGGTAAGCTACAACCACTACAACCTTTCAAACAGCTGCAAGAAAATCTATCTCATAAGCGGCGGCCTGCTGCTATTACTGACTTTCTACTTTTGGTTCAGGCCGGAAAACAGAGCCGGCAAAAAAGGGCGGAATGTATTAATAGCCTGTGTGGCTTGCGGATTTCTGGCACACAGCTACACGATCATTTTACGATGGTATATCTCGGGATATGCCCCCTGGAGCAATTCGTACGAGACAATGGTCACCATGGCCTGGGTCGCCGTAGCGGGAGGACTCTTGTTTGCCCGGCGCGACAGCATGACATGTGCCCTGGCGACACTGTTCGGAGGCATCGCCCTGTTTGTCTCCGAGCTGAACTGGATGGATCCGCAGATAACGCCCCTTGCCCCCGTTTTGAAATCCCCATGGCTGATGTTTCATGTGGCAACGCTGATGGCGGCATATGGATTTTTCGGTATTTGCTGCTTTATCGGAGGGGTGAATCTCCTGCTCTCCGGATGCAGCAAACAATACGAGAAGATAGCAATGCAGATAAAACGCCTGACACTTATAAACGAAATACTGATGATCATCGGGATGGCACTGATGGGAATCGGTATTTTCCTGGGAGCCGTATGGGCCAATGAGTCGTGGGGAAGATATTGGGGATGGGACCCGAAAGAGACATGGGCTCTGATCTCCTTCGTCCTATATGCCCTCGTACTGCATGCGCACTGGTTCTACCCTACTGCGGATCACAAACGATTCAACCTGCTCGCGCAATTGAGTTTCCTGTCGGTCTTAATGACCTATTTTGGCGTAAACTATCTCTTGAGCGGCATGCACTCCTACGGGAATACATCGGGACTGACCGATATAAGCATGGCTATATGGCTTCCCGCAATTCTATTCTTCACCATACCCGCCGTCACGGCCTACACCAGAATCAGCCGCAAATAAGACAGAATCAATTTGCCTTGCAGAAGTTACCCCACCACATGGAGGGTAAATCGCGGCTGTCGGTCAAAGCGCGAGGCTGCATCCGGGATTCCCCGGCCGACAGCCCGCTGGGAAGAGCCTGATCCGGGAAAAAGGTCGGGCTACGGCCCATTACGGCCCGCAAGGGCAGATCATGACGATGCCACAAGGCACAGGCGGGGTGCGGATTCATTTTTCAGGGCGGGGGACGTCACGGACAACAGCCGGAATCGGTCCTTCGCTCCCGGAACGGAGCGGCCCGGAGATAAGCACTGCCCGGAGATGACCGCCGCCCGGAGATAACCGCCCGGAGAAAAGCACTGCCCAGCAGATGACCGCCCGGAGATAACTGCCGCCCGGAGATGACTGCCGCCCGGAGATAAGCACCGTCCGGCAGATAAGCACGGCCCAGAGAAAAGCGCTGTCCGGATAAAAGGCAAGGCCCGGGACGTCGGTATACGTCCGGGCCTCAGCCATCTATTTCCCAGGTCGGCTCAGGAAACGAGACCTTTGCGGGAGCAGTAGCGTTTGCACTGGCCTGTGATGTCGTAGCCGAGCATGGCGCCGAGCATGAAGTCCTCCTCCGGAGAGAGCTCGTTGAGCGGTTTGTGGATGAAGGTCCGCACGGCGTCGAGGCAGAGTCGATTCCCGAAATAGAGATTCACCTTGCTCTCGGTAACGGGTTGCGTCAGGTGGGCAATACCCAGCCGGTCGAGCCGATCGCAGAGCAGTGCGGCACAGGTGCGGCACATGGTGCAGAGAACCAGATGACGAACGCCCTTCTGATATTCGTAGATATTATGCAGAAAGAGCTTCATCGACCCGAAACGGTCGAAATCTTCGGCGCTCATGGATCAACTGTTTTTGAGTTGCTCGCACCATGCGGCAATCCGGGAGTCGGTTTTTTCGGGGGCGCTTTCGTCGACGGCCAGTCCGAGGAATTGCCCCTCGTTGCAGATCAGCGAATTGGTCGCCTCATAACCTTCGGAAGCGCAACTGCCCACGAACGTGCATCCGGTCGCCTGCAGTGCCTCGAAGATCAACCCCACGGCATCGCAAAAAGTGTCGGGATAGGAGCCGCTGTCACCGCATCCGAACAAAGCGACACGTTTGCCGGAGAGGTTCTGCGTCTTCAGGTTTTCGAGGAATCCGTACCAGTCGTCCTGCAACTCCCCGCAGCCCCAGGTCGAACTGCCGAGAATCAGAAGGTCATAGGGCGCAACAGCCTCGGGGGAGACGTCAGCGACATTGTGGATGTCGGATGCGGAGATTCCCATCAGGCGGGCGATGTCTTGAGCGACGGCTTCGGTCGTGCCCGTCGTGCTTCCAAAAAAAATTCCGGTCATAATCGTCTTATTTTCTTAATTTGAAGTTTTGTACAAAGAAACGGTTTTTCGGAAGTCGGGGCAATACCTATTTTTTTGGTTTTTGAGGGTTTCGCCATCCCCTCGTATGGGGATAAGGAAGATGCTTCGGGGAAGATCCGGATGGGAGACGGCCTGAAAAACCGCGAATTGAGGTACAAGCAGGAAAAATATCGCCCAATTGCCCGATGAAACGAAGCGTGGGACCCGCAGGGGTCCCACGCTCGGCACATGTCGGTATTTCTCAGGGAATCAATGGCTCTTCAGGCGGTTCCGGGTCTTCAGGGCCTCTTTCCGGAGTTCCTCGGGTTGCTCCCGCGACGAGAGGATTCTTCCGCACATGGACTCGATGGCCGGCCGCTGCCACGAAATCGGGAACCATCCGAGTGCCTCGACGGCCGCAACGCGCAACTCGAGTTCGAGCGAAGGATCCTCGGCCAGGGCAATCAACCGCGGGACCTCGTCGTGGTGGGGATAGTTGCGGAAATAGGTAATTTCGCCCTTGCGGCGCGCGAACTTGTTCTTCGCATCGGCGATGAAGGCGAACGACTCCCGGAGCTCCTCCTGCGTCGACTCGATGCGGCGCAGAAGAGCCTCCAGACGTTTGTCACCCTCATGGAGGTAGGGCTTCGCCGCAAATCCACGCTTCAGGGCCGCGGAGAGTTGCCCGGGATTGAAGAAGTCGAGCGAATTCTCCAGCTGGAACCGGACGCGAGCCGACAGGTCATCGTCGGTCAGCAGCTCCACCGCGGCCGTGAGCAACGCCTCGTCGCCACTATCGCCGATCAGAATTGCCGCAATCCGGCGAATCAACTCGTAGGAATCGCCCGACGCAACGCGCAGCGCCTCGACCAAACGCGGGTCGTGTCTGGTCGAGAAAAGAAGCAGCGCCTCGAGCCGCACGCTGCCATACGGGGAGTTGCAGATCCGCTCGTAGAGCAGATCGCCGATCTTCGCATATCCGTTCTCGCTCAGACGCCGCAGGGCGATCGCCTCGACATCGGCCGGCATGCCGCCGTCGGCCAGACGCAGCCAGAAGCGGTTGTCGCCACGGCGTGTGGTCAGGGCCGTGCCGAGATCCAGCGACGGCAGGGCACGATTTACGAAGCGGTAGGTCGGGTCGCCGATCAGGTGCGTTTCGAGGTAGTGCACGTGGCGGCCCCACTGGCCGATGCGCAGGCCGCAGTCGAGCAGGCCGATGTAACGCCCGGGCCACTTGTCCTGCAGGGCATTGACCGTATTGCCCTGGGTCACGATCGTCCGTCCCGGGCCGAAGATATAGCCCGACGCGATGCAGTCGTCCTTATGGAACGATCCGTTGAAGCAGGCGTCAAACATTACGAAACGCGGGTTCATCGCCCGGTCGCGGAGGTCTTCCACATGAATATCCATCATGTGGTTGAAGATCGAATCGGCGACAAGCAGCGAGTCGCTGACCGCGCACCACGCCTCGGGAACCCCATAGCGCTCGACGAAATACTTCGTCCGCTCCCGGGGATCCTTGCTCCCGGCGATCTTGCTGCGCAGGTACAGGCGGATGTTCTCGATCGAGGTGTTGATGTCCGATCCACTGCGGTAGCCGGTAATATACTGCAAGGTCGGGGAGCCGTGGTGATGGCACAGCGCAACGTCGACATCGGGCTGGGACATCTTCTCCAGAAGGTAGGGCTTCATCGGCCAACGGCTCTGGAAATCGTAGAAACGCACCTTGTTTCCGGGAGCGAAAAGCCCCGGAAGCTGTTCGCGCAGCGACACCTGCTCGCCCGACCAGGCCTCAAGCGCCTCGGAGTTGTAGCCGTGACCGCGGAAGACGAAGAGGTTGTCCAGCGCATTGGCCTCGCGGTGAGCGGCCACCACCTTGCGCAGGTAGGCACGCAGCAGGTCGACGGAATCGACGCCCGCGCGCTTCGGCGGACGGATCCGCGCCGTATAGATCTGCGATGCGATGTATTGCGGAGACTCGGGCGAAAGCGAATAGTAGAACAGGAGCGGGTTCGCCTCGTCGCGGCGCAGGAATTCGAACTTCAGCGCCGGATCGTCGTAGTAGCGGTCCGAAGGGACGGACGAAGAGGCCCAGTCGCGGGCCTGGTTGGCCTTGAACGCCGACGTGAGGTGTTGTGCGTCGCGGATCATCGGGATGGGGATCTCGCCGATGAAAACCGCCCCTTCGAGCGGCGCCCGGCCTCCGATCATCGCCTCGATCTGCTCACGGATCGGCTCGGGCGAAGCCCATGCGTCAACCAGCAGATAAGTCCCAAGACCCTCGGTCTCGAGAACCGCCCGGTAGGCGTCGATCTCCCGGGCTGCCCCGGCATAGCTGCGACTGTCGACAAAGATGGCGAAAGTCGTGGCGCTCTTTACCCCCGGAGGGGTGATTTGCGGCGCGGCAACCGTCAGCAACGGGAGAACCAGCGCCAAGCATAAAATGCGGAATCGCTTCATATCGCTTGCATTATTTTGAGGTGTTCGGAACCGAGACGGTGCTCTCGAGACGCAAGGCCGTCTGCAGGAGTTCGGCCTTCAGCGACGGCTCGCCGGTGCGGGCGGCAAGGCGGCGGCACGTGTCGATGATCTCGCGACGTCGGGGCGTATGCACGAACCATCCGAGGCATTCGGCCACCTGGACACGCAGTTCGAGCGGTTCGGACGGCGCGGCAAGGAGCTGCAACAGGTCGGGGACATATTCATGGTAGGTATTGTTACGCATGGAGCGCAGGGCCGAAATCCGCGCGGCAAGCGTCTTGCCGTCGTGCAGTTGCTTCCGGTCGTGCTCCTTCATCCGGAAATTCCGGTCGAGGCTCGCCCGCAGCACGCCCTGGATGGAATCCCGGTCCTCCACCGTCGAGGCCGCAACGACCTCCCGCAGCACCGGGTCGACGGACTCCCGGGGTGACAGCAGCAGCCCCTTCCAGGCCAGATAGCAGACCCGCTGCGACTCATCGCCATTGACCAGCGTCCCGACCAGGTCCGGCAGCAGGCCCGGGCGCCCCAGTTGCCAGGCATAGGTCGCTGCATTGCGGCGCAGCAATTCGTAGCGATCGTTCAGTCCCAGCCGGACGCCCTCTTCGAAAGTCGCCTCGTCGCCGAAACGTCCGAGCAGCTTCAGGGCCTCCATGCGCGTGGTGGCACACGGCTCCGCACGCACGATCTCCAGCAGTTCGCCGGGAGTTATCTTGCCCAGATCGGCGAGCATGCGCAGCGACAGGCTCTTCAGATCGGCATGGGGTGTGCTTTCGAGCAGCGCACGCCAGTAGGAGGCATCGTTCCGCCACAGGGTGATCGCCTGCGAGATGTCGTTCTCCACCACAGGACAGAAACGGAAGGCGGGATCGCCCAGCACATGGCCCTCGAGCGTGGCGATCAGGCGGTTGTACTGCCCCACACGAACGGCGTGGGAGAGCAGGCCCACCATCTCGCAGGTCCAGCGGTCCTGCAGCACGTTGACCGTATTGCCCTGTGCAACGACCGTGCGCCCCGGACCGAAGAGGTAGTAGCCGGCGACATTGCCCGGCTTGTGGAACGAGCCGTTGTAGCAGGCATTGAACAGTACCAAGCGCGGCTGGACCGGAAGATCCGCCAGGTCCTCCAGTTCGATGTCGCGAGGGAGTGTTCCCGCGGGCCGTGAGGACTCGGAATCGGTCTGCTCCAGTTTCTCGAAAAAGGCGTCGGTGAGGTGATACTCCTTTTTGAATGACTCGCGGAGCCCCTCCGGATCGGCCTTCCCGCCCCGACGCTTCTCCATGATCCGGGCCCACGAATACGCATCCCGGATGTGTCCGTATATGCCTTCGAACGAGTCGGGATCCGTCACATGGGAGCCCACGTGCTGGGCATCGGGCGACCCGTGCTCGTTGAAGAGGAAGAGATCGACCTCGGGGCGCACCAGTTCGTCGAAAAGGCGGTATTTCATGTAGCCGTCCATCCGGAAATTCAGCTGCCGCAGGCGTGAGGCCTCGCGCGTGTTCGTCAGCGGGAAGTTCTCGTCCATGGCAATGCGCTCGTCCATCCAGCAGATCAGGCAGTCGGAATTGTATCCGTCGCCGGCATAGGTCACCACGTGGTCCAGGCAATCGACGCGCCGGCGCTCGGCGACGACCTTCTCCAGATAACGGGCAATCCCCTCGTATTTGTCGCCGCCCAACTGTTCGGGATAGCGGATGCGTCCCGAATAGAAGGCCGGAGCGAGGCGCTGCACAGAGGTCGGGGACAGCCTGCGGTAGAACCACAGCCCGTTGACCGAGTCACGGGCAATGGGTTCGAACTCCAGATCCGGACAGTCGTAATAGCGGTCCGAGGGCACCGACGACTCGTTGATCGGGAACTTCTCCTCGTCCATCTTGAAAGCCGTGGTCAGGTGTTGGGCGTTGCGGACCAGCACGATCGGAATGTCGCCGACAAAGACCGCACCCTCCAACGGGGCGCGTCTGGAGGTTCTGCGCATCAGGCCGTACAACTCGCCGCGCACCTCCTCGGGCGACTGCCAGTCGTCGCAAAGGATATAGGTTGCCAGCCCGTCGGCCTCCAGCGCATCGCGGTAGGCGTGGAGCTGCGGCAGGGTTTTCCCGTAAGTCGTGCGGTCCACGACGATGACAAAGGAGGTCGGATGACGCCGGAGCGGCTTCTCGACAAGCGGTTTCGCCCGGAGGATGCCGGGCAGCATCAGCACGGCGAGAATGAGACAGTTCAATGTTTTCATGGCGACTTATTTTTTCGATTCCAAACGATTGACCATACGCACGAGCTCCTTGCGGAAAGCCGGCGACAGATCCTCCTGCGACAACAGCTCGCGGCCCGCCTGTGCGATCCGCTCCCTGTGCACCGAGAGGTCGAACCACGCCAGCGACTCGGCCAGACGCGTCCGCAGGGTTTCGGACCGGGACGGATCACGGAGCAGGGCAAGCAGTTCGTCGGTTATCTGATTGTAGGGACGGTTCTTCAGGAAGGCGATGCGCATGAGCTTTATCCGCTCCGGGGTCTTCGGGTCGCGAAGTTCGGCGAGCGTCTCCTCCGCCGGCGAAACCCCTTCGGAGTTCTCGACCTTGCGCAGCAGTTCCTGTTTCAGCGAATCGACATGAAAGAAGGTCTTGTCGGCGAAATAACGCTCGATGGTCTGTTTCGTCTTCGTCTTGTCGAAGCACCGAACCGACTCGCCGATATTGAACACGATGCGCGCGGCATTGCGGTCCCGGGTGTAAACGTCGGTCAGGATGGGGATAAACCGCTCGTCGCCGACGCGCCCCATGCGGGTGACGGCCACGCGGCGGAGGAACTCGAAGCGATCGTAAGCCGCCAGGCACAACGCCTCCCGGTAGGCCTCCCCGCCGAGTGTCTCCAGCAACCGGAAGGCATTGTAGCGGACAATGGCGTAGGGCGACTGCCTCATCTTGTCGAGCAGGCGGCCGGCCAGATCCGGGCAGTCGTTCTCCCAGAGGCGGATCATGGCGAGGTTCTGCACGTCGGGAACCGTGTGATCCAGCTGCGCCAGCCAGAAACCGACGTCGCGATTTGCCGCCATGGCGTTGATATCCAGTGCGGGATGTGCGGCAGCGAACCGATAGGTCGGGTCGCCGATGATGTGCGACTCGAGGATGTGGATGTTCCGGGCCCACGCTCCGAGCCGGAGGCCCTCGCCGAGCAGTCCCAGCAGGTCGAAGGCCGATTTGTCCTGGAGGACGTTGACGCTGTTGGCGAAGGTCGCCACGCAGCGCCCTCCGGAGAAGATATAGTGCCCGGCGATGAAATCGTCCTCCCGGTAATCCCCGTTGTAGCAGGCATCGAAGATCACGAAACGGGCGTTGGGTGCGATATGGGGCACCTCCTCAAGAACGATTCCGCTCCGCAGATCGGCAATCGAGTCGGCACGGAGCTGCTCCGGAGTGTCGGGGGCACAGTACCATGTCGTGTCGAGCCCCAGTTCCGCGGCCTGACGAAGTGCCGAACGGCGGGCCGAATCCGAACGGCGCGCCCGCGCCCGCAGCATGAAGCCGATCTCGGAAACGGCCTCCTCCGCCGAGGAGACATAGGGCGTTCCCGAGAGGTACTGCCGGTCGGGCATGCCGTGCTCGTGGAAAACCATCATGTCGAGGTCGTCGCGCCGCAGCTCGCGGATCACCGTACTCTTCATGAAGGGCTGCATCGAGTAGCGCAGGAACTTGGCGCCGTACGTGCGGCGGAACGTATCGCCGAACTGCTCGTCGAGCAGCATCTGCTCGTCACGCCATGCCACCAGCGAGTTGGAGTAGGAGCCATGGCCCGTGTAGGAGACGAAACGGTCGAACGCCGTAGCGGCCCGATGTTCGCGGACGGCCTTTTCCAGATAGCGGGCGATCTGCGCATAGGGGTCGCCGAATGCCTTCTGCGCCTTGATGCGCCCCGAATAGATGTCGCAACCGATATATTGCGGCGAATCGGGAGCCAGTTCGTAGTAGTGGAACAGCCCGTCGGCCGGAGCTCCCTGAGCCACGAATTTCAGGTCGAAGTCGTCGTAGAAGCGGTCCGAGGGGACCGAGACCTCGTGGATGTCGTATGCATACTCGTTCATCTTGAAGGCCGAGGTGAGGTGCTGCGCCCGGGTGATCATGGCGATCGGAATGTCGCCCACGAAGACGCATCCCTCAAGCCCGTTGCGGGCGTGGAGATCGACAAGGACCCGGCGGACCTGCTCGGGAGAGTTCCAGTGGGCCGAGGCGACGAAGACGGGGAGGCCCTCCTCCTCGAGCACTTGTTTGTAGGCATCGACCTGAGGGCGGCAGCGCTCCAGTGTGGCGGCGTCGATCACAACGACGAACGAGCGCTGTCCCCCGATGGTCGGGGCCTCGAGCGTTTGCGACCGGCCCGCCCCGGCAAACAGCAGCAGGACGATCGCCAAAATGATTCGGTTAAGCGGTTTGTGCATGTGAATGAATGTTATACGGGGATAAAAACAGCACCGGAGAAGAGCCCTTCGGGACCCTTCTCCTGGCACTGCAAGAGCATACGGATATGATTCACGGACATATCAGAAGAGCAATCCTATCTTGAAGCCGGCCAGCAGCCGGTCGTTGAACAGATCCTTGTGGTCCGAAGCCTTGTGATAGCCGGCCATCGCCGAGACGAAGAACGCCCCCCGGTCGCCGAAGAGGCCCGACAGCGAATAGGTCACCTCTCCGCCGCAGGAGGCATATCCCGTGCCGAGACTGTAGAAGTCCCGCAGCGTGAAGTCCCTGTAACACTCCGTATCGGCCTTGTAGCCGTTGTAGTCGATGGCATTGTCCCGGTTCGTCTTCAGCGCCGCATGCACGCCGGCGAGGATGGCGTGGCGGGTGCCGATCCGGAAATTCTTGCGCCCGAAGAGGTTCAGCCGGAAGTTGTCGACACGCTGCGTACTGCGCGGGAAGTAGTAGATGTTGTCCAGCTGCTCGAAATCGAAGCCCAGACCGACCGTCCAGTCGTAGGCATCACGTCCCGTCGTGCGCATGTACTGCAACGATCCCCGCAGGTTGGACGACGTCGTATTCGAGCGGATGTTCTTCGCCTTGACGACCCACTTGGCCACCTCGAACGAGTTGTCGTACTCCTGCACATACTGGATGCCGTCGATGCTGCGATGGTCGTACGAGAGATTGAAGTAGAGCGCATTGGCCTGCGAGAGCGAGAAGCGGGCATTCAACGCCGCGCAATAACGTTCGTCGACCGTCGTGCCGGCCATCTTCGGCTGCGAGTAGCTGTCGGTCACATCCTCCACCTCCTGCGTATAGCTGCCCGACACGAGCAGGTGGACGCGCTGCGTGCGGAAGGTGTACTCACCGCCGACGCCCATGCAGTTGGCATTGTAGATCCGCTGGTTGTCGGCATTCAGCGAGCCGATTTCGGTTTTGATGAAGAATCCCGGGTAGTTCATCACATAGACGGGCTGGTTGACCAGCGTCACGGAGTTTGAGGCCGCACCGTCCTCGCGGCGCGAGTAGTAGTGGTAATAGGCACCCAGGGCATGGTTCTGCCCCAGCAGCACGGTGAAACCCGGATTGATCTCAAACTTCGACAGCGAAGTCAGCGGACGCGGGTCAAGCTGCTTGGCCGCCTGACCGCTCTGATAGGCAAGGTCGACACCCACGACCAGGTGGCGCCACAGCACGGGCGTGGCGGCCTTCACCTCCATGTCGAAGAGCTGATTGATCCAGTCGCTCTTGTTGGGATCGGCCAGGTAGAAGGGCGTGCCCCGCAGCGGATCGAAGAGCGTTGCGTTGTACTCGGCATCCCCGAGGTTTTCACGCGTGTAGGAGAAGCGGCCCCAGACGTAGGTGTCGCGCAGGCCGGCAATGCGTCCGCCGCCGTCCGTCGAGAAGCGGTAGGCGGTGTTGTCGGCACCCTCCTGAACCCGTTTCAACGATCCCTTCTCGCGGTCGAGGCCCAGCATCACCTGGCTGTAATAGTCGATCGGGTCGAGCTGGATGCCCGAAGCGTTTTTCGAATGGCTGAAGTGCAGGTTCTCGATCTTCAGCCGTTCGATGGAGGCCGGAGAATTGTTGCGGGACACGACGTATCCCGCCGCATCTTCCGCCGTCGCGGATTCCGCCACCGGCTCTTGAGCCGACGCCCCGATCGAGATGCAGGAGGCGATCAGCAGACTTCCGGTCAGTTTGAGGTAGTTGTATCTTGTCATAACTCGTCTCGTCTTAGGGTTATTGAATCTTTGCCTGGTTCCATGCCGGCATTTTTTCTCCGTTGCGGCGGAGCATGGGAGGCATCATCACCTCAAAATCGGCCGAAGAGTCGTTCGTATCCTGATAGATCGGGGTTCCGTCGCTCCGATGGTCGATCACCTTGCGGCACACGCTCTTGTTGACATAGGCCTCCTCCACTGAAGCGGCCCCGGCATCCACAAATCCCGGGATGCGTTTCATGTTGAGCGCCGTCGAAGTGGGGATCAACTCCACACCGTCGAGAATCTGCTCGGCAGGGATGCGGGCATATTCGGTCGAACTGCCCACGGGGTGCTGCGTCGTCTCGCCGAGCTTCCAGTAGTTCTTATCCCCGTAGGTGAGTTTACGCCCCGGCTGGTAGAGGCAGAAAGCTCCCCCGAAGACCGACGTCAGCCACTGCGTCGTATTGACGCGGCCCGACCAATAGACATATTTAAGGTTCGGAACGTCGGCGTTGTCGCGCTGTGCATTGCCCGACCAGGCCTCGAACTCCACCTTCGAGTTGTCCATCAGGGCATACTCGCCCGTACCTCCCTTGTTGTTCGTATGATTAGCGGCCTCCTGCGCCACGATGACCGACTCGCCCGGGTGGAGCGGATAATCCTGTCCCTTGCCGGGGAATTGCCAAACGACCATGCCGTAGACGTAGTTGTTCTGTCCGTCCTCGGCCGGCCACTCCGGCAGCGTCGACGTCGCGACATTGGGATGCAGCTGCGCGAAGCAGAGGTTGTCGAGGTAATAGACTTCGTCGCCGTTGTTGTATATCTCGTAGAACTGGTTGCGGAAATAGTATCCCGGGCTACCGCAGTAGAAGATCTCGCGGAAGCAGAGGCTCCCCACCTGGGCCGGGCGGATCGACAGCGAATAGTCCTTCGATGCGGCGGCCTGCTCGGGGGTGACATCGTCGATCAGCGCCTTATTCTGCAACGCCCCGTTGAGGTAGTAGGTGCGCCCCTTGAAGTCGACGCTGCCGGTCACCGAGATCGTGTAGTTGCCCGGCGTTATTTCGGCGACGGCGATTCCGTTGTCGTCGGTCGTCGTCCCGATGACGGCATCCTCATCGTAGTTCACAAAACGGACGTTCAGTCCCGAGGTTTTGAAGTTGGGGTCGATCTGGCCGTTCCCCTCCGAATCGACGAAGCCCGTAACGGCATTGACCTTGACGGCGACACGGATCGGATCGACGATCGCGGCATCGCGTGCGTCCTCCATCATATCGACGCACGAACTCATCCCGAATGCCGCGCCGACCAGGGCTGCAAGGTGAAATATGGATCTTTTTTTCATGATATGGCTCTCTTTGGGATTTATTTTATCTTGATCGACAGGGCTGCTCCGAAGAAGAACGTATTGGAATTCCGACGGATGTACCGCCCCGGATTCTTCCGGCTCTCCCAGATCGGCGTGCTGCGGAACATGTTGTTGGCGAAGAACGAGATGCGCATGAAGTCGCGGATCTCCTTCGTCACATTGACGTTCATGCAGAGGATCGGCGGCATCGCCCCTTCGCGCACGAGACGGCGGGAGTCGAGCGACGGGCGTATGTCGATGCGCTGGAACTCCGGCTCGTCGATCCGTGCCGGGTCGAAGTCGTGGACCCGGCCGTCGAGACGCGAGATGTACTTCACGGGGATCGAGTCATTGCCATAGGCGGTGTAGCTGCGCTCGTGCCACGTGATGCTGGCCGTGAGCGTCACGACGAAACCGATGCGCGGGATATTGTGCGTCGCACGCAGGTTGGTCGCCGTGCGTGTCGCATGGTCGACCCGCGAGCCCGGTTCGAAGACTCCCATGTGGGGATAGCGCTCCTCGACTGTGCTGCCGCCCGGGCGGTTGTCGAACGTGTAGTAGTTCTTCCACGACTTGTACTTCGTCCACGAACCGTTGAGTCCGAACGAGGTGCGGATGGCGTCGATACGCCCGAAGTCGATGTCCAGTTCGACACCTTCGGACGCATAGGCCGAGAAGTTGGTCGGGATGCGATAGTTGAGCAGAATCTTGTCCGAAGACTTGACGCTCAGCACCGGCATGTCGGTAGCATTCTCCGGTTTGGCCGCCTCGTACTGGATGTAGTCGACGCTCTTGAAGGTGTCGAAGGTCTGGCTCAGCATGTAGCCGTTCTCGCAACGGTCGCGGAAATAGGTGACCGATCCGCGGACCTGACCGATCCGGAAGTCGGTGCCCACCTCCCACTTGCGGGTCTTCGAAAGCTCCAGATCGGGATTCTCGGCCGAATAGACGCGCGTCGTGGCGATCTGGAACTTTTGCGCGTCGGAGAAGCCGCTCTGCGCGCTGTTGTCGAAATTCAGGATGTCGAAATAGGCATTGTCGGAATGGAGATAGGCCAGCGAGGGCGTCTTGAAGGTGATGCCGTAGCCGCCGCGAATGCTCCAGTGGTCGGGAATCAGTTCGTAGGAGGCATTCAAGCGCGGAGCGAGGCCGCCTTTCTTCATGCCGAAGACCTTGTCGTAGCGGACACCGGCCGAGACGTCGAAGCGCCGCGCGAGGATCTCCATCGCAAAGTTCTCCTCGAGGAACAGGCCCAGGTGATTCATGAACGGAACATCGCGGAAGGCGCGCTCACGCTGCGTGGCGAAGTTCTCGCCCAGCGCACGGTAGGGAGGATACTCCGGATCGAAGACCTTGCCCCGTCCGAGGTTGCCCGACGAACGGAAGTCGGCTCCGACGCTCAGCGAGTGACGCGTGGGCCCCAGGTCGCCCGAGAAGAGCGCCGAGACCTGGGCGTAGGTCGTGAGCTCCTTGCCGTAGAGGTTGTAGACTTCGGTATAGCTCGACGGAAGACGCCAGGCCTTGCCGCCGGCATCGGCTTCGGGAATATGGGTGATCTTCGTCCCGTCCGCGAGGTAAATGTCCCGGCCCGGGAAGCTCGAAAGGACCGCCCCGTCGGTCTTCGACGAGGAATAGGTCCAGTCGGCGTTCGAGCGCATGTCCTCGAAATAGGTCTTTTTATTGGTATAGTCGACCGAAACCGCATAGCGGAGCGCCTTGAACCAGCCGTTGTTGGCGTTGAAACTTCCGTTGGTGTTGAAGCGCAGACCCAGGTCGCGCTGGTTGGTCGTGCGCAGGTCGTTCTCGTCATCGGGGTTCGGCTCGCCCTTGTCCTTCGTGTAGAAGAAGTTCAGCGACGTATTGGTCGACCATTTCCCGATGAGGTTCGAGTAAGCCAGACGGCCCGTCACCCGGTTGTAGGTGTCGTATCCTTCGGTCATATCCTTCTGCGAGAAGGTGTAGTCCACGCCGTAGTTCAGGACCCCACCCCGAGACCCGAGTTTCACACCGTGGGACACGGAAGCCATGTAGACGTTGGGATTCAGGTCCATCTGGACCGAGAGCGGCGCGTGTCCGGCCGTGCTGTTGACGATCACGGCTCCCGAGGAGATGTCGCCGTAGCGCGCCGAGGCGATACCGCGGATTACCTCCACGGACTCGATGTTGCTGGTGGTGATCGTTCGCATGTCGATGCCCGAATTGGGGGTTGCGATGCTTGTGGCGGCAGCGGATCCGAGCGCCGTGGACATGGTCTGCATGTTGGCGTTGTTCGAAACGGGGGCTCCGTCCATAATGACGGCCGTACCGAAGCTCGAACCGTTGCGCACGGCGAAGGTGCTGGCGTTCTGGAGCGTGATCTCCGAAGAGGTCCGGGTTTCGGCACCCGGAAGCAGCGACATGACGTCGGCCAGCGAGGTGGCCTGGATGTGATCCATGGCCGATTTGGAGATCTTCGAGGCCGTGGAGGCGCCGGTCTTGGTCGACTCGGCCGAGACAACGACGTTTTTCAGGTAGAAAGAGGTGGCTTCGAGCTGGAATTCGAACTCTTCTTCAGCGGGGAGTGTGATCTCCTGCGAGAGGGTCTCGTAGCCCAGCGAGGAGATTTCGACCCGATAGTTTCCGGCATCGATCGACTTGATTTCGAATTGACCATTCACATCGGTGGCGGTAGCCAGGCCGACTTCGGGCAGCGAGACTACGGCATAGGCTAGGGGTACTTTCTCGGATTTGCCCCTCCCGTCGACGGATTCCATCGAATAGATCGTGCCGCGGAAGGTGGTCTTGGTCCGGTTCTGTGCCGACGCGGAGACCGCCCAGCAGAGCAGCAGGAACGATACAACTCTCAATCGGAAAAAATCCTTCATAAGCGGAATGTTTTGGGTTAATTACTGTTATTGGTATATGCTTCTTGTCGATTTGCGGTCCGAACGGACTTCGCCAAAAGGGGCAAGCTGGAGCAAATCGGCGTCGAAGTTAAAAAGATTTCAAAGAAAAAAAATCGGCACCCCCTCAAATTACCTACTTTTAGGTATGCCTCCCGGGAAGGAGGGGCCGTGGCTCCCCCCCCCTCCCCGGGCATCCCGGCGCATTCAGGCGCCCTGCAAAACCCGCAGAATCCGTCGGCTTGTGTGCCGATCGCTTCGTCGGCCTCGCTTTTTGAGACGGTTCATATCAAGGGAGGCGGATTACCAACAGATCCGGGCAGACAACATCCATGTTTTATGCATGACCGAGTGCCGGGATGCCAGCAGATAGCCCAGATCAAAGGCAAAATAGCGCCATTGCAGACCGGTACCGACGGAACCGTAGCGCAGGTCGCTCCAACGATAGCCTCCGCGAAAAGCGAGTGCTCTGAAAAGCTCGTACTCCAGCCCCACGCATCCGCCCAACGACTGGAATTTCGTACTGACCAGATCGGCCGTTACCGTGATCCGATGATTCCCGGACGGGGAAAAATCCATATTTCCTCCCACCCGCAACTCCCACGGCAGGCTGACCTTTTCAGAATTCCAGCACCCGAGGTTCGAAACCTGCATGCCTGCCGCCAAAACAACGCTCCCGGAACAGGCGTGCCGATACAACAGGCCGGCATCCAGAACAACGGAGTGCATCGCATGACCGGAACCGGGATACGAAGACAGATAACGGCACGTAACGGATCCGGAGAAATTGCGGACAATGACCCGGGCGTAAGAGAGATCAAAAGCCATATCGCGAGGATCCAAAGAGCCCAACACGTTGCCTTGATCATCGATCCATTCCGATTCGGGATGCGAAAGATAGCGATACGATACAGCCAGGGCCTGTTTGCGGTCCAGATTCAGGCAAGCCGTCGCAACATGCAAATTCTGACCGGATTGCAAGGACGCCATCCAGGGCATATAGCCGTAGCCGATCCCGACCCGGCCATCGAGAAAGACAAGCTGGGCCGGGTTGCGCAAGGCCGAGAAGGAATCGCCCGGGAGCGCCGCCTTCGCGCCGCCAAGCGCCAGACTGCGGGCATCCGAAGGGATCGTCACGAACAAGGCCGAAGACTGCGACCTGACGACAATCGGGAAAAACAGGAGAATCACCAAAACCGGAATTCTCGAAAAGAAAGCTTTCATCCTGCCTACTGCTTAACGATGGAACGAACAAAAGAGAGATTGCCGGAGCGAATCCGGATGGTGTAAGTGCCTTTGCCGAGCGACGAAAGATTCAGTTCGGCAGGACGCGTCGGAGCAATTTCCGCCTTGCAGGCAAGCACCTCAACTCCCGTCACGTCGTAAACGGACACCTGGATTTCGCCCTCCACATCCCGGCCCATACGGATCTTCAGCAGATCTTTCACCGGATTGGGATACAGATCCAGTTCGCGCGAGTCGTCCCGACACAAGACCGTAAACGAATCCTGCGCTCCGAGCCCGTCCTCATCCATTGCCCGGACGGTGATTTGCGAAACCCCATAACGCAGCGGCATGATCCGGTAACCGCCGTTCCACGGCCGGAGGTGGAGCATATCGCGGTCGTAGTCGATCCGGTATTCAAGCGTCTCGGGAATCTCGTCGGCAAATCCCGCCGAAGGCATGAAATCCGTCACCTCATCAAGCGAACCCAGATAGACCGGCGTAAAGCCTTGTACGAGCCGAGGGGGCTGATTGGGCTGCAGCTCAAACCGAAAGTCGGCACAGGCCGACGCTCCGAAACTGTCCGAGACCGTGATCTTCGCCGTGTATGTACCCGGATTGCGTTTATAGTTGAAGACCGACAACAACAGGCGGTTCCCGTCCTTCGACGGAGTGATGCTCCCCGACGGATCTTCCAATTCGAACGTAAAGCCGAAGCTGTCCGGATCGTTTACCAGAAACGAGACCACCCGGGTCGTATTGTAGGGTATCCGGGGATCCTGCGCATCTTCGGCCTCAAGGACAGGGGGCTGGTTGGCAGGGGTGCCGAACGATATCGACTTGACTTCGGAGCGGTTGCCCCACGGATCCACGGCAAAGATCGCCACCGTATAGCGGGTCTGCTCGGCAATCCCGGTCAGGGTATGCGACATGGGATCCCCCTTCGTCTTTCCCCGTGCCGGGACCTCAACCAGGAAGGTATCGTCGGACAGGTGATCGGGATCGGGATGATTCAGAGTTCCCACACGCCACAGGATGATGAAAGATGTCGCGGAGCCGTCATCCTCATCGGCCGGAACGCTCCATTTCAACTCCACTTCGCCGACCGTATTGCTGTGCGTAAGGTCCGATACGGGATCGGGGGCAATCCCGTGATCCGTGGACAAGGTCAGATAGGCATCGATGAGTCCCGATCCAAGCATCCCCTCATAACCCGGATTGCAGGTCTCGACCGGCCGGGCCTTCCGCTCCAGATAGGCGCGCAGCTTATCCGGAGTGAACCCCGCTCCCCCATGTTTCGAGACGGCCAGGGCCGCAACCCCCGAAACATGCGGACATGCCATGGAAGTACCCTGCATATAGCCGTATGCATTGCCGGGCAGCGTGCTGTATACCGCACATTCGTCGGAATAGCGCCCTTTGTCGCGAAAAGTCCCGCCCGGGGCCGCCACATCCACCCAGTCCGCATAATTCGAGTACCAGCTCTTCCTGTAATCCGGAGCAAGCGCACATACGGCCACGACTTTTTCATAACAGGCCGGATAACTCTTGTAATTCCGATTGTCATTCCCGGCTGCGAAGATCACGATTCCACCCTTCATCGGGCCGACCTGGTTCCCCGCCTCATCGACTCCCGCATATTTGATAAAATAATCGATCGCATCCCTGGTAACCTCCGGCATCTGGAACACATTCAAATAGCCCCAGCTGTTCTGACTGATGACTGCCCCGGCATCCGCTCCGTATTTTATCGCCGCAACCTCGTCCCCGTTGTCATTCCGGTTCTCCGAGAACATCTGGCAACTGATCAATCGGACTCCCGAATGGTCTCCGCGCCCTCCGGCAATCCCGCAGACGCCGATCCCATTGTTGTTTTCAGCACCGATGGTCCCGGCCACATGCGTCCCGTGCTCAACGGGAGTAATCCGGGCGGTACCGTAGGGCGCATCGAAGGTATGAATGAAATTCCACCCATACAGGTCATCGACATATCCATTGTCGTCGTCATCCACCCCCTCGACGCCGTTCAGTTCGGCCCAATTGCCGACATTCCCGGCCAAATCCTCATGTTTGTAGTCAATTCCGCCATCCACCACGGCAACAACGACCTCATTGCTTCCCGTCGTGACCTCCCAGGCCCGAAACAGATCGATATCGGCTCCGGGCAGGGCATCCTCCAACGATCCGTCGTTATAATAGTGCCACTGCCTGGCAAGACCCGGATCATTGACGGGAAACGGTCCGCTCCCCAGAACGGGATTCCGGGGCGCAGCCGCCACAACCGACACGTCACAATCGATGTGACGGGCCGCATACACCGGTTCGACCTTATCAATACAGGGCAAATCGACCAGACCGGACGAGGCTCTCGTAAGCGGAGTTTTGTCGGAGAAACGGATATCGTACCACAGATGGAGTCCCTCCCGACGTGTCCGTTCCTCAAAACGTCCGGCAGGAGGAAACACCCGCTGCATCTGCTCGACTCCAAGGTCGTGAAGCGCCGCATCCAGCACCGAATCGCCCGTATGAAGGCCGCTGCGCGTCGCAAGAATCCGCTCCGGCTCCATGTCCGGGCGGAACTTGATGCGCAACCGTCCCGAATGGCTGTTCGTTGTTGCAGGAGGTTCGATCGCAACCTCGCTCTGCGTAAAATCTTCGGCCGTACATGCCGCAAAAAGCGACAAGGCGCAAAGAATGGCAATGAAACGAAACATAAAAGTTCAGATTTAAGGCCTCAAAGTTAAGTCTTCCAGATCGAAATAAAACCCCAACAAATAGGTATATTTCGCAATTGTCGATTCAGTATTTTTGGCGATTGAAACGCACGGCCGACCAAACTATCTTTGCCGCAAAATTTTTCTCGCACATGCTACGTGCCAACATGGGGATGGAGGGATTATTGCGTAAAACAGGCTGCTTCCTGCTTGTTCTGTCGGTCATCCTGTCCGTCGTACAGACTACCGCCCAAACACCGGGAAAACAGTTCAAACTCGGCGGCCAGGTCCTCGACGAGTCGGACCATCCGGTCGCCGGAGCCAACATCGTCGCCTGCGACCGAAGCGGAACCCCTCATGGAACAATAGCCGATGCACAAGGAAACTTCACGTTTGACTGCCCCCAGGGAGCCACGGAATTTCAGGTCCGCATGTTGGGCTACCAGCCGTTTCGGCAGACGATCGACCGGGCGAAGAACCATTATGAAATAAGGTTGAAGCCCGCCGTGGAGCAGGTGTCCGATGTGGTTGTAACCGGCTATATCGACAAGAAGAAAGAGAGCTATACGGGATCAAGCCATACGGTCAGACGTCAGGAGATCGAGGAAATGGTCCACACGAACGTCTTGAACATCATCCAGCTGCGCACCCCGGGTTTCGGACTCTTCGACGACATCGCCAACGGCTCCGATCCCAACCACATCCCCGACATGGTCCTGCGGGGACGAAGCAGCTTTATCGAAGGCGACCAGACCAACGTCCCGCTGTTCATCCTCGACGGTACGGAGGTCGACATCGGATATGTTTTCGACATACCGGCCGATGACATCGAATCCATAACGGTTTTGAAAGACGCTGCCGCAACCTCGTTTTACGGCTCCAAAGCCGCCAACGGCGTAGTGGTGATCACGACGCGCCCCACGCAGTTCGGACGCCTGCAGGTCAATTACACGGGGAATTTCCAGGTCAGCGTTCCCGACCTGTCGGACTACCGTCTGCTCGATGCGGGCGAGAAACTCGAATACGAACGTCTGGCCGGTCTGTACGGCGACTTTTCGGGAAGTTCAAGCAGCGACGTCGACAAGCAGAAGACCTATTATGAACGGCTCGAAAGGGTCAACGCCGGAGTCAATACCGACTGGATGCGACAAGCCCTGCGAACCGGGCTGAACCACATTCACAGTCTGAACCTCTCGGGCGGAAGCCGGGATTTCCGATACAACGTATCGGGCAGCTACAACGCCACGACCGGAGTCATGGACAAATCCGACAAAACCACGGCGTCCCTGCGCATCAACCTGACCTACGGCAATCTGGAAAAGTTGTTTTTTCAGAACATCATGTCGGTGAGCCGCAACGCCTCGAACGATGTGCCTTACGGCAGCTTCTCGGACTATGCCAGACTGAATCCCTACGATGCACCCTATCTCGAAGACCGGTCGCTGAACAACAACCTGGCCTTCAACGCCGCCAACCCGCTCTACGAGAAGCGGCTGAACAGCTATATCCGAAATGCCTCGGGATATTTCATCGACACGTTCCGCATCCGCTGGAACATACGCCCCTCCCTGCGGGTGGAAACCTCGATCTCGTATGTCAGATCGACCACCGAGGGCGAAACCTTCCATTCGCCGCTATCCAAGCGATTCTACGATCGGGATGCGGCCAAACGGGGCAGTTTCAGCGTGGCCAACGGAACAAACAACACCCTGTCCGGCAATGCATTCATCGTATGGAACATTCCGTGCGGCGCGTCGGACGACGGACTGCTGTCCATGACCGCCGGGGTCAACATCGAATCGTCGCGGTCTGAAAGTCATTCGTTCGAGGCCCTGGGCGTCCTTTCCGACAAACTGGAACATCCGTCCATGGCAATCGGCTATGCGGAAAGCGGACGCCCCGGCGGAAGCGAGGAGCTTTCCCGGATGTTAGGCGGATTTTTCAGCGCCAATTACAGTTGGAAAAACCGCTACTTCATCGATGCTTCATTCCGATACGAAGGGTCCTCGAAATTCGGGGCCGACAACAAATTTGCCCCGTTCGGTGCGATCGGCATCGGATGGAACCTCCATCGCGAGCGTTTTTTCGAATCATCCCCCTTCTCGCTGTTCAAACTCAGAGCCAGCATCGGACTGGTGGGCAACGCGGGCTTCAATGCCTATCAGGCACAACTGGCCTATCGCTACGACGCCGGACTGCTCTACAACGGCAGCATAGGGGCCGTCCCCGTATCGATGGTGAATCCGAGGCTGAAGTGGGAGCGGAGCATCAAACGGAACATAGGTCTGGATATCGGCTTGTGGCAGGATCGCATCAACGGAAGCATCGACATCTATTACGACACGACCAACAATCTGGTCATGGCCATCGCAAAACCCGACCACATCGGATTCCCCAATGCCATGGAGAACCTCGGCAAGATCCGCAACAGCGGTATTGAAATCTCCGTGAGAGGCAATCTGTTCCGGAAAAAAGACGCGAGTCTGAATCTCTATGCCAACATGAGCCACAACCGGAACCGCATCGTGGCCATCAGCGATTATTTGAAAAACAAGAATAAGGAAAACGAGGCGAATGCCACTTCGTCGCTGCCCGCAGCCTTTTACGAAGAAGGCGAATCCATGACGGCACTGAAGGTCATGCGCTCGGCAGGAATCAATCCGGCCAACGGTCGGGAAGTCTTCATCACCCGCGAGGGCCGGCTGACCTACGAGTACGACTATCGGGACAAGCAGGTTGTCGGGGATACGGCTCCCAAAGTCCAGGGTGCGATAGGCCTCTCGTTCGATCTCTACGCCTTCAATCTCTCCGTAAGTCTGGGATACAGACTCGGCGCAACGGTATACAATCAGACCCTGGCCACCAAAGTCGAGGGAGCGGATCCGACGGCCAATGCGGACCGGAGGGTTTTTCACGACCGATGGAAGGCCCCCGGAGACCGCGCCCGCTACAAAAACATAGCCAACCGGGAGACGACTCCCCCAACCGACCGCTTCATTGCGACCGAATATGCTCTCGAAGGCTCTTCAATGAAGTTGTCGTATCTCCTCCCGAAGCATTTTTGCCGCCGAATCGGCCTGCGGCAAATACGCATCGCCGCCTCCGTAGGCGATCTCTTCAACCTGTCAACGGTCAGGCGGGAACGGGGTCTCGACTATCCGTTTGCCCGGGTATTTCAAATGTCTCTCACCGTGAATATCTGAGTTATGAAGCACTTTTGCCTTGGTTACGCCTGCTGGAAGGGTTGGATGATCGGATGCGTCTGGATGTTATCGGGATGCGGATTTCTCGACATCGAAACTCCGGGAATCGTCAACAACGACAAGATGTTCGAAAACGAGCAGGGATTCATCGACGCCATGAACGGCGTATACGCATCGTTGGCCGACGGAAGTCTCTACGGGAAACAGCTATCATTCGGATTCGTGGATCAGATCGCGCAACTGTACTACAACGATTACGAAACGAGCGAGACGACGCTGACCCGCACCTACGACCTGAAATACAGGGACGAAGACGTGCGGGCGCAGATCGACGCCATATGGTCCAAGGCCTACAACACGATCGCAGCCGCAAACAGCATCCTGGACAACATGCCGGGACGGAACTTTCCGAACCTGCCCCGCATGAAGGGCGAAGCGCTGGCCATACGGGCTTTCGTCCATTTCGATCTGCTGCGACTCTTCGCCCCCGGGTTTGAACGAAAAGAGGAGGCGGCCATCCCCTATGTCAAACACTTTTCGATCACTCCGGTAGCCCGAAGCACCGTTTTTGAGACATACCGAGAGATCGTCGCCGATCTCACGGAAGCGCATGCGCTGTTGCGCGAGGCTGCGCCCATGAGCGGCCGTACTCCCCGCGAACTCTACATCACGAGCCATGCGACGGCGGCCTTGCTGGCCCGGGTTTACAATTGGGCCGGAGATCATGCGGCCGCTGCACGCTACGCCCGCGAAGCGTTATCCGGCGACTTCTCGCTGGTGAGGGAGGAGCAGGTCAAAAATCTGTTCATGGGCTACACGGCCCAAACCGAGTGTCTGTGGGGATTGCATGCCCCCAGAGCCTATCTGGATGTCCGCACCTGTTTGTGTCCGCCCCGGCTGACCGGAAAATTCGGCATGGTGCGCAATAATTACCAGTCCATCTTCCGGGTGGGATCGTTTACCGCAACCCATAACGACTACCGCTACCAGGCGTATTTCACCCGCACGAAATGGGAGCGCTCGGTGGTTCTGCTGACCAAGCTCTACGACAAGCATTACGATGACGAACAGGCCATCCCGGCCGGACGCACCCCCGGCATCAATCTGATACGGATTCCCGAGCTCTACTATATTTTAGCCGAATCGACATACGGTCAGGATCCGGCCCGGGCTCTGGATTTCCTGAACGAGGTGGTGACCGCACGGGGTCTGCATCCGCTGCATCCGACGGATATCGCCACCCCGAACGCATTCCGCGAAATCCTGATCAACGAGATCGTCAAGGAGTACTGGGGCGAGGGACAAATATTTTTCACATACAAACGCTTCGGGTTGCCCCTGGACGGAGTCAACGGCAACGATCATCCGGCTACGGATGCAACCTATGTTTTACCCCTGCCCGAAAGCGAACAAGCCGACGGAATCAATTGATCGATCATGAAAACAACCCTGCGCATACTCCTCGCCCTGCTTACCGCGGCATCGGCCTTTTCGTGCAATCGGTCCGAGAGTTTCACCTACACCGACACGGCAAGAATCAACTTCACGTCCGATTCCCTCTATTTCTCATTCGGCGCAGAGCCCTTCTCGATAACCGACACGACCTTGCGGATCGGGGTTGAGATCATCGGAACGCCCGTCGGCTACGACCGCGAATTCCGGATCGGGATCGATGCCTCGCGGACAACCGCCCAGGCCGGGATACATTATGACCCGCTGCCGTCCGATCCGGTATTGCCGGCAGGGGCTTCGGCCATGTCGCTTCCGATTCGGATCCACCGCCTCCGTCTGGAAGACGACAAGGTCCATACGCTCTCGATATACATGGAGGAATGCGCCAACTTCAAGCTCGGAGTATCGGAATACACAAGCCTCAGGGTTTGTTTCACCAATCGCCTCGACTGCCCCAACTGGTGGAACGAACTGTCCCGATGGATCGGGGAGTACGACATACGCAAATACCAAAAATTCATCGAGTTGTACGGCAGGCCCGTTTCGGACCAGGACATCCGGGAAAACAAATTCGCCATCCTCCGGGTTTTCAAGGAGGTACGGGAGTATTTCGCCCGTCACCCCGAATATGGCGTCCTTTTTCCCGACACGGAATGGCCCGTATGAGCATGGACTTCAGAAACGCATTATAAAAATCTAAACCCATGAGAAAAAATTATCTATTATTGCTGCTCGGAGCCTTCATCAGCCTGGGCCTGACAGCCTGCAGCAAAGACTCGGACGAAAAGCACGTTCCCACACAGGTCGAAGCCGTAACGGGACTCGAGACCTCCTATTCCCGGGGATTGCACGAATACCTGCAGATAAAGCCGGAGGTGCGGCTTTCTTCAGAAACAGCGTCGGATGTGACCTACGAATGGAACATCGGCTATAAAACCGTGAGCACGGAGAAGGAGCTTTCGTTCAAGTGCGATGAGCTGGGCGAATTCAACGGCTATTTCAAGGCCAGCAGCCCGACCGGTGCCAAAATCGTCGACTTCACATTGCGGGTTTCGTCCCCCTACGACCGCGGCCTGTTGCTTCTGAGCGAAACGACCCGGGGAGCGATGCTCTCATTCAAACGGCTCGATATCATGGAGACACCCGTCAGCCCCCATGCCTTCAAGGATAACAATCCCACCCTCGCCCTGGGTCAGAATGCGCTTGCATTGTGTTGGAAAGGCGAAGGTATCACACAGCCGACCGCGGCATCGGTCGAAAACGGAGATTTTGATGTGGTGATCAGTTCGTCCAATCCGACCAAAGTCTATACGCTCAACACGAACGACATGAAAGTCAAGACCGAGATCACATACGACGGAAACGGGGAGTTTCATCCCAACAGGATCCACTGCCCGCTGGGTGTGCAGGAGGCTCTGTGGCAGGGCGAACTCTATTTTACGGGTGCCGGCCAAGAGTATATCATGTCATCCGAAAAGACGTTTGTACGGCCCGGGGAGTACGAAAAGTTGCCCGACGGAGCCCGAATCGCGGATTATACCTGCTCGATGATCACCGAATACGACGATCGGGTGCGTGTCTATTTCGATTTGGAAAAGAAAAAACTGCTCTATGTCCCGATCGTGCTGGGCTCGGCCGTGCTGGAGAGCGAAACGACATGCAACGGAGACGCAATCGGCTTATTCGCATGCGACGGCCTGTATTACAACGGACGCTATGACCCGGGACATGTCATGGCCATTACGGCCAACGGGAATCAGGTCACGGTATATCGTTTTTCCGCTCCGGCCGATCTTATGGGGGTCGAGGAAGAGACTCTCGGCACGATCGATGCTTCGGGGCACATATTGCCGACCTCGGCTTTGGGCGTGAACCCCATCAAACCCATTCTCTACTATTCCAGGGGAAATGCCATCTACCGGCTCAACTACGACGGCCAAAATTTCGACACGGCACCCTACATTGCCATCGAAGGGAATTATGAGATCAAACAGATCGTCTTCAATCGGTATGATGTCAACACGCTCTATGTGGCCGCAGAGAATGCCGATGAACCCGGCGAGATGAAAGCGTCGCTCTTCATTTACGACATTTCGGACAATTCGTCGGCCCGCCTGCTTTTCGAAGACCACCGCGTCGGAGGTTCCGTCAGGCAGTTGCTCTACAAGGGAAATGGCAAGGAATACGAATCGGTCATGAAGGAAAAGTCACTTTTGCACAAATTCATCCAATAACCCGAAACGGGACGGATTTTTATCCGTCCCGTTTTTTTATCGACGGATGCCATGCCTTGCGGCCGGAATCCCACACTCCGCATCGAAGAGAGACAGATCCGCGAAAATCCGGAGTCCCTAAAGCCGGCTTGCGTCAGCGGGGATCACACGGCCGATCGGTTGAATCGGCCCCGGAAAAGATAAAGGCTCTTTGCAAAAAAACAGGCCCGACGATCGGATTTTCGCAAAAAAGCAGTACCTTCGATCAAAATTATCCGCCCGAAGGCCCGCAGAAAAGGCCCGCAGGCGGCATCAACGACGCAAGACAATGAAAGGTATCGTACTGGCCGGAGGCTCGGGCACACGCCTGTATCCCATCACGAAAGGCGTGAGCAAGCAGTTGCTGCCCATTTATGACAAGCCCATGATCTATTATCCGATTTCGGCGTTGATGCTGGCCGGCATCCGCGAGATACTCGTGATCTCGACACCGGCCGACCTCCCGGGATTCCGGCGGCTGCTGGGCGACGGCTCGGACTTCGGCATAAGCATCGAGTATGCCGAGCAACCCTCGCCCGACGGACTGGCCCAGGCGTTTCTGATCGGCGAGGAGTTCATCGGCAGCGATTCGGTCTGCCTAGTGCTGGGCGACAACATCTTCCACGGGGCGGGTTTCACGGGCATGCTCCGGGAGGCCGTGCGCAACGCCGAGGAGGCGGACAAGGCGACGATCTTCGGCTACCGGGTCGAGAACCCCGAGCGGTACGGTGTCGCTGCGTTCGACGAGGCGGGCAACTGTCTCTCGATCGAGGAGAAACCCGCCGTTCCCAAGTCGAACTACGCCGTGGTGGGGCTGTACTTCTACCCCAATAAGGTCGTGGAGGTCGCCAAAACGATCAGACCTTCGGCACGCGGCGAGTTGGAGATCACCTCGGTGAACCAGGCCTTTCTCGCCGACGGAGCTCTGAAAGTGCAGCTCCTCCAGCGGGGATTCGCATGGCTCGACACGGGCACGCACGACTCGCTGGCCGAAGCCTCGATCTTCGTGGAGGTGATCGAGAAGCGGCAGGGGCTGAAGATCGCCTGTCTCGAAGGCATCGCCTTCCGCAACGGCTGGATCACGGAGGAGAAGTTGCGCGCACTGGCCGGGCCGATGCTCAAGAACCAATACGGGCAGTATCTGTTGAAGGTAATCGAAGAATCGAAACGATGAAAGCGATCAAAACGGAGATCCCCGGCGTGGTACTCCTCGAACCGGAGGTGTTCGGCGATGCAAGGGGCTATTTTATGGAGCGCTTCTCGCAGCGGCGCTTCGACGAACTGGTCGGCCCCGTGCGCTTCGTGCAGGACAACGAGTCGAAATCGCACTACGGAGTGGTCCGGGGCCTGCATTTCCAGAAGGGGGAACATGCCCAGGCGAAGCTGGTGAGCGTGGTCCGGGGGCGGGTGCTCGATGTGGCGGTGGACATCCGCCGCGGATCGCCGACCTTCGGGCGGCACGTCGCCGCACTGCTCGACGAGGAGAACAAGCGCCAGCTGTTCATCCCCCGCGGATTTGCCCACGGATTCGCCGTATTGAGCACCGAGGCCGTCTTCCAGTACAAATGCGACAACTACTATGCCCCCGGCAGCGAGGGCGGCATCGCGTGGAACGACCCCACACTTGCGATCGACTGGCAGCTTCCGTCCGGCGAAATTCTCCTCTCGGAGAAGGACCGCCGGCACCCGCAGCTGGCCGACGCACAGGAACTTTTCGAATACGACAGACCATGAACATACTCGTAACGGGCGCCAACGGCCAATTGGGCCGTGAAATGCAGCGGCTGAGTGCCGTATCGCCCAACAACTACACCTTTACCGACGTGGCGGAACTCGACGTCACCGATGCCGGAGCCGTCCGGCAGGCCGTGGCGCAGCTCCGCGCCGAAGTGATCGTAAACTGTGCGGCCTACACCAACGTGGAGCGCGCCGAGGAGGACGAGCAGGCGGCCGACCTTCTGAACCGCGGGGCGGCGGAGAACCTCGCCCGGGCCGCCGCAGCCAACGGCGCAACGCTGATCCACGTATCGACGGACTACGTCTTCGACGGCACGGCCCATCGCCCCTACACCGAAGAGGCCCCGACAGCTCCGCTGAACGCCTACGGACGCACGAAACTCGCCGGAGAGCGGGCCGTCGCGGAGTCGGGATGCAAATACCTGATCTTCCGCACGGCGTGGCTCTATTCCGAATACGGAAGCAACTTCCTGAAAACGATGCTCCGGCTGACAGCCGAAAAGGAGCACCTGAGTGTGGTTTTCGACCAGACGGGAACGCCGACCTATGCCGGGGACCTGGCCATGACGATCTTCTCGATCGTCGAAGGGGGCTATTTCGCCGGGAACGAGGGTCTCTACCACTTCACGAACGAGGGAGTGGCCTCGTGGTACGACTTCGCCGCGGAGATTGCCGCAGCCGTCGGGCACGACAAATGCCGCATCCGCCCCTGCCGCACGTCGGAATTCCCGACCAAGGCCGCCCGTCCGGCCTACTCGGTGCTGGACAAAAGCAAAATCAGGGAGACATTCGGACTGGAAATCCCCCACTGGCGGGAGTCGATGCTCTACTGTCTGAAAAACATGCTGTGATGAAGAACAACACCCCAATCCCCAAGACCATCCATTGGTGCTGGCTGAGCGGCGAGGACGTTCCGCCGTTTTTACAGGAGTGTATGGCAAGCTGGAAGCGCCGCATGCCGGAATACACGCTCAAATGCTGGACACACGAGAATTTCGACATCCATGCCGTCAAATGGGTCGAAGAGGCCGTCGCCGAACGCAAATGGGCCTTCGCGGCCGACTACATCCGCCTCTATGCCCTCTACACCGAGGGCGGCATCTACCTCGATTCGGACGTGGAGGTACTCCGATCGTTCGACAGCCTGCTGGGCTACGACTTTTTCACCGGAAGCGAATACAATCCCAGCGAATACAAATATGCGGATGTTCCGGTCGATGCGCAGGGCGTTCCCGTCGACCGCGACGCCTTCGTCCCGGGATACGGACTCCAGGCAGCCATCATGGGCGCGGCAAAAGGCTCCGGGTTCATCCGCGAATGCATGGACTTCTACGAGGGGCACCATTTCCGCGAGGAGGACGGCACGTTGCACACCGAGCTGACCATGCCGCTGGTCATCGCCAAGGTCGCCGAACGCCACGGATTCCGCTATCTGGACAAGGAGCAGGTGCTCGACGGGGGGGGGATCTACATCGGCGGCAACAGCCTGCTGCCAAGCAGCATCTGTCTGCTCCGATTCCGGACCAGGGCCTTCCACCACTGTGCCGGGAGCTGGCTCGACCCGAAATACCGTCTCAAACGGGAATTGATCGGCTGCCGACGCATTCCCCTGATCCTGAAATACACCGCCAAAATGTACTGGTGGCGCCGACGGAAAAAACGCATGGCACGAAAACGACTGAATCAACAAAAAGCCCCGAGATGAAACGCAATATCCTGATCACCGGCGGCGCCGGATTCATCGGCTCGCACGTCGTGCGGCTCTTCGTCGCGAAGTACCCCGACTACCGGATCGTCAACCTCGACCGCCTGACCTACGCCGGCAATCTCGCAAACCTGCGGGACATCGAAAAGCAGCCGAACTACACGTTCGTCAAAGGCGACATCTGCGACTACGACGCCATGCGTAGCCTCTTTGCGGAGTACGACATAGACGGGGTCATCCACCTCGCGGCCGAAAGCCATGTCGACCGCTCGATCCGCGATCCGTTCACCTTCGCGCGAACCAACGTGATGGGGACGCTGACACTACTGCAGGCCGCGCGGGAGCATTGGGACGGAGCCTGGGAGGGCCGACGCTTCCACCACATCTCGACCGACGAAGTCTACGGGGCCCTGCCCTTCGACGACACGCTCTTCACCGAGCAGACCCGCTACGCCCCCCACTCGCCCTACTCGGCATCGAAAGCCTCGTCGGACCACTTCGTACGGGCGTTCCACGACACGTATGGCTTCCCGACCGTGGTGACGAACTGTTCGAACAACTACGGGCCCTATCAGTTTCCGGAGAAACTCATACCGCTGTTTATAAACAACATACGCCATAAAAAGCCGCTACCGGTCTACGGCCGGGGTGAAAACGTCCGCGACTGGCTCTATGTCGAGGATCATGCCCGGGCCATCGACCTCGTCTTCCACAAGGGGCGCGACGGCGAGACCTACAACATCGGCGGCTTCAACGAGTGGCGGAACATCGATCTGATCCGGGTGATCATCCGGACGGTGGACCGCCTGCTGGGGCGGCCCGAAGGGGCTTCGGAGAGGCTGATCACCTATGTCACCGACCGGGCCGGACACGACCTGCGCTACGCCATCGACTCGCGCAAGCTCAAGGAGGAACTGGGCTGGGAGCCTTCGCTGCAGTTCGAGGAGGGCATCGAAAAGACCGTGCGGTGGTACCTTGCCAACCAGGAGTGGATGGACGACATCACCTCGGGAGAATACGAGCGCTATTATCGGGAAATGTACGCCGGAAGGTAGCCGGCAGCAGAAGGCGCCGCGCAGCATGGTCGGCCGCAGACAGGACCCGGAGCCAAGGCGGCGAGCCGGGCAACAGGGCCGGCCGGGATTGCCGACCCGCCAAGCCCAAGAAGCATGATCCGATTAGGCGGATGCCCCGATTATTCTTTGCGGCTGATCGGGACGAATGTCGCCCGGACGCAGGCCGCCAGATCCGAAGGGGCAATCCGGAGCTGCAGCCCCCGCACCCCCGCACTGATATAGATAAAAGGCAGATCGGCGGCCGAAGTATGGATGTAGGTCGGAAAGGCCTTTTTCATGCCGATCGGCGAACAGCCCCCGCGGATGTAGCCCGTCACGGGCAGCAGTTCCTTCATCGGAATCAGATCGACCTTCTTGTTGGCGGAGATCTTCGCGGCGGCCTTCAGGTCCACTTCGTGGTCGCCGGGCACGACGCAGACGAAATAGCCCGTGCGGTCGCCCTTCAGAACGAGGGTCTTGAAAACGGTCGCGATGTCCTCGCCCAGCTGTTCGGCGACGTGCGTGGCGGCAAGGTGCTCTTCATCCACGCGGTATGGAACCAGTTGGTAGGCGATCTTCGCGCGGTCGAGCAGCCGCGCGGCATTCGTCTTTTCGACTTTTACGTGTGCCATATTGTTCTCTTCGTCTTCTTATCTGCCGCAAAGGTAGTTTAAATTACACGAATACATTCATTTTTTGCTAAATTTGTCTGATCATGCTGCAACGGACACTCATATTGCTCGCCGGACTTCTCTGGGCCGCAGGCGCTTCGGCGCAGACTACGCGTGTTCGTGGACGGGTGACCGATGCCGCGGACGGAAAGCCCCTGCAATTCGTCAGCATCGTATTCCCCGGAACCACCACCGGAATCACCACCGACGAGCAGGGAATCTACGCCCTCGAAACCCGCGACACCGTCAGCCGCGTGCAGGCCTCGATAGTCGGCTACGCCACACGGACCCTGCCGCTGACAAGGGGAGCCTTCAACCACGTGGATTTCGTCCTCGAAGCCGTGGAGTTCGGCATCGGGCAGGTGGTCATCACCCCCGGAGAAAACCCCGCCTACCCCATTCTCGACGGTGTGATCCGCAACAAGCCGCGGAACGACCCCGACCGCTACGACACCTACAGCTGCCGCACCTACACCAAGATGGAGCTGGACCTCACGAACATCAAACCGCAGTTCCGGAGCCGCCGCCTCCAGCGCAACTTCGGCTTCGTCTTCGACTATGTCGACACCTCGGCGCTCACGGGCCAGGCCTACCTCCCGGCGATGATCTCCGAATCCACGGCCGACCTCTACCACAGCAGCCGTCCGGCCTTCAAGCGCGAGGTGATCCGCGCCAGCCGCATCTCGGGGGTCGAGAACAGTTTCGGCGTGGCCCAGTTCACGGGAGGCATGCATGGCGACGTGAATTTCTACGACAACTTCATCGACATCTTCAACGTGCGCTTCGCCAGCCCGCTTGCCGACGGAGGGCGCGCGTTCTACAACTATTTTCTGGTCGACAGCATGATGACCGACGGGCGCAAGGTCTACAAAATCCGCTTCCATCCCAAGCGCCTCACCACCCCGGTGCTCGACGGAGAGATCAACATCGACTCGGCGTCCTACGCCCTCCAGTCGGCCTCGGCGCGCATGCCCAAGGGTGTGAACGTCAACTGGATCAAGCACCTGATGCTCGACAACGAGAACCGACCGTCGGACAAGGGCCGCTGGTTTCGCGACCGCGACCGCGTGTCGGCGGAATTCTCCATCTCGGCGGCCGATTCGTCGAAACTCGTCTCGTTCATCGGCACACGCGAGGTGGCTTACAGCGACGTGCGCATCGACGAGCCGATTCCCGACGAGGTGCTGCACATGGACAACAACGTCGTGGTGCGCGACGAGCAACCCGAACACAGCCGGGAGGAGTTCTGGGAGCAGGTGCGCCCCTACAATCTGAGCGAAAAGGAGAAAGGCATCTACGCGATGGTCGACTCGGTGCAGCACGTGCCGCTCTACCGCAACATCTACACCTTCATCAACACGCTGATCGTCGGCTACTGGAACACGAAATACATCGGCATCGGCCCCTACTACAAACTGGCCAGTTTCAACAAACTGGAGGGATTCCGCATGCAGCTGGGCGGGCGCACGACGACCAACGTGAGCCGCAAGGTGCGCATCGGGGCCTACGTGGCCTACGGCACGCGGGACGAGGACGTGAAGGGCGGCGGCAGTGTCGAAGTGGCCTTCAACCCCCACCTCACACGCAAACTGACCCTCACGGCACGGCACGACGTGATGCAGCTCGGATCCGGACAGAATGCGCTGACCGAGAGCAACATCCTCTCGTCGCTATTCTCGCGCGGCGACCAGCGGCTCTCGATGGTCAACCGCGGCGAAGCGGTCTACGAACACGAGTGGTGCCACGGCGTGAGTACCTTCGCCGGGGTGCGCATGCAGCGCATCTTCGCCAACCGCTACGTGCCGATGCTGCGGCCCGACGGCACGCCCGTCAACTCGGTTTCCGACGCCGCGGTGCACGTTGGCCTGCGGCTCTCGAAAAACGAAACGATCTACCGCATGCCCTTCGACAAGCAGTCGATGGGGTCGGTCTACCCCATCCTGACGCTCGAAGTCTCGGCCGGAATTCCCGATGCACTGCACGGCAGCTGCGAGTACTACCGCCTTGAAGGGAGCCTCAGCTACCGCCCGGAACTGCCGCCGATCGGGTATTCGGACATCACGGTGCAGGGCGGACGCATCTTTGGCAAGGTCCCCTACCAGCTGCTCAAGCTCCACGAGGGCAACGGAACCTATTTCTACGACCCCTACGCCTTCTCGTGCATGAATTTCTACGAGTTCGCCTCCGACGCATGGGTATCGTGGTTCTGGGAGCACCATTTCAACGGCGTGCTGCTGGGCCGCCTGCCGCTGATCAAGAAGCTGAAATGGCGCGAGGTGCTGGTCTGCAAGGGCGTATGGGGAACGCTCTCGCGCGAAAACAACGGAGCCGCGGCCGAAACACAGGCCGACCTCCGCTTCCCCGCGGGCATGACCTCGGTGTCGGATCCTTATGTCGAGGCGGGGTTCGGTGTGGAGAACATCTTCAAGCTCTTCCGCGTGGACTGCATCTGGCGGCTCACGCACCGCGCACCCAAACCCGGGCAGGACATTCAGAACTTTGCCGTCAACGTGAGCCTGCGGCTCAAATTCTGAGGGATCCAAGCCCTGCGTGTCGGGGATTTTGCCTATCTTTGGGACCGGAAAACGAAACCGACGATGAAGAAAGCAGTTATATTCGACATGGACGGCACGCTGGTCGCCAACACCCCGGTACACATCCGGGCCTTCGAAATCTTTTGCACGCGCCACGGCGTCACCGACTGGAAAGAGAAACTCGCCAACGGGTTCGGCATGGGCAACGACGACATCATGCGGCTGGTGATGCCCGAGGAGGTGATCCGCGAAAAGGGCCTCGCAGCCCTGGCCGACGAAAAGGAGGCCATCTACCGCGAAATATACGCCCCGGAGATCCGCCAGGTGGCAGGACTGACGGAACTGCTCGAACGGCTCCGCGCAGCAGGGATTCCGTGTGCCGTAGGTTCGTCGGGGTGCAAGGCCAATGTCGATTTCGTGCTCGACAGCTGTGCGCTCCGGCCTTATTTCGGGGCGGCAATCTCGGGCGACATGGTCTCGCACTGCAAACCCGACCCGGAGATCTACCTCAAGGCGGCGGCCGCACTGGGCGTTTCGCCCGCCGAGTGTGTGATCTTCGAGGATGCACGGGCGGGATTCGAAGCGGCGAAGCGGGCCGGTGCAGGCCGTATCGTGGCCCTTACGACCACCCTGCCGCGCGAAGAACTGGAACGCGAGCCGCTGGTCGACCGGATCATCGACTCATTTGCCGACATCACCGATACAGACATCCTGCTGGCCTGAACCGGCCGGGCGACGGTGGGAACAGGCCGCGCATCGGCCACGCCCAAACCTGCCGACAGCCACAAACCCGCATTTTCAGGCCCCTCAACACGGCGGCTCCTGCCCCAAAATGCAGCCCCCGAATCGCGGAATACCGCAGGGGCGGTCGCAGAAATGGCACGCGGCGATTGGCACGCGGCATGTATCGACACAGCGCACAGTGCGGCGCGGCCCGCTGTGCGTTGCATTGACGGCCGACGCCCGACAAAATCACCGATCGCCACAGTGTATTTTACCGCCGGGAGGAGATCCTATCGAATAATTTGCTACTTTTGCGCCGTTTAAAAATCTGTATCCTATGTTTCGGGGTTTTGCCACCGTTCTGCTGCTCGTCGTCTCCAACGCCTTCATGACGCTGGCCTGGTACGGACACATCGCATTCAAATCGCGGCTCGAACGCTTCGGGCTGGCGGCTATCGTCCTGTTGAGCTGGGGCATCGCGCTGTTCGAATACTGCTTCCAGGTCCCCGCCAACCGCATCGGAAGTGCCGAATTCGGAGGTCCGTTCTCGATCTGGGAACTGAAGGTGATCCAGGAGGTCGTATCGCTCTCGGTCTTCACCCTCTTCGCACTGGTCTTCATGAAATCCGACACCCTGCGCTGGAACCACCTCGCGGGATTCCTCTGCCTGATTTTAGCCGTCTATTTCATCTTCCGCAAATAGGGCCGACATTCGGCGCCGCATCGCCAATCAGCGGCTCCGCCCCATCGGGATGGCTGCCGCCGATGTACGGAATCCCGGATGGCCTTTGTGGCCGGCGCCGCGCCACGATGCGGCAGATCTCGCCGGCAATCAGGCCCCGCCGAGTTACAACCGATCTATTTCGTCAAAGTTGCCGGTATGTGAATGATCTTTTTGCCTGCCAAATCGGTAGGTGATATTCATCTTGACCTGCCGCGACTCGCTTTTACCCCAGTTCCACAACCGAAAGCCGCTGAACGACCTGTAATTATCCCATCTGCTGGTCCAGAAAATATCACTCATGGCAAGATTGACGGTCCACGTTTTGTTTGCAAAACTCTTGCTGAAACCGATATCGACATATCCCGAAGGATCCATCCGCTCATTCGAGGCTCCGAGACGCCGGGTTGCATACGAACCGTTCAACTCCATCTGCACGTGCCAGGGTAATCTGAGCGTGTTCCGTATGGCGAATATCCCGGCAAACCCATCGAGATTGAATGTTCGGTATCGGTCAAACGCGATGTCGTTTTTTACATAATAGCCCGTCAGGTTCAGATTCATCTCCCACCAGCGTGCAATATGAATCCCCTGATACAGGGTAAGCGAAGCCCGTTGCTGCTTCCCGATGTTTCTGGGGTCATAATCACCTTATTGACCGCAAGCGTATCCGTAATCTGGGCCTTGTAATCCTTCAAAAAGGAATAGGTGGCCGTGATTGCAGTCCGCTTGCAGGAGTAGGTCAAAGCCGCCTGGCGGGCTTTCTGAGGGGTCAGAAACGGATTTCCTTTCCAGTAGGACAATTCATCGAGCAGGTACTCGAACGGATTAAGGTCCTGATAGGCCGGACGGTCTATGCGACTTGCATAGCTTAGGGTCAGTGCATGGTTGTCGTTTATCGAATAGTTCAGATGGAATGTCGGGAACAGATCGAAATAGTCCCTTTTGTTGGCTTCATCGCCGCCGTCGATCGAACGCAGCAGACCGTCGGAAAAAGTATATTCGCCACGCAGGCCGGCTTCCAGGCTTATCTTGTCGCCCAGCGAATGAGTATACAAAACATATCCCGCCAGAATCCGCTCCCGGTAGTCGAAGTCGTTCGACTGGGATTTGTCCATTGTTTCCTGACCGTTTTTCACATCATAGAACCGATATCCGTTATCAGCATTGACCGACGAGAACTTCAGTCCCGATTTCAATTCGCCGTTCCACAAAGGATGCTTCTGATCGTATGACACGGCGTAGATATGTATATCCCTGCTGTTTACCGATTTATAGAGCTTGTCCTGCAAGACGGAACCGTCGGGCGACACCTGTTTATTAGGCTGCCGGTTACCCGACCCTCCGTCAAACCACGCATAGTTCAGGTCCAACGTGTAGCTGACCCCTTCCCTGGGAGTTGCCATGTAGTAAAGGGTTCCGCCATATCTGTTTCCCTTCTGCATATAATAGTCATTGCCCGCATAGAGCATCTGCTCCAGCTGCCGGGTGTCCGCATCCCTGATCTCGGTCAGCGTGTTGGTCTGCCCGGGGCCGAACAGCGTATTCGCATCGACTCTCGCACCGATCAGATGTTTGTCATTCAAGCGGTACTCCATACTCAGATTCCCCGATATGGTCTTACGCTTGTCCGTGTCCCGTGTGGGACTGTAATAATCCTTCCCCTCCTGAATACGATGCATGCCATAGTCCATGTTGTAATATCCGAAGGCATGGTTGTAGTTTCCCGACAGGCTGAACCGGCTTTTCGTATAGCTGAAAGACAGCTCCGTGTTCTCCCTCAGATTTTCCCAATACGAGACTCCGTTGTTCAGAGAAAAGAAGAAACCTTCGGCTTTCCGTCTATCCAGGTTGATGTTTATGATACCTCCCGACCCCTCGGCGGCGTATTGTGCCGATGGGTTGTGCATCACCTCGACAGACGAAACGGAAGACGACGGGATCGCTTTCAGAAGTGTCATCAGTTCATCCTTCTGCATGTATGTCTGCTTGCCGTTCAGGATTACCTGCACACTGTTCTTGCCGCCGATACTGATGTTGTTCTCCCCGTCCACAAATATGCCCGGAGTTTTCTTCAGGACTTCAAGAGCCGTACTTCCGGCCAGGATACTGCTGTTTTTGGGGGTAAATATCATCTTTCCGTTCTCGATCTTCACGGACGGAGTTTGTTTTTCTCCGATCACGACGACGTCCTTCAATAAAAAATCTTCAGGAGCCAATTTGACCGTAGTCAATACCGTATCCGATGAGATGATAAATGGCGGACTCACATATTGCCTGTATCCCAAACAACCGACAAGAAGCTGCACCTCCCCTTCCGCTCTTAAATTGTATTGCCCCTTCGTCGTTGTAATACCTTGTTGCAACGGCATTCCATTTTGGGGATGCATCAAGGCAACGACCGCCGACCCTATTGGCTCACCGATCGAATCGGTAACCAAACCGCTAACTTTGAATTGCGCATGTGAGACAACCGCCTGCAACAGCAACGCAAAAAACAGCAATATTCTTTTCATTGAACTTCAAAATTGTAGTACTCATCGAAACAGGGCCCCAAAATCGAATGGACAACTCCCCAAAATCAATCGTAAAGATACACAAACCTTTTGAAAAGACCTTTATGGATCCCATGAAATTATTCACGGCAAGACCGAATCGCATCGGATTTCGCCGCGGAGAATGCAGCATTTCGCGCGATCCGAAACCCCGACCTCTTCCGCCCTCGGACCACGGCGTTCCGTTGGGAAACGAACGCTTTGGAACAGTTCTTGCGGCATGCAAGCCTGCAATACAAAGTTCCGAACCTCAAGATGTTCAAGGAAGGATTTCTGTTCACGTTCATATCCGCCTTCATGGCTCTGTTCCCGGTGGCCAATCCCGTGGGATCCGGATTTCTGGTCAACGGACTGCTGTCGGGATTGAGCGACGAGGACCGCCGGTCGATCATCCGCAGGATCGTCACCGACTACCTGCTCGTCGGGCTGGGAAGTCTGGCCGTGGGCCATTTTGTGCTGTCGCTCTTCGGCCTCTCGCTCCCGATCATCCAGCTGGGCGGAGGGGTACTGATCTGCCGCACGGCCCTGCAATGGCTTGGCGATTCGGACTCCTCGGTAGGACGGACCCAGGGCAAGGACATCAACCCCATCCACAAATCGGCCATCGAGTCGCAGATCTTCTACCCGATCACCTTCCCCATCAGCATCGGCCCGGGCAGCGTCTCGGTAATACTGACGCTGATGGCATCGGTCAGCATGAAGAACGGCTGGGCACGGGGCCTGCTCTCCTACGCAACCATCGCGCTGGTCATCGTCCTGATGTGCCTGATCCTTTACCTGTTCCTGTCGCAGGGCGAACGGATCATCCGAAAAATCGGCAACAGCGGCAGCATCGTCATCAACAAGATGGTGGCCTTCTTCACCTTCTGCGTCGGTGTCCAGATCATCGTGACGGGCATCGCCAAGCTGTTCCACTTGCATATCTGACCCCAAACCCGTCCCGACCAACCGCACCATCCCGCCCTGGTGTCTCCGGCAACGGCGGGGCATCAGGCGGCGCTGCTGTCGCCCGCCGATGCGCAGGGAGAGGTGGGGATGCAAAGGGCTGCGCGATCGGATGCCGGGGAGCACGGGGATCGAACACCAAGGGGTGCAGGGGCGAATGCGGAGAGGTACACAACCGGACGCGGTGAAGTTCGCGATCGAATGCCGGGAAGGATGGGGGTCGAACACCAAGGGGTGCAGGGGCGAATGCGGAGAGGTACACAACCGGACGCGGTGAAGTTCGCGATCGAATGCCGGGAAGGATGGGGGTCGAACACGGATAAAAGTCCCCTGCCGCAGTCCTATTTCAAATTCCTTTCAGATTTTCAGCTCAATTTTGCATCGCGGTTTCCCGGGCTCTGCATATTTTTTGTACTTTTGTCCGACATGCAACCGAAAGAGGTTTAACAGAAAGAGACGATGAAAAAATTTCCGATCCTGCTCCTGCTGACCGTCTGCTGGTCACTGGCCGCGGCACAAGAGAAGCCGCAGGCTCCTGCGGCACAGAAACGCAGCTTCCTCTCCGCGATCATCATGCCCGATTCGACCGGCGAACTGTTGGCACAGCTGCGCAACATGCCCAATATCGAAGTCGGCAGGGGCATCACCTTCCGGCCCAAAAACAACTGGTTCGAACTAACGATGCGCTTCCGCATGCAGAACCTCCTGTCGCTGTCGTTCGACGACGACTTCACGCTCACCAAGACCGAAGCCCGGGTCAAACGGTTGCGGTTGCGTTTCGACGGTTACATCTATTCGCCCAAACTGGTCTACTCGATCCAACTGGGATTCACCTCCTACGACACGGAGCCGCTGCCCGACGGCGACATGAACATCGTGCGCGACGCCATTGTTTACTACGTGCCCAACGCCACCTGGAACATCGGCTTCGGACAGACCAAGATCAAGGCCAACCGTGCGCGGATCAATTCGTCGGGCGCCCTGCAGTTCATCGACCGGAGCATCGTCAACAGCGAGTTCAACCTCGACCGCGACTTCGGACTCTTCGGCGAATACAACATGCACCACGGCGAGGGCTTCAACCTCTCGGCCAAGGGCTCCATCACGCTGGGCAAAGGCCGCAACTGGGGCAGTTCGCCGAACGGAGGACTGGCCTATACGGGGCGTCTGGAGCTCTACCCGCTGGGGCGCTTCAAGTCGAAGGGCGATGTCATCGAGGGCAACTACGAGTTTGAGGAGCGGGTGAAGATTCTGCTCGCCGGAGCCTACTCCTACAACCACAAGGCCTCGCGGCTGAGGGGGCAGCGGGGCGCCGTGATGCCCGGCGACGCCACACGCGACCTGGGCTCCTATTTCGTCGATTTCATCCTCGAATACCGGGGCTTCGCCTTCTACACCGACTTCATGGGCCGTTCGTGCAGCGACCCGCTGTTCAGCCCCGAAACCGGAGCCTTCGTCTACAACGGACAGGGTCTCAACGTGCAGACCAGCTACCTGTTCAACAAAAAATGGGAAATCGCCCTACGCAACTCGACGCTGTTCCCGGACAGCGAAGTGCAGCCGTTGGCCGGATACCGCAACTGGAACCAGACGACGCTGGGCATCACGCGCTACATCATAGGCCACAGCCTCAAAGTGCAGGCCGACATGTCGTACAATACCCGGAGCAGGTCCGTAGACCCCCACTACAACCGCTGGGAGATCCGCTTCCAAGTGGAACTGGGTCTTTGACCGGGGAGGGGAAGCCGTCCCGCGACAAGTCACCGAAAAATTCACCCCTGCCGAGGACTTCCGGCAAGGGTGAATTCGTAAAAAACTGTCTTGGCGGGCGGCACCCGCAGATCACAGGATTTTCAGGGCAATCCGCGCGCACGCCTCGGCGTCGGCCAGTGCGTGGTGGTGGTTTTCGAGGTCGAAACCGCAGGCCGCGGAGACGGTGTGCAGCTGATGGTTGGGCAGGCGGCTGCCGAACGTGCGGCGCGAGGCACGACAGGTGCAGTGGAAGGTATAACCGGGCCAGGGCATGCCGTAGAGCTCGAAGACTGCCCGCAGACAGCCTTCGTCGAAGGGCGAGTTGTGGGCCACGAGCGGCAGCCCCTCGATGCGGGGTTCGATTTCGCGCCAGACCGACACAAAATCGGGGGCATCGGCCGTATCTTCGTAGCGCAGGCCGTGGATGGCCGTCGTGAAATGGGTGTAAAAATTGGGCCGGGGACGGATCAGACGATACAACGTATCGACCACCTCGCCGTTGCGCACGACGACGACACCCACCGAGCAGACGCTCGAGCGTTTCCCGTTGGCCGTTTCGAAATCTATGGCTGCAAAATCATTCATCGTATTCGGTATATGCGAGGTGCAAATATACGCATTTTCGCGCACTGATCCGGCATGCGCCCCACTCCTGCAGGCCCGTCAGTGTGTCCTTTATTTCTTCATCCGCACCTCGTACAGGTCGCTGCGGCGATCCTTGAGGTTGCGCACGCTGCCGTAGGTATGCAGTTCGTTCAACAGGTTCAGGTTGATGTCCGAGATAAGGATCATCTCCGTATTGGGCGTTGCCTCCGCACGCCGTCCGTCCGTCGGAAAGGCGAAGTCGCAGGGTGTGAAGACTCCGGAGCGGGCATACTGGATGTCCATGTTGTGCACCTTGGGCAGGTTGCCCACACTGCCGGCGATCACGACAAAGCATTCGTTCTCGATGGCCCGGGCATGGGCGCAGACCTGCACGCGCGAATAGGCATTCTGCGTATCCGTGAGGAAGGGCACGAAGAGAATCTGCATCCCCTCGGAGGCCATAATGCGCGAAAGCTCCGGGAACTCCACGTCGTAGCAGATCAGTACGCCGATCTTCGCACAGTCCGTCTCGAATGTGCGGATCGTCTTGCCGCCGCTCAATCCCCAGCACTTCATCTCGTCGGGCGTAACGTGCAGTTTTTCATACATTTCGTAGGTTCCGTCGCGGCGGCAGAGGAATCCCACGTTGTAGAGCTGCCCGTCGGCTTTGATCTGGGGCATGCTGCCCGTGATGATGTTGATGTTGAACTTGATGGCCAAGGCGATAAACCGCTCCCGGATTTCATCCGTATATTGGGCCAATCCGCGAATGGCCTCCGATTCGCTGACATCGTTGAACCGCGCCATCAGCGGGGCGTTGAAGTATTCGGGGAACAGGACGAAATCGCTCTGATAGCCGCTTACGGAATCGACGAAGAACTCCACCTGCTCGAACAGGTCGTCAAGGGTCTTGTAGCTGCGCATCTGCCACTGTACGATGCCTATGCGCACCGTGGTTTTAGGCAGGACATACTCCTCGGTCGGAGCCTGGTAATAGATGTTGTCCCACTGGAGCAGGCAGGCGTAATGGCGCGACTCCTCGTCGTTGGGCAGATAGTTGCGCATCACCTTACGGACATGAAAATCGTTCGAAAGCTGGAACAACAGCACCGGATCGACAATTTCGCGCTGGCGCACCTTGTCTATATACTCCTTGGGGCGCATCTGTTCGGCATACTTGTGGTAGTTGGGCAGACGGCCCCCGAACATGATGGCTTTCAGGTTGAGTTTTTCGCACAGCTCCTTGCGGTATTCGTACATGCGCCGCGCCAGGCGCAGCCCCCGGTAGTCGGGATGGATGAAGACCTCGATCCCGTAGAGGATGTTCCCCGTGCGGGTGTGGGTGTCGAAGGTTTCGTTCCCCGTAACCTGGGCATAGGTGTGGTCGTTCTTCACGTCATCGTAATTCACGATGATCGAAAGTGCACAGCCCACGATCTTGCTGTCCACAACGACGACGATCTGCCCCTCCGGGAAGATGCGGATCAGTTTGTCGATTTGCTCCGGCGTCCAAAAAACGTCGCTTCCATCGGCATAGACACGGGTAAACGAGTTGGCCAACTGGTCGTAATCTTCACGCTGCAGGTTGCGGATCTCTACTTTGTTAATTTCCAACGATTCCATAATTTCGTTTTTGAACCTACAAATGTAGGAAAATAAAGCCTGCAAAGGAACAACGATCGGCTCTTTTTCTCCGACACCGGAGCGTCACCGCACACACCTTACGGCCGGCAATCCGACTTCGGCGGGGCATCCGTCCCGAAAAATTTCACCCCGAAAACTCGCAACCGAAACCTTCAGCCCCGAAAAACCCGTCCCCGAAAGACTTTAGCTCCAAACCCTTCGCCGTCGGGCGCCCTCCGGCGGGCAGCGGAGGTCTTCCTGCAAACGGCAGCGGTATTTCGGCGAGCGACGAGGAGTTTCCAGCGGGCAGGCGCTTTCAGGATTTTCGGCAAGCGACGACGAGCTTCCGGCGGGACGGCTCTTTCAGGATTTCGGGCAAACGACGACGAGCTTACGGCGGACGGCAATCGGAACAGGCGCAATGCCCGCCGCGGACTGCCATGCGGAGCGAGGCGTCCGGAGAGGCAAAAACAACCGTGACAACAGTCTGAAGACCGCCGTCCCGGTTGCAATCCGTATTTCACGTCAACCGCTCCGTTTCCATGCGTTCCGAGAAACGCAGCGCACGAAGGGTCATCGGCCCCGCATCCTGCCGCAGGCATCGGACCTGACAGAAGGTCTCCTGCGGATGCGGCCCGTTCCCGGGGCGGGAATCCCCTACTCCCACTCGATGGTTGCGGGCGGTTTGGAGGAGATGTCGTAGACTACGCGGTTGACCCCCTTGACCTTGTTGATGATGTCGTTCGACACGTTGGCCAGGAACTCGTAGGGCAGATGGACCCAATCGGCCGTCATGCCGTCCGTAGAGGTCACGGCACGCAGGGCCACGCAGCTCTCGTAAGTGCGTTCGTCGCCCATCACTCCCACGCTCTTCACCGGCAGCAGGATCGCTCCCGCCTGCCACACCTGATCGTACAGTCCGGCTGCGCGCAGCGAGTCGATATAGATTTTGTCGACATTCTGGAGGATTTCGACCTTCTCGGGCGTGATGTCGCCCAGAATGCGGATCGCGAGGCCCGGTCCCGGGAAGGGATGACGGCCGATCAACTGCTCGGAAATACCCATCGAACGGCCCACGCGGCGCACCTCGTCCTTGAACAGCAGGCGCAGCGGCTCGACGATCCGGAGATTCATCTTCTCGGGGAGCCCTCCGACGTTGTGGTGCGATTTGATCGTGGCCGAAGGGCCGTTGACCGAACACGACTCGATCACATCCGGATAGATCGTACCCTGTGCCAGCCACTTGACGTCCTTGATCTGAATGGCCTCCTCGTTGAACACCTCCACGAAGTCGCGGCCGATGATCTTGCGCTTCCGCTCGGGGTCCGTAACACCCGCCAGGTCGCCCAGGAACTTGGCCGAGGCATTCACGCCCTTGACATTCAGCCCCATGTGCTTATAGGATTCCAGCACCTCCTCGAACTCGTTCTTGCGCAGCAGGCCCGAGTCGACGAAGACGCAGTAGAGGTTCCGGCCGATGGCCTTGTGCAGCAGCACGGCCGCCACCGACGAGTCCACACCGCCCGAAAGCGCCAGCACGACCTTGTCGTCGCCCAGCTTCTCGCGCAGCTCGCGCACGGTAGCCTCCACGAAACTCTCCGAGGTCCACGACTGACTGCAGCCGCAAATGTCCACGACGAAGTTTTTGAGCAGCTGCGTGCCGTCGGTCGAATGGTAGACTTCAGGGTGGAACTGGATGCCCCACGTCTGTTCGCCACCCACGTGGAAAGCGGCGACACGCACATCCTCGGTGCTGGCGATCAGCTCATAGTTGTCGGGCACGCGCGTAATGGTGTCGCCGTGCGACATCCACACCTGCGTGCGGGCCGGAAGGCCGCGCATCAGTGCGTCCGACGCATTACCCACGGTGAGCATCGCACGGCCATATTCGCGGCTGGGTGCCGGCTGCACCTCGCCACCGAAGGCCGAGGCCAGGAACTGTGCGCCGTAGCAGACGCCCAGCAGCGGCAGTTTGCCCTTGAAGGCCGAAAGGTCGGGAGTCGGGGCCTGTGCATCCCGCACGGAGAAGGGACTGCCCGAAAGGATCACACCCCGAACCGATGCGTCTATGGCCGGGATCTTGTTGAAGGGGTGGATTTCGCAATAGACATTCAGTTCGCGGACGCGGCGTGCGATCAGCTGCGTATATTGCGATCCGAAGTCGAGAATCAGGATTTTTTCCATCTATCTTGGTTTTACTTTTTCTTGTGCAACATGCGAAAAGCGGCGTAGCGGGCCACGGCCGCCGTAAGCGGGTGCAGCAGGGCGAAAGCAGCCGGCTGTCCGACGAAAGGCAGGTCGACAGCCCCTCCCCACGGAGACAGGCACCGCAAGCCTTTCGCAGCGGATCCGTCCATTCCGCCCGATCATCGCCCCCTATCGTTCGCTCGAATAGTTGGGCGCCTCGCTCGTGATGGCCACGTCGTGCGGATGGCTCTCCTGCATGCCCGAAGCCGTGATGCGGATGAAGCGGGCCTGCTTGAGCGCCTGGATGTCCTTCGCGCCGCAGTAGCCCATGCCCGAACGAACGCCGCCGATGAGCTGGTAGACCGTCTCGGAAAGCGAGCCCTTGAACGGTACGCGCGCGGCGATACCTTCGGGAACGAGTTTGCTGATGTTGCCTTCGCAGCCCTTCTGGAAGTAGCGGTCGGCCGATCCAGCCTTCATGGCGTCGATCGAACCCATGCCGCGGTAGCTCTTGAACTTGCGGCCGTTGAAGATGATCGTCTCGCCCGGAGCCTCCTCCGTACCGGCGAACATCGAACCGATCATCACGCAGTCGCCACCCGCAGCCAGCGCCTTCACCAGGTCGCCCGAATAGCGCAGTCCGCCGTCGGCAATCACCGGGACGCCGCTCTCGCGGGCCACGCAGGCCACGTCGTAGATGGCCGTCAGCTGGGGAACACCCACTCCGGCGATGATACGCGTCGTGCAGATCGAACCGGGACCGATGCCGACCTTCACGCCGTCGGCGCCGTTCTCGATCAGGTAGCGGGCGGCTTCGCCCGTGGCGATGTTGCCCACCACGACGTCGAGCGACGGATAGGCCTCCTTGATCCGCTTGAGCATCGTGACGATGTTGGCCGAATGGCCGTGTGCCGAGTCGAGCACCACGGCGTCGACATCCTCGTCGACCAGTGCCTTCACACGCTCCATCGCATCGGGCGTGACGCCGACGCCGGCCGCCACGCGCAGACGGCCCTTCGCGTCCTTGCAGGCATTGGGATGATCCTGCACCTTGGTGATGTCCTTATAGGTGATAAGCCCCACCAGACGACCTTCGTCGTCCACCACGGGCAGCTTCTCGATCTTGCTGTTGAGCAGTATTTCCTGAGCGTGGGCCAGTTCGGGGTTGTGCGTCGTCACGAGGCGGTCGCCGGGCGTCATCACCTCCTCGATGCGGCGCTGCATGTCGCGCTGAAAGCGCAGGTCGCGGTTGGTGACGATGCCGATAAGCATCCGGTCCGAATCGACCACGGGAATACCTCCGATACGATTCTCTTTCATCAGGCTCAGGGCATCGCCGACGGTGTGGTCCTTGGAAATGGTCACCGGATCGTAGATCATGCCGTTCTCGGCACGTTTCACCTTGCGGACCTGCGCGGCCTGCTCGGCAATGCTCATGTTCTTGTGGATCACGCCGACACCACCTTCCCGCGCCAGGGCAATAGCCAGCGGCGCTTCGGTTACCGTGTCCATGGCGGCGGACACAATGGGGATGTTGAGCGAGATATTTCGCGAGAAACGGGTCTGAACATTGACCTCTCGCGGCAACACTTCCGAATAGGCGGGTACAAGCAGCACATCGTCGAAGGTAAGTCCTTCGGGCTGAACCCTTTCATTGATAAAAGACATAATGAACGTGGATTTTTGTTGCTCGCAAATGTAGTGTTTTTTTTCGAAACGGCCTAATTTCCGGCCCGGTCCGTCGCTTTTTTTATCAACAAAATGCAAAAAGGGAAACGGACCCGTGCCGTTTTCCGACCGCAGCACCGCGCGCATCGTGCGAAATCCCCGGACAGGGCGCAACGACGAGCGGCCTGTCCGGGGATTCGACGAAGGTGCGGCAGTCGGAGCGCCGCTATGGGCAAAAATCAGTATTGCTCTTTTTCGTTGGGGAAATCGCATCCCTTCACATCGCCGACATAGCGCCCCACGGCATCGGTCATCACCGTATGCAGGTCGGCATAGCGGCGCAGGAAGCGCGGCGAGAAGCCCTTGTTGATGCCCAGCATGTCGTGAATCACGAGCACCTGCCCGTCGCAGCCACCACCGGCTCCGATACCGATCGTCGGGGTCGGGATCTCGGCGGTCACGCGCGAGGCCAGCGCCGCGGGAATCTTTTCGAGCACGATGCCGAAACAGCCCGCGTCACTCAGCAGGTGAGCGTCGTGCAGCAGCTTTTCGGCCTCGGCCTCCTCCTTGGCACGGACGGTGTAGGTCCCGAACTTGTGGATCGACTGGGGCGTCAGCCCGAGGTGTCCCATGACGGGAATACCCGCCGAGAGAATGCGCTGAATCGACTCGAGGATCTCCTCGCCGCCCTCCATCTTCACGGCGTCGGCCTCGGTCTCCTTCATGATGCGGATCGCCGAGTCGAGCGCCACCTTCGAGTTGCCCTGATAGGTTCCGAAAGGCAGGTCGACGACGACCAGCGCCCGCTCCACGGCGCGCACGACCGACCGGGCGTGGTAGATCATCATATCGAGGGTGATGGGAAGCGTGGTTTCGTAACCGGCCATCACGTTGGCAGCCGAGTCGCCCACGAGAATCACGTCGATACCCGCAGCATCGACGATCTTGGCCATCGAATAGTCGTAAGAGGTGAGCATGGCGATCTTCTCGCCCCGCTGTTTCATCTCCGTCAGGCGGTAAGTCGTTACCGCACGGACGGTGCTTTCTACTGACATTTTTTTCGGATTTTAAATTTTACAACGCGGCAAAGTTAACGCTTCGGACGGATTTGACAAAAGAAGTCCCACAAAATGACTCCCCCGGCCACCGAGACGTTGACCGAATGCTTGGTCCCGGCCTGCGGGATCTCGATGGCCCCGTCGCACCGGTCCACCGCCTCCTGCCCCACACCGTCGACCTCGTTGCCGAAGACCAGCGCGTATTTCACGCCCGGCGCGGCACGGAACGCATCGAGCATCACGGCACCCTCGACCTGCTCCACGGCATAGACCGCATATCCTTCGGCATGCAGCTGTGCAATGCACTCCGCGGTCGAAGCGCAATGGCTCCAGGGCACGGTCATCTCGGCACCGAGGGCCGTCTTGTGGATCTCGCGCGAGGGAGGCGTGGCGGTGATGCCGCACAGAAGGATCCGCTCCACGGCGAAAGCGTCGCCCGTGCGGAAAAAGGCCCCGACATTCTGGGCTGAACGGACGTTGTCCAGCACCACCGTGACGGGCATCTTTTCCATCGCGGCAAACTCCTCGACCGAAGGTCTGCCGAGTTCTTCGTTGGTAATTTTGCGCATAATGGGTTCGAAACGATTGATTTCGGGGGCAAAAGTAAATAAAATTGAAATCTTTTCCTTACTTTTGTCAGCTATATTCCGTCGAGACCTATGAAAAAACTCTTACTCTTGCTCGCCTTTTCCGGATGCGTCGCCACAGGACACGCACAGGAGATTCTGCTGGGAACCGATTTCAAAATGTATTTCGACAACAAGGAATTCGGCAGCAACGAGTTTGCCGTGCCGGGCCTGGACATCGAATCGGGCACGGACTTCGCGGCCCGGCTGACGCCCCGCATCGGCATCCGGTGGGACGAGAAAAACACGCTGGTCGTCGCCGCGGACATGATCAAGAACTTCGGATCGGCCGAATCGGCCTATCTGTCGGAGATCAAACCCGTCTTCTACTACCAGTTCCAGACACCCCGGGTGACGGCCGCGGCCGGTATCTTCACGCGCGACATGATGCACGACGACGACTATTCGACGGCTTTCTTTTCCGAGTCGGAGCGTTTCTTCCACAACCGCATGAACGGCGTGCTGGCGCAGTACAACGGAAAAAGAGACTCCTACGTCGAGTTCGTCTGCGACTGGGAGGGCATGTACTCCACCCTCTCGCGCGAGAAATTCCGCATCCTGCTCGCAGGGCGCCACTACCTCGACACGTTCTACTACGGCTTCAACTACTCGATGTTCCACTATGCGGGACAGAAGGGGGCGCCGATCGAAAACGTCGTCGACCTGCAGCTGCTCAACCCCTGCATCGGCGTGCGGTTCAACGCCTTCTTCGACTTCGACATCAAACTGGGGGCTTTGCTCTCGGCCCAGCGCGACCGCAGCTTCGGCCATTCGTGGGAAAAACCCTGCATGGGCGAGTTCGCCTTCCGGATCAGCCGCTGGGGACTCTCGCTCGACCAACGTCTCTATGTCGGGGAGAACCTCCACCCCTTCTTCTACGGGCACCAGCTCGAAGACGGCACACCGCTCCCCTACGGACGCGAACTCTACCCCGCCGAAAGTTTCTTCCGCACCGACCAGAAGGTATACAGCCGCACGGCGCTCTCCTTCCGCCGGTCGTTCTTCGACGACACGGTCTCGGTCCGCGCGGAATTTGCCGCCCATCACGACGGCACGGCCCTGGGAACCCAGCAGATGCTGGTCGTGGGGGTGAAACTGCTCAAAACCGTTTACAACAGCAAGAATCACAAAAAATAACATGGCAAGCGAAACAAACGAAACTCGGGAGAAGTCGCTGAACTTCCTCGAAGAGATCATCGAAGAGTCGATCGCCAAGGGCGAAACACGTGTACAGACCCGTTTCCCGCCCGAGCCGAACGGCTACCTGCATATCGGCCACGCCAAGAGCATCTGCATCAACTTCGGACTGGCGAAAAAATACGGCGGCAAGTGCAACCTGCGCTTCGACGACACGAACCCCGTCAAGGAGGATGTGGAGTACGTCGACTCGATCAAGCGTGACATCCAGTGGCTCGGCTTCCAGTGGGAGCTGGAGCGCTATGCGTCGGACTATTTCGACCAGCTCTACGAATGGGCCGTCGTGCTGATCAAGAAGGGACTGGCCTACGTCGACGACCAGACGCAGGAGGAGATCCGCGAAAACCGCGGCACGGTATCCGTGCCGGGAACGCCCTCGCCGTGGCGCGACCGCTCGGTGGAGGAAAACCTCGATCTGTTCACCCGGATGAAGAACGGCGAATTCCCCGACGGGGCCAAGGTCCTGCGCGCAAAGATCGACATGGCCCACCCGAACATGCTGTTCCGCGACCCGATCATGTACCGCATCATCCACGCCGAGCACCACCGCACGGGCAACAAATGGTGCATCTACCCGATGTACGACTACGCCCACGGCCAGAGCGACTCGATCGAGCGCATCACCCACTCGATCTGCACCCTGGAATTCGACGTCCACCGTCCGCTCTACGACTGGTTCATCCAGGCGCTCGACATTTTCCCCTCGCACCAGTATGAGTTCGCGCGCCTGAACCTCACCTATACGATGATGTCGAAGCGCAAGCTGCTGAAGCTCGTGCAGGAGGGCGCCGTGATGGGCTGGGACGACCCCCGCATGCCGACCATCTGCGCCCTGCGCCGCAAGGGCTACACGCCCGCCTCGGTGCGCAACTTCGCCGAGATGGTGGGCGTCGCCAAGCGCGATAACGTCATCGACCTCGGAAAGCTGGAGTACTGCGTACGTGAGGACCTGAACCGGGTTGCCCAGCGCCGCATGGCCGTGCTGAATCCGCTGAAGGTGGTCATCACGAACTACGAGGACGACAAAACCGAGCTGTTCACGGCCATCAACAACCCCGAAGACGAAGCTGCCGGCACGCGGCAGGTTCCCTTCTCGAAGGTGATCTGGATCGAGCGCGACGATTTCATGGAGAATCCGCCCAAGAAGTTCTTCCGCCTCTCGCCAGGCGGCGAGGTGCGCCTGCGCTATTCGTACCTCATCAAGTGCGAGGAGGTTGTCAAGGACGATGCGGGCAACATCACCGAACTGCACTGCACCTACGACCCAATGTCGGGCGGAGGTTCGTCGAGCGACGGCCGCCGTGTGAAAGGCGTTATCCACTGGGTGTCGGCCAAAGACGCCGTGGAGGCTGAAGTCAGGCTGTTCAATCCGCTCTTCACGAAGGAGGATCCCGACGATGTGGAGGAAGGACAGACCTGGGAGGACAACCTCAATCCCGAATCGATGGTAAAAATCACAGGCTACCTCGAACCTTCGCTGCGCGACATCCCCGTCGGTCAGGCCGTACAGTTCGAGCGCGTAGGCTACTTCTGCCCCGATACCGATTCGACTCCCGAGCATCCGGTGTTCAACCGCACGGTGACACTCAAGGACTCGTGGGCCAAAATCAACAAATAGAAAGGGCTGCACCAATAAAAAAAGACATCTGGCATGGTCCGGATGTCTTTTTTTGGCATTTATCGTTCCACGTTGCCGGATTCGCCCCGGGGAGAGGGCAGAAGAGGCGGGAGCAGCGCCATCAACCGAAACAGGCTCCGGGAGAACCGGACGGGTTTGCGTCCTCCTGGCCGTCCGTGCCGGCAGGCTTGGGAACCATCTCGCAGCAGGGAGGGAAGGGGCCGGACGCTGCCAGACTCCCTTTCGGCGCTTGCGCACTTTCCCGTCAGCCCATCATGTCGCCGAAGGTCCGCCGGCCGAAAAGGTAGCGCAGCACCACCGAGCCGCGGTAGATGTTGTCCGCGGCCGAAGCCTTGCGGCTTTCGCGGATCGAGCGGCGTTTGCGAGCCAGTGCCCCATGCCAGCGGATGAAGTCGCGGTAGGCGCGGAACACGGCGTGGAAGTTGTCCCAGTGCCCCTGCATGAGGTAGGACAGCGCGGCAAGCAGGTCGAGTGCCGGGCGCACCACGGCCACGAAAAGCCGCTGTGCGGGCGAGGCACACTTGTAAAGCATGGCAAGGTTGTTCCGGTGATTGTAGAAAACCTTGGCCGGGGAATCGGTCTGGAGCGTACCGCCGCCCAAGTGGTAGACCCGGCTCCGGGGCACGATCCGCACCCGGTAACCCGCCAGCTGCATCCGCCAGCAGAGGTCGATCTCCTCCATGTGGGCGAAGAAATCGCCGTCGAAGCCGCCCAGCGCGCGGAACACCTCAGCCCGGCAGCAGAATGCCGCACCGCTCGCCCAGAAAACATCGCGTTCGTCGTCGTACTGCCCCCGGTCCTTCTCCACACGGCGCAGGATGCGCCCCCGGCAGAAGGGATAGCCCAGGTAGTCGATAAAGCCGCCCGCAGCCCCGGCATACTCGAACTCCGTGCGGTCGGCAAAGGAGATCAGCTTCGGCGCGACGACCGCCACATCGGGATTCCGGTCCAGGCAGTCGAGAATCGGCGCAAGCCACCCCTCGGGGGTCTCGACATCGGAGTTCAGCAGCAGGTAATAGTCGGCCTCGACGCGCTCCAATGCGCGGTTGTAGCCCCCGGCAAAGCCGTAGTTGCGGTCCATGCGCAGGACCGTGACCGACGGGAATTCGGCGGCGAGCAGCCCGAGGGAGTCGTCCGTCGAACCGTTGTCGGCGACGATGACTTCGACCCCGGCGGGAGCCGCAGCCACGACCGACGGCAGGAACCGACGCAGGTGTTCTGCGCCGTTCCAGTTGAGTATGACGATTTTAGCTATCGGCATGAGTTCGTTTGTGCTTCCAGCGGCGGTGCGACCACATCCACAGTTCGGGACACTCGCAGATCATCCGCTCCAACTGACGAACGTAACGCTGCGTGATTTCGTATTCGGCGACCTCCTCTTTGCCGTCATAAATAAGTTCGAAGGATATTTCGTAACGTCCCCGCCGCAGACGGTTCATCTTCACGAAATAGACCGGGAGGTTGCAGCGCAGGGCCAGTTTCTCGCCGCCGTCGAAGAAGATCGTATCCTGATTGAGGAAGCGGAACCAACGGCTGTCGGGACGCCGCGGGGGATTCTGATCGGCGATAAGCCCCATCACGAGGTTCTTGCCGTCGATGCCCTTGGCCCGGTTGCGCAGGTAGAAACGCAGGCTCTCCTTCATCGAGACGGTCATCGAATTTTCGTAATTGCGCAGCCGCCGGTAAAGCTCCTCCATCACCTTGCTGCGCAGCGGGTGGTAGACGGCGACCAGCATCTGCGACCGCTCATAAAGCCCCCAGTAGGAGCAATACTCCCAGCAGCCGAAATGGGCCGTCATGGCGATCCAGTCGCGGCCGTGCACCGCTTCCACATGCTTCTCCAGATCTTTGACGGTGAGCACCGTCCGGCCCTTCTCCTCGCTCATGTAGGCCATGTTGATCGTGTCGACGAAGATTTCGGACAGCGTGCGGTAGAACCGTCTCCGTATGGCGGCCAGTTCCTCGTCGCTCTTCTCGGGGAACGAGTTCCGCAGGTTGGTCTTCACAACCTTCATGCGGTAGCGCAGGCAGTAGTAAAGCAGGCCGAAAAGCAGATTCTCAACGACATAGTACTTGAACCAGTAAGGCATCACGGCGAACACGCGTGCGCCCAGCCAAAGGGTCTCCAGCCAAAAGTGCTGCAAAAGGGTCAGATCGGTTCGTTTCATGCCTGTCGCCCGGCTTAGGGTTCCACGAAGAGTTTGACGTTCTCGACCTTGGTACGGATTTTCAGCCAGCGGATCAGCGTGTCACGGTCGACCGGAAGCGCCGAATCGCGGGGTGTCACCACACACACGAGCGTCGTATCGCCGGGCGTACCCTCAACGTCGAAGGTGATGCCCTTGGTCAGCGAAATGGCCCCGATGTTGCCCATCATGGCCCCCACTTCGCGCGAAATGTCGTTCACCTCGACATTGGTCACCCGGTAGCGTTTCAGCAGCGAGGACATCTCGTCGATCCGGCGGTTCTTCTCCTCCAGCAGCTCCTGATAGCTCTTCTGGAGCGAAACCACATCGACCTTGTCCTCCGTATTGGCCTGCCGTACAACCAGTTCGGCCGTCTCCAGCCCAAAGCTGCGCATCTGCGTCCGGGCGTTTTCGATCACCTCCTCGCCCAGCGGCTCGCCCACGAGCAGCAGCTCGATCTGCGAGGGATTCTCGCCCCGCGCATAGTGTTTGTTGCACTCGATCACGCGGGTATGCGGAAAGTTGAAGACCTGCGACACGTATTTGTCGGCCACAGCCTCGAACAACGAGACGCGGACCATGTGAAAACCGATGAAGACGCTCGGGATGAAGGTCACCAGCGTGATGATCATCATCAGCCGCTTGACCGTGCGCTCGCGGGCCTTGTCGATGAAGACCTTCTTCTCATATTGCAGGAAACGCACCATGGCATAGGTAGCCAGGGCGATGAACACCGAGTTGATGAAGAAGAGGTAGAAGGCACCTATGAAAAAGCGGAACTGCCCCGTGGCCAGTCCGAAGCCCGCCGTACAGAGGGGCGGGATGAGGGCCGTGGCGATGGCCACGCCGGGAATGACGGTCGACGTGCGGTCCTGCCGCGTCTGCGCCACGATGCCCGCCAAGCCACCGAACAGGGCGATTAGCACGTCGTAGGTCGTAGGCACGGTGCGCGCCAGCAGCTCGCTGCTGTTGGACGAGAGCGGTGAGAGGAAGAAATAGAGTGTCGAGGTGATGATGGCGACGATGAACATCAGCACCAGATTGCGCAGCGACTTCTTGAACAGTTCGAAATCGTTGATACCCAGCGCGAGGCCGACGCCCATGATCGGCCCCATGATCGGCGAAACGAGCATCGCGCCGATGATCACCGCGGCCGAATTGACGTTCAGACCCAGCGAAGCGATCATCGTGGCAAAGATCAGCACCCAAAGGTTGACGCCGCGGAACTCCACGCCCTTCGAGATGGAGGCCACAACCTCGTCGCGCTGCGCCTTGTCGTCGTCGAGGCTGAAACGGCCCTTCATGAATTCGCGCAACTCCCCGAGCCACGTTGAAAACGAACGTTCTGTCTTTTGTGTGTCGTCTGTACGGTTCTCTTCCATCAAATGTGTTTTGTTTTTGGGTTATTACTCCTCGCCGTCCTCCCGGACGCGGCGGACTTTGGGCTTTCCGGCCACAACAATCACGAACTCACCCTTGGGTTCGGTCGTGCGGAAATGGTCGAGCACCTCGGCGACGGTCCCGCGCACGGTCTGCTCGAACTTCTTGGTGATCTCGCGCGATACCGAGACCCGGCGGTCTTCGCCGAAGACCTCGGCCAACTGCTCGAGGCACCGGACCACGCGATAGGGCGATTCGTAGAAAATCATCGTGCGCTCCTCGTCAGCAAGGGCCTGCAGCTGCTTCGTGCGCCCCTTCTTCTGGGGCAGGAAGCCCTCGAAGCAGAACCGGTCGCACGGAAATCCGCTCTGCACCAACGCCGGAATCAGCGCCGTGGCGCCGGGCAGCGTCTCGACCTCGATCCCCGCCTCGACACACGTGCGCACCAGCAGGAACCCCGGATCCGAAATCCCGGGAGTCCCGGCGTCCGAGACCAGGGCGGCATTGCGTCCCGCGGCGATCGCCCCGGCGACCATTTCGACCGTGGCGTGCTCGTTGAACTTGTGGTGCGAACGGAGTTTCTGCTCGATGCCGAGGTGCTTCAGCAGGAACGACGTCGTGCGCGTGTCCTCGGCCAGGATGAAATCCACCTCGCGCAGGACGTTCACCGCGCGCAGCGTGATGTCGTCCAGATTCCCGATCGGCGTAGGTACGATATAGAGCTTGGCCATCGTGTTAGGCAAATTTACGTTCGAGCAACTCCATCATGAACTTCGCGCCGTCCGAATTGGGATTCCAGGCATAGTTCTCGGCGATATGGATCATGCACTCATCGAAATCGTCGAAGGCATTGAGCGCCCCGATCGCCTCTTCGTAGGCCTCGCCGTCGCCGTCGAAGAGATCGCGGATCAGCAGGAACTTGTCGTTGATGCCGATGGCGTGGCGCAGGTCGGTGATCGGCTCGCTGCGGCGCAGTTCCGACGCCATGTCGGGGCGCGGAGCAATCGTGTCGGCCAGCGTCTGCACGTCGTGGTTGATCACCTCGCCCAGCACGGCTCCGACAGGAAGCGCAACCTCCTTTGTTTCGAATGCGGCCTCCTCCGGCTCTGCGGCAACAGACTCCTCCCGAACAAAGACGGGTTCTGCCGCGGGCTGGGACCCGGGCATTCCGGACTGCAGCCCGGCATTTGCGGATGTAACCGCCGGCTCGGGCATCGCCACGGACCCAGCGTAGGAAGCGGGTTCGGACGCCGCTACGGATTCGGGAGCAGCAACGGGTTCGGGAGCAGCAACGGGTTCGGGTGCTGCAACGGGTTCGGGGCGCCCCACCGGTCTTCCCGCCGCTTCGGTCCTTGCAGGCTTTGCAGGCTTTTCAACGGATGCAGGCGTGTCGTAGAGCGACATGATGACGCGCTGTTTGTGCCGATGGCGGACGGTCTCCTCCTCCAGTCCGAACAACGTGGGCGCGATGTATTGGGGTTTCTCCGCGGGAGTGGGTTCCGGAGCCGGAGCGGGCGCCGAAACGGATGTCGGAGCGGATTCCGAAGCGGGAGCCGGAGCAACAGCCGATTCCGACGCGGCGGCTGGTTCAACAGCCGGCACGGATGCGGCAACCGGTTCGGATTCGGGAGTTGCGGCCGACACAACAGCGGGTTCCGAAGCGGGCACCGGAGTAACGACCGGTTCCGACGCGGCGGCTGGTTCAACAGCCGGCACGAATGCGGCAACCGGTTCGGATTCGGGAGTTGCAACTGACACAACAGCGGGTTCGGATTCGGGAGTTGCGGCCGGCACAACAGCCGGTTCGGCCTCGGCGGCTGGTTCAACAGCCGACACGGATGCGGCAATCGGTTCGGGAGCTGCGCCCGACTCGGGTTCTTCGGCGACAGATTCGGCCTCGGAAGCCGCGGCCGGAGCAGGCACAATGCCGGATCCATCCGCATGTTGCGGTTCGGGATCCGCCACCGCAGGCTCTGCCATTTCGGGCGTCTCCACAACGGGTTCCATACCGGCAAATACCGCGGCGGAAGCGGATCCATCCGTTGCACCGGACTCTGCAAGCGGCTCCGCGGGTTCCGCCTCCGCATCGAATGCGGCGTCGGGCTCGGGAACGGGTTCAAATACGGCGTCGTCCGTCGGGTCGAGCGAAAGCACCGCCCCCAGGTCAATGGGCACAGGAGCCGCCGTGGGCTCCGCCTCCGCAGCCGGGAATTCCGGAGCGGATGCCTCCTCCGTAAAGCGCACCGCATCGTAGAGCGTCCGCAGTTTTTCCAGTGCCAGGTCGCGTTCGAGGGACGGAATTTCCCCGGAAGGCTCCCAGCCGTCGACAAGCGCGGTCAGCTTGTGCAGTTCGGCACGTATCGTCTTCAAATCCATCATTGCGTACAGTTTTGACCTCCAAAGGTAGCAAAAATTTGCGAATGCCCAGCCATTCCCCGAAACCTTTTGTCCGAAACGGCACCGAAGGGGTTTTCCCGAAACACTACCCCGTCCGGCGTCCGCGACGCGGGCATCGTCCGGCAAGGCGGCAGGCTGTCGTTTCGCCAAAGCCGCCCGCAAGATGTGCCCGCACGGCATGCACACCCGCCCGACGGGATAAAGGACGACACCCCGGCGCCATGCCCCCCGGCCGAACTGCCGCAACGGCAATCAACCGGACCTCGGTCATGCCACCCGACCAGACCTCGGTCATGCCACCCAACCAGGCCCCTGCCATGCCTCCCAATCGGAGCACCGCCACGACAAAATGCTATTTTTTCATCGGTAAAAGGCCGAAAAGCCGTGCGAAGATAGTAAAAAAAGCCTCAAAAAAGGGGTTGAAACGGAATAATCGGCGGACGTGGAGGGGAAAGTTCCGGCCCAGCCACAGGTAAATCGGCCGAAGTCCATCGGGATATGAAAAGAAATTCGTATCTTTGTGGGCTTGTTTCACAACAGGCGCAATTTGTCTGACAGCAATATAAACAAAACGAATAAATGGCGTTACAATGCGGCATCGTCGGTCTGCCGAACGTGGGCAAATCGACCCTTTTCAACTGCCTGTCCAATGCAAAGGCTCAGGCGGCAAACTTTCCTTTCTGCACCATCGAGCCCAACGTGGGCGTAATCACGGTCCCCGACCAGCGGCTGATCCGTCTCGCGGAGATCGACAACCCCAAGCGCGTGATCCCGACGACGATCGAGATCGTCGACATCGCGGGTCTGGTGAAGGGCGCCTCGAAGGGCGAAGGTCTGGGCAACAAGTTCCTGGGCAACATCCGCAACACCAATGCGATCATCCATGTCCTGCGGTGCTTCGACAACGGCAACATCACCCACGTCAACGGCACGATAGACCCCGTGCGCGACAAGGGCATCATCGACACCGAATTGCAGCTGAAGGATCTCGAGACCATCGAGAACCGCCTCTCCAAGACCCAGAAGCAGGCCACTTCGGGCGGCGACAAACAGGCCAAGCGCACCGTGGAGCTGCTCCTGCAGTACAAGGCAGTGCTGGAACAGGGACTTTCGGCCCGCACCGTGGAGCTCGACAAGGAGGACCGCAAGCTGGTCTCCGACCTCAACCTGCTGACCGACAAACCCGTACTCTACGTCTGCAACGTCGACGAAAAGAGCGCCGCGACGGGCAACGCCTACACCGAGGCCGTCCGGGAGTCCATCGCCTGCGAACGGGCCGAAATGCTCGTCATCGCCGCCGCCACGGAGGCAGACATCGCCGAACTGGAGGACTACGACGAACGGCAGATGTTCCTCGAAGACCTAGGGCTGGAGGAGTCGGGCGTGGCGCGCCTGATCAAATCGGCCTACAAATTGCTCGACCTCGAAACGTTCTTCACCACCGGGGCCGACGAAACCCGCGCCTGGACCTACCTGCGCGGCATGAAAGCACCGCAGACGGCCGGCATCATCCACACCGATTTCGAAAAGGGATTCATCCGCGCCGAGGTGATCAAGTATGACGACTACACCACTCTGGGATCGGAGAAGGCCTGCCGCGATGCGGGCAAGCTGTCGATCGAAGGCAAGGAATATGTCGTCGAGGACGGCGACATCATGCACTTCCTGTTCAACGTCTGATGCCGCAAACCGGGACCGTAAAAAAATGAAAGATACAGCTATGGAAAGACCTGTTCGGGTGCGCTTCGCGCCCAGCCCCACCGGACCGCTGCACATCGGCGGCGTCCGCACGGCTCTGTACAACTACCTGTTCGCCCGCCGGCACAAGGGAACGATGATCCTGCGGATCGAGGACACCGATTCGCAGCGTTTCGTACCCGGAGCCGAGGACTACATTCTCGAGTCGCTCAAATGGTGCGGCATCGAGATCGACGAAGGCGTCGGCGTCGGAGGCCCTCACGCCCCCTACCGCCAGAGCGAGCGGCGCGAGATCTACCTCAAATATGCCCTGCAGCTCGTCGAGGCGGGCTGGGCCTACTATGCCTTCGACACCGCCGAGGAGCTGGACGCCCTGCGCAAGGAGGCCGAGGCGCGCGGCGAGGCCTTTGCCTACAACTATGCCGTACGCGAAAAGCTGGCCACGTCGCTGGCGCTGCCCGCCGAGGAGGTGAAGGCACGCCTCGACCGCGGCGACCAGTGGGTGATCCGCTTCCGGATGCCCGAAAACGAAGTGGTCGCCATGGACGACCTGATCCGCGGCCACGTGGAGGTCAACACCTCGACGCTGGACGACAAGGTGCTCTACAAATCGGCCGACGCTCTGCCCACCTACCACCTGGCGAATATCGTCGACGACCGGCTGATGGAGGTATCGCACGTCATCCGCGGCGAGGAGTGGCTGCCGTCGCTGCCGCTGCACTACCTTCTGTACAAAGCCTTCGGGTGGACGGACGTACAGCCCCGCTTCGCCCACCTGCCCCTGCTGCTCAAGCCCACGGGCGGCGGCAAACTCTCGAAGCGCGACGGCGACAAGATGGGATTCCCCGTATTCCCGCTCTTCTGGACCTCGCCGAACGGAGAGACCGCACACGGCTACCGCGAGGACGGCTATTTCCCCGAGGCGTTCATCAACATGCTGGCGCTGCTGGGCTGGAACCCCGGCACGGAGCAGGAGATCTTCTCGATGCAGGAGCTGATCGACAGCTTCTCGCTCGACCGCGTCTCGAAATCGGGCGCCCGCTTCCAGCCCGACAAGGCACGGTGGTTCAACGCCCAGTACATGCACCACAAGACCGACGCCGAACTGGCGGCCCTCTACCAGCCCGTCCTGCGCAGCCACGGCATCGAGGTGTCGGACGCCGTAGCCGGCCGGGCCGCAGGCATCATGAAGGAGCGCGCGACGTTCACGACCGATTTGTGGGACCTCACGTCGTTCTTCTTCGAGGCACCCCGGGAGTATGAGGAAAAGCAGGCGCGCAAGTACTGGAAGGGGCAGAACCCCGCCATGCTCGCCGAGTTGCGCGAAGTGCTGGCCGGCATCGAAGATTTCTCGCTGGAGAACACCGAGCGCATCGTGCACGCCTGGATCGAGGAGAAGGGATACGGCATGGGGCAGGTGATGAACACCCTGAGGCTGGCCCTCGTGGGCGCCGGAAAAGGCCCGGGCATGTACGACGTAACGTCGTTCATCGGCAAAGAGGAGACCCTGCGCCGCATCGACAACCTGCTGACCAACCTAAAACCCGCAATCGAATAAAGCCCCCTGGAAGAGGGGGACTCGGAACGATTGTCACGAGCCCCGTTCCCGAAAACGCCGCAAGGCAAGCCGGAGGAGCGGGGCTACGGACAAAATCGCTCCGAAGCGAAAACCGACAGAACCGCCGAACTTATTGAAACTATGGTACAAATCGAACAACACGTCTGGGGCATGACCCCGGAGGGCGAGGCAATCATCCTCTACACGCTGCGCAACGACTCGGGAGCCGAGGTGCAGTTCACGAACTACGGCGCGGCGATCGTCTCGGCAAAGATGCCCGACCGCGAAGGCCGCATGGCCGACGTGGTGTTGGGATACAAACACCCCGAAGGCTACTTCTTCGACGGAGCCGCCTCGGGCAAGAGCGTGGGACGCTGCGCCAACCGCATCGCCTTCGGGCGCATGACCGTCGAGGGCAAGGAATACGCCCTGGAGGTCAACAACGGCGCGAACCACCTGCACGGAGGAACGAAGAACTTCGCCAACCGCATCTGGGAAAGCCGCGTGGAGACCAACCGCGTGGTGATGTCGCTCATTTCGGAGGACGGCGACCAGGGCTACCCCGGAGAGGTGTACGTCGAGGCCGCATTTGATTTCGACGACGACAACGCGCTGGAGATCACCTATCTCGCCCGGACCGACCGGACAACCGTGGTGAACCTCACCAACCATGTCTATTTCAACCTCGCGGGCGAAGACAGCGGATCGGTGCTCGACCACGAACTGCAACTGAACAGTTCGAAGATTCTGGAAATGAACGAACGCCAGATCCCCACGGGCAAGCTCCTCGACGCAGCCGGAACCCCGCAGGATTTTACGCAGTTCCGCGCCTTCCGCTCCGGCATCGACTCGGAGTTCAACCACATCCGCGACTTCAAGGGCTACGACCATCCCTTCGTCATCGACAGCTGGAGGCCCAACATTCTGGGCGAGGTCGGCTGTCTGCGCGAACCCCGGTCGGGCCGCAAGGTGACGGTGCTCTCGTCGCAGCCCAGCGTGATGATCTACACGGGCAACTGGCTCGCGGGCGGATGCCCCGAGACCAAGTCGGGCGGCCGCTATGCCGACTACGCCGGCGTGGCGATAGAGTGCCAGAACTATCCCGACGCCGTGAACCATCCCGAATTCCCCTCTCCGCTGCTCCGGCCCGGCGAAACCTACTGCCAGAAGATCGTTTTCCGGTTCGGAACAATCTGAGGATCAACAGCGATACGGAAAAAAGGCGGAAAGTCTGCGGACTTTCCGCCTTTTTTCCGTATCTTTGCCGCCGATATTTCAAAGGGGTGCCTTACTGTCAGGCTGAGATTATACCCATTGAACCGGAGACGGGTAATGCCGAGACCGGGACGAAGCGTAATCAACAACACATACCCCTTTTCAGTCTATTAACTCAACAAAGTTTAACGATGAAAAGGATTCTTCTGATTCTTACGGCTGCCGCGCTCTGCACGGCCACCCATCTGCGGGCCGAAGCGCTCGCCGAACAGGACGAACAGCGAAATGCGGGTCCGAACGCCGAAACCTCCGGAGAGGATTCGGTCAAAATGTACCGTCTGCAGGAGGTCGAGGTGACCGCCACACGCGCAACCCCGACCACTCCGGTTGCCTACTCCGACATCCGGCGCGAAGAGATCGTCCGCAACAGCTACGGAACCGACATCCCCTCGCTGCTGGCCATGACCCCCTCGATGATCGCCACCAACGAAACGGGTATCGGCATCGGCGGTACGGCCGTGCGCCTGCGCGGTACGGACCCGACGCGTCTCAACGTCACGATCAACGGCGTGGCGATGAACAACCCCGACTCCCACTCGATGTACTGGTACGACACCCCCGACCTGATCTCGGCCGTGGGAAGCATCCAGGTACAGCGCGGTGCCGGCATCTCGACCAACGGCACGGGAGCCTTCGGCGGAGCGATCAACATGACCACCGACGCCCTGCAAACCGAATTCGGCGGCGACGCATCGCTCTCCTACGGCTCGTACAACACCAACAAGCAGGCCGTGCACATCTCCTCGGGCCTGATGGGCGGCCACTGGACCCTCGACGCGCGTCTGACGCACATCGGATCGGACGGCTACATCGACCGCGGAGCCACCGACCTCAAATCCTACATGTTCCAGGCGGGCTACTACAACGGCAACACGATGCTCAAGTTCGTTTCGTTCGGCGGCAAGGCCAAAACGGGCCTCACCTACACGGGTGCGACGAAAGAGGAGATGCGCCTCAACGGCCGCAGATTCCACACCGAGGGCATGTACTACACCTCGAACGGACCGCACTCCTATTATTATATGGATGGCGACGAGCGGCAGCGCGCCACGGTAGACTATTACGACGACCAGACGGACAACTACCTGCAAATCAACAACCAGCTGGTGCTCTCCCACCGTTTCAACGAAAAGTGGAGCCTGAATGCCACGGGATTCTACACCTACGGCTACGGCTTCTACAAGCAGTATAAGGACGGACGCACGCTTTCCGAATACCTCAATATCCCGTCTGACGTGGCCGCCGGCAAGGAGGCCGACCTGATCCGCGAGAAGATCATGCGCAACCACCTCGGAGGCCTGAACGTCTCGGCAGCCTACTCGGTCCGGAACCTCGACCTCGCCTTCGGCGGTTCGTACAGCTACTACTCCTGCCCCCACTGGGGTGTGCTCGACTGGGTGAACGGGCTGGAAAGCAACCAGATCGGCGGCCGCTGGTACGACAACGACGTGGACAAGCACGACGCCAACCTCTTCGCACGCGCCAACTGGTCCGTGGCCAAAGGGCTGCGACTCTTCGCAGACCTCCAGTACCGCTATGTCAGCTATCAGGCATGGGGCGTCAACGACAACTTCATTTCGGAAGAGACAGGCATGCAGCCCATCGACGTGGACAAACAGTACCACTTCTTCAATCCCCGCGCGGGTGTGAGCTACACGCTCGCCGAGCGCAACAACTTCTATCTCTCGTTCGCCGTGGCACAGAAGGAACCCACGCGCAGCGACTTCACCGACCGCTACAAGTTCGCCGAGGTGAACACCTACCCCTCGTCAGAAAAACTCTACGACTGGGAGCTGGGCTACCAGTACACGGCACCGCGTCTCTCGCTGGGAGTGAACCTCTACTACATGAAGTACAAGGACCAGCTCGTGCCGACGGGCATGGTCAACGACGGCAGCGACGCCCTCAACACCAACGTTGCGGACAGCTACCGCCGGGGTGTGGAACTGTCGGCTTCGTGGCGCGTAACCGGATGGTTCACCGCGGGGGCCAACGCCACCTTCTCGCAGAACCGCATCGAGAACTACGTCGATGCCCTGAAGGACAGCCCCACCTACGGTAAGGAACTGGGCGACATGACCATCGCCTATTCGCCCGACGTCATCGCCAACACCTTGCTGAATTTCCACTACCGCGGTTTCGAAGCCGTGTTCCACACCCAGTATGTCGGCAAGCAGTATTTCACCAACAACGAGAACGACGCCCTGTCGCTGGATTCCTACTGTGTGACCAACCTCAACCTGGCGTACACGTTCCGCACCCGCACGGCGCGCAGCGTACGGCTGGGTCTGCTGGTCAACAACCTGTTCAACACGGAATACGAGAGCAACGGCTACGGATATTCGTACATGGACACCTGGAGCGGCTCCACGCCGGTACGCATCGACGAGGCCTACTACTTCCCGCAGGCCCCGCTGAATGTGCTGGCAAACGTCACGGTGAAATTTTAACCGACACAGGGCGTCGGATTTCGATGTCTCCGGACGGATTCCCGGCCTTGAGCCGACCTGCCCGGCGCCCGTAATGAATGACAACGATGGACTGGAAACTCATCCTGCAAATCGCCGGGGTTGCGCTCGGACTTCTCTACCTGTGGCTCGAATACCGCGCCGACATCCGGCTGTGGATCGTGGGGCTTATCATGCCCTTGATTCACGGGGCACTCTACTACAAATCGGGGCTGTATGCCGACTGCTCGATGCAGGCCTACTACGTGCTGGCGGGGCTGTACGGATGGCTCGTGTGGCGCAGAAGGGGCCGAAAAGCAGAGGCCGGGCAGAGCGGCCGTGAAGATACGGCGGGTCTCGGGCCAGCCGAGGCACTGCGCATCGCCCACACGCCCCTGCGGACGGTTCCAGCGCTCGCGACAGTGTACGTTGCGGCGCATGCGGCGCTCTACCTGCTGCTGACCCGCTTCACGGACAGCACCGTGCCCTTCTGGGACGCGGGGACCACGGCGCTGTCGATCGTGGCGATGTGGATGCTTTCGCGCAAACTGGTCGAGCAATGGCTCGTATGGCTGGTCGTGGACCTGGTGACCGTCGGGCTGTATCTCTACAAGGACCTGCCCTACACCGCAGGACTCTACGCCCTCTACTCGGCGCTGGCCCTGGCGGGTTACATCCGCTGGCGGCGACAGGCTCGGGCTTAGAAAAAGTCCGTTTTACAGACAAGCAGGCGAACACGGGTCAGAAGCCCATGTTCGCCTGCTTCGTATTCGGAGAGAGGGTGGGGGGGGGCAGAGTGAAACTGCCGGCCGCAGTCTGCACACGGATCAGTGATGCCAAGAACACTGCCGGCCCATCGTCACCGCATCGTCATCGGAGCCGGAGATGGAGTCGGAGTTGAAGTTGAAGTCAGAGCAGGAGTTGGGGTCGGAGCCGAAGTTGAAATCGTCACCGGAGCCGGAAGGATCATTCCGGCAGCCCGTGCTCTTCGACATGGCGCAGGATCTCCTCGCGCAGACTCCGGGGTGTGACGCTCTGCCGCAGAACCAGCAGGTAGGAGTTGCGGATCTGCTCGCGAATGAAGGCGTCGGGCAAGTCGCCCGCGGTGCGGATGCCGTTCCAGTGCCTCTTGTTGAAATAGCGGGCCGGGCCGACCTCCTCGTAGCGCTCGCGCAACCGGACCGCCTCGTCGGGGTCGCACTTCACGGCCACCTGACCGAAATCGTTCATATCCGCACAGGCGTACATCTTCCCGCCGATCTTGTAGACCAGCGTCGTCTCATCGAACGGCGTCGATTCCTCCGTGAGGGGCAGCGACAGGCAATAGTCGCGGAAACTCAAAACATCCATAACGGGTTCTTTTTCCCAAAGATATGCTTTTTTTGGCACATCTATTGCGTGCCGAAGTGAAGTAAAACCAAAATCAGGGTAAAAAATGAAAAAAATTCTCCTCTGTGTACCGCTGCTGACGATCTTCGCAGCAGGATTTCTCGGTTGCTCGCAACAGCGGCAATGGAACCACGAACAGCGCAAGGCGATGCGCGAAGCGCTGCGCAGCTACCGCCAGATGGTGTACCTCGACGACCTGAACGATGCCGAATTTGTGCTCTTCACCGACCAGGTGGCCGGACAGCTCGAAAACAGTTATCCCGTCTACGTGGAGTTCGTCCAGATGCAGGGCGTCGACGACACGGTGGACATGGTGGTTGTTTCGACGATTGTCGACGAACTGAATGCCGACGCCCACAACATGCGGCACATCTTCCCCTACAAGGATCTCGTGGCGCAGGGTGTGCTCCCCGCAGGGCTTGACCACGAGCAGCAGAAAGCCTTTTACAACTGCTTCGCGGCGAAGGTCAATGCGACGTACTCCACGATGGGCCAGTTCTTCAACGCCATTCTGGCCGACACGAGCGACATGTCGCAGATCCGCCAACTGGAAAGCCAGTGCGCCAACGACCTTTTCAGCTGGGTGGTGACCGAAGTGGAGGTCATCGAGACCGTCCCGGAAGGCCCCTCGGCACAGGCACAGACGCAGTCCCCGACAACCCCGGCCAAGGCTCCGGCAACCCCGGCCAAGAAATAGCCCCGGAATCCGTTCCGACAGAAACAAAGCGGTGCGCACCTCACGATGCGCACCGCTTTGTCGTACATGCGACGGTCTGTCTATTTATCCGCGAACAGCGACCGGGCGATGCCCAGCTCCAGTCCCCGCAGTTCGGCCAGGCCGCGCAGACGCCCCAGGCACGAATAGCCCGGATTGGTCTTCTTCTTCAGATCGTCGATCATCTGGTGGCCGTGGTCCGGACGCATCGGAATCGAGATGTGCCGACGCTGCTGGATCTCCAGCAGGGCCTTCATCACGTCGTACATCGGCACGTCACCCTCCAAATGGTTGGCTTCGTAGAAATTGCCCTCGGTATCGCGCTGCGTCGAACGCAGGTGGACGAAATTCACCCGGTCGCCCTGCCGCAGCATCATCCCCGGCAGATCATTCGCGGCCGACACGCCGAACGAACCGGTGCAGAGACACAGGCCGTTCGAGGGGTTGGGAACCGCCTCGACCAATTTCTGAAAGTCCGATTCGGTGGAGAGGATGCGGGGCAGCCCGAGGATCGGGAATGGAGGATCGTCGGGATGGATCGCCAGTGCCACTCCCACCTCGTCGGCCACGGGAGCCACCTCGCGCAGGAAAGCCACGAGGTTTGCACGCAGTGTCTCGGCCGTGATATTCGCATAACGGTCCAGCTCCCGCTGGAACTGCTCCAGCGTGAAGCTCTCCTCCGAACCGGGCAGACCCGCGATCATGTTGCGGGTGACAAGTTCCTTTTCCGCATCGTCCATCCCGCGGAAACGGGTCTCGGCAGCGGCACGCTCGGCCTCGGAATAGTCCTTCTCGGCACCGGGGCGCTTCAGGATGAAGAGGTCGAAGGCCACGAACGCCGCACGCTCGAAGCGCAGGGCCCGCGAACCGTCGGGAAGTTCGTAGGCGAGGTTCGTGCGCGTCCAGTCCAGCACGGGCATAAAGTTATAGGTGACAATCCGGATGCCGCATGCCGCAAGGTTGCGGAGCGTCTGTTTGTAATTCTCGATATAGCGTCCGAAATCGCCCGTGCGGGTCTTGATATGCTCGTGGACGGGAACACTCTCCACGACCGACCAGCAAAGACCGGCATCGGCGACCATCTTCCGGCGTTTTTCGATCTCCCCGACACTCCACACCTCACCGTTGGGGATGTGATGAAGAGCCGTCACGATGTCGGTGGCCCCGGCTTGACGAATGTCCTGAAGGCTTACGGGGTCGCCGGGACCATACCAGCGCCAGGACTGTTTGCAAAGATACATGGTTGTTTTGTTTTCAGGTTTTCAAATTGGTTTCACATACGCGGCTTGCTCCGCCGCAGGCTCCCCTTCGTCCGCACCGCTGCAAGCGCTTCGCCGGGCGTCCGCTCCGAAACGGGCGCCTGCCCGCGGAACGGAACTTACCCCGCAAGAACGGCGCGCGGCTGGCCGGGGAGCCGGATGTTGCCACCGGGCCGATCCCGCGCCGTCAAATCGAGAAGGCATCGAAGCCGCCGTCGACAACGACCAGTGCACCCGTCACGAACGACGAGGCGTCGCTGACGAGGTAGTGGATCGTCCCCAGCAGCTCCTCCGGCTCGGCGAAGCGTCCGGCGGGCGTGTGCGCGATGATCGACCGCGCACGGTCGGTGTACGAACCGTCCTCGTTGATCAGCAGCGCGCGGTTCTGGTTCGTCAGCAGAAAGCCCGGAACGATGGCGTTGACGCGCATCTCGGGGCTGAATTTCTGTGCCAGTTCGGCAGCCATGTACTTCGTATAGTTGCCGATGGCGGCCTTGGCGGCTCCGTAGCCCACCACACGGGTCAGCGGACGCAATGCCGATTCGGAGCAGAAGTTGACGATCACACCCTTCTTGCGGGCCGTCATGGCCTCGCCGAAGACCGTCGTGGGCAGCACCGTGCCGAACAGATTGAGGTCGACGACCTTGCGGAAGGCTTCGATCTCCAGGTCGAGGAACGACTTGTCGGGAGCGATCGTCGCACCGCCCATATTGCCGCCCGCGGCATTCAGGAGGATATCAATCTGCCCCCAGGCCCCGAGGATCGCCTCGCGGTTCGAGACGAGCACCTCGCGGTTCAACACATCGGTTGCAAAGAACAACGCATCGCCACCCGCGACGCGAATTTCGTCGACGAGCGCTTCGCCCGCCTTCTCGTCGCGGTCGAGCACCGCGACGCGTGCGCCCTGCTCTGCGAGGTAGGCGCAGATCGAGCGGCCCAGAATTCCGGCACCTCCCGTCACGACGACGACACGGCCCCGGATGTCAAAGAGATTTTTCATGTTTTTCAGATGATGTTGTTGGTATAATACGGTATGTTCTCTTTCAGCAGAATGTCGATGGGCATGTTGTTGACCCTCGCCGGAGCGCGGCCCTCGACAAACCATTCGCACAGGGCCATCACCGCACGGTAGCCCTGGGCCTCGGGACGCTGGGCCACGAGCGCCGTCACCACGCCTGCGGAGAGCATCTCCCCGTTGCGGCGGATCACATCGTAGCCCACCAGCCGCACGCCCTCGAGCCGCCTTGCCGCCAGATAGCCCGCCAGAATGTAACACGTCGAATTGAAGGTCACGGCCCCGGCGACCTGCGGATGGCTGCGCATCAGTTCGTCCAGCACGCGGGTGTTGTAGGTCTCGTCGTCTAGCCGCAGCGCAGCGTAGTGCAGCCGGCCCCGGAATCCGTGTGCTTCGAGGTAGCTGCGGAATCCCGCCTCGCGGTTGCGCCACTGGTTCGAACCGCCGTCGCCCCGGGGAACGATCCGCCCCACGACGATGTCGGCCTCGGGATCGAGCCGGTCGGACAGCAGCCGCGCGGCGACCGCCCCGGCGTCGAACGACGATGTGCCGAAATAGGCCAGCCGGTTGCAGGCGGGGATGTCCGAATCGACGAAGACATAGGGCACACCCCGGGCATCGAGTTCACGGGCAAACGGCTCGACCCGCTCCGCAAAGAGCGTGGCGATCACCGCGCCATCGAACTCCTCGCACCGCAGCGTCTCCAGCAGGTTATCGAACGACGTCCGGTCGTACTGATCGAAGTAGAAACGGCGGACCACGACGTTGTAACGCATGGCCTCGGCCTCGGAACGGGCGATTCCGGCCTCGAAATCGGCCCAGTATTCGCCCGGCGCGAAGCGGGGCATGACCACGCAGATCGTATACCTGCGGCCCGATGCCAGCGAGCGGGCGATCAGGTTGGGACGGTAGTCGACCCGCCGCAACACCTCGTTGATGCGCGCGAGATTCTCTGCCGAGACCTTGCCGCGGTTGTGGATCACGCGGTCGACCGTCGCTGCCGACACCCCTGCCATGCGGGCGATGTCGACGATGCGGACTGTGGTATGGTTGTTGTCGGACATGGTTTACGCAGTTCTTTGGCGTTACATCGGCAAAGCTATGCAAATTTTTCGAAAATATCAAGTGTGTGCGCACACACTTGATATTTTTAAGCAAAAAAAGCCGGATCCGACAAGGATCCGGCCCTCTTTTTTCATGGGAGCGCGCTACCCTGCCGGGGTCTCGGCCACGACCGCAGCACAGCGTTCGTAGAAATCGCGGGCCACGACAATGCGGATGGCCCGGTGGAGAATAGAGAATTCGAGCGGCGTATGTCCCAGCGGCTCCCCGTCGATCTCGACCGACACCTCGGGCGAAGATTCGATGCGGATGCGGCCGCCCCGCTCCTGGAGGATGTGGCGGATGCGGTAGATGCCGCCGTTGAACAGGTAGTGGAAGCGGAACAGCAGGTGCCAGAAGTGCACCGGGCGAATCAGCGACAGATCGAGCATGCCATCGTCGGCCACGGCCGCCGGCAACTGCTGAATACCCCCGCCGTTGAACTTGCAGATGCCGATGGCGGCCGAGAGCAGCAGGTTGTTGTAGACCAGCCGGTCGTCGACCCAGACCTTGACGCCCGTGGACTTGTAGCGGAAGAAATTCTTCACCAGACACCACGTATAGCGCCAGCGGCTCCGGTGTCCCTTCTTTTTCAGGTGCGAGAGCTTGCGCACGACATGCGCGTCGAACCCCGCCCCGGCGACGTTGGCCATATAGCGGCTCTGGCGGTAGTGCGCTTCCTCGTAAGAGACCACCCCTACATCCTGCAGGAAGGAATAACCCTCGCTGATGGCCTTCACGGCGTCCTGGTAGCGGTTCGAAATGCCGAACGTGCGGACCCAGTCGTTCCCCGTGCCCACGGCCACCACGGCCACGAGCACCTCGTCGGGGCGCACCTCCTGCTGGATGAACAATCCGTTCACCACCTCGTGCAGCGTCCCGTCGCCGCCCACGACAATGATCCGGCGATAGCCTTCGCGCACGGCCGTGACGGTGAGCTCCGTAGCATGGAACTTATGCTCCGTGAAGACCGGTTCGCAGAGGATGTGGGCATCGCGCAGGTGTTTCGAAATCTGGGGAAAATGGTCGAGCCCGCGGCCGCTTCCGGCCACGGGATTGACGATAACGAACCATTTTCCGGAATCGGTCGCCACGCTGCGATTATTTTTCGGGAATGTTACGCAACGTGTCGACCAGGAAGTCGTAGAACTTCCCGACCGAGGCGATCTCCACCTTCTCGTCGGGCGAGTGGGGATAGCAGATCGTCGGACCGAACGAAATCATGTCCAGATCGGGATAGGTGCTGCCGATGATGCCGCACTCCAGACCGGCGTGAATGGCCGTCACGGCGGGTTTCTGCCCGTAGAGCTCCTCGTAGGAGGCGGTCATTGCCTTCAGGATCGGCGACTCCATATTGGGATTCCAGCCGTTGTAGGCGCCCGTGAGTTCCGTCTTGGCCCCGGCCAGAGCGAAGAGGGCCGCGATGGCCTCGCCTAGCGCCTTCTTCTCGGTGTTGACCGAACTGCGCAGCAGGCACTGGAGTTTCACCGTCCGGCCGTCCGACACCACGCGTGCGAGGTTCGTCGATGTCTGCACCAGTCCGGGCATGGCCATCGACATGCGCTGCACCCCGTCGGGGCAAGCCACCACGGCCTTGATCAGCCGTCCGGCAACCTCCTCGGGCAGCATTTCGGCCGGCATTTCAACCTCCCCGACCTTGATCGACACAGCGTCCTCGATACCGGCATACTCGGCCCTTATGGTCTTTTCGTAGAGTTCCACCGCCCGGGCAAGCGCCTCGTAGTCCCCGGTCTTGACCAGCACCACGGCCTCGGCCTCGCGCGGAATGGCGTTGCGGAGACCGCCACCGTCCACCGAGGCCAGCAGCACGGCGCACGGCGCGGCATGGAGCAGACGGAATAACACCTTGTTGGCGTTGGCGCGCTGGCAGACGATCTGAATGCCCGAATGGCCGCCCTTGAGCCCCTTGACACTGATCTTCGCTGCGGTATAACCGCTCGCGGGCGTCGGCACGGCCTTGTAGCCGAAGGTTATGTTGGCATCGAGTCCGCCGGCGCAGCCCACATAGAGCTCGCCCTCCTCCTCGGAGTCGAGGTTCAGCAGGATGTCGCCGTGCAGCAGACCCTTTTCCAGTCCGTTGGCTCCGTCCATGCCGGTCTCCTCGGTAGCCGTGAACAGGGCCTCCAGCGGTCCGTGCTCCAGCGTCCTATCCTCCAGCACCGCGAGGATCGCCGCCACGCCGATACCGTTGTCGGCGCCCAGCGTCGTGCCGTCGGCCGTCACCCAGTCGCCGTCGATGTAGGCATCGATGGGATCTTTCGTAAAATCGAATATCTTGTCGTTGTTCTTCTGCGGAACCATGTCGAGGTGGGCCTGCAGGATCACACCCTTGCGATCCTCCATCCCCTTCGAGGCGGGTTTGCGAACGTAGACGTTGTGTGCCGCGTCCTCCTTGCATTCGAAGCCCTGCGCACGGGCGAAATCGAGAATATAGCGGCGAATCTCCTCCTCGTGGTACGAGGGGCGCGGGATGCGAACGATCTCCGCGAAATGTTTCCAGACAAGCGCCGGTTTCAGCGCGACCAAATTACGGTCCATAATATCGAAGTTTAAATGTTATATACCTTATTAAAATCTTTCGGGCTTTCGGGCTCTCTTTCGGCCTCTCGGTCTTTCTTTCAGCCTTCCAAGTTCGCAAGTTCTCGGGCTCTCGGGCTCTCTTTCGGGCTCTCAAGTTCGCAAGTCCTCGGGCTCTCGGCCTTTCAAGTCGCCGGGGCTCCAACTTTTGGGCTCTCGGCCTTTCAAGTTCTCCGGCTCGGCTCCGTCCCCTCCGCTGCCGGGCGGCAGCCGCCGCAAGCGACCAGTTCAAACGACCAGTTCACCGGAAAGGGAAACGGCCGCTCCGTCCCGGAGCACGGCGGGGGTCAATGCTCCCCGGTCCCTTCCGTTTCGGTTCCCCGGTCAAACGCCTCGACGATGTGTTTCACGAGCGGATGGCGAACGATGTCGCGTTTGTCGAACTCCACGATGCCGATGCCGTCGACTCCCCGCAGGATCTCCATCGTGCGCACCAGACCGCTGTCCGACTTGCGCGGCAGATCGATCTGCGTCACATCGCCCGTGACGATGAACCGCGCATTGCGGCCCATGCGCGTCAGGAACATCTTGATCTGCGACAGAGTGGTGTTCTGCGCCTCGTCCAGAATGACGAAGGCGTTGTCCAGCGTGCGGCCGCGCATGTAGGCCAGCGGGGCGATCTGCACGGTCCCCTCCTCGAGGTACTTCTGGAGCTTGGCCGGCGGGATCATGTCATTCAGCGCGTCGTAGAGCGGTTGCAGGTAGGGGTCGAGTTTCTCCTTCAAGTCGCCGGGCAGGAATCCCAGCTTCTCGCCCGCCTCGACGGCCGGACGCGTGAGGATGATGCGCTTCACCTGCCGCTCCTTCAGCGCACGGACGGCCAGTGCAATGGCCGTATAGGTCTTGCCCGAGCCCGCGGGACCCACGGCGAACAGCAGGTCGTTCCGGTCGTAGAGTTTGACGAGCCGCTGCTGGTTGACGGTCCGGGCGCGGACGATTGTGCCGTTGTTGCCGTAGACGATCACATCCTTGTCGACCGGAGCGTCGTCCGGCGCGATGCCGCCCGCGAAGCTCTGCTCGATGACCTCGGCCGAGACGTGCCCGTACTTGAGGTAGTAGGCCGCAAGCCCCTCCATGCGTTTGGCGAAGCGCTGCGTGTCGGCCTCCGGCCCGAGGACCTTGAGCGACTGTCCGCGCGCAACGATCTTCAGCGTGGGGTGCAGCGATTTGATCTGCTCGAGGTAGACGTTCTGCGCCCCGTATAATTCGCGGGGATCGACACCTTCGAGCGTGATTTCCTTTCCGACAGCTTCCGTCATAGACCGATCAGAATAAATAGCCGAAGCTGAGCGCCACGTTGTATGTACGGAGTTTGTCGAGCTGCCGCCCGTCGGGCAGCACCACATCGTGTTTTGAGCGGAACTGACCGTTGTAGCGCAGGTCGATCAGCAGGTGGCGCATCAGCACGATGCCCGCACCCACGGTGTACGACACCGAGGGACGCACGCGGCCGAAGTCCAGCAGGTCGCCGCCCGACTTCTGCTTGCAGTCGTTCATCACCGTGAAGACCGGGCCGACATAGATCCGCACGGGATTCAGCAGCCGCAGCGACGCCAGCACCGGAACGTCGATCGAGTTGGACTTGAGGTTGACCTCGGGCTCGCCCTCGGGACGGATGCGGAGCCCTTGGCGGACGTAGAGTATCTGCGGCTCGATGGCAAAGGCTCCGAGGTTGATGGCCGTCGTGATACCGGCCTGCCAGCCCAGCTTGTCCTTCACGTCGGTGCTCTTCATGTTGGTCGAATAGTCGGGGATGTTGATACCCCCGATCACGCCCCACTCCACCCGGGCGCGGGGCCGTTGTGCGACGGCAACCGCCGCAACAAGCGTCAGAAAAACGGTTAGCAGAATTTTTCGCTGCATCATATCATTCAATTTTAATTCCTTTTTCTCAATTTGACGGAGGCCCAGAGCATGTAGGCCACACACGCGGCGACGAAGAGCATGCCCAGGTGCGGGTTGCCCCAGGCGCGGATGATCGCCCCGCAGACGGGGCCCGAAACCGCCCCGGCCGCAATGGCCATGATCATCAGCCCGGCCACCTCGTTGGCATGCTCCGGCACGGCCTTGGTGGCCACGGCGTAGAACGTGGCGAAGACGCATGCCATGGCGAAGCCCAGCACTCCCACGGCGGCGTAGATCGCAGCCTCGTTGCGCACGAACAGCAGCGCCGCGCACAGCGCCAGCGCCCCGGTCATGTTCCAGGTCAGGTATTTCACGTCGGAAACCTTCACCAGCACCCATGCGCCGACCAGTGTCCCGACGATGCGGCAGGCGTAGAAGCCCGTGGTGGTGAGGATCGACGAGGGGTTGTCGATCAGCCGCACCGACAGGAAGCCGACACCCACGTCGGCGGCGATAAAGCACGCCACGCCCAGCACGGAGAGCAGCACGACCTTGTTTTTCAACAGACGGAAGCAGTCGGACAACCCGGCAACACGCCCCGCCTGCGCGGGTTCCGGAACCGCCGTCAGCTGGAGCCAGACACCCCCGGCAACCGTGAGGGCCGCGTAGATCGGCAGCAGGAGCCGCCACGAACCCGTCGCGGCGATCAGCCCCGTGACGATGGGCGCCAGCAGCAGAAGCGACGTATTGCGGAAGATCTGCCCGACGGTGAGGTAGCTGGTCATCCGCTCGCCGGGGACGATGGTCGCCAGCAGGGGGTTGACGGCCACCTGGATCGCCGTGTTGCCGATGCCCAGCAGGCCGAATCCCGCGAAATACCAACCCAGGGCACACTCCGCGCCGGCAGCATAGGGAAGCATCAGCCCCGCGACGGTGAATCCGTAGCCCAGAAGCGCCGTAGCCTTGCGGCCCCAGCGGTTCATCAGCGCCGCAACCGGAGTCGAGAGCACCAGAAACCACAGGAAAACCATCGTCGGCAGGAAACTCACGGCAGCCTGCTGTTCGGGCGGAAATTCGGCCGCGATGCGGCCCGTGATCGGGGCCACCATATCGCAGAAGCCCATGATGAAGAAGCCTCCGAGCACGGGGCCGAGCAATCGTTTGTCTACTTTGTCTATACTCATCCGAGACGTATTTTCGGGTTCCAAATTTTTCAAAGTTACATTTTTTTCCGCAAAAATCGTGTTTCCGGCGGCGATTATTTCACAATCGCCCCGCTTCGCCGCGCGGCAGACACGGCCCAATAAACAAAAAACGTGCGAGATACGCAACGGCGGCAAAGCCTATCGCCGCAACGGGCCGGCCCGAACCGCCTGCCCGCCGCAGGGCCCATCCATTGGAACAGAGCGAAGATGCCGCCGCAGAAACCGCAAAGCCCAACCGCAAGGCCCCCGTAGTCGCCGCGGGACCGCCGCAAAACCCGCCCACAGAGCCGCAGCCCGCGAAAAAGCGGCCGACAAGCCGACAGATCGGTCCGTAGCGCGCGAAAACGCCCGCGGCGTTTGGCGGGAACCGCGGATTTTATTATATTTGGTGTCGCAACGGCACCTTTATCCGTCGGAACGCCCCGCACAACCGCGTTGGATTCGGTTTTGCGCCTCCGGCCTTCATGTGCCCCAGCCACAAAAACAACACGCACCCATGCTGCTTTTCGCACACATAAACCTGACGCTGCCGCTCGAGGACCCGATCCTGAAATTCCTGCTGATCCTGGTCATCATCCTCGCGGCTCCGCTTCTGCTGAACAAACTCAAAATCCCCTATCTGCTGGGGCTGATCATCGCAGGCGCCGTGATCGGCCCCCACGGGCTCAACCTCGTGCTGCGCGACAGCAGCATCATCCTCTCGGGTACGGCCGGACTGCTATACATCATGTTCCTCTCGGGGCTGGACATGGACATGTCCGATTTCCGCCACAACAGTTGGCGCAGCCTCGTCTTCGGAGGCTACACCTTCTGCGTCCCGCTGATCTTCGGCATCCTGGCCGGCTATTACATCCTCGGATTCCCGATCTATTCGTCGATCCTGCTCGCAGGGCTGTTTGCCTCGCAGACGCTCATCGCCTACCCCATCGTCAGCAAACTGGGCATAGCCCGCGACAAGGCCGTCACGATCGCCGTCGGCGGCACGGTCATCACCGACACGCTGGCCCTGCTGCTGCTCACCGTGATCGTCGGCATGGCCACGGGCAACGTCGACGACATGTTCTGGTGGCGGCTCGCAGGCTCCGTCTCGCTCTGCATCGCCATCATCGTCTTCCTCTTCCCGCTGCTGGCCCACTGGTTCTTCAAGCAGGTCAGCGACAACGTCTCGCAGTACATTTTCGTGTTGGCGATGGTCTTCCTCGGAGCCTACCTCGCCCATCTGGCCGGACTGGAACCGATCATCGGCGCATTCCTCTCGGGACTTGCACTCAACCGCCTGATTCCCCGCACCTCGCCGCTGATGAACCGCATCGAGTTCGTCGGCAACGCCATCTTCATCCCCTTCTTCCTGATCGGCGTAGGCATGCTGATCGACTACCGCGCCTTCTTCCGCGGCTGGGAGAGCCTCGAAGTGGCGGCCATCATGATCGTGCTGATCACGGTGGCCAAGTTCGTCGCCGCATGGCTCACGCAGAAGACCTTCCGCCTCTCGCCCGACCAGCGGACCGTCATCTTCGGCCTCAGCTCGGCCCACGTGGCCGCGACGCTGGCCGCCGTGATGGTCGGCTACAACATCATCCTGGGACACACGCCCAACGGCGAACCGATCCGTCTCCTGAGCGAGAGCGTGCTCAACGGCACGATCCTGATGATTCTGGCCACCTGCACCGTGTCGACCTTCGCCACGCAGCGCGGCGCCCACAACATCGCCATGCGCAGCTCGCAGGACTCCGAAGACAGGCAGTCGCGCCGGGAGGAACACATTCTGATCCCTGTGGCCGACGAACGCACGGCCGACGAACTGGTATGGCTGAGTTCGATGCTCAAGCGCGCCAAGGAACCCAACGGGCTCTATGCCCTGCACGCCATCGACAACCGGGTGGAGGACCCGAATGTCGAGAAACGCGCCCAGAAAATCCTCGACGCCGCAGCGACGGCCGCCGCCGCGGGCGACATCTACCTGCAGGAACTGATGCGCTACGACGTCAACATCTCGAACGCCATCGTCAGCGTGGTCCGCGAACGCAACATCACCGACATCGTGATGGGCATGCACCACGCCTCCCCGGCCGTGGCGGGACTGACCGGCATCCCCGGGGCTCCCTGGCCCGGCATCGGCAAGATGGCCGCCGACGTCCTGGCGCAGAGCAACGTCACGACCTTCATCTACCACCCCGTGCAGCCGCTGAACACCATCAAGCGCCACCTGATCGTCGTCCCCGAAAAGGCCGAGCAGGAGGCGGGATTCCAGATGTGGCAGCTCCGCATCCGTCGTCTGGCCGAAAACTCGGGGGCCCGAATCGTCGTATTCGCCCCGGAGGCGACGCTGCAATACCTTCGTCCCAAGGGCCGCAACCACCCGGCGAACATCGACTTCGTGCCCTTCGCACAGTGGGACGACCTGCCGTCGCTCGAACACGACATCCGCGCCGACGACTGCCTCTGGTTCGTCATGAGCCGCCGCGACCGCGTCTCCTACAACCCCGTGATGAGCCGCATCCCGGCCTACCTCGAACAATTCTTCTCCGGATACAGCTCCGTACTGCTCTACCCCGTGCAGGCGGGCGACACCGAAAGCCGCTATATCTGACGCCCCGAAGTGTAAAATACGCGAAAAAATTTTCCCGCTCGCGGATTTGCGCTATCTTTGCAAATAAATCCCGGCACCATTCCGGGCACAAAGCGCCACGGACCCTCCTCCGGGAGAGGTCCGGGAAGGAACCGGCCCCGTGAACGTGGCCAAAGACCGCGACATCGGTCGCCCGCATCCCGGAACAGAAGCAGACAACAAAACAAGAAAGAGATAAAACAAAATATTATGAGCCTTGTAGCAATAGTGGGCCGTCCGAACGTCGGCAAAAGCACCCTCTTCAACCGCCTCGTGGGCGAACGGAAGGCTATCGTCGACGCGACGGCCGGAACCACCCGCGACCGCCATTACGGCAAGACCGACTGGAACGGCAAGGAGTTTTCCATCATCGACACGGGCGGGTACACCGTCAATTCGGAGGATATTTTCGAGGACGACATACGCCGTCAGGTCATGCTGGCCATCGACGAGGCCGACGTGATACTCTTCCTCGTGGAGGTGCGCACCGGCATCACCGACCTCGACATGCTGATGGCCGACATCCTGCGCCGCACCTCGAAGAAGGTGATCCTCGTCTGCAACAAGGTCGACAACAACGACCAGATCTACTCCTCGCACGAGTTCTACTCCCTGGGCCTGGGCGATCCCTACTGCATCTCGTCGATGTCGGGAAGCGGCACGGGCGACCTGATGGACGCCATTCTGGAGGCTCTGCCCGAAGAAACGACATCCGAGGAGGACGAGGACCTGCCCCACATCACCATCGTGGGGCGCCCCAACGTCGGCAAGTCGTCGCTCACGAACGCCCTGCTGGGCGAGGAGCGCAACATCGTGACCTCCATAGCCGGGACCACCCGCGACTCGATCCATACCCGCTACAACAAGTTCGGCATGGATTTCTACCTCGTCGACACGGCCGGCATGCGCAAGAAGGGCAAGACGATGGAGGATCTCGAATTCTACTCGGTGATGCGCTCGATACGCGCCATCGAAAACTCGGACGTCTGCATCCTGATGATCGACGCCCAGCAGGGGCTCGAATCGCAGGACCTGAACATCCACAACCTGATCGTCCGCAACCGCAAGGGATGTGTGATCGTGGTCAACAAATGGGACCTGATCGAGAAGGACAGCAATACGATGAAGGAGTGGATCGAGTTCCTCCGGAAGAAACTCGCCCCGTTCAACGACATTCCGATCATCTTCACCTCGGTGCTCAACAAGCAGCGCATCCTCGACGTCCTGCAGACCGCCATCCGCGTCCACCAGTCGCGCAAGCGCCGCATCCCGACCTCGGAGCTCAACGAGTACATGCTGCCGCTGATCGAGAACTACCCGCCCCCCGCAACCAAGGGCAAGTACATCAAAATCAAGTATGCGACCCAGCTCCCGACACCGACGCCGCAGTTCGCCTTCTTCGTCAACCTGCCGCAGTACATCAAGGAGCCCTACCGCCGCTTCCTCGAAAACAACATGCGCGACCACTGGGATTTTTCGGGAGTCCCGATGCAGATTTACTTCCGACAGAAGTAGCATATTCAGACAGATACGGATTGCTCCGGACAGCCGGAAAATCCCGAAAAATCCGGAGCTGACAACCTCCCCAAACCCCTCCTTGACAGGAGGGGCTTTTGATTACGGGAGTCCCGATGCAGATTTACTTACGACAGAAGGAGCTTGTTCGGACGGAATAAACAGCTCCGGCCGGCCGGATAACCCCAAAAAATCCGGAGCTGACAACCTCCCCAAGCCCCTCCCGTCGTTCGGAATTAAAAACAAGGCAACGCTTCGATTTATCGGGTCGTTACCTTAGTTATAGAGGATAACGGGCAACGAGAAGGGACCGGTTTATTCTCAGTCAATTGCACGCAAATAGCGCATTTCAGATAACCTTCATTGCACCCTGATCTGCTGCCGTCTTCATCACAAAGTTCCGTAATCCCCAATCCGTGAATTATTTGGAACGGCACCACGCCGACGTAAAAAGGTTGTAAACTGGTGTTTGGTGGCCGTGCAACAAACCCGGGTGAACATCCGTCGACCCTGCATTTCGTCTGTCCGGGAGCTGATTTCCACAAGGATGGTCATCATGCGTTTTTATTGTCGCTATCCTAATTTCCGCAAGTAAACTCAATGGCAGGCAGAATCGTATCAGCACCTCATGTCTTGAGTTTGGGATGAGAGGCAAGGTAGCGGCCCAAAGGTATGGTCGGTTCGGATTTTATCTATTCTTTAGCCTTGTTTGACAAATATTTATGAACTTTATATGCAAGACAAAGTCAAGTAAACCTTCAGACATGGTAGGGCGCCGCGCAAAATATGATCCCGCGACGCTTTAACCTATTTTATTGCAAAAAAATAGTGCAGAATTGAGAGAATTTTATATATTTGTGTCAACCCATAAAAAAGAAACCATCAAAAAGACGTCTAAAAAACATCTAAACCCTTAAAATTATGTTAAAGAAACTACAACCCCTGCGCAATTGCGCACTGGCCGTATCGGCCACACTGATGACCATGAATCTTGTTCAAGCCCAAAATTTGGATAAGAAGGTCGTTACGGACAAGTACATGAGAAATTCGGTCTGCATGCTGATGATGGAAGACGCATCGGTTCCCCAGAAAGAGATTCTGCGCGATGCTTTCCTCAATGCCGAGTTGAACAACAAGTACAACAACCACAACCTCAAGGTGCGCATCATGGACCCCGACCAGCTCCAGCTCACCGCACAGGACGAGGCTGCCTTCAACCTGGCCTGCACCACTACCGACCAGTACAACGAACTTGCCAAGAGCGGCGGACCCGCTCCCAAGCAGAATTTCTACAACGAGAACATGACTCAGATCCTGCGCCTGATCATGGCAGAGATGAGCCAGACCGTCGATACCGTCATTCAGCTCAACGCCGCACGTATGGCCAACAAGTTCATCATTGAACAGGGTATTGCCAAGCAGTGCGTCGACAAATGGTTCTTCGACGAGCAGGGTCAGTACAGCGAGGCGCTGATTGAGGAGCGCGGATTGCTGGAGGCTTCGGCCGCAGAGATCGACATCGCCAACGCTTCGCTGGCACAGCATCAGAAGCTCTTGCGCGAAAAGTGCGACATCAACGAGTTGTTGGGCAACACCTTCGTTGTCGTTACCCGTTTCAGCTACAAACCCAAGGACGGAGTCATCGACGACCGTCTGCTGCCCCTCGAGGCCGCGGCCCAGTTGGATTCGTCGGGTCAGAGCGCCATGGGCCTCAAAATCGCCAAGATGGGTATCAAGGCGTCGGTCGGTGCCGGTTACTATGTGACTGTCGATTCCTACCTGTTCCGTCTGCGTTGGAACGAGGAGCTGACCAACGAGTTCTACAGCCTGTGGAACGAGAACGGCGAGTTCGACCGCGAGAAATATGAAGCCAGCAATCTGGCATCGCTCCAGTTCATCGGCAACGAGCGCGCATGGGTACGCACCAAGGCAGGAATCTTCACCGACAAGAGCGAGGAGGAGCTGATTCGTCTGGCAGCCGTCGATGCAGTCGATGAGGTATTGGCAAAATTCGAGCGCAAATACGACCAGTTCAAGACCAAGACCCCGCTCTACATCCGCGAGATTGAGGACAAGAAGGGCAAGATGCAGCGCGTCTACGGGGCACGCATCGGTACGCGTGACGGCCTGACCGGCGGCGAGGTATTCGAGGTCTTGGAGAAGAGCATAGACACCCTCGAGAACGGCACCGCCCGCATCAACTACAAGAAGAAGGGCGAGCTGGTCGTGGACAAGAAACACGTTTGGGACAACACCTTCAGTACCTTGAAGGGCGGTAATGTCTCCACATCGGAAAACGACATGACGATTCTCACCGGCAAGGACAAGAATGCGTACTATGAGGGTCAGCTGCTCCGCATGAAAACAAAAAAATAATAAAGCATGAAAAAACTTTTTTTGATTCTTGCTCTGATGGTGCTTCCCGTGGCATTCGCTGCGGCACAGCAGCGCAAAATTGAAAAAGCCAACGAACAGACAGCAGCTTGGCGTTACGACATTCAGAACGAGGCCGTAGGCTCGGAAAACACGGCATTGGTGTTGGTATGGAGCTACTCCAAAAAAGTAGACATCGCCCAAAGACAAGCCACCAAGAATGCCATTCACGGCCTGATTTTCCGCGGTGCGGCCGCCAACAGCGACCCCACAAAACGCACCAAGGCTCTGGCTCCGCTGGTGGCTTCGCCCATGGTCGAGCAGCAGTATGCCGCCTTCTTCGAGAAGTTCTTTGCCGACAACGGTGAATATGCCCGTTACGCTGCGGTAACCAGCGCAGGCAAGGCCGGCACGGTCATGAAGGTGGGCAAGGAGTACAAGGTGGGGGTGTATGTCACCGTCCAGTACTCCGACCTGAGAAAGCGGCTCGAGGACGAGGGTATCATCAAACGCCTGACCGAGGTTGCCGTGGGCAAGAAACCCTCCATCATGGTTGTACCGAGCGATGTGTGGTGCATCCAGCAGGGTTACTACACCGAGGTGGACAACCAGGGACAGACGGAGCGCGTGCCCGACTATGCACGTGCACTCCAGAGCGACCCCAACCTGCTGCTGGTCATCAGCAAAATCGGTGAATTGATGGCCGAGCGCGGCTATCCGCTCAGCGACCTCGAAGCTGCACTCAAGAGTATCAGGGAGGAGGAAACCGACATGATGGTCCTCACGTCGAAAGACACGGGATCGGAGTTGGCAGAGACCCCCATGGAGCAGCTCAACCGTGTGGCCAAGGCCGACATCTGGATGCAGATGACCTGGTCGGAAAACCACATGGGGCCGCGGGTGTCGGTGAGCTTCAACCTCCAGGGCAAGGACGCCTACACCGGAAAGCAGATTGCCGCAAGCTCGGGGACCTGTCCCGCAATATTTGCTTCGATGCTCGACCTGCCGGTCTATCTGGCCGAGAATGTGGGTGCCAACATCGAGCCGTTCAACAACCAGCTCATGGCCTTCTTCGACGACATGTCGCAGAACGGTCGCGAGGTGCGTCTGACCTGCCGCTGCTGGGACGATGCCGGTTACGACTTCGAGAGTGATTTCGACGGCGAGGAGCTGGGCTTCCTCATCGAGGATGTGGTAGCCGAAACCACCGCCAACAACAAGTACACGCTCGATGCATCGCAGAACAAGCTCAACTTCACCCAGGTACGCATTCCGTTGGTGGATGAGCGCGGACGCGATCTGGACGCACGCCGTTGGGCCAATAAAATCAAAAGAATGCTCAAGGAGAAATATAATTTGGAATCCAAACTCATCTCCAAAGGGTTGGGGCACGCCATCCTGATCCTCGGAGGTAAGTAAAACTCACTGAAAAACCGGAGTGCGGAGGCCAATCAGATTGGCCTCTGCACCGATTTTTCAAAAATATTCTTAAAATCATGCTGAAGAAACTTTTCGGAGCCCTCGTGCTTCTCACAACGGTCCTTACGGCAACGGCCCAAGCACCCGAAAGTAAGATTTGCATCACCCCCTACCTGTGTGAGGAAGTAGCCCTGCCGCAGGGCGCACTCAACTCGATGAACAACAAACTGCTACAAATGGCCACGCAGAACAATTTCGGCTCAAGGTCGAATGATTTCGTGCTGACGGTCAACACCACGGTTGCCGACAAACAGATCACGGCCTCGGTACCTGCACAATACATCGTCGATTTGGAATTGACGTTCTATGTGGTAGGCATTGCCGAGCAGGTCATCGTCAATCAGACCGCGGTCAGTGTACGCGGCATAGGACGCACCAACGACCGCGCCTACATCAGTGCCATCAACCACATCAATCCCCGCACGCCTGCCCTGCGCCGTTTCATGACCGAGGCACGCGAGAAGATTGTCGATTACTACGCGACGCGTGTTCCCGTTCTCTGCTCCAAGGCGCAATCGCTGGCCGACCGCGGCGAGTATGAGGAGGCTTTGGGCGTTTTGGGCACCATTCCCGAATCGGTGGAGGAGTATCCGATGATTGCGGAGAAGATGACGGCCACCTACGTCCAGATGCTCGACAAGTACGCCACCGTATCGCTTCAGACGGCCAAGAGCAAGATGGTCTTGAAGGACTACGAGGGAGCTCTGGAGGAGTTGGGTTATGTAGACCCGATGAGCAGCCGCTTCGACGAGGCCTGCAAGATGGTCGACACCATCAAGGCGACCCTCGATGCCAGGGAGCAGGCCGAGATGGCAGCCCGTCTCGAGCAGATGGAAATGCAGCGCGAGATGGCGCAGAAGATGCACGACGACGAGATGATGATGCGCAAGAAGCAGCTCGAAGCCTCGCAAAAAAGCGCATCGGAGAGGGCTTCGGCACAGATGGACTCTACGACCAACTCGCTGCAGAGTTGGCTTTTCGGCAAATTGCAATAAAATCCACAAGCCATGAAATGCCCCAAATGTAAAGAAGAACTTCCGCTGTTGTCGCGTGTCTGCCCCGTGTGCGGATACGTGCTGGAAGATGAAAACCATAACGCTTCGGACTCCATCAACCGTCTCGAACACCTGCTCCACGAGATGAAGGGGCTTCCGCGCCCCTCGTTCCTCAAGAGCATGAACCGGCTCTCGATTTTCGTGCTGCCGATCCTCACGTTGCTGCTCGTCATCATGGCGGTCGTCAGCCAGGCGGGACTCTTGTGGATATTGAGTATCATCTTCGCGGTGTGGACCCTTGTGGTCATCATTCTGAGGTTGGCGGGACGGTTGGGCAACACCTACTCCGACCGCCAATTTGCGAAGATGAAGAACGACTTTGAACTGCTGGCCCGCAGCGCCAACCGCGACTTCGGCAAGAACCGCGAGGTGGCGCGTCTGCTGGAGGAGATTACGGCACAAATCGCGGACATCGAGACCTCGCGCCGCAACATCTCGCGCCGCCACTCGCTCTACTGGATTATCATCGCAGCCTGTGTTCTCGCCGCTTCGTCGACTGTTCTGCACTCCATTCGCAACGCGGCCCGGGAATACGATGCGGAAACGGCCATTCAGGGCTGGCAAGACGCCGTCGAGAAGTTCCGCACATCGGGACTCGACGACGATTACGATGCGGCGCCGCGCACCATGCTCCTCAAAAAGATTCTCGAAGCCGGGGAAGCCGTTGCTGCGGAGGATTTCTTCAGGGAGTTCTGCATGAAGCGCATCGGCGACTACGACTGCGCCCGCCAAATTGTAGAATACTACCGGCAAAACAACAAGGTGCAGGAGGCACGCCGCTTTGTGGAGAGTTGCCAGCTGCGCTACAAATCAGAATACAAGAAACTCAAAAAACTACTAACAGATTGATTATATGGGACTCTTCGGAAGTAAAAAAGAGGGTGGCATCATGGATGTCATCCGTTGCGACCAATCCGACTATCTAATCTGGAAATGGACACCTGCGGGTATGCCTTCCCGCAAAATGAACGCCATACGTTACGGCAGCCGTCTCCGCGTGAAAGAGGGCGAGGTGGCCGTATTCGTCTACGAAAAGGAGGGCGGAATGGATTTCATCGAGGGCTTCCACGACGAAGTACTCAAGACGGCCAACTTCCCGGTGCTCACCACCATTGTGGGTGCGGCATTCGGGGGGCAGTCGCCCTTTCAGGCCGAGGTATTTTTCATCAACCGTTCGGGCACTCTGCGCCTGCCGTTCTTCATCGAGAACGTCACCCTCTCGGAAGCCCGCCACGTGGCCGTGAATCAGCTGACCTCCATCGAGACCAACGAACGCCCCCTATTTGTGCCGGCATCGGTCAAGGGGTCGCTAACCTTCAGTATCGCCGACTACAAGGCCTTCATCGCCAAGTATCAGATGGCGCAATACGACATGAACGACCTCTCGTTGCAGATTCGCGACGCCCTGCGCCGTCACGCCAAGTCCTACATCACCAAAGCCACCAAGGAGAACAACATCTCGCTGGTCGAAATCGAGGGTTACCTCGACCAGATCAGCGAATATGTCGAGGAGAAGCTCAAGGAGCAGCTGAAAGCAGATTTTGCCATCGATGTGCGCCGCATCGACATCTCGGATATCATGCTCGACACCTCGTCGATGGGCTACAAGGAGCTGATGGCACAGACGGCCGTAGCCAGCGAGGCCGAAATGCGCAACATCCGCGACAAGCAGCGCATCGCCGCCGAGCACAACGAGGAGATGCTCCGCATCGCCCGTGAGGGACAGCTGCTCGGACAGCAGGAGGCACACATCCGCGCCCACCAGATAAACATCCAGGGCGAGGTGGCACGCACGGCAGCCGAAAGTCTCGGTTATCTGGGTGGTGACGGCAGCAACGCAGGCATGAATCCGGCCGGCATGATGACAGGCGTAATGATGGGCGGCGTCGTGGGCAACAACATGGCCAACATGATGGGCAACATGATGCAGGACATCCAGAAGCAGCAGACTTCGATGGGTATGCCCGCAGGACAGGCCCAGCCGAACAACATGGGGCAGCCCGTCGCATCGCCTGCCGCACAAGGGATTCCGACCCCTCCGTGCGGCCCTGCCACTCCTCCCCCACCTCCCCCGATGCCGCAAACACTGTACTTTGTGGCGGAGAACGGAGCGCAGACAGGACCCTTCACCTCGGAGCAGCTCCGCCAGATGATTCTCAACCGTCAGGTCGGCCCTGCCACCTACGTGTGGAAACAGGGCATGGCCGCATGGGCCGCCGCAGCGTCGCTCCCCGAGTTGAGCAACGAGTTCGGCACGGTTCCGCCCCCGATTAACATGTAGTCCATCAATGGGGAGGGGCGGAAAACTCCTCCCCCCATGATGAACAACACGGACAATCGGCCGATTCCGACCGCGGACGATGACCGCTTTCCCTGTGGAGAAACTCCTCCAAAGGCAGGGGGGGGGGGCTGAATCCCGGCAGGAACCGGAAACCAAGAGAAAAACAGAGAACAAACGATTTTCAAAACGAGTCAGCCTTATGATGGATGCATCGGACTTTGATTGGGAGCGAGTCATGGAATGGACCATGGGTCTCACGATGGCGGGATTGATGCAACAGGTCATGACCTCCAATTTCATGCCTGCACCCGTCGCTTCGCAAGGAAACAACCCCGGCCCGCAACCAGCTCCACAGGAGCAGGATACACTCCGCATCCCCGACGGTCTGCGCTACATCTACGTCTGGAAGGAGGGGCAGCCGGCGGGACCATTCTCCCTCAAGGAGTTCATCTACGAAATCCGCGAGCGACGAATCACCCCCGAAACCTACATCTGGAAATCGGGCATGGAGCAGTGGCAACGTGCCGCCGAGGTCAAGGATTTGAGCATACACCCTGCGAGCTGTCCTCCCCCAAAACCTAAATTTGAATTTTAACCATGAAAGCCAATATTTTTACCATCATTCTTTCGATTCTTTCCGGTGCGCTCATCAGCTACGGATTTCACGCCGCCGGAGCATCGACTCCCCTAATCGCCTGCACAGGTCTGCTCTGCACGCTCAGCCTGGTGCTGGGTATGGGCATCTCGTGGGCCGAATACCCCCGCACCTCGATGCTGCTCCACACTCTGGGCTGGGTCTTCTTCGTGTTGTTCCTCGGACTCAACATCCTGCTCGGAGTGCTCGGCGCCGGAGAGAGCCTGCTCATCATCCTCAACGGAATATTGGTGATTGTGCTGCTCGGAGCAAGCTATTTCGTGACGAACGCCAAACAATAAAGACATGAAAAAATCGATTGTACTGTGCTGCGCCCTCCTCGCGGCGATGCAGACGCTCCCCGCACAGGAAAAGATTCTCGAACGCAGCTCGAAAAAATCTCCTGCATGGACAGGCATAGCCCAGCCCGAGCAAATCATCGTCTCGGCACAGGACAAGACCCTCGATGCCGCCCGTGAGCAATGTTTTACGGACATTCGACAGGCTATTGTCAATGCCGTGAGCGTCAACATCTGCTCCTCGGAGCAATTGTCGGACAAGAACGAGGAGTACAACGGAACAAGCAACTTCTTCCGCGAATATGAATCGGAGGTGAAAACCGTGGCCGCCAAGCTGCCCTTCATCACGGACATCTCCCTCTCGGATGCCGAAATCTACTGGGAGCACCGCATGAACAAACGCTCCAAGGAGATGTTCTATGTCTGTCATGTGAAGTACCCCTTCCCGACAGCACGCCGGAATCAGTTGATCGACGAGTTCCTGCGCCAGGACAAGGAGCAGTATGACAAGTATCTGGAATTGAAGGCCAACTTCGACCGCTTCGCTTACATCGAGGAGATCGACCGCGCACTGTCGGACCTCAATCCCCTTGTCAACTACTTCTTCGACTCGCGCCGCCACGACGAGGCCGTGGCTCTCCGTCGCAATTATCTCGGACTCTATTCGGCGATAGAGGTGGTTCCCTACGAAAATTCGTTGGGCGAGCATCTCTTCTACTTCGCGATCAACGGACGCAGGGTGCTCACCTCGAAACAGCCCGTCATACAGTCGGAATTTGCCACGGATATCGTTATAAAGCCCGTTGCGGAGAAGATGTACAGCGTGACCTACAACTACGAGCAGTGTCTGGACGGTGACGAAAACTCCATACGATTGATTTACCGCTTCGGTCCCCAGGCTGTCAGGCACGCATTCTCGTTCGATGTACGCGAAAACAAGATAGCGGTCATTCCGTTCGGCGAAATCGTTATCCGCACCCGGATGGACGAAGATGCCGCCGCCGGGCAGGCTTTCGAAAATGAAAAGGCCGCAGCCGAAAAGCCCGACACCGCCGCAACGCATGATGCCGTGGACACGGTTGCTCCCGAAGAAGCCGAAGCCCCTGCCGCCGAAAAACAGTTGAAGAAAATCGGAGGGTGGATCGACCTCCGCGTCAAATACGACACTCCGTTTGAGGTCCGCGCCCTGAGCCTTGAGGCGGCAGGCATCGACGCCCGAATCGAGAAGGGTCTCGACGCATCGTTCAAGGGCAAGGGCACACACCGTCTTTACTTCACTGCCGAGGGCGACTTCACCATCGGCAAGAGACGCTCGCCGCTGATGCGCGGCCTACTCACGGTCTACAACCCCAACACGCAAAAAAGCGAGGAGGTACGCTTCGCGCTACCCTACCGTATCCTGGAATAGCAACCCATCTAAAAAACATCCGTAAAACTATGAAAAGAATCCTTTTGATGGCAGCAAGTCTGCTGTGTGTATTTTCTCTCTCAAGCTGCTCGTCGAGCAAGAAGGTCATGAAGGCCCCTCTCTCCGAGGGGGAGACAGAGATCGCCCTTCCGCTCAGCGAGCCACAATACAACACCGACGCCAAATTCTGGCGCGCCACGCAAGTGGGCACCAGCCGCGACATATCGCTGGCCAAGAAAATCGCCATGCAAAACACGCGTCAGGAGCTTGCCGCTCTGGTGCAGAACGAGGTGAAATCGGTCATTGAGAACTACGGTCAGAATGCAGCCGTGCACGAACAGAACGACAACGAAGCCCTCTACAAGGAGCTGACCCGCACGGTCATCGACCAGCAGTTGAACGGCGTGGAGATTGCCGGAATCAAGGTATTCCGTCTGGCCAACGGCGACTATCGCTGCCACACCTGTCTCCAGATGTCGAAGGAGAAGCTCGAAGAGAAGATTTCCGAAGTCCTCGCGCAAGACAAGCGTCTGCTTCTGGAATTTGACAAGGAGCAATTCAAGAAGGTCTTTGACGAGGAGATGAGCAAATGTGCCAATAAGAAATAAATTTTCGACACCAACACGGAGTGGCATCGCCTCCCCCAGAAAAACATGGGGCGCGTGCCGCTCCTCTTTATTTTCGGAAGACCATGAAAAACCACATCATTCTGCTGCTCCTGCTACTGGTGGCTGCCCCCTCTCCGGCGCAGGACTACGGCCAGTGGCGCAAGAAATATGACCAATTCAAGGAGCAGCGCCAAAAGGAGTATCAGGACTTCAAAGCCAAGGCCAATGCCGACTTTGCCGCCTATCTCAAACAGCAGTGGAAGCATTACGACCGCAAGAGTGCCGATGCAGCTCCCCTGCCGGTAATTCCGCCCGAGCCGCAGACCCTGCCCCCGCAGCAACCCTCACCCCGACCGCTGCCCGAGCCGACCACCACACCCGATGAGATCCGCGAGATTGCCGACCAAAGCACCCCGCCCGCCACTCGTCCCGTGACACCGGTCTACAAGGGGCGCACCCTCGCGCTCGAATTCTTTGGCGATTCCCTCACCATCCCCTGGTCGGAGGAGATGACACCCCGTCTGACATCGAGCGACGAGAAGGGATTCAGTGCCGTCTGGGGCGTATGGAGCAGCCACAGCGACGATTGTGTACGCTACCTCTCCGCCTATGCCGATGCCCACCACCTCAACGGATGGGGTTACTATCAACTGATCAAGAAGTTAAGCGAACAGGCCTACACCGACCGTCAGAACAACGAGCGCATCGCCCTGCAGGCCTTCCTGCTCTCGCAGCTCAAATTCAAGGCCCAGGTGGCTGCCAATGAGGAGCGTTTGGTGTTGCTGCTGCCCTTCAAGGAGCAGGTCTATGCCGTGCCCTATCTGGTGCTGGACAACAGCAAGTTCTACATTTACAGCTACGGCCACAACCTCGGCTCATCCTACCGCACCTACGACAACAATTTCTCCTACGCCGACCGTCAGCTGAGTCTGGCCATGGACGGAGGGATGGATGTCGGGCTCCGTCAGCGCATGGAGGTGAAGCGTTGGAGTGCCATTTTGGGGGAGCCGTTCGTGGCAGAGCTGCCGATAGGCAACATCGCTCTCCAGCTGAACTATCCCGTTATCGACGGCAAGGTCTACTATCGTCAGACCGTATCACCGCAACTCGCGACACAGGTACTCTCGACCCTCAGACGCAAAATCAGCGGCATGAACGAGACCCAACAGGTGGGCTATCTGCTCAACCTGGTTCAGAACGGATTCAAATACGCCACCGACGACGAGATGTTCGGCCGTCAGAAGCAACTCTTCATCGAAGAGTCGTTCTTCTACGAACAGAACAACTGCAAGGACCGTGTGGGCGTCTTTTCGTGGTTGGTGCGTGAGCTCACGGGGCTCGATGTCGTGTCGGTCAGTTTTGCCGCCACCTCAAGGAGCAAGGGCGTGGCACACATCACGTGTGCCGTGAATTTCAGGGGAGATGTCCCGGGCGATGCCTTCAACTTTCGGGGCAAACGCTACGTGATGTGCGACCCGACCTACATCAATGCCGGAATCGGCAAGACGATGCCCTGCTACGCCGGCGATGCGGGTGAAATCAGAGCGTTGGATTAATTGCACGGCCCTCAAAAAGGGGCTTTCCCTTTTTGAGGGAGGGAGGAGGAGGGAGAGGGAGGGTTACCCGATAATCAGATCCTCGACACGGACTTTGGGGACATGGTGGATGCCGTCCTTGCGGAAATAACGGTGGTCGTCGTTTTCGGAAATCTCCACCAATTCGATTTTCTCAATGCCCTTGCCGAAGGCCAAGATCAGCAACGGATCGAGCTCCAGATGGAATTTCTGCCGGATCCGCTCTTTGTCAAACGCTCCGATACAGATGCCGTTCAGCCCGATTTCGGCCGCCTGAAGCAGCATGCTCTGGGCCGAGATCCCCAAATCGATGGAGACATAACGATCTTCCGGGACCGTTGAGCAGACGATGATGAACGCATTCGGTTCGGTTCCCGGGAGCGGCAAATGGAGCTCGGGCAAAGCACCTCCGAGGCGGATTTCAGCCAAGACCGCGGGTGCTTCGTCCGCCAGGACGGGCCGGAAGCGCAGGACCTGCTGATTCCGCGCCGAGGGAATGCGGGTGTTAACTCCGATAATGCGGCGAAGCTGGTCGTCGCGCACAATGAAGCGGGGATCGTAACCGCGATGGCTGCGGTTTTTCAGCAACAGGCGGCTCAATGTCACCAGCGGCCTGCGACTGGCCTGTCCGGATGCCGAACGGGCCAGATACTCTTCCATTTTTCGGCCTAAATAATCGTCTGCCATTTTTCATCAGGATCTATAAACAGGGACAAAGATACGCAATCCGCCGGCATTCCCCCAATCCTGAAAGAGATTTTCAACCGGCAAGACGGTCCGGCGCCCCGACCGGAAGCCCAACTGGAAGCCCAACCAAAAGCAGGACCGGAAGCCCGGGCACCTTTCGAATCGGCCCGAACCGAAAGGCCGGCCGCGGCCGGTAAAAAGAAATAATTTGCATTATCTTTGCACCCGTCCGACGAACGCCCGATGTCCCAACGCAAGATTATCCATATCGACATGGATGCCTTTTACGCATCCGTAGAGCAGCGCGACCACCCCAAATACCGGGGCCGTCCGATCGCCGTCGGATACGACGGACCGCGCGGAGTCGTCGCCACGGCAAGCTACGAAGCCCGCCCCTATGGGGTTCATTCGGCGCTCTCGTCCGTGCTGGCGAAGCGGCTGTGTCCGGGGCTGATCTTCGTCCCGGCGCGGTTCGAGGTCTACAAGTCCGTCTCCCGACAGATCCGCGCCATCTTCGGCGAATACACTGAACTCGTGGAGCCCCTCTCGCTCGACGAAGCGTTTCTCGACGTGAGCCACGTCCGTTCGGCAACGCTGATCGCCCGCGAAATCAAGGCCCGCATCCTCGCCGAAACCGGACTGACGGCCTCGGCCGGAATCTCGGTCAACAAGATGCTGGCAAAGATCGCCTCCGACTATCGGAAGCCCGACGGGCTGTTCACGATCCCGCCGGAGCGGATCGAGGAGTTCGTGGCCGGGCTGCCCATCGAACGCTTTTTCGGCATCGGCGAAGTAACGGCCGAAAAGATGCACCGCCTTGGCATCCGCACGGGAGCCGACCTGCGGCTCTGGAACGAAACGGCGCTCGTGCAGCAGTTCGGGAAGGCCGGGCACAGCTATTACGGCTATGCCCGGGGCATCGACGAGCGGGAGGTCACGCCGAACCGGATCCGCAAGTCGCTCGGCGCGGAGACGACCTTTGCCGAAGACACGGACGACCGGGAACAGCTGCGGCTCGAGCTGTCGGCCGTGCGCGAAGAGGTCTGGAACCGGGTGATGCATCATGAATTTCGGGGCAAGACCGTGGTCCTGAAGCTCAAGTTCGAGAACTTCCGGCAGATAACCCGCTCGAAAACCCTATTCACGTCCGTCGATTCGGCCGAGACCCTCCGCCGCGTGTCGGAAGAGTTGCTGGCCGCAACGGATTTCCACGGGCACAGGATTCGGCTGATCGGACTCACAGTCGGCAACTCGCCGGAGGCCTGCCCGGAGTGCGTGCAGTTGCGGTTCGATTTCGAAAACCCGGAGCCGTAAGACCTCCAGCCATCACCGGAAACGGTATGGCTTTTGCAAGGCTTCCCGCCAAAAAGGAAGCCATGAAACAGACCGACAAAACAGGGGCGGGAAAGACCGCCGTCCGGCATTCGGAACCGATGCCGAAAACCACCGTAACGCAAGTCACCCCCGACGACATCCTCAACGACGGAGGCCCGATCCCGCAAGTAGCCGAGGACGGAACGCTCTCCAAACGGCAGCTGGAGCAGGATGTGGTGATGACCAACCCGTCGGTCGACAGCATGGGGAGCCGGGGGTAGTCCGACAACGCCCCGCAGCATCCGCCCAAGGCTCCCGATGCGGCCGACACAAAGATGCCCGGGCACTCGCAGGAGCGTCCGGGCGCATGGTACAAATGGTACAATAGGCAAGGGAGCTATTCAACCGGCCGGAAGGGAGCATCCGCATCGCCGGTCCACCGATAGAGCCGAACGGTGCTGCTCTGCTGTTCGGTCTGCTTCGAACGGGCATTCTGCGAAATGTAGAAATAGCCGCCGCCGAGCGGACACAGTCCCGTGGCTCCCCATTTGAAATCCCAGCCGCAGATGCCGCCGTCCGATTTCCCGGCGGAGACCAGCGAGAGCACCTCGCCCTCAACAGGCCGATCGAAACCCTCCAACAGCTCCCTGCGGGCAGGCTTGCCGCCATCGATCACAAAGAGCGACCAGTTCGGGAATTGCGACTTACGGCCCTTGTAGACCGCGGCATAGCAGTTGCCCGACGCAGGGTCATAGGCCAGGTTCTGGATCCCCCACGTGGTATTGCCCGTGCGAACGAAATACTTGTGGTCGGGCGCCTCCGGGCCGCTTTTATGCAGACTCCCCTGGGCGAGCGGCCGTTCGAAACGCCTCCAGTCCTTCGTGTCGTAGGCGAGCAGCACCTGGTAATCGTTGTCCGTGCGCAGGGTATCGCCGTAAATGCCATAGGCCACATAGAGATAATCGCCTTCCTCCTGCGCTCCGAACCGGGGCGCAAAGGTCACGCCGTCGATGCCCGAACAGCCGAACCGATGCCTGACTGTCCGTCCGCCGTTCTCCACCGTTGCGAAATAGTCGTCGACGGCCTCCTTGATATGGACCGTGGTCATCACACGATCCTTCTCGGCATCCATGTCCGGACGCGTGATGCGGTCCACGTCGAAAATGGCGACGTAAAATCCCGTCCGGTCCGCACCCGCTTCGGGCGTCTCCGCCCCCGCGTCGAGCACCTTGCGGATGCCCTTGCCGATCGCATCGTCCTTGTATTCCAGCGAACCGTACACGCGACCGTCGGCAGGATTCATCGTCAGACAGCCCAGATGGCCCGTCAGACCGTCCACGCTGCCTATCAGGTTGCCTGCGAAGTCCATCTTCAGCAATTTGGTCGTGAAGGAGAAATAGATGTAGCGGCGCTCGAGATCGACGGCAATGCCCTGCACGTGGAACGGGCCCTGTTCGCCCGAGCGGATTTCGCGCGGCAGGCTACTCGGATCTGGGGCGTCTTTCGCCCGACGGGCGCCCGACGGGCAGGCCGTCAGCAGCAGCGGAACGACCAGCAAAGGGAGCAGACGTTTGAAGTTCATCGGATGCTTTTTTACGTTTGGATCGATTAAATTTTCTTTTTCGCAACAAATATAGCAAAATGCATCTAAAAACGCAATAAAAAGAAACAACGCTCCCCTTCCGGGCGGAAAAAAGGGGGCAGGATGTACAAAAGCGAGTGCGGCAGGAGGGGTTCCGTCGTGCGCAAACCCGCCCCGAAAACAACGGATCGGGACCAGGGAGCCAAAAGCGGCAGCGGTCGCGGGCCTTTTTCCCGCAATTCGGATTTGCTCCCGTTCGAATTTTTACTACCTTTGCCTGCAGTTACACCGACAATTCAAACAAAACTACGCAATATGTACAGCCATGACAACCGGGTGGTCATCACCCTCGACGCCGGCGGCACGAACCTTGTTTTCGGCGCCATGCAGGCCAACAAATTCATCGTGGAGCCGATCACCCTCCCGTCGCATGCGGAGAACCTCGACAAATGCCTCGCAACGATCGTCGAAGGCTTCCAGGCCGTCATCGGCCGTCTGCCCGAAAAACCCGTAGCCATCAGTTTCGCATTCCCCGGCCCGGCTGACTATCCGAACGGCATCATCGGTGGCTATCTGCCCAACTTCCCCTCGTTCCGCGAAGGCGTGGCGCTGGGGCCGTTCCTCGAAGCGAAATTCGGCATTCCGGTATACATCAACAACGACGGCGACCTGTTTGCCTATGGCGAGGCGCTGGGAGGTGCTCTGCCCGAGGTCAACGCCCGGCTCGAAGCGCTGGGAAGCCCGAAGAAATACAAAAACCTCGTCGGCTACACCTTCGGCACGGGACTCGGCGTGGGCCTTGTGGTCGACAACCGGCTGAACCGCGGCGACAACTCGTGCGTCGAGACGTTCTGTCTGCGTCACAAGAAGATGCCCGAAATCATCGTCGAGGACGGAGCATCGATCCGCGCCGTGAAACGGGTCTACGGCGAACTGACCGGCAACCCGAACCACGGCCTCGAACCGAAGGAGATCTGCGAAATCGCCGACGGCACGCGCGAAGGCGACCGGGAGGCCGCGAAGAAGGCTTTTGCCGAAATGGGCGAGATCGCCGGCGACGCCATGGCTACGGCTGTGACGCTGGTGGACGGACTGATCGTCATCGGCGGCGGCATCACTGCGGCCCGCAAATACATCATGCCCGCCCTTTTGAACGAGCTGCGCGGTAAGATGCACACGATGGCCGGCGACGAACTGAACCGCGTGCAGATGAAGGTTTACGACCTGGACGACGAGACGGAGTTCCGCGAATTTGCCAAGGGCGCACAGCGGCCTCTGAAAGTCTACGGCACGGACCGCTACGTGGCCTACGATCCGCAGAAACGCATCGGAGTCACGATTTCGAAACTCGGCGCAAGCCAGGCCATTTCGGTCGGCGCATACGCTTTCGCCCTGAGCCAGCTCGACGCACAGAACGCATAAAACACAATCGACCATGTATAAATTTCAACCGATTCTGAAATCCCTGATCTGGGGCGGCGAGAAGATCGCCCCTTACAAGGGAATCGCCACCGAACAACACAACATCGGCGAAAGCTGGGAGTTGTCGGGCGTCAAGGACAACGAGTCCGTCGTCGCCGAAGGTCCCGAAGCCGGAACGACACTCCCCGAACTGATCTCCCGCCACGGCGCAGCGCTGCTGGGCAAGGCCAACCTCGAACGCTTCGGCGAGGAGTTCCCGCTGTTGATCAAGTTCATCGACGCCCGGCAGGACCTCTCGATCCAGGTGCACCCGAACGATGACCTGGCGTGGGAACGCCACAAATCCAAGGGCAAGACCGAAATGTGGTACGTAGTGTCGGCGGACAAGGATGCACACCTGCATTCGGGCTTCTCGAAGCAGGTGACACCGGCCGAGTATGAGGCCAGCGTCGGAGACAACACCATTACGGACATCCTGGCCGACTACAAGGTCGCACCGGGCGACGTGTTCTTCCTGCCCGCGGGACGTGTGCACTCGATCGGTGCGGGGTCGTTCATCGCCGAGATTCAGCAGACCTCGAACATCACCTACCGCATCTACGATTTTAACCGCCGCGATGCCAACGGCAACACCCGCGAACTGCACACCGAGCAGGCCAAGGGAGCCATCGACTACACCGTGCTGCCCGACTACCGGACGCATTACGAGGCGGCACAGGACACGCGCGTAGAGCTGGTGTCGTGCCCCTATTTCACCACGTCGCTCTACGATCTGACGCGCCCCGAGACGCTCGATCTCTCGACGCTCGACTCGTTCGTCGTGGCGATCTGCATCGAGGGCCGCGGCACGCTCACCGACGACAGCGGAGCATCGGTTCCGGTGCATCAGGGCGAAACGGTCCTGATTCCGGCTTCGGTCCGTTCGCTTACCTTCACGCCCGACGGCGGCATGAAGCTGCTGACCAGCTGGATAGGCTGAGACATCCTCCAATCCCAATGAAAAAGTTCCGGTCTGCCGTGAGGGCAGACCGGAACTTTTTTCAGCACGGTAAACCAAGCCTCCACGCTGTCGCCCATCCGATTGTTAGCCATCTCGATCCGAAACCGGGGAGCTACACGGCGACGTTCGTTGTCGCCAACGGCAACTACCAAGGGCAGTCCACACCCACCCTCTATGAGGTGACATTCACGGTGATCGACCCGCTCGAATAACCCGTCCGAAGATCACAGCAAGCCCGTCCTTCTGCAAGAAAGACGGGCTTTTTCGCAATATCCGGTTGCATTTCTGCGTTTTTTCCAGTAACTTTGGAGGTGGAACTTAACCTTTGACAACCAACAACCGGAACAACATCATCACATGAAGGCTGAATTACAGGAAATAGCGTCGCAATTCGCGTTGGAGGGCGCTATCACGGCAATCGACTCGCTGGGCGAGGGATTCATCAACGATACGTTCATCGTCCGCACGGCGGGAGACGCTCCGGACTACATCCTCCAGCGCAAAAACAAGAACATCTTTCCCGACATTCCGGCCATGATGGAGAACATCCGCAAAGTGACGGACCACATCCGCCGCCGCGTTGCAGCCGCCGGAGGCGATCCCGAACGCGAGGCGATGAGCATCGTTGCGACCCGCGACGGGAAACTCTATCACGTGGACCCGCAGGGCGAATATTGGACCGTTTCGGTTTTCATCAGCGACACGATCGCCTACAACAAGGCCGACTCCCCGGAACTGGCCCGCAAGGGCGGCGAGGGCATCGGCAAGTTTCAGTCCCAGCTGGCCGACTTCACCGAGCCGCTGGCCGAGACGATCAAGGGATTCCACAACATCCGCCACCGCTTCGCTCAGTGGGACGAAGCACTGCGAGGCGACGCCGCAGGCCGTGTGAAAGACCTTGCGGAGGAGATCGGCTGGATCGAATCGCGCCGCGACGAGATGCTCGCCTTCTGGTCGAAGGTCGAGGACGGCACGATCCCCACGCGCGTAACCCACAACGACACAAAAATCAACAACATACTCTTCGACAAGCAGGGCGAGGTGCTGTGCGCCATCGACCTCGACACGGTGATGAACTCCACGTCGCTCAACGACTTCGGCGACGCCATCCGCTCCTACACCAACACGGGCGATGAGGATGACCGCGACCTTTCGCGCGTGAGCATGTCCCTGGAAATGTTCCGCGCTTATACCGAAGGCTACCTGTCGCAGCGGGCCGGAGAGCTCACCCGGGCCGAACTCGACCACCTGGCATTCTCGGCCCGCTACATCACCTTCGAGCAGGTGCTGCGCTTTCTGATGGACTACATCGACGGGGACACCTATTACAAAACGAAATACCCCGAGCACAACCTCGTGCGCACCCACGCCCAGTACAAACTGCTGCAGAGCATGGAAGAACAATACGACAAGATGTGTGAAACCGTACGGGAGACCGTCGCCAAATACAAATAAACAATGAAGATTCGCAAGATAGCAGATATCGCGCCTGACGACCGGGCCGCCGTGGACAAGGCATTCGCCGGAATCGAGTCCCAGGCGGTGGCTTGCTGCAACTGGCCCGCGGAATTTCCCTATACCCCGGAAGTTGGCTTCCGGATGTTCCATACGGGCGACTGGCTGATGCTGCGCTTCGACGTTGCCGAACGCTACACGGCAGCACTGGTCACGGAGGACAACGGACAGGTGTGGACCGACTCGTGCGCCGAGTTCTTCATCGCGCTCGACGAAGGGATGTACTACAACTTCGAAACCACCTGCATCGGACGGATGCTCCTCGGGGCCCACAAATCCCGGACCGAGGCCGAACACGCCTCGCCCGAAACTCTGGCGGGCGTGAAACGCTACACGACGCTCCCCGGCGAGCCTTTTGCCGAGCGCGAGGGCGACAACCGCTGGTCGCTCACGCTGGCCATCCCCCCGCAGGCGCTTTTCCGGCATGCGTTGACCGACTGGAGCGGCCTTGAAGCCCGCATGAATCTCTACAAATGCGGCGACAAGCTCTCGCACCCCCACTTCCTCTCGTGGCAGCCGATCCGCGCGGAGAGGCCCGATTTCCACCGCCCCGAGTTTTTCGGAGAGGTGACCTTCGAACAGTAGACCGGCCGCATGGACCGGTAATTACGACGGACAAACAGGCCGGCCGCGACAAGCTCCTCCCGAGGAGTTGCAAACGCCACGACATCGACCGACAACAAGGTTAAAACAGCGAAAAATACTAAATACCATCAAACAATGAACAACAAGTATTCACTTCCCAAAGATGGCGGTCTGATCTCCGAATCGGCTCCGCGTGACATCATCCATCGTTACGAGAAGATCCGCACCAAGGTCTACGAAAACGAGTACGAAGGTGTACGGTATGTCGCCGACAACATCGTCAAGGCGATCCGCACGTACAACGAAATCCACTGTTCGAACGAGGTTTACGAGGAGGCGCAGCCCTTCGTGCTGGGCCTCACGACGGGCCGCACGCCGCTGGGTCTCTACCGGGAACTGGTCAAACGCCACGAGCAGGGACAGATCAGCTTCCGGAACGTCGCCGTCTACAGCCTCGACGAATTCTTCCCGATCCGGTCGACCGAACAGCAGAGCCGCAACTACCGCATCCACGAAGAGTTTCTCAACCACATCGACATCCTGCCCGAGAATGTGCACATCCCCGACGGCATGGTTCCCGAAGAGCGCATCTCGGAGTACTGCGTTTCGTACGACCACGCCGTGAGCCACATCGACCTGATGATCATCGGCGTCGGCGAGGACGGCCAGATCGGCTTCAACGAGCCGGGCTCCTACTCCCGTTCGCGCACGCGGCTGGTGCAGCTGACCTACAACACCCGCAAAATCCAGTCGGGCGCCTTCTTCGGTCTGGAGAACACGCCCAAGATGGCCATCACGATGGGCATCGACACGATCATGCGCGCCGACCGCATCATCCTGATGGCCTGGGGCGAGGAGAAGGCCCGCATCGTGCAGCGGGTCGTCGAGGGGCAGATTACCGATCAGGTTCCCGCCTCCTACCTGCAGGCACACCAGAATATCGAGGTGGTGATCGACGAGAATGCCGCGCAGCTGCTCACCCGCGAGCAGACGCCGTGGATGGTGGGTCCCTGCGAATGGACGCCCAAGTTCGTCCGCAAGGCCGTGGTATGGCTCTGCGGCGTGGTGCAGAAACCCATCCTGAAGCTCACCTATAAGGATTATATCGAAAACTCGCTGGGCGAACTGCTCGAACAGGGCCGCGCCTACGACCAGATCAACATCGACGTCTTCAACGACCTCCAGCACACCATCACGGGCTGGCCGGGCGGCAAACCCGACGCCGACGACTCGACGCGTCCCGTAGCGTCGTCGCCCTTCCCCAAACGGGTGATCATCTTCTCGCCGCATCCCGACGACGACGTGATCTCGATGGGTGGCACGTTCATCCGCCTCGTGCAGCAGGGACACGACGTGCATGTGGCTTACGAAACCTCGGGCAACGTGGCCGTGCACGACGACGTGGTACTGCAAAACATCGACACGGCCCGCGAGCTGGGCTATGGCGACCATTATGCCGAAGTCGAGAAGGTCATCGCCGGCAAGAAGAAAGGCGAACCAGAGCCGCGTCCGCTGCTCAATCTGAAAGGCTCCATCCGCCGTGCCGAGGCGCGTGCCGCCGTGCGCTCGTTCGGGCTGAATCCCGACACCAACGCCCACTTCCTCAACCTGCCGTTCTACGAAACGGGCGGCATCAAGAAGGGCCTGCTCTCGGAGAAGGACATCGAAATCATCGTCAAGCTGCTGCGCGAGATCAAGCCCCATCAGATCTACGCCGCCGGCGACCTGGCCGATCCCCACGGCACGCACCGCACCTGCATGGAGGCCGTGCTCGGCGCCCTCGAAGTCGTGAAGGACGACGAGTGGATGAAGGAGTGCCACCTGTGGCTCTACCGCGGCGCCTGGATGGAGTGGGATCTGGGCATGGTGGACATGGCCGTGCCCCTGTCGCCCGACGAGTTGATCATGAAACGCCACGCCATCTACCGCCACCTCTCGCAGAAGGACATCATGCCCTTCCCGGGCAGCGATCCCCGCGAGTTCTGGCAGCGGGCCGAGGAGCGCACGCAGAACACCGCGAAGCTCTACGACCAGCTCGGCATGGCCGAATATCAGGCTATCGAGGTATTTGTGAAGATGTTTTAGCGGCATCTGCGCAACGCCCCAAACATAAAAAACAAAACACACTATCCCATGCGTTTAATCATTGAGAATACCCCCCAGCAGGTAGCCCAGTGGGCCGCCAATTACATCATCGCCCAAATCAAGAACAAGGAGCAGTACACCTCGTCGCCCTTCGTGCTGGGCCTGCCGACCGGCTCGACCCCGCTGGAGACCTACAAGGAATTGATCCGCCGCCACAAGACGGGCGAAGTATCGTTCAAGAACGTCATCACGTTCAACATGGACGAATATGTGGGTCTGCCCGAGGAGCATCCCGAAAGCTACCACTCGTTCATGTGGAACAATTTCTTCAAGCACATCGACATCAAGCCGGAGAACGTCAACATTCTCGACGGCAATGCCGAGGACCTGGCCAAGGAGTGCGCCGACTATGAGGCGCGCATCGTCGAGGCCGGGGGCATTGACCTCTTCATGGGCGGCGTGGGCGAAGACGGACACATCGCCTTCAACGAACCGTTCTCGTCGCTCAACTCCCGCACGCGGCTCAAGACCCTGACCCAGGACACGATCCAGGTCAACGCCCGGTTCTTCGGCGGCGACATCTCGCTCGTGCCGAAAACCGCACTGACGGTCGGCGTGGGCACGGTGCTGTCGGCCAAGAAGGTGCTGATCCTCGCCACGGGCCACAAGAAAGCCCGCGCAGTGCGCCACGGCGTCGAAGGTTCCTACAACCACCAGTGGACCATCTCGGCACTTCAGGTGCACCCCAACGGCATCCTGGTCTGCGACGACCCGGCCGCCGAGGAACTGCGTGTAGCCACCTACCGCTATTTCAAGGACATCGAGCGCGAAAACCTGATCTCGAAATAGGGTCGCACTCCCGACACGAAGACTCCCGCAGGGCCTGCCCTGCGGGAGTCTTTTGCTGCTGCCCCCGGCTGAGAACTCCGATGTCATTTTACACCCGGATTATTTGCCGAATGCCGGAAAAATTTTATCTTTGTAAAGTATTGCTTATACGGAGAAATCATGGGAGCATCACTCAAAGACATCGCCAACCGGCTCAACCTCTCGAAGACGACCGTTTCATGGGTCCTCTCGGGTCAGGGCGACAAAAAAGGAATCAGCGCGGAGACACAAAGCCGGGTGCTTGCCTGCGCCCGATCTATGGCATACGAACCGAACCTGCTGGCCCGAAGCCTCAACACGGGCGTATCGAAAACCATCGGGCTGATCCTCCCCTCGATTTCGGACACCTTCTTCGCCCACATCGCCGACCGGATCGAGGCGGAAGCCGAGCAGGAAGGCTACTCGCTGATGATCGCCAGTTCGAACTCCGAAACCGAGCGGGAAAATGCCCTGATACGGCTGTTCCGGTCGAAAAAGGTCGACGGCATCCTCATCGCCCCGGCCGATACCGCGGGGTGCGAGATCAACCGCCTTGCGGAGAGCGGCTGCCCGGTCGTGCTCTTCGACCGCAGTCTGGCAAAAACAGACGTCGACTGTGTGGCGATCGACAACGAGGCGGACAGCCATTCGCTGGTCCGCCACCTTGCCGCCCGGGGATCGCGCAAAATAGCCATCATCACGACCTTCCCCCACCTCCCGACAATGGAACTGCGGCACAGGGGCTATCTCCGGGCACTGGCCGAAGCGGGACTTTCGGCCGATCCCCGCCTCTATGGAGAAGTGGCCTATGCCGGCTACCGGCAGCACGTCTGCGAGACACTCGACCGCATCTTCGCCACGGTTCCCGACACCGACGGATTCTTCTTCACCACACACATCCTCGCCACCGAAGCCCTGCGCTATTTCCACGACCGGGGCATCGACATCAGCAACGGGCGCCCGGGCCTCGCCTGCATGCACGAAGAGCCTCTTTTCCGGCTGGCCGCCCCCCGGATGAGCGTCGCCCGCTTCCCCGTCGAGGAGATCAGCGCCCATGCCGTGCGCATCCTGCTGCGGCAAATCCGCGAAAGCCAATCGCCCGGCTCCTCCCGCCCGGCTCCCGAATCGGTGGTACTACCCTGCCGCATGGAATTCCGGGACGAATAAACCGCCTACAGGCGGACTTTGCCCCGGTCCCCCATCCCGGCTCCCCCGACACGGCCTCCCGTCCCGGATCTCCAACACGGCCTCCCGTTCCGGATCTCCGACACGCCCCGCCCTCCCGGATACGAAAGACCCGCAAAACAACGAAGTTCTGCGGGTCTCTCTCCGAAACTAATCTCTAAATTATTTCTCGGGAATCAGGGCAATATCGTCGATACAGAAATAAGAGGGGCAATTCAGATAAATGCCGCTCATATCGTTCGAATGAACCTTAAAACGCAGTTCATCCACCTCGCCCAGCGACGAACAATCGACTTTCACCCAGTCTGCGGTAATGTTTTCACCCTCGATGAGCATCTGTTCCACACTACCACCCTCGGCATCTTTGCGATAGCCCGTCACAACGACTTTGAACCAGTAATCCTTAACAGAGCTGGTATATTGCGCAGCCACAGTCGCATTGGCCAAATACAAATAGGCTACTTTACGCGGCTCGGTAAATTTAATCTTCGGCGTATGGTAATTGTAAACTCCATATCCATTGTCGTAGGCAATCGCAAACGTAGCACTCTCATTGGCTCCCGTCGTCGTCCAGGCCGAGAATCCGTCTTTTTTGTAATCGGGGGAACCGCCGTCGCTGCTCTTCATGCTGAAGTTCTGCGAAAGAACGAATCCACCCCAAGTATCGTAGTTTCCATTAAATTTGTAATCGGAGAAATAGGACCCGAACCCGATCTTCTTATCGGCCGTCGTAAAGAGCAGACCGTCGAAAAAAGCTCCGTTGAAATCCTCTTCTATCATGTATTCCTTACCACACAACACGTTGCTAAAGTCACCGCCAGCAAAATCCCCGACAATCGTAACATCGCGCAGTTCAACCGGCATTTCTGCCATGTCGAGCATCCCTTCTTCCGTTTCGAACGAGATCACCTCAAATTCCGGGGCAGCGGCTCCCACATGCACGGTACAGGTTGCCGATATAGAACCGTATGTAGCCGAAATTTTGGCGACTCCGACTGCCACCCCCGTCACAAGGCCCGATTCGGAGACCGTCGCAAACTCCTTCGCATCCGAAGACCAAACCACCTTGTCGGTCGTATTCGCCGGAGTCGGCGTTGCGGTGAGCTGCAGGGTTTCGCCCACGGTCAGATCTTTTTCCGTACAATCGAGCACAACGGCTGTCGCAGGGACGCGGGAATCGCCGTCCTCATCCGAGCAGGCGGCCAAAGCGAAGGCCGCAAGCACAAAAAGCAAAAGTTTTTTCATCTTTCGTTTGATTTAAGTATGTTCGTAAAACAAAAAAATCCGCCCCCGGAAACCTCCCGGAATCGAACCTTTTTCACGCCCATACCCGTATTTCAGCCACGAAATACCAAGACCTGCGATGCTCCGTTCACCGCGGAGACACCCCGAAAAAAAGACTCTTCCTCGTCGGGAAGCTGCAAGGCAGGTCTTCTGGCTCGTCCCTGCCGCAACGCCTTCCCGGCCCTCACGGACCAGTGGCTCAAGCATGTTGCGGCATCTCTCGGAACTTACAGCAGCGGGAACTGCTGCCGATTTTCACGGCATTCCCATTTAATCACACAGGGCCTCGCCAGACCCTTTGTGAACCATTGCGGTGCAAATTTAGGAAATAAATTCGTATCTTTGCCCCCGCAAACATAAAATTCGCAAAATTATGAAGCACGCATACGTATTCCCGGGCCAGGGTGCCCAGGCCGTCGGAATGGGCAAGGACCTCTACGACAACGTTCCGGCCGCAAAGGAACTCTTCGAAAAAGCCAACGAGATCCTCGGATTCCGCATCACCGACATCATGTTCGCCGGTACGGACGAAGAGCTGAAGCAGACCCGCGTCACCCAGCCCGCCGTATTCCTCCACTCGGTCATCATGGCCAAGGCGCTGGGCGTGAAGCCCGATGCAGCCGCCGGGCACTCCCTGGGCGAATTCTCGGCCCTCGTGGTTGCCGGAGCTCTCTCGTTCGAGGACGGCCTGAAGCTCGTTTCGAAGCGTGCCCTGGCCATGCAGGCCGCCTGCGAGGCCCAGCCCGGAACGATGGCCGCCATCCTCGGCCTGGAGGACAAGGTCGTGGAGGAGATCTGCGCATCGATCGACGGCGTGGTCGTCGCCGCCAACTACAACTGCCCGGGGCAGCTGGTGATCTCGGGAGCCGTGGAGGCCGTAGATGCCGCCTGTGAGAAAGCCAAGGCCGCCGGAGCCCGCCGTGCACTGCGTCTGCCCGTGGGCGGAGCGTTCCACTCGCCCCTGATGGAGCCCGCCAAGCAGGAACTCGAGAAAGCCATCGCCGAAGCTCCGTTCCAGACGCCCGTCTGCCCCGTCTACCAGAACGTCGACGCCAAGCCCTATACCGATCCCGCCGCCATCAAGGCCAACCTCATCGCCCAGCTGACGGCCCCCGTGCGCTGGACCTACATCGTGCGCAACATGCTGGCCGACGGCGTGACGGAATTCACCGAACTCGGCCCCGGCAGCGTGCTGCAGGGACTCATCCGCAAGGTGGAGGCCGGAGCAACCGTGGAATCGAAATCGACGCTGTAAAACAAGCCGATTTACTTAAAAAATTAACGCCTTGTAAATCAAGGCGTTAATTTTTTACCCTTCGCCCGGGAGGAAAATTTATTAAATTTTATTAAAAACTTATTGCATTTATTAAAGATAGTATATATATTTGCAGAGTTAGTTAAAAATGAGCCTGAAAGGATGACATCACTCACTGAATTTTTCAACAAGCACGAAGACGACGCCCTGAAGGGCATTACGCACAAAAACAGCATCATCAAGCGCAACATCATCGCGCACATGGCTGTCAACGGAGAATGCACGCTTTCGGAGCTCACCAAAGAGCTTCATATCAGTGTCCCCACAATCACCAAACTGGTGCAGGAACTGGTCGACGAGAACATCGTGACGGACCTGGGCAAGGTGGAGACCCCGGGCGGACGGCGCCCCAACATCTTCGGCCTGGCCAACTCGGCGATCTATTTCGCCGGTGTGAACGTCGGCCGCGACAACATGCGCTTTCTGATCACCGACCTGCAGAACAACATCATCAAGGAGGAGAACGACTTCACGTTCGAGCTGCTCGACCGTCCGCAGTGCATCGAGCGCATCTGCTCGAGCATCGAGAACTTCATCGCCACATGCGGCATCGACAGGAGCAAGATCCTCGGACTGGGCGTCTGCATGACGGGACGCGTGAACCCCGACACGGGCCGCAGTTACAAATACTTCACCTCGAGCGAGCAGTCGCTGCGCGACATGCTCGAAGAGCGCGTCGGCATCCGCGTACTGCTGGAGAACGACACCCGCGCCCGCTGCTATGCCGAATACACCTGCGGCAAATCGAAGGACGAGAGCAACGTGCTCTACCTCCACATGGGTCGCGGCGTGGCCATCGGCATCGTGGTCGACGGGCAGCTCTACTACGGCAAAAGCGGCTTTGCAGGCGAGTTCGGCCACATTCCCTTCTTCGACAACGAGATCATCTGCTCGTGCGGCAAAAAGGGCTGTCTCGAAACCGAGGTGTCGGGTATCGCCATCGAGGAGCGGATGTGCCATCTGATCCAAAACGGCGTGAATACCATCCTCAAGGAGAAATACGACCAGCAGAAGACCATCCACATCGACGACATCATCACGGCGGCGAAGAACGACGACAACCTCTCGATCGAATTGATCGAGGAGGCGGGCGAAAAGGTCGGCAAGGCCGTGGCCTTCCTGATCAACACGTTCAACCCCGAGACGGTCATCGTCGGCGGCAACCTCGCGGCGGCGGGCGACTACATCATGCTACCGCTCAAATCGGCAACGAACAAATATTCGCTCAACCTGGTCTACAAGGACACCAAATTCCGCGTGTCGAAGATGACTGAGAACGCCAATGCCTGGGGTGTAGCCATGCTTATCCGAAACAAGATCATCGGATTGTAATGAACATCGAGGGCTGCACCATCCGCCTGCGGGCCGTGGAGCCGGGCGACGTCGACCTGATGTATGCGTGGGAGAACGACTGCGCCATCTGGCCCGTCAGCGGAACGACGGAGCCGTTCTCGCGCCATCAGCTGGAGCGCTTCGCCGAACGGATGCAGGACCCGGCCGGAGTGCTCTGCGGCGGGCAGCTGCGGCTGATCATCGAGACGCTGCTGCACCCCAAAGCGGTCGGAGCGATCGATCTGTTCGAATACGACCCGCTCCACCGCCGGGGAGGTATCGGCATCCTCATCTACGAACCCGACGATCGGGGACGCGGTTACGCATCCGATGCCGTGGAAACCCTCTGCCGCTATGCCCACGATACACTGCACGCGCACCAGCTGTGGTGCAACGTCGGGGCCGACAACGAAGCGAGCCTGCGCCTGTTCCGCAACGCCGGATTCACCCCGATCGGGGTCAAACGCGACTGGTTATGGCGGCCCGACGGCTACCACGACGAGGTGATGCTGCAGAAAATATTGGAATAAGCGGCATGTGCTCTCCAACAAGCCGCACCATCCCCGGCATTCGCAAGCCAATAGCCGCAATTCAGGTTCCAGGCAACGGAAAATCGGTTGCGGAACGCCAGAACCCGCACCATCCGGACTTACCCTGCAGCCCGAATCGACCACGGAATGCGGACAGCCCCTTGGCCGAATGGCTCCGGAGTGTTGCGAACCGCCCGGAAACAAGGGGCAATCAGGGGGCGCAAAATGGCTTTGGCCGCAGCTGCATGATGGTATAAGGGCAGAAAAATTGTAAATTTTCGGAGAAACTTTTGCAAGTTTAAGAAATTTGCTTACCTTTGCACTCGCAATGAAACCGAAATGGGTATCGCTCTTTGCAAAAAGACGGTGTAACCCGAACTGAAAAGGTCGGATGACAGCGAAAAGATCAGATTTCGAAATTAGTTGCAAGAGAGTTTTAAACTCTACGGATGGTGCCATAGCTCAGTTGGTAGAGCAAAGGACTGAAAATCCTTGTGTCCCCGGTTCGATTCCTGGTGGTACCACTTTGAAGAAAAGCAAAAGACAGTAAAATCCTGATTTCCAAACGAAATCAGGATTTTTGTTTTCCCGCAGCACGCAAAAAACGGCAAAATATTACCGTTCAAGGTGGAGCAAAAGGTGGAGATAAAAGGTGGAGCAGAAATCTCCACCGAATTACGATATTTTTCACTGATTGTCAATATTTTGCATGGCAAGAAAACGGGTTCGGGTTCCTACTTTTGTACAAACTGAAAACTGTAGGAAAATGAAAAGAAGTTCATTCAATGTGCTTTTCTTCTTGAAGAAAACCAAGCTGCTGAAAAACGGAGAAGCATCCGTGTGTATGCGTATCACTGTAGATGGTACGCGAGTTGAAAACAACATCCGCAAGAGTATTGACCCATCCCTTTGGAGTCAGGCAAAAGAATCTGCCAGAGGCAAAAGTCGTAAATTATGTGACCTGAATGCCTATATCGAAAATGCAAGAATCAAATTACATCAGATTTTTTGTGAACTGGAAGAACAGAACCAGCCTATAACGGCACGTCTGTTACAGGAAATATTTTTCGGACAGGACAAAGAACCGGAAGCGGTACGCACTCTCATCGGCACCATGCAGGAACACAATGACCAATGCCGTGCCCTAGTCGGTAAAGACTATGCCCTGATTACCGTTCGCCGTTATGAAAGCTGCAAGCGCTATCTTGCCGAACTTATCAGACAGAAATACGGAAAGGATGATCTGCCGCTGGCGGAAGTCAACGGTGAACTGGTACGTGCCTTCGAATTTTATCTGAAGACGGAAAAGGAATGTCAGCAAAATACCGTCATCCGTTATATGAAGTGTCTGAAGAAGATTACCAATCTGGCACTGGCCAATGAATGGATAGCCAAAGATCCGTTTATCGGTATCAAGTTCCACGAAAAAGAAGTCATCCGTGAATTTCTTACCATGGACAAACTGCTGACCATCTATCACAAGGAGTTTACTCTGGAGCGAATCACCGTAGTCCGTGATGTATTTATTTTTGCAGCCTTTACCGGTTTGGCTTTCATCGACGTGCAACAGCTTTCCACTGAGCATATCGTAAAAGACAACAACGGAAACCTGTGGATCAGGAAGCCACGTCAGAAAACAAAGAACATGTGCAATATCCCACTGCTGGATATCCCTTTGGAAATCCTGAGAAAATATGCAGATTATCCTGTCTGCAAAAAGAAAGGAGTATTGCTGCCTGTCCCCTGCAATCAGAAGATGAACAGCTACCTGAAAGAGATTGCCGACCTATGCCTGATAAAGAAGAACCTGACTACACACACGGCCCGCCACTCGTACGCCACATCTGTCTGTTTGGCCAATGGGGTAAGCATTGAGAATGTAGCCAAAATGCTCGGTCACTCCAATATCAAGATGACGCAGCACTATGCAAGGGTACTCGACAGTTCCATTCTGAAAGATATGAATAATGTAAGGGATGTACTTTCAGGCAATCTTTCTCATTAACAGCAACCCATTCAAACAATTCAGAAATTACGTTGAATCATTCTGTCATATGGATAATAAGCCGCAAATTCTGCGGTTAATTAGGGGCTGTCGTTTAATTCCGTCAATATGAGTCAACTGGCAGGACTGTCCCTGTAGTTTTTCCGATCGAACTCATCTTTTATATCTTCGGATCCGTTTCGGATCCGATTTTTTGGATATTTTTTAGAAACACAATAAAATGGGCAGGCGGTAAACTGCGCTCCCTCCAGAAAAGTTATTGTTACTTTGTACTCTCAAAGAATTGTCGTAACTTATCTATGCCAAGACGGTGTTTCTCCAGATTCTCCTTTTTCAATTTTGCAATATTCTGAAGTTTCCATTTTACGGATGGATATCCGCTCAGATCTCCAGCACAGCATTTACTCCAGTCAGGTGTACCTTCCTCAAAGGATAGTAAGAACTCCCTGTCTGTATCGGTTAAAGCGTCATTGACTAAAGCGATCAGATTTTTCCGCGCTTCTTCATAATCTGAATAGTTGAACTCTACATCAGACATTCCTTTGAACTGTTTTTCAAGAGCTTCACTTTGATCAATCGGGTTCGGCTGCAAAGACTCTATTATCGGTTTATCACTGCCGAGCAAACAAAGAATAAAACCGGCTTTGACATCATCAAAAGAAGACAAATCCATGTATTTACAGTCAAACAAATCTCTGGGATGCTGACGACTTAATGCAGCCGCAATCTTACCTCCATATAATTGGGAATATGACACAGTGCGGGCTTTACATGCCATACTGAATTCCTGTTGGGATCTCTCGCAAAGCATTCTCTCCTCTGTACTTCCTATAATGCCCCTTTTAGTACCATTCACTTCTATTTTTACAGTTGCACCATTCAATGTACACTGCAATTTCCATACATCATATTTGGGAATAACCTTGATTCCGGGTATGGATTTCTCGATATATCCTTTCAGTGTTTCAAGATGGCTTTTTATAGTTTTGAGACTTTCCTCCCTTCCTTGCACAGGAATATATGTCAGGTCAATGTCAACCGAATAGCGAGGCATATTCTTGTGAAAGAGGTTTATGGCCGTACCACCATGTACGGCAAAATCCTTGATACGATAAACAGAGGGCATAATACGTATCAATAGTGCCACCTGTTTTTTATATAGTTCATTCATAATCAAACAATTCTTTAGGCACAGTTATTTTATACTTACTTATATATATACCGTTTTCCACCAGTTGCAATTTGGATGTTCCTATGTCTATTTTCACCATGTCCAGCATTTCGAACCAATAGTGACCGGCTTTCTCAGCCATATAAAGGAACATACGCTTTACTCGTAGATTTTTTATTGTTTCCAGCAGAGTCTGAACAACATCTGCACGAAGTGACGTCAGCTGTTCCATAATATAATATAAATCCATATAGCCATATCGGTCGGGGGCAAGCAACATGCATTCCATGAAAGCCTGTTCCGGAGAAGAGACAAGTAGGTTTACTCCTTCCACTTTAACAGTCGAAGTCTGAATTGTGGTAAACATATTCGTTTCAAACGGTTTTATTGTTCTGTCAAAATAATCGGCATTCATCCATTTGGGAATACTTATCCCTGAATATGCCACCATCAGAACTGGTTTACCCATCGGGACATAGTGGTTGAACCCAAACAATTCCAATGCGGAATGGGCTGCCACACGTAGTTGCCTGTTCAGTTGGTTATTATAACATGACACAGCGGCATACGCGGATAACTTATCACCAGTTCGATATACAACGCCTTTTGCCAATGAAGTCAACCATCCTGATTGCCTATATTTGCTTATCAGCTGATCCGAATATCCGTTTTTTTTCAGCCATTCTGAAAAGTAAAGGCCGTTTTTCGTCCCCATTCGTAGCAGAAGATCTATTTTATTAGCCGATTCTATACTCATAGTTTATTATAAGCTCTTATATTCAACTACAAAGATAGCATAATTTCCAGTTATCATACAATAAGAGTTGCTTTTATTCAATAATTATATACCTGTAATATAGTTATACCAAATAAAAACAACTCTTAAAGTTATGTTTACATAAAACACTTTCGTTTTTTAAGAAAGTATTGAATTCTGTATCATCAATCTTAAGATGTTCAAACACTCGGTGTAAGTATGCAATTGATTGCCTTTTTTTTCTTCTTCTGTAGGATTAAGTATGTTTTTATATAGTTCTTCTTTATTTAGACTATCATAAAACATTAACCCTATTTGCTGAAGTAACGGACTGAGTGCAAAATAGTCATCATCTTGCAAAAGATTAATTTTATCAGGGATCTCGCGTTGAGCATGGTTTAACGGCTTGATGAGTGGAATCTTATGTTTTTCTTTCCACTTGCTTAATAATGTTTTGTACGTATCTCTGAAAACGAAGTCTATTGATTCGGCATAAGAATTCCAATTGCCTTGAATCATTGCTTCTTGAAAATACTTACTGAACTCATGACCATCAGGAGCAATGTTATAGGCTTTCCAAATATTTTGTTCTCTATATGGGAGTTCTAAAACATCTTTTAGAAAAGCAACAATATAATTTTCGTTATCGTTGTCGCAACGGATAGAGAAATTCGGAGTAGTAATTTTAAGTGAATCAACATAATATTTTTCACGTCCTGTATAAAGAGAAAGTAAACCCTTTTCAAAGAATACTGGTGTATATGGGGGAGTATTTTCATCAGAAAATATCTTTAATCCGTTGTCATCTGTAGCTATAATATATTGTGTGTTTATAGATTTCATATATTCTTTAAGAGAAGTATGTTTAAAGACTGACTTTCCATTGAACCAATTACGTATTATATTAGGGAGTGTCGTAAAACGATTAAAGTTTTACAATAAATTGATTGTCAATATGATATAAAATTCGTATCTTAGCTAAAGAT
>NZ_JAHHQJ010000007.1 GCF_020026455.1 Alistipes sp.
GAAAGCCCCTCCAACCGCCCCACCCCTCCCCAATGGAAATATTTTCCACAAGAAATTTGTTTTACCGGAAAATAAATCCCATATTTGCACCGTTATTGATAGGAACCAATTGAAAACATCATGAGACAACTACTTTTTACAGTCCTTGCACTTCTGGCATTCGCGACCGGAAGCCAGGCGCAGACAAACAACAAAAACACGAAGAATATGAAAACGACGACATTGACCAAAGCCGACTTTCTGAAGAAAGTCGCCGATTACGAGAAGAGCCCCCAGGAGTGGAAATACCTCGGCGACAAACCCGCCCTGGTTGACTTCTACGCTCCGTGGTGCGGTCCCTGCAAGGCCCTTGCACCGGTGCTCGAGGAGCTGGCCGCCGAATACGGGGATCAGATCCACATCTACAAGATCAACACCGAGGAGGAGCAGGAGCTTGCCGCAGCATTCGGCATCCGCTCGATCCCCACGCTGCTGTTCATCCCGATGGAAGGCAAGCCCCAGATGAGCCAGGGTGCCCTGCCGAAGGCTTCGCTCAAGGAGGCCATCGACAAAGTGATGCTGAGCAAGTAGTGACACTGACGATCGACGCCCAGCTATGCCCGCAGAACCACCGTTGCCCGCTGATTTCGATCTGCCCTGAAGGAGCGATCACCCAGGAGCGGAACAACTCCCTGCCGCGGATCGACTCCGTGAAGTGCATCGAATGTGGCAAATGCGTGAAATACTGCGACATGCAGGCGGTATATAAGGTGAAGGAACATGGACAAACTCTGTAGGATCCGCGATCTGCAGCGGGCCGTACACCAGTTCGAAAGTGCATTCGAAAAACGCTACGGCATCTGCCTGAACGAGGGCATGACGCTGTGCAGCCTCTCGAAAACCGGGCGTCTCTGCCCGGGAGAACTGGGGGAACTGCTGGGTCTCACGCCGTCCAACACCTCGAAAGTGCTCCGCTCGGTGGAACAAAAAGGGCTGGTGAGCCGCGAACTCTGCACCGAGGACCGGCGCCAGACATACTATTCACTCACACACCAAGGATGCGAACTACTCGCTTCGGTCTGCTGCCGGGAGGTGGAAATCCCCGAAATCCTGCGCGACTGGCTCTGCGGGTAGAACGTGACGCAACCGAACACAGCAACGGCTGTCTCCTGTACGGGAGACAGCCGTTCGTCGTTTCTGAATGTCCGGAAGGCTATTCGAGAAAATGGTCTTCCTCGTTGAACGTCGCCGCGAATTCGCTCAACGCCTTGAGGTGGCGGCGCAGCATTGCGACAGCCCCCTCCTCGTCCTGCTCGCGGACGCAGCGCAACAGTTCGCGATGTTCGAAATAGACCTCCTCCTGCGGAACCGTGCAGACCCGGTAGCGCTGGTAATAGCGCAGCACGTCGGGCGTGATGACCAGCAGCATCGAGGCAATCACCGGATTGTGCGCCCCGCGGGCCAGCGCCTGATGGTAGGCAAAGTCCTTCGAGACGCGCTCCTCGGTGTAGAATTTCTCCTCACACTCCTCCAGCGCCCGTTCGATGTTCTCCAGGTCCTCGGCCGTACGGTTGCGGGCGCAGAGTCGGATGGCCTCGATTTCGAGCAGCACACGCACGTAAACCAGCGACGCGAAGTCATACTGCCGGATCTGCAACGCATCGGTGATCATGCGTTCGAGCACCTGCATCTTCTCCTGCGCGACCACCGTGCCGCTCTGGGGGAAGGTCTGGACGATGCCGTAGAATTCGAGTTTCTGGAACGCCGCACGCACATGGGCGCGGCCGACGCCCAACATGTCGGCCAGCCGCCGCTCGGCCGGGAGACGTTCGCCCGGGTGCAAACGCCCGGAGTAAAGTTCCTTCTTGACGTATTTCAGGACGGTTTCCACCTGTTTGATATTTGGCGAGTTGTTCATGGGTAATTCTTTTACAGTACAAATATCGCAAAAAAACCAATCAAACCAAACTATTCCGACGATTTCGGCGCCCTCCTGCAAATTCCGCTCCGCCCAACCCCGACAAAATAGGATCGGACCCCGGATGGAATAAAAAGACAGAGGCCCTTACAGGGGCCTCTGTACTTCATTGCAGGCTATCGCAGTATTACTTCGCGAAGCCCTTGCCGATGGCGAGGAAATCCTCGGCCTTGAGGGCAGCGCCGCCGATCAGGCCGCCGTCCACATCCTCCTTGGCAAAGATCTCGGCAGCGTTCGAGGGCTTGCACGAACCGCCGTAAAGGATTGCCGTCTCCTGTGCCGCAGCACCGAACTTGGCGGCGAGTACCTGACGGATGTAGGCATGAATCTCCTGTGCCTGCTCGGCCGTAGCGGTCTTGCCCGTACCGATGGCCCAAACGGGCTCGTAAGCGATCACAAGGTTCTTGTACTGCTCCTCGGTGAGGTTGTAAACGACCTCCTCGATCTGGGCCTTCACCACGTCGAAGTGCTTGCCGGCCTCGCGCTCCTCGAGGTTCTCGCCGACGCAATAGATGGGGACCAGCCCGTTTGCATAAGCCTGTGCCATCTTCTTGTTGAGCGTCTCGGAGGTCTCGCCGTAGTACTGGCGGCGCTCCGAGTGGCCGAGGATCACATACTTGCAACCCAGAGCCGCGATCATCGAGGCTGCGATCTCACCCGTGTAGGCACCTTTGGCCTCGGTTGCGCAGTCCTGTGCGCCGAGTGCGACGTCCGAACCCTTCAGGGCCTCGGCAACCATCGCCAGATGGGTGAACGGCGGGCAGACGATGAAGTTCACACACGAGCAAACCTCTCCGCGGCCTGCGACAACGCCTTTGGCCAGTTCCACACCCTCGGCGGGAAGCGTGTTCATCTTCCAGTTGCCGGCAACGATTTTCTTTCTCATAGCTGTATAGTTTTGTTATGTTAAACAGTTAAACTTCCGTTCCATGCCTCCGCCCGCCGCATGCGCGGCCGACGAGGGCCTTTGCCCATCCGCCCCGTCCCCGGCTCCAGGCCGGACAGGGGTTTCACTGCGGAGGACGACACATCGGGTCCACCTTTGGCACGCCCCGCGCAAGCCGTCTTCCAAACCGCACCCGCGAGAGACTGCGCGACCGGATTGCCGCACCGAATACCCGATACCTACTCCGCCGCGCACCACGCCTTGACCTCTTCGATCGAGGGGGCTTTCAGGCCGAGTTTGTTTTTCTTGTTGAATCCGCACAGGTCGTTGAAGAACTTGCCGGGGGCGAGCTTGCGGAGCGACTCGACGGTCAGGTAGCCCATCTTCTGAATCACCGGGACCCACTCTTCGGGCACACCGATGGCGATATATGCCTCTGCGGGATCGCTCACGGCCTTCTTCTCGGGACGCATCTGCGGGAAGAACAACACGTCCTGGATCGAAGACTGCCCGGTCATGAACATCGTCAGCCGGTCGATGCCGATACCCATTCCCGAGCAGGTCGGCATGCCGTATTCCAGCGCGCGCACGAAGTCCATGTCGATGAACATGGCCTCGTCGTCGCCCTTTTCCGAGAGCCGCAGCTGCTCCTGGAAACGCTCAAGCTGGTCGATCGGGTCGTTCAGCTCCGAATAGGCGTTGCAGAGCTCCTTGCCGTTGACGAACAGTTCGAAACGCTCCGTCAGATCGGGGTTCGAGCGGTGACGCTTGCTCAGCGGCGACATTTCGCGCGGATAGTCCATGATGAAGGTGGGCTGCGTCAGCTCCTCCTCGCAGTACTGCCCAAAGATGGCGTCGATCAGCTTGCCCTTGCCGAAGGTCTCGTCGATCTCGACGTTGAGCTGCTTGCAGGCCTCGCGCAACTCCTCCTCCGAGCGGCCCGTGATGTCGTATCCGGTCTTCTCGAGGATGGCCTCGGTCATCGTCAGACGGCGGAACGGCGCCTTGAACGAGACCGGCTTGCCATCGATCGTCAGCTCCGTCGTGCCGTTCACAGCCAGCGCCACGCGCTCGAGCATCTGCTCGGTGAACTCCATCATCCAGAGGTAGTCCTTGTAGGCCACGTAGATTTCCATGCACGTGAACTCGGGGTTGTGCGTGCGGTCCATGCCCTCGTTGCGGAAGTTCTTGCCGAACTCGTAGACACCGTCAAATCCGCCGACGATCAGCTTCTTGAGGTAGAGCTCCGTAGCGATGCGCAGGTAGAGGTCTACGTCGAGCGAGTTGTGGTGGGTAATGAACGGACGCGCCGAGGCGCCGCCGGGGATGGGTTGCAGAATCGGGGTCTCGACCTCGACATAACCCCTCTCGTTGAAGAACTCGCGCATCGTGGACATGATCCTGGCGCGGCGGACAAAGGTCTCCTTCACCTGCGGGTTGACGATCAGATCGAGATAGCGCTGGCGGTAGCGCACCTCCGGGTCGGTGAATGCATCGAACGTCTTGCCGTCCTTCTCCTTGACGACGGGCAGCGGGCGGATCGACTTCGACAGCACGGTGAACTTGCGGCAGTGTACCGACAGTTCGCCCGAGTTGGTGTGGAAGGCGAAACCCTCCACGCCGATGAAGTCGCCGATGTCGAGCAGTTTCTTGAAAACCGTGTTGTAGAGCGTCGGATCGCCTTCGGGACAGATGTCGTCGCGGCGGATGTAGACCTGGATGCGGCCCGTGTGGTCCTGCAGTTCGAAGAACGAGGCGCTACCCATGATGCGGCGCGACATGATGCGGCCTGCGATGCGGACGTCCTGGAAATTCTGCTGCGCATCGTCGTAGTTATCGGCGATTTCACGCGCCGTGGCCGTCACTTCGTAACGGGCGGCCGGGTAGGGTTCGATGCCCAGGTTGCGCAACGCCGTGAGCGACTGCCTGCGAAGCTGTTCCTGTTCGCTGAGTTCGATTGCCATATCGTGTGATTTTTATGTATGCTTGTTATCCGTGCAAAATTAGTGAAAAAAGGACAAAATAGCAACTCTTTCGCCAATCGGTTGCACCCGCGGCGCAGCGACCCGGGAAAACCGCACACGGAGATGCCGGCTCCCTGTCGGCGCGGGATGGCCGAAAAAAAGAGCCGAACCATCGTTCAGCCCTTTTTCGCGAAGCCGAGTTTTCGGTAGGCCCAAAAGGCCGCCAGTCCCAGCACGACACCCACGGCGCTCCCCCACACGAGGTCCATCGGGTAGTGTTTCCCCAGGTAGATGCGCGAGTAGCAGATCAGAAGGGCCGAGAGAACCATCAGCCCCGTGAACCACCGCCGGCGGATGACCGAGGCCGACATTGCGGCCAACGTGGCGATGACCGCCGCATGGGCCGAGACAGTCCCGAAGCGGCCGCTCACGGCCTCGACGGGGACATGCACGATCCAGTCGCGGGTGATGCCTGCCGCGGCGAGCGAGTCGGGCATCAGCCGGCGCAGCTGGCGCAGCGAGTCGGAAGCGATCTCCAGCCCTTCGAGTTCGGGGGCGAACATCGGCCGCCAGCGCGGCTGGAAGTCGGGAAGCAGCCCGCCCAGCATGCCGTTGTGCTTGAAAATGCCTGAAACCATGTCCGAAAGGACCAGTGCGGCGATCATCAACACCGTGAAGACAAGCAGGTTGCGCCATCCGTCGCGGCGCCACACGAGCCAGAGAATCAACGCGTAGAGCGGCAGCCACATCGTCGTGCCCGAGACAATCAGCATGAGGCGGTCCAGGCCGGGGCCTCCGTCGAAATTCAGCGTCAGAAAGAGTTGGTGGTCAAAATTATACATCGGTTATCTAAAATTGGAAGTAGATGAAAGGCTGTATGTCGCTGGATTTGATCTGCATGACACACCAGATCATCGCCGCGGCCATCAGGACCTGCAGCATCAGCGGCGCATGGATCACGATCCGCCGCGCAAGGGCATCGACGGCCGACGGCATCAGGTGCAGGAGATACCCCGCGGCGATCAGCGCGAAGACGGCTCCATAGCCCGTGATCACCTGCGGAATCATCGCGGCGTTGAAGTTTTCGAAAATCTGGTGCAGCATCAGCGAGACGGTCTGCATCGACTCGGCGCGGAACATCAGCCACCCCAGGCAGACGATGTTGAACGTCAGGAGCATGCCCGCCGCACGGCTCCACCAGTGCATCTGCGCACCGGTGGCCCTGGCTCCCGGGACGAGCGCCATCCAGAGTTTGTGCAGCGCTAGGGCCACGCCGTGCAGCCCGCCCCAGAGGACGAAGCGCACCGCCGCGCCGTGCCACAGTCCGCCCAGCAGCATCGTGAGGATCAGGTTGCCGTAGGTCCGGATGCGGCCCTTGCGGTTGCCGCCCAGCGAAATGTAGAGGTAGTCGCGCAGCCAGCCCGAAAGCGAGATGTGCCACCGACGCCAGAACTCGGTGATTGTCGCCGACTTGTAGGGCGCGTCGAAGTTCTTCGGGAAGCGGAAGCCCTGCAGCAGGGCGATGCCGATGGCCATATCGGAGTAACCCGAAAAGTCGCAGTAGATTTGCAGCGCATAGCCGTAGATGCCCATCAGGCACTCGAATCCGGAGTAGAGCAACGGCTCGTCGAAGATGCGGTCGACGAAGTTGAGCGAGATGTAGTCCGAAATGATCGCCTTTTTGAACAGACCCGTAAGGATCAGGAAGACACCCGTGCCGAACATCTCCTTCGTGACCACGACGGGATTCTGCCGGATCTGCGGGATGAAGTCCCGCGCGCGGACGATCGGGCCGGCCACCAGCTGCGGAAAGAACGACAGGTAAAAGAGATAGTCGAGCCAGTTGGACAAGGGCTTCAGCTGACCGCGGTAAATATCTATGGTATAGCTCATCGACTGGAAAACGAAGAACGAGATGCCGACCGGAAGGAAGATGTTCCGGAACTGCAGGAAGCCCGGTCCGAACAACTGGTTGGAGATGTCGATGAGGAAGTTCGTGTACTTGAAGTAGCCCAGCATGCCGAGGTTCACCGCGATGCTCAGCACCACCAGCCAGCGTTTCGCCTGCCGGGAGCGGGCCCGCCAGATGCCCCGCGCGATCAGGAAGTCGCTCGCCGCGGCGAAGAGCAGCAGCAGGAAATAGATGCCGCTCGATTTGTAGTAGAAATAGAGCGAGAAGGCGATGACGTAGACGATGCGGGCCATCGGCGCGCGCCGCATGGCGCTGTAAACGAGCAGGAACCCCGCAAAGAGGAAGAGGAACAGCCCGCTGCTGAAAATCAGCGGCGAGGAGGCGTCGTAGGCAAACAGGGCCTGGAGCCTTTCGAGGATGCTGTCCGTTGCGGGAAAGGTCATTGCACGCGCAGGTTAAGGGAAGCGGAGGAGGGAAGGATCCGCCGGTCGACGGCGGCCCTGCGCGCCGAGTCGAGGATGGACTGCTCCGCACGGCGGCGCAGTTCGGCGATCTGCTGCTCGGCACGGACTTCCAGGACGCCGGCGTTGATGGCGTCGAACAGCGCCCATGCCACACGGCGCCCTCCGGCATAATTGATATGGGTGTAGTCCTTGCCCGCCCAGCCGTTCTTGACGAACTGCGCCATGCCGCCCAGGGAACGCATGGCCTCGCACGTGGGCCAGAAGGCCGCACCCGTGTTGCGTGCCGCACGGCGCTGGCAGTCGAGCATGTGGGGGATGGCGTCCATCGCCTCGAATCCCGCATCGGTCTTCACCGAGCGGTCGCTGACGCCCAGCACGAGCACCGCCGCACCCGGGAAGCACTGGCGGACGTAGGCGATCATCTTCTCGATCTGCCCGGAGTAGTTGGTGTAGTTCTTCACGCCCGACTGCATGATGTTCAGCCCGTACTGGAGCACCACCAGATCGTAGCCCAGCATGGCGTTGATCTGGGCGTTGACCGACGGGTTGGTCCAGAACATCGCCTGTCCGTTGTTGCTGCGCACGGAGTAGTTGTCGACCACGACGCCCCGTCCTTCGAAAACCGCCCCGTAGCCGACGAAGCCCTCCGTTCCGGAGAGCACCTTGAAGGCGAGCGAGCGGACACCGGGTGCCCAGACCGCGATCTGCCGCACGGCGCCGTCGCCCTCAATGGCAAATTCGCGGCGTTCGGCATCGTTGAGTGTCACCTCGACGCGGCTGTCGCGGGGCGAGAGGAAGAAGATGCGCGCCGTCGTGCACGAGTCGAGGCGCTGGCGGTAGTCGGTGCTCTCCCAACGGGTCGAGGCCCCGGCCGCAGGCTGGCAGACCCAGCCCGAGACATAGAAATTATCGCGCAGGTGTGCGGGTGCGGCCCGGCGCTGCATGATGTTGTATGCCGTCCAGCCTTTCGACTGGGTTTTGATCGTGCGCCGGAACGCCGTCAGCGGCGAGGCCATCGGAGCGAAGCCCGCACCGCCACCCGAGTAGGCCGTCTGAAGCCGTTCGCGCAGGTCGGCCGTGAGGATGTCGCCCTCGACGAACGAGTCGCCCAGGAAGGCGATGCGCACCGGGCGCGGGGCGTTGAGCAGCGTGTCGCAGAAGGCCCGGATGCGTCCGCTGTCGCTGAAGTCCTCGATTGGGGTCAGCGTCGCGACGAGGCGCATCGAGTCGGGCACGGCGCGTTCGCGGCGGGAGGAGTCGCGGGCCAGAAGCCATTCGTAGGTGATCTGCACCGTGCGCGGGGTGGAGTCGGCCTCGATACGTTCGGCCACGGCTGCCATGTCGATGTGGAACTCCTCCTCGTCGAAGAGCACCGGCTCGGCGGCCGATTCGGCCGCATCCGAATCGTCGAACGAAAGCAGGTCCGAGAGGATGTTGGCACGGCGGAGCTTCACGCCCCCGACGCTTTGCGGCGGAATGAAACTGACGGCCACAAGCACCGCAACAAGCGCCGCGGCAGCCAGCCAGCCGTGGTGGGTGTAGTCTTTTTCGGGGATGTTCATCTGCGGGTCAGTCGCGCCGGCCGAGGATCAGGAAGACGTAGTAAAGCACCGACGCGATAGCGCTCAACGCCGCGACGAGGTACGTGCGGGCCGCCCACGAAAGGGCCTCCCTGGCCTGCGTGAGTTGCACGCCCTGCATCGTGCGGCTCGTCTGGAGCCACTCCAAGGCACGGGCCGAGGCGTTGTACTCGACGGGAAGCGTGACGAGCGAGAAGACGGCCGACATGGCGATCATGCCCACGCCGATCCAGCACAGCAGCTCGTTCTGCGTCGAGGCCAGGAGGACAAGCCCCAGGATGATGACCCACGTGGCGGCCGTCGAGGCGAACTGCACGACGGGAACCAGCTGCGAACGCAGCACCAGCGGGGCGTAGCCGCGGGCGTGCTGCACGGCATGGCCGCACTCGTGGGCCGCCACGGCCGCAGCGGCGACACTCGTCGACGAGTAGACCGAGTCACTCAAGTTGACGGTCATCGTCTGCGGGTTGAAATGGTCGGTGAGGTGGCCGCCGACGTGCGTCACCTTCACGTTATGGATGTTGTTGTCGCGCAGCATCTTCTCGGCGACCTGGGCGCCGGTCAGCCCCCCGGGGAACTGCACGGCCGAATACTTCTTGAAGACCGACTGCAGGCGCGCCTGCACGATGAAGCCGACGATGCCGATGGCAATGATCAGAACGAACATGCCCATCGTCGCGGCGTCGTAGCGCACGGCATGAGGCGCTGCATGGTAACCTGCCTGAAGCAGGGCAATCAAAGGTAGTGTCATAGCGTTTGCTGTTTGGTTTTCCGGTGCGTATAATAGGCTCCCGCCTGCTGCGAGGGCATCAGCACCATATCATTAACGTTCATGTGGGCGGGTAATTGTGCCGCCCATGCAATTGCTTCCGCAATATCGGCGCCAGTGAGCGGTTCGACTCCTTCGTAGACCGCAGCGGCACGCTGCCTGTCGCCGTGGAAGCGCACCTGCGAAAATTCGGTCTCGACCATCCCCGGGCGGATCTCCGTCACTTTGATCCCGGACGAAAGCAGGTCGGCACGCATCGACTGCGAGAGGGCGTGCACGGCGTGTTTCGAGGCGCAGTAGACAGCGCCGTTCTCGTAGGCTTCGGTCCCGGCGATCGAGCCGATGTTGAAGATGTGTCCGCGGCCCGCGGCGACCATCTTGGGCGCGATGACCCGCGTGACGTAGAGAAGTCCCTTGACGTTGGTGTCGATCATGGCATCCCAGTCGCGCGTATCGCCCACGTCGATGTGTTCCAGTCCAGCGGCAAGACCCGCATTGTTGACCAGCAGGTCGATGTGTTCGAGCGGCGAGAGGTTGCGCCGCACCTCCTCCTCGGAGCGCACGTCGAAGACAAGCGTCGTGCAGCGTCCGCCCGCCGATTCGATCTCCGCACGCAGCGTCGCGAGCCGGTCGGAACGGCGGCCCGTGGCGATGACGGCGTATCCCTCCCGTGCCAGCCGGAGCGCCGTGGCGCGGCCGATGCCTGAAGTGGCTCCCGTAATCAATGCCTGTTTTTGCATGGAAAAAACGTTTGTTTCGGGCAAAGATACAAAAAAGTAGAATGGCTGCAAAACAGAATGGCAAGCGGATTTGCAAAACATTAGGGTGGATAAAAAGTGGCGCAACGATAGCGAAAATACGAAATTTATATGTTACTTTGTACAAATTTTCGACACGACAGCACACCGTGAATCTCGCCTTTTTCATCGCACGCCGCATGGCACAGCCCGCACCCGGAAACAAACCCGGGGTGATGGAGCGTATCGCCGTGGTGTCGGTGGCGCTGGGGATGGCCGTGATGATCCTCGCGATGGCCGTGATCATGGGATTCAAAGGCGAGGTGGCCCGCAAGATGACGGGCTTTGCGGCCCATGTCGCGGTGACCGACATAAGGGGCGTGAACGCGCTCGATGCACAGCCCGTGCACCGCAGCGAGCATGTCGAGGAGCTGATACGCCGGACCGACGGATTTGCGGCGATGGCTCCCTATGCCGTCAAGGGAGGCATTGTACGCACGGCCGATGCCGTGGGCGAGGTGATGCTCAAGGGTGTCGAAGCGGATTACGACTGGTCGTATTTCCGCGAATGGCTCGTCGCGGGGGAGCTGCCCCGGGTGGGCGATGCGGTCCGCACGAAGGACATCCTGCTGTCGCGGACGCTGGCCGACAAGTTGCAGCTGGGTGTGGACGACAAGGTCGAGATGCTGTTCGTGGAGCCGGGCGAGATGCCGCGCCGCGACCGGTTCAAGGTGGCGGGGATCTACGAGTCGGGGATGGAGGAGATGGACGGCGTGGTGGTGGTCACAGACATCCGCAACGTGCAGCGCCTCGCGGAGTGGGGGCCGGACGAGATTTCGGGCTACGAGATCCTGACACACTCGCTGGACCAGGCCGACACGTTTGCCCGGACGCTGGGCCGGACACTGCTGTACGACGATGACGAAGACGCCGAGAACCTCGCCGTAACGAGCATCCGGGAGCAGTACGCCCACATTTTCGACTGGCTGAAGGCCCACGATGTGAACGCCGCGGTGGTGATCGCGATCATGCTCGTGGTGGCCTTCTTCAACATGACCTCGGCGTTGCTGATCCTCGTGCTGGAGCGGACGCGGATGATCGGACTGCTGAAGGCGCTCGGAATGCGCAACGGCTCCCTGAGGCGCATCTTCCTCTGGCGCGCGGTGCTGGTGATCCTGCGGGGCCTGGCCTGGGGCAATGCCGTCGGACTGGGGCTGTGTCTGGTGCAGAAATGGACCCATCTGGTGAAGCTCAGCTCCGAAGGATACCTGCTCTCGGAGGTGCCCGTGGCACTGGACTGGGGCTGGTGGCTGGCGCTCAACGCGGGGTTTATCGCAGCGATCGTCGCCCTGCTGGTGATCCCGACGGCCGTGGTCTCCACCGTAAAGCCCGAAGAAACGATTCGATACGAATGAAACCATACAACACAAATCAGACCAAAAAGGAAGAGGTGCGCAAGATGTTCGACAACATCGCACCGAAGTACGACTTGTTGAACCATACGCTTTCGATGAGCATCGACCGCGTATGGCGCCGCCGCGTGGTCAACGAGGTGCGCCGCGCAAAACCCGGGCGCATTCTGGACGTGGCGACCGGAACGGGTGATCTGGCGATCGCCATGGCACGCCGCATCCGCGACGTGCAGGTGCTCGGGGTGGATCTCTCGGAGCAGATGCTCGCCGTGGCACGCCGCAAGATCGAGGCCCGCGGGCTGGACGGACGCATCGTCCTCGATCGGGGCGATGCCGAGCATCTCGCCGTGGCCGACGCCTCGGTCGATGTCGCGACCGTCGCATTCGGGGTGCGCAACTTCGGCGACCTCGAAACAGGACTGCGCGAACTGGCCCGCACAATAAAACCCGGGGGCAAAGTCGTTATTCTGGAGTTCTCGCGCCCCCGCAACCGGGCATTCCGCGCCCTGTACGAGTTTTACTCCTACAAGATCCTGCCCCGCATCGGCGGGCTGGTGTCGCGCGACAAGCAGGCCTACGAGTATCTTCCGGCATCGGTCGGAGAGTTTCCCGCGCCGGAGGCATTCATGGAGATGATGTCCCGGGCGGGATTCCGCAACTGCCGGGCGCGGAGCCAGAGTTTCGGAATCGCACAAATATATATAGGAGAAAGATGAAGACAATACAACGCTATTCGGTCTACGCACTGTTGCTGATCCTCGCCGTGTCGCTCGCGTCGTGCCGCCGCGCCGTGGAGAAGGCCCGGCAAAACATCCGCTTCGAGGGCATTGAAAAGGTCGAACGTCAGGGGCTGACGGGGGCCGAGGTGGTCGTGCGGGTGATGAACAACACGGGATACAAGCTGGTGCTCGAAACCGCGGAAATGGGCGTTTACTACGCCGACAGCCGCGTGGGGACGATCGTCCTGCGCGAGGCGGTCGAAGTGCCCCGGCACACGACGGACAGCTTCCGGACCTTGTGGCAGCTGAAAATATCCGATCCGCTGGCGCTCTACGTGCTGGCCCGGAAGGTCAAGTCGGGCGACCTGTCGCAGGTCGAGGTCTCCTACGCCGTGAAAGGGCGCGGAGGACCGGCTCCCGTGAAAATTTCGCACGAACGGATGCCGGTGTCCGATTTTTTGAATATCTTTGGACTGACGATCGAAGAAGTTAAAAAACAGTTGAAATAATGCGCAGATTGCTTTTCCTCATGCCGATTCTCCTGTGCGCGGCCGTTTCCGCACACGCACAGTCGCTCGACGCCTTCAAGCAGCGTCTGGCGGAGCCTACTCCCGAAGCGACGCTTTTCAACCGGGCACAGGTCGTTGTCAGAGAGCATGACGACGCCGCACGCGCCGTGGCCCAAGCCGCCCACGCCGGGCAGCGTCTCTATTTCGAGGGGTTTCACCGGGTCTGCGTCTTCTCGGACAACGGACCCGCGGCTCGCGACGGGGCCTTTGCCGCCAAGGAGCTCTTCGAAGAGACCTATCCCGATGTGAAGGTTTATGTGGATTACGAGATTCCCTATTTCATCGTTTCGGCGGGCAACTGTCTGACCAAGGAGGAGGCCATCATGCTCAAGGGGCGTGTGTCGGCGACCTTCCCGAAGGCTTTCCTCAAGCAGCTGAAGCGGGAAAAATCCCCAATATCCAACCTTTTGGACAAATAAAAGTCCAATTCAGAAAAATAATTCTTTTTTCTTTGCTTTTCCCGTGCGAATATTTAACTTTGCGGCGTTACGGAACAATTAACTATTAAACGTTTAATACCATGAAAAAGATTGTCTCTTTTGCCATCGTCCTGGCAGCTGTCGCAATGGTAGGCTGCTGTGGAAATTCGAACAAGAAAGCTGCTGAAGGCGCTGCTGCTGCCGCTGCTACGACCGAAACTTCGGCTTGCGCCGGCTGCACCGAGAAGTGCGACGCTGCAACCGAATGCTGCTCCGAGCAGACTGATTCGACCAAGACCTGCAGCGAGAAATCGTGCAGCGAGAAATCGTGCAGCGAGGAGGCCGAGGCAAACAAGTAGTCACCGGTTAGGTTTGAGAGAGGGTGATTCTTCGGAATCCCCTTTTTTTGTTCCCCCACGGAGGTGGCGGGGATTTTGGATCCGGCGGCGAAGCAGGTCCGGGATCGAGCAACGGAGAAACTGAGCAGGGACGGGACAGAACGGCCCCGAGTGGGTCCGGGACCCGGCAAATCCGGGGGCAAGCGAGGCAGGAATCAAGCGGGCGAAATGAGGGGTTTTATCTGCTGAAAAGCCGATCCGCAGGACGGATAAATGGAAAAAGAGCGCTGCTATTTGCAGAATCGGGAAATATTGTGTACTTTTGGGGCACATTTCGGAAAGATGCAGGAGTGGTTGAACTGGCCCGCCTGGAAAGCGAGTAAACCCCTAAAGGGTTTCAGGGGTTCGAATCCCCTTCTTTCCGCCAAAGAAAGACAAATAATCAAGCAATGCACTGTAAAATTCAAATTTACAGTGCATTTTGTTGTTGGACCCAACCAGAAAAATGCAGTTTTAAGCAGATTACCTGTGCCTGTTCGGTGGAACTGAATATGGCTAAAAACGCACGGCAATTTAGCTTTAATTTACTGACATATAACTATATGGTTTCTTTCCAAAATGAATCCGAGTACTTTAAAATAGAAACAAAAGCAATAAAAGGAATCGACCCTGAAAAACGTGAAGCTGCGTTAGAAACAATTATTATCATACCAAATAGTCATATTGTTTCCGATAAAGTTCGATTAGTATTATCGGACAAAAAATCCAAAATGCTTGTCGGAGAAAAAATCATCTGCCAACTGTTAATTGATTCTTCCGGTTCAATAAAAGGCATTAAATACATCATCCCAAACAAAGTCTTTCAACTATTGACCGCACAAGATTTTGATATAATTGATCGGTTATTAAGGGAAACTTTAAATTTTGAGATTGGCGATGAATCTGTTCCATATATGATGCCGGGTATAAAAATCGAGTTATGAATTTGCAAGGGAATCGCCTGACCACATACCTGGGCCACCCAAGGACAGGCAATGGATCATGACGGAGCGGCAGAAGGCCCTTATCCCGAGCAACATTCCCCTGCAGGAGATTCCGCAGCTCATCATCGAAAAACATAGGGGATACACGAAGAACGGACTGCCGTTGCCAATTTCCAATCAAAAGGCGAACATGTATTTGAAGGGAATTTGGGAAACTTATGCAAAGTTATTTTACACCGAAAATATTCGACAATTTTTCCAATGATTCCAAAAAATTTCGATTCAATTCCGCTTCTCGGCGCTCGAAAGCAATCATTTCATCGTAATCTTTTCCGTATCGCATTCGTTTGTTCCACAACTCCGGATCATAAGGATGACCCTGCCAGGTTATCATCTTCCGATCCAGTTTAATTCGTTTGGGGGTATCTCTGCAACCGGTGATGTAATATGCTTCGGCAAGATTATCGGTAAACATGGAAACAAATGCCTCTCTGATACGAGAACATTTCTCATTGATCGAATTGTTCCGGTGATTGGAAATTTTTAAAACACTGTCTTGTATTTTCGTATAATCGCTCCGGTTCGATAATGTTTTATAGATGAAGTTGAGTTTTCGCATATATTCCGGATTGCTTAAATCCCGGAACATAATTCCTCGCGGATAATCCAGAAAGAGAAAATAAACAGCCTTGGCCAACGGCGTCATCTTGATCTCCATATTTCCGTAGTCCGGCAGAAAAATACGATAGTCCGCCGTTATCTCCATACGGCTTAACTGCGGTTGGTGCATGTCCAAAATCTCTCGCAGCAACGTATCATACCCATACCGTTGCAGTATCTCGATATTCTTTTCGACCTCCATCGTCAGCCGATAGGCGATTTCGGAGAAGTCTCGATCCGCGTCTTCACCCGGATACTCATCCGGAAGTTCATCGGGGACGATCTGTAAACTATTGAAAACCTCATGGTTCTTTGCATTTTGCAGAAGCCGTGCAATATCGTCCGGTTTATCCGGAAAGACACAGATAATCTTTCTCTGGCCTCTTTTAAGGTCGTACGCAGCAGTCAACAACATCGGTTTATCCGAGCACGGCACTTTCAGCCGGTTGAATAATTTGTGGGTTAAATCGGCTGTAAAGGATTCTCCCGTCTTAGTCGTTCGATATTCCCCGGGATAATTGTAGCTCAATATTTCGGTTGCCGGTTTTTGGCCATAGTAGATAAAAGACCTGTTTTTGGTTCGAAGCATTTCCGACAATTCATGAAAATTAGCCCGAATATAGGTATGATATGGTTCGCAATATTCAGGTTCCAGATAATAGATGCTTCCCGATGCCAAAAATTGCGGACAACCGCCAGAAAAGGTGAGGGTACGACGCTGCATAATCCATTCTTTTCTGCAAAATACGAAATTATTCCGAGATATTTTTACCATCGCAAGCCTTGCAAAGATAAAAATGCAGTTTATTTCTCCATTACCTTTGTCCAAGCAACAGCCGAAGACGTCCTATGTTGGAATGAATGGAAAAATTAGTATATTTGCTGCGGGGATCTGCGACGGATCGCCGACATATCTTTCCACGAGGAAAGCGTTTGACTGATTCTTTCTAACGAAGTCTGGTAAATTTCAAGCAGGAGAATAGGCAAACCCGTTTCACGCCTATGGTATTTCAGGCGTGGGCTGTTGCTTATTTTACTGCAAGGTTTACCAGAGCCCGTTAGATAGAATAAGTTGACGGTACCACGCTTTCTTTTTGATTACTAACCAGCCGGGGTACGGGCGAAAAACAACTATCTTATGTTTAGTTTTTTATTTGGAAATTCCAAACAAGGAGAGCTCCTGCGACAGAAGTATGCAACGATTATTCAGCGCTTGTCTAATGAAGGGCAAGCCGTCATCTTCAAAGAAACTAAATCTGTAGTGGCATGGGGCGTGGCCAATATGGGCGGTAAAACTATTTTCAAAATTAAAGATAATGGAAGTTCCGACATCGATGTTTCATATTTGTCTGAGAGCCCTTTCTTTGGGAAATTTGAGAAAAGGTGGAGTTTTCCATCTGGCATGGAGCAGAATGAAATAGTTGATAAAATGAACATTGATATTCAAAAACTTTTTACAAATGGACGATAGAAAGAAAAATAGAATTCGGCATTATTGTAAACTATTGAGACTTCCTGCATGGGACACAAAAGACTTATTACAATATATTTCCGTATATTTTGACGCTCCGTGCTCAGTCGAATTCATGTCTATAAAAACAAAAATCCTAAAATTGGATATTATGAATGTTGCCGAACGGTTAATTGAATATTTGGAAATCGAAGAGCGAAATTTTAGGGAATATAAAGCGCAGTATTCAGACACTCCGGATGATATGATTTGGCTGAAGGTTTATCAAGAAATGGATAAGGTAATAAAGCATGAAATTAGCGATGCAAAGGCAATCGCAAATATTAGTGCCGCAAACAGAGGCTGCTATGTCATCGTTATTTTTATTATATTACTTCTCGTTTATTTCTGTTTATTTTAAAATTACAATATAATGAAAAAGTCACTTATTACAATGTTGTTAGGGTTAACTATAATATTGTTAGGAGCAACAATATTATTTCATTCCGAATACAAAAGATGTGGTTTGAACAGATACAGCAATGCGACAGTTTAAAGCGTGAAACTGGGCAAAAGCTAGTGAAGTGTTATTCTCTGATTCAACGGATGCAAACTTATAACTCGATACTGAATATCACATTATCAAACTATAAGATACCATTAACATATTTCAAATCTATATGCGATATGCATACTGATTGGGGCCCATCCATTTGGATTGATTTCGTTGATTATAAGAATGAGGCGGATCGGCAAACACAGGATTTAATCTCGCGGCTAAAGTCCGGGCAATCTAATGTAGAGATACTGAGAATCGAATCAATCCCAAATTGACAAAGACTTTTTATACATCGAATTTCCGTCATCTTCATTTCTGATTTTACTACTCGTAGTTCGTAGCTCTGTTCTGAGGAAAATATATACTTAAATCCTAACATATAAGTAGATCGTCTAAATAGATTGAATACATTATGAAGAATTTCCTATTGATCTTGTTGTTATTACTATGTTCCTGCAATGATACTAAACAAAATGAAATAGACGAACTACAATGCCGACTTTCGCTATTGGAATTGGAAATTGCGGAACGAGATACGCAAATCAAGACTTTGGAAGATAGGATTGATATACTGTCAGACGAAATTGCAAACAATGAATTGGCAAAGAAACAGGCAGAGGCAATTTTCGCCGCAACTATGAATACTGATGATTATTAATTTGTTTCTGTTCCACCATGTGCCGCATTATATTAATTCTTAGCATAACGATTTTTGTATCTTGCGTTTATCATTCTACGAAAGATGAAAATGTTGGCATGGAAGATTTAGCAGAAGAATCGTTACCACCACAATCTTCTTGGTTTGTCAAAAGCACCGATCCTGCCGATTCGGTATGGATTGGTGTGCTCGACCGGATTCCGTTGTCGCCGACTATTGACGAAGAGAGTCTGATCAACGTCTATTTCAAATACAAACAGCCGATAAAAGGCTATGAGGTGACTGCTCGCTGGATGCTTTCCAATGCCCACAGTCGGGATGGATATATCGTCATGAATTTCCGAGATACGAATTCCGGCGCATCATTTCATGTAAATTCCGATGAATACGCCAATTTCAATACGAATGAAGTTGCTCACGCCGACAATTTCAAGGAATATTACGATGGAGATGTTTACTATTTCGAGTATCCGGCCAAAGAGGAGTGGCAGGACAGCCTATATTTACTGGGACATACCCCGCCTTTTCAGTTTCTCGACGTGGATTTTGACGGCAAAGATGAACTGCTCATTTCCGAGTGGGGAAACTATCTCCCCAACAATTATCATCAGGTATATAAAATCCGGGGAAACACTCTTGTCAAACAGGATTATGTGCCGCTTGCCCGGCTTTCTAACAATTCTCAAATAGATACGGTTCATCAAATCATCGTATTGCGTGAACATAACGGGCCTGATGATATAGCGGATCTTTATTTTTCCAAAACCACTGCGCCGGTTCTAAAGATAGAGCCGCCGCAATTAAAAACATGGAGCGGACAATCCATCGTTGAAGAATACGCGAGATTATCATGCCATCGCTTTTCTTTGGATTCTATTTACTCATATCACAATGATTCTCTGTATAAATACCTGAACATTAGCATTGCCTCTAATGAACGACATCGGGAAAGATTGCGCGAATATGAAAAGATTTCCCAAATATTCGATAAATACTACGATCCGTCGTGGGATTTTCCCGGAGATTATACTATCGGAATCGCAGATTTTCCTATGCCTGAATCTTCCAAACGGTTAGTTCTTCGATACAAAACTCTCTTTGCAAAGGAAGCTGAAACTTGGGCAGAACTCATGGATAAGAGTTTTAGGAGATGGTTGTCAAAAGAAATAAAAGTCAAAGATTATTCGGTTGCTAACTATTGGCAGGAGATGAAGTTGATTCGGGCTGCGTCGCTACGGAATTTTTATATGTCCTTGTGTAATGGAGATTTCATTCCCGATCAAGATTACACCCCGATTGATACCGTGGAGATAAACCGGTTATCTTCGGTTGAAGAATATCAAAATACTACCGAGCAAAAGCGGTGGATAGCTTGGTTTAAGTCACGGGAACGAATTTCCCCATTTTTACCACCAAAACTTCGCAAAGTATGGGATAATTGCACCTATAAAGCATGTCATTTAAGGCTCAAACAACTTATGATTCGGCATATGCAAGCTGACTCAACCAAACAAGTTCAAAAAAGAAATTAATGCTTTTATCTTAACTTCACATAACATACAAAAAATTAAGTCCCCCTTTTGAATTATTTAATTTATCTCATAATTTGACTATATCACACAACTTCACTATCTTTGTGTTAACCAAGTGCAACACAGGGCGAAACGATGCAAATTGGCTGTGACTTATTCAGTGCACTTATTGGAGTCGAGACATAACAGACTTACATACAGCGGAATATGGGAAAGATTCTTTCCCCTCTCCTTCCGCAAGAAGCCGAAAGGAAGCATCCGAAGAAATATACATTGCCCCCTAGGGTTTGATTGTAGTTTTGCACACGCGAAAAGAATCAACCCCTAATTGTAATGAACAGATCCGAATTTGAAGAATTGGAATTTCAGTTTCAACAAAGCGAGCAGCCATTGAAGTTGTACCTGCAACAGGCAGGGTGTAAGTTATTCAACCTATCACTATTAGCGTAAAAAATGTGCTGTCGAAAAAGAGAGTATCAAACAGGAGTTGGCTCCCATCAGTTTCAAGCACCCCACTGCAGAACAGACTTTGGGAGAACCGGTAGTACAGGGTGTAGCCTTACTTTTCCCCAACGGACTGCATGCCCACTTCGGGAACGGATCCGAGAAACTGTTGCTGGAACTTCTGACCCATAGTCTTGAAAGTGGCCATGTTTAGCCGGAACGATACGATGCGCTACTTTCTGTGTCCCGGCAGGACAGATATGCGCAAGGGCATCAGTTCATTGTGCGGATTGATGCATGAGAAGATGAAGAGCGAAGCGCGGAACGGAGACGTGTTCATCTTTGTCGGGTCCGGCCGCAAACTCAAGAAACTGCTTCATGCGGAAGACGGTGGCATAGTGATGTACATCAAACGGCTGGAGGCGGGTCGCTTCAAACTGCCGGAATACGCCGCTGAATCAAACAGCTATCCCATGGAATAGTGTGATTCGGTAATGATGGTTGAAGGTATTCAGGGGAACCCGTGGCAGAGGCTCCTGCAAGATTGCAGACTCTTCGATTTAAATAACATGCGGTCGGATGCGCCCGACCCCAACCTGTAATTCCACGAGGATTCGGGTCGGGGTCAGGAAGCACTCCTATTGCTTATTCCTGTAATTTCGCGGTGAGACTCCATATTGTTTCTGGAACTCACGATAGAAATAGGACTTGTTCGAAAAACCGCTATTGTACATCGTCTCAAGCACGGTGTATTTGGTCGTCCGCAACAATTTGCTGGCATGTTCGAGTCGAAGCGTTCGGATAAACTCACTCGGAGTCTTGTGTGTCAACTCCTTAAACTTACGGTAGAGGGTCGCCTTGCTGACTCCGACAAAATCGGCCACCGCCGAAGGACTCAGCGATTCGTCTTCGATATTGGCCAAAATAAACGAAGATACCTCCTCTATCAGTTTTTCATCCTCAGGATGCAGTATGATACCATCCTTCACCCTGACGGACGAAATGCTCGAATTGAAATAATCCTTCAGCAAGTTTTGACGCGACAGCAGATTCTCCACAACCGTGACGATCTGGCGAGGATGGAACGGCTGGGCGATGAAGGCATCGGCCCCGTGGTCGAATGCCTTGATCTGCGCCTCAACCGAAGCATTGGACGAGATGCAAATGATGGGAATGTAGCTGATCCTGGAGTTGCTCCGGATACGGTCAATCAGCATAAATCCGTCGATGGTGTGCATACCCATATCGCAGACGATAATATCGGGATGATGGCTCTCAGTCAACAAAAGCGCATCGGCGCCGTCTTCCGACAGGATGACCGTATATTCCTGCAAGATATCCTTCAACAGATCCCTTATACCGGCCTTCTCCCCGACCACAAACACCGTCTTGTCCCGGGAATTCTCTTCCGGTTTCGCGTCCTGACCGGCAGACTCCTCCGTAACGGAATCCACAACGGCCAATGTCACTGCATCCAACGGAGGAATCGACACCGAAATTTCGACATATTTGCCCAACTCGCTGTTGATGGAAATCTCTCCTCCCAGCTGTTCAATCAACTTCTTTGTAAGATTCAAGCCGATACCGCTGCTCACCGAATCGGTCTGTTTCATGGTATCGAAAACCTTGTACTTGTTGAAAATCTCCGTCATTTGAGAATCGGAAAGTCCCGTTCCCGAATTCCGGAAGACCAACAAAAGACGGCCGTCCGGTGCACTCTGGCTGACAGCAACATGGATATAACCTTTGGGGGCCGTATATTTGAAGGCATTGGACAACAGATTGAAAATGATTTTCTCCAACGTATCGCGATCGGAGCAGAACGTCTCCACCCCGTGAACATCAACCACAAAATCGATTCTGTTGTCGTTCAGTATATCCGTATAGTTATCCGCTACGGAACTTATGATTTCGCTCACTCCAACATATTCGGGTTGCAGCTGCGGCATTTCGACATTGGAACGATGGAACGCCATGAGTTCTTTGATGAGCTGCTGCATCCGCTCGGCATTATTGGCAATGACCCGCAGGTATTTCCGGGTCTCATCCGAGAGGCCCGGCTGCTCCAAAAGATGCTGCGTGGGAGTATAGATCAGCGTCAGCGGAGTGAAAAACTCATGTGCCACGTTGGTAAAGAAATTCAACTTCGAAGCATAGAGTTTCTGCTCATGGCGTTTTTCCGTTTGTGCGATGAGAATCTGCTTGCTCATCTTGATGCGGTTGCGCACCACCGAACGAATCACGATAAAAAGGAGTATGGCTGCCAACAGATACAGACACAAAGCGACACGCCCCAACCACCATGGATAACCGACTTCGATGATCAATCCGTACACAGAATTGCTCCACACCTTGTCCCCGTTGCTGCATTTGAGTTCGAAATAATAAGTCCCTGGGGGCAGCTGGGCAAAAGTCACATCGGGATTGGTTCCCATATCCATCCACGCGTCGGACTGATTGACCAGTCGATAGGCGTATCTGCAATTCTTGTTGTTAATCAGATCATGGGCTATAAAATTCAAGGACACTTGACGCTCGTCATACTTCAGTTTCAATACCCCATCGATGATACGGTCGCTAATTTTCTGCTCACGGTTGTAAATCTTCAACCGGTTGAGGCTTACGCCCGCATTATACATCCTGCGGTGCACTCCCTTTGGATTGAGATAGTTGAGACCGCGCACTCCTCCGAAGAACAACAACCCGCGGCTGTCCTTGAAGAACGCTCCATCGGAAAATTGGTCGTTCTGCAATCCGTCCGTGAAATTATAGTCGACCACCCGCGAAGTCGCCGTCTCGATATGGGAAAGCCCCTTATTGGTGCTAAGCCACAAATCACCCTCATCATCCTTCAAGATGCCGAGAATACTTCGGTCGTTCCACTTTTCGTCAACAACCGGCACCGGGAGGTAATTCCGGTCCAGCCGGTTGAGACCGTAACTTGTACCTATCCACATGAAGTCTCTGTCGCAGAACATACACAGGATATCCCTATCGGTAAGCACGGATTTCGGATTCACGCTCTCCAATGCACGGATTTGCTCGTCGGAATCCACACAGAAGAGTCCCCCACCCCGTGTTCCCAACCAGAGACGATGGTTGTCGTCGGAGCAAAGCGCATAGATCACATCGTTGGTCAACACCTTGTCCTTCGACGAGACGTATTGCCGGACGGATGTCACACCATAAGAACCGTTTTTCTGCTCCAGATGCATCTTGAAGAGTCCGTAGCCGGAGGTTCCGACCCACAGCACCGTATCGTCGTGTGTAAATGCCAAACTGTAAACAGCCTTGAAGAAGGAGTAGTCGCGAGGAATATCCAATTGCTCGATTGCCCCGTTCCGTCTGATGATGGTAATACCGCAGCCTTCGCTCCCCACAAAGATATCGCCACAGCGGTTTTTACGCATCACATAGACCGAGTTCGACTTCAGACCGTCGGCCCGACTCAGATAGTCTTCAATCTCGTCAGTGGACGTCGATAGCATCTTGATGCCGCTACCTTTGGTGCCGACCAATATCCGGCCTTCCTCCACTTCGCAGAAACATCTCACGGCACTGGGCGTAAAGACCGTTCTGAAGGAAGAACTGTAGGGGTGCAGCTGGATGAGCCCCTGGCCGTCGGTACCCACCCACAATATATTCTGACTTCCGGCATAGATGGAGAAGACCGAAATCTGACGCGAAATCTCTTCGATGTAAGCAAAAGTATTCCAGGTCAGATCATAACTGATACATCCGCCGTCAATATAACTCACATACATCAGATTCTCGCGGAGAATGATTTGCGAAACCGTCTTTCCGACAGGAAGCCGAACCACATACTCCTCGTGCATCTGCGCATCATAGACATAGACAAGGCCGCTTTTATGCAACACCGTGTACTCCCCCGACCTGTAGATTTGGGTAGCAGAGGAATCAATCGTCTGAAAAAGGCAATCGGATGCATCGGCAAGAAACGAATTGAAATCCGATTTTTCCACTCCCCCGTTATTCATCAGAAAGATGATGTCTCCAGCATCATTGAGGACAAAGTTCTTCACCTTGTCGGCAAAATCGGTGTGCAGGGGGAGGAATCTGTCTTCGACAGACGAATAACTGAAAAAATCCACCCCTTTGACCAAACACACAATCTCTCCGCCGGGGCCCTTCTGCAGGATAAAGGACTTCTCCTTGTTGGGAATCGTCATCTCCCGAGTCAGAGCATAGCGCCTAACGGAGTAGGTATAACGGTCAACGGCATTGATCCCGTTGTCGGTCGACACCCACAAACGATTGCCCTGCTCTATGATTTGACGAATCACATTATTGCTCAATGATCCGACATCGTCTTTACGATATCGGAGCGTCGTAATATCTCTTCCATTGTAGATATTCAATCCATCCCAAGTGCCAATCCACAAAGTATGCGAACTGTCTTCGTGAATACAGTTGATGGAATTATTGCTCAGACCGTTGATGCCGGAAATGTATTGAACGGCATTCGCGGCACCGACTCCGGAAACCGTAGCAACAAGCAACAAACATGTCAGAAAAACACGTCGGAAATAGGGAGATTTCATATCGCTTTTACCCGTTGGATTGTGTATGAAAAAACAAATATAGTGAAAATTCCAGTTCTCCCATAGACAAGTCCGACCGAAAACAGGCTCCAAAAAAACCGCAAAAGAGTCTTTTGCTCGAGCCGATTCCTGCCTCTGGATTTCGGTGTTATATTTTGAGTTTTTTTATTAGTATACTCTTTTGAGAATATAGTACACCTGCCACAAAACACACAAAAACCAAAATATCAATACATTACAAATGTAATACATATTTCATAACATTCATGAAACATGATTTCTGAAAAATGGAGGTTGTAGACTGATTTGAGAAGCAATCGAACCGACAAATGGCTTTTATGAGGTAATTTTGCTCAAGAAACCCAAACCAAAACACGAAACAAAATGGACATAGCCCAAAGATGTGAAAAAAATCCGATATTGGTTCCCCGAGATTTGAAATCAGGGATCGACGGAATGGAAATTACCTGCCTGCTCAATCCGGGCGTATTCAGATATGACGGAAAAATATGGCTGCTCCTGCGCGTAGCCGAACGCCCCATACAGCAAGACAACAGAATCAGCTTCCCCATTTATAATAAGGACGGAAAAATCGAAGTATTGAGTTTTTCGAAAGACGATCCTGACCTGGATGCATCCGATGCTCGCGTCATTGGGTACAAAGGAAAGAATTATCTAACCACGATGTCTTACCTGCGTCCCGTGTCGAGTACCGACGGTATACACTTCAAGGACGACCCCGATTTTCCGCCCATCTTCGGACAAGGAGAGCTGGAGTCTTTCGGAATCGAGGATTGCCGCGTCGCCGTGATGGATGACGGCTATTACCTCACCTTCACGGAGGTGTCGGCTAAAGCAGTAGGAGTAGGACTCATCCGCACGGTCGACTGGAAGCACTTCGAACGCATGGGCATGATTTTTCCGCCCCACAACAAGGACTGCGCTCTCTTCGAAGAAAAAATCGGCGGCATGTATTATGCCTTTCACAGGCCCAGCAGTCCCGAACTGGGCGGAAACTACATATGGACGGCCGAATCCCCCGACAGGGTACATTGGGGCAACCACAAATGTATAGCCACCATGCGCGACAACATGTGGGACTGTGCCCGTGTAGGCGCCGGCGCTTCACCCATAAAAACCGAAGAGGGATGGCTTGAAATCTATCACGGCGCCGATTACGACAACCGCTACTGTCTGGGAGCGCTGCTCTTGGATTCGGACGATCCGTCAAAGGTCCTGGCCCGCAGTGAAGATCCCATCATGGAACCCATAATGCCCTATGAGCAGTCCGGATTCTTCGGCAATGTCATTTTCTCAAATGGACAACTTGTCGACGGCGACGACATCACCCTCTATTACGGAGCCAGCGACGAGGTCATCTGTCGGGCGGAACTCAAAATATCGGACATCATAAAAACGCTGAAATAATCTGCAGTGATGAACAAATTAAGAAAAGAGTATCTGTTCTTCAAGCAGCAGCCGCACAACATGAAGATCCTGCTCCTTACCAACATGCTCTACGCTCTGGTGCTCCCTGTCGTAGAAATATTTGTGGGAGCTTACATCATGCGCAATACCAGCAACCCCGTAATGGTGGCCTTTTATCAGCTGGCCATGTACATGGGACTCGTAGCCACGTCCGTTGTTAACGGCTTTCTGCTGAAACACCTGAAGTCCAAGGCGCTCTACGCCGCAGGAATTCTCATAAGCGGGATCTCCATGTTCGGCATGATGTCTTTCCGATCTCTAGGATTCACAGAGTTGGGGCTTGCCGGATTTATCATGGGCGGAGCTTCGGGGTTCTTCTGGGCCAACCGCTACCTGCTGGCCTTCTACAACACCAACGACGACAACAGAAATTACTTCTTCGGCCTGGAGTCGTTCTGTTTCTCCATCTCCTCCATCGGCGTTCCCCTGATTATAGGCGCATTCATCAGTCAGGCCGATGGACACGAACTACTTGGCGTCACGCTCGACATCAATGCCTGCTACCGGATCGTCACCATAATCATGGCCCTGATTACCCTGGCCGCATGTTGCGTGTTATGGAGAGGCAAATTCGAAACCTCTACCGAAAACAGGTTCCTGTATTTCCACTACCACTCCCTATGGAGGAAAATGCTGTGGATGTCAGGGCTGAAAGGCATGGTACAGGGCTTTCTGGTGACGGCTCCGGCTATTCTTGTGCTGAAATTCGTGGGAGATGAAGGTGCTCTGGGGCTGATTCAGGGAATCAGCGGAGCCATCACGGCCTTACTGGTCTACATTCTCGGACGAATCGCCCGACCCGAAGACCGGATCCGGATTTTCGTCGGCGGTCTCGTCATCTTCTTTGCAGGGGCACTCTGCAACGGGATATTGTACTCCTCGCTCGGTGTTATCCTGTTCGTCCTTTGCAAAGTCATCTTTCAACCTCTGTTCGATCTGGCCTATTTCCCGATCATGATGCGCACCATCGACATTGTGGCCAAAATAGAACGGCGCAACGAATATACCTACATCATGAGTCACGAAATGGGACTCTTCCTGGGCCGAACATTCGGACTGCTGTTGTTCATCTTTCTGGCCCATGCCGTCTCTCAGGATTTTGCACTCAAATATGCGCTCGTCATCGTAGCAGGCATACAGCTGTTAGCCTACCCTCTTGCCAAGAAAATAACCAACCATCCTATCAACCGAAAACATGAATAAGATAAGCGCGATACTGTTTTGTGCTACCACACTCCTATCCTGCATCTCCAACCACTCGTGGGGCGACAGTGTGGCTCAAGTATCCATTCCCAGAGTTGATTCCATGCCCGACATTCCTGCATCCTACAAGATGCTCGACTGGAGACGGAAAGCCATTGACTACGACCGTTTTGTCTTCGACTGGGACAACTCCGGGCCGTTGGGCCCGCTGATCTGGAAGGACGACTCCCGAAGGAACATCGATCAGACCACCTTCGGCCTCTACACGGCCCTCAAAGATATCCGACAAGGACAACATGCCAACAACGGAGAGTTCCACGAAAGTCTCAACGTACTGACCGCTATCCTGGGCGCAGGTCTGGTGGGCATCGACAAGACAAACCAAGACGGCTACAACTATGTCAGGATGGCACAGAATTACTTCAATGCCGACAACGGGTGGAACATCGTAATGAACAACACCAATCCGCACGTCGCTCAATTGGGAGGCGGTTACGGACGAGACTGGTGGTACGACATACTGCCCAATGCTCTCTACTATGCCGTGTGCGACGTATTCCCGGGAGTCGACGGTGCCGACGCCATTCAGAAAAGCATCGCCGAACAGTTTGTCAAGGCCGACTCCGTACTGAACGGCAACTACGACTACTCGTTCTTCGACTACAAGAATATGAAAGGACACGTCAGCCACATTCCCATGCAACAGGATGCTGCAGGTGGCCATGCCTACGTTTTGCTCTGCGCCTATCACAAATTTGGTGATACCCGCTACCTGGCTCATGCCAAAAGTGCCGTCGAGGCACTCCTGTCGCAAAAAGAAAGCCGTTTCTACGAAGCACTCCTGCCGCTGGGAATCTACACGGCGGCTTATCTCAATGCCACACAGCACACGCAATACGATGTAGCCCGACTGCTGAACTGGGTATTCGACGGCTGCTCCAGCCTGACAGGACGCACCGGATGGGGCATCATCGTCGGCAAATGGGGCGAATACGATGTCAGCGGCCTGCAGGGCAGCATCACCGACGGCGGAGGATATGCCTTCCTGATGAACAGCATAAAACCCGCATGGCCGCTGGTCCCAATAGTCAAATACCAGCCCCAATACGCCACGGCCATCGGAAAGTGGATGCTCAACAACGCCAGTGCCTGCCGCCTGTTCTATCCCTTGGAAATAGACGATATGCACCAGTGGGCCCCCGAACTGAAAAACCTGACCCACAACAACATTGCCTATGAGGGTTTGCGCAAATTCGACGACTATGGCAAAGCCTCCCTGCGCGGAGTGAGTCCCGTGGCTATCGGCGACGGCCCCAAATGGATTGCAGGCAATCCCACAGAGAGTATGTTCAGTGTCTACAGTTCGTCTCCCGTAGGCATTTTGGGTGCACTCATCGACACGACCGATATCGAAGGCATTCTGCGCATCGACTGCAATGCCACGGACTTCTATGCCGACAGAACCTACAAGACCTATCTATATTACAACCCCTACGACGAAAACAGAACGGTGGTCTACAAGACCGAGGCGCATTGCGACCTGTTCGACATTGTCGCCAAGGAGTATGTATTGCACGACGTGACCGGAAATCGGGAAATCGAATTGCCGGCACACGCATCACGCGTGATTGTCGAATTGCCCGCCGGCACACGGCTGCGGGAGCAGGACGGGCAGATACTTACCGATTCGGGGCACGTGATCGCTTACCGCTAACCAGACTATTAACCCAAAAACCATTATCATGAATCTGTTTACTTTTGGCAAATTTCGGATCAAGCAGCTTCCATACATGCTGCTCGTCCTCATTCTGTCGGAAATGCACGCCTTTGCGCAAGAAAAACCTCACACGATTTCGGGTACGGTATACAACGAAACCGGAGAGTCGCTTGTGGGCGTAACCATCATCAACAAGGCCAACGGACAGGGTTGTGTGACCGACGCCGACGGAGCCTTCACCATTGCCGCCCAAATCCACGAGACGCTGCAATTCTCCTTCGTCGGCTACATCACCAGGGACCACACCGTAGAGAACAGCAGCCCTCTGCAAATCACACTGAAGGAGGAGACGCAGAAACTCGACGACGTAATTGTAGTGGGTTATGCCGCACAAAAGAAATCGACCATCACGGGCGCCATCACCAATGTCAATATGAACGACACTGAAAAACGCCGCGTGTCCAATCTCTCACAGGCGCTCCAAGGCCAGATTGCGGGTGTGAACATCACACAGAGCACGGGAGCGCCCGGTGACGAGATCTCGATGATCATCCGCGGCGAAGGCACCATCGGCAACAACAGCCCCCTGTACATCATCGACGGTGTACCTTCACGCACCATGACCTTCCTCAACCCGTCGGACATCAAATCCATATCGGTATTGAAGGACGCATCGGCGGCGGCTGTTTACGGTTCGCGAGCCTCGGGAGGTGTAGTGGTCATCACCACCAAAAACGGCGAAGCAGGCAAGACCAATGTCGAGGTCAATTACTACTACGGGATGCAGCACGCAGTCCGCCTGCCCAAGATGCTCAATGCGTCGCAGTACATGAATCTGATGGAGACGGCATGGAACAACTCGGGATACCAAGGGGCCAACCCCTATACGGCCGACAAGGGCAGAGCCGATTTTGCAGACACAGACTGGCTCGACGAACTCTTCGACATGGGACAAACCCACAATATTCAGGCGACACTCAGCGGCGGCAACCAGAAAGCCAACTACATGATTTCGGCAGGTTACCTCACACAGGACGGCATGGTCGTCTACGACAACGACCGCTACAGCCGGTTCAACCTACGTTCGAATATCAACGCAAAATATTTCAATCGTCTCAATGTTGGGGTCAACGTACAGCTGACCTATGCCATTCAGGACAAATTGAATTCCAAAGGCGATGCTCCCGGCATCATCCGCCACGCCCTGCTGCGTCCCTCGATCATTCCGGTCTACAAGAACCCCAACGACCCGACCTACAAGGCCAATGACCCGTTCACCGATCTCCCCTTCTACAAATTCAACGACAGAAACGGAGGCTGGGAGAGTGACAAATATGAATGGACCTCAAATCCCATTGCTCTGGCCTGCTACACTGATGACCAGCGCAGACAGTACACCTCTTTCGGCAATGTGTTTGCCGAATATGAATTCTTGAAGGACCTCTCGCTGAAGTTCCGCACCAATGTGGGCTTTGACCTGAATCTCTACCACAACAAGAACTTCAGGATCAATTTCGGCGATGACGACGGCGGCGGTTCGGGCAAAGACAAGGGCTTGGGACGCCAGAATCGTCCCTCGGGCCTGGACGAAAATCGCGGCGAGAGCTACACCATCACATGGAACAACACGCTCAATTACATCAAGCAGGTGGGACACCATCAGATCAATGCGGTGGCCGGCACGGAGTTCATCACCAACTACGAATCCTCCATCGGCGCTTCGCGTCTGCGATACGACTACATCAACGACACCTTCCGCTATCTCGATTTCGGTGGCACGGAGTCGGACGTATGGAACAGCGGCAGCGGTGCGGAATGGGCTTTGATGTCCGTATTTGCGTCGGCCACCTATGTTTTCGGCAACAGATACATGATTACGGGGAACTTCCGCGCCGACGCCTCTTCTCGATTCGCCAGCAACAACTCTTGGGGATTCTTCCCCTCGGCCTCGGTAGGTTGGAAAATATCGGAAGAGAACTTCATGAAAAACATATCGTGGTTGTCAGACTTGAAACTGCGAGGCAGCTGGGGGCAGTTGGGCAATCAGGAGATTGACAACTACACGTTCATGACTCTGTTGAAAAAAGACGGCGACAAATATGTGATTTCACGCTACGGAAATCCCGATCTGAAGTGGGAGACCTCCGAGCAGTGGAACGTGGGTATCGATTTTGGAGCCTTCCACAACAAGCTCTACATCTCGGCAGACTATTTTACCAAGACAACTTCCGACATTCTGCTACCCGTCTCGCTGCCTTCGTTTGTGGGAAACGTATCGCCCACCATTGTCAACGCGGGCGTGGTACGCAACCGCGGATTCGAACTCTCGGCCCTGTATCGCGACAAGATCGGCGATTTCAATTTCAGCATCAACGGCAACCTGGCTACCCTGAACAACAAGGTGTTGAAAATGCACCCCAGCCTGCCCCACATCGACGGATTGGCTACCCGGACCACTGTCGGCAGACCCCTCAACTCCTATTATGGTTTTGTGATGGAGGGCATCTATCAGAACGAAACTGAAATCAAGGAGCATCTCCACGCTCTTGCACAACCCTCGGCACGTCCCGGCGACATCCGCTTCAAGGATCTGGACAACAACGGCAAGATTGACGACAAGGATCGCGGATTCTTGGGAAGCCCCATTCCCAAACTCACCTACGGACTCACATTGAACGGCGAGTACAAAGGCCTCAGCGTATCCATATTGTTCCACGGTGTGGCCGGCGTCAAGCGATACAACGATCTGAAGAAGATTCTGAACTACGACTCCCGCCCGTTCAACAGTACGACTGACGCCCTGGATTACTGGCACGGAGAAGGTACCAGCAATTCGGTTCCGCGCCCCTCGTTCACCGACAACGGCGGAAGCAGAATATCGAACATATTCGTAGAAGACGCCTCCTTCTTCCGACTGAAGAATCTCGAAATCGGCTATTCGTTTGCCCGGTTACTCCAAAGGACGAAATCCAATCTTTCGGACTTGAGAGTCTATTTCTCGGCCGAAAATCTATTCACCGTCACCGATTACACCGGACTGGATCCCGAAATCGTCGATTTAGTCGACTACGGAACCTATCCTCAGGCACAATCGTTTACCATCGGGGTCAACATCAAATTCTAACTCAAAAAAAGACGATCATGAAAAAATATATCGCATTATTGGGCATGGCCGGTCTGCTGTCCATGACGGCATGTGACAAATATCTGCACAAGGCTCCCATCGGACTGCTGACACCTGACATCGTCAATACGGAGCCCTCCATTTCCAGCATCCAATATTCGGTCAACTCCTCCTATCAGATGCTGTCGGGAACACTGAATCTGCTCGGTGATTGGAACTGGAACGAAGGGCTTGTCACTCGCAACGATTTTGTCGTCTACGACATCGCTTCGGACGACGCCAACAAGAAATGGAATCCCGACGGCGACCAACCCTGGATGGACGAAATTCACAACTACACGTTTATCGCCTCCAACGGCGCATTCTTCGGTTTCTGGAGTTATCAATACGAAGGGATCTCCCGTTGCAACATGGCATTGAGTTATCTGACCGACGAGAAGATCATCCAAAAGGCAGGCATGGACCAAACCCAAAGAAACCAGCTGTTGGGCGAGGCATACTTCCTGAGAGCGTTCTACTATTTTGATCTGGTGACCAACTTCGGCGATGTCCTTCTTCTGACGCAGCCTATCAAAGATTTCAACGACGCCTATTCCTCAACGACGCGCGTGGCAAAAGAGGAAATCTGGAAACTGATAGACAAAGACCTTCTCTTGGCCAAAGGCTGTCTCTCCTCCGCCAAGTATCCCATAGCGGAAGAGCCTTGGAGGGCATCCAAAGGTGCGGTCATCGCCATGCAGGCCAAAGCGGCACTATACCGGGAAGACTATCAAGGGGTACTTAATGCCATCGGAGAGTTGGAAGGCATGGGATATTACCGTCTCAATGACAATTATTACGATTGTTTCGATGTCACCAAAGAATTTACCGAGGATGAGGTCATCTTTGCCTACAACCATCAGGAGAAGATGATTCCCCGCAACGGCAACGGATTGTGTGCACTTCTGGGATGGGGTTTTCTGGCTCCGACCGAAAGTTTCATCAAGGAGTTCGAAGACGGCGACCCCCGTCTGGACCTGACTGTCAATATCGAAGACAAACTCCTCTACAAATTACTGGGAACATTGACCAAAGACAACCTGGGCAACGATGATTCTCCGAGCAACAAGATATACATCCGCTTCGCCGACGTACTGTTGTGGAAAGCCGAAGCATTGCTGAAGATCGGCAGCACTGCGGAGGGTATAGACATCATCAATCAGGTCAGAGACCGCGCCCGCAACACCGAAGGGATAAACGGGACAAAAGAGCGTCGGAAAGTCTTGCCGCCCCGCGACCGCACGGCCTCGAAGGAGCAGGCCTGGCAATGGCTCATTCACGAACGCCGCGTGGAGTTGGGCATGGAGTCCCATCGGATGAGAGACCTGCGACGCTGGCACATCGCCAAGGAAGTACTCAACGCCAACGGACAATCCTTCTCCGATTGCCATTTCCTGTTCCCCATCCCGCAGCAGGACATTGACAAATCGGGAGGCAAACTGACCCAAAACGAAGGTTATTAAATCAGACAAACAACCAAAAGCCCACGGAGCTAAAGCTCCGTGGGCTTTTTTTAAGTGAAGCCACTAAAGGTATTTTAACGACATCTCGACCTTGTTGGCAATATCCGCAATGCGGGATGTCGGGCGGCGGGACCGAGTGCAGGTACGGGTGCAAACCGAGATCGAGCCCGGGCGGTGGGCGGCAAGGGCCCTGCCCTGCCGGAGCGGAGGGTTAGAACGGATATCCGATGGCCAGGTGGAAGCCGAGGCCGTCCTTAAAGCTGGAAATGTTGTAGTAGCCCTTCTTGTCCGGGTTCGGATAGGGCGTATGGAGCCCGATGCCGAGGTCGGCGCGGATGACCAGGTAGCTGATGTCGCAGCGCAGGCCGAAGCCCGTTCCCAGCGCGATGTCGTTGAGGAATCCCTTCCATTTGAGTTCAGCCCCGGGTCGTTTGGGGTCTTTCTTCAGCAGCCAGATATTGCCAGCGTCGAGGAAGACGGCTCCGTTGAGCCGCCCCATGATGCCGAAGCGGTATTCGATGTTGGCTTCCAGCTTGAAGTCTCCCGTCTGGTCAAGGTAGCCGTTGCGGTCATCCACAGGCGGACGGTAGCTGCCCGGGCCGAGCGACCGGATGGTGAAGGCACGGATGCTGTTGGCTCCGCCGATGTAGAACTGTTCGCTGTAAGGCATCACCTCGGAGTTGCCGTAGGCATAGCCCACGCCGACGAGCAGGCGCGTAGCCAGCCAGTTGTTGCGGCGGCCGATGCGGTGGTAGAACTTCACCTCGCTGACCTCCTTGACAAACTGCGAAAAGCGATTGCCGAAGAGGGTCTGGGGCTGCTTCTCGCCGAAAGCCCGCAGGATGCCCGAAAGCAGGTTGCCCGCCGAGGTGACGCTGTTCTGCCAGTAGAGGCGGCGGTTGCCCGTGGCGCCATAGGTCCTATCGAAGGTGTAGGTATAGTTGATCGAGGGCACGAACTGGTTGCGGAAACTCATGGCGATGGCCGGATTCTCGTCCATCGTCCGGTCGAAGGAGGCGGTCGTGTGGAGCAGCTTATTGTAGGTGAGTTTGAAGACCGTCAGCGAATGGTGGCTGTACGGGGAGGTCTGGAAGTTGTAGCCCGCCGAACCGCTGAAGGCGATCAGCCGGAAGAAGCTGGGGCGGTTCATCAGGTCGACGCCCAGCTGGAACGAGGTGCTCCCCGGGTATTTCTGCCGCCGCGTCATGCTCCGGGGCAGCAGCAGCCGTGGGATGTCGAGGTTGGCATTGAGTCCCAGTTCATAGGAGTTGAGCCGCGAGGGGCTTCCGCCCGAGTTCTTGTTGCCCGTCTGCCATTCGTAGGAGCCGTTCAGTTTCACGGAGAGGACCTCGCCGCCGCGGAAGAGGTTGTTGTTGCTGGCACGGAGGGTGATGCCCGGGCCGATGAAGCTGTTCGACTTCGAGGTTACGTCGGTTTCCAGGGCCACCTCCAGCGGGTAGTCGAACCGGGCGTCGATCTGCACGCCGAGCGTATCGGAGCCGCGCAGCGAGTCGAGCGGCGTGACGCGCAGGTTGACGGAGCGGAAGATTCCCAGTTTGTTGAGGTCGGTCTGCGTGCGGTTCTGGGCATCAACGGTGAAGAGCTGCCCGGAGCGGAGCGTCAGGGCGCGGGACAGGACCCGGGGGCGGATTTTCAGCGGCCGCTGGGCGATGACGGTTGCATCCGGCAGACGCAGCGTATCCACAGGGCCGGATTTGATGTTGCTCAGGCGGACCGTGACGTCGCCCACGCGGTAGGGAACGAGCGCCGCCTCCGGGACATTCGGCTGGAGGTTCAGGCGCAGGGCGACCTGCCGGCGGCCGGCGGTCGTGTCGGCCAGGTACTCCATGTATTCGGGACGGAAATAGTAGTAGCCCCGGTTGCGGAGCAGCTGGGCGATGCGTTTGCGTTCGAGTGTGAGCGTATCGAGGTTGTACTGCGCCCCGATGCGGAGCAGGGAGGTCGACTGAAGGCTGTCGATCAGGCGTTTCAGGCCCCCGTCGACCTGCGGATAGGCAATGGAGCCATAGTGCCATGCCGGGGCGATGTCGAGCGTGTAGCGAACCTTCGCCTTGCGGCCGTGCTTGCGGTAGAGCAGGGAGTCGGCAACGCGGGAGCCGAAGTAGCCGTAATTTTCGAGAACCTGCTCGGCGACCTTCGTCCGCAGCTGCGGCTGGACCTTGGAGATCAGCACCGGCTGCTTGGCCAGACGCTTGTAGAACCAGTATTTGAATCCTTTTTCCCGGGGCGTATAGAGGTAGTTGTAGGCCCACAGTCCGATGGGAAGCGGGGTGCGCAGGTAGGGGCTGTAGAGCGGGTTGTTCGGGGCCACCGACAAGGGCTCCTTCGCCGCCGACTCGGCGGCCGGGGAGAGTACGACCCCCGAATCCGGCTCGATGAGGATCTTTTTCACGCCCGTATACAGCACCTCGTCGCTCCCCAGCCGCCGGGTGGTCGAGCAGGAGGCCGCCAGCAGCAGGGCGCAGAGGGCCAGAACGATATTTCGGATGCGTTGCGGAGTCATTTTCTCGTCTTTTTGGTTTTGGGACGCAGCGGCTTGAACAGGTCGCCCAGGCGCGACAGTTTCTTGCGGATGACGAAACCCACACCCGTTTCGGTGATCTCACCCTCAAGGATGCTCTCGTAGCCCGTATGGCGGAAGAGCTTCAGGTACATGTTGTCGCGTTTGGTGAGCATGTATTCCAGCGAAATGTCGTCGATCAGGTTCTCCTTGAGGTTCTGCGACGGGTCGGTATCGGTGCTGAACTTGCCGCCGATGACCGCCCGCACCCGGTTGTTGAAGAGGCTTTTCGAGAGCCGGTAGGAGTAGTCGGTGCGCTGGCCGTTGGGGTCGTCTTCACCGTGGGAGTCGATGCCGAAGGAGAGGTCCACGCCCTTGAGGTTGTTTTGCGCCCACTGGTTCAGCTCCTTCTGGATGAAGGAGTTGAGCGGATTCTCGGAGCTGACCTTCGCGGTCGTTCCCGGTCCCGTATAGGTGTTGTAGATCAGCAGGTTCATCGCCTGGTTGGCGCGCTGCTCGGCAGTCAGCGAGTTCAGCTGGTTCTGCATGGTGAGGTCCTCGGGAGCCGCCAGTCCGAAGCTGATAGACAGGTCGTTGAGCGTGTTGCGGATGTTGATCGAGATGTCGAAATTCACCGGCCGGGAATCCTGACCGTCGGAGGAGACGTTGGCCCGCACGGTCTCGACGGCCGTGATGTTGAAAGCCGGGTCGGCAAGGTCGCCGATCCATTCGACGTAGCTGTCCGGCTTGATTTTGAAGATCTTCTGCGGGATGACGGGCGGATTGTAGCGCACGCTTCCGCCCGAAAGCACGTATTTGCCCGACAGGCGGACGTCGCCCAGCGGGTTCATCGTGTAGGTGAGGTTGCCGCCGCCCCGCAGGTCGATCCGGTTGTTGCCGTCGGTCGAGAGGTCCACGGCGGCCTGCACGTCGTTGTTGATGTCCACGTTGACAAGCACGTCCATGCCCCCGATGTGCACCTCCTGGGGCGTTTCGTCCGGGGTTCGGGTGTCCAGCTCGCTGAACGAGACGAACGTCACGACGTTCTGCGGCCGCTCCTTCACCTCCACCGGCGAATCCTGCATGACGTAGTTGATGTCCGTGCCGCCGAGCAGGGCGACGTTGCCGCGGACGACGAGTTCGTCCACGGGCCCCCTGGCCGTGGCGCCCAGGTCGAGGTAGGCCTTGCCGTAGACCGCCGTGCCGGCTTTGCGGGGCACGTCAACGAACTGGAAATCCGAGGCCCGCAGCACGAGGTCGGCCGTCATGTGCCCGAAATCGGCGAGGTTGACCCCGCCGCCGATGGTCAGCGCGCTCTTGTTCGGGGCGAAAACCGCATAGTCGTCGAACAGAATGCGGCTGCCGGCGATGCGGATCGTGTCCGCGGAGAGGCCGAACGATGTGCCGATCATCGGGACGCGGATGTCGGTCCCGGCAAACCGCACGCCTCCGTCGAGCGCCAGACGTCCGGGACGTCCGCCCGCATGGAGCCGGGCCTGCAGGCTGCCCGAAAGGCGGAGCAGGTCGGCGGGCAGGAAGACGTTGACCGGCTGCAACGGGAATCCCGGGACACTCACCGTCAGGTCGAGCGGACTTTCGCGCCCCTCGCGGTAGTCGCCCCGAACGGAGAGCACTTCGGCTCCGTCGAGCGTCAGACGTGCATCGGCAAGGTGTCCCCGGTCCTGTTTGTAGAAGAGCCCGAGGTCGACGTTGCCGAAGCGCCGTTTGTCGTAGGTCAGCTCCCCCACCGAGACCCCGCCCCGCAGCGAGAGGCTGTTGGCCCCAAGGTTCAGCGTCAGATTCGCACCCAGCACGCCGTCGACGGGCGGCGCCGAGGGCAGCAGCCCCAATGCCGAGCCGACGTTCAGTCCGGCGATGTCGAGACGGATGCGGTCGGAGGCGTCGCTGCCCGGGATGGTGCGGATCGCGAACCGCTGGTCGCCGTGGCTCATGTCGAGGTCGGCCTCAACGTGCTTGTCGAAGCGGTAGACGAGGTAGTTGTCGCGGTTGACCGTCCACGGCTCAAAGCCGAACAGCGGGTCGGGAGGTGTCACGCTCGCACGGACCAGACTGTCGGTCCACATCGCGCCCAGCCCGAAGCGGAAGCCGGCGCGGCCGGCGCGGTTGCGCTGGTAGAAGTTCGCCTCGCCGGTGTTCCGCACGAGGTGGCCGTGGACTCCGGCCTGCGCGATATTGTCGAGATTCCCGGGGGCATTCGCCAGCCCGAAGGCATATTCCAGCCGCGGCCCGTTCTGGCGGATACAGGCCCTCACGGTGTCGAGGACCACATTCCCGCTGGTCAATCCCTCCGTACGCAGGCGGATCGAGACGGGCAGCGAATCGCAGTTCGTCCCTTCGGCATACAACGCGTCGAAGGCGATCTTACGGGATTTCAGCAGGCTGTTGAGGATGTTGTCGGGCCCGGCCGAGACCCGCAGCGCAAAGTCGGGAAGCGCGGGCTTCAGCTGCTCCATGTCGATGCTCTGCGCGTCGATCTGCCCGGCCAGCACCCGGGCACTCCGGTTCAGTTCCGCAAGCAGCGAGTCGACGGATTGGGGCGTGGAGAACTCCAGCGACAGGTCGCCCGAAGCCGCAGCGGCCCGCGTTGCGGTCGGATCGGTGCGCAGCGAAACGCTCGTCGGACGGATGCGGTCCGTACGGTATTTGTTCCGGATTTCGATGCTGTCCAGCGCGATGCGGGCTGCGTAGGCGCCCTTTTCGGAGGCCGAGGCCGAGGCATCGAGCAGAAACGATCCGCCGATCGGCTCCGAGCCCACGCCCAGAGCCGCCAGGTCGAACCCCAAGACGCGGCCTTGAAGGCCGATGTGCTGTTCCTGCCCGGTCAGCGTCCCGGAGAGGAGCAGCTGCAGCCGGAGCGCCTCGTCGCGATCGGAGATCCGCCCCGAGAGGCGCTGGTCCTCCAGGTCGGCGTCGAGGTCGATGCCCCCGAAGTCGCGTCCGCGGAACTCCGCGCGGGAGAGTTGTGCCCGAAGGCTCGCCCGGGTTCGGGGCAGCAGCGGATCAAAGCCCGCGCCGCGGGCCCGGAGGCTCAGACCGACGATCCCCAGCGAATCGGCCGGGAGGAAGCGGTTGAGCGGGAAGCTGTCGGCCCGGATCTCGGCATCGTAGCTCTGTCCGCGGGGGTTGAACCGCCCCGCGACGGAGAGCCGGCCGCCCTCGGTCGAGAGGATCGAAGCCGTCGAGAAGGTCCCGCTGTCCGCCCCGGCAGAGCCCTGGAGCCGGATCAGGGACGGAATAGCCACACGCCGCCGCAGGGCCGTATCGGGGAGCAGCTCCTTGAGGAAGGCAAGATCCCGGAAGTCGCCCTCGAAGCGGGCCGAAGCCTTCAGGCGGCTGGCGTCGAGCAGGTTTTTAGCCGCGGCATCGGCCTTGAGGTCGAGGTGTCCGGGCGACGAGACTTCGAGCTGTGTCGTTCCGATGTCGTCCAGGGTTCCCGCCGCGGAGAGCGACAGCCGAACGATCCGGTCGTCCAGCACGGACGGGATCGCCTCCGGGGAGAGGTATTTCAGGTCCCGGGTGTTCAGATCGGCCGAAAGAGAGGCCGTGAGCGGCGACGCCGGCTCCAGTTTCAGGATTCCGGCCCCGGCGGAGAGCTCGGCCCGGATTCGCGAGAAGGCGGTTTGCAGGTCGAAATCGGAGAGGGAGATGCCCGATGCATCCATCCCGAAACGCCCGGTCAGGTCGCGGACCGAAAGCCCGCAGCGTTCGGTGAACGCCGTCCGGCAGATGCGCAGCGCAATGTCGGAACCCCGGTTGTAGAGCGAATCGATCGTGAGGTCGAGCGGCGCGAGGGAGATGAACGCCGGGTCGAATCCCGCGGCGGGGCGGTAGTTCAGACGGCCGTATGCAACACGGTTGTCGGTCAGCGCGACGCGGCCGACCCGCACGGTCCACGGTGCGGAGGCCCCGGCCGGGGAGCCGGAAGGATCGGGGGTGTCGGAGATGTCAGGGGTGTCAGGGGTGTCGGAGATGCCGCCCTCCGCTGCGGCCGGTCCGGTGAGGTAGGAGCAGGCGCCCCGGTCGAGCAGGATGCTCGTCACGCAGACCTGCCGGCTGTCCAGCTGCACCCGGCAGGTGTCGATGGTCCCGTCGGCCAGGCGGACGGAGAGATCGGAGACCGCAGGGGAGGTGCGCATCCCGAAGGCGAGGTTCGAGACCGCAATCCGGTCGAGCCCTATCGCCCACGGCAGGGCGGCGGAGCTGTCCGTTTTCTCGACGGGAGCCGCTTCGGTCAGGTTCAGCCGCATGTCCGCATCGGCGAGTAGGAGGCGGGAAATGTTCGCCCGGCAGGCCCCAAGGTCGGCTTCGGCGGATTCGAGGGCGAGTTCCCCGGCAACCACACGCAGGTCCATGCCCGCCAAGGAGTCTTTGTAGTGGGCGGCGACACGTTCCAGGGCGAAACTCCGGATGAGGGCTCTTTTGCGGATCAGCGGCCACAGGGCGGCATCGAGCGAAAGCCTTCCGCAGCGCAGGAGCGTATCCGTCCCATCGGCCAGCAGGGTGTTTTCCACCGTCAGCCGCAGCGGAAAGGCGAGGCGGAGGCGTCCGACGGAGACCTCCATGCCGAGAGTCCGGGAAGCATAGGCCACGGCCTGACGACAGGCCAAGTCCTGGACGGCCGGAATGTAGAGCAGCGCCGGGACCAGCAGCAGGACGAGCAGCAGGACAAGCAGCGTCCGGAGCGTATGTTTGAGAATTTTTTTCAGCATTTCAGAAACAGCGTGTTCGAAATCCGGCAAAAGGCGGACCATCGATCTGCGATTGCGCGTACGTGTTTGCTGTCAAAGCGGCAAATTCGCCGCAAATTACAAAAAAACGACGACCCGGCAATGGAACAAGCCGAAACAAACAGACCTATTCGAGACATTTCCCGACATTTTCCCCAGTCGGTCCGGTCGGAGACAGCAGAGGCGAAAGCCGGCATATTGCCCCACGGGGCGGGTTCGAAGTGGGAAAATCGCCCGGAAAAGGGACCCGGAGGGCGGGGATCACGGCAGGAGGCCATAAAATTCGCCCTGCAACCCCGCTTTTTCAGCTTTTTTCCATACCTTTGCAGTGCAACGGTTCGCCGCCCGGAAGTCCGGGCAATTGACAGGAAAAAGCCGCAACATCCGACAACGGGCTCCTCTGCCGCAAGCCCCTGAGGCCGAAGCGGGAGGGATCAGGGCCCGGGAATCCTGCGCTCCCGATTTTCAGGCAACAGGGCAGGTGTCAGGAGCGGATCGGAAGGTCCGCCGCCGCGAAGGTTTTACAAACCGGAGGGGGGGGGCAAGTTTGCACCCTGCGGAAAAACGCGTCTCGGCACATCTCCGGACGCAGCAGCGGATCGGTGCGGGATTACGGCCGGAGGCCTGTCGTGCGTCCGGCGCGGATCGCGGGAAGACCCGCAAAAGATTGGATGAAACGATTTAAACGAAAAGAATATGAGCTGTTTTTTCAGTCATGCCGGACGGATGGCGATACCGGTTCTGCTCTCGCTGCTGCTGGCCGCCACAGCCTGCAACAAGGACGAAGAAATAACGCTGTCGGACAGCAAACCCAGCATCACCCTCGACAGCGAGACGGGCGTCTACACGGTGAAGATCGGACGCAAGGTGACGATCTCTCCGACCGTGGAAAACGGAGACGAGGCCGCTTACAGCTGGTCGATTGACGGCAAGGTCGTGTCCACGGCCCGCGTGTTCGAATACGTCTTCGACCAGGAGGGCCGCGTCTATGTGACGCTGAGGGTCGAAAACCGCGCGGGATACGACGAGACGGAGGCTCGCATCGACGTGGATCGTCTCGCTCCCCCGTTCATCTCGCTCATCGTGCCGCCGACGGGGCTCTATGTACTCACGGGCCGGGAATACACGTTCGCTCCGGAGGTGCAGAACGGCGAAAACGCCCGCTACGCATGGTATGTGGACGACTCGACCATAGCGGTCTCCTCGGAAAAGGACTACATCTTCATGCGCACTGAACCCGGCACATGCACCCTGCGGCTGACGGCGACGAACGAAGACGGCACGACCGAGAAAACGCTGTCCGTGCATGTCGTGGACGCCATTCCGGTCCACATCGCGTTCATCCCCCAGTCCTACCGGGCCGATCCGCTGGTGCGGAGCGTATCGCTCGGGCGGAAGCTCTTCCTGAGGCCCCAGGTGAGCAACGCCACAGAAGCGGAATATGCGTGGTATGTGGACGGGACCCTGCAGGAGGGCGCAACCGACCGCATGTTCGCCTTCGCGCCGGAGCGAGAGGGCCAATACGAGGTCACATTCCGCGTGACGGACACGGACAAAAGCCCGGCAGCACGCCTCTCGCGCCACATAGCGCGCACGTCGTCGAAGCGGATCACCGAGAAAACACTCCGGGTGACCTGCTACGGGCGCGAAGCGGAACGCGTCATCACGACGATGGGCCAGCCCGCATCGAACCGGGTGCTCGAATTCCTGCCCGCACCCGGGCAGTTCGTCAACGAAGCGGGCATGGGCGAATATAGCGGGCAGAAAACCTTCGAGGAGGCCCGTCTCTACGCCGAAGAGCGTCTGAAAAAGGGCGAGTTCGTATCGCTGGGCAACTTCGGAGGCTATGTGATCCTGGGCTTCGACCACAGCGTGGAGAACAAGGGCGGATACGACTTTTCGATCTGCGGCAACCAGTTCAAGGGAAGCAACGAGCCGGGGATCGTGTGGGTGATGCAGGATGTCAACGAAAACGGCAAGCCCGACGACGAATGGTACGAACTCCGGGGCAGCGAAACGGGCGCTGAAGGAACCGTGCAGGAGTATGCGGTGACCTATTACAGGCCCGCCGGACCCCGTCAGGGAGTGAAATGGACCGACAATCTGGACGGGAGCGGGCAGGTGGCCTATCTGGGACAGTTCCATCCGCAGGACTCCTACTACCCCCTGTGGCTCGAAGAGGAGGCCTACACCTATTACGGTACGGGACTGCGCCAGAACTCCACGCAGGCCCCGAACGGAGACTGGGCGAACAATCCCTTCGAATGGGGATATGTCGACAACATCGGCAGCGACAATCCGAACCCTGCGACCAAAAGCGGCAAGACCCTGTTCAAGATCAGCAACGCCATGACGCTCGACGGAAAGCCCGCCGGGTTGCGCTACATTGATTTCATCAAGGTACAGAGCGCCATCAACGGCAGCTCCGGAGGACTGGGCGAACTCTCGACCGAAGTCACCGGAATGGCCGTCGACGAAAACCTCAACCGATAACCACCCGCTCGGCCCCGCAACGCATGAAACGACTCTTACGACAGATTCTGCCCGCGGCATTATGCCTCTGCACCCTCGGCGGCTGCATGAAGTGGGACTACGGCCGCACGGAGGATTTCACGGCGACAGGCCGGGGAATGTTCATCGTCAACGAGGGCATGTTCCAGTATGGAAACGCCACGCTGTCGTATTACGACCCGGAGACGAAAATCGTCGAAAACGAAGTTTTCTACCGGGCAAATGCCTTCATGCTGGGCGACGTGGCGCAGTCGATGACCCTGCACAACGGCGTGGGATGGATCGTGGTGAACAATTCGCATGTCGTTTTCGCCATCGACCCCGACACCTTCCGCGAAGTGGGACGCATCACCAACCTCACCTCGCCGCGGTACATCCATTTCGTCTCGGACGAAAAGGCCTACATCACGCAGATCTGGGACAACCGCATCTTCATCGTCAACCCCAAACGCTACGAAATAACGGGATACATCGAGTGTCCGGACATGACGGCGGAGTCCGGATCCACGGAGCAGATGGTGCAGTACGGGAAGCATGTCTATGTAAACTGCTGGTCGTACCAGAACCGTATCCTGAAAATCGACACCGAGACCGATCGGGTCGTCGATCAGCTGACCGTCGGCATCCAGCCCGTGTCGCTGGTGATGGACCGCAACAACAAGTTGTGGACCCTCACCGACGGCGGTTACGAGGGAAGCCCCTACGGGTATGAGACCCCGTCGCTCTACCGCATCGACCCCGAAACGTTCTCCATCGAGGCACAATTCCGCTTCCGAAAGGGGGACTCCCCGTCGGAGCTGCAGCTCAACGGCTCGCGCGACACACTCTACTGGATCGACCGCGACGTCTGGCGCATGCCCATTGCCGGGGAGCAGCTCCCGGTACGCCCGTTCATCGAATACAGGAAGACCCAATACTACGGGCTGACGGTCGATCCGGCCAACGGCGACGTCTATGTGGCCGACGCCATCGACTTCCAGCAGCAGGGGCTTGTCTACCGCTATACGGCCAAGGGCGAGCCGATCGACGAGTTTTATGTGGGCGTAACGCCCGGAGCATTTTGCCGGAAATAAATCGGAGAGCATGAAAACTACCCTCTTGTTTCTCGGGATGCTGCTGGCTCCGGCGCTGCTGCAGGCGCAGGGCGGACCGGCGGTCACCGACGTGCCCGAAAGTAGGCACGACGCAGACACATGGCGCGGGAAAGGCGCCATCGCCATCCGGGAAGTCCCGGTCTGGGGCCGGCGCCCGATGAAAAGCATCGGCGTCGAGGAGACGAAGCTCGACTCGGCGATCCTCAAGGAGAACATCGCCCTCTCGATGGCCGATGCACTGACGTTCAACGCTCCGGTATTCGTCAAGCAGTACGGCCGCGCGACCCTCTCCACCGTATCGTTCCGCGGCACAGGACCCTCGCATACGCAGGTGACGTGGAACGGCATGCGCATCAACAACCCGATGCTGGGCATGACCGACTTCTCGATGATCCCCTCCCATTTCATCGACGACGCCTCGCTGCTCCACGGCACCTCGTCGGTCAACGAAACGGGAGGCGGACTGGGCGGACTGGTGAAGCTCTCGACGGCTCCGGCGGCAGTCGACGGATTCGGGCTGCACTATGTACAGGGCATCGGCATGTTCCGGACGTTCGACGAATACCTGCGTCTGACCGGAGGCAACGAGCGCTGGCAGGTATCGACCCGCGCCGTCTTCCACTCCTCGGCCAACGACTACAAGTACCGCAACCGCAACAAGAAGGAGAACATCTACGACGAGGAGATGAACATCGTCGGGTCGTACTACCCAACCGAACGCAACAGGAGCGGCGCGTTCGACGACCTGCACGTATTGCAGGAGGTCTACTACAACTCCGGAAGAGGCGACCGCCTCGGGCTCAATGTCTGGTACCTCAACTCCAACCGGGAACTGCCCCTGCTGACGACCGACTACGCCGACGACACGCAGTTTGAAAACCGCCAGCGCGAACACACCCTGCGCAGCGTCCTTGCGTGGGACCACTACCGCCGGGACTGGAAGCTGGCGGCGAAGGCCGGATACGTGCATTCGTGGACGGCCTACGACTACCGGCGCGACAAGGGCAACGGCACGCTGGAGGCCATGACCCGTTCGCGGAGCAGAATCAACACCCTCTACGGGCAGGTCGATGGAGCCTATGCCGCAGGCAGCAAATGGTTCTTCACGGCCGGGCTGTCGGCACACCAGCATTTTGTCGAAAGCGCCGACAAGAACATCATCCGCCAGCAGGGCGACAAGGCCGTCGTCGGCTATGACAAGGGGCGCATCGAACTCGACGGTTCCCTGTCGGCCAAGTGGCGGCCCACGGAGCGGCTCGGCATGTCGGTCGTCGTGCGCGAAGCCATGTACGGAACATCCTGGTCGCCCATCATCCCGGCCTTCTTCGCCGACTGGCTGCTTTCCAGGCGCGGCAACATCGTGGCCAAGGCCTCCGTCTCGCGCAACTACCGTTTTCCGACGCTCAACGACCTCTACTTCCTGCCGGGCGGCAACCCCGGTCTGAAGAGCGAAAAAGGGGTCGCTTACGAAGCCGGTGTGTCGTTCGCCGTGGGCAGGGAGGGCGTATATGCACTGTCGGGCTCGGCGTCGTGGTACGACCAGCACATCGACGACTGGATTCTGTGGCTGCCGACCACAAAGGGGTTTTTCTCGCCGGTGAACGTCAAAAAGGTCCGCGCCTACGGCGTGGAGATCCGGACCGACCTGAGCGCAGCGCTCACCAGGGAGCTGAAAATAAACCTGAACGGCACATTTTCATGGGCTCCCTCGATCAACGAGGGAGAGCCGATGTCCCCGGCCGACCAGTCGGTCGGCAAACAGCTGCCCTACGAACCGGAATATTCGGCCACGGTGACCGGAAGGCTCTCCTGGCGGCGCTGGGGCCTGCTCTATCAGTTTTGCTACTACAGCGAACGCTACACCATGTCGAGCAACGACATCACGCTCACAGGGCGCCTCACGCCCTATCTGATGAGCAACCTCTCGCTCGAAAAGGGGCTTTCGCTCCGGTGGGCCGACCTGACGCTCAAGGGCACGATAAACAACCTCTTCAACGAGGAGTATCTCTCGGTGCTCGCCCGGCCCATGCCGCGCATGAACTGCGAGTTCTTCATCGGCATAAAACCCAAATGGGGGACGAAAAAGAGGTGAGACCCCCGGCGGGGATCTCTCGCCGGACGGGGAGGCGGCCGCACATTCGGGCCGCGTCAAAAACGAGAAACGCACGCCCCTGCTTTTCTTGTGGAATTTTGTCTATATTTGCCCCGTAAAATCACGACTATGGAATCGCTTAAAGAGTTATACAGAATCGGCAGCGGCCCGTCGAGCAGCCATACGATGGGCCCCAAGCGGGCCGCCGAACAGTTTGCCGAACGTTGCCGCGACGTCGACGCCTACCGCGTGACCCTCTACGGGTCGCTCGCCGCAACGGGAAAGGGCCACCTGACGGATGTGGCCATCCTTTCGGTGCTCGAACAGGCCGCTCCGACCGAAATCGTCTGGAAACCGGAGGTCGTACTCCCCTTCCACCCCAACGGCATGCTGTTCGAAGGGCTGAAAAACGACCGGATTGTCGATGCGTGGCAGATCTTCAGCGTCGGCGGCGGAGCCCTGGCCAACGAGGGTTCGCGCCGCGAAACGCCCCGGAGCATCTACCCGCTGTCGACCATTTCGGAGATCAAGGAGTGGTGCTACCGCGAGGGAAAGACCTTCTGGGAGTATGTGAGCGACTGCGAAGGTCCCGAAATCTGGGACTACCTCGACACCATCTGGGAAACGATGTGCGCAACCATTCAGCGCGGGCTGAACAACGACGGCGTGCTGCCCGGAGGACTGAAGGTCGCCCGAAAGGCATCGACCTACTGGGTCAAGTCGAAAAGCTACACCGACTCGCTCTCCTCGCGGGCCAAAATCTATGCTTACGCGCTGGCCACCTCCGAGGAAAACGCCTCGGGCGGAACGGTCGTGACGGCCCCCACATGCGGGTCGAGCGGCGTCATGCCCGCCGTGCTCTACCACCTGGCCACCTCGCGCGACTTCCTGCGCATCCGCATCCTGAGGGCTCTGGCCACGGCCGGACTGTTCGGCAACGTCGCCAAGACCAACTCCTCCATCTCGGGCGCCGAAGTCGGTTGTCAGGGCGAGGTCGGCGTGGCATGCGCCATGGCTGCCGCCGCCGCGTGCCAGCTCTTCGGGGGAACCCCCTCGCAGATCGAATACGCCGCAGAGATGGGGCTCGAGCACCATTTGGGGCTCACGTGCGACCCCGTGTGCGGACTGGTGCAGGTCCCCTGCATCGAGCGCAACGCCATCGCCGCGGCCCGCGCCTTCGATGCCAACGCCTACGCCACACTCTCCGATGGCTCGCACATGGTGAGCTTCGACAAGGTCGTCGAGGTGATGAACGAAACGGGGCACAACCTCCCGAGCCTCTACCGCGAGACCTCCGAAGGCGGCCTGGCCAAACGCTTCAAACGATAGCAGCCCGGGCCCGCCGGGGGCGGGTCAGTGGCCCGAACCGCGACAAGGGGCCCGAAGAGGGGGAGGGCAAAAGTTTGGAGGTGCGCAGTAACCAGCCGGGCAAAACGGCAGGGAAAAGAGCGGCCGGAGAAGCGCAGTGACCGGAGAGAGGAGGAACCGGGAAAGGAGCGACCGGCCGGGGTGTCTTAAAATAGCCGCCGGGGCCGGCAAGCCGACACCCTCCGGCAGCGGGCATTCAATGCAGCTGCAGCATGATTGCCACACACATCAGATAATCTTTCAGCGGCGTCCGGAGCAAGAACCCCGCCCGCTGGATCTCCGAAGTGACCTGACGGACGGTCAGGTTGAATTTTTCAGCTATTTGGTGGTAAGTCATCTCTTCCAGGCGGCTTGCCAAAAATACATTCCGGGTCAGAGCCGGCATTTTGGCCAGTTCGCGCCGGTAGATCTCGAGGATCTCGGATTGAAACAGTTTGTCGATCTGCTCCTCGTTGGACAGCGTATTGATACTCGACTCGATCCGCCACTGCTCCTTTTTATAAAGTTCGCTCTGGGCCTTGAGCCGGGATTTCCGCTGGCGAAGGTATGAAATGCAGCGGGTCCGGACGTAATTGTAGATATAGCCCTTGATATTCACGGCAAAGTCAAGGTGATCCCGGTGTTCCCACAAATAGACGAAACTATCGGTCGTAATATCCGTTGCCACCTCCATATCGTTTATATAGGAGTATGCGATTCGGATAAAACGCTCCTTGTCGTTGAACAGCCTGTCGAACTCGTCGTCTCTCAATATTTTCGTCGGCTTTCGCATCCCAAATCCTTCGGTAGGGTTTCCAAAGATAGTAATTTTTCCCGAAAATGCAATTCGGAAATTCATCCCCGCCATCCGGTTGTTCGCCGTTCCCCAAGCGCCTGTCCCCGGAGCAGGGAAACTGTTTTTTCGAAAAAACAAAAATTTCAGGAAGCGGATCCATACGCCCAAAGCGCTATCCATCAGAGGTTTGCTTAATTAAACAATTTTACATTATTATTAAATATATTTATTTGCAAAAAATGCTGTAAACCCGGTTCGCTCATGCGTTTAAAGAGAAAGCAACAGAGCAAGCATCTAATCCAAGAACAGAAAAATGGATCGGGAAGTAATATACAGAGCCCTGCGCGGCGAAGCAACCCCAGACGAACTGGAACAGGTGGCACGGTGGCATGCCGAAAATCCGGAGGAGTTCCAGCGCCATGTGGATGAGGTACACATGCAGATCGACATGATGGAGTTATACGGCGAAGAGATCCGGCCCGCAGGCCGGAACGTCGGACCCTGGAGAGCGGCCGTCCGCATTGCCCTGCAGGCCGCCGCCATTCTCGCCATCGGGTTGTTTGTCGGGGGATACATCGGCAAGGAGCACACCTACGACATGCTGGCCGGGCAGATCAACACATTGCAGGTTCCCTACGGCCAACGCCTGAAATTCACACTCCCGGACGGCTCGGTGGTTCAGCTCAATTCCGGGGCCAAGATCGAATATCCGGCCGTATTCCACAAGAAACTCCGCAAGGTGACGCTTTCCGGCGAGGCGGTATTCGATGTCGAATACGACGCAAAGCGCCCGTTCGTTGTGGAAACATTCGCATCGAACATCCGGGTATTGGGCACGAAATTCAATGTCGTGGCCGACGAGCGCCGCCAGCGCTTTTCGACCGCTCTGCTCGAAGGACGCGTGCAAATCACCAATCGGCTCGATCCCGCACAGAAAGACATCATACTGAATCCTAGCGATATTGCCAGCCTCGCAAACGGGCATCTCATCATCGAACCTATAACCGACCCGGAAATATTGTGCTGGACGAAGGGACTTATCAATATTTCGGGACTGCCGTTCGACGAACTGATGGAGAAATTCGAGCGGGCGTTCGACGTGAAGATCAACATCGCCCTCGAGCATCTGCCGGACATCAGGAACGTCAGCGGCAAAATTCGGGTGAACGACGGCATCGACAAGGCCCTCCACATTTTGCAGTATACAGCAGACTTTTCCTACAAGAAAAATTCGGAAACAAATATAGTGACCATCTATTGACCTGGAAAACAAAAGTATAAACCGACCTAAAACGATTTGCTCATGAAAACATAGCCGCTATCCTCAACAGCTTGTTCAACGAAAAAGCCTGCGGGCCTCTACTCCCGCAGGCCGGATAATAGATTGAATCGAGCTTCGTCCAAGACACTAATTAACCTATTATCTAAAACTTTGCAAAGATATGAATAAAACAGTATTCTTCAACAAGTTTCGAAGGCTGTTTGGGTTCGTACTGACAATCTCTTTGCTCGGGAGCGTGCTCGCCGCATCCGCACAGAATGGACGAATTGCCATCAAGATGGAAAACGTCCCTGTTTCCCAGGTTATGAAAGAGATTGAAAATCAAACCCGTTACTTGTTTATCAACAAAGGCGTCGACACCGGAAACCGGGTCAGCATCAACGCCGTTCAAAAAACAATCCAAGAGGTTTTGGCGCAGCTGTTCGCCAACACGGAAATAGCGTATCGGATCGATGGCTCCTACATCATCCTGACCCGAAAGAGCGAGGCCGGAAAGCCGGTTTTCGTGACCGGAAAAATCAGGGATGCCAAAGGAAATCCGATCATCGGAGCCAGCATTCTCGTCCAGGGAACGACAACAGGAGTCAGCTCCGATGCCGAGGGCGGATTCGCGCTTCAGATACCGGGCCCCGCAGCGGACAGGCGACTGGAAGTCAGCTTTATCGGCTACACGCCCGTATCGATCGAGGTGGGCAACCGGACTTCGTTCGACATCAGGCTCGAAGAGGCCGCTTCCGAAATCGAGCAGGTCGTGGTGACGGCTCTCGGCATCAGGCGTTCGGAAAAAGCCGTGGCCTACAACGTCCAGCAGCTCAAGGCCGAAGACATCACGACCGTCAAGGATGCCAACTTCATCAACTCGCTTTCGGGCAAGGTGGCCGGTGTGACGATCAACGCCTCGTCGTCGGGCGTGGGCGGTGCCTCGAAGGTCGTGCTGCGCGGTAACAAGTCGATTTCGCAGTCATCGAACGCACTCTATGTCATCGACGGTATTCCGATGTATAACTTCGGCGGCGGAGGCGGCACGGAGTTCGACTCGCGCGGAGCCACGGAGTCCATCGCCGACATCAACCCCGAAGACATCGAGTCGATGTCGGTGCTGACGGGTGCCGCCGCGGCAGCGCTCTACGGTTCGGAGGCAGCAAACGGCGCGGTGATGCTTACGACGAAAAAAGGACAGGCCGGCGCCTTGAAGGTGACGTTTTCAAGCAATACGGAGTTTCTGAATCCGTTCGTGCAGCCGGAATTCCAGAACCGCTACGGCACGGGCCTGAACGGCCAGCGCAACGGCTCGAAAATTTACAGCTGGGGCGAGAAACTGCGCCCCGCAGCCCGCTACGGCTATGCGCCGGATGATTTTTTCGAGACAGGGCACGTCTACACCAACGCCGTGACGGTATCGGGCGGTACGGACAAGAACCAGACCTATTTCTCGGCCGCTTCGGTCAATTCGGACGGCATCATCCCCAACAACGAATACGACCGTTACAACTTCACGTTCCGCAATACGTCGTATTTTCTGAATGACAAGCTCAAGCTCGATGCGAGTGCCAGCTACATCTATCAGAAAGACCAGAACATGACCAACCAGGGCGTCTATTCGAACCCGCTGGTTTCGGCCTACCTGTTCCCGCGAGGCGAGAATTTCGACCTTTACCGCCGCTTCGAGCGTTACAACGCCGGAACGAAACTCATGGGACAGTTCTGGAGTACGGATATGGAAGGCGGCGACCTGCGCATGCAGAACCCTTACTGGATTGCCCACCGCAACCTGCGCAATACGGACAAGAAGCGCTACATGCTGTCGTTCTCGGCCGGCTATGACATCCTGCCGTGGCTGAATGTTTCAGGACGTGTGCGTATCGACAACTCGAACTCGCTTTACACGCAAAAACTCTACGCCTCGTCGAACACCACGATTACGGAAGGCGGCAAGAACGGCCACTACACCGAAGCCCGTGCCTACGATACGCAGACCTATGCCGACGTGATGCTGAACATCGACAAGACGTTTGGCGACGATTGGTCGCTGACGGCCAACATCGGTGCGTCGATCAACAACATCAAAACCGACGAACTGTCGTACCGCGGTCCGATCCAGGAGAACGGACTTCCGAACATCTTCAATGTCTTCGATCTTGACGACACGAAAAAACGCGCCGAGAAATTCGGCTGGCACGACCAGACGCAGTCGATTTTCGCGTCGGTAGAGGTGGGCTGGAAACAGATGCTTTACCTCACGGTGACGGGGCGTAACGACTGGGCTTCGCAACTGGCCAATTCGCCCGAGTCATCGTTCTTCTATCCTTCGGCAGGTCTGTCGTGGGTTCCCTCCTCGACCTGGGATCTGGGCAAGGCGTTCAGCTACCTGAAAATCCGCGGCTCCATCGCCTCGGTGGGTATGCCTTTCCCGCGGCACCTGACCACTCCGACCTATGAATACGACGCAACGAACAAGGTCTGGAAGGATAAGACGCATTATCCGATCGGCGACCTGAAACCGGAGCGTACCATCACTTACGAGGTCGGTCTGGATGCCCGCCTGTGGCAGCATATCAACCTCTCGGCTTCGTGGTACCTGGCCGACACGAAAAACCAGACCTTCGATCCGTCGCTGCCGCCCTCGTCATCCTATACGACCATCTACCTGCAGACCGGACATGTCCGCAATACGGGTGTCGAACTGTCGCTGGGTTACTCGAAGCAGTGGCGCGGCTTCGGCTGGTCCACGAATTTTACCTATTCATGGAACAGGAACGAAATCCGCGAGCTGGCGGCCAATGCCGTCAACCCCGTAACGGGCGAAACATTGAACCTCACGAAACTTGACATCAAGGGGCTCGGCAAAGCCAAATACATCCTCAAGGAAGGGGGTACGCTGGGTGACCTTTATACGACGTCCAATCTACGGTATAACGAGAACGGTTACATCGAGGTGGACAATACCGGCAACTTGCAGGTTACGGACGAAGGCGAGGATATCTATTTAGGTTCGGTATTCCCTGATGCCAACCTCGCCTGGCGCAACGATTTCAGCTATAAGAGTATCAATCTCAGCGTGCTGCTCACGGCCCGCCTGGGCGGCATCTGCTACTCGGCGACGCAGGCCAATCTGGACCTGTACGGCGTTTCGGAAGCGTCGGCCGCAGCCCGCGATGCCGGCGGCGTGCTGATCAACGGCCGCGAGATGGTCGATGCGCAGAAGTGGTATCAGGCAGTCGGTTCGCAGTCGGGACTTCCGCAATATTACACCTACTCGGCCACGAATTTCCGTTTGCAGGAGTTGTCGCTGGGTTACACGTTCCCCCGCAAGTGGTTCCGCAACAAGATGGGGCTTACCGTATCGTTCGTAGGGCGCAACCTGTGGATGATCTACTGCAAGGCTCCGTTCGACCCCGAGGCCGTCGCTTCGACGGGGCTGAACTATCAGGGTATCGACTACTTTATGATGCCCTCGATGCGCAACCTCGGTTTCAATATCAAATTCCAATTCTAAACGCGTAGAGACCATGAAAAAGATAAACAAAGGATGGTATTCAATACTGCTGTCGGTCGCGCTGTTCGGATTGGCCGCCTGTACAAGTGATTTCGAAGACATCAACCGCAATCCCAATCAGGTTACCGACGACCAGATGGAGGCCCTGAACTACAAGACCGGTACGAAATTCAAGGCTCTGCAGGGCCTTGTGGTTCCCGTTCAGGAGCACATGTACCAGTTCAACGAGTCGCTTTCGGGCGGACCGTTCGGCGGCTATATCGGCGCTACGGTCGATACATGGCAGACCAAGTTCGAGACCTATAATCCCTCGGCCGACTGGCGTAAATGGCCTTTCGCCAATGTCATCACCGAGGCTTACACTCCTTATAAGGGGATCGTGAACGGCTCGGAAGACGAAGTGGCCATCGCTTTCGCCCGCCTGTTGCGTGTGGCCATCATGCACCGCGTGACGGACTCTTACGGCCCTATTCCCTACTCCAAGCTCGAAAGCAACGAATCGGTCTACGTGGAGTACGACTCGCAGGAGGCGGTCTATACGAAGATGTTCGAAGAGCTGGACGAGGCCATCGGGATACTGGGCCGTAACACGACGCTCCCGACTGAAGCATGGAGCCGCTACGACGGCGTCTATTACGGCAACATCGCCCAGTGGCTCAAATACGCCAACTCGCTCAAGCTGCGCATGGCGATGCGTCTCTCCTACGTCAAGCCCGACATCGCCCGCGCGAAGGCCGCCGAGGCCATTGCCGGGGGTGTTATCGAAGCCAACGCCGACAATGCGGCGATGCATGCTGCCGAGAACCGCACGACGCTCATCTACAACGACTGGGGCGACCACCGCGTCGGAGCCGACATACTCTGTTACATGACCGGCTACAAAGACCCGCGTCTGGAGAAGATGTTCCTTGCCAACGACGTCGGCGATTACGTGGGTATTCGCATCGGCATCGACGTGACGAGCAAGTCGCAGGCCGTGTCGAAATATTCCAACATGATCGTTGCTTCGACAACGCCCTACCTGTGGTTTAATGCCGCCGAGGCAACGTTCCTGCGTGCGGAATATGAACTGCGCTGGGGCTCGGAAGAAACGGCCCGGTCACTCTACGAAGCAGCCGTAAGGCTTTCGTTCGAGGAGCGCGGTGCCAGCGGCGCCGACGCCTATCTGGGCCAGGCCGACGTCAAGCCCGCTCCCTACACCGATCCGGTAGGCAACTACAGTGCGACGTCGCGGAGCGACATCGGGATTCCGTGGGCCGACGGCGCCGAGAACTTCGAGCGTAACCTCGAACGGATCATCACCCAGAAATGGATCGCCATCTTCCCGCTGGGTGTCGAGGCGTGGTCGGAGCATCGCCGCACGGGCTATCCGAAGCTGCTGCCCGTGCCCACCGACAAGTCGGGCGGCACGGTGGACGTAGCACAGGGGGCCCGACGGCTTCCATACCCCGTCGAAGAATATCAACAGAACAATGCGAATCTTCAGGCTGCGATCAATACGCTCAATGGCGAGCAGCAAAACGGCAACCGTTCGGGCGACGTGATGGGAACCCGCGTATGGTGGGATTGCAAATCTTATAACAACTAACAGCTATGAAACAGAACTTTATATTCACGCTACTGGCGCTGTTTTCGATGCTGTCGCTCGTCTCGTGCAGCGATTGGACGGAAACGGAAGTACTCGACAGTACGGTTAAAAAGCCCTGGGAGCGAGATCCTGCCCTGTGGGCCGAGTACACCGCGGCATTGAGGGTCTACAAGCAGTCGGAGCATTTCATCGTCTATGCCCGCATGCATAATTCGCCCGAGAAAGCGACCGGAGAGCAGGACTTCATGCGCTGCCTGCCCGATTCGCTGGATATCGTGACGCTGACCAACGCCGACAACTTCTCGAAATTCGACGCCGAGGATATGGCCGTCATGCACGAGAAAGGCACGAAAGTACTCTATCAGGTCGACTATGCCGCTCGTGCGGAGGAATTCGCCAATGCGGCGGCGCTCGACGCCTACCTCGACAAGGTTGTCGCAGCCGTCGCGGCCAACGGCATGGATGGCTACTCGTTCACCACCGACCCGCTCGATGCTGCAGCCACGGCACGAATCGTCGAAAAGCTCTCCGCGGCCAAAGCCGACAGTCAGCTCCTCGTCTTCGAGGGCAACCCCCTGTCGCTCGCCGCCGCCGACCGTGCAAAGATGAACTACGTCGTCCTCGACACCGAAAAACTCGAAAATGTTTTGGATGTAAAACTTCAGGCGCTGCACGCCGTTAACTATGCCGGCATCGAGGCCGAGCGGCTGCTGCTGACCGCCGAAATCAATGCCCCGCTGTTCGATGAAAACCGCACCGAGCACGCCGCCGTCGACGAAATGTCGCGCCGCGTCATCGAGTTCGGCCCGCTGGGCGGCCTTGCGGCTTACAATATCGCCGAGGGCTACTACCATGCGGAGATGAACTACCTGACGATCCGTAGGGCGATTCAAACGTTAAATCCCGCTAAATAGTGAACGTCATGAAAAAATACGGAAAATATCTGATTGCAGCCATTGCGGGACTCGTGGGTTTCGCGGCCTGCGATAATTACGAGGCCGACGACCACAAGTTCGGGAACGTCGTTTATCTCGACGTCGCGGAAACGAACGAAGTGCAACTTGCAACCTTCGGCAACAATAAACCGACTTACGACTGCACATTACAGGCCGAACTGACCTATCCTGCAGGGCAGGACATAGCGGTGACGCTCGCGGTAGACCCGTCGCTCGTCGGAACGTATAACTCCCGCTACGGCACGCAGTGGCCGATGCTCGATGCCAAATACTATGAGCTGTCGACCGAGAGTGTCACGATCGCCGCAGGAAAAACGGCCTCGGACGTCGTGACCCTGCAATTCAAGGAGTTGATGGGACAGGGCGAGGAACAGACGGGAGCGCTTCCCATCGACGAAACCTACCTCGTGCCAGTGCGCATCAGTCATGCCTCGATGGATGTGCTTCACGGTTCCGACGTGGCTTACTACGTCGTCAAACGCTCTTCGGCCATCACCGTAGCAGCACAGCTTACGGACAACTGGATCGAATTCCCGACCCTCGACAAGTATTCCGAAAGCAGCAAGGCCTGGAACGGCCTGCGAGCCATGACCTACGAGGCCTTGATTTACATCGACGAATTCGTGAAAACCAATACTGAAGGCAGCCCCGTCAACATCTCGTCCGTCATGGGTGTCGAGCAGTATCTGCTGCTGCGTATCGGCGACACGAATTTCGAGCGTCAGCAATTGCAGTTCGACGGTTCGGGCAGCGGCTCAGGCTTCGGCAAGTTCCCGGGCAAGGATGCCACAAAGATCCTCGAAACGGGACGCTGGTACCACGTGGCCTGCACCTACGACCAGACGACCCGAACCGTGCGCGTCTATGTCGACGGCAAGATCCAGAGCGAGGTCTCGGGCGTGGGCATCACGACGCAGAACGAGAAGAACTACATCAACCTGGCCATGCGCGCGCTCTACGATCGGTGGAACACCGCTTCCGAGGGCGACAAGGCCCAGTACGAAGAACTGGGCTACGACAAGCTGAGCGAGGCCTATCAGTTCTTTATCGGCCGCTCCTACGACGACTATCGGCCGCTGAACGGCAAGATCGCCGAGGCGCGTGTGTGGTCTGTGGCCCGCACGCCGGAACAGATTTGGGAAAATATGTATGAAATCGAAAACCCGGAGAAAGATCCGACGCTTCTTGGCTATTGGAAATGCAACGATGCTTCGGGGAATACGGTCAAGGACTATTCGATGTACGGCAACAACGGCGTCGCCAAGTACGACATCATTTGGCCGCAGGGCATCGAGATTCCGAAACTTAACGAAAACAACGAGTAACTATGAAGACTATTTTTGATTTGCAAACAGGGATGGTGACGCTTCTTTGCACGGCGGCATTCGCGGGCCTTACGGCCTGCGAGGCCGATGCCGTGATGCAGGAAAGTGGAAAATTGCCCGACAAAGGTTCCATCGAAGGGGTTCATGTGATGTTGTGCAGCAGCAATTCCGTGGAAAATACGGTCGATGTGCTGCTGACCGAAGGAGGGAGCATGACGAAGAACTTCTACCTGAGGCAGACACAGCCGGCGGCGGCGGGATATTCGCTCGACGCATGGTGCGATGCATCTTTGCTCGACGACTACGATGCCGGAGATGAAATCGAACGAACGCTGCTTCCGGAGGCGAATTACGAGTTTCCCGACGGCAATACGCTCGACCTCTCGGCCGCAACGCTGCGTTCGGAATTGAGACGTATCAAGTTCTCAGCAACAGGACTCGCCGCCGGAGAATACGTACTGCCGCTTACGGTCGCTGAACAGGACGCTCCGGACGAAAACAAGACGCTCTACTACAACGTTTCGGTTCGCCAGCCCTACACCGACGAATACGCCCTGCACGATGGCCATGACCTGTTTTTCGTATTCTATATCAACACGAACGATTTCCAACCGCTGTTGGCCTTGGATTACATCATGAGGAAAAAATTGGCTCGCGGAAAGACCGTGGCGTGGTACGATGCCGTAGGCAATATCGTCAACCTGCGTACCGTCCAGATCGGCTACGATGCAGCAACCAGCCGTGCCCTGCTCAACCTTGGATCTGACATGACCTATGTGCTCAGCCAATCGACGAAATATATCCGTCCGTTGCAGGAACACGGATCCAAAGTCTGCATCTCCATCGAAGGCGGAGGTAAGGGTCTCGGGTTCTGCAACCTCACTGATATTCAAATCGAAGACTTCGCCGCGCAGGTCAAAACCGTTATCGAACAATACGAACTCGACGGTGTAAACCTCTGGGACAGAAATTCCGGCTACGGCAAGGAGGGCATGCCGGCCATGAATACGACCTCCTATCCGAAACTCATCAAGGCGATGCGCGAAGCCCTCGGCCCCGACAAGTTGCTGACGCTGACCGTCTACGAGGAACCGACCGCGACCTTCTGGGATACGGAAGCGACAGGCGGAATCGCCGTCGGGGACTATATCGACTATGCATGGTCGGGCTACAACAACGAGAATGAGGCCCCACAACTGCTCGACCCATGGCACCCCGAACTGGAATATGTTTCGGTCTATACGCAAAAGCCGATTGCCAACCTGCCCAAAGAGCGGTACGGTTGCGTCAACTTTCCCATATATTCAACCTCGTCCATAGACAATGGCATAAATGACAAAACATACCAGGTACTTAATAATGACTTCTATGACTGGGTTCCCAAGTACAGGCCGAACAACATCATTGTCTTCGACGATTTGCATAGCAATCTCCAGGACTGTTACGAAGCTTTTTGGGACAATATGTTTGCAGAATGTTGCACTTTTATGGATCCAGAAAATAGGTATTTGCTCGGAAGCAGAAAAGGATACACCTATATGTTGGATATGAACAGACTCTGGACATTATCCGAAGGTATTCAGAATTACGGCAAATGGCTGAAAGACTGGAATTGAAAAAACGGTCAACAAAAACCACCCATGTTCTTCCATTTTATCCTCTCACAGCTCTTTAACCGGAGCAAACAACCAATTAAAATTCAAATGAAACAAAACTTCAAATTATTCGCAGCATTGGCAGCCAGTGCAGCGATGATGATCTCATGTCAGCAGGCAGAAGAATCGATGATGGACAAGACCCAAGAGTCCGTCGTTAAAACACGTGCTTACGGAGACAAAACTCCGAAGGTCACCATTTATGTCGAAACCAATGACGTGAACCCGCTCAATGCCGGCGACTATATGCTCTCCGACGGTACAGCCTACGCCGACATCGTGGAGTTCTTCGCCGCCAATCTCAACAAGGAGACGGTCAACGGCGTGGTGCGTCCGACCCTCTATCTCAACGACAAGATGACCAACCTGCTCGAAAACGGCGGTGCAGTCACCTATGTAGCGGGCCTGCAGGCCAAAGGCATCAAAGTCGTGCTCACCATCCTGCCCAACTGGCAGAATATCGACTTCACGAGTCTCAATAACACGCAGGCCGACCAGCTTGCAACGATTCTCGCCTATGCCGTAAATAAGTACGGACTCGACGGTATCGGATTCGACAACGAGTACGGCGGCACGGTGACCTCCGTTTCCGGTTCGTATGGCAACCTGATCACCAAACTGCGCGCCAAGTTGCCCGCCGGCAAGTTGATTACCCTCTTCCAGTACAATATCGGCAACAATCAGATCGATGCGACAGCCGGAGCCAAACTCGACCACGTCTATTCCAACTTCGGTTACAACACGTATATCAGCACTTCCGGCGTAACCAAGGAGCACTATGCACCGTTGTCGATCAATCTGGGTTCCATCGGTAGCAATGTATCTTATTATGGGGATAGAGCCTATGATTTGACCGAGGCCGCTTATGGTGGAATCATGCACTTCAACCTGCGTACGAGAAACGACTCCGATCCTCTGCCGTTGTTCAACGCCATTGCCGATGGAGCATGGGAGGAAACCGTTACTTGCGAGAATGGAAACCGTCCGCAGGACTGGACGTTCGTCAGCAGCGGTTACACCATCACCTACGACGAGGCTACGGCCGAATAACTCTTCAGAGATGTATTTGTTGACTTGTTTAGAATCGGTTGAGCATCTGTAAGCGACCCGATTTTGACCCGCACATCTTTTGAGGTGTGCGGGTTGTTTTAACGGATGAGAGGCATGGGAATCCGTTCATTCGCGCCACGTGGTGCAATTCGGGGGCATGGACGCTATCACAAAACAATTCGACGGGGCTGCGACCTCCAATCACAACTCCGTCGAATGCTGCTTTTTCAGGTTCCTCAGCCTGGAATACGCGCAAAAAGGTGTTTTTTCACACGCGGATTAGCTGCGGTTTGCGGTTTTCACTCCCCCCCCCTTCTAAAAAAAGGCCGCCCCTCATCTGAGGGGCGGCCTTTTTCAAAGATTCACACGACGGAGAACCGCCCGGCGACATGGCGCCCGGGACTCCCCCGCCTCTGGCTACTGTGCCTGCTGGAGCGTCTCCAGATCGGCCTTCGAACCGACTACAAGGTCGTCGTAATCGCGCAGACCCGTACCGCCGGGGATCAGGTGACCGCAGATCACGTTCTCCTTGAGGTTCTCCAGCGGGTCGACCTTGGCCTGGATGGCCGCCTCGTTCAGCACCTTGGTCGTCTCCTGGAACGAAGCCGCCGAGATGAAGCTCGAAGTCTGAAGTGCGGCGCGGGTGATACCCTGCAGCACCTGGGTCGACGTTGCGGGAACGATGTCGCGCACCTGCACCGGCTGCTGGTCGCGGCGCTTGAGGCTCGAATTCTCGTCGCGCAGCTTACGCAGCGAGATGATCTGTCCGGGCTGCAACGACGTCGAATCGCCTGCATCGGTGACGACCACCTTGTCGTACAACTCGTCGTTCACATCCATGAACTCCCACTTGTCGACAACCTGATCCTCGAAGAAACGGGTGTCTCCCGGATCCTCGATCTTCACCTTGTTCATCATCTGGCGGACGATGACCTCGAAGTGCTTGTCGTTGATCTTCACACCCTGCATGCGGTAGACCTCCTGCACCTCGTTGACGATGTACTCCTGCACCTTCGTCGGACCGAGGATATTGAGGATGTCGCTCGGGGTAATCGCGCCGTCCGACAGCGGGCTGCCGGCCTTCACGTAGTCGTTCTCCTGCACGATGATCTGGCGCGACAGGGGAACCAGATAGCGTTTCACATCGCCCTGCTTCGAGGTGATGATGATCTCACGATTACCGCGCTTGATCTTGCCGAAGGTTACCTCGCCGTCGATCTCCGATACGATGGCAGGATTCGACGGGTTGCGGGCCTCGAAGAGCTCCGTAACACGCGGCAGACCTCCGGTGATGTCACCGCCCGACTTGCCAACGGCACGCGGAATCTTGATCAGGATATCGCCGGCCTTGATGCGGGCGTTGTCCTTCACGACCACGTGGGCACCCACGGGAAGGTTATACTGCTTGACCTCGAGGCCTTCGCGGTCGAGGATCTTGATGACCGGGTTCTTGGTCTTGTCCTTCGACTCGATCACGACCTTCTCCGAAAGGCCCGTCTGCTCGTCGCGCTCGTCGCGGTAGGTGATACCCTCGATGACGCTCTCGTAGGAGGCCTTACCCTCGTACTCCGAAATGATAACGGCGTTGTAGGGGTCCCACTCGCAGATCAGGTCGCCCTTCTTGACCTCGGAACCGTCCGCCATGAAGAGCGTAGCACCGTAGGGCAGGTTATGCGTATAGAGGACAATGTCGGTCTTCGGGTCGACGATGCGGAACTCCGACTGACGCGAAATCACGATATCGATTGCTTCGCCGGCCGTATTCTTGCCCTTGACGGTGCGCAGCTCGTCGATCTCCAGGCGGCCTTCGTATTTCGAAACGACATTGGTTTCGACAGCCGTGCCTCCGGCCACACCACCGACGTGGAACGTACGCAGAGTCAGCTGCGTACCCGGCTCTCCGATAGACTGTGCGGCGATGACGCCGACGACCTCGCCCTTCTGGACCATGCGGGCCGTGGCCAGGTTGCGGCCGTAGCACTTCGCGCACACTCCGCGGCGCGACTCGCAGGTCAGCACCGAACGGATCTCAACCGACTCCAGCGGCGATTTCTCGATGGCTTCGGCAATCGGCTCGGTAATCTCCTCGCCGGCCTTGCAGATCACCTCGCCGGTCAGCGGGTGGATCACGTCGTTCAGAGCAACACGGCCCAGAATGCGGTCGTAGAGCGTCTGCACCACGTCGTCGTTGCGTTTGATGGCCGTAGCCGTCAGACCACGCAGCGTGCCGCAGTCTTCCTCGTTGATGATCACGTCCTGCGCCACGTCCACCAGACGACGCGTCAGGTAACCGGCGTCGGCCGTCTTCAAGGCCGTGTCGGCAAGACCCTTACGGGCACCGTGGGTCGAAATGAAGTACTCCAACACCGAAAGTCCCTCCTTGAAGTTCGAGAGAATCGGGTTCTCGATGACCTGCTGGCCACCCTCGACTCCCGACTTCTGCGGCTTGGCCATCAGTCCACGCATACCGCTCAACTGACGGATCTGCTCCTTCGAACCACGGGCTCCCGAGTCGAGCATCATGTAGACCGGGTTGAAACCGTCGTTGTCCTTGATCAGCGTTTCGATCACGACCTTCGTCAGCTTGGAATTGATATTCGTCCAAACATCGATGATCTGGTTGTAACGCTCGTTATTGGTGATGAGACCCATGTTGTAGTCCTCCATGATGGCGTCCGAACGTTCGTAGCCCTCCTGCACGAGTTTCTCCTTCTCTTCGGGGATGATCACGGCATCGAGGTTGAACGACAGACCGCCGCGGAAGGCCATCCGGTAACCCATATTCTTGATGTCATCGAGGAAGGCGGCCACCTTGTCGGCTCCGGCCTTCTTCATCACCACGGCGATGATGTCGCGCAGCGAACGCTTCGTCAGAATCTCGTTGATGTAGCCCACCTCCTTGGGAACCACCTGGTTGAAGAGGATACGGCCGATGGTCGTCTCCTTTAGCACACGCACCTCGTTGCCCTGCTCGTCCAGGTCGTCGACCATGCACTTCACAATGGCGTGCAGGTCCGCACGGCCCTCGTTGTAGGCGATGATCGCCTCCTCGGCACCGTAGAATATGCGGCCTTCGCCCTTCACGCCCTTGCGGGGCTTGGTGATGTAGTAGAGACCGAGGACCATGTCCTGCGAAGGCACCGTAATCGGCGCACCGTTCGCGGGGTTGAGGACGTTGTGCGAACCCAGCATCAGCAACTGGGCCTCCAGGATGGCGGCATTGCCCAGCGGCAGGTGCACGGCCATCTGGTCGCCGTCGAAGTCGGCGTTGAACGCCGTACATGCCAGCGGGTGCAACTGCATGGCCTTACCCTCGATCAGCTTGGGCTGGAATGCCTGGATACCGAGGCGGTGCAGCGTCGGGGCGCGGTTCATCAGCACGGGGTGTCCCTTGATGACGTTCTCCAGAATGCCCCAGATCACGGGATCCTTGCGGTCGATGATCTTCTTGGCGGACTTCACCGTCTTGACGATACCGCGCTCGATGAGCTTGCGGATCACGAACGGCTTGTAGAGCTCAGCGGCCATATCCTTGGGGATACCCATCTCGTGCATCTTCAGCTCGGGACCGACGACGATGACCGAACGGGCCGAGTAGTCGACACGCTTACCCAGCAGGTTCTGGCGGAAGCGGCCCTGCTTGCCCTTGAGCGAATCCGACAGCGACTTGAGCGGACGGTTCGACTCGTTCTTCACGGCATTGCTCTTGCGCGAGTTGTCGAACAGCGAGTCGACGGCCTCCTGCAACATGCGCTTCTCGTTGCGCAGAATCACCTCCGGAGCCTTGATCTCGATCAGACGCTTGAGGCGGTTGTTGCGGATGATGACGCGGCGGTAGAGGTCGTTCAGGTCCGACGTGGCGAAACGTCCGCCGTCCAGCGGCACCAGCGGGCGCAACTCGGGCGGGATCACCGGAATCACGTTCAGCACCATCCACTCGGGTTTGTTCTTGCCCTCCGAGGCACGGAACGACTCGATGACGTTCAAGCACTTCAGCGCCTCCGACTTACGCTGCTGCGAGGTCTCGGTCGAGGCCTTGTGACGCAGGGCGTAGGACATCGAGTCGAGGTCCACCTGCTTCAGCAGCGTGTAGACGGCCTCGGCTCCCATCATGGCGACGAACTTGTTGGGATCCGAATCGTCGAGCGACTGGTTGCCCTTCGGCAGCGCGGCCAGCACGTCGAGGTACTCCTTCTCCGAAAGCGTGGCCAGGCGCTCGATGCCCTGCTCCGAGGCTGCTCCGGCGTTGATCACGACGTAGCGCTCGTAGTAGATGATCGCCTCGAGTTTCTTCGACGGAATGCCCAGCAGGTAGCCGATCTTCGAAGGCAGCGAGCGGAAATACCAGATGTGCACCACCGGAACCACCAGCGAGATGTGTCCCATGCGCTCGCGGCGCACCTTCTTCTCGGTCACCTCCACGCCGCAGCGGTCGCAGACGATGCCCTTGTAACGGATGCGCTTGTACTTACCGCAGTGGCACTCGTAATCCTTCACCGGACCGAAAATCCGCTCGCAGAACAGACCGTCGCGCTCGGGCTTGTAGGTACGGTAGTTAATGGTCTCGGGCTTCAGCACCTCGCCGCTCGACTGGGCCAGAATCTCCTCGGGGGAAGCCAGGCCAATCGAAATCCGGCTGTAACCATTATTCGGTTTATTGTCTTTGGTAATTGACATATTTATTCTCGTTTTTCTTTTCCTCTAAAATACTCCTTACTCGAGTTTCACCGACAGAGCCAGACCACGAAGTTCGTGCAGCAGCACGTTCATTGCCTCGGGAATACCCGGCTTGGGCAGATTCTCGCCCTTGACGATGGCCTCATACGCCTTGGCGCGGCCCATCACGTCGTCGGACTTGATCGTCAGAATCTCCTGCAGGATGTTGGCGGCGCCGAAGCCTTCGAGCGCCCAAACCTCCATCTCTCCGAAACGCTGACCTCCGAACTGGGCTTTACCGCCGAGCGGCTGCTGCGTGATGAGCGAGTAGGGACCGATCGAACGCGCGTGCATCTTGTCGTCGATCATGTGGCCCAGCTTGAGCATGTAGATCACGCCCACCGTAGCCGGCTGGTCGAACATCTCGCCCGTGCCACCGTCGTAGAGGTAGGTACGGCCGCTGTGCGGAATACCCGCCTCGGCCGTATATTCGTTGATCTGGTCGAGCGAAGCACCATCGAAAATCGGCGTGGCGAACTTCAAGCCCAGCTCGCGGCCGGCCCATCCGAGCACGGTCTCGTAGATCTGGCCGAGGTTCATTCGCGAAGGCACACCCAGCGGGTTCAGGCAGATGTCGACGATCGTTCCGTCCTCGAGGAACGGCATATCCTCGTCGCGCACGATGCGGGCAACGATACCCTTGTTACCGTGGCGGCCGGCCATCTTGTCACCCACCTTCAGCTTACGCTTCTTGGCGATGTAGACCTTGGCCATCTGGATGACGCCCGTCTGCGGGAGCTCGTCGCCGTTGGTAATGTTGTATTTCTCGCGCTTGATGGCAGCGTCGGCCTTCTTCCACTCGATGGTGTAATTGTTGACGGTGGCCTCGATGAGCGCATCAGTGTGGGCATCGCCCGTCCAGTTGCACGTTCCAAGGTTCAGGTAACCCATCACCACGCCGGTCTTCTCGTCCGACGACTTGCGGGCGATCTCCTCCAGCATCTTCTGCGAGAATTTCGTCCCCGAGGGATAGAGTTCCACCCCGAAGTAGTCCGTGATGCCCGTAGTGGTCTTGCCCTGGAGCAGCGTCCACAACTTGCCGACCAGACGCTTCGTCAGTTCCGCAATTTCGGCCGCGAACTTCTCGTCGAGCTTGTCCAACTGTGCCTTCTCGGCGCTCTTGCTCTTCTTGCCCTCCTTGTTGGCGCGGCTGTAGAGTCGCGTGTCGATCACCACGCCGTGCAGCGACGGCTGGGCCTTCAGCGAGGCATCCTTCACGTCGCCGGCCTTGTCGCCGAAGATCGCGCGGAGCAGCTTCTCCTCGGGCGACGGATCGCTCTCACCCTTCGGGGTGATCTTACCGATCAGGATGTCGCCCGGGTGGATGTTGGCACCGACACGTACGATACCGTTGGCGTCGAGGTCCTTCGTGGCGTCCTCCGAGACGTTGGGAATATCCGACGTAAGCTCCTCGACACCGCGCTTGGTGTCGCGGACCTCCATGATGTACTCGTCGACATGCACCGAGGTGAAGATGTCCTCCCGCTGGATACGCTCCGAGATCACGATGGCGTCCTCGAAGTTGTAACCCTTCCAGGGCATGAACGCCACCTTGAGGTTGCGGCCCAGGGCCAGCTCGCCGTGCTGCGTCGAGTAGCCTTCGGTCAGAATCTGGCCCTTGGTAACCTTGGCGCCCGTCAGCACGATGGGACGCAGCGTCACCGATGTATTTTGGTTGGTACGACGGTAACGCGGCAGCGTGTAGGTCGTCACCTCCGGAGCGAACGATGCCAGGATCTCATCCTCCGTACGCTCGTATTTGATCTGGATCTTCGTCGCATCGGCGAAAACCACCTCACCGTCGCCTTCGGCTACGATCTGGATGCGGCTGTCGGAGATCATGTCCTTCTCGATACCCGTGCCGACGATCGGGGCTTCCGAAGTCACCAGGGGCACGGCCTGGCGCATCATGTTCGAACCCATCAGCGCACGGTTGGCGTCGTCGTGCTCCAGGAACGGGATAAGGCTCGCGGCGATCGAGGCGATCTGGTTCGGAGCGACGTCCATCAGGTCCACATCGTTGGCCGTCACCACGGGGAAATCGGCGCCTTCACGCGCCTTGATACGATCCGGCTCCAGGAAATTGCCCTCCTCGTCGATCGGGGTGTTCGCCTGTGCGGCGACCAGGTCTTCCTCCTCCTCGGCCGAATAGTAGTGGATGTGCGAATTGTCCATATCGACCTTGCCGTTCTCCACACGACGGTAAGGCGTCTCGATGAATCCCATCGGGGAGATCTTCGCATAGACGCACAGCGACGAGATCAGACCGATGTTCGGGCCTTCCGGCGACTCGATCGGGCACAGACGTCCGTAGTGCGTGTAGTGCACGTCTCGCACCTCGAAACCGGCGCGGTCACGCGACAGACCGCCGGGACCGAGGGCCGACAGACGGCGTTTGTGCGTGATTTCGGCCAGCGGGTTGATCTGGTCCATGAACTGAGAGAGCTGCGAGGTGCCGAAGAAGGAGTTGATCACCGACGAAAGGGTCTTGGCATTGATCAGGTCCACCGGCGTGAACACCTCGTTGTCGCGCACGTTCATGCGCTCGCGGATCGTACGCGCCATGCGCACGAAACCGACCGAGAACTGATTCGACAGCTGCTCGCCCACCGTGCGGACGCGGCGGTTCGACAGGTGGTCGATATCGTCGACGTCGGCTTTCGAGTTGATCAGCTGGATCAGGTATTTGATGATAGCGATGATGTCCTCGCGCGTCAGCGTGCGGATGGCCGGATCGGTGTCCAGATCCAGTTTCTTGTTGATGCGGTAACGGCCCACATCGCCCAGGTCATAGCGTTTGTCCGAGAAGAACAGCTTCTCGATGACGTCGCGCGCAGTCGCCTCATCGGGCGGCTCCGAAGCGCGCAACTGCCTGTATATATAAACCACGGCCTCCTTCTCGGAGTTGCACGGGTCTTTTTGCAGCGTATTGTAGATGATCGAAAAATCGATGCCCGAAAGGTTCTCCTTGTGCAGCAGAATCGTCTTGGCGCCGCTCTCGAGGATTTGGTCCACATGCTCCTCCTCGAGGACCGTCTCGCGGTCCACGATCACGTTGTTTCGCTCGATGGAAACCACCTCGCCCGTGTCCTCGTCCACAAAGTCCTCGACCCACGTCGAGAGCACCCTGGCGGCCAGCTTGCGACCCACGGCCTTCTTGAGGTTGGCCTTGTTGACCTTCACCTCGTCCGCCAGGTCGAAGATTTCCAGAATCTGCTGGTCGGCCTCGTAACCGATGGCGCGCAGCAGCGTCGTGACGGGCAGCTTCTTCTTACGGTCGATGTACGCATACATCACGTTGTTGATGTCCGTAGCGAACTCGATCCACGAACCCTTGAAAGGAATGATTCGTGCCGAGTAGAGTTTGGTTCCGTTCGTGTGCATGCTCTGCCCGAAGAACACGCCCGGCGAACGGTGCAGCTGGGATACGATGACACGCTCCGCACCGTTGATGACGAACGTACCCCGTTCGGTCATGTAGGGGATCGTACCGAAGTACACGTCCTGAACGACAACGCCGAAATCCTCGTGCTCGTCGTCCGTACAATAGAGCTTCAGCTTGGCTTTCAGCGGAACGCTGTAGGTCAATCCGCGCTCCAGACACTCCTCAATCGAGTAACGGGGCGGGTCGATATAGTAGTCGATAAACTCCAGAACGAAATTGTTCCGGGTATCCGTGATGGGAAAATTTTCCTGGAAGACCTTGTAAAGACCCTCGTTCTTACGGTTTTCGGCCGTGGTGTCCATCTGGAAAAAGTCCCGGAATGATTTAAGCTGTATCTCCAGCAAATCCGGATACGGAACCCGGTTCTTTACCGTCGAAAAGCTAATTCTTTGTTGTGTTTTTGCTGCGGACATCGTAAAATCCAAATTAGTTGAAGTGTAATGGGTTACGCTCCCCAAAAAGTGCGGGTCATTATCCCGGCAATGCTCCCGTACGAAGGCGTTGCTGGCCCCGGGAGCATCCTATATTCCAAAAACCGGACACAGCTCCTGATCGGCACTTCCGGTCTTTAGACCAAGAAAAGGCATAGAGCTTACACCGCCGGTAAGCCCTACACCTGTTCGTCTTCTATTGATGCTTAAGCAGCAATGCTACTTGAGCTCAACTTCAGCACCTGCTTCCTCGAGCTGGCCTTTGATCTGCTCAGCCTCCTCCTTGGAAACACCCTCTTTTACAGCCTTGGGAGCACCGTCAACCAGAGCCTTGGCATCACCCAGCGAAAGACCTGCGATGTCCTTCACAACCTTGATAACCTGGAGCTTGGCCTGACCTGCAGCCTTCAGGATAACGTCGAACGACGTCTTCTCTGCGGCAGCAGCCTCGCCTGCGCCTGCAGCGGGGGCTGCAACGGCAACAGCGGCAGCAGCCGGCTCAATGCCATACTCCTCCTTGAGGATCTGTGCGAGTTCGTTTACCTCGGTAACCTTCAGGTTTACCAGTTCTTCAGCAAGTTTCTTTACGTCTGCCATAGTTGTAAGCTTATTAATTTGTTTTTGATTCTTGTTTGTGAAATTAGTTGTTTCTCGATTCGAGCGTCTTCACGAGGCCCGCAATCTTTTGGCCTGCATTAGCCTGCAATGCAGAAATAACATTCTTGGCCGGGGACTGGAGCAGTGCGACGATGTCGGCGATAAGCTCTTCCTTCGACTTGATGTTACACAGAGCGTCCAGCTGATTGTCACCCACGTAAACGCACCCTTCGGCAAAAGCCGCCTTCAGAACGGGCTTCTCCGACTTCTTGCGGAACTCCTTGATCAAGACAGCGGGAGCTTTCGCAACGTTGGTGAACATAATCGAGGTAGGACCCTCCAATACTTTTACCAGATCAGCATCGGCCTTCTCCACCTTCTCGAGGGCTTTGCCCAGGAGGGTGTTCTTTACGACCACCAGCTTCACGTCGCTCTCGAAGCACTTGCGGCGCAGGGCAGCGGTCTGCTCTGCGTTCAGCGACTCGATATCGGCGATATAGAAGTGAGGATAAGCCTGGAGCTGCTCGGCAAGGCTGTTAATTACAACCAGTTTTTCTTCCTTAGTCATCTCTTGTCTCCTCCTTCTTATTTGGTTTCTACTGATTTGGAATCAATCTGCACGCCGGGGCTCATGGTGGTCGAGAGATAAATACTCTTCACATAAGAACCTTTGGCAGCAGCCGGTTTCAGCTTGAGAATCATATTCAGCACCTCTTTCGCGTTGTCCACGATCTGATCTGCCGAGAACGAAACCTTGCCTACCGTCGTGTGGATAATACCGAATTTGTCGACCTTGAAGTCGATCTTTCCGGCTTTTACCTCCTGGACGGCTTTACCGACTTCCATCGTAACCGTACCGGTCTTGGGGTTAGGCATCAGTCCGCGGGGACCCAAAATACGGCCCAGCGCACCGACTTTTCCCATCACATTGGGAGTACAGATGATCACGTCAACGTCGGTCCAGCCGGCCTTGATCTTGTCAACATACTCGTCCAGACCTACGTAGTCCGCACCTGCGGCCTGTGCCTCAGCCTCCTTCTCGGGCGTACACAGCACCAGCACGCGCACCGTCTTACCGGTTCCGTGGGGAAGCGTCACCACGCCGCGAACCATCTGGTTCGCCTTGCGGGGATCGACTCCCAAACGTACGTCGATATCCACCGAAGCGTCGAATTTCGTGAACGTAATTTCCTTCAGAAGAGCGGCTGCCTCCGAGAGTTTGTAAGCCTTACCGGCTTCCACCTTAGCGTAGGCGATCTTTTGATTTTTTGTCAACTTACTCATCTTCTTCGCAATTACATATTAGGAAATTCTCCGACGACACTGATACCCATACTGCGGGCAGTACCGGCAACCATGCGCATAGCGGATTCCAGCGTGAAGCAGTTCATGTCAGGCATTTTGTCCTGTGCGATTTCGCGGATCTGATTCCACGTCACCTGACCGACCTTGTCGCGGTTGGGCTGTGCGGAACCTTTCTGTGCTTTAGCTGCTTCCTTGAGCTGGATAGCTACGGGCGGCTGTTTTACAACAAAGTCGAACGACTTATCGCTGTAAACCGTGATGATGACCGGAAGAACCTTTCCCGCCTTGTCCTGCGTACGAGCATTGAATTGCTTGCAGAAGTCCATGATATTGACTCCCTTAGAACCCAATGCGGGACCAACCGGGGGCGAAGGATTGGCGGCACCACCTTTGATCTGCAATTTAATAAATGCAGCAACCTCTTTTGCCATAGTTTTCCTTGGTTAATTATTCTTTTTCTACTTGGGTGAAACTCAACTCCATAGGAGTTTTGCGCCCGAATATCTTCACCGATACCGTGAGTTTCTTGCGCTCGTTGTCGACTGCCTCGATAGTACCTTGGAAGCTCGAGAAAGGACCGTCCGTAACCTTGACGGTCTCGCCGACAAAGAAGGGTATTTCGTTCTCCTCCTCCTGTGCGTTCAGCTCGTCGACACGGCCGAGGATGCGCGCTACCTCCTGCGGACGCAGGGGCGTGGCGTTCATCTTGCGGCTGTCCTCTTTGGTGTCGCCGAGGAAACCCAGCACATTGGGGGTATTGCGAATAATAATCGGAATCTGACCTACGAATGCAGCCTCCACCAACACGTAACCCGGATAAGAGACCTTCTCCTTGGAGACCTTCTTTCCGTTACGGATCGTGTAGACTTTTTCGGTAGGAATCAGCACCTGGGAAATGTAGTCCTCAAGGTGGTTGTGGCGGATCTCAGCCTCGATATACTCTTTGACCTTCCCCTCCTTGCCACCGATGGCGCGGACAACATACCACTGTTTCTTAATCTCGCTCATCGTTCCAGCAAACAATTAACGACCGAGACCTCCCAGGGTCTTGTAAATGGCGGCCATCACGTTCTCGAACGTCACGTCCATCGCCAAAACGACTACGGCGAAGATGACCGAAGCTACCATCACGACGATCGTGGAGCTCTGGAGCTGCGGAAACGTCGGCCACGTTACCTTGTTTACAAGCTCGTTGTAAGATTCTTTAACGTATTTGATCATATCTTCGTCTTTTACTTTGGCAGGAGCAGAGAGATTCGAACTCCCATCAACGGTTTTGGAGACCGCTATTCTACCCTTGAACTATGCTCCTAAGTGACAGAAAGCGTACAGCAGTCCGTACTGCTTTCTGTCTATTTTATTTGTCGCCTAAAAATCACTGGCGACAGTGGTTGGCGTTCGGCCTTCGCAAGCAAGCTTCCGACGGCCTTGTGCGCCTTGAACTACTTCACGATCTTCAGGATCTGACCTGCACCTACCGTACGGCCACCCTCGCGGATTGCGAAACGCAGACCTTCGTTGATAGCAACGGGGTAGATCAGCTTCACGGTGATGGTCACGTGGTCACCCGGCATGACCATGTCGACGCCTGCGGGCAGGTGAACCTCACCCGTTACGTCCATCGTACGCAGGTAGAACTGGGGACGGTAGTTGTTGTGGAACGGCGTGTGACGGCCACCCTCCTCTTTCTTCAGGATGTAGACCTCAGCCTCGAACTCGGTGTGCGGAGTGATCGAACCCGGCTTGGCAACAACCATACCGCGCTTAACCTCCTTCTTATCGATACCGCGGAGCAGCAGACCTACGTTGTCGCCGGCCTCGCCCTCGTCGAGCAGCTTGCGGAACATCTCGACACCCGTACAGGTCGACGTGAGGGTCTTCTCCTCGAGACCTACGATCTCAACGGGATCACCTACATGGATCACACCGGTCTCGATACGGCCCGTTACAACGGTTCCACGGCCGGTGATCGAGAACACGTCCTCGACAGGCATCAGGAACGGCTTCTCGTTCTCACGCGGGGGAACGGGGATATAATCGTCAACGGCAGCCATCAGCTCCATGATCTTCTCCTCCCACTTCGGCTCGCCGTTCAGGCCGCCGAGTGCGGAACCACGGATGATGGGAGCGTTGTCGCCATCGTACTCATACTTGGAAAGCAGGTCGCGAACCTCCATCTCGACCAGGTCGAGCATCTCGGGATCGTCCACCATGTCGCACTTGTTCAGGAAAACAACGATGCGCGGTACGTTCACCTGACGGGCGAGCAGCACGTGCTCGTTGGTCTGGGGCATCGGACCGTCCGTAGCGGCAACGACCAGGATAGCACCGTCCATCTGAGCAGCACCCGTAACCATGTTCTTCACATAGTCGGCGTGGCCCGGGCAGTCTACGTGAGCGTAGTGGCGGTTGGCCGTCTGGTACTCAACGTGCGAGGTGTTGATCGTGATACCACGCTCTTTCTCCTCGGGGGCGTTGTCGATCGAGTCGAACGAACGGAGTTCCGACAGACCGTTCTTAGCCAAAACAGTCGTGATAGCAGCGGTAAGGGTGGTCTTACCGTGGTCAACGTGACCGATGGTACCGATGTTTACGTGCGGTTTCGACCGGTCGAATTTTTCTTTTGCCATAGTATTAAGTATTTAAAGTATTGTTAAAAATTGTCCCAAAGTTTTAAAATTCATTTCGCAGAACAAGCGAGCGACACAAACTCTCCATCATCACCGATCGGAGGCGTTCGTATCACACGCTGCTGCGTACTGGAGCGGAAGACGAGGCTCAAACTCGCGACCCTCAGCTTGGAAGGCTGATGCTCTATCAACTGAGCTACTTCCGCAAAAACAAACCGTATCAGAGTATCCCCTCCCTCACACCGCCTTGCGACGGCGCCGGGTCTGCAACTCCAACCGGCTCTTTTTTTTTGTGGGAAGTGATGGATTCGAACCACCGAAGGCGTACGCCAGCAGATTTACAGTCTGCCCCATTTGGCCACTCTGGTAACTTCCCTTGTCTTGCTCCTCTCCCATACGGAACAGCCTTTTCACTCGGCTTCTTCCTGTTTTATCCGGGCTTGACTTCACCTGCGCGTTGCGCCGCTCGTCTTGCCCTTTCGGGGAGGCTTCGCTCCACCGACGCTCTTCGTCGCGAAAACACCTCGTCTCTCTCGAAACTCCCAGTCTCAAAAGGTTTGTCGCATCAAACAAGTCCGACCGTCATCCTCTTTTTCGACTGCTGCCATCGGCAGGGTCTTTTCCACTCATCCTCGCGTCGGCTTTCCGAGCCGATGGAGGGATTCGAACCCCCGACCAGCTGATTACAAATCAGCTGCTCTGGCCAACTGAGCTACATCGGCAGTATTCACCGTTTTGGATTGCAAAAGTAGGCATAAAAAATTTATCGCGCAAATTATTCGGGATAAATTTTCTACTTTTTTACTCTTCTCAAAGAACCGCGCCCAATCGTGCTGACTTCAGGGGCGAAATCGGGTGCAAAGATAGGAAAAGTTTTGGATAACGCAACACCTACCGCAAAAAATATTATCTCTCCAGACCAAGCGGGCCACCCCACCGCCCGAAAAGCGCCCCGGAAGCCCCTAAAAACCCGTCCCAGAGACTGAATGCCAATCTTTACGGGCAACCCCGGATCCGCGCATTTCCCCGATCTCCGGCGCCGGAAACCTGCGCCCTTGCCCCGCATGCGCCGCACCAGGCCGCTGCCGTCGCCCCCTCCGGAATCCGGCAGTGCACCGAAAAATGAAGCCTCAGGGAGGAGGTACTCCGACATCCCCGGCGGGCGGTGGCCTATTTTTTCCGGATCGAATGGATCAGCTGCGCGGGCGTCGCCTGGAGGTAATTCTTGCAGAAACGGCTGAACTGCGTGTAGTAGCGAAACCCGTACTTGTTCATCAGCTCCTTGGTGCTGCCCTCGCCGTCGCGGATGTCGGAGAAGACCTTCAGCGCCTTCTGGCGCATCATCCAGTGATAGACGCTGTCGTTGAAGTGCTCGGCGAAACGGCGTTTGAAGACCGAAAGGCTCATGCCCGCCAGCGAAGCCAGTTCGGCAACGCCCTGCGCCTTGTCGTAATTGTTGCAGACGAAGACGCGGAAATTGTCCTGCGGCTGAATGATCGACTGGAAAAAGTAGGCATGTTCGGTCGGCGTGTAGAGCACCTTGATCATCATGAAAAGCTCGGTGGCCTTCACCCGGTGGTAGCGGACGCAGTCGAACAACTGGTGGATTGTAAACAAGGTGCTCAAAAGCTGCTCGATGGCCGGATGCATCGAAAGCATGGGGGCCGATTCGGTCGGGACGGCCGAGTCATAGGGCATCACCTTGTCGAAAATATCCTGCTCGCAGAATTCGATGCGGTGGATGAGCGACAGCACGACCACATGCGTCTCGTCGTCCCGGGCCGTCACCACGAAGCGTTCGCTGCGGGCAAGGCACACGCATTGTTTCGACACAACAGGCCGCACCGTATCGCTTCCGTCCCTCAGGCGCAAAGACCCGGACATCACGAAGAGGATGCGCACCATGCGGTCCGCGGGGAACGTCACCCCCTCTCCGGCTGCAAACGTGAGCTGCGAAAAGCGACAATAGGTCGACTCGCCGATGCGGCGGAACGGCGCCGGAAACGTGGAACAACTACTGCAATCCGCAGAGCAGCCCTCATTCAATGCCGACTCTTCAAACTGCGGTTGGGGTTGGTTATCCATAATTTATTGATCCGTGTAACGAGTTTTATCTGTTAAAAATACAAAAAAAAAGCAGAAAAGCGAGCATCTCAGCCCCCGGAATGTCCCAAAAAAAGTCCCCGCCACGACCGGCAGGGACTCTGAAAGTTGTTGTAACGACGGACCAACCGCCTATTTGTAACTAATGATCAGAATTTTCGAAGACTCCCAGAACCGCACGGGATCGGTGATGAGCAGTTTCTCGACCACCTTGTTCGGATCGGTCTTCAGTTCGTAGGAACCTTCGGGATGCGAAGTGACGATCGACACCCGCTTCTGCCCGACGGGAATCTCCGACAGCAGGCGCGAATCGGCCATCGTAAAGCTGTCGAAATTGCGGTTCCGGCCGACGGTCAGCGTCCGCCCGATGAACCCCTGTTTGTTGACGATCTGCGCATCGCGCAGTTCCTTCTCGGCCCCCACGATGTAATAGACCGTGTTGAGTTGGTTCTGCAGCTCGACCTTCTCGCCGCTCAGGTTCTCGACCTCGGCACTGCGGACGGCAACCTCCTCGGTCAGGTTCTTCACCTCGACGCCCATCCGATCGAGGCTGGCGTGCAACTGCTCCACCTCGGTTTTCTTCTCCGCCAGCTGGCCGCTCATGTCAGCGATCATCTTCTCCAGACCGTCGATATGCAGATTGGCCTTGCGCAGCAGGGCTGCCGAACGCTGCAGCGACTCGATCTTCGTATGGTTTTCCTGCAGCAGGCGGTCGATGGCCCTGATGTCGTTGCTGATCTCCTCGACGGGACGGCGCCCTCCCTCCGCCTCCTCGGATACGGTGATCAGGGCCTCGCGCGACTTGATCAGCGCAAGGTTCTCCGAAATGGCGTTGATGTCCGCAAACACGGCATTGATCAGCGAGTCCTTCGCGTTGACGACCAACACCAGCGAATCGCTCCTGTTCTCAGCCTCGACGGCAACCTGCCTGCTCACGCAGGAGGCAAGGAGCGCCACGGCGACAGTCGCCGCAGCAATTGTCAGATGCTTCATTTTGTTTTTCATGATTCCGACTGTTTAAAAATTAAAGATTACGCTCTTGTTTGCCTTCAAGTACAAATATATAATAAAAAATAAAATCCCGCACCCGTTTTTTCGCAAAGACCGAAAAAAATTCCCGCAAACGGGCAGGGGCATGAAAAACAACGGGCCGCAACCCTCGGTTGCAGCCCGTTATTTCGTAAATGCGCAAGCAGTCTTACTTCGCATTCTTCTTATCGTAGCGTTTTGCGTAGCGGCTCATAAACTTATCGACGCGACCAGCGGTGTCAACCAACTTCATCTTACCGGTGTAGAACGGGTGCGAGGTGTTGGAAATTTCCATCTTATACACGGGATAGGTTTCGCCGTTCACTTCGATGGTCTCTTTTGTCGAAACGGCGGACCGACACAAAAACACGACGTCGTTGGACATGTCCTTGAACGCCACCAAACGATAATTCTCCGGATGAATACCCTTTTTCATTTCGCTGTTTTTGTTTTTAATTAATGCTTAAGCGCGACAAAGGTACGAATTAATTCGCAACAAACAAGCCCGCGCGTAATTTTTTTCGCTCCCGATGCACTTCGGGGTTGCGCATTCTGAATACTTTTTCTATCTTTGCGCCACGAAAGCGCTCCCGCGGGCGCTGGACCGGGCCCATAGCTCAGTTGGTCAGAGCAGCGGACTCATAATCCGAAGGTCGTGGGATCATGCCCCTCTGGGCCCACTCAAAACCAAAGACTTGCATCGCTGCAAGTCTTTTTTTGTTGGTCCCTCCCGGCGCGGCCCGGCTGGAGACTCGGCCGGGAGGGGGCACCCCGCCGAATCAACCACACGCTCAACAGCACGCGCCGCGATTCGAAACCGCCTCCCGCCGGCAGAGCTCCCTCCGACATGACCATCCGCCAACATGACCCATTCGCCGGCATGGCCCGGCCCTTCGGAGAAAACTCACCACTGCAGAGCGCGCCGCACGGCGGGGAGGGCGATACGGGTGCCGCCGTCGGGCCGCACCCGCAACCCGGCATCCGGGCCCGGATTATTTCCGCTCGTCGACGATGCGGATCTCCTTGCGGCGAATCTTGCCGCTGATGGTCTTGGGCAGCGACTCCACGAATTCGACCACGCGCGGATATTTATATGGTGCCGTGATCCGTTTCACATGATCCTGCAACTCCTTGACCAGCGCCTCTCCGGCCTGCCCGCGGTAAGCTTCGGCAAGCACGACCGTCGCCTTGACGACCTGACCGCGGATCTCGTCGGGGACGCCCGTAATAGCGCATTCGACCACCGCCGGGTGGGTCATCAGGGCACTCTCCACCTCGAACGGCCCGATGCGGTAGCCCGAACTCTTGATCACATCATCGGCGCGCCCCGCGAACCAGTAGTAGCCGTCCTCGTCGCGCCAGGCCACATCGCCCGTGTAGTACACCCCGTCGTGCCACGTCTGGCGGGTCAGTTCTTCGTTCCGGTAGTAGCCCTTGAACAGGCCGAAGGGCCTGTCACGGTCGGTACGGATCACGATCTGCCCCTGCTCGCCGTCCTCGGCCGAACGGCCGTCGGGCGTCAGGAGGTCGATCCGGTACTGGGGATTGGGCACGCCCATGCTCCCGGGTTTGGACTCCATCCAGGGGAACGTGGCCAGCGTCAGCGTCGTCTCGGTCTGCCCGAAGCCCTCCATCAGCCGGATGCCCGTCAGCCGCAGGAAGGTGTCGTACACGGCCCCATTCAGCGCCTCGCCCGCCGCAGCGACAATGCGCCGGCGGGGAGGGCGCCTCCGCCGCGGGGTTTTGCCGGAAGTCCGCACCGGCGCCGAAACACGCCCGGCATCGTGAATCCGGGAACTGTCGTTCCGGAACCTGCGGACATCCAAGCCCCACACAACCGCCCGCCACGGCCCATGAGCGGAAAAATAGCGTATATTTATAGTATCGTGCCATTTTTTATGCCTTGCGTGTTCGTTTGTTTCCTGAAAATAATTACTTTTGCAAAAAGACCGTGAAAGCATTCGCAAGTCATTTCCTTTACAAAACAAAACCTCACGGTTTACAAAGGAAACGAACCGGATGATTTTCGGACACGACAACCGCCAATCATGAACCCCTAATATTGAACTTATGAAATCGAACCCAAACCACACCCTGTTCCGCACGCTGCTCGCGGCGGGACTCATCGCAGCCGGGCTCTGCTCCTGCGGCCCCAAGCACAACACCCTCACCCAAGAGGAAATTGCCGACGGCTGGCAGCTGCTCTTCGACGGCAAAAGCCTCGACCAATGGAAAGACTTCAACGGAGACTCGCTCTCGATGCCCTGGCGCGTGGTGGACGGATGCATTCAGGCCGCCGGCGACGGGGACGACCTGTCGGGCTACATCGTCACCAAAAAGCAGTATGAGAACTTCATCCTCGACTGGGACTGGAAACTCTCCTACGGCGGCAACAGCGGCATGCTCTACCACGTGGTCGAGAATCCCTATTTCAAGGTTCCCTACGTCACCGGCCCGGAGTATCAGCTGATCGACAACGAAGGCTGGGAGGCCACCAACGCCCCGACGCGGCTCGAAGAGTGGCAGAAACTGGGCGTGGACTACGCCATGCACCTGCCCGCCGCCGATTCGCTGCAGGTCAACCCGCAGGGCGAGTGGAACTCGTCGCGCATCGTCTGCGACAACGGTCACGTGGAGCATTGGCTCAACGGCCGCAAGATCCTCGAATTCGAAGCCTGGACCAACGACTGGTTCGCCCGCAAGAACAGCGGAAAATGGGAGATGGCGCCCGAATACGGACTGGCGCACCGCGGCGTGCTGTGTCTCCAGGACCACGGTTATCCCGCATCGTTCCGCAACCTGAAAATCAAGGAGCTGCCCCGCAAGGCCGGCCGCAAGGTCGAGCTCTTCAACGGCCGCGACCTCACGGGATGGGAAGTATACGGAACCGAGAAATGGTATGTCAACAAGGATGGCCTGCTGGTCTGCGAGAGCGGTCCCGACAAAGAATACGGCTACCTCGCCACGCGCGAATACTACGATGATTTCGACCTGACCCTGGAGTTCAAGCAACTCGCCAACGGCAACTCCGGAGTCTTCTTCCGCTCGTTCGTCGAGCCGCCGGTGAAGGTCCACGGCTGGCAGTGCGAAGTGGCCCCGAAGAACCACGACACGGCGGGCATCTACGAGTCCTACGGCCGCGGATGGCTGGCCCAGATCCCCGACGAGAAGGAGTCGATCCTCAAGAAGCGAGACTGGAACACGCTGCGCCTGAGGGTACAGGGCGACCGCGTGCAGACGTGGCTCAACGGCCAGGAGATGGTGGACATCACCGATGCGAAGATCGGAGCCGCACAGGGACGCATCGCCCTGCAGATTCACGACGGAGGCGGCATCAAGGTCCTCTGGCGCAACATCCGGCTGACGACCCTCTAAACAAACGGCGGTTCCCCATCGGAGGGGACCGCTGTTTCTTCGACCCTTTTATGGACTGCATCCCCAAAAAACACAACCTGAAATACTATGAGTAACCGCAGAGATTTTCTGAAAAAGGCCGGCGGACTGGCCCTGCTGACCATCGTGCCGCGCAGCGTGCTCGGAGGCTCCAAATTCATCGCCCCGAGCGACCAGCTCACGAAGGGCATCATCGGCGTGGGCGGCATCGGCAAGAGCAGCTATCACTTCACCTCCGACGACGCGTGCCGTCTGGTGGCGGTCTGCGATGTCGACCGCAAACACCTTGAAAGCGCCGTCGCTCTGGGCCGCAAGAAGTTCGACAAGACCCTCGAAAGCTATCACGACTACCGGGATCTGATCACCGACCCCAATGTCGACATCGTACACATCGCCACCCCGCCCCACTGGCACGGCATCATGGCCGTCGAGGCGGCCAAGGCCGGCAAGGACATCTGGTGCGAGAAGCCCATGACGCGCACCATCGGCGAGGGCAAGCGCGTGGTGGAGGCCGTCAGGCAAAACGGCCGCATCTTCCGGCTGAACACCTGGTTCCGCTTCCAGGACACCTTCTACGGACTGGGAACGACGGTCGAGCCGCTCAAGAAACTCGTCGACAGCGGTCTGCTGGGGTGGCCCCTCAAGGTGACCATCTCCGGAACCACGGGATTCGCCTGGAAATTCTTCTGGGTGGGACAGGAGAACCTCAAGCCCCAATCCGTCCCGGAGGAGCTGGACTACGACATGTGGCTCGGACCTGCTCCCTACAAACCCTACAACAAACACCGCGTGCACGCCACCTTCCGCGGCTACTGGGACTACGACGGAGGAGGACTCACCGATATGGGCCAGCACTACATGGACCCCGTGCAGTATCTGCTGGGCAAGGACGACACCTCGCCCGTGAAGATCGAGGTCGACGCTCCGCAGCAGCATCCCGACGCCGTGGGCATCTGGCGCAAGATCGTATATACCTACGATGACGGCTGCCAGATTGTGCTCGAAGGCGAGGGATACGAAAGCAAGGGCAAGGTCCCCTACATCGAAGGCCCGCTGGGCAAGGTCTATCAGGGTTTCGAGTGCACGATCCCCGACGTCATGGAGAAGATCGCCGAGATGCCCGACCCCGAGCCGCAGAACACCGATTTCCTGGCATGCGTGCGCAACCGCGAGCCCTTCGCCCTCGACGAAAACAAGGGACACCGCAGTTCCACGCTCGTAAACCTCGGGGCATGCGCCCTGCGCCTGAACCGAACGCTGCATTTCGACCCCGACAAGCAACTCTTCGTGGGGGACGAGGCCGCCAACCGGCTCATCGACCAGCCGATGCGCACGCCGTGGAAAATCTGATAACGCCCAAAACCTGAAAAAATCATGAAAAAGCTATTTATCACCATACTCCTCGCCGCCCTGATGCCCTTCGCAGCCGGTGCGCAGGACGCACGCCAGCGCACCCCCGAGACGATCGTGGCGGACGCCCTGGCCCAACTCCCGGCCCAGACCCCCAAGGCGTTCGACGGCCTGATGCAGGAACTTGCGGCGACCGGAGCCGACGGAATACGGATGATGGCCGCCATGCTCGTGCCCGCGGCCGAAGGAGAGAACGCCCCCGTGGAATATGCCATCAACGGAGTGGTGAGCTACGTGACCGCCGCAGGCCGCGAAGCGTTGGCCCGGGAGATTAGCGCCGGACTCTCGGCAGCCGTGGAGGCCACGACGGACAAAGCCAACCAGGCATTCCTGCTCTCGCAGCTGCAACTGTGTGCAACGGCGGCCGAAGCCTCCGTATTCGTGAAATACGCCGCAGACGAATACCTCGCCGACCACGCCATACGCGGACTGATCTCCACGCCCGGAACCGACGGGGAGATCCTCGCGCTGATCGACGCAAGTCCGGCTCCGAACGCCCTGCTGGCCTATGCCGCCGCGGAGAAGGGTCTTGCGGCTGCAGAACCCGCACTCCTGAAATGGGCTGCAGATCCCAAGACCAACACGCCGACGAAAGAGAGTATCCGGAACGCACTGGCCAAATGCGGCACCGCCGCCTCGATCGCGCCGCTCGCAGCTGCGGCAAAGGCCGAAGGATACGCCTTCACGGCAACGGATGCAACGGGTGCCTACGTCGCCCTGATCACGCGGCTCGCGGCTGCCGGACAGAGCAAGGCCGTCGCTGCTGCCAGAGCTTTGCGGAAAGCCGACATGCCCCGGAACATCCGGATCGCCGGTCTGGAGATCGTCCTCGGCCAGGATGCCAAAAAGCAGACGGCGGAACTGCTCGCCGCGCTGAAAGACGCCGACCGCGAATACCGCTGTGCGGCGCTCGACTTCGCCACCGACTTCGCCGACAACGCCCTGTACGCCGCAATCGCGAAGAGAATGCCCTCGCTCTCCGACGCCGCGAAAACCGACGTTGTGAGCTGGCTCGGAGCTCGCCATGCCGCATCGCAGGTCGGCACCGTGACCGCAGCCATCGCCTCGGCCGACGAAGAACTGGCCCGGGCCGCCATCCGCGCCGCCGGAAGGATCGGAGGAGAGGAGGCCCTCGACGCGCTCATCGCGCAGCTTGGAGGCGCACATGCCCAAGAGGCGGAGGATGCTCTCGCGGCATTCAACGGAGAGACCAGCGCCGCATTTGTCGCGGCACTCGACAAAGATCCCGCCACGCAGGCCAATGTCCTGAAACTCGTCGCCAAAAGGCGCATCAGCCCGGCGGCCGAGAAGGTATTCGCCCTGCTCGACTCCCCGAACGGAGAGGTGCGCGCGGCGGCCTACGAGGCGCTGGCCGGAGTTACGACCCCCGCAGACTTCAACAGGCTGTGCACCCTGCTGAACGAGGCCCAGGAGAGCGACGTGGAGGCCCTGCAGGCCGGATTGAAGAACGCCCTGGCCAAAGAATCCTCCGACATGCAGTACAGGATGGTGTCAGAGCAGATGGCCGCCGCTCCCCAGAAGGCCCTTTACTATCCCCTGCTGGCACAGGCCGCCGGCAAAGAGGCGATCGACGCCCTGCTGACCGCCGACGACCGCGAAGCCGCATTTGCGGCTCTGCTCACGGTGGAGAACCCCGCCATGACCGACGTGCTCTACCGGCTCGCCGAAAAGAACCCCGCATGGACCGACGACGCCATTGCGCGCTATGCGGAGTTCGTCTCGAAGTCAGCCGATACGCCTATGCGCAAATACCAGCTGTACCGCCGCGGACTGGAGGCGAACCCCTCGCCCAAGGTGCAGCACATGCTGCTCAAGGCACTCGCCCGGACCCCGGTATTCCCGGCACTGACGCTCGCCGCCAACTACATGGACGAGCCCGCACTGGCCGAAGCCGCCGCCATGGTCGTGAAGACCGTCGTTGCGAAGAACCCCGAGCTGGGAGGAGAGACCGTAGCCGCAGCCCTGAAAAAGGCACTGGAGATATATGTCGAACTGGCCAAAACCGACGCCGATGCCGGTTACGCCGTCGACGAGATCAAGGGGCTTCTGGCCAAACTCCCCGCCGAAGGGTATCTCCCGGCATCGCTCGACCCGAGCGAATGGGAAGCCGTGGTCGGCAATCCCGAGACCCGCAAGGCGATGAAGGCCAAGGCGCTGGCGAAAGCCCGACAGGAGGCCCGGGCCGCGATGGAGAAGAACTGGACCGCCGCCCAAGGTGTCCTGACCGGAGCCGCCGACGGAGGTGTGATCGGATCGGCGAAGAGTTACGAAAACTTCGAGCTGATCTTCGAATGGAAGACCGAAGGCGCAGCCATGATGGGGATCCGCTCGATCCCGCAGATCGCACTCGGAGGGGAGGAGTCCGGAGCCCTGACGGGCAACACGCTCCACGCCGACCACACACCCCGGGCCGCCGCAAACGGTCCGCAGGAGTGGAACACGATGCAGGTGAGGGTGGTCAACGACCGCGTGACGGTCACACTCAACGGCATCACGACCGCCGAGAACGCAATCCTCGAGAACGCATGCAAGCGCGAGATCGCCGCCTACACCCAGGGACAGATCCTGCTCATCGCCGGAAACGCACCCCTCGCCATCCGCGAAATGTATATTCGCGAACTGCCGGCCACGCCGCGCTTCGAGCTCCTGGAGGAGGAGGCTGCCGAAGGCTTCGAGGTGCTCTTCGACGGAACCTCGATGCACAAGTGGACCGGGAACTTCTCCAACTACATCCCCGTCGACGGAACGATCTACGTGACGGCCCAGTACGGCGGTTCGGGCAACCTGTACACCCGGAAGGTGTACGGAGATTTCATTCTCCGCTTCGAATTCGCCTTCGACAAGGAGGGGGTCAACAACGGCATCGGCATACGCACCCCCATGGGCGTCGACGCCGCCTATCACGGCATGGAGATCCAGGTGCTCGACCATGACGCCCCAATCTACAAGGACCTGCACGTATACCAGCAGCACGGATCGGTCTACGGAATCATCCCGGCCAAGCGTGTGAAATTTCCGCCCCTGGGAACCTGGAACGTCGAGGAGATCCGCGCCGTGGGCGACCGCATCACCGTGACGGTCAACGGCGAAGTGATTCTCGACGGAGACATCCGCCAGGCCTGCCAGGGACACAACGTCGCCCCCGACGGCGGGAAGCACAACCCCTACACCGTGGACCACAACAACCATCCCGGACTCTTCAACACCTCGGGACACATCGGTCTGCTCGGACACGGTCCCGGCATCAAGTTTCGCAACATCCGCATCAAGGAACTGCCCGCTCCGAAGGCTAAAAAATAGCCCCGCCCTGCCGAAAACGAACCCGCCCGAATTTCCGGGCGGGTTTTCGCGAAACACAGGCCCGAATATCGCAAAAATTGTGTTATATTTGCAAAGAATAGGCCGGAGAGCATCTCCGCGCCGTCAAGTGCAACGTAAGAAACCTAAAAGAAAAACACCATGTTCATCCCTTATGCAATCGGTTACGGGCAGATCCTCGTAATCGTGTTGGTAGTCATCCTGCTCTTCGGAGGCAAGAAAATCCCCGAACTGATGCGCGGACTGGGCCGCGGCGTCAAAGAATTCAAGGATGCCGTCAACAAAGACTATACGGCCGAAGACAACAAACCCGAAGACAAATCGGGAGCCGGGAAGACCGAATAATCACACCTGTTTCGCGGCGGCAAACCAATGAACATGAAAAAAAAGGATCCGGAATCGACCGATATGACGTTTTTCGAGCACATCGACGCCCTGCGACCTCATCTGGTGCGGGGTGTGATGGCAATCGGAGTCATCGGACTGGTAGCCTTCTTCTGCAAGAGTTTCATTATCGACACGGTGCTGTTCGGGCCCCAAAGCCCGGACTTCCCCACCAACCGCATGCTGACATGGGTGGGCGCCCGCTGGGCCCATATGGCCGAATGGCTCAACAGCGTGCTCGGGACATCGTTCGACACCAATCCGGAGACCTTCCGCATCGCCAACGACCGGTTCTCGATCATCAACACCTCGCTGTCCGGACAGTTCAACCTCCACATGAAGATCTCGCTCCTGACGGGGCTGGCATTGGCCATGCCCTACACGCTGTGGGAGTTCTGGCGCTTCGTGAAGCCAGCACTCACACCGAAGGAGATTCAGGGAACCCACCTGTTCGTATTCTGGGTGTCGCTCTGTTTCTTCGGAGGCCTGCTGTTCGGCTATTTCGTCATGGCGCCGCTGTCGATCAACTTCTTCGCCAACTACCAGGCCAGCGAGTTCATCACCAACATGTTCGACATCAGCGACTATCTGACAACCGTCATCATCGTCTCGATAGCCTGTGCCTTCATGTTCGAACTGCCGCTACTGATCTACTTCCTGACCCGCATGGGGCTGGTTTCGGCCGGATTTCTCCGCAAATACCGACGCCATGCATTCGTCATCCTGCTTGTCGTCGCGGCCATCATAACCCCGCCCGACATCTTCAGCCTCATTCTGGTGATCCTGCCGCTATACGGGCTGTATGAATTGAGCATCAAACTCGCAACCCGGATCGAGCGCAGACACGCCGCCGAAGAGTACCCGACGGAGGAAACGACGGAATAAGTGAAGAGATGGAGCGAACAAATGCAACGAAACCCGTCACGATCGTAGCCATCGGGGCGGGCAACCGAACCAACAAATACCTCGAATATGCCATCCGCAACCCCGACCGGCTGAAACTGGTCGGCGTCGCGGAACTCAACGACATCCGTCGCCACGCAATAGCCGCAAAATTCGGACTGATGCCCGAACAGTGCTTTGCCGACTACAACCGGTTTTTCGAAAATCCCCTACCGGCCGATGCCATACTGATCGGGACGCCCGAAAACATGCACTTCGATCCCTGCATGAAGGCCATCGAGGCGGGTTACAACGTCCTGCTCGAAAAGCCCATCGCACAGACGCTGCCCGAGTGCTGCCGCATCGCCGAAGCGGCACAGCGCAAAGGAGTCATCGTCGGCGTATGCCACGTCCTGCGATACCACCCCTACTTCATCAAGATCAAGGAGATCGTCGACTCGGGGCAGCTGGGCGAGATCATATCGATCAACCACCTCGCAGCCGTGGGGCTCGACCGGACCACACACGGATTTGTCCGCGGCATGTGGCGCCGGGAGGAGATCACCAACCCGATGCTGATCTCGAAATGCTGCCACGACATCGACTTCCTGCTGTGGCTCACCGAAGCACGCTGCCGCAAGTTGTCCTCGTTCGGATCCCTGCGCTGGTTCCGGGCCGAGAACGCCCCGGAGGGGAGCACGGACCGGTGCATCGACTGTCCGCTGGAAAAGGAGTGTCCCTATTCGGCCGTGGACCTCTACTACAACCGTCGCGACTGGATTTCGAATTTCGACGTCCCGGAAGGCACGACCATCGACGAAGTCATACTCCGCCAGCTGCGCACGGGCGACTACGGCCGATGCGTGTTCCGCTGCGACAACGACGTGGTGGACCACCAGATCGTGTCCATGGAACTGGAGAACGACATCACGATCTCCTTCTCGATGGATGCATTCACCCTCGGCGACCAGCGAGAGACCCACATCCGGCTGACTCACGGCGAGATCGACGGAGACGAACGCATCCTGCGCGTGCGCCGCTTCCGAGGCGGGGATGAGCAGGTATACGACTTCTCCGACATCCTCGGCACCCCGTTCCACGCCGGGGCCGACCTGAATCTGATCGAGGACTTCGTCGACACGATCAGCCGCAGGGAGCACCGCTTCCGTACATCGATCGGCAAATCGGTCGAAAGCCACCGCATCTGCTTCGAAGCGGAACGCAGCAGGCTATCCGGGCAGACCGTGATCCTCGACCGAACACGCTGACCGGCAACAAGCAACACACCCTCCGACCTGCCGCCCGGCGCGCATCAGCGGATTCCGTATTTCCGGAAAATCCGGCGCAGCTGCGGTTCGAGATGGCGGGTCATGTACATGAAACCCTGATCGGAGGGATGCGAACCGTCGACCGTCCCGAGGTGATCCGTGCCGATCATTCCCCGCGAGTCGATGAAGTAGATGTTCCGGTCGTGTTTCATCAGCCGCCGGACTCCCGCTTCGGCGGCGGCGCGCTTGTCGGATTCGAATTTCCGCGCCCGGAGGTTGAAATTCACGGTTTCGCGAATCTCGGTCTGAATGAAGATCAGCGGCGTCGATGGATGCGCCCTGCGGACGGTCGCCACGAAGGCGTCGAGCCGCTCCTCGATCTCCCCGCCACTCGGGTTGGAGAAGGCATCGAACACAAAGGCGTCGGCATCCATCCCGGCCAGCATCCGCGCAAATTCAGGTTGCAGCCTGCACTGTCCGCTGTAACCGAGATTCAGGAAATCGAGCCCCATCCGGCGGGCCAGCCGTGCTGTCCAGGTCATGCCGGGGCGCCCGGCCGAAGCACCGTGGGTGATGCTCGACCCGAACACCACGATCCGGTGACGGAACGGGTTCGGAACGGACTCGATGCGGCAGTCCGCATCGATGCCCAGCTCCAGCGAAAGCACCTCGTCCCACAGGGGCAGGTAGAGGAGGCAGGTCTTTTCCCCCGCATCCATATATTCGACCAGCGCGCTGTCGTGGTTGTCGCCCCTGGGCCATCCGAAGCCGGCGGAGATCCACTGCCCGTCGCGCTCGATGTAGAGGTCGAGACCTTTGCGGGCGATAGGGGTCATGTTGTGCCCCAGGGCATATCCGCCGGTTTTCCACCGGGCCCGGATCGTCCGGCTGTCGGTGCGGAAGACGACGGCCAGTCCGGTGGAGAAGGTCGAATAGGTCTTCACCGGCGGCCAGAGGTCATAACGGGCCGTGTCGACCCGCTGGAACGGATGGGGCGTGGGCATGCTCTTGCCGATGAGGGTCAGCGTTGCGGCATCGACGTAACGAAGCAGCGGCTTCTCCTGCGCCGTGGCGGCATGGAGCGTCAGCAGCAGCACGGGCAGCACGAAGTTGCGGAAAACGAGGGAAAGGTTCTTCATGGTATCGGAATTTAAGGGTATTCGGGGTGACCGGCCGGCAGACTCCGCAGTTACGGGGTGCATAAGCGGAATTGCGGTCCGAGGGCCGCACCCGCACGGTGACGCGGCGGCACACAGCATTCCGGTTCCGCAAAAGGCATGCGGCCGATGCGGGGAGGAGCCGTCCTCAGGCTGTCGGCTTGCGGCCGATGCGGCCCGTGAAGGCCGATGCCGTCGGATAAATCCGCGGGGATTCCCTCCGGACAGGCGGCAGGCCGCACCACCAAAAGCGCTCTTTTCTTCATCATGGACAAAGCGGTCAATCCACCGGACGCAGCCGAATTCCGGACCATCCGGCGGAACTCGCCGACAAAAAAATCGTTACAACATCAAAGATAATTCAAAAAAAGCAAAAGACGCAATCCCAGGTCCTGCTTTTTCGGTCTGATTGCGGACCAAGGGGTCGGCGGCGGCGCGCCAGGAGGACAGTCTGCCTCATCCGGCCAAGGCAGACGAAACGGGGAGCAGGCGGCGGTTCCGGGGCCGAAACATCCATTCGGCGATCGCCGGGCCCGGGCGTTTTTTCCGCGGCAAAGGCTCCGAATGTCCCGAAAAATTGCTACCTTTGTCACAAATAAACCCTATTTATACTATGGAATTCGAAGGAAGCGTTTACAAAATACTGCCCGTGACGAAGGGAACGTCGACGCGCGGCGAGTGGCAGCGTCAAGATGTGGTTTTCGAAATGAACGAAGGCTCTTTCACGCGCAAAATCTGCGTTACGTTCTTCAACAAGCCCGAAGACGTGGCCCGTCTGAGGGAGGGTGCGACCTACAACGTTTCGGTCAACATCGAGTCGCGCGAATACAACGGCCGCTGGTACACCGACATCCGCGCATGGCGTTTGCAGCCCAAGCAGGAGGCTGCGGCTCCGATGCCCGACATGCCGCCCATCGGCGAGGAGCCGTCCTACGCATCTTCGCCCGCACAGGTCGACGACCTGCCCTTCTAAACAAAAATTCCGGGACCGCCAAACAGGGGAGGGGAAGGAATAGAGCGCATCAGGCTTTCAACCGAAGCGCATCGGAGACGACAAACAAGGTCTCCGACCCCTACAAACAGAAAGTCCCGGGACTTTCAAACGGATGCAAAAAATCCGGTCTTCGACAATTGAAGGCCGGATTTTTTATGGTTCCGGTCGCAAAAAAATCCGGATGCGCCTATGGCACATCCGGATTCATTTTTCGCGGTCCGACTATTTTGCGGGAGCAACCTCGAGCTTCTCGGCCGTAGCGGTCGAATCAACCGAAACAGGCTCCACATAGGGAGTGACGTCGATCAGCTCAACCTCGAATTCCAGCGCCTCGTTGGGGCCGATGTCACGACCTGCACCGCGGGCACCGTAAGCCAGGTCGGAGGGAATCCAGAGCATGATCTTACCGCCCTTGCCCACCAGCTGCAGACCCTCGGTCCATCCGGGAATCACGCGATTGAGCGGGAACTCGACGGGCTCGTCCTTGTCGAAATCATCGGGACGCTGCTTCTTGATCATCTCCTGCTGCTCCTTCGAACGGTTGGCGAACTTCGAGGAGTCGAACACCTTGCCTTCGCGGGTACGGCCCGTATAGTGCACCTTCACCACGTCGCGCGGATCCTTGGGCATGATCGAAGCGTCGCCCTCCTCGGTGACCTTATAGAGCAGGCCCGACTCGGTCTTCTTCACACCGGATTTCTTCTCCATCTTCTCCAGCCACACCTTCGAAGCCTCGGCATTCTCGGCCGGACGCTTCACCATGAAGTAGTACTGCAGGTACTGGTTGACCTCGTCCTCGGTCATTTTGGCGTTGTTGTCGCGCACGTTCTGCATGGACTCGCCGATCCAAACCAGCTGGATGGGCATGCCGCTCTGTGCGATGTTGTAACCGATGTCGTTACCGAAGGCATAGGAGATCTCGGCACGCTCCTCCTCGCTCTCGAACATCTCGGGATCGGCTGCGGGATACTCCACTTTGGTCGAGTCGCCGCCGGCCAGACGTACACTGTCCGCCTCGGCACGCTTCTCGGCCACGGCACGCGCACGCTCGCCGCGCTTGGTCATGAAATACTCGCGCAACAGTTCGAGCGACTTGTCGTGCTCCTGGGAGGCTTTGCCCAGGGCGCTCTCCTGGATGCCCTTGTCCACGGCCTTGAAATCGAACGGAATATCCTTCATTTCATAGCTCATGCCATAGCCGATGTTGGCTCCGAGCGCATACGACAGGGAGTCGAACTCGGACAGGCTGCCCAGCTGTACCCCGCCCTTGTTTCCTCCGCAGGAGGCGAGCATTGCGGCACCTGCAAGCACCGCAGCAAAATAGATCTTTTTCATTGTTGTTTTTTACTATATTTGATGTTTACCTGTTATACATTCGTCGGAACAACCGCACGCGCAAAGACAGGCAAACCGGGCGCAGCAGTGAATGTATCCGGCGCTGCCGGGAGCCGCCTGTCCAAGCGAATGTTTATTTTCGGCAAAGATATAAAAATTTTGTTAACGAAATGATTCCGAGCAACTATTTTGGCGAAAACCCCGGACCGGCCGTTCGGTCGTCGAGACCCTGCTGCCGAACGGAGCCTCAACGTCGCCGCGAGCGGGTCGCGTATTTGTCGAGGTCGACGAGTTCGATCTCGAAATAGAGCGTCGCATTGGGAGCCACGCCCAACTCCTTGTTGCCCTCGGCACCGTAGGCCACCGACGAAGGCATCCAGGCGTTGATCTTGCCGCCCTTGCCGATGAGCTTCACGCTCTCCTGCACCCCGCGCCGCAGGTCGCGGACCAGCGAACGCACCGTATCGCCCCGCTCGTAGGAGGAGGCGAGTTCGTCGCCCGACGCCGTGCGGATCACCCACCGCAGGGCCACGCTGTCGCGGTCGGATGTGGGCACCTGATCCTGATCCCCGACAGCCTCAACGGTGTAGGTCACACCCGACGATGTGCGGGCATAGGAGCGGTTCGACTTGACGATGTCGAGGAGGAACTGCTCCTCGTAGGCACGCGCCTTCTCCGGAAGGGCGTAGTTCACATAGCTCAGATAGAACGTCTCGGCATCGGCCGTCGAGAGTCTGGTTTTGTCGCGGAACATGTCGCGGATGCCTTCGCAAACGGCGTTCACATTGATCGTCGAATCCATTTTCAGCAGGTTCGCGCCCACGTTCATGCCGATGACGTAGGCCACCGAATCGGTATCGTTGCGAAGTTTCACACCGCCTCCGCCCGAGTTTTTCGAGCAGGCCCCGGCCAGCAGCACGAGGACCGGGAGAATCGAAAAGGTCTTTTTCATCATGATCGAATCGTTTGTGCAAAGATAGTGCAAGGCGCGGGCAGAAGCAAATAAATCTGTCCCGGCGCACAGGTTCCGTCCGGACACCTTTCCGGCAAATGCCGCGCAGGCGGAGGATGCCTACCGCCCCTCCCGGCGGCTTTTGCCCGAAAAGACCAGGATCAGCAGGCACCCCACGACGGCGGCCGTCAGCGAGCCCATCAGGATCGCGATCTTGCCGCGGTCGATCAGAGCGGAGTCGGTGAAGGCCAGCGAATCGACGAACAGCGACATCGTGAACCCGATACCGCCCAGGCAGGCCACGGCCAGCAGCATGCGCCACGTCGCCCCCTCGGGCAGCTCCGCCAGACCGCTCTTCACGGCGCCCCAACTGGCAAGGAAGATGCCCAGCGGCTTGCCGAGGACCAGACCGAAGAAGATACCCATGCCGATCGACCCGATTTCGGGCGAGCAGTGGAAAATATTGAGGTATTCGTGCGACGAGATCTCGACGCCGGCGTTGGCCAGCGCGAAGATCGGCATGATCAGGAACGTGACGTAGGGCGCCAGGGCGTGCTCCAGGCGGTAGCTCATGCCCACCGAGTTGGCCGACAGGTCGTGCATGCGCCGCAGGTAGAAACGCTGCTCCTCGTTGGGGAAATCCTCCTGCGAGGCGGCGCGGAGCATCAGCGTATTGAGCCATCGCATCTTATGGGCGAAATACTCCTTGCTGTAACGCGGATCCATCGGGATCAGCAGCGCCATGGCCACACCCGAGATGGTCGAGTGGACGCCCGAGTAATAGAACAGCCCCCAGACCACGAAGGCCGGGACCAGATAGGCGAACATGCGTTTCTCGCCCATCTGCTTCAGGAAGTGAACCCCCAGCATGATGAGCAGCGCCAGCAGCAGGCAGCCGATCTGCACCTTGCCGCCATAGAAAAGCGCGATGACCAGAATGGCTCCCAAGTCGTCGGCAATGGCCAGCGCCGTGAGGAAGATTTTCAGCGACACGGGAACGCGGTTGCCCAGCATCGACAGGATGCCGATGGCGAAGGCGATATCCGTGGCGGTGGGGATTCCCCAGCCGTTTGCGGCCGCCGTGCCGTGGTTGAACACCATGAAGAAAAGCGCAGGGACCAGCATGCCGCCCGCTGCGGCCAGCACCGGAAGGATGGCCCGCCGCACGGATGAAAGTTGCCCGCAGACGATCTCACGCTTGATTTCAAGCCCCACGGCAAAGAAGAAAATCACCATCAACCCGTCGTTGACGAACTTCTCGACGGTCATGCCCCGCGGGAAAATCCAGTTGATCACTCCGTCCGGAGAGTGGACCATCAGCGAAAGGTCGGTCTGCAGCAGGTGGTGGTAATAGAGTTTGGTCAGGGGAAGATTGGCCAGCAGCATGGCGGCGATCACGCACACCAGCAGCACGACGCCTCCGGCCCAGGGTGCTTCCAGGAAGTTGCGCCCCCGAAGCCCCATCATGTGGCGCTGGCGAACCCAGCGGTACATCGAAAAAAGTCGCATTTGTCGATCGTTTTTAAAGTTCGTTAGACTTGAGGGTCTGCCCGCAGAGCTTCCAGAGCATGCGGGCGCCCGTGATGGCGTCGATCCGCCCGTCGGGAGCGGGGCACACCTCCACCACATCGAAGCCGATGATACGGCGTCCCGAGCGGGTGAGCGTGTCGAGCAGCCAGACAGCCTGGTTGAACGTGAGGCCGCCGGAAACCGGCGTTCCGGTGTGCGGACAGTTTTCGAAGGTCAGGGCGTCGATGTCGAAGCTCACGTAGACCTTCTGCGGCAGTGCGTCGACGATGCGCCGGCACTGTGCATCCCACGTCTCGCCGCGGAACAGGGCGCCCGCGAGCGAAAGGTCGTCGAACGTGGCGATGCGCCCGGACGAGGCGGCCAGCGCCGCCTCCGACTCGCTGAAGTCGCGCACGGCGACCTGGGCGATCGTCGTCACCTGCGGCACGTCGCGCAGGACATTGAACATGATCGAGGCGTGGGAGAACTCGAAGCCCTCGTAGGCATCGCGCAGGTCGCAGTGCGCATCGACGTGCAGGATGCCGAACGCCTCATGGCGCGCACCCAGCGCCCGGATCAGCCCGTAGGGCGTCGAATGGTCGCCGCCGACCAGCCCCACGATCTTGCCCGCCTCGAGCCAGCGCGAGGCCTGCGCCCCGATGTTGGCATTCATCGCCATGCAACCCTCGTTGACACGGCGGACCTTGCGCACGACATAGTCGTCCTCCGGGCTGCCGCCTCCTTCAAGGTGGTCGATCACCCGTGCGGCATCGGCCCGCAGGCGCTGCGAAGCCTCCAGCAGCGAATAGTCCACATCGGCCGTGGCGATGCCGCGGCGCCAGGCGCCGGGTGCCAGCGGATCGTGGAAATCCAGCTGCGTCGAGGCTTCGATAATGGCGTCGGGGGCATAAGCCGCTCCGGCCCCGTAGGAGACCGTCACGTCCCACGGCGCCGAAATCAGCACCAGTTCCGCCGTCTCGGGAACGAACGGGAGCCCGAAATAGGATCCGTTGTCCACGCCGACTCCATCCGGATCGAAGTTTTTCTGTTCCATAAATACGCTTTTTAATTGCAAAGGTACGCATTTTTTATTTTTTATCTATATTTGTTTGCTCAAAGACGAAAAACGACAAATTCCCATATCATGAAAATCATTGCCGACAGCGCCATTCCCTTTCTGAGAGGCGTTCTGGAGCCGTTCGCCGAGGTGGAATACCTCCCCGGAACTACCATTTCGGCCGCCGACGTCCGCCACGCCGACGCGCTGGTGATCCGCACCCGCACGCGGTGCGACGAAAAACTCCTGGCCGGATCCCGCGTGGGGATCATCGCCACGGCAACCATCGGTTTCGACCACATCGACACGGCGTGGTGCGCGGCCCACGGCATCGAAGTCACGACGGCCGCCGGCTGCAATGCCCGGGGAGTCCTCCAATGGGTCGGCGCGGCTCTGGTCCACCTGTCCCGCACGCAGGGATGGCAGCCCGCCGAACGCACGCTGGGGATCGTGGGCGTGGGACACGTCGGATCGCTCGTGAAAGCATATGCCGAAGGGTGGGGATTCCGCGTCGTCTGCTGCGACCCGCCGCGCGAGGAGCGCGAGCGGTGCGGATTCCGAACGCTGGAGGAGGTGGCCCGCGAGGCCGACATCCTCACCCTGCACACGCCGCTCGACGCTTCGACCCGCCACATGGCCGACAGCCGGCTGTTCGGACTGATGAAACCCGGCGCCGTGCTTCTGAACTCCTCGCGCGGGGAGGTTGTCGACGGCGGGGACCTGCTCCGGAGCGGTCTGGAATGGGCGCTCGACGTCTGGGAGCACGAACCCCACCTCGACCCGGCACTGCTGGAAAACGCGCTGCTCGCCACACCCCACATTGCGGGCTACTCCGAGCAGGGCAAGGCCAACGCCACGGCAATGGCCGTCGCCTCGCTGGTCCGCCGGTTCGGACTGCCGCTCGAAGGATGGTATCCGCCCCAGGCCGCCCCGACACTCCGACGGCCGATCCTCTGGCAGGAACTTTGCCGGACCATCGACGGGGTGTACGACATCGCCGCCGAAAGCCGCAGGCTCAAGGAGCGCCCCGGAGACTTCGAATCCATGCGCGACCACTACGCCTACCGCCGCGAGTATTTTTAGCACCAACGGCACGGATCAGGCTCTCTCCGCCCTCCGAAAAAGGCGAAACAGGCTTTTTATTAGCGAATTCGCCCTTTTTTGATTACCTTTGTCCGCGATTATCAGTTAAGAACCATGTACCGGAGAGTCATAAAGCCCGTACTTTTCTCGCTTACCATCGAGCAGGCCCACCACGCGGTGCTGCTGTTGCTGCGCATCATCGGGCTGATACCCGGAGGCCGCTGGCTGTTGCGCAAATGTTACGCCGTAGAGCATCCGGCCCTCGAACGCGAGGTGTTCGGCATCCGTTTCGCAAACCCCATCGGACTGGCCGCCGGATTCGACCACAACGGCGAGGCCTTCCGCGAACTGGCCGCACTGGGATTCGGATTCATCGAGGTGGGAACCGTGACACCCCGTCCGCAGGCGGGCAACCCGCGGCCGAGGGTCTTCCGCTTCCCCAAGGACAACGCCATCATCAACCGCATCGGACTGGCAAACCGCGGGCTGGAGGCGACCATCCGCCACCTGCGGCGCCCGCACGACGGCGTGATCGTGGGCTGCAACATCGGCAAAAACACCGCGACACCCGCCGAAAACGCGCCGGCCGACTACCTCAAACTCTTCCGCAACCTCTACCAGTATGCGGACTATTTCACCGTCAACATCAGCTGCGACAACGCCTGCCGTGAAGGCACGGCCTACACGCGCGAACATATCTTACAGATACTCAACCCGCTGTTCGACTTCCGCCGCGGGCAGAACCAGTTCCGCCCGATCATGCTCAAAATATCGCCCGACATGCCGGACGAGGTGATCGACCAGATCACCGACATCCTGCTCGAAACGCCCCTCGACGGAATCGTGGCCACCAACGGAACCCACAGCCGCAAGGGACTCCACACAAGCCGCACGACGCTCGAAAAAATCGGCAGCGGACGCCTCAGCGGCGCCCCGCTCACACGCCGCGCCGTGGAGATCGTGCGCCGCGTCCACACCCGTTCGGGCGGGACCTACCCCATCATCGGGGTCGGCGGACTGATGTCGCCGGCCGACGTGCGCGCAATGCTCGACGCCGGAGCCGACCTCGTGCAACTCTACACCGGATATGTCTACAACGGCCCCGGAATGGTCAAGGAGGTATGCCGCGAACTGATCGCCGCGGCCGAGGAACAGGCTGCCGCACGCGCCGCCCAAGAGGTTGCCCAAGCATCCGCCCAAAACGCGGTAACCGGAGAACCCGGAGAAAATCCCGCAGCATCCGCCCCGAAGGCTGCCGGAAACACCGGCGACGCTGAAAACATCGGGGAGACAGGGAGTGCCGAAAACACAGAAAACCCCGAAACCAACGAAAGCGCCGCAGCCGCAGCCAAGGCATCCGGCGGCGCATCGGAAGAGGAACGACATTCCGAACCCGGACAAAGGCCCGAGTCCGGACAAAAATAGGCCATACATGAAGGCAACCATCATCACCATCGGCGACGAAATACTCATCGGGCAGATCGTCGACACCAACTCGGTCTCCATCGCCAAGCATCTCAATGCGGCGGGCATCGTGGTCCGCGAGAAAATCTCGATCGGCGACGACCGCACGCAAATCATCGAAACCGCCGAACGGGCCCTCGCCGACTCGGAGGTGACCGTCATCACCGGAGGACTCGGCCCCACGAAGGACGACATCACCAAGAAAACCCTCGCGGAGCTCTTCCACAGCGACATGCGCTGCGACGAACGGGTGGCCGCGCACGTCGAGAAGATGCTCACCGAACGCGGCATCGAGTTCAACGAGCTCAACCGTTCGCAGGCGATGGTCCCCGCATGCTGCACGGTGCTGTTCAATGCCCACGGCACGGCCCCGGGCATGTGGTTCGAGCGCGGCAGCCACGTGATCGTCTCGCTGCCGGGCGTGCCCTTTGAGATGGAGCACCTGATGGAGGACGAGGTCATGCCCCGCCTGAAAGCCCACTTCGCACTGCGACAGATCGTCCACCGAACGATGATCACCGCAGGACTGCCCGAGTCGATGCTCGCCAAACGCATCGAAGCGTGGGAAAACGCCCTGCCCCCATATCTGAAACTGGCCTATCTGCCCAATCCGGGCTCCGTGCGCCTGCGCCTGTCGGCCTACGAGGTGGAGGGCGAAAGCGTCGCCCGCGAAATCGAAAGCCGGTTCGAGGCCCTGCGCAGGATCATTCCCCACAACATCATCGGATTCGAAACCGCGACCATGCAGGAGCTGGTACACAAAATCCTCACCGAACGCTCGCTGACACTCGCCACGGCCGAAAGCTGCACGGGAGGATCGATCGCCGCACGCTTCACGGCCATGCCCGGCGCTTCGGCCTATTTCCGCTGCGGCGTGGTGTCGTACAGCAACGAGTCCAAGGTCGATCTGCTGGGTGTCGACCCCGCGAACATCGCCCGCTACGGCGCCGTGAGCGAGCAGGTGGCCCGCCAGATGGCCGAAGGGGCCCGGCGTGCGGCAGGCGCCGACTATGCCGTGGCAACCACCGGAATCGCAGGACCTTCGGGCGGTTCGGCGGAAAAACCCGTCGGCACGGTCTGGATCGCCGTGGCGACACCCCGGAAGACGGTCGCAATCCTCAAACAATGCGGCACCGACCGGGGACAGATCATCGACCGCGCCAGTGCCTTTGCCATCGGCCTGCTGCGCGACTGTCTGAACGGGCATCAAACGCCTCCCGCCGAAACCGGGCACCCCGGCATGAGCCCGGAGCGCACTCCCCGCTGACACCTCCGCGGAAGAGCGAAAAGGAGGGACGAATAACTTCTCCGGCCAAAAAAAAGAGGCCCGCTTTTGCTATTTGCCGAAAAGATTGTATATTTGCACTCCCTTAATCGGGTTTTAACCAAAAATAATCAAACAATGAAAGTTTGCGAAATCACAGGCAAGGTGGCGATCGTGGGCAATAACGTCTCGCACTCGCACCACAAGACCAAGCGCAAATTCAGCCCCAATCTGAAAACCAAGCGCTTCTGGTCCGAGCAGGAGGGTCGCTGGATTACCCTGAAGGTATCCGCCGCCGGCATGAAAACAATCAACAAGAAAGGGCTTGCAGCCGCTCTGCGCGATGCTGCCGCACCCAAAAGCGTGTACTAAAAACAACGAGTAACAAATGGCAAAGAAAGGCAACAGAGTTCAGGTCATCCTCGAGTGCACCGAACAGAAAGAGAGCGGCGTTGCGGGAATGTCCCGTTACATCACCACCAAGAACAAGAAAAACACCCCCGATCGTCTGGAGCGTAAGAAGTACAATCCTTTCCTCAAGCGGGTTACCGTTCACCGTGAAATCAAATAGCAAAGAAGCTCTATGGCAAAGAAAGTAGTCGCAACACTGAAAACCGGCACGGGTAAGCAGTTCACCAAGTGCATCAAGATGGTCAAATCGGACAAGACCGGTTCCTACATGTTCAAGGAAGGAATCATCGCCAACGACCAGGTAAAGGCTTTCTTCGAGGAGAAGAAATAAGTATTTTAAGAGCAGAACTCTTAAATACAAAGGGCATCTTTCGGGATGCCCTTTGTGTTTTTTATGACCGGAATAATTGCTACCGCCGCACGGTCTCCCGGATCAGACGGCGGGTATTACGAATGAACTCCCCAACACCGTGCACGGTCTTCACGTATTCGCACGCCGCGACGGAAAGCTCTTTGCGCCGCGCCTCGTCCCCCATCAGCGTACGGACCGCATCGACAAACAGGTCAACCTTGTCAAATCCGTCACCGAGTACCGGCCCTATATAGATTCCAAAACGCGAGGTCATCCCGTCCGGGTCTTGGCAACTCACCAGCAACGTGCCGCAGGCCAGCGCCTCAAGGAACGTCACGGGCAGCGCCTCGTGGATAGACGTATTGATCAGAATTTTCGCCTCACGAATGCGGCGAAATTTCGCCTCGCCCTCAAGGTGGCCCACAAAATGGAGGTTGGGAATACCGGTGCGATAGGGAGCCATGATCGCCTCGTTACGCTCCTTCTCGAGTTGAGCCTGACCCACCAAATAAAACTCGTATTCGGGCATACGCCGGGCAATCTCGCAGAACAGCCACGCCCGTTTGACCGAAGCGATGCGTCCGACGAAAACCACTTCATCACGCTTGACACACGTTTCGGGATCAAAGCCCGTCTCCACGTCGATCGGGTTGGGTAAATACGCAACGGGGGTCTTCTCGGCGAGACGGTAGAGAATACGGGCCTTGTCGGCAAGGTAGCGCCCTTGGGAGACGAACGACACCCGCCCCTGAGCGTAAAGCCGATGCACGGATTCATAAATACTGGTCTTCCAGTAGCATGTCTCGGGATACATCCCCACAGTCTGAATCTCCAGCCAATCGGTCCAAGGCCTCGGGTCCTGAACCCAGAACAGCAGCGGCGTATGGCTTTTACCCTCGTAACTGAGCATATCCCAGGTCATCTCGGGAGAGAAGTAGAGATCATAGCGCTTGCGCTTCAGCCAGCGGGCGATGAAATGACGCCCCGGCAAGCGGTAAAGAAACACATCGTCCACGCGGATGCGGGAGGCTGCCGACAGTCCGTGATGCCGCCCAATCAAAACGTCGATCCGGATGTCATCGCAGGGAATATATTTGGCGATGTAATTACGCGCGAGGAATCCAATGCCACCGAAAGCCGTACCGCCACCGCCGAAGAACTCGTCGACGATCAAGGCAACCCGCAACGGTTTGGGGCCCGACGGTTTTTTCCGCAGGAAAGCCGGAAGTACCTTCTGCATCGCCTGACACAGTTGCAGTCCGAAACAAACCGACCGATACGGCGTCCGGGTCAGATAATGATAATAAAGACCTTTCAACGCATTGGGGCAGAGAGTCGACGACCATGGTTTGCGGGCCCCGGTATAGTGGACAATGACGGCTTCGGAGCTCCGTTCAGGATAATCGCGGACATGCTCCGTGGTGAAATTGAACCGATCGGGCAGTTCGAGGATCCGTCCTCGACAGACAATATTGATCACATCCTGATCCTGGAACCGAATACGGTCCTCCATTTGTCGCGTTGTGTCGCACAGCCTGTCGAAAAGTTTCTCCCGACGCATTGCCGCCAAATTGAGCAACAGCACGCCGGCATTGATGTATAATTCGTCCTGTTCAAACCCGATCTCCGGTTTGTAATGGATTCGCTCGATCCACCGATCACACACACCTGCACACAAGAAGTCGCCAAGTTCCATATTCCACAACTCCTCAAGACTCCCTTGTACAACCAGATCGGTATCCAGATAGAGGGCTTTGTCCACCTGCGGAAAGAGTTCAGCAATGGCGTATCTATAATAAGTATGCCGCGAAATATGGGGAATGTTAAGTTTCAGCCCCCGAAAAGCGGCGTCGTCGATAACCCGGAAGTCCAACCGACAATCCGCATGCCGCCCGGCCACCGAGGCAAGCCGGCCCCGACTCTTCTCCGAAAGGCCATCGGTCAATATATAACAGTCAATTGCCTGGTCCGGATTGTTCTCCAGCATGGAAACCAGCATCACGCAGCCATGCTGCGCATAGCTCTCGTCGAAAGCGACGAAAAGATTTATTCGCTCCTGGGAATGCATGACAAAGAAAATCAGAACTTGTGCACGGCGCGCACGAGGAACTTGTTGTATTTCGGAATCTCGATCACATAGGGCGGCTCGATGGCCATATGGCTCGTGTAGGCGTTCTTCTCGTCCATCTCGGTCGAGGAGAAATAGTAGACCAGACGGTCCATGCGCTCGCCGCCGGCACCCTTGAGCGCATCGTTGAACTTGTTGCGCGCCTGGCGGTTGTTCTGCACGCGCGAGCCGCCGTTGTAGTTGTGGCCGATGGACAGCAGTTCGTCAATGGCCGGAAGATACCAGCCTTCACCCTTGTCGCGGCACCATTTGAATGCCGGGAAATCGTCCCACGAAAGATTGTTCGCTGCGATGTACTGAGCCACCAGCTCCATGTTCGCCATCCCGTCGGTGCGGTTGTCGGCACCCGCAAGGCGCAGGTCCGGTTTGCGGAACTCGCTCCAGTGGAGGTAGATTTCATCGAGCGAGACGACCAGTCCGTGCTGACGATCGTCCGAAAGATGGCAGATCACACCCCGGACGCCGTCCCGGTCGTAGAGTTCGCCGATTTCGTATTGTTTGAGCACATACTGCCCGCCCGGAACAGCCGGCACGGCCGAAGCGGCCGGAGTGGCCGGGGTCTCGGAAGCGGCCGGGGTTGCCGGAGTGGCCGGAGTCTCGGAAGCGGCCGGGGTTGCCGGAGTCAGCGGTATCGCGGGGACGGTTTTGGTGTAATACTCCTTTTCGCCGTTGGCATACTGAATGTAGAGGATCTGCGCAACGGGGAGCACGTAGGTCGGACCGTCGGGGTTCGAAAAACGCTTGTAGCGCACCGCTTCGGGTGTGATTTCGAGCACTTTGGCTTCGATCTTCGCGGCATCGGTCTTGACGATCAGATCCTGAGCGGAGGCCGTCAGCGCGCAGCACAGCGCTGCGAGCAACAACAGAATGGTTCGTTTCATCATTATCAATACAGGTATATACGACAAATATAACGCTTTTTTTCAAATTTTCGTGTCATCTGCGGCTTCGTGACGGCACTTTTAGCGATCGGAACCTCTTTTTCGGTCCGGAAGCGGGACGGGGCCGGCTCCATTCCGCCGGTTCGCCGCCCCGGCGCCGCAGCGGCTCGTTCGGAGGGCGGAACATTTTGACGAAGTGCCCGCTCCGATTTTGGTAGCGTCCTGCATTTTTCGTATCTTTGCAAAGGATTAAAATCCATAAGACATGGCATTTTTCGATATTTTCAAAAGGAAACAGGATACACCGCCCTCCGGGGAGCAGGTGCAAAAACAGCAGGAGGAACTCTCCGCCGGGCTCGAAAAGACCAAAACGGGTCTGTTCTCCAAACTGGCGCGGGCCGTGGCGGGGCGGTCGACGATCGACACCGAGGTGCTCGACGACCTCGAGGAGGTGCTCATCTCGTCGGACGTGGGCGTGGAGACGACCGTGAAGATCATTCGCCGCATCGAGGAGCGCGTGGCCCGGGACAAGTATATGAATGCCTCGGAGCTGCAGTCGATCCTGCGCGAGGAGATCGCGACACTGATGGAGGAGGCACACGGATCGTCGGCACATTTCGGGCTGGACGCCGCCGAGGGAGAGCCCTATGTGGTGATGGTCGTGGGCGTCAACGGCGCCGGCAAGACCACGACCATCGGCAAGCTGGCGGCACAGCTCGGCAAGGCCGGCCGGAAGGTCTGGATCGGCGCGGCGGACACGTTCCGCGCGGCGGCCATCGACCAGCTGCAGGTGTGGGCCGACCGTGCCGGGGCGACGATGATCCGCCAGCAAATGGGCTCCGACCCCGCATCGGTGGCCTTCGACACGCTCACCTCGGCCAAGGCCAACGCCGCCGACGTGGTGCTGATCGACACGGCCGGACGTCTGCACAACAAGATCAACCTGATGAACGAGCTGACGAAAATCCGCAACGTCATGGGCAAAGTGATCCCCGGAGCGCCGCACGAGGTGATGCTCGTGCTCGACGGATCGACGGGTCAGAACGCCTTCGAGCAGGCGAAGCAGTTCACGCAGGCCACGCAGGTCACCTCGCTCACCATCACCAAGCTCGACGGCACGGCCAAGGGCGGCGTGGTGATCGGCATCAGCGACCAGTTCCACATTCCGGTGCGCTACATCGGCATCGGCGAAGGCATCGACCAGCTGCGCATCTTCAACCGAAAGGAGTTCGTCAACGCGTTGTTCGGCAATGAAAAAAATTAACGTCATAACACTCGGCTGTTCGAAAAACACGGTCGACAGCGAACATCTGATGGCCCGGCTCGCCGCCGCAGGCTACGAGATCCTCTTCGACAGCGACCGCACGGACGCCAAGGTCGTGGTGATCAACACCTGCGGATTCATCGGCGACGCCAAGCAGGAGTCGATCGACATGATCCTCCGCGCCGCGGCGGCCAAGCAGGCCGGGAAAATCGAGCGGCTATTCGTCGTAGGATGCCTCTCGGAACGCTATGCCGACGAGCTGCGGGCCGAGATTCCCGAGGTGGACGACTATTTCGGCGCACGTTCGTGGGACGGCATCGTCCGCGCATTGGGGGCCTCGGAGGACCCGGCGCTGGCCACCGAACGCCACCTGACGACCCCGAAGCACTATGCCTATCTAAAGATTTCGGAAGGCTGCAACTGGAAATGCGGCTATTGTGCCATCCCGCTCATCCGCGGCAGCCACGTCTCCGTCCCGATGGAGGAGCTGGAGGAGGAGGCCCGCAAACTGGCCGGGCAGGGTGTCCGGGAGTTGATGGTCATTGCGCAGGACACGACCTACTACGGCATCGACCTCTACGGCCGGCGGATGCTCGCCGAGCTGTTGCGCCGCCTGTGCCGCATCGACGGCATCGAATGGATCCGGCTCCACTACGCCTACCCCGCCGGATTCCCCGACGATGTGATCGAAACGATGGCTTCGGAGCCGAAAATCTGCAAATACCTCGACATTCCCTTCCAGCACATTTCCGACGCACAGCTCGCATCGATGCACCGCCGCCACACCAAAGCCGAAGCTCTGGAGCTGATCGGCCGTCTGCGCCGGACGATCCCCGATCTGGCGCTGCGCACGACGCTGCTGGTGGGTTATCCGGGCGAGACGGAGGCCGATTTCGAAGAACTGCTGGACTTCGTGCGCGAGGTGGGATTCGATCGGCTGGGAGTCTTTCCCTACTCGGAGGAGGAGGGGACCTGGTCGGCCGGGAATCTCCGCGACGACATCCCCGAGACGATCAAGCAGCAACGCGTGGAGCGCATCATGGCGCTGCAGAACGAAATATCGCTCGAAAACAACCGCCACCGCGTGGGGAGCACCGAACGGGTGATCGTCGACTCGCGTCAGGGCGACTGGTATGTCGGCCGCACGCAGTACGACTCGCCCGAGGTGGATCAGGAGATCCTGATTCCGGCCTCTGAGCGCCGCCTGCTGCGCGGGCATTTCTACAAGGTGGAGATCACCTCGGCCGCCGACTACGATCTCTACGGCAGGGTCGCAGGCAAGTAGAGGCCGGGGGCGGCGACCGGAAACATTGCAGGCAAACGAAACAGCCTCTTGAAATATTATTTGCTTTTTAGCGTTCTTTTACGTACCTTTGATGTCGGAACGACACCCTTGACAGGTCGGAGAGTTTTACCGGTGCGCAGGTTGCTTGGTTTTGGAACCGCACGGACTTTTTCCGCCGCTGAAAGGCAATCCGGAATTTACCCGAAGGCCATGGCCGACAAAAGCGTGATAACGAACATCGAAGCCCGTGTGCGGCAGTTGATCGACGACCACAAAAGGCTGTCGGCCCTCTGTGCGGAGCTGACTGCGCAGCGCGACACGCTCCGCTCCGAGAAACGCTCGCTCGAAGAGCGCGTCCGGGAGTTGGACTCCGACCTGGCACGCATGCAGTTGACCGAAGGGCTTGCGGGCGGAGGTCGGAACCGGGAAAAAGCGCGGGCGCGCGTCAACCGTCTTATGCGGGAGGTGGACAAGTGCATCGCGCTGCTGGGACAGCCACTGGAGGCCCCGACGACGCAGAAGGCCGAATAAACGGTCCGAAGAAAAGGCGCCGGGGAGAGCTGAACCGGGGGGGGGAAAAAACCCGAACTGGAGACCGAGGGCCGAAGACTGGGCCGGAAGGCCGAAGAAGAGGACGAAGAAATAAACGAAACGAAAAAAATGGCAAAGCAGGCAATAACCCTCAAAATAGCAGGCAAAAGCTATCCGTTCAACATCGAGAGCGGGAAGGAGGAGATGTACCGGCTTGCCGAACGGGAGGTGAACAGCTACCTCGCACTGATAAAACAACAGAATATCAAGAACTGGAACGACCAGGACTATCTGTCGATGACCGCGCTGAAATTCGCCATCGCGAATGTCGGAATGCGGCAGAGCCGGGAGGTGGATGACGAAGATCTCCGACAGCTCGAAAAAATCGGCACGGAAATAGATGCGTATCTGAACGACCCGAAAAAGTAACCCGTCCGGAGGCCGCCCAAGGGATGACCGAGGGAGTGCGTGAACGAGAGGGTCCCGGAAAGACCGGCCGAAGGAGAACCGAGGGAAACCAAGGAAGGACCGAGGGAGTCCGTGAACGAGAGGACCCCGAAAAGACCGGCCGCGGGAAACCCAAGAAAATCAAGGGATCCCGAGGGAAAGGAAAACCCGGGAAAGGTCGAGGAAGACGGGAAACCGAAAGAAGCGAGACGCATCGAACGAAAAACGTTCTTTTACATACAAAGAATCTACCCGCATAGATTCCTTATAGCTTTGCGAAACTGAACATTATTTAAATTGGGGCAACTCAAGGCATTTCAAAATCAGGCCTTACTACCCTCACGGGGAGTACGTTACGGCGTACCGTTGGAAGATTGCGATTGTCGGAGCCCCCACACATGACTGATCGGCAGATTCGTCAAACAAGAGTAAGGAATCCTATGCGGTTTTTTTATGACTACAGTCAAAAACCCTAATTAATAACTAAAAACAAACAAAGACCCATGCATAGCAGTATCATTTTGGCTGCCTCGATCTCTGCCGTGGTCGCCGTTGCAATCTACGCGGTCATTACGAACCTCGTGGTCAAGACGTCGATCCGCAAGCGACGCGAAGCCGCCGTCAAGGAAGCTGAAGCCGAGGGAGAGATGATCAAGAAGGAGCGTATCCTTCAGGCAAAGGAAAAGTTCATACAGCTCAAGAGCGAATACGACCGTCAGGTCAACGAGCGCAACCAGAAAATCGCCCAGAGCGAGCAGCGCGCCAAGCAGATCGAGCAGAACCTGCAGAACCAGCAGCGTGAACTGGAAAACAAACTCCGCGAGAACGACCGCCTGAAAGAGCAGATGCGGAACCAGCTGCAGATCCTCGAACACAAGAAGGAGGAAGTCGACCAGATGCAGCGCGAACAGAACACGCGTCTGGAGCAGATCTCGGGCATGAGTTCCGAGGAGGCCAAGAACATCCTGATCGAGAACATGAAGGCCGAGGCCAAGACCGAAGCCGCTGCCTACATCAACGAAACGGTCGAAGAGGCCAAGCTGACCGCCACGAAAGAAGCCAAGCGGATCATCGTAGCGTCGATCCAGCGCGTGGCGACCGAAACGGCCATCGAAAATGCCGTGACGGTGTTCAACATCGAGAGCGACGAGGTCAAAGGCCGCATCATCGGCCGCGAGGGCCGCAACATCCGCGCCCTGGAGGCCGCAACCGGCATCGAGATCATTGTCGACGACACCCCCGAGGCCATCATCCTCTCGGGCTTCGACCCCGTACGCCGCGAAATCGCCCGCCTGGCCCTGCACCAGCTCGTCACCGACGGCCGCATACACCCCGCACGCATCGAGGAGGTTGTGGCCAAGGTCCAGAAGCAGATCGAGGAGGAGATCGTCGAGGTCGGCAAGCGCACGACGATCGACCTGGGAATCCACGGACTCCACCCCGAGTTGATCCGCATGATCGGCAAGATGAAATACCGCTCGTCCTACGGACAGAACCTGCTGCAGCATGCCCGTGAAACGGCGAACCTCGCAGGCATCATGGCCTCGGAGCTGGGGCTCAACCCCAAGATCGCCCGCCGGGCAGGCCTGCTGCACGACATCGGCAAGGTGCCCGATGACGAACCGGAACTGCCGCACGCAATCATCGGCATGAAACTCGCCGAGAAGTTCAAGGAGAAACCCGAGGTCTGCAACGCCATCGGCGCCCACCACGATGAGGTGGAGATGACCTCGCTCATCGCCCCGATCATCCAGGTCTGCGACGCCATCTCGGGAGCACGCCCCGGAGCACGCCGCGAAGTGGTGGAGAGCTACATCAAGCGTCTGAAGGAGATGGAGGACATTGCCCTCTCGTACCCCGGAGTGATGAAAACCTACGCCATTCAGGCCGGCCGCGAACTGCGCGTGATCGTCGGTGCCGACAAGCTCTCGGACCAGGAGTCAGAGAGCCTCTCGCACGACATAGCCAAGAAGATCCAGGACGAAATGACCTACCCGGGTCAGGTGAAGATCACCGTCATCCGCGAGACACGGGCCGTTTCCTACGCGAAATAGCCCTCATGTCCCGAGAGCGCCCAGGCGGCGCCCGACAACCCCAAGTCCCTCCCCTGACAAGGAGGGACTTTTCATACGTACATGCCTCGGCGGCGCGACCGAAAGGAGAGCCTCAGCGCCGGAAACGGGGGATTCAGAAACTTTTTCATACCTTTACATCCATGAACAGGGAGCTCGAAGAATACATCGAGCGGGAAATCATCCCCCGATACGAAGATTTCGACGCCGCACACAGCACGGACCACGTCCGGACGGTCATTGCGCGGAGCCTTGAGCTGGCCGCACATTACGACGTGGACGCCGACATGGTCTACACCGTAGCCGCCTACCACGACACGGGTCTCGCCTACGGCCGCGAACGGCACCACATCGATGCCGGGCGCATTCTTGCGGGCGACGCCCAACTGCGCCGCTGGTTCGGCGAAGAACAGATCGCCATGATGCGCGACGCCGTGGAGGACCACCGTGCCTCATCTCAAGGCGAACCCCGCACCATTTACGGCCGGATCGTGGCCGAGGCCGACCGGGCAATCGACCCCGAAACGATCATCCGCCGCACTGTGCAGTACGGGCTGGCGCACTACCCGGAACTGGACCGCGAAGGGCACTATGCCCGTTGCCTTGCCCATTTGCAGCAGAAATACGCCGAAGGCGGCTACCTGCGGCTCTGGATTGCGGAATCGGAAAATGCCAGGCGCCTCGAAGAACTGCGCGGCGTGATTCGCGACCCGCAACGGCTGCGGAAGATGTTCAACGCCGCATTCGACTCGCAGACCGGCGAGTAGACAGCCTCGCAAAGGCCGGGTAGCCCCGGGTAGATGCGGGAAACAGGAACCCGCCGTCGGAGCAGCTCGCAAAACGATCTGTCTCGGGAGCCGCTCACAAAATACCCCGACGTCGGAGCGGCTCGCAAAACGGCCCATCTTCAGAGCCGTTTGCAAAAGATCCCGCCTTCGGAACGGTTCGCCAAACAGCCGCCGTCGGACACCGCTCGCAAAAAATCCCGGACGCCACTTGCCGGCATCCGGGATTCAGGAACAAAGCGATGCGAAGTCTACTCGCGATCGAGCGGGAAATACTTCATATACTGTACCCGCTGGTAGAAATCGCCCTTTGAGGAGCCGTAATCCATGCGTCCGCGGAATTCGTCGAGCGACTCGAAACCCTGACGGGCTGCCCACGCGTCGATGAAGCGGTTCATCTCCCCGATCACCTCGTAGCCGTGTTTGTGGATCGCCGTGCAGACCTGCACCGCCGCCGCGCCGCAGAGCAGTGACTTGACCGCTGCAGCCCCGTCGTGGACACCGGTCGAAACGGCGATATCCAACTGCGGGAGCGCGTGGGCGCACAGCGCCGTACTGCGCAGCACGTTGCGCAGTTCGCTCGGCTCGCTGAACGGATTGCCGTTCACCAGGCTCATCTTCTCAATGTCGATATCCGGTTCGAAAAAGCGGTTGTAGAGCACCAATCCGCAGGCCCCGCGGCCCAACAGCACATCGCCGACCGACAGCACGTTCGTAAGCCGCATCGGCAGCTTCACCGACACGGGGATCTTCACCGCGGCGACGACCTTGCGCACGATCTCGGCATAATGGCTCTCGATCTCCTGCGCCGCGGCGAGACGATCCGTCGGAAGCAGGAAGATGTTCAGCTCCAGGGCCGAAGCTCCTGCCTGCTGCATGGCCGCGGCATATTCGATCCACGCGTCGCCCGCACCGGCACAGTTGATGCTGCCGATGACGGGAACACCCGTCCCGGCGGCATCGGAGACCAGCTTCAGCAACTCCGCCTTATAGGCTTCACCCAGATAGCGCTCGAGGTATTCCCCGGCATCGCCGTAACCTTCCATGCGGTCGAGCGAGGCAGCCTGGCGGTAGATCTGCTCCTCGAAAATTGATTTCAGCACCACGGCGCCCGCACCGTTGCGAACACACTGTTCGACATTGCCGATCGAGGCAGTGTAGGGCGAACTGCTGACTACGATGGGGCTGGAAAGATCCAGCCCGAGGTATTTCGCTTTCATAGAATAAATCACTTACGGTTTGTATTTATACGAACGGAATCTTCACCACTTCGGCCTTCACGGGTTTCTCGCGGATGACCACTGCGATTTCCGTGCCCGGTTTGGCATGGGCCGCCTCGACATAGCCCAGCGCCACGCCGACTTTCAGACAGGGGGACATGGTCCCCGAAGTGACATGACCGATCGCGGTTCCGTCCGGCGCGGCGATCGTGTAGCCGTGGCGCGGAATACCCCGCTCGACCATTTTCAGACCCACCAGTTTGCGTCCCACGCCCTCGGCCTTGAGACGCTCCATTGCGGCACGGTCGATGAAGTCCTTGCCTTCGGCGAATTTGGTGATCCACCCCAGTCCGGCTTCGAGCGGCGACGTCGTGTCGTCGATGTCGTTGCCGTAGAGGCAGAAGCCCTTTTCCAGACGCAGGGTATCGCGCGCGCCGAGGCCGATGTTCTTCAGCCCGAACTCCTCGCCGGCCTCCCAGAGGGCCTTCCAGAGTTTGTCGCCGTCTTCGTTGGCGATGTAAATCTCGCAACCGCCCGAACCCGTATAACCCGTGATCGAGAGGATGGCGTCGCACCCGGCGACGGGCATTTTCCTAAAGGTATAATACTCCATCTCCTCCACCGGCTCGGCACACATTTTCTGCACGATCTTCATGGCCAGCGGTCCCTGCACGGCCAGCTGGCAGATTTCGTCCGAAGCATTGTAAAGTTCCTTGCCGTGACCGGCCTCCATGCCGAAGGCCTTCCCCTCGGAGCAGATATGCTCCCAGTCCTTGTCGATATTGGCGGCATTGACGCAGAGCATGTAGGTTTCGGCGTCGATCCGGTAAACCAGGACGTCGTCGACAATACCCCCGCGCCCGTTGGGCATGCAGGTATACTGCACCTTGCCGTCGAAAAGTTTCGAAACGTCGTTGGTCGTGATGCGCTGCAGCAGATCGAGCGCCCGGGGGCCCTTGACCCAGATTTCGCCCATGTGGCTCACGTCGAAGACCCCGGCGCCGTTGCGCACGGCCATGTGTTCGTCGGTGATGCCCGTAAATTCGATGGGCATGTTGTATCCCGCGAATTCGGCCATCTTGGCACCCGCGGCGATGTGGTACTTGGTGAATACGGTGGTTTTCATATGTATCGAGTGTTTGATGCTGGCTTCATGTATTTAAAATCCCGCTCCCCGGCTCCGAAATCTCCCGCCGGAAGGGGAAGCAGCGGGACGGCTGATTACTCCGAACGGCGTTTGACCCCCAGGCGCGGACAGCGGTGGAACTCCTTCGTGCGGTCGAACAGGTAACGGTAGGTGGTGTGCACCTTGTGGCGCGCAGCGCAGACGTAGGTCTCGATCATGCGGTTCATCACGGGATTGAAATCGCCGATCCAGGCCAGCTCCATCGACTTGTAGGGATTTTTCGTCCGTTCGAGGAACTGCCAGTACTTGACCATGATGGCCGATTCGACGCCCTTGCCGTGGAACTCCGGCGTGATGCCGAAAATGAGCCCGAAAATGCGGTCGCACGACTTGCGCACCTTCAGATCCCACATCAGCCACAGCTTCTGCCACAAGCCGAATTTGCCGTTGAATTTGCCGATCAGGCGGTTCAGGTCGGGAATGGTGATGAAAAAACCGATCGGCTCCTCGTTGAAATAGGCGAAGAAAATGATGTTGGGGTCGATGATCGGCTTCATCTCCCGGACCATCGCCAGCGCCTCCTCCTGCGTCATCGGTTTGACTCCCGAGAACAGGGCCCACGCCTTGTTGTATATGACGCGGAAACTCTCGGCCGCCTCCTCCAGATTGTTCATGTCGATGTTCTCGACCCGGTAACCCGGCACGGTGTAGAGCCGCTCGGCACGGGCGAAAATCTGCTTGTTGGCCTCCGAATCGTTCACCCGCCAGATAAAGCTGTGCTGGTTGAAGTAGTTCTTGAACCCGTAGTTTTCGAACAGATCCCTGTAGTAGGGCGGATTGTAGGGATTCTTGTAGAGCGGCTGGAATTCGTAACCCCCGACCAGCAGCCCCCACCAGTCGCGGCGCTGCCCGAAATTGATCGGGCCGTCCATGGCCTCCATGCCGCGGCTGGCGAGCCACATGCGCGAAGCGTCGAAGAGCATGTCGGCGACCTGCTGTTCATCGATCGACTCGAAGAACCCGCAACCGCCCGTCGGCTGCTCTTCGAGGGCGGCCTTCTCCCGGTTGTAGAACGCCGCGATGCGGCCGACGACCTCGCCCCGCGCATTGCGTGCCACCCAGCGAATGGCCTCGCCGTCGGCGAAAAGTTCGTTCTGTGACGGATCGAAAACCTTGAGGACATCCACGTCCAGCGGGCAGACCCAGTTGCGGTTTCCCTTATAGATTCGTTTCGGAAGATCCAGCCACTCGCGCTCCAGGGCGGAAGTGGTGACCTCCTGCAGGCTATATTTCACCTTGTTCATCTTGTCTTGCGGTTATTTTCAGCGTTTCCGATTTCAAAGGTAACAATTTTTTCCTTATTTTTGTTTTCGGAACCGGATACTTTCCATTCCGCGCCGCCGAAGTCCCGCCGAGGCAGGGATTCGGCGGCCGGCAAGGCCCGCAAACGACACCCACGGCGGCGCAAACGCGGATCCGAACCGGAAAACAGCACCTCAACACAGAGACCGAACAAAACGCGCAATCGATGAACAAAAGCCTGGAACAATACATGCCCGACGGGAACAAACTCCCCTACAGCTTCATGAAATACCGGATCCACAAAATCCTGCTCGTATGCTGCAGCTACGACGGCTACATTCTGGAGGAGGACGGACGCATTGAGTCGCAGATCAACCAGGAGTACATCGACCTCAACATGTCGAACCCGCCGTCGCTGACGCGCGTCAGTTCGACCGCCGAAGCGCTCGAGGCGCTCGATCGGGACGATTCGTTCGATTTCATCCTCACGATGTACAACGTCGGCGAACCCGACGTCTTCTCGTTCGCCAAGATCGTCAAGGAGCGGCACCCGAATACCCCCGTGGCGCTGCTGACCTCCTTTTCGAAGGATATCTACCGCCGCATCGAGGAGCAGGACCGATCGGGCCTCGACTACATCTTCTCGTGGCACGGCAACACGGAACTGATCATCGCCATCATCAAGCTGATCGAGGACAAGATGAACGCAGACGAGGACATCCGCGAAGGGGGCGTGCAGGCCATCCTGCTCGTCGAGGACTCGATCCGCTTCTATTCCACCTATCTGCCGGAGATCTACAAACTGCTGCTGCTGCAGAACACCGAATTTCTGAAGGATGCCTTCAACGAGCAGCAGCAGGTGCTGCGCAAGCGCGCCCGGCCGAAAATCCTGCTGGCCCGCTGCTACGAGGAGGCCGTGGAGCTGTACGAACGTTACAAGAAAAACCTGCTGGGCGTGATCTCCGACGTGGGCTTTGTGATCCACCGCAACGACCCGCCCGAGAGCGAGAAACTCGACGCCGGGATCGACCTGTGCCGCCGCATCCGCGAGGACAACCCGCTGATGCCCGTTCTGTTGCAGTCGTCGCAGGTAGCTTTCGGCAAACAGGCCGCGGAGCTGGGTGCGGGATTCATCGCCAAGAACTCCAAGACGCTGCTCTCGCAGCTGCACGACTACATCGCCGTGGAATTCGCCTTCGGAGACTTCGTCTTCAAGGACCCGGACACGGGGGCAGAGATCGGCCGCGCAAAGGACCTGACGCAGATGCAGCAGATGATCGCCACGATCCCCGACCGGGCGTTCGAATACCACACCTCGCAGAACCACCTATCGAAATGGCTCTATTCGCGGGGACTGTTCCCGCTGGCGGCGTCGATCCGCCAGTATAACAAGAGCCACTTCTCGTCGGTCGAAGAGCACCGCCTCGTGCTGGTCGGGCTCATCCGCGACTACCGCACACTGCTCGGACAGGGCGTCGTGGCGCGTTTCGACACCGAGACCTACTCCGACGCCGTGGCCTTCGCGCGCATCGGCGAGGGTTCGCTCGGCGGCAAGGCCCGCGGCCTGGCGTTCATGAACTCGATGCTCATGAAGCACCGCCAGTACGACAAGCACGAAAACGTGCGCATCATGATCCCGCGGTCGGTGGTCATCGCCACGGAGTTCTTCGACGACTTCATCCAACACAACGGACTGAAATACATCATCTCGCAGGATTTTTCCGACGAGGAGATCCTCTCGGAATTCGTCAGTTCGGTGCTCCCGTTCCGGCTGCGCGAGGCGCTGAAAAGCTACATCCGCACCGTGCGCACGCCGCTGGCCATCCGCTCGTCGTCGAAACTCGAAGACTCGCACTACCAGCCTTTCGCCGGCATCTACTCGACCTACATGATCCCCTATGTCGACAACGAGGACCAGATGCTGCGCCTGCTGCTCAAAGCGGTCAAAAGCGTCTACGCCTCGGTCTATTTCGCGACGTCGAGGGCCTACATCCAGTCGTCGCAGAACCTCATCTCGGAGGAGAAGATGGCCGTGATCATTCAGGAGGTGTGCGGCACGGAGCAGGACGGGCTGTTCTTCCCCACCTGTTCGGGCGTGGCCCGCTCAATCAACTACTACCCCATCGGCGACGAACGCCCGGAGGACGGCGTCTGCAACATCGCCATGGGGCTGGGCAAACTGGTCGTGGACGGAGGACGCACGCTGCGCTTCTCGCCCCGCTACCCGCAGAAGGTGCTCCAGACCTCGACGCCCGAGCTGGCGCTGCGCGACACACAAAGCGAAGTGCTCGCCCTGAGCCTCCGTCCCGAGGAGTTCCGCACGTCGATCAACGACGCGGTGAACCTGCACCGGCTGAGCCTGACCCAGATCGGCGGCTTCCGCAACTCGAAATTCGTCTGCTCGGTCTGGGACCGCGAGAACGAACGCATCTCCGACAGCCCGTTCGACCGCGGTCGCAAGGTCATAACGTTCAACAACATCCTCAAGTACAACACCTTCCCGCTGGCCGAGATCATCTCCGACATCCTGCAGATGGGCGCCGAGGAGATGCGCTGTCCCGTGGAGGTGGAATTTGCCGTCAACATGGACGTGGCGCCCGGACAGCGACAGGTTTTCAACCTGCTGCAGATCCGTCCGATCATCGACAACCAGGACAACCGGGCCATCGACTGGAACGAGGTCGACACCTCCCGGGCGCTGATCTACGGCGAACAGGCCCTCGGCATCGGGCAGATGACCGACATAGCCGACATCATCTATGTGAAATCAGAGGCCTTCGACTCGCTGGCGACCGAGAAGATTGCCGAAGAGCTGCTGACGCTCAACGGCAGCATGCGCGATCAGGGACGGCCCTACATCCTCGTGGGCCCCGGCCGCTGGGGCTCCTCGGACCCGTTCCTCGGGGTGCCGGTCAAGTGGAACCACATCTCCGAGGCCAAGGTGATCGTCGAATGCGGCATCGCGAAGTTCGACGTGGAGCCGTCACAGGGCACGCACTTCTTCCAGAACGTCACTTCGTTGGGCGTGGGCTATCTGACGATCAACCCCTTCCGCGGCGACGGGCTCTTCCGCGAAACGGAGCTCGACGCCCGGCAGGCGCTGTACGACGGAACCTACCTGAGGCAGGTGCGTTTCGAGCGCCCGCTGTGGGTCTGCATCGACGGACGCTCGAACAAAGGCATGGTGTGCGAAGGGCAAAACGATTAGGATCTAAAATAATTTTTCCCGAAAAGATTACAATCTGTCGGAAATATTTTTATATTTGTGAAAGGATAGAATCCGAACAGGACATGCAAACCAACCAAAAACCGATAGAGCTATGAACGTTAACAAAATTATGGCGGAACTCGAGCGCAAACATCCCGGCGAAAGCGAATACCTGCAGGCCGTGCGCGAAGTTCTGATGACCGTGGAGGATGCTTACAACCAGCACCCGGAATTCGAAGCCAACCGCATCGCCGAACGCATCGTGGAACCCGACCGGACCTTCACGTTCAAGGTCGTATGGGTCGACGACAAGGGCGACGTACAGGTGAACACGGGTTACCGCGTGCAGTTCAACAACGCCATCGGCCCCTACAAGGGCGGACTGCGCTTCCACCCCTCGGTGAACCCCTCGATCCTGAAGTTCCTCGGCTTCGAACAGATCTTCAAGAACGCGCTGACGACCCTCCCGATGGGCGGCGCGAAGGGCGGCTCGGATTTCAACCCCAAAGGCAAGTCGGACCGCGAGGTGATGCGCTTCTGCCAGGCCTTCATGACCGAACTGTGGCGCCACATCGGCCCGCAGACCGACGTCCCGGCAGGTGACATCGGCGTCGGCGGACGCGAAATCGGCTACCTCTACGGCATGTACCGCAAGTTGGCCCTGGAGAACACCGGTGTACTGACGGGCAAGGGCATGACCTACGGCGGATCGCTGATCCGTCCCGAGGCAACGGGCTTCGGAGCCGTCTATTTCCTGCGCCAGATGCTCGAAAAGGCCGGCATGGAGATCAAGGGACAGACCATTGCCATCTCGGGCTTCGGCAATGTGGCTTGGGGTGCAGCGACGAAGGCCACGGAGCTGGGTGCCAAGGTGGTGACGATCTCGGGTCCCGACGGGTACATCTACGATCCGGAGGGCCTCAATGCCGAGAAGATCGCCTACATGCTCGAACTGCGCGCGTCGAACAACGACGTGGTGGAGCCGTATGCCGCAAAATTCCCCGGCTCGACGTTCTTTGCGGGCAAGAAACCCTGGGAGGTCAAGGTGGACATCGCCATGCCGTGCGCCACGCAGAACGAGCTGGACGGCGAGGATGCCAAGCGTCTGCTGGCCAATGGCGTGAAAGTCGTGGCCGAGGTTTCGAACATGGGCTGCCGTCCGGAGGCCATCGACGCCTTCATCGCGGCGAAGATTCCCTACGGACCGGGCAAGGCCGTGAACGCCGGCGGCGTGGCCACGTCGGGTCTCGAAATGACGCAGAACTCCCAGAAACTCAACTGGACGGCCGAGGAGGTCGACGCCAAGCTGCACCAGATCATGTCGTCGATCCACCACGCCTGCGTGGAGTACGGCACCGAGAAGGACGGCTACCTCAACTACATGAAGGGCGCCAACATCGCGGGCTTCATGAAGGTCGCCAAGTCGATGGTCGAGCAGGGTGTCATCTAAACCCGATTTACTCTGTAAAAAAGGCGAACTCTCTTCGAGTTCGCCTTTTTCCTTGCGCCAAAATTCGGGTTCAGGTCCTCGCATCCCCCCGGTCTTCCGCCAACCATTCCTCCCCGGGAGCTAATTCGGGCGTATGGGCCAACCGGCGCAAGCCTTATGAAAAATCATACGGACATACAGCAGGACCGATCGTTTGGTACGAGCGGGAATCGGCTTCGAAAAAGCAAACGGGACCGCAGCCAACAGGATTCGCGACAACAGAATTCACAGCCAACAGGTTCTGCGGCCAACAGGATTCGCGACAACAGGATTTGCGACAACAGGATTTGCTGCCAACAGGTTCTGCGGCCAATAAAAAAGCCAATCCCCGCGGGGGATTGGCTTTTTTAGGATCGGACACCAGATTACAACCGCGCCTTGATGGCTTTCGAGGCCTCCTCGTAGCCGGGTTTGTCCAGCAAGGCGAACATATTCTTCTTGTACGCCTCGACACCCGGCTGGTCAAAGGGATTGACGCCCAACATATAGCCGCTGATGCCGCAGGCCTTCTCGAAGAAGTAGAGCAGCCCGCCGATCACGCCCGCCGAGATTTCGGGAATCTCGATGCGGATGTTGGGAACACCCCCGTCCACGTGGGCCAGCTGAACGCCCAGTTCGGCCATGCGGTTGACCTCCGAGATACGCTTCCCGGCCAGGAAGTTCAGTCCGTCGAGGTTCTCCCCGTCGGCCTCGATCAGCACCTCGGCAGCAGGTTTGGCCACCGAAATGATCGTCTCGAAGAGGGTGCGCTCGCCGTCCTGGATATACTGTCCCATCGAGTGCAGGTCGGCCGTCAGCGTGACGCTCGCCGGGAAGATGCCCTTGCCCTGCTTGCCCTCGCTCTCGCCGTAGAGCTGTTTCCACCACTCGTTGACATACTGCAGTTTGGGTTCGTAGGAACCCAGAATCTCGATCTTCTTGCCTGCGTTGTAGAGGATATTGCGCACGGCGGCGTAGACGGCTGCCGGATTCTCCTCGAAAGGCACCCCTTCGGCCGTGGCACGCTCCATCTCCTGCGCACCGTGCACGAGGGCTGCGATGTCCACACCGGCAACGGCCAGCGGCAGCAGACCCACGGGCGTCAGCACCGAGAAACGTCCGCCCACGTCGTCGGGAATGACAAACGTCGGATAACCCTCCTGCGTGGCCAGAGTCTTCAACGCCCCGCGCGCCCGGTCGGTGATGGCCACGATACGCTCCGCAGCCTCCTCCTTACCGTAGCGTTTTTCGATCTCGGCCTTGATCAGGCGGAAAGCGATGGCCGGCTCGGTCGTCGTGCCCGACTTCGAAATCACGATGGCGGCGATCGAATGCTCCTTCAGTGCGGCGAGCAGTTCGGCAGTGTAATCCTCCGAAATATTCTGTCCGGCAAAAATGACCGTGGGGTCCTTCTGCTCCTTGTGCAGGAGTTTGAAGGGGTCGCTCATGGCCTCGAGCACGGCCTTGGCCCCGAGATACGAGCCGCCGATGCCGATACAGACGACCACGTCGGCTTTCGAGCGCAGTTTCGCGGCCTCCGTCCGGATGGCCTCGATCTCCTCCTCCGAAATCGAGGAGGGGAGGTGCACCCAGCCCAGAAAATCGTTGCCGGCACCTTTGCCCGAATGCAGCAGCGCATTGGCTGCCTGAGCCCGGCCCTCGATATCGGCCGAAATCTCAATGCCCGTCTTGGCAATGTCCAATTTCACATTTTTCATCATATCGCTAACTAAATTAATTTGGTTGTCAGTTCCTGCATGCACCTGCGCGCCGAGGCCCCCTCGTAGAGCACCCGGTAAACCATGTCGGCAATGGGCATCTCGACCCGGTGGCGGAAGTTGATGTGCCGGATGCAATCGGCTGCGAAATAACCTTCGGCGACCATCGTCATCTCGTTCAGGGCGCTCTTGACGGTACAGCCGTGGCCGATGAGCAATCCCAGCCGGCGGTTGCGGCTGTAAACCGAATAGCAGGTCACCAGCAGGTCGCCCAGATAGGCTGAGACCTGCGTGTTGCGCCTGTCGGGATAGCTCTCCTCCAGGAAACGCGTCATCTCGCCCGCCGCATTGGCAATCAGCACGGCCAGGAAATTGTCGCCGTATCCCAGTCCCACGGCGATGCCGACCGAAAGAGCATAGATGTTCTTGAGGATGGCGCCGTACTCGATACCGTAGAGGTCGGTGGAGTAGCTGAGGCGGACGTTGTCGCCGGCAAAGCGCTCGCCGATGCGCCGCGCGTTTTCGGGATCGGTGCAGACGACCGTTAGGTACGAAAGCTTGCCACGCGAGACCTCCTCGGCGTGCGAAGGGCCGGTCACCAGTCCGATCTGCCGGTAGGACAACCCGTAACGGTCGTGGATGTACTCCACGACGGTCTGGTAGTCACCCGGAACGATACCCTTGATGGCCGAGACGATGAATTTGTCACGGAGCGAGACGGTCAGCGGGGCGAGGAAATCCTTGAGGTAGGCCGAAGGGACGGCGAGAATCACGATGTCGGCGTCGCGCACCACGGCGTCGAGATCGGAAGAGGGGGCGATGCTGTTGCGGTCGAATTCCAGATCGCTCAGATAACGGGAATTGCGCCCCTCCGAGCGCAGCGATTCGAGTACTTCGGGGTTACGGACATACCACCCTACACACCGACCGTTGGCTGCAAGCAGTCCGACGATGGCCGTCGCCCAGCTTCCATAACCGATGACCGCACAGCGGGCTTCGGTTCCGATTTTATATTCCATGCGGAGATTTTGTTTTTCAAGCACAAATATAATTAAAAAAAATTTTAGAATAAAATACAAAAATTTCCGGGGCTTTTTGTTACCTTTGTCGAGATATATCATCCGACGGAACCCAAAGCGGCATTACGAACGCGTATCGGATTGAAAATAAAGCATTTCACGAAACAGACCAGTTGGGGTGTAGGAATATGGGAATTTTTTCACTGACACAGGAGTTGGCCATTGATCTCGGAACGGCCAATACGCTGATAATTTACAACGGGAAGGTCGTCGTCGACGAACCTTCGATCGTGGCCTTGGACGTCCACACGGGCAAGCTCGTGGCCATCGGCCAGCAGGCCCGCCAGATGCACGAGAAGACCAACCCGAACATCAAAACCATCCGACCGCTCAAGGACGGTGTGATCGCCGACTTCAACGCCACGGAGCTGATGCTGCGCGGCATGATCAAGAAGGTCAAGACCTCGGGCAGCCTCTTCGCACCCTCGCTGCGCATGGTGATCTGCATCCCCTCCGGTTCGACCAACGTCGAGATCCGCGCCGTGCACGACTCGGCCGAACGCGCCGGAGGCCGCGAAGTCTACATGATCTACGAACCGATGGCCGCGGCTCTCGGTGCGGGTCTCGATGTCGAAGCCCCCGAAGGCAACATGGTCATCGACATCGGCGGCGGCACGTCGGAGATCGCCTGCATCTCGCTGGGAGGCATCGTCTGCTCGGAGTCGATCAACACCGCGGGCGACGTCTTCACCAACGACATCCAGAGCTACGTCCGCCAGCAGCACAACATCCGCATCGGCGAACGCACGGCCGAGGCCATCAAGTGTTCGATCGGCGCCGCCGTGTCGGACTTGGAGCAGGAACCCGAGGACTTCGTCGTGACGGGTCCCAACATGCTGACCGCACTCCCCCAGACCGTGTCGCTCTCGTACAGCGAAATCGCCTACGCGCTGGAAAAGTCACTCACGAAGATCGACGCGGCGCTGATGAAGGTGCTGGAGTCCATGCCGCCCGAGTTGTACGCCGACATCGTGAAAAACGGCATCTACCTCGCCGGCGGCGGCGCGCTAATCAAGGGGCTCGACCGGCGTCTGAACGAAAAGACCGGCATTCCGTTCCACATCGCCGAAGACCCGCTGCGGGCCATCGCCCGCGGAACGGGAATCGCCCTGAAGAACATCAACCGGTTCTCGTTCCTGATGAAATAAATGCCGCAGCACGGGCAATGCCCCGCATCGCCCTACACCCGGCCGATGCGGAATCGGCCGCCCGAAAACCGGAACCGGAAAATGCCGACCGGCGAATATTTTTGAACCAAACGATTGCGGGCTTCGGTCCGCAATCTTAAATTAAGGAACTGCTTTGCGCAAACTGTTCGAGTTCATACGAAGCATCTATGTCGTGGTACTGTTCGTGGCGCTGGAGCTCGCGGCCATCAGCTACTACGCCCACTCCACCCGCTACACCCAGGCCCGACTGCTCGCACGGTCGAATCAGGTGGCGGGGGGTGTGCACGGATTCTTCGCGGGCATCCGGCACTACTTCAGCCTCGGCCACGAAAACCGGCTGCTGCTGGACCGCGTCGCACAGCTCGAAGAGCGCCTCGCCCAATACGAGGAGGCCGAGACCAACGCCCGGCTGGACAGCTACATGCAGGACATCGGCGAATCGAAATACCGCTTCGCCTCGGCTTCGGTCGTGGCCAACACGATCAACCGGGCGCAGAACCTCATCACGCTCAACCGCGGACGTCAGGACGGAGTGGTCGAAGAGATGGCCGTGCTCTCGCCCAACGGCGCGATGGCCGGCTACATCGTCGACTGTACGGAGCGCTATGCCGTGGCGATGTCGGTGCTCAACACCTCGTTCCGGGCCAGCGGCAAGCTCGCCGATGCCGAATACTACGGCTCGATCTATTGGGACGGACTGGACCAGAATGTGGTGATCCTCGGCGAACTGTCGAAATATGCCGACCCCAAACCCGGGCAGGAGGTCGTGACGACCGGATTCTCGCAGTATTTCCCCGCCGACGTGCTGATCGGCTGGGTCGAGAGCGCCTCGCTCAACGAAACCCGCACGGCCTACACGGTCCGGGTGCGGCTCGCAGCCGAAATGTCGCGGCTGAACGAAGTCGTGCTGGTCGGCAACCGCGACATCTACGAAATCAACAGCCTGCAGCAAAGCGAACAAATCGAACAACATATCCGCCCCGACTAAATGTATCGCACCCTACCATATCTCGGACTTTTCGCAACCGCGGTGCTGCTTCAGGTTTTCCTGTTCGACAACCTGGCCATCAGCATCTACCTCAACCCGCTCGTATACATCGTCTTCATCGCCCTGCTGCCGCTCGACACGCCGCCCGCGGCAATTCTGGGCGCCGGTCTTGTGCTGGGCGTCACGATGGACTTCGCCATGGGCGCGGCGGGGATCAACACGATCGCAACCCTGCTGATCGCCTTCCTCTACCCGACCCTCGCCGGCATGACCTGCGGCCGTGACAACGTCCGCGAAGGGGGCATCCCCTCGTCGGAACGCCTGGGCGAGCGGAAGTTCATCACCTTCCTCGTGGCACTGACACTCGTACACCACGCCGTATTCTTTTCGCTGGAGGCCCTTTCGTGGACGCACGTGCTCCACACGCTGACGCGCATCACCGTCAGCACGACCGTGTCGGTAGTCTTCATCTGGATCATCGCCCGCATCTTCTCCGCCAAAATCCCCACGCACATATGAGCACTCCCGAGAGCTTCATGCGGATGCGGACCCTGCAGGTCGTCGTCCTGCTGATCTTCGCGCTGATTGTCGGACGGCTGGCCTACATCCAGCTCTTCGATTCGCGCTACGACGATCTGGCACGCGCCAACGCGCTGCGCCATGTCGTGCAGTACCCGCCGCGCGGCGAGGTCTTCGACCGCAACGGCGAATACCTGGTGCAGAGCCGCGAGTGCTACGACCTGATGGTCATCTCGAGCGAAATCGGCAAACAGGGCTTCGACACGGCCCGCATGTGCGAGGTGCTGGGGCTTTCGCGCACCCGGCTCGAACGCGAACTGGCCTACGCACGGATGCGTCCGCGGGCACCGCGGCTGATCATCAACTACATCTCCAAAGAGGACAAGCTGCGCTTCGACGAATGTAACTTCCGGGGCTTCTACACCGTCTACCGCACCGTCCGCCGCTATCCCCGCGAAGTGGGCGGCAACCTGCTGGGATATGTGAGCGAGGTGAACCCCAACTACCTGAAGCGCAACCCCGAGTACAAGACGGGCGACTACGTCGGGATGAACGGCGTGGAGTCGGCCTACGAACCGCAGCTCCGGGGCCGCAAGGGAGTCCGGATCCAGGAGATCGACACCCACGGGGCGATCAAGGGCTCCTACATGAACGGCCTCTACGACTCGGTACCCGAACCGGGGCGCTATCTGGTGAGCACCATCGACGCCCGCCTGCAGCTGCTGGGCGAGGAGCTGATGCGCGGCAAGGTGGGGGCTGCGGTAGCCATCGAGCCCGCGACAGGCGAAATCCTGATGATGGTCTCCTCGCCGACCTACGACCCCGACGAACTGGTGGGGCGCCAGCGGGGCAACAACTACATGAAGATGCTGTACAACAAGCGCAAGCCGCTGTTCAACCGCGCCGTGAAGGCCAAATATCCCCCGGGGTCGACCTTCAAGCTGGTGCAGGGGCTGATCGGCCTGCAGGAAGGGGTGCTCCGCCCTTCGGACCTGCACTCCTGCCACATGGGCTACCAAGCGGGGCGTCTGAAGATGGCCTGCCATGCCCACGCCTCGCCGCTGGACCTGCGCTTCGCAGTGGCGACTTCGTGCAACGCCTACTTCTGCTACGTCTTTCGCGACATCCTCGACAACCCCAAATACGAAAGCGTGAAGGAGGGTTACGAGGTCTGGAAAAAATACGTCGAGAGCTTCGGATTCGGGCGCAAGCTGGGTTCGGACTTCCTCGACGAGGGCAACGGATATGTCCCCGACCGCGCCTATTACGACCGCCAGTACAGGGGTTCGTGGAACTCGCTCACGGTGCTGTCGCTCTCGATCGGGCAGGATGCGCTGGGCTGCACCCCGCTGCAGCTGGCCAACCTGGCGTGCATCGTGGCCAACCGCGGCTACTACTACATCCCGCACATCGTGAAAAAGATCGAAGGCCAGGACTCGCTCGACGCACGTTTCTACGAACGCCACTACACGATGGTCGACCAGAAACACTTCGAACCCATCGTCGAGGGCATGTGGCGGGGCGTGAACGTCGGGGGAACCTCGACCCGCGCCCGGCTCGACGGCTGGGACGTTTGCGGCAAGACCGGAACGGCCGAAAACCCGCGCGGCCGCGACCACTCGACCTTTCTCTCGTTCGCCCCGAAGGACAATCCGAAGATCGCCATCTCGGTCTACGTCGAAAACGGCGGATTCGGGGCCTCGGCGGCCCTGCCCATCGCCAGCCTGCTGGAAGAGTATTACCTGACGGACACGATCCGCAGGCCCGAACTGCTCCAATACATCAAGGACATGAACATCTATTATCCCGCTTATGACAAATAACCGGCATAACGGCATCTTCTACGGCGTGGACGGATGGACCGTCCTGCTCTACGTGCTGATCGTCGCGGCGGGATGGATCTCGATCACCTCGGCCTCGTACGACGACAGCACGGCCGACCTGTTCTCCTTCTCGCACTTCTACATGAAGCAGCTGATGTGGATCGGCATGGCATGGGTCATGGCGATCATCGTCCTGCTGCTCGACGAACGCTTCTACCACATGTTCGCCTACCCGGCCTATCTGTGCGGCATCATGCTGCTCGTGGCAGCGCTGCTGTTCGGCCGCGAGGTCAACGGCGCGAAGGCGTGGTTCGAATTCGGGTCGCTGCGCGTGCAGCCCGTGGAGTTCGCCAAAATCGCCACGGCCCTGGCCCTGGCCCGCGTGATGAGCGAATACTCGTTCTCGATCAACCGTGTGGGCGACCTGATGAAAGTCGCCGTGGTGATCTGCATCCCGCTCTTCATCATCATCCTGCAGAACGACACCGGATCGGGCATCGTGCTGGGGTCGTTCCTCTTCGTGCTCTACCGCGAAGGGCTGAACAAATGGCTCTGCATCCCGGTGCTGCTGATAGCCGCGCTGTTCATCGTCTCGTTCCTCCTCTCGCCGATGACACTGCTCTTGGCGCTGATTCTGGTCTGCACGCTCTCCGAGGTCATGATGAACGGCCAGTGGCGCTCGCGCCTCGTGTTCCTGGCGGCGGTGATGCTGTCGGCCATCCTGCTGTGCCTCGCGATGGCGCTGATCGCTCCCGGAACCCTCGACCTCTACCACAGCCTGCTCGTGACGACCCTCGCGGCCGCGGTCTTCGCCGCCGTATACGCCTATCGTTCGAACCTGAGCAACATCTTCATCACACTGAGTCTGTTCCTCGGTTCGCTGGTCTTCCTGCCCACCACCGACTACATCTTCAATTCAATCCTCAAACAGCATCAGCGCGACCGCATCCTGAGTTTCCTGGGCATCATCAACGACCCGCTCGGCACCGACTACAACGTGAACCAGGCGAAAATCGCCATCGGTTCGGGCAACTTCTGGGGCAAGGGATTCCTCGAAGGAACCCAGATCAAATACGGATTCGTCCCCGAGCGGCACACCGACTTCATCTTCTGCACCGTGGGCGAGGAGTGGGGATTCCTCGGCGCGATCGTGGTGCTGGCGCTGCTGTGTCTGCTGATCCTGCGGCTGATGCGCATGGGCGAACGGCAGCAGGAGCCCTTCGGACGCATCTACTGCTACTGTGTGGCGTCGATCCTGCTGTTCCACGTGCTGGTCAACGTCGGCATGACCATCGGCCTGATGCCCGTGATGGGTATTCCGCTGCCGTTCATGAGCTACGGAGGCTCGTCGCTCATCGCCTTCACGATCCTGCTGTTCATCGCCGTGCGGCTCGACGCCTCGACACGACAATTTTCCATACACAAACTATAAAACCCGATGATTCGTTACAACCCCAAAGGACTCACTGCCCCGCAAATCGACGAAAGCCGCCGACAACACGGCGACAATGTCATCACCCCGCCGAAGGACGATTCGGCCTGGCGCCTGCTGCTGGAAAAATTCCGCGACCCGATCATCCGCATCCTGCTGCTGGCCGCCGTACTGTCGCTCATCATCGGATTCGTCCACAAGGATTTCACCGAATCGGTGGGCATCATCTGCGCCATCATCCTCGCCACCTGCGTCGGATTTTGGTTCGAATGGGACGCCCAGCGGCGCTTCCGGAGGCTCAACCAGGTGAACGACGACATTCCCGTGAAGGTGATGCGCGAAGGGTCGATCCGCGAAATCCCACGACGCGACGTGGTCGCAGGCGATGTGGTCTACATCGAGAGCGGCGAGACGATTCCCGCCGATGGCGAACTGGTCGAGGCGGTGTCGCTGAAAATCAACGAATCGACGCTCACGGGAGAACCCGAGGTGGACAAGACGGTCAACGAAGCCGACTTCGACCCCGAGGCGACCTATCCCTCGAATGCGGTGCTGCGCGGCACAACCGTGGCGGACGGTTACGGCGTAATGGTCGTGACGGCCGTGGGCGATGCGACCGAGGCCGGGCACGTCACGGAGCAGGCAACGGCCGAAAGCGACGAGCAGACCCCCCTCTCCCGCCAGTTGACACGCCTCTCGCGCCTGATCGGCCGGCTGGGCATCCTCCTCTCGGTACTGATTTTCTGCGTGATGCTCGGAAAGGCGATCTTCGTGGGAGGGCTGCTCGAGAGCGACTGGCTGACCATCTCGCAACACGTCCTGCAAATCTTCATGGTCTCGGTAGCCATCATCGTCATGGCCGTGCCCGAAGGACTTCCGATGTCGATCACCCTGTCGCTGGCGATGTCCATGCGGCGGATGCTGAAGACCAACAACCTCGTGCGCAAAATGCACGCCTGCGAGACGATGGGTGCCGTGACGGTCATCTGCACCGACAAGACCGGCACGCTGACCCAGAACCGCATGCATGTGCAGGAGCTGATCCGCTACGACACGCTCCCCGCACGGGAATTCGCCGAAGTCGTGGCCCTGAACACCACGGCCTTCCTCGACCCCGAAGGCCATATCATCGGCAATCCCACGGAGGGGGCCCTGCTCGAATGGCTGCGCGCCGAAGGCGAAGACTACGAAATGCTGCGCACCGAAGCGAAGATCGTCAACCGGCTGACCTTCTCGACCGAACGCAAATACATGGCGACGATCGTCGAAAGCGGCGTCTCGGGCCGCCGCATCCTCTGCGTGAAGGGCGCCCCGGAGATCGTGCGCACGATGTGCGCCCCGGACGGAAAGGACGCGCAGGTCGCCGACCAGCTCCTCGGATTCCAGAGCCGCGCCATGCGCACGCTGGCCATGGCGTGGGCCGAAACCGCATCGGACGACTGCCTCGAGGCGGTCAAGGCGGGCGGACTGCACTTCGCGGCGGTTGCTGCCATCTCGGACCCTGTGCGCGAGGACGTTCCGGCGGCCGTGGCACGCTGTATCGAGGCGGGGATAGGCATCAAGATCGTCACGGGCGACACCCCGGCCACGGCGCGCGAAATCGCCCGTCAGATCGGGCTGTGGGACGATGCCACGGACGGCGAACGGAACCACATCACCGGCACGGAATTCGCCGTCATGAGCGACGAGGAACTGCTGGAACGCGTGCAGGAGCTGAAGATCATGTCCCGGGCCAGACCGCTGGACAAGCAGCGCCTCGTCAGGATGTTGCAGCAGCGCGGCGAGGTGGTGGCCGTGACGGGCGACGGCACGAACGACGCCCCGGCGCTCAATTTCGCCAACGTCGGCCTGTCGATGGGTTCGGGCACCTCCGTAGCCAAAGACGCTTCGGATATCACGCTGTTGGACGACTCGTTCACCTCGATCGCCACGGCCGTCATGTGGGGACGTTCGCTCTACCGCAACATCCAGCGTTTCGTGCTGTTCCAGCTGACGATCAACTTCGCGGCCATAACGATCTGCTTCATCGGCTCGTTGTTCGGGACCGACATGCCGCTCACCGTGGTGCAGATTCTCTGGGTGAACATCATCATGGACACCTTCGCGGCGATGGCCATGGCCTCGCTGCCGCCCAATCCCGAAGTGATGAGCGACAAACCACGTCCGCGGGACGAATTCATCATCACCCCCGCCATGGCCCGCACCCTCTTCACGTGCGGCACGGTGATGGTGATCGTGCTGCTGGGCATGCTCTTCCGGTGGACGATCCAACAGGGCGAACTCTCGGTGGAACAACTGACCCTATTCTTCTCGACGTTCGTCTTCTTCCAGTTCTGGAACATGTTCAACGCCAAGGGATTCGAGACGAGCCATTCGGTCTTCTCCTGTCTTTCCGGCTGCCGCGAATTCTTCCTGATCCTCGCGGCGATCGGCGCGGGGCAAGTGCTGATCGTGGAATTGGGAGGCGAGGTCTTCCGCACCGAACCGCTCTCGTGGATGCAGTGGGCCGAGGTCATCGGCTTCACCTCGCTGCTGGCTGTCGGCGGTGAAATCGTCCGCGCAATCCGCAGAAAAAGAAAACTGTTGTCCTAAGATACGATGCTCAAACGCCTGACCGCCGCCTGCCTGTTCTCGATCCTGAGCCTGGGAGCAGCAGCGCAGTTACCGGACAGTGTCGACATGAGCGCCGGCGGGGAGTTCCGCCGGCGCCTCGACCGGCACACGTCGACCAAAGCCTACCGCATGCTCTTCGTCGCCACGCCCCTGATCGTGGGCGGAGTCGTAATGCAGGCCTACGACTCCGATTTCCGACGCCTGCGCAACGGATACAGCCACTCATTCCACCACCACTACGACGACTGGCTCCAGTATGCCCCCGCCGGGGCGATGGTGGCCCTAAAGACCTGCGGCGTCCAGGGCCGCAGCTCATGGGGCCGCATGCTGGTCTCCGACGCCTTTTCGGCGGGACTCATGGCCATAGGGGTCAACTCGCTCAAATACTCCTGCCGCGTGATGCGTCCCGACGGATCGTCGCGCAACTCCTTCCCCTCGGGACACACGGCGACGGCCTTCATGACCGCCACGATGCTCCACAAGGAGTACGGCCACCGCAGCCCGTGGTACAGCATCGGGGGCTACACCCTGGCCACGATCACGGGCGTCACCCGCCAGCTCAACAACCGCCACTGGATGAGCGACATCATGGTCGGAGCCGGCATCGGCATCCTCGCCACGGAGCTGGGATATTTCCTCGCAGACCTGATTTTCAAGGAGAAGGGGCTAAACGTCACGGAAACCTACTCGGTCTACGACCGCTACCGCCGACCGTCGTTCTTCGGATTCAGCCTCGGATTCTCGACCGTTCCCGGGAGCTACACACCCTACCCCGGGATGCACATGCAGCTCCTCGCCGGACCGTCCGTCTCGGTGCAGGGGGCCTGGTTCGCCAGCCCCTACTGGGGTTTCGGCGGCCGCATGTCGTGCACCAACCTGCGCGTGAAAGTCAACGGCGTGGCGCAGAACGACAACCTGGAGTGCGCGTCGGTGTATGCAGGGCCCTATTTTTCCTATCCCTTCTCGATGCGGTGGCTCGTGGGCGCCAGGGTGCTCGGAGGCTGTGAGATCTACAAAACATGCCACACGGATTTCCGCAAGTTGGAAGGACGCTCCGGATTCTCCTTCGGATCCGGACTGTCGACCACCTACCTCGCCACCCAAAACCTCGGCGTGCGCTTCACGGCCGATTACGACGTCGCTCCTCCCGTGGTGCGTTCGTCGCACGAACGGCTGCACAAGCTCACCTTCGGCATGGAGGTCTGCGCGGTATTCTGAAACGCACATGGGGCAGACCCTCAGGTCCGCCCCATGTATTTTCGTGCCGCTTCCCTCACAGGAACGATCGCAACTGCGCCGCGCGGCGCAGCTGCCCGGCCGTCACTCCGTCCTTCACCGAAGCCGGAATCTCCACCCCCGCATAGACCGAGACGATGCCGTCCTTCAGTGCCCGGAGCCGCAGCTCGCGCTTCGTCATTTTTTCAACCGCATAGCTGCTGTCCCAGGGTGTACCGTCGGCATAGCTCCCCGAGAGCACCTGCCCGGTCCCGGGCTCGTTGCCCAGGGTGTAGGTCCCGGAGAAGCGGGCATATCCGAAGGTCCCGATACTCTGGTAGAGGGTAAACGTTCCCCCTTCGCCGAGTTGCAGGTAGACCGAGCCGGCCAGGGCCGTGCCGTCCTTCCAGTGGGTCAGCATCCAGCCGTCGTAGTTCGCCTCGATCTCGCCGCCCTTGTTCGAGCCGCAGCCGGCAGCCAGCAGGCACACAACCGCTGCGGCCGCCACGGCAAAAAGCCTCAATCCGATTTTCATACCCAAGACCGTCCTGCTCCTGGTTTGCGCAAGGACGGATTACAAATATAGGAATTGCAAGCCGAAAACCAAAGCAGAGCTGCAAAAATAGCCCGCCGGCAGATGGAAGCGGCGCCCGTTGGCACAAAAAATGCACGCTCCGGACTGCGGCTTTTCCACCGGCAACACATTATGAAACGGCGTCTCGGTCTGATCCTCCTGTTATTTGCGGCATCGGCAGGCATTCTTGTCTGGCTGTACTACGCTGCAACGCGCGAACCCCGTTTGCCCAGAAATTCGCCCTATGCCGAAACGATCGCCGATCTGAACGCCTGCTGCCGCCGCAAGCACGTCAAATCGGTGCAATACGACCATTTCGCAGGCATCGCGGCCGACGAAAGGCGCCACACGGCCGAACGCCTGTTCCGGGCCATGGCCTTCTCCGAGCGGCTGCAGGAGAACAACTGCGCGACGGCAATCCTCCACCTCGGAGGTCATTACACGCCCCCGGAAAGGGTCTCGATCTTCGACGGCACGACCGACGGCAACCTCGAACGGAGCATCGCCTACGAACGGCAGTCCCACACCGGGAGCTTCGGAGCCGACATCCGCCGGGCGATGGAGCGCGGCAACCGCTATGCGGCGCGCCTCCTGATCTGGGCCTCGGCCGGCGACATGCGCCACCTCGCCCTGCTGGAGCGCTGCCGGCGGGAGGACTGCAAGGTCACGGACACGGGCCGGTTCGCCGTCTGCCCGAACTGCGGCAACCTCTACCCGGCGGAATATGCGGTCTGGTACTGCCCGGCCTGTCTGACGGAGGGTAAAAGATTCGTCCGGTTCGAGTGACCCACACCCCGCGGGGCAACGAACGAAGCGAGGCACGAATCGCGGGAATCCCCGGTTCGTGCCTCGCAGGTACAAGGGCCCAAGGCCCGTAAGGTCAACGGTTACTCTTCGTCGGCGTCCTTCATGGTGTGGTATACGTTCACCACATCGTCGTCCTCCTCGAGCTTCTCGACCAGTTTCTCGACCGATTCGCGGCCTTCGGCGTCCAACTCCTTCACATCGGTGGGGATACGCACCGACTCACCCGACACGATCTCGAATCCCTTGTCGTCGAGGCACTTCTGGATGGAACCGAACGATTCGTAGGGAGCATAAACCGTGATGCCGTCCTCCTCGGCGTAGAACTCGTCGACTCCCAGGTCGATCATCTCCAGCTCGAGTTCCTCGGGATCGACACCCTCGGCGGCGCGGAACTTGAAGACGCATTTGTGGTCGAACAGGAAGCCCACCGAGCCGCTGTTGCCCAGCGTGCCGCCGCATTTGTTGAAATACATGCGCACGTTGGCCACGGTGCGGTTGGTATTGTCGGTGGCCGTTTCGACCAGAAAGGCAATGCCGTGCGGGCCGTATCCCTCGTAGATCACCTCCTTGTAGTCGGCGGCATCCTTCTCGGTGGCACGCTTGATGGCTCGTTCGATGTTCTCCTTGGGCATGTTCTCGGCCTTGGCGTTCTGGATCAAAATGCGCAGGCGGGTGTTGCCCGACGGATCGGAACCTCCGGCTTTGACGGCGATCTCGATCTCTTTACCCAATTTGGTGAAGGTGCGGGCCATGTGACCCCAGCGTTTCATTTTTCGCGCCTTGCGATACTCAAAGGCTCTTCCCATAAAATTATCGGTTTTTCGGATTTTTTCATTTGTGCTGCAAAGGTATAAAATTCGGAGTTAAAAATTAAAGATTAAAAATTAAAAATTACTTTTGTACCGGATAAAAATACTTGAAGCTATGGAGATCAAAAGTCGTTTCGACCATTTCAACATCAACGTAACGGACCTCAACCGCAGCATCGCCTTCTACGCCAAGGCCCTCGGGCTGCGGGAAACAGGCCGCAAAGAGGCCTCCGACGGAGGATTCACGCTGGTCTACCTGGGCGACGGGCAAAGCCCCTTCCGCCTGGAGCTCACCTGGCTGCGCGACCACGCCGCCACACCCTACGAACTGGGCGAAAACGAGAGCCACCTCTGCATGCGCGTGGCGGGCGACTACGACGCCGTGCGCGAATACCACCGCGCGATGGGGTGCGTCTGCTACGAAAACACCGACATGGGACTCTACTTCATCAACGATCCCGACGACTACTGGATCGAAATTCTCCCCCAGGAGTAACCGCCATGCAGACGCCAACCGAAATGCAGCAGGAGGTCGACCGGGCTGTGCGCACGATGCGCGCGGGCGGCATCATCCTCTACCCCACCGACACGGTCTGGGGACTGGGCTGCGACGCCACGTGTGCCACCGCCGTGGAGCGGATATACAAACTCAAGCAGAGCGGGAACAAGAAGTCGATGCTCGTGCTGTGCGCCTCGGCCGACATGATCGTCCGCTACGTCAACAAGGCCCCGGGCATCGCCTTCGAGGTGATGGAGCTGGCCACCTCGCCCCTGACGGCCATCCTGCCGGGTGCCGCGGGGCTTGCCGAGAACCTCATCCCCGACGAAGGGACGCTCGGCGTGCGCATCCCCGACCATGAATTCTGCCGCCGGATGCTCCGCGCCCTGGGACGGCCAATCGTCTCGACCTCGGCCAACATCTCGGGCGAAACGACGCCCGTGGGGCTGCAGGACGTGGCCCGCGAGATCATCGACGGCGTGGATTTCGTCGTCAACCCCCGTTTCGAAGGCAAACCGACCCGCAAGGCCTCGTCGATCATCGCGTTCGGCGAAGACGGCGAGGTGAAAATCATCCGCGAATAAGATGGCGTACACGCTCGAAACCCCGATTCAGAAGCGGTTCTCCGATGTGGACCCCTTCCAGCACGTGAACAACGTCGCGCAGCAGATGTACTTCGACGTGGGCAAGTCGGAATTCTTCGAGAAGGTATTGAACGAGGAGGTGCTGCTCGCAGACCTGCGCATCCTTACCGCCTCGACTTCGACCTCCTATCTGGGGCAGATCAGGATGCACGACCCCGTGCGGGTGACAACCACGTGCGAACGGGTGGGGACAAAGAGCCTGACGCTCTTCCAGCAGCTGCTCGTCGGCGACCAGGTCCGCAGCGAAAGCCGCTCGGTGATGGTCGTATTCGACTTCGCGGCCCAGCGGAGCCAACCCGTTCCCGACGTCTGGCGCAAACGGCTGCTGGCCGATCAGCTCCCCTGACCTCCGTCGCCACGCAGTTCCGGCCGGCCATGGCGCACGTAATACTTATAGCCGACCGCCACGAGGACGACGCCTGCGAAGATGAAGACCGAGGCCGTGATGTTCGTGGCATCGAAATGCGCCTGTCCGCGCGTAATGGCCAGGATACCCGCGATCACCGGCTGGATGTAGCGGTAGAGGGCCGTGTGCACCGAGGTCAGTTTCTCCGTGCCGCGGTAGAGCAGGTACATGGGCAGGACGGTTCCCAGGATGAGGATATAGCCCAGTTCGGCCTGTGCAAACAGCGGAAGTCGCAGGAAGGGCACGTGGTCGATGTATTTCCAGAAGAAGGGCGCCGTTATGGCCAGCCCGATGATGTAATACCACCCCATCACGACCAGCGTGCCCAGCTTCTCCAGCTGCGGCTTGATGATCACCGTATTGACGGCGATGGCCACCACGGCCGCCAGCACGAGCAGGTTGCCCAGTGCGCGACTGCCGCGGGCGAGCGAGAAGCCGTCGCCGAAAATCAGTATCCCGGCACCGACAAGGGCGCAAACCACCCCCACGACCCGAGCCCCGACATACTTGTGCGGGGAGATCAGGTGATCCATGATCAGCGTGAAGGCCGGGCCGAGAGTGGCGATGACCGAGGCGTCGATGGGTGTGGTGTAGGACGCTCCCCAGAGCAGCATGTACATCCAGCCGTAGACGATCAGGATCGCGACGATCAGGATATTGCCCGCATCGTGCCACGTGATGCGGTAGGAGTAGCGCGAGAACAGAGCGAAGGGAACGAAGAAAACCGCCGCCGAAAGCACCTGCAACATGAATATCTGCTGGAAATCGAGGAAATTGCGCGTGAGGGAGACGTAGAACGAAAAATTCGCTCCGAAAAAAACGTTGGCGAAAACCAGATCGAGATTATAGCGCGTTTTACCCACAAAAAGAATCCGGGGCAATTATCGCACCGAATTTTACCGTATATTTGCCACGGCCAAAAGCCGGAATACGGGACCGGAGGCCGAAATTGGGATTCGGAAACGGATCGGCGTCCGACCCGCCTCAAAGCCCCGCATCCCGAGCGGGTTACGAAAGATGGACAAAGGAAAACTGAAAGGACATGCGGCCCTGTGGGTCGCCAACATCGTCTGGGGGCTCAACGCCCCGATCGGCAAAAGCGTGCTCTGGTCCGAGACCAACCCCGGAGGGGTCAACCCTTTTGCGCTGAGCGTCTACCGCATGGCGGGCGCGGCCCTGCTGTTCTGGACCGCCTCCCTGCTGCTGCCCCGCGAACGGGTCGCCCCGCGCGACATCGGGCTGCTGCTGCTGGCCTCCGTCTTCGGCATCCAGCTCAACCAGATGCTGTTCCTGTGGGGGCTGTCACTCACCTCGCCCATCGACACGTCGATCATCGCCACGGTGGTCCCCGTGCTGACGATGGTGCTGGCGACGCTCTTCCTGCGCGAGCCGATCACGTGGCTGAAGGCCGGGGGTGTCTTTCTGGGATGCGCCGGAGCGCTGATCCTGATTCTCGCAAGCCAGCACGGCACAGGTCACTCGTCGAGCGTCACGGGCGACGTGCTGTGTCTCATCAGCGCCGTGAGCTATGCCACCTACCTCACGGCCTTCCGCAACGTAATCGTCCGCTACTCGCCCGTGACGGCGATGAAGTGGATGTTCCTCTTTGCCGCCATAGTCGCCGTGGTGATCTACCACGGTCCGCTGACCGCGGTCGACTACGCCGGTCTGACACCCCGGACCTGGGCCGGAATCGGCTACGTCGTGGTCTGCTCCACGTTCCTCTCCTACCTGATGGTTCCCATCGGCCAGCAATACCTGCGGCCCACGGTCGTATCGATGTACAACTACGTGCAGCCCGTCGTGGCGGTGCTGTTCACCGTGGCGCTCGGACTCGACACGTTCGGATTCACCAAGGCCGGAGCCGCGCTGTGCGTCTTCGTGGGGGTATGGCTGGTGACCAAGTCGAAATCCCGGGCGCAGCTCGACGCCGACCGTCTGAAAGGCGGCAAAGGCGCCAATTAGCCCCGGACGGCAGGGGCCGACACCCCGCACTCGATCGTGCGAACACACCACCGCCCCGCATCATGCTCCGACGGGACGGACAAAACAGAAAGGCGAACCGGGCACCCAAACCCGAATTCAAATCCGAAAAGCGGGCCCAAAACGAAAAGGTGCCCCCGGATAGCACACCCGAAAAAGAAAGACGAACCCCGTGGGTTCGCCTTATTTGCTGACGCGGGTCAGTCCCCGCTCGGCGGCCAGCCGCTCCATCAGAGCATGGGCCGCGTCGTATTCGTTCGGAATTTCGCCGTCGAGAATGGCATTCTTGATGATCTCCTTCATGTCGCCGATCACGCGCCCCGGGCCGATGCCGTAGGTCTCCATGATCAGCTCGCCCGTGATCGGAGGCTGGAAATTGCGGATGCGGTCGCGCTCCTCCAGATCCTTCATCTTGCGGCGCACCAACTCGAAATTGGCCAGATAGCGTTTCACCTTGGCGTCGATCCCCGACGTGATGTCGGCCTCGCACAGCGTCATCAGCGCCTCCACATCGTCGCCCGCCTCGAACAGCAGCCGCCGCACGGCCGAGTCGGTCACCAGATCCTCCGAGAGGATGATGGGCCGCAGGTGGAGGAACACGAGTTTCTGTACGAACTTCATGTGCTCGTTGAGCGGGAGTTTCAACTGGCGGAAAATCGCCGGCACCATTTTCGAGCCGAGCACCTCGTGGCCGTGAAAGGTCCAGCCGACCCGGGGATCGTAGGCCTTCGTGAGCGGCTTGGCGATGTCATGCAGCACGGCGGCCCAGCGCAGCCACAGGTCGCCGCTGCGGCGCGCCACGTTGTCCACGACCTTGAGCGTATGGATGAAATTGTCCTTATGGGCATGGCGGCCCCGCTTCTCCACCCCCTTGAGGTTGTGCATCTCGGGGAAAATCCGCTCCAGGAGGCCGGTGAGCTCCAGCAGTTCGAAGCCCATCGAAGGGACGGGCGAGAGGACTATCTTGTTGAGTTCGGTGACGATGCGTTCGCGCGAGACGATGCGGATGCGGTCGGCATTGCGGCGGATCGCCTCGAAGGTCTCGTCCTCGATGGTGAAGCCCAGCTGCGAGGCGAACCTGACGGCACGCATCATGCGCAGGGGGTCGTCGGAGAAGGTGACGTCGGGATCGCACGGCGTGCGGATGATGCACTCATCGAGGTCCGACATCCCGTCGAAGGGATCGACCAGCTCGCCGAACGTGGCTCCGTTCAGCGACCACGCCATGGCGTTGATCGTGAAGTCGCGCCGCCGCTGGTCGTCCGCCAGCGTACCGGGTTCGACCTCGGGTTTGCGCGAATTGCGGGTATAGGACTCGCGGCGCGCACCCACGAACTCGACTTCGACATCCCGGGCACGGACCATCGCCGTGCCGAAGGTCTTGAAGACCGAGACCTTCGCCTTCAGCTCGCGCGCGAGCGCCTCGGCCAGCGCAATGCCGCTGCCCACGACCACCACGTCGATGTCGGTCGACGGCCGCCGCAGGTAGTAGTCGCGCACATAGCCGCCGACAACGAAAGCCTGCACGCCCTGCTCGTCGGCAAGGCGCGAAATACGCCGGAATATGGGATTCGACAACGGCACGCGGCTACTTCACATGTTGTTTGATCGCATCCCGCCACACCACGTAACCCTCGCCCGTCAGGTGCAGTCCGTCGTTGGTGTAGCGACGGTCCAGCCGCCCCTCGTGGTCGGCCAGCGCCCCCCAGACATCAAGGTAGGTGACTTCCTTCTCGTCACACAGCGCTTCGAGCCGCTTGTTCAGCGACACGATCAGGCCTCCGTGCTCGTAGTGCTTCCTGAACTTGGCGAACGACTCGCCGTTGACGGGCAGGATGCTCTGCACGTAGATCTTCGTCCAGCGCGATTCGGTCTGGAAGCGGTCGATCAACCGGGCCACGTTGGCCACGATTTCGTCGGGCGAAATGCCGGCCGCCAGGTCGTTGACCCCGATCATCAGAAATAGTTTCTTGGGATGTCCCCCGACAATCGGGTCGAGACGCTCGAGCAGCCACCCCGAACGGTCGCCGCTGATGCCGCGGTTCTTGATGTGGCGGTTGTTGAACAGCTCGGCCCACTCGCAACCGTCGGTGATCGAGTTGCCCAGGAAGACGATGTCGCTCGAATAGACCGGGAGCACCTCGAAAAGGCTGCGCCGCTGGAGATTGTATTCGTTCTGCGCAACGGCCGTGCACACGGCAAGCAGCGCGGCGGCAAGGGTCAGGATCCGTTTCATAGTCATCGGAATTCAAGTTCGCGCCGGTAGAGCTGCACGGTGTTTTCCAGTCCGTAATAGAGGGCGTCGCAGATCAGCGCATGGCCGATCGACACCTCGTCGGTCCACGGGATGCGCTCGGCGAACCAGCGCAGGTTCTGCAGCGAAAGATCGTGGCCGGCATTCAGCCCCAGCCCCTGCCGGCGAGCCTCTTCGGCAGCTGCCAGATAGGGGGCAACGGCCCGCTGCGGATCGTCGGGATATTCGCGCGCATAGGCTTCGGTATAGAGCTCGACCCGGTCGGCGCCGCAGGCCTTCGCCCCGGCAACCATCCCGGCCTCGGGGTCCACGAAAATCGAGACCCGGATGCCCTTCTCGTGAAAACGCGCCGTCACGTCGGTCAGGAAGGCCCGGTTGGCCAGGGTGTCCCACCCGGCGTTCGAGGTGATGGCATCGTGGGCGTCGGGGACCAGTGTCACCTGCGCAGGAACCACCTCCAGCACCAGGTCGACGAAACTCGGAATGGGGTTGCCCTCGATGTTCAGTTCGGTCGTGAGCACCCGCTTGAGGTTGCGCACATCGTCGTAACGGATATGCCGCGCATCGGGACGCGGATGGACCGTGATGCCCTCGGCACCGAAACGCTCGATGTCCTGCGCGGCCCGAATCACATCGGGCAGATTGCCGCCCCGCGAATTGCGCACCACGGCGATCTTATTGATGTTAACGCTTAACTTTGTCATAAATTTACGCTGTTTCACGGAATGCAGGACGCAAGCCCGGCCAGCTCAAATAAATTTGGCGCATCGCTCTGCTTTCCGTATATTTGCCGGGAATATGCCACATCCCGGCACCCGGCCGGGCCGCAAAGGCCCCGGATCGTTCCGGCGTGGTAAAGTTACTTATTTTTTCGAAACTTTGCCGATGAAAATCATACTTTTTTCCCGCGCGCAGATCGCCCACACCCCCGAGGAGATCCGCCAGCTGATCGGAACGATCGAGGCATTCGGCTTCGATTACGCCGTCAACGAGGAGTTTGCCCCCCTGGTCGCGCAGGCCACGGGCAAGGCCCTCCCGCACGAAAAAATCTACGGCCGCTACATCGGCGAACAGCCCTCCGAAGCCCTCATGGTCTGCTACGGGGGCGACGGCACGCTGCTCGAAGGGGTGCACCGCCTCTGCGGCTCGCCGGTTCCCGTCATGGGCATCAACGCCGGGCACCTGGGATTTCTGACCAGCGCCCCGAGCAACGGGCTGAACCTGATCTTCCGCCAGATTGCCGAAGGGAACATCGCGACCGAGCAGCGCTCGATGCTGCGCGTCACGGGCGAATTCGCCCGACAGCCCGAACTGCAGCTGGCGCTCAACGAATTCACCGTGCAGCGCCACGGCGCAGGGATGATCTCGGTGGAGACCTACGTCGACCGGCAGATGGTGGCCACCTACCACGGAGACGGGGTGATCGTCTCGACACCCACCGGCTCGACCGCCTATTCGCTCAGCGCCGGAGGTCCCGTCGTGGCCCCGACGTGCCAGTGTCTGGTCATCTCGCCCCTGGCCCCCCACAACCTCACGATGCGCCCGGTGGTGATCCCCGACACGGGAGTCATCACACTCAACGTCGACGCCCGGCGGGCCGATGCCTTCGTCACGCTGGACAACCGCACCTACCCCGTTTCGCACGGCGCATCGTTCACCGTGGAGCGTGCCGAACAGACGATTTTTTTGGCCGTACCGCACAATATATCATTTTACGACACGTTACGGAATAAGATGATGTGGGGAATTGACATCCGCAGTTAATCATTTATCGCATTTTTCCACAAGTTAACAGAATTTTTCCCTATATTTGTGCCCTAATATGAGCGATCAGAAACGCATACCGCAACACGTCGCCATCATCATGGACGGCAACGGCCGCTGGGCCGAGTTGCGCGGCAAGGAGCGTTACGAAGGCCACGTGGCAGGTGTCGAATCCGTGCGGTCGTCGTTGCGCGCCGCGGCGCGCTGGGGCGTGAAGTACCTGACACTCTATGCGTTCTCGACCGAAAACTGGGGCCGGCCCGCAGAGGAAGTAAACTCCCTGATGGAGCTTTTCTGCAAAAGCGTCGTCAACGAAACCCCCGAGTTGATCCGTCAGGGCGTCGAGGTGCGCATGATCGGCGACCGGAGCCGTTTTTCGGAGAAGGTCCGCAACTACCTGGCCATGGCCGAGGAGCAGACCGCCGGAGGAAGCGCACTGACGCTGATCCTGGCGCTCGACTATTCGGCACGGAGTGAAATAACGCACGCCGTGCAGCAGATCGCACGACGCGTGGAGGCCGGCGAAATCGCCCCGTCGGATATTTCCGAAAACACGATCGGTGCCGCGCTCTACACGGCCCCCTATCCGGATCCCGACCTGATCGTCCGCACCAGCGGCGAACAGCGATTGAGCAATTTCCTGCTGTGGCAGGCCTCCTATGCCGAGCTGTGGTTCCCCGAAGTGCTGTGGCCCGACTTCACGGAGAAGGAGTTCGACCGTGCGATGGAGGAATACGCACGGCGCGACCGACGCTTCGGACTGGTTAAATAGATGAATTTAGACTAGATTTGAATAGATGAATTATTCCGGTAAGATATTCACGGCAGCAGTTGCCCTCGTGCTGTGCTGCTCGAATATATTCGCCCAGGAGCAGAATCCGCAGGACACGACGGCGGTTCCGAAGCCTGCGGTTTCAGAAAACGCCCCGATGTTCCGAAACGAGGGCGAACCCCGACTCTATTACATCCGCAACGTCAACGTCCACGGCGTGCAATACCTCATCCCCGAGAACCTTAAGGCCTCGGCCGGACTGATCGCCGGTGACTCGATCTACCTGCCGAGCAACTTCATCTCCAACGCCATTTCACGGCTCTGGAGCCAGCGGCTGTTCGCAGACGTGAAGATCGGCGCCGAGATCGAGGGCGACAGCATCGACCTGGAGGTCTTCCTCAAGGAGCGTCCCCGCGTCTACAACTGGCAGTTCGAGGGCATTTCGAAAGGCAAGAAGAAGGACCTGCTGGAAAAACTCAAGCTCAAGCGCGGAAGCGAACTTTCGGACTACGTCATCGACAAGAACAAGAAGCTCATCCGCAACTACTGGGCCGAAAAGGGATTCCGCAACACGGAGGTGGACGTGCGCATCGACAACGACACGCTGCGCCCGGGACAGGCCGTGACGGTGACCTTCCTGATCGACCGCAAGGAGAAAGTGAAGATCGGCAAGATCAACTTCGTCGGCAACGAGCAGTTCAACGACAAGCGTCTGCGCCGCACCTTCAAAAAGACCCACCAGAAGTCGATCAACTTCTTCAAGGGGGCCAAACTCAACGAGGACGACTACGAGACGGACAAGGAGCTGCTGATCGACTTCTACAACTCGCGCGGCTACCGCAATGCCACGATCGTCCGCGACTCGATCTACCCGATCAACGAAAAACGGCTGGGCATCGATCTCGAAGTCTCGGAAGGCAACAAATACTACATCCGCAACGTCTCGTGGGTGGGCAACTCGGTCTATGATACCGAGGGTCTGCAACAGATGTTCGGCGTCAAGAAGGGCGACATCTACGACAAGAAGACGATGCACAAGCAGCTGGGCATCGGCAAGGAGACCGATCCCGAAGCGACCTCCGTGTCGTCGCTCTATCAGAACGAAGGCTACCTGATGTCGCAGATCGAACCCGCCGAGACGATCATCGCCCCCGACTCGATCGATATCGAGGTCAAGGTCTTCGAAGGCAAGCAGTTCACCATCAACGAAGTCGGCATCACGGGCAACCAGCGCGTCGACGACGAGGTGATCCGCCGCGAGCTGGACACCCGCCCGGGCGAACTCTACAACCGCGCACTGCTGATGCGCACTATCCGCCTGCTGGGTTCGATGGGACACTTCAATCCCGAAGCCATCATGCCGGACATCAAACCCGTCTCGAACGAGCTGGTCAACATCAACTGGCCGCTCGAAGAGCAGGCTTCCGACCAGTTCAACATCGCCGGAGGCTGGGGTTCGGGAACCTTCGTGGGTTCGGTCGGCATCACGCTGAACAACCTCTCGATCAAGAACACCTTCAAGAAAGGCGCATGGCGCCCCTACCCGATGGGCCAGAACCAGCGGCTCTCGCTCTCGGCACAGACCAACGGTACGTACTACAAGGCCTTCGCCTTCAGTTTCACCGACCCCTGGATGGGCGGCAAGAAACCCAACTCGTTCACCCTCTCGGCGCACTTCTCGGAGCAGAACAACGCCTACTACGTATGGCAGACCAGTACGCAGCACTTCCGGACCTACGGCGTCGCAGCCGGTCTGGGCAAGCGTCTGAACTGGCCCGATCCCTATTTCACGTTCTACGCAGAAGCCAGCTACGAGCGCTATGCGCTGAAAAACTGGTCGTCGTTCGTGATGACGAACGGAGCGGCCAACCTGGCCTCGATCAAACTGGTATTCGGCCGCAATTCGGTCGACCAGCCGATCTACCCGCGCCGCGGTTCGGAGTTCAGCGCCTCGGTGCAGGCCACGCTCCCCTATTCGCTCTGGGACGGCAAGGACTACAAAAGGCTGGAGCAGATAGCCACCAGTTCCAAGTCGACCCCCGCAGAGGCGGACCGGGCCAACCAGGAGCGCTACCGCTGGGTGGAGTTCCACAAGTGGCAGTTCAAGGCACAGTGGTTCCAGTCGTTCCTGAAAAACTCGAATCTCGTGCTGATGCTCAAGGCCGAAATGGGATACCTCGGCAGCTACAACAAGCATAAGGTCTCGCCTTTCGAACGCTACGAAGTCGGCGGCGACGGCATGTCGGGATACAATATTTACGGTATCGACATCATCGCGATGCGCGGTTACGAAGACGGCGCACTCGACCCGGGAAACAACTACTCGCGCGGCTACAACAAATACACCGCCGAGCTGCGCTACCCGATCATCCTCAAGCCCTCGTCGCAGATCTACGTGCTGGGATTCCTCGAAGGCGGCAACGCTTTCGACTCATGGAAGAAGTTCTCGCCCTTCAAGATCAAGCGTTCGGCCGGCTTCGGCGTCCGCCTCTACCTCCCCGTGGTGGGTATGCTCGGCATCGACTGGGGCTACGGATTCGATGCTCCGGCAAACTCCATGACCAAGAGCGGCAGCCAGTTCCACTTCGTCCTGGGACAACAGTTTTAGCCGGTGCCCGAAGGGGCATGCCCGCGACCCGGCAGCTGAAATCGCCGCTTCCCGGTCGAAGGAAGCCCAAATTAAACGGGACGTGGCAATAAATTTGAAAGAAAAGAGTTATATTTATAACATAATCCGGGAAACCGGCCGAATATTAACTTTAAAACAACAGGATTATGAAACGGCTGATTTTAATTGCAGCATTCATTCTGACGGCAGGGACACTCGCGGCGCAGAATTACATAATCGTCAACAGCGAGAAGGTGTTCAAGTCGATCGACGCCTACAATACGGCCATCGCCGATCTGGACAAGCTCGCCAAGCAGTATCAGACCCAGGTAGACGCCAAATTTGCCGAAGTCGAGGCGCTCTACAACAACTACGTGAGCCAGAAGGCTTCGCTCTCGGCCGCTGCGCGCCAGAGCCGCGAAAACGCCATCCTGACCAAGGAGAAGGAGGCTCAGGAGTATCAGGAAAGCCTCTTCGGACAGGAAGGCACGCTGATGAAAAAACGCATCGAGCTGATCACCCCGATCCAGAAGCAGGTCTTCGCCACCATCGAGAACTACGCCAAGCAGGCGGGAGCCGATCTGGTGCTCGACTCGGCGAACAACCCCACGCTGCTCTACACCAATCCGTCCGTAGAGCGGACCCAGCAGGTAATCGAAGCACTCAAAAAATAACCGACATCAAAACATTAACTGATAAAACTGTATGAAAAAAGCAATCAAACTGACCCTTGCGGTTGTGCTGGTGATGGGCTCCACGTCGCTCTTCGCCCAGAAATTCGGACGCATCAACACCCAGGAAATCATCATGGCGATGCCCGAGACCAAGACGATGCAGGAGAACATGGACACCTTCGCCAAGGAGTTGTCGGACAACATCGAGACGATGAATGTCGAATTCAACAACAAACTGCAGGATTTCCAGAAGAACTACAACACCTTCAGCGATGCCATCAAGGAGGTGAAGGAGAAGGAGCTGAACGATATGCAGACCCGCACCCGCGAGTTCCAGGAGCGTGCACAGCAGGATTACCAGAAGAAGCAGAACGAACTGCTCGCCCCGATCATCGAAAAGGCCAAAGGCGCCATCGACAAGGTAGCTGCCGCAGGCGGATTCCTCGTCGTGTTCGACACGTCGACCGGATCGCTGGCTTACTTCGACGAGGCCACGCTGACGGACGTTGCTCCGGCCGTGAAAAAGGAGCTGGGCATCACCGATGCACCCGCAGCCGCAGCGCCTGCCGCCAAATAAAGTTTCACGCGGAGTAAATCCGCCGACAAAACATCGAGCGCCGACCTTACGGGTCGGCGCTTTCGTTTCCAGAGGCTACAGGTCGAAAAGCATGCTGGAGTATTCAAAAAGTCGATTAATCGAACTTGTTGAATGATTTTCTCTCGATTTTTATTATATTTATCGAAATTTAAGCGAAACAATGAACAAGATGAACTCAGAAATGCCGATATCGAGTTTCGGTCTGAACGAACTCGTCACGATGGCCGGAGGAGAACAGCGTCCGGGAATCATGGGCGAATGCATCGCCGCGAGCAGCACATCGGAAATGGAGCAATTCCGCTTCCCAAGCCGTCTCAATGCCCTCATCATCGGCGTCGGAACCGAAGGAGAGACGTTGCTCACGTCGAATCTGCAGGAGTTCCGCCTCAAAAAGGATTCGCTGTTCATCTTCAGCCCCAAGCACATCCTGCAGATACAGTCCAACAACGGCTTCAAGGCCCACCTGATCGTCATCGCCCCGGATTTCCTCAAGCGCATCAACATCGACACCAAACGCATGATGCCGCTTTTCCTGCAATTCGGCTCGCTCCCCTGCATGGAACTCACACACGCCGAAAGTCTGTCGCTCCGGAGCTTTATCTCGATGGTCGAACAGGAGCTGAAAGGCTCCGAGACGGATTTTTCGAGCGAGATCATCGGCGGACTGATCACCGCGACGATCTACAAGGTCGGGGACATCCTGACCCACTACCTCACGGAGCATCCCGAGGTCGAGAGCCCGATACACAATCGTGCGGAGGAGTACTTCAAGCAGTTCACCGAGCTGCTCGGCGAACACTACAAGCGCGAACGCAGCGTGGGATTCTACGCCCGGCAGCTGTGCATCACGCCCAAATACCTCACCACGCTCATCAAGCGCATCAGCGGCAAATCGGTATCGGAGTGGATCGACAACTACGTGATCCTCGAAGCCAAGACGCTGCTCAAGTATTCGAACATGAGCGTGCAGGAGATCGCCTATTACCTGAATTTCCCCAACCAGTCGTTTTTCGGCAGTTACTTCAAGCGCAATGCCGGTCTGTCGCCGTCGCAGTACAAGGCCAAGCAGTAGAAATGCCGACCGTCAGAACGGATAGCCCACGCCGAAGTTGAGTGCCGTATTCTTCCACTTGAAATTGTGGATCCACCGCTCGCCCGAGGGGTTGTTGGGATTGTGCAGCTGAATACCCCAGTCGAGGCGCAGCACGGCAAACTTGATGTCGAAACGCAGACCGAGCCCCGTGTTGAATCCCAGCTGCTTGTAGAAGCGGTCGAAGTGGAAGACCGTATCTTCCGACTCGCCCGAATAGTGCCGTATATACCAGATGTTGCCCAGATCGAAGAAGGTGGCACCGTGGATCATCCCCCAGAGCGGGAAGCGCAGCTCGAGGTTGGCTTCCAACTTCACGTCGCCCGTCTGTACCGGGAAATCGTTGTGGGGATTGGCCACCGAACCCTGGCCGAGGGTTCGGGGCGTCCAGCCGCGCATGCCGTTGCTGCCGCCGCAATAGAACTGGCGGTCGAAAGGTACGGCCAACGAGTTGCCGTAGGCCATTGCCACTCCGCCGTAAAGCCGCCCCACCAGTGCCGCAGCGCCTCCCAACATGATTTTCCGGCTGACGCTCAAATCCGTGCGGAAATACTGCGAATATTCGATGCCGAAAATCGTATATTGCTTCTTGCCCTTGGCCGGCGAGAAGAAGGCATGTTCGACGGCGTCGATCAGGTTGCCGGCCGTCTCGACATTGAAGCGGATGTTCGTGGCGTTTCCGCCCAGGTTCTTGCGCTGGTTATTATAACCATAGCTGAACGAAAGACCTCCGATGAACTGGGTCTTGAAACTGTTGATCAGGTATTTGTTGGAGGTGTTGCCCAGAAATTCGGGATCGACCGGACGCGTCATGTCGACCACGTTGATGTCGATCGGCCGTAGCGAGAAGGACGAATAGCGGCTGTTGGTCCACATGTAGGTGATGCCGGCACTCGAAAGCGTACGGGCGTAATAGGGGCGGTCCTGAAAATTAATCGACAGCTCGGCCTTGGTCTTCGGCTGGTTCACCGAGCGGAAACGGCCCGTGCGCCAGGGCAGGAGGAACCGCGGGAAGGTCAGTCCGGCCGTGACGCCGAATTCGGTGGCCCGTTTGCGCCGGGCATCGGGCGCCTTCATGAATTCGTAACCCGCCGTGAAGGAGAGGTCGAACGACTCCGCGCCCCGGAAAATATTGCGGTTCTGATAACCGACGGTGGCTTTCAGCCCGTAGAAACTCGACGTGGTGCTGCCCTCGAGGTCGACCTTGACGCTCTGCTTGAGCGTCGGCGTGCAGAGGATGTTGCACGTCAGGTAGCCCTCGCGCGTGTAGAGCGTCTGCGTCGAATCGGCCGAAGCGCCGATGAAGGAGACCATATCGGTGACGTCGGCCGACTGGGGCTGCTCCTCGAAGGCGATTTTGGCACTCTTGAAATAGCCCAGCGCCATCAGGTCGGAATAGGCACGGTTGACCTGCGCCGAGTTGTAGACGTAGTTGGGATAGAGCGGGACGGCCTGGCGGAGCACCGAAGGCCGCAGGTTGGGCCGTTTCTCGTAGATAATGTTCAGACCGCGGTAGTAGACCGTATCGAGACGCGACAGCAGCGTCGTGTCGGTCCGTGCGACTGTGGGGTCGTAATCGGGGAAAATGTTGATCCGGTCGATGCGGTAGACCATGTTGTTGTCCATCACGGGCAGTCCGCGCTCGTCGTAGCCCGTGAGATACTGTTTGACGATCAGCCGCAGGTTGATCCGCCGCTCCTTCTCGAACATCCGCGCCGCGTAGGAGATGTTGTTGACCGAAAAATTGTAGTAGCCCCGCTCCTTGAGGTAGGCGGCGATGCGTTCCCGCTCGGCATCGAGAACCGACACGTCGTAAATATCGCCCGCATGCAGCAGCGTATTGACGGTGTCGGGCAGCACGATCTGTTCGAGGAAGTTGTCCTGGAACTCGTAGGAGACGGAGTCGATGCGGTAAGGCTCTCCCTGGCGCGTGCGGAAGGTGACCGTCGCCCGCTTGCGGCGCGAAACGGTGTCGATCTCATAGGTCGCCTGCGAGGAGAAAAAACCCTTCGAGTCCATGTAGACCTTCAGGTTTTCGGCGCTCTTCCGGGTCAGCCCCAGGTCCAGCGTCACGGGCGCCTGCCCGATCTTGCGCTTCCAGTTGTTCCAGCGATTGTCCTTCGCGGGATCGGCCTGCTCGTAGAGCCAAACGTAGAAATTCGTCCCGAGGAAGCGCTTGTTGGGCGTCTGCCGCACGTACTTCTCCATGTCGGAAGCCGGGATGCGTTCCTGGCGGCGTGTGGACCTATCCTCCTCGACCCGGACTTTCTGCAGGAAATATTCGCCTTCGGGAATGTGACGCGTGACGCTGCACGCCGAGCACAGCAGGCCCAGCAGCGTAGCGGCGAGTATGCGACACAAGCCCCGCACGGCATCAGTTGTTGAAAAATCCCTTCTCTTTCAAAAGGGCGAAATAGGACTCCGAGATGGCCAGGTTATCCTTGCGCACGTAACGCCGCTGGGTGAAGACCTTCGCCAGATTCGAGAGGCCGTTTTCCGCCAGCAGCTCTTTGGTGAACTCCGACTCTTCGCGCTCGGCCCAGAGTTCGTCGATCTCGGCGGCCGTGTAATCGGTATATTTCTCGTAGTGGACCACGGCTTCGAGCGGCAGGCGGTCGGTCAGCTCGGGCGACTCGTCGGGATAACCCATGACCACGGTGGTGAGCGGAATGACCCCCTTCGGAAGTTCCAGAATCCGCGAAATGTCGCCCGCGGTGTAGATCGTCGTGCCGAGGTAACAGATGCCCAGACCGTGCATTTCGGCCTCGACGCAGAGGTTCTGCGCAGCCAGCAGGGCGTCGGTCGAAGCGTTCAGAAACCACGCGAAATTGTCGTAGGCCGGATCGGCATCGCGCTGCTCGCACCACATCGTGAACCGGTGAATATCGGCGCAGACGGTCACCAGGCACGGGGCCTGACGGACCATCGGCTGGTTGAAATGGCACGGCGCGAGCCGTTCGCGGAGCGTCTCGTCGCGGGTCACCACCAGTGAATAGAGCTGCATGTTGCCGCACGTCGAAGCGCGCGAGGCTGCTTCGAGACACTCGCGCAACACCTCCTCGGGGATGGGTGTCGGTCGGAATTTACGTATCGAACGATGCTTGAAAAGCACACTTTTCATAGAGATCTGTCTTTTGAATCCTGCCATAAACCATACAATCCGCCCGCCATTGCGCGTCCGGGCGGATATTTTTCACAAAATTAGCAAAACTTTTAGAAGTTTTACTATTTTTGCCAAGACATAACCATCCAAAAAATGCAGACGGCATTTGCGAAATACGAAGGTGCAGGCAACGATTTCATCCTGATCGACAACCGCGAAGGCGGCTTCATGCCCCGTGCGGAGCTTATTGCTGCCTTGTGCGACCGCCATTTCGGCATCGGGGCCGACGGGCTGATCACCCTCGGCCGGAACGCGGAAACCGACTGTTCGATGCGCTATTACAACGCCGACGGGTCGGAAGGCGAGATGTGCGGCAACGGCGCCCGCTGCTTCGCGCTGTTCGCCGAACATCGGGGCATCGGCACCGAGACCAAGTTTTTCGAAGCCGCCGACGGGCTTCACTCCGCCCGCATCCGCCGTCTGGAGGGCACTTCGGGGGAGATCGAGCTGGGCATGATCGACGTGCGGGAGATCCGCACGGGCGACGGCTGGTGGTTTCTCAACACGGGCGTCCCGCACTACGTCGAATTTGTCGACGACCTCGAATCGGTCGACGTAACCGCCCGCGGACGCGCCATCCGCCGCGACACGGCACGCTTCCCACAGGGTACGAACGTCAATTTCGTGCAGATCGCCGGCGAGGGCATGATCCGCATGCGCACCTACGAACGCGGCGTGGAGGACGAGACCCGCGCCTGCGGCACGGGAGCCACGGCCGCAGCCATCGTGACGGCCTTCGCACTACAGCCCCAGACGACCGATTTCCGCATTACCGTACCCGGAGGAGCTCTTGCGGTACGGTTTTCGCATGCACAGGGAACACAAATCTATACGGACATCCGCCTGACGGGACCGGCACGCCGCGTCTTCGAAGGGGTGTTCGACACCGAAAATTTCTAAACCAAGTACTCATTTCCCCATGAAAACACAAAAGGGAATCCGCGAACACGATGCGGACGAACTTCGGAAAGCCAAACGTCTCGAACCGATGCGCAAGAGCGGCAAGGAGCGCCACGCGCTTTACAGCAGTTTCGACGAAGAGGATGAGGAGGAGATCCTGCCCCTCAAACGCGAATCCGTTCTCGACTACCTCGACGAAGAGGAGGAATAAATTCAGCTGCAATGATCGAAAAATTCATCATGGCGGGTCCCACCGCCCTGCATGTCTGCGACTCCCAGAAGGGAGACAAATGCGTCGTGCTCCTGCACGGCTATCTCGAATCGATGCTCGTTTGGGAGGATTTCGTTCCATTTCTCTACAAAGAGCTTCGCGTGGTCACGCTGGATCTGCCCGGCCATGGCATCTCGATCGTCACGGGCGAAGAGCATTCGATGGAATTCCTCGCCGACACGGTGGCCGACGCGCTCCGGGCGCTGGAAATCCCCCGCTGCACGCTTGTCGGCCATTCGATGGGCGGCTACGTAGCCCTGGCCTTCTGCGAACGGCATCCCGAGATGCTCGACGGAGTTGTCCTGCTAAGCTCGACCCCGAACGCCGACACGCCGGAGAAGGCCGAGAACCGCCACCGCGAAATCGCCCTTGTAAAGGCAGGGAAAAAGGAGATGCTGGCCCGCGTGGCTCCCGAAGCGGGCTTTGCCGAGGACAACCGCACCCGGATGAAAGACTACATCGAGGACCTTACCGAACAGGTCGCCGTCACCGAGGACGAAGGTATCGTAGCCTTGCTCAACGGCATGATTGCCCGCAAGGACCGGAATGAAATGCTGCGCACCTCGAAGGTTCCCCAGCTCTTCATCCTCGGGCGCAAAGACAACTACATCCCTATCGAAGCGGCCGAAAAACTGGTGGAAGGGCATCCGCAGGCGCGGATCGTATGGCTCGAAAACAGCGGGCACATGGGATTTCTGGAGGAGCCGGAAACCACGGCCCGGGCGATCCTCGATTTCGTCGAGGGCAAATAGCAGCGCATTTCCACAATCCGCGAACTGCGTTCCGCGGCCCGTTCCCCAATTCGGGCAGCAACTATACCTATCTCGCCATTCAGGTCCCGACGTTCAGCCCGGCATTGAATCCCGGCATTCGGACCGCTGCAATTGGGTTCGGTATTTGATTTGCTATTCGGCTTCGGTATTTGGGGCCGGCATTTTGGGCCGAGCATTTATCCCGACGTCTACCCTCCCCCGGCATTTAGCCCGGTATCTGGGGCTGGCATTTGGGATCGAGCATTGGATCCAGACGTGCTGCTTCAGCATTAAGTTCCCAGCATTGAGGTTAGGCACTTGGACCATTCGAAACCGGCTGCGCCTACAAGG
>NZ_JAHHQJ010000008.1 GCF_020026455.1 Alistipes sp.
TTAATTAACGTGTTTATTTTCAACGGATTAGTTACAAATTTAACGAAGTATTAATCTATCACAAAATCACAACATTAAAAGCAAAAGCATTTCACATCTTTTGCGAATAAAGGGTTTCGGAAGCAAAATTCCCGAAAAGATTAATGGTTCCTAATTAAAAAAAATCTATTTTTGTGTCTGCCAACACAACGAGTCACCAACCTAAACCAAGATGAAAAAACTTATTTCAAGTCTTCTAATGGTGTGTTTCACCCTCGTGAGCCAAGCCCGGGAAGAGCAGGTCATCGTAGGAGCGGAACAAACTTCCGAATACTTTCACATCCTGAAAAACAAGCGAATAGCCATCTTCTCGAACCACACGGGGATGGTCGGAGAGCGCCATCTGCTCGACGTCCTGCTCGACCACCAGATGGACGTCCGCGCCATCTTCTCCCCCGAACACGGCTTCCGCGGCACGGCCGATGCGGGCGAACACGTGGCCAGTTCGGCAGATCCCAGGACCGGGATCCCCATTCTGTCGCTTTACGACGGAAAGGACAAACGCCCGAGCGAAGAGTCGATGCGCAAATTCGACATTCTGGTCGTCGATATTCAGGATGTCGGCTTGCGCTTCTACACATATTACATCACCATGTGCCGCCTCATGGACGCCTGCGCCGAGTACAACCGCAAGGTGCTCATCCTCGACCGCCCCAATCCCAACGGACACTATGTCGACGGTCCGATTCTCGACATGAAATACAAGTCGGGGGTGGGTTGGCTGCCCATTCCCGTGGTCCACGGCATGACGCTGGGCGAGCTGGCGCTCATGGTCAACGGCGAACACTGGCTGCCCCAATCGCGCGTCTGCGATGTGACGGTCATTCCCTGCAGGAACTACACCCACCAGACCCACTACCGTCTGCCCGTCGCCCCGTCGCCCAACCTGCCCGACATGAAGTCGATCTATCTCTATCCGTCGACCTGCCTGTTCGAGGCCACCCCCGTGAGCCTGGGTCGCGGCACCGACAAACCGTTTCAGGTCTACGGCCACCCCAACATGAAGGGCTACGACTTCGAATTCACACCGCGCAGCGTGCCGGGCGCCAAGAATCCGCCCCAGCTCAACAAGACCTGCTACGGCCGCGACCTGAGCAGCCTGAGCGACGAGGAGATCTGGAGCAAGGGCCTCGACCTGAGCTATATCATCGACGCCTACCGCAATCTGAACATCGACGACCACTTTTTCCGCGGATTCTTCGAGCTGCTCATCGGCACCGACTACGTGCGCAAGATGATCCGGGAAGGGAAATCGGCCGATGAAATCAAGGCCCGCTGGGCCGACGATGTCGCACGATTCAAGGAGCAGCGCCGCCCCTATTTACTCTATGCGGAGTAGCAGACCGGAAGTTCGAGGCATGTTCCTCTCCGCACCGGCGTGCCGCCGTCCCGTGCACGAGCGTTTCGTTCCCGCGGTGGTGCCGTCTCCGGCCATCCGCTGCGGGCTCCAGACCCACAGCACAGCGGGGTTCGGGGCTACCCGATCCGTTTCGAGCGGCGGCTCGATGCCATCACCACGACACGGAGTCCGTGTCTGCCGATCCGCAAGCGACAACAACCGGAAAACGTCAGTCCTCATACCCCAAAGACCATGAACCGAACACTACATACAGCCGCCCTTGCAGCCCTGCTCTCGCTGGCAGCACCCGCATCGGCTCAAACCCTTCCCGACGAAGTCGTCCGCGACATCGAATCGCTGCTTTCGCGCGAGGCGCGCAAGGAGACGATCTTCGACGGGGTCAGGATCGACTCCGTAGCCGTTGGCGCACGGCAGATTTCGCTCTTCGCCAGTCAGGACTGCTCCTACATTCCCTTCCGGGAGGAGAATGTAGCCTCTCTATACCGCGAAATCCGCTCGCTGCTGCCGTCCCGCTACGACAAATACCGTCTGGAGGTCATCGCCGAGGGACAGCCCATCGAGGAGCTCGTCCCCCTGGCGCTGCGCTCCAGAGTCAATCGCCGCATCAGGACGTTCGAGACCTCGTGCCGCACTCCGCTGGTCACCCCCCTCGACAGAATCAACCGCCCCACACGCGGACTTCAGAACCGCCACATCGCCATGTGGCAGAGCCACGGCTGGTATTTCGAACAGAGCCTCAACCGCTGGGAATGGCAGCGTGCACGCATTCTCCAGACCGTGGAGGATCTCTACACACAGAGCTATGTACTGCCCTATCTGGTGCCGATGCTCGAAAATGCCGGAGCCAATATCCTCCTGCCGCGCGAGCGCGATTTCAACAGACATGAGGTCATCGTCGACAACGACGGCTGTCTCGACAATTCGCGCTACACCGAGCAAAACGGCGCGCAGAGCTGGAGCGAGGGGGCTTCGGAGGGCTTTGCCCACCTGCGCCGCACCTACCGGGAGTTTGAAAACCCCTTCCGCGAAGGTACCTTCCGCCAGGTGGAGACCCGGCGCGACAAGGAGGGCGCAACGGCAACCTGGACCCCCGCCATCCCGGCGGCAGGCGAATATGCCGTCTATGTATCCTACCACTCCCTGCCCCGAAGCACCGAGGACGCCCTCTACACCGTACATCACAAGGGAGGCGTCTCCCGCTTCAAGGTCAACCAGACGATGGGCGGCGGCACCTGGATCTATCTGGGAACGTTTCCCTTTGACGAGGGGCTCGACGCCGGGCAGTGCATCGTGCTGAGCAACCGCTCGTCGAAAAACGGACGCATCGTCACGGCCGACGGGGTGAAGATCGGCGGCGGCATGGGCAACATAGCCCGCAGCATCACGGCCGAATACCTCGCCCGGAACAGCAAGGATTCCCTCGCGGACTTCGCGGCCGAGGCCGCACGCCATGTGCCCCAAATCAGCCGCTACCCCCGTTTCTGCGAAGCGGCCCGCTACTGGATGCAGTGGGCCGGCGTTCCCGACTCGGTCTACTCGCCCCATTCGGGCGGCAACGACTACGCCGACGACTACAAGTCCCGCGGCCTATGGGTCAATTATCTGGCCGGAGGCTCGGAGGTGCTCCCCGACCGTCAGGGGCTTCATATCCCCGTCGATGCGGCCTTCGCCTTCCACTCCGACGCCGGCACTTCGCGCAACGACTCCATCGTCGGCACCCTGGGGATCTACATGAGCAGGTCGGAGGGACGCGACACCTATGCCAATGGCTCGTCGCGCTACATGGCGCGCCAGCTCACCGACCTCATTCTGTCGCATGTGGTCAACGACGTGCGACGCCTCTACGAACCCGAGTGGAACCGCCGCGGCATGTGGAACAAACCCTACTTCGAGGCGCGCACCCCACAAGTGCCCACCATGCTCCTGGAACTGCTCTCCCACCAGAACTTCGCCGACATGCGCTACGGTCTCGACCCGCGCTTCCGCTTCACGGTGAGCCGCGCCATCTACAAAGGCATGCTGCAGTTCATCGCCTCGCAGAACAGGGTGCCTTATGTGGTACAGCCCCTGCCCGTCGACCACATGAGCGCAACGCTCTCGGCCGAAGGTCGTGCCCTGGTCAGCTGGCGGCCCGTCGACGACCCCCTCGAACCCTCCGCCACACCCGACCGCTACATCGTATACACCCGGATCGGCGACGGAACCTTCGACAACGGACGTCTGGTGACCTCCCCCCGTTTCGAAACCGATATTCCCGCGGGCGAAGTGTGCAGTTTCCGGGTCACGGCCCTCAACGACGGGGGCGAGAGCTTCCCCTCCGAGATTCTGTCGGTGGGCATAGCCGCCAACGGCGTGAAAAAGCCCGTTCTGATTATCAACGGCTTCGACCGCATCGGTGCGCCGGCCGACTTTGTGGCCCCGGCTCCGGCCGACACCCTTCTGGCGGGATTTCTCGACGACAGGGACCACGGCGTGCCCTATGTGAAGGACGTAAGCTATGTAGGTAAGATGAAGGAGTTCCGCCGCAACATCGACTGGATGGACGACGATGCGGCCGGCTTCGGAGACAGCTATGGCGACTACGAAACGATGGTCATCGCCGGCAATACGTTCGACTATCCGGCGCTTCACGGCCGCGCAATGCTCCAAGCCGGATATTCGTTCGTATCTTGCAGCGACGAAGCCGTAGAAAGCGGTGCGGTCTGCATGAACGACTATCCCTCGGTGGACCTCATCCTCGGCAAGGAGTGTCAGACCAAGATGGGACGCGGCGGCATTCACCCCCTGCAGTTCAAGACCTTCAGTCCCGAGATGCAGGCCGCCATCGGCGACTACTGCCGCAAGGGCGGCAACGTGATGGTCTCGGGGGCCTATGTGGGCACCGACCTGTGGGACAATCCGCTCACACCCCGGATCAAGGAGGACTGCGCATTCGCCACCGACGTACTCAAATACTTCCGGCGCGTGGGTCAGGCCGCACGCCGCGGCGGCGTGCGGGCCGTGGTGTCGCGACTCCTGCCCGCGGACGGCTCGTTCGACTACTACGCGACCCTCAACGAGGAGAGCTACGTCGTCGAATCGCCCGACGCCATAGAGCCCGCCACCCCGGGAGCCGAAACCGTCATGCGCTACACCGAGAACAACCTCAGCGCCGCCGTGGCCTACAGGGGCGACTACAAGACCTTTGTGATGGGCTACCCCTTCGAGTCGATCCGTTCGGAGGAGCAACGCTCGCTGCTCATGAAACGGATCCTGGACTTCTTCAACGACAAAAACAACCGGACAACCACCCATTAACATTTAACGACGATGAATAAGATTGATTGCTTCATTCCCTTTTCGGACAAAGAACAGGCCGCGCAGACCGTCAAGGGTCTTTTCGACTCCCAACTGGTCAACCGCATCTTCCTGCTGACCGACACCGAAGGACAGCAACCCCTGGAGGGATGCCAACTGCTCCCCATCGGCGGCGCGCAGTCGTCACAGACCATAAGAGCCATTGCCGAGGCCTCCGAAGCCGAATTCATACTTCTCTACACCAAATACAGCACCCTCTCGCTGGGGCTCTTCGCCCTCGACCGCATGACGATGCTGGCCGAAGATTCCCGCGCAGGGATGGTCTATGCCGACCACTATCAGGTCCGAGAAGGTCTCCAGAGCAACGCTCCGGTCATCGACTATCAGTTCGGGTCGCTGCGCGACGACTTCGACTTCGGCTCGCTGCTGCTCTTCCGCCGCGACGCCTTCTGCGAGGCCGTCAGCCGCATGAAGGCCGACTATGAGTTTGCAGGACTCTACGACCTGCGTCTGAAGCTGAGCCAGAAGGAGAGCCTCATGCACATCAACGAATACCTCTATTCCGAGGTCGAGAACGACACCCGCAAGAGCGGCGAAAAGATTTTCGACTACGTAGATCCCCGCAACCGCGGCCGCCAGATAGAGATGGAGCAGGCCTGCACCGAGCATCTGAAGGAAATCGGCGGTTATCTCGAACCCCGTTTCGAGAAGATCGCCTTCGAGGAGGGGAACTTCGAGTATGAGGCCTCGGTCATCATCCCCGTGCGCAACCGGATCCGCACCATCCGCGATGCCATCGGTTCGGTGCTCTCGCAGAAGACAGACTTCAGGTTCAACCTCATCGTCATCGACAACCACTCGACCGACGGCACCACCGAGGCCATCGACGAATTCAAGGACGACGAGCGTCTGATCCACATCATCCCCCCGCGTCACGATCTGGGCATCGGCGGATGCTGGAACATGGGTGTCCACCACCCCAAGTGCGGCAAGTTCGCCGTGCAGCTCGACAGCGACGATGTCTACAGGGACGAGCACACCCTCGCCACGATGGTGCGCGCCTTCTACGAGCAGAACTGCGCCATGGTGGTCGGCACCTACATGATGACCGACTTCAACATGAACATGATTGCTCCGGGCATCATCGACCACAGGGAGTGGACGCCCGACAACGGACGCAACAACGCCCTGCGCATCAACGGACTGGGCGCTCCCCGGGCCTTCTACACCCCCATGCTGCGCAAGATCAAGGTCCCCAACACCAGCTACGGCGAGGACTATGCCCTGGGGCTCAACATCAGCCGCCGCTATCAGATCGGCCGCGTCTACGAGGTTGTCTACCTCTGCCGCCGCTGGGAGGACAACTCCGACGCCTCGCTCGACATCGTGAAGATGAACGCCCACAACCTCTACAAGGACCGCATCCGGACCTGGGAGCTGCAGGCCCGAATAGCCATGAATCACAAATAAACCGGCAGCATGAAGCAGCGCATTCAGGAACTCTTTGAGCAGCAGACGGGCGTTTGGGAAACGCTCCGGGACAACTATGCCGCCTTGGACCGCGTCCGGGTGAAGACCCTGCACATTGGCGAGGCGACCTACAAGGTGCAGTTCAATCCGGCACGCATCGTCTCGTCGGGCGCCAAGGTCGACAAACAGACCATCGCCGCCCGCCAATGCTTTCTCTGTGCAGCGAATCGCCCTGCGGAGCAGAGGGGAATACCCTTCAAGGAGCGCTACACGATTCTGATCAATCCGTTCCCCATTTTCCCCCGGCATCTGACCATTCCCGACAACAGCCACACCGCCCAGAGCATCGTCGGACGCATCGACGACATGCTCGACCTGGCGGCGGCACTTCCCGACTTCACGGTCTTCTACAACGGACCGCGCTGCGGCGCCTCGGCTCCCGACCACGCCCACTTCCAGGCCGGCAGCCGCAGGTTCATGCCCATCGAATCGCAGTGGCGCACGTTGACTGCCGCCGAGCCGGACAAGCTGCGCAAGGCGCGTCTCCACACATTGAAGGACCTGCCGCGCACGACCCTCGTCATCGAATCGGAGGAGAAGGCCGACGCCGCGGAACTCTTCGCCCTGGTCTACGACCAAATGGCCCTCCGCCACGGCGGGGAGGAGCCGATGATGAACCTCCTGGCCCTCCACGAAGAGAACAGGTGGGTGCTCTTCATCTTCCCCCGCGCGAAGCACCGCCCGTCGTGCTACACGGCCGAGGGCGAGGCGCGTCTGTTGAGCAGCCCGGCCTCGGTCGACATGGGCGGTGTGTTCATCACGCCGCTGGAGCACGACTTCGAGAAGATGGATTCGGAGGCTCTCCGCCAAATTTTAGGCGAGGTGTGCCTCCCGCACAGCGAGTTCGGGGAGCTGACAGAACGCATACGGAAAAAACTCTGCACCAGGTAACCAAAAAACATCCGAAAATGGAAGAACCCAAAGTACAGGTCGGCATCATGTTCGAACCGGAAATCGAATTCACGCTGCAGACCCCATACCGCATCGGCGGACAGACGATCACAGGCGACGGGAAAGTCTCCTGCCAAAACGGCAAAGTCATTTGGCAGGGTGCCGCCTACGATGAAATCACCTTTGAACCCCTCGACGAGTCGCACTCGGAGTTCGAACTCAAGGGGGTGACCATCGGCATCAACTTCCACTGGGAGCGCAAGGAGAACCAGCGTTTCGAAGGCGCACTGAAATTCATCGTCGAGAACGACCGACTCACGGCCGTGAATGTCATCCGCGTGGAGGACTACCTCACCAGCGTCATTTCGAGCGAGATGAGCGCCACCGCCTCGCCCGAGCTGCTGAAGGCCCATGCCGTCATCTCGCGCAGCTGGCTGCTGGCCCAGATCCGCAAGAACAAGCAGATCAAGGCACAGCAGACCGACTACTCGGCCTACACCATCACCGACACGGAACTGATCCGCTGGTACGACCGCGAGGACCACACCCGTTTCGATGTGTGCGCCGACGACCACTGCCAGCGCTATCAGGGCATCACCCGCGCCTCGACAGCCGCCGTGCGCGAGGCCATCGCCGCCACACGCGGCCAACTGCTCATGTACGACGGAGAAATCTGCGACGCGCGCTTCTCGAAGTGCTGCGGCGGGGCCTTCGAGGAATTCCGCTACTGCTGGGAGGAAAAGGAGATGCCCTATCTGGTGAAGCAGGCCGACAGCGCGAGCGAAGCTCCGCTGCCCGACCTCACCGTCGAGGAAGAGGCCCGGAAATGGATTCTCTCCTCGCCCGAAGCCTTCTGCAACACCTCCGACAGGCAGATTCTCTCGCAGGTGCTCAACAACTACGATCAGGAGACCTCCGACTTCTACCGCTGGAAGGTGTCCTACACGCAGGAGGAGCTTTCCGCGCTCATTCTCCGCCGTTCGGGCGTGGACTACGGACACATCAAAGACCTCGTTCCCGTGGCCCGCGGCACAAGCGGCCGCCTGTGGAAACTCAGGATTGCGGGCACAAAGAAAACCCTCACCATCGGCAAGGAGCTGGAGATCCGCCGCACCCTCTCGCCGTCGCACCTCTACAGCTCGGCGTTCGTGGTCGAGAAGGGCGAAAACAACGCCGACGGCGTCCCTTCGACATTCACCCTCATCGGTGCAGGCTGGGGCCACGGCGTGGGTCTCTGCCAGATCGGCGCTGCCGTGATGGGCGAAAAGGGGTACAGGTACGACGAAATCCTGAAGCACTATTTTGTGGGCGCCGTCCTCGAAAAAATATACCAATAGACCGCAACACCTACCGCAACAACCCATGAACAAAAACAAACAGACCAACCCCTGGGCATGGATCCCCACCCTCTACTTTGCCCAGGGTATTCCCTATTTTGCCGTCAACACCATCTCGGTGCTGATGTTTAAGAAGCTGGGGATGTCGAACACCGACATCGCCCTCTACACCGGCTGGCTGTACCTGCCGTGGGTCATCAAACCCTTCTGGAGCCCCTTCATCGACATCATCCGCACCAAACGCTGGTGGACGGTCCTCATGCAGACGATCATGGCCGTGGGACTCGCCATGGTGGCCTTCACCCTCCCCGCGCCCGGCGATGCGGAGATCGCCTCCGGAGCAGTCCAGGTGTCGGTCTTCACGGCCTGTCTGGCCGTCTTCTGGATCATCGGCTTCGCCTCGGCCACCCACGACATCGCCTCCGACGGCTACTACATGGTAGCCCTCAACAGCAACCAGCAGAGCCTTTTCGTGGGCATTCGCAGCACGGCCTACCGCCTGGCCTCCATCTTCGGACAGGGCGCCCTGGTGGTGCTGGCCGGCTGGCTGGAGAGCTCCACGGGCAACATACCCATGGCCTGGCGCTATACCTTCTACGCCATCTCGGCCCTGTTCGGAGCGCTGACCCTCTACCACATCTACATCCTGCCGCGCCCCGCCACCGACCACTCGGTGACCGAGGGCAAGAGCCATGTCAACATCCTGCAGGAGTTTTTCGGCACGTTCGGGTCCTTCTTCCGCAAGCCGCAAGTCCTGGTGGCCGTACTCTTCATCCTGCTGTTCCGCCTGCCCGAGGCCCAGCTCGTGAAGATGATTCAGCCCTTTCTGGTTGACCCCAAAGAGTTGGGTGGACTGGGACTCTCGACAGCCGAACTGGGTCTGGTCTACGGCACCATCGGGGTGGCGGGATTGACCATCGGCGGTATTCTGGGCGGAATCTGCGCCTCGCGCGGCGGTCTGAAAAAATGGCTGTGGCCCATGTCCCTGAGCATCTCGCTCACCTGTTTCACGTTCTGTTACCTGGCCATCTTCCAGCCCGAGAGCATCTACACTATCAGCACCTGCGTCTTCATCGAGCAGTTCGGCTACGGATTCGGCTTCACGGCCTTCATGCTCTACATGATGTACTTCGCCGAGGGCGAGCACAAGACCTCGCATTATGCCATCTGCACCGCCTTCATGGCTCTGGGCATGATGGTCCCGGGCATGGCGGCAGGTTGGATCCAGGAGCAGTTGGGCTATGTCAACTTCTTCTGGTGGGTCTTCGCCTGCAACATTGCCACATGGATTGTCACCGCAATGGTGAAGATCGACCCCTCCTACGGAAAAAAAGCCGCCTGAACCCAAAAAACAACACGACCATGAAGATGAAAAAGCTGTTTCTGCCCCTTCTGGCAACCACGATCGCCCTCTCCACCCAGGCCCAAATCACCGTCAAGACCGGTATTGAGGTGCTCAAGGAGCAGGGGTTCAAATGCCTTGAGGGCAAACGCGTGGGGCTGATCACCAACCCCACGGGAGTAGACAATTCGCTCAAATCGACCATCGACATCCTCCACGAAGCCAAAAATGTGAACCTCGTGGCACTCTTCGGCCCCGAACACGGCGTGCGTGGAGACGTCCACGCCGGCGACCATGTCACCGACATCCGCGACGCCTCGACACAACTCCCCGTGCGATCGCTCTACGGCAAGACCCGCAAAGCCACCCCCGAGATGCTGGAGGACATCGACGTGCTGGTCTACGACATTCAGGACATCGGCTGCCGTTCGTTCACCTACATCAGTACCATGGGTCTGGCCATGGAGGCCGCCGCCGAGAATGACAAGGAATTCATCGTCCTCGACCGTCCCAACCCCGTCGACGGGCTCAAAATCGAGGGCAACCTCACCGAAGAGGACTGCACCTCGTTCATCAGCCAGTTCAAAATCCCCTACCTCTACGGACTCACGTGCGGCGAACTGGCCCGGCTGCTCAACGAGGAGGGCATGTTGAAGAACAAGGTCAAATGCCGGCTCCATGTGGTGAAGATGGAGGGCTGGAGACGCGAAATGAACTACTCCGACACGGGTTTGCAGTGGATCCCCTCGTCGCCCCACATCCCCCATGCCCATTCGGTCTATTTCTACCCCATGAGTGGCATCGTGGGCGAACTGATGTACATGAACATCGGCGTGGGCTACACCATTCCCTTCCAGATGTTCGCCGCACCGTGGATCAAGGCTGCCGAATTTGCCGGGGCGATGAATGCGCTGGACCTCGAGGGGGTGGTCTTCCGCCCCATCTACGCCAAGCCGTTCTACAGCATCGGCAAGGGCGAACTGCTGCAGGGCGTGCAGGTCCACCTGCTTGACTACCGCAAGGCCTCCATCACCGAGATCCAGTTTCTCGTCATGCAGGAGATCGCGCGCCTCTACCCCGAGCATACCGTGCTGGCGCACGCCGACAAGGAGCGTTTCCGCTCGTTCGACCTCGCCTGCGGTTCGAAGCAGATCCGCGAACGCTTCTCGCGCCGCAACCGCTGGGAGGATGTGAAGGATTACTGGAACAAAGATGTCGCAGATTTCCGCCATCTATCCGAAAAGTATTACCTTTACCACTGATCCTCAAAAGAGAGCAACCACTCGACACCTGTTTCGATACGTTTAATCAGGGAAAAATGGCACCATCCAGCTACCGGGATTTCCTCCACGAAATAAGACAATTCATTCCTTCGGAAAGAATCTACACCGACGAATTACGCCGCCTGGCGTGGGGCACCGATGCCGGATTCTACCGGCTCATACCCCAAATCATCGTCCGCTCGGACAACGAGCAGGAGGTCGCCCGCCTGCTGCAGCTCGCCTCGGCACTCCGCCTGCCCGTCACCTTCCGTGCCGCCGGGACCAGCCTCTCGGGGCAGTCCATCAGCGACTCGATACTCATCGTCGCCGGCAAACACTGGGAGCGTTACTCCGTCAGCGAAGACCACAGCCGAATCACCCTCCAGCCGGGACTTGTCGGCCAGCGCGTGAACGAGATCCTCGCCCCCTACGGACGCAAGTTCGCCCCCGATCCGGCCTCCATACGCAGCGCCATGGTCGGCGGCATCGTGATGAACAACGCCTCGGGCATGAACTGCGGCACCCACGCCAACAGCGACCGCATGCTGCTCTCGGCACGCATCGTCCTTGCGGACGGCACCCTCGTCGACACGGGAGACGAAGCCTCGCGCGAGGCCTTCCGCCGGTCGCACCCCCGATTTTTGGAGCAGCTCATCTCCCTGCGCGACTCCCTGCGCGCCAATGACACACTCATGGCGCGCATCGCCAGGAAATACGCCATCAAGAATGTCACGGGACTCAACATCCTGCCCTTCGTGCGGTTCGACGACCCGTTCGACATCATGGCCCACCTGATGGTGGGCAGCGAGGGGACACTGGCCTTCCTTTCGGAGGTGACCATGAAGACCGAATACGACTACCCCTTCAAGGCCAGCGCCATGCTCTACTTCCGCACCATCGGCGAGGCCTGCGAGGCGGTGGTAAGGATGAAGCCCCTCGATGTGAAGAGCGCCGAGCTGCTCGACTACAAGTCGCTGAGTTCGGTCGGCGACCCCAACTACCTCACCTTCCTCTCGGAGGCGGGCGAGGAGCAGGCCCGCGGACTGACCGCCGTGCTGACCGAGGTCAAGGCCCGCACCCACGAGGAGCTGTCGGCCGACATCGAACGCGTGAGCCGTGCCCTCGAAGCGTTCGACACCTACCGCCCGGTACGCTTCACCGACCGCCCCGAGGAGTACTCCGAATTCTGGACGATCCGTTCGGGCATCTTCCCCTCGGTGGGCGGCACACGCAAGGCGGGCACGACGTGTCTGATCGAGGACGTGGCCTTTCAGATCGACGACCTGCCCCAGGCCACCGCCGACCTGCAGGAGCTCATTCGCCGTCACGGCTATGACGATGCCTGCATCTACGGCCATGCCCTCGAGGGCAACTACCATTTCATCATCAACCAGGCGTTCGACTCCCAGGCCGAGGTTTCGCGCTACGAACGGCTCATGGAGGATGTCAAACGCCTCGTCGTGGACAAATACGACGGCTCGCTGAAGGCCGAACACGGCACGGGGCGCAACATGGCTCCCTACGTGCGCTACGAATGGGGCGAAGAGGCCTACTCGGTGATGAAGGCCGTCAAGGAGCTGTTCGACCCCCACGGTCTGCTCAATCCGGGGGTTATCTTCAACGACGACCCCAAGTGTCACCTCCGGAACTTCAAGCCCCTGCCCCGGCTCTCGATCGGCGGCAAAGAGGGGGCGGAGGTGTGCGAAAAGACCGACCGCTGTATCGAATGCGGATTCTGCGAGGTGAACTGCCTGACCTGCGGATTCAGCATCTCGTCGCGCCAGCGCATCGTCATCAACCGCGAGTTGTCGCGTCTGCAGCAGACGGGCGAAGACCCCCAGCGCCTCGCCCTCCTGCGCCGGCAATACAAATATTGGGGCAATGAGACCTGCGCAGGCGACGGTCTGTGCTCCATGTCGTGCCCCATGGGCATCAACGTGGGCGACCTCACCCACATCATCCGCCGGGAGCAGCACCCACAGGGCAGTTTCGGCCACCGCATCGGCGACTTTGCCGCCCGGCACTTCGCAGGCATGAAGAGCGGTCTGCGCCCCGTACTGCATCTGGCAGCCGCCGGGCATGCGCTGCTCGGCACCACGGCCATGAGCAGGGTGTGCGGCGCCCTCCACTCCGTCCTCGGCCTCCCGCTCTGGACTCCGGCCATGCCCCACGCCTTCAAGATCACGGACAAGGCGCGCCGTCAGGTCAACGCAGGCCTGCAATACCATGACAAGGTGGTCTACTTTCCCAGCTGCATCAATCAGACGATGGGTCCGGCACACAAGGCCCCCTCGTCCCGGCCGCTGGTCGACAGCATGACTTCCCTGCTCCACAAGGCCGGCTACAACGTCATCTATCCGCCCCACATGGATCGGCTCTGCTGCGGCACGATATGGGAGAGCAAAGGCATGATCGACATTGCCGACCGCAAGACCGCGGAACTCGAAGAGGCGCTGTGGGAGGCGAGCGAACACGGCCGCTACCCCGTCCTCTGCGACCAAAGCCCCTGTCTGCACCGCATGCGCGGGAAAATCACGCGCATGAAGCTCTACGAACCGGCCGAATTCATCTGGCTGTTCCTGCGCAAGCGGCTCGACTTCCACCCCGTCGACCGTCCCGTGGCCGTACACATCACCTGCTCGATGCGCAAGATGGGCCTGGAAAAGGTCATCACCGACCTCGCCTCGCTGTGTTCGACCCGTGTGGTCGTCCCCGAGGGGGTGGGCTGCTGCGGATTTGCCGGCGACCGGGGATTCACCCACCCCGAGGTGAACGCCTACGCCCTGCGCAAACTCAGGCCCCAACTTCGGGAGGCCCACGTCACCTCCGGTTACAGCAACAGCCGCACCTGCGAAATAGGCCTCACCGCCAACTCCGGCGTACCCTACCAGTCGATCGTCTATCTGGCAGACGAGTGCACCACCGCCAAACGTCACTGAACAACAACCTTTTCAGACCGCTATGTCCAACCATCGAATTCTGGCTCTCGATATCCTGCGCGGCATCACCATTGCCGGCATGATTTTGGTCAACAACCCCGGCTCATGGGCGCACATCTACGCCCCGCTGAGCCACGCCCCCTGGAACGGGCTCACACCCACCGATCTGGTCTTCCCGTTCTTCATGTTCATCATGGGGATCTCGACCTACATCTCGCTGCGCAAGCTACACTTTGCCCTCACCCGCGACTCGGTCGTCAAGGTGCTCAAACGCTCCCTCTTCATCTTCCTCACGGGCATGGCCATCGGCTGGTTCTCGCGCTTCTGCTTCTACTGGCACGCGGCTCCCGAGGGGCTGTCGTTCTTCGAGAAGCTGCGGGAAGCGTCGTGGACCTTCGACCGCATCCGCATCCTGGGGGTCATGCAGCGCCTCGCCATCTGCTACTGTGTGGCCTCGTTCGTGGCCATGACCCTCAAGTTCCGTCAGATTGTGGGCCTCATCGTCCTGCTGCTGGTCGGTTACAGCGTCTTGCTGCTCACGGGCAACGGCTATGCCTACAGCGAGGAGAACATCCTCTCGATCGTCGACCGCGCCATCCTCACCCCGACCCACATGTACCGGGACAACGGCATCGATCCCGAAGGCCTGCTCAGCACACTGCCCTCCATCGCCCACGTACTGATCGGATTCTGTGTGGGCGGCGTGATGCTCGGCGACACGTCGCCGGCGAAGGGGACTGACCGCGCACGCGTACTCGACTCCCACATCATCAAACTCTTCCTCATCGGCACCGTCCTCACCTTCGCGGGCTTCCTGCTCGCCTACGGACTGCCCATCAACAAGAAGATTTGGTCGCCCACCTTCGTCCTGACCTCCTGCGGACTGGCTTCGAGCCTTCTGGCACTCCTGATATGGATCATCGACGTGAAGGGGTACAGACGCTGGAGCCGCTTCTTCGAGGCCTTCGGCGTCAACCCGCTCTACCTCTATGTCCAGGGCGGCGTATTGGCCATCCTCTTCGGCGCCATCCGCATTCCGTGGGACGGGGCTTCGGTGAACATCATCACCCTCATCTACGGCAAGACCCTGCTCCGGATACTGCCCCCCACGGCGGCATCGTGCGCCTATGCCCTGCTGTTCGTGGGCCTCAACTGGTGCGTCGCCTACCAGCTCTACAAACGCAGGATTTACATCAAATTCTAACCGGACAACTCACAAAAAAAACGACAGACATGATACTTATAGCCGACAGCGGCTCCACCAAGACAGACTGGTGCGTGGCCGAAAAGGGAGAAATTCTCCACCGCATAATCACCAGGGGCATGAATCCCTTTTTCCAGACCGAAGAGGAGATGAAGCAGGAGATTTGCCACACCCTGCTGCCCCAGCTCCCCGACGGAGGTTTCGACACGGTCTATTTCTACGGCGCGGGCTGCACCCCCGAAAAGGGGGAGCAGGTCCACAAGGCCGTCTCCACGATCCCCGGCATCCGCGGCGAGATTCTCGTGGCTTCGGATATGCTGGGGGCCGCACGCGGACTCTGCGGGCACCATGCCGGCATCGCCTGCATCCTGGGCACGGGGTCCAACTCGTGCCACTTCGACGGCGAGCGGATCACCGCCAACGTTTCCCCGCTGGGCTTCATCCTCGGCGACGAAGGCAGCGGCGCCGTGCTGGGCAAACTGCTCGTGGGCAGCCTGCTCAAGAATCAGATGACCGAGGGCCTCAAGGAGGAGTTCCTCCGCGAGTACGACCTCACGCCGGCCGAAATTATCGCCCGCGTCTACCGCCAGCCCTTCCCCAACCGCTTTCTGGCGTCGCTGTCGCCCTTCCTGGCCAGACACCTCGACGACAAGACGGTATATGCCCTGGTGCTCGAAAGTTTTGAGGCCTTCTTCCGCCGCAACATCATGCAGTACGACTACCGGAATTGCGAGGTGCACTTCATCGGTTCGGTGGCACACTACTATCGTGCACCCCTTGAGGAGGCCGCCCGGCGTATGGGCATACGCCTCGGACGCATCGTGCAGAGCCCCATGGAGGGACTGGTAGCCTACCACAACGCATAAAACCCAAACAGGAAAAAACCAAACAACAGCAAAGATATGGCATTCGTAAAAATCTCAGAACAGCCCTCATTGTACAACGACCTTGAAAAGAAATCGGTGCTGGAGATTCTCCAGGACATCAACAACGAGGACAAGAAAGTAGCGCTGGCCGTCGAGAAGGCCATTCCCCAGATTGAGAAACTCGTCACTCAAATTGTTCCGCGCATGAAGCAGGGCGGACGCATCTTCTACATGGGTGCCGGCACCAGCGGACGGCTGGGCGTGCTCGACGCATCGGAGATTCCGCCCACGTTCGGCATGCCCAACACACTGATTATAGGGCTTATTGCCGGCGGAGACGTGGCACTCCGCAACCCGGTGGAGAATGCCGAGGACGACACCCTGAAGGGCTGGCAGGAGCTCCTCGAGCGCAACATCAACGACAAGGACACCGTCATCGGGATCGCCGCTTCGGGCACCACTCCCTATGTCATCGGTGCACTGCATGAGGCACGCGCCCACGGCATCCTCACGGGATGCATCACCAGCAACCCCTCGTCGCCCATGGCCGCGGAGACCGATGTCCCCATCGAGATGATCGTCGGTCCGGAATATGTCACCGGCAGCTCGCGCATGAAGTCGGGCACGGGCCAGAAGATGATTCTCAACATGATCACCACCTCGGTGATGATCCAGCTGGGCCGCGTCAAGGGTAACAAAATGATCAACATGCAGTTGAGCAACAAGAAACTGGTAGACCGCGGCACACGGATGCTGGTCGAGGAGCTGGGTCTGGACTACGACGCAGCCAGGGCGCTGCTGCTCATGCACGGCAGTGTGAAGAAGGCCTCCGATGCCTACCGCGCAGGTCGCGAAGCATAGCAAAGGGTCGAAGCGATGAAAAGACGAATACTTCTGTTGTGTGCCCTCCTGGCCTGGGAGGGCATCCTGGCGCAGCAGCTCCCGCGCGTCGCCCCCGAGCAGGCGGGCCTCGATTCGCGCCAGTTGGTCCATGCCGACCGGGCCATCGAGCAGGCCATCGCCGAGCATGAGATTCCGGGGGCCGTGCTGGCTGTGGTCAAGGACGGCAAGATGGCCTACCTGAAGGCTTACGGCAACCGCCGCACGGAGCCTTATGCCGAGCCCATGACCACCTCCACGATCTTCGACATGGCCTCGTGCAGCAAGGCCATGAGCACCTCCGTCTGTGCCATGATTCTGGTAGAGAGGGGCCTGGTCCGGCTACAGGACCCTGTGAGCCGCTACATCGAGGGCTTCCGCGACTGGGAGAGCGAGGACGGCAAGTCGAAACGCACCATCCGGGTGCAGGATTTGATGACCCACTCGTCGGGACTTCCGGCCTACGCCTCCGTGCCGATGCTCGTGGAGAAATACGGAGCGCTCAACGCCGGGGGACTGATGGAATACATCGCCACCTGTCCGCGCGAGTTCGAACCCCGCACGGACTTCTGTTACAGCTGCCTGAACTACATCGCCCTGCAACACGTCATCGAACAGGCCTCGGGCGAATCGTTACGCACCTTCGCCCGCAAAAACCTCTTCGATGTGCTGGGCATGGACCATACCGACTACCTGCCCTGCCGTCAGGACCGCGACGGCAACTGGGTCAACACGTCCGATGCCCATTGGGCTCCCCTTGTCGAGGGCGACTGGCACTCGCTGATAGCCCCCACCGAGGAGCAGCCCAACGGACAGATTCTCTGCGGCCAGGTCCACGACCCTCTGGCACGCGTGATGAACGGCGGCGTGAGCGGCAACGCGTCGCTCTTCTCCTCGGCCGAGGACATCGCCCTGCTGTGTGCCGCCCTCCAGAATGGCGGTTCGTGGAACGGACGCCGCATCCTCAGCCCCATGGGAGTGAGGGCCATGCGCTCAATCCCCCGCGAGGTGAGCGGCCTGGGTCGCACCCTCGGCTGGGACTGCTGCACGGCCTACGCCTCCGCCAACGGCAGCCTGTTCGGGCTCCAGACCTACAGCCACACGGGATACACCGGCACCAGCATTGTCATCGACCCCGAGAGCAACCTCAGTGTCATTCTTCTCACCAACCAGGTGCATCCGCACGACGAGCACAGTGTGGTCCGTCTCCGCACGCTGGTGAGCAATGTCGTGGCCGCAAGCCTGACGGGTGATCCTGTGGAGGAGATGGCTCCCTACACCGAGCACTACTACAAGCGCATTGTCGCTTTCATGGACGAGCGGCCCGTCACACGGGACGACATCGTGATGCTGGGCAACAGCCTCACGGAGAACGGCGGCGACTGGTCGGCGCGTCTGGAGCGGGAGCACGTCGTCAACCGCGGCATCATCGGCGACGAAGCGATGGGCGTCTACGACCGCCTGCACCTCATCTTGCCGAGCCAGCCGGCCAAGATCTTCCTGATGATCGGGGTCAATGACCTCTCCCACGATCTGACGAGCGAGGAGATCGCCCGCCGTGTGGAGATGATCGTGGAACGCATCCGTCAGGAAAGCCCCGCAACGAAACTCCATGTGCAGAGCCTGCTGCCCTTCAACGAGAGCTTCCGCCGCTACAAGCGTCTGGACGGCAAGGAAGCGATGGTGGCCGAAATCAACACCCTGTTGAAGGCCGTCGCCAAGCGCCACAATGCCAAGTATATCGACCTCTACCCGCTGTTCTGCACCAAGGGCGGCCATACCCTGCCGGCGGAGTACACCACCGACGGGCTCCACCTCAACGAGGAAGGTTACAGGATCTGGGCGAAGGCCCTGCGAAAATATTTGTAGACCAAGCGACGCCCTCCGACCGAAAAAACGGCTGCCGAATTGCTCGGCGGCCGTTTTTTGGTGACTTGTCCCGCCAAAAATCAAGTCCGGATTCCGCGCTGGAAAAACCGCCTTTTCCCGCATGGCCCGGCAAATACTCCGAAAAAGTTCGCAATAATTGACGAATATATCTTTTTTATTCATAATTTTGGCCCTTGAAAAATCGGCAAATCGAACGAAAGCACGCACAGTCTACGCACTGTCGATATCCTCCAACGCCTTCCAACGCCTACCCGACACGAACATGACACGAACATATACTACTTATATACAGCAGAAAACGACTCGTCACGGCAGTCCGCGGCTTCATCCGCCGGGCCCTGTCCTTCCCGAGGTTTGTGCTGCTCGTCATGAGGGGCGAGGCCCTCAAACGGGATCATGTAGCGGCATTGCAGGTCCAATCTGGACCCTGTGCCCCATCTCCCGGAAATCCAAAAACCAATTTATCAATCATTTACATCTATGAAAAACTTATTCAAGGTTTTATTTCTCTCCTTCGTCGCAGCAATGAGCTTCGCGGCCTGCTCCGACAACGACAACTGCTCCGATTGCAACGGCGGCGACACCGACAAAACCCCGCTGGACGTCTATATCCTCAACGAGGGCAACATGTCCTCCGAAATGGGTTCGCTCCACCACATCGACGCACAGGGCCAGCTGCACGAGAATGTCTACGCCACGGCCAACGATGGCAAGACGCTGGGCAACGTAGCCCAGGACCTCTTTATCCACGACGGCAAGATTTACGTCATCTCGCAGAACGGCGACGCCGATGGCAACCACATCAACGTGATGGACGCAACGAATTTCAAGACCGTGGCCGACTACAAGCTGGGGAGTGACATCGACTGGCCTTCGCACATCGCCGTACTCGACGAGGAGCATATCTACGTGCGCGACAAGACGGGTATCTGGTGCTTCAACGCCAAGACCAACGAGGCCGTATTTGTGGAAGGCTCCGACGGCGCCATGAAACAGCCCATGACGGTCATCGGCAACAAGGTCTTCGCCGCACACAACGGCAACAACGGTCTGATGGTCATCGCCAAGGGTGCAACCAAGGCCGAGTTCCCCACCACGCTGTCGCAGATCAGCGGTCTGAGAAAGGCATGGGACGGCAACCTGTGGGTGTCGACCCAAGAACTCTTCGGCAGCGGCAAGTCGGCCCTCTACAAAGTCAACAACTCCGATTACAGCATCATGGCCGAGCACGAAATCAAGGAGGTGAACCTCGAAGGCGGCGCCCAGGGCGGAGCTTCGTCCACGTTCTACGCCTACAAGGACATGATCTACTTCTGCCTGTCCGGCAGCGGCTTCAAGAACGGACAGAAAATCTGGCGCCACAACTTCGCCACGAACGAGACCATATCGCTCGACTTTTCAAAGTTCATCGAAAAGGGCAACATCGTCTACAACGGATTTGCAGCCCACCCCGTCACGGGTGAATTGCTGCTGGGAAGCCTCAAGAACTACGGCCCCGACTACCTGATCAACTCGCTGCTCCTGCTCGAGGACAAGGGCACCGAACTGGAACTCAAGAAGCAACTGGGCGACAACCCCCTGCGTTTCCAGGCCGGCACCTTCTTCCGCGCACAGTTCGAATAGCCCCAGGCGGCGACAAATCCGCGCGACGGAACGACGCCAGCCCCTTCGCCGCACAACACGGAAATAAAACCACCGTAGAAATACCCGCACCCCGGCCTCCGAAGGCCGGGGTGCTTTTTTCTCTTCAATATAATTTTCGTTAATGGTTTGACAAGAAGCTGCGTTAAGCAGCTAACTTGGCTTGTTAGTCACTATATTTATTTTATAATCCACCCATATTTTTTTGCTATCCAGCTGCAAGCTAAATCAGATTTTGCCTGAACAGAAATACGGATAGAAGGCTTTTGCTCTACACCATTCGTTACAAAGCGCAATGGTTTTGTGTGCTTTTTAATAAAGTCTGTTAATTGCACAAATAAAGGATATCCAGACGGCTCATGTAGTTGTATATCCTCATATGTAAAGTATTTATTATCTTCACTGGTTACGGCAATGCTTTTAGGATATGATATTTGCAAACAAAGATCTATAGTTTTTATTTTTCTATTAAATTCGCTGTTATAGATGTCATAATCAAAAGGCACAAGACTGAAACTTGAAACTGGCTTTATTTTATTCCCTGTTAAGAAAGACATTGTATATGCTGGAACACGAATAGAATCATGGTCTGATATTTCAGTTGCCATAAGCGATTCATAAAACCGACAATATGCGTCATATACTTGTTCTATGGTATGCTTTGTCCGTTCGTAATTAGGTATTTCGAAACAGATATTATGTTCTTTACAAAGTTCTAACCATTCTTTCATACTTTCAGGAGAAAGAAGAAATCTTAATTTCCAAAATCCACATCTTATAGTTCCCATATTTTTTTATTTTATTGTGACTAATTTGTTTATAAATGCACCTTTAGGTGTAGGATATTTCGATAACCGACACCCGGCAGGTGTGTTTCCTAATCTTTAATAGCTGCACCCTATGAATCGTCCAACGAATCAAGCGGGTTTGGAATTTTAGCTTTATGTGCATTCGAGGTATGAAGATATATAGCTGTGGTCTTTATATCGTTGTGACCCAGAAGTTCTTGTATGGTATGTAAGTCTGTCCCTTGTTCCAGCAGGTGGGTCGCAAATGAATGGCGCAGCATATGTACATGTACCCTGTGCTTGATGCCTGCACGATGTGCGGCTTCTTTCAGCACTTTCACCAATGCACTTGCCGAATATTGCTCTCCGGGTGTTTCGCCCTCAAACAACCATTTTTGTGGACGATATTCCCGAAAGTAGTGCCGTAGTTCTTCCAGCAGTTTGGGAGAAAGTAGCGAATAGCGGCATTTCTTACCTTTGCCCATGATACGCACGGACATAGTTTCACTGTTGATGTCCTTGGGTGTGAGGTTCAGCAGTTCACTACGCCGCAATCCGGCTGAATAAACTAAGGAAATCATACAGTGATGCTTGATGTTGGGCAGTTGGTCGAGAATACGCTTTATTTCGTTCTTGCTCAGTACTTCCGGAATTGTCTTATACTCTTTGGCTCGTGTAATGCCACCGTAGTATTGCCGTTTTCCGCCTTTTACCTGCTCGTAATAGAACTTAATGGCGTTGATGCGCATATTCTGTTGTGATACAGAAATTTTCTTTTCGTTCACGAGGTAGAGAATGTACCTGTTGATGTCTGCCACTTTCAGGCGGTCGATGTTACGTCCTTTGTGGTATTCCATGAAATCGCTGAAATAGGCTCTATAAGTTTTCACGGTAGAAGGGCTGTACCGTTTCTGTTCCAGAAGTTCAAGATAACCTTCCGGTAACGTGTATTCCCTTGTGGGTTTGGGATGCCGCACGTACACCCGGCTGTAATCAATGTAAGCATAGGGAGAATAGCGGTCGTAAAAATCCGATAGTTTGAATGTTTCCGCCGCTATGCAGGCAGAATCATTGCCAGACATATTCACACCTACATCCTGTGCAAGCATCATGGGAATTTTCCCGTTGCCTGCATACTCTATCCGTATGTAGTCTGTATCGCCCTTTCGCTCTTTATGCAGTACGATACTTCCTCTCTGTTTATGAACATTGTTCATATTGTTGAAAGTTAAATCAATAAAACAAATATAGCAAAAAATACAAAAACAAACTGATTGATTGGTTTTTGTATATGTTAAATTTTCTAATAAGGGGGATATGTAGGTACGATTGGGGTTGAAACCCAGTTTCAGGCTTTTAGCAGTGAGTATATGAAATGTAGCTTCTTCTCCAGTTGCTTGATATTCAGTCCTTGAAAAAAGGACTGTTCAAAGGAGATGCCGAAAAATACCTGCCAGAACATTGATGCCGCTTCCTCCACATCCACATCCTGTCGTATTTCTCCGTTTTCTTTTGCTTCCCTTACAGCGGATTTCCATAACTGGTAGTTCTGCTCGAATATGGCAGCTATCTTCTTCTCCGCATTCGGATAATATAACCGCACCTGCATCAGTAAGTGATAGTAGTAGAAATTGAAGCTACACCCATAGGGGTTTTTATTATCATCAAGCAGACGTATAAGGTTGTTCATGGTATTTTCCACTCCGGCTATATACTGGTCAATAAATTCTGAAAAAGAATTTCCCGTAAACCGGAATTTGTTTTCAGACTGCTGGGTATGGAACACATATTTATCCACGACTGCCACGAATAAGTCCAGCTTGAACGGGAAATAATAAACAAGTCCGGCTTTTGACAGACCGCAGGCTTTGGCTATTTCCATCTGGCTTGCTTTCTCATAGTTCATTTTTGCGAATACCCGCAAAGCATTTTCCAAAACTTCTTCCCTGTTGGTAAACATACGCATCCATTTTCAATTTCCATCACGAAGATACGGATTTTCTGCTTTCAAACAGTTGTGTGCCAGGATTTTTTTAGCACAAGGTGCAAGTCCGTATTGATATACAGCTTGCGGCCGCCAAACCCACACGTCCAAAAGCCGTCCGGAGCACACACGCCCCTTTTTCGCACGCCCCGCCGACAGGGTGTGCATATTTTTCGTATCTTTGGACCATGAAAATCCAGAAAAAACAAGCCATCGGCGAAAACCTGCTCTACCTGATGGTCTGGGCCGCCATCATACTGGTCCCGGTCCTCAACTCGCAGATGATGTCCGAAATGCACGTCAATCTGGAAAACGTGCTGATCGCATGGCGGCAGATCGCCCCCTATCTGATCATCTTCCTCATCCACAACGCCATCCTCGCCCCACGCTACATGCTCCGGCGCAAATACGGGAAATACCTCGTGAGCAACCTGACGCTGATCATCAGTGTCTTCTGGCTGGTGCAGATCTACGAAGACCAGCTCACGGACCACCTCCTCAAACAAAACGATCCCGCGGCACTGGACGCCTACCGCAGGGCGTCGTTCTCCAACCTGGAGATGTACTGGAGCGTGGTGCTGGGATTCTTCATGACCGGGGCCAACACGGGTATCAAGCTCATATACCAGTCGATGCGCGACGAACAGCAGATGGAGATGCTCAAGCGTCAGAACCTGCAGGCCGAGATGGATTATCTGAAATACCAGATCAACCCGCACTTCTTCATGAACACGCTCAACAACATCCACGCGCTGATCGACATCGACACCGAATCGGCCAAAAACGCCGTGATCGAGCTTTCGAAGATGATGCGTTACGTGCTCTACGAGTCGGGGCGCGAAATCATTTCGCTCAACCGCGACATCCAGTTCCTGAAGAACTACATCGAACTGATGCGCATCCGCTATACCGATGCCGTGAATATCAGCGTGGTGTCGCCCGACAACCTGCCCGAACAACTGTCGATTCCGCCGCTGCTCCTGATCGTCTTCGTCGAAAACGCCTTCAAACACGGCGTAAGCTACAACCACCCGTCGTTCATCCGCCTGGAGATCGGATATGCCAACGGACAGGTGACCAGCACGATCACCAACAGCCGCCACGCGGTCCGGAGCGGCAAGCACCCGGCGGGCATCGGGCTGGAGAACGTCCGCAAACGCCTCGAGCTGATCTACGGCGCGAAAAACTACTCGCTGGAAATCCGCGAGGCAGAGGAAACCTATACCGTCAAACTCGTAATCCCGACGCTCAATGCTTAAATGTATCGCCATCGACGACGAGCCGCTGGCTCTGCGTCAGCTGACAAGCTACATCTCGAAAATCCCCTATCTGGAGCTCGTCGCAACATACAACAATGCTCTGGAGGCGCAGCAGATGCTCGCGGGGAAGCAGGTCGACCTGATTTTCGTCGACATCAACATGCCCGACCTGAACGGCGTGGATTTCGTCCGCGCGCTGATCGACCGCCCGATGGTGATTTTCACCACCGCCTATTCGGAATATGCCGTCGAGGGCTTCAAGCTCGACGCCGTGGACTACCTGCTCAAACCCTTCGGCTTTGCCGACTTCAGCCGTTCGGCCGCCAAGGCCAATTCGCTCTACGAACTCCGCCACAACCAGCGCCCGCCGCAGGAGGAGGAATCCGAAGCCCAGCCCAAAGACAAGGAGTATATCTCGGTGAAGGCCGACTACAAGGTTTCGCTGGTGAAGATCAGCGACATCGTCTATCTCGAAAGCGAAGGCGAATATGTGCGCATGCACCTCGCCGACGGAACGACCATCACCACGCTGTTCCGGCTCAAGAACATGGAGACGGCGCTTCCTTCGGAGTCGTTCATGCGCGTACACCGTTCCTACATCGTCAACCTGCGTTCGATCAAGGCCTACGTCAAAGGGCGCATCTTCCTCAACGACACGGAGTATGTGCCCATCGGCGAGAATTACAAGGAAGCCTTCCAGGGATATATCGACAAGAATTTCCGCAATTTGTAGCGCTCCTCGCCTGCCCCGCAGAGAACCGGGGCCACCCGCCGGAACGGTTCGGGAAGCCGCCGAGCCGGAAAGATCCGGGATCACCCGCCGGAACGGTCCGGGAAGCCCGCCGAGCCGGAAAGATCCGCAATCACTCGCCGGAAAGGTCCGGGAAGCCGCCGAGCTGCGCATAGGCCCCGTCGCGGTATTCGTAGCAGTAGTGCCGCAGGCCGTTGGTCAGCACCACGTAGCGCGCCCTGAGCACCGAATTGTAGCGCACGGCCTGTGCGAGTGTCCGCTCGTTGATCGCAACGCTCGGGGCCTTGCACTCGGCCAGCAGCAGCGGCTCGGCCCGGTCGCCCACGACCACCACGTCGGCCCGCTGTGGCTGCCCGTTGAGCGCCACGGCATACTCCTGGACGATGCGTTTGGGCTGCACGCCGCAGTCGGCCGTCAGGTAGGCGATCAGGTGCTGCCGGACCCACTCCTCGGGGGTCAGCACGAGGTAGATGCCCCGCAGCGAATCCCATACCTCCACGTCGTCGCCGCGGCGGCGCGCACGCAGCCGAATGGCAGGAAAATTGAGTTTGGGCAGCCCGGACATCGCAGTATCGAAAAATTTCCGTATCTTTACGGAGGACAAATATACGAACTTATGCGGACTATTCTTTCGACCATAGCGCTTTTTTCCCTCTGCGGACTCTGCGCACAGGAGTACACACCGACTTACGGCCGCGAACTGCCGCGCGGCGAGATCCTCGCCTATCCTTCGGCCGAAGCGGCCACGGCGGCCGACGGCGGCGACAACCGCTACTTCACGCGTCTGACGGAATGGAATCTCAAGGACAACGTTTTCGCAACTCCGTTCACCGTGCCCTTCGCATGGGCCAACCGTCAGGTGCTGTTCCATCTGGGATGGGCTTCGGGCGACTACGAGGTGCGCGTAAACGGCCATCCCGTGGCCGGCAATGCCGACGGCAACGCCCCGGCGGAGATCAACATCACCAAACAGGCCAAAGAGGGCCGCAACATGCTCGAAGTCATCCTCAGACAACCGTCGCCCGTCGCAGCGCTCGAAAGTTGGAAGGAGGCCCCGACACCCGCCATCGGCGGAGCCTGGCTGATGAGTCAGCCCACGCTGCGCGTGCGTGACATCGTAACCAAAACCCGCATGGGCGAAGACGGCAACGCCACGGCGGAGGTCGCCGTGGTGATGAAAAGCGAAGCCCTCAACCCGCGCACCTCGCGCCTCCACTACCAGCTGCTCACACCGACGGGCGAAAATGCCGCGGCGGGACACAAGGAGATCTCCCTCGGCATGCGCCGCGAAGACACGCTGCGCTTCCTGGCCCGCATCCCGGCCCACCTGCTGTGGAGCGCCGAGCTGCCCACACAGTACACGCTGCGGCTCAAAACCCAGCACGAAGGCCGCTACGTCGAATATCTGGAGCTCCGCCTGGGCTTCCGCTCGGTGGAGATGCGCGACGGACAAATGACGCTCAACGCGCACCCCGTGACGCTGCGCGTGCGTGAAGTCCCCGCAACGATCACCGAAAACGAAATCACGGCACTGCGCGAGCAGGGCTTCAACACACTGAAACTGCTGCCCGGCCCCGTTCCCGAGTCGCTGCTGGATTTTTGCGACATGCGGGGCCTTTACGTGATTGCACAGGCCCCGATCGACACCCGCCGCAGCGGAGAGTCGCGCCGCAAGGGCGGCAATCCGTCCAACGTCCCCGAATGGCAGTCGGCATACCTCGAACGCACGGAGAACAGCTACCACACCACAAAGCGCCATCCGTCGGTGGTGGCCTTCGCTTTGGCCACACACGCGGCCAACGGCATCAACCTCTACGAAAGCTATCTGAACATGAAGCGTTTCGGCGATTCGCGACCCTTCATCTACCCGGATGCCGGCGGCGAGTGGAACAGCGACAAACTGGTGGTGGAATAAGCCCGAAGAGCGAAAAAGAAGATTTTTTACAAATTTTTTCGACAAAATTTTTGGAGATATAAAAATTATGACTACCTTTGCACTCGCAATCGGATAATGATTGATGCCTCTTTAGCTCAGTTGGTAGAGCACGACACTCTTAATGTTGGGGTCCAGGGTTCGAGCCCCTGAGGGGGTACAAAAAATCTGCGAGATGCAGCAAAGTCCTGAAAATTTGATTTTCAGGACTTTTTCATTTATTCCCCTCACAAGTCACACGGCACAATAGCCCATTCTCCGTGTGTGAATCATTCGTAAATCCGTTCCGACGGCGTTGCAAGAGTCACGAAACAGACATTTATACTCTGATTTACACGGCATGGCGCATCCTGACCGATGCAAACACGGAGAACAAAACCGGAGAGGGGGGGGGTGAAGAAAACCCAAAGGAGTCCCCCAAAAACCAAGGATCCTTCGGGGAAGACGGCAAAAGCAAAGATCCTCCTTCACATACATCTGAAGCACGCCGGACCGTGCCGAACACATCTGTGGACGAAACATGCGGTCAAGACCGACAAAAAGGCCGGAATGGCATACCTCCGCCCGTGGAGCCGGCCCGGCCCCAAAGCTGCAAAGGATCGCCCCGTCGCATCCACGGCCGCCCCGAGAATTTGGAGTAGTCCCACCAAAATGACAAAAGCGGACCCAGGTTGCGGATCCGCTTTTTTCAGTTGTCTCGGCGACTTACTGCGCCAGTTCGTGCACCATGGCCAACACCTTATCGTAGTCGGGTTCGTGGGAGACCTCGGGCACATACTCTACATAGCGCACCACATCGTCGCGGTCCACAACCACCACACCGCGCGCCAGCAGACGCAGTCCGTCGAGCACGAAGCCATACTTCATGCCGAAATCCAGATCCTTATAATCCGAGAAAACATGCACGCGGTCGATACCCTCGGCAGCGCAGAAGCGTTTCTGCGCGAAGGGCAGGTCGACCGACAGCGACACGACGACCACATCGTCGCCCAGTTTCGACGCCTCGCGGTTGAAGCGAATGTTCTGCAACGAGCATACCGGGGTGTCTACCGACGGAAAGACGCTGTAAATGCGCACCTTGCCACGAAAAACATCCGACGAAACAGGCTGCAGTCCGGCGTCGGTGACCGTAAATTCGGGAGCTTTCTCCCCCACTTTGCAGCGATTGCCGACAAGCGCCACGGGCTTGCCAGCGAAAATTACCTTGTGATCCATAATTCGATAGTTTTAATCAGGTTGTTTAACACAATTTCAATGCCACCCACCCTGCAGGCCGGTTTTCGAAACGAAGTTTCGCCCAGCCCCCACAGGCGGATTTTTCGAAACGCAACACCCGCAGCCCTCACTGCCGGGTTTTCGGGAAGCAATTCCGCACGCCCCTTCCGCAGCCGGGAGTTCGCCCTCCGCCGCCGGGTTTTCGGGAAGCGTCATCCCCTTCCGCAGCCGGGGGTTCGCCCTCCGCCGCCCTCCCGCAGGCGATTATCGGCCGGCCTTGATGCGCGCGGCGGCCGCCGTAACTCCGGCATAGAGCGCCGGCAGGTCGACACCCGTTACACAGCGGTTCTCGACGACGATCCGTCCGTCCACGACCACCGTATCGACATCCGCAGCCTTGCTGCAGTAAACCAGATTCGACACCACGTCGTTGACGGGCTGCAAATGCGGTTTCTGCAAGTCCACGACGATCAGATCGGCCAGCGCACCCTCGCGGATGACGCCCAGCTCGCCGTCGGCATAGCCCATCGCCCGCGCGCCGTTTGCGGTCGCCAGACGCAGGGCCTCCCAGGCCGGAAGCGCCACGGGATCACCCGTTGCGGATTTTTGCAGGAAGGCCGCCGTACGCACCTCCTCGAACATGTCCAGATCGTTGTTCGAACAGGGCCCGTCCGTACCGACCGTCACCAGCACTCCCGCGGTGCGCATCCGCTCGACGGGCGCCACGCCGCTCGATATTTTCATATTACTCTGCGGATTGTGCGACACGGCGACTCCCCGCGCCGCGAGTGTCTCGATATCACTGTCGGTCACGTAGATGCAGTGCGCGCCGATGGTCTTCGGACCCAACAGTCCCAGGCTGTCGAGCAGTTCCACAGAGGTGCGTCCGTACCTCTCCCTCACGATGCGCACCTCGTCCTGCGTCTCCGAGATATGGGTCATCAGATGCAAGCCGTATTTGTCCGCCAACTGTTTGCCGCGCAGGAGGTTTTCGGGTGACACGGTATAGGGCGCATGGGGCGCTAGGGCGATCTGCACCCGGTCGCAGCCGGCAGCCCGCCGCACGGCCTCCTCCACCTGGGGCATCACCTCGTCGACGTTCGAATCGAAGTAGTTGCAGCCCAGCATGGTGCGGATACCCAGCTGTTGGACGGTCTCCACGCAGCGGTCTTCGTCGTAGTACATGTCGACGAACGACGTCACGCCGCCCAGCAGCATCTCGACCACACCGAGCGTCATACCCAGCACCACGTCGTCCGCAGTCTGCCGCGCCTCGAAGGGCCATATATAATCGTTGAGCCACTCCATCAGGGCGATATCGTCGGCATAGCTGCGCTGCAGGGTCATGGCCGCATGGCAGTGGGTGTTCACCAGCCCCGGCATCACGAGTTTGCCCCGGCAGTCGATCTCCCGGAGCCCAGGGTGCGCCTCACGAAACTTCGCGGCGGCCGTTTCCGACTCCGCAACCAGCACAATGCGGTTGCCGTCGACGCCCACCCAGCCCGTAAAGGTGCGGGGAGCGTTCCCGGTGGCCGTCATTGGCAGCACCGTCGCATTAGAAAACAGAATTGCCATAAAATGAATGGTATTTGTTTGTATTCACATTACTTTTTCGGTCTCGACCTCGGTGCGGGCATCCCCTCGATCGAGTTTCCCTGCACGGTGATCACGTCACGGCCATCGACCGAATTGGAGTAGACCCGGATCACCTTGTTGAAAGCCCCCGGCTCACTCTTGTGGGGTTCGTAGATGATGCGGATCACCCCCGAGTCGGCCGGCTCCACGGGACGCTTCGAAAACGACGCCTTGAGACACGAACACGAGGTGATGACCCGCAGCAGCACCAGCGGAGCCGTTCCGTCGTTGACGAAGCGGAATTCACGGACCAGGTCGCCGCCCTTGCGGGGCACATCGCCGAAATCGTGAGTCGCCGTCTCCAACCGGAGGTGCGCCCCCTTCTGGGGATTTTCGGCATAGCCCGCAGCGAAAACCAGGCAGGCCGAAAGGGTTAACAGGATCTGTCGCATAGCCAAAATTTGAATTTATCCAATCTCATCATACCTACGGGCGGCGGGAACCCGAAAAACGGACACCGCCCCGGCCGCCCCGACACGTACTTCTCAACTCCGCACGTCACTCCATGCGGAAAATATAGGTGATCGTGCCGCCCTGCACCGCGGCGCGGCTCTCGCTGAAGCGCGCCTTGCGGGCCGCGGCCTTCGCCGCCTCGATCAACTCGGCAGCGTCCGTGGTCGAACCCTTGGGCTCGAACGAGGCCCCCGTGACCTTGCCCGAAGCGTCGACCGTCACGCGGATCACGACCTTGCCGCCCTTCTCGCCCGGATACGACGGCTTGGGCAGGTTGCCCACCAGTCCGCGCCCCTTCAGCCCCTGGTCCAGCTGGTCCAGTCCGTCGGGATTCAGCCCCGGTCCCGTGCCGCTGGCCTTGTCCTCGCCCTCGGGAGCGCGGGGATTGCCCGCATTGTCGGGTTCGTCGGCCCCGCCCTTGTTCATCTTGAACAACGCCTTGGGATTGGGAGTCTGCGTCACCGGGTCCTTGCCCGCAACCTGCGCCGTCTGCTCCACGGGAGCCTCGACATCGTGCACGCGCGGCTCGTTGGCCACCTTCACGGGCGGCTTCGGCGGCTCGGGGACCAGCGGCTCGGTGAAGTCGACGAGAATCGTGTCGCCGGGCTTGTCCATCACCTGCGAGAAATCGAACGACACCAGCGCGAACGAGCCGAGCAGCAACACGCCGTAGACCGCCGTTGCGATCATCGCCCACCGTCGCGGGGATTTATTATCGGGATCGTAGTAATACATAAACGTAATTTCACCAACATTCGGAAATCTCCTTTGCCGCTCTGCGGCACATAAGCCCCCTCCGCGGAGGAGGGAGGTGTCTGGCGTGGGATCGGATCGGCAGACGCAGCCGACCGGCCGCGCAAGCACCCCAACGATCCGCAGACTCGCCCGACTATCGCGGCGAGGTTGCCAGGATTAACTTGTAGTTATTGTCCTTGGCGATGTTCATGACCTTCACCACCTCGTCCACCGCAACGCTCTTGTCGCAGTGGAGCGAAACGGTGGCATCCTTCTGCCCGTCGAGCCGCGCCTTGAGCGCCCGTTCCACGCCGCCGATCGAACCCACGTCCTGCAATTCGACGTAGTAACGATACTTGCCGTGGCCCGTATCCTGAACCGACACCGAGGTCATCGCCTTGTCCTTCAACTGGTTCGAGCTTTTCGGAAGCATCAGTTTCAGGGCATTGGGATTGATCAGCGTCGTGGCGATCAGGAGGAACAGCAGCAGCAGGAACATCAGGTCGGTCATCGACGAGGCCGAGAACGATTTATCGACTTTCGATCCGTGTTTGATAGCCATAACGCACTATTTTTGAACGGGTTGATTCAGAATATCCATAAATGCGATCGAGTTGGCCTCCATCTGGAAGACCAGCTTCTCGATGCGCGCCACGAGGTAGTTGTAGCCGAAGTAGGCCGGGATGCCGACGATAAGACCCATCACGGTCGTCACCATCGCCACATACATACCGCTCGACAGCAGCCCCAGGTCGACCGTGCCGCCGGCGGCGGACATGTCCATGAAGGTCTGCACCATACCCAAGACCGTTCCCAGGAAACCGATCATCGGTGCGCCGCCGGCGATCGTGGCCAGGAACGGAAGTCCGTTTTCGAGTTTCGAGACCTCGAGGTTGGCGACATTCTCGATGGCGGTCTGCACGTCGCTCATCGGGCGTCCGATGCGCTCGATGCCCTTCTCGATCATGCGCGCAATGGGCGTGTCGGTCTTCCTGCAGAGGTTCACGGCCGTCGAGATCTTGCCGTCGGAGATGTAATCGCGGATGCGGTTCATGAAGTTCATGTCCAGCACCGAAGCCTTGCGGATGGCCATGAAGCGCTCCACGAAGATGAAGATCGTCACGCCTCCCAGCGCCAGCAGCGGCCACATCAGCCAGCCGCCTTTGGTAAACAGGGTCCACAAGCCCATCCGGGTCTCCTCACTTACGGCCACCGCCTCGGCAGCCTGCAAAAATGTTGTCATAGTTTTTAATGCGTTTATTTAAAATTTGTTATCTGTCTCGTTGCTTCGTCCGTCCTCGCCCGCAGTCCAACGGTGCGCCCTCGGGCTCCGTTCTCCCGGGAGGGAGCCCCCGCAAAGCGGTCGCCCGGCCGGGATCAACCCCCTGTTTTTCCAGTGTTCCGCCGAAAATCGGGCGTTATTTTCATTCATCCTCTTCATTCTTAACGTATCCGAACGGCGAAAGCGTATCCGCCGGCTCCCGCTGCCGCTCTTTTTCCGCCTCTTGGGCCTCCTTTTCGGCCGCACGGGCCGTACGGCGGGCGATGCGCCGCGCCTTGCGCTTCTTATTGGTAAAGCGCTCCCTGATCCGCTGCCGCAGGTCGCGCAGGTTGTCGAAATCCTCCTTGAAGTAGACGCCGATGCCGGTCTCCTGCAAACCCTGGTTCTCGTCGAAACGGTCGATGGTCTGCGTGAAGGCCTTCAGCTTGAGCGTCCCGGCCCGGTCGATCAGGTAGGTGATGTAGGCCTCGCCCATGAAGTTGGACATCGAGTTGTTCACGGCCTGCTTGTTGTCGATCAGGTAGTTGCCCTCGACCTCGACGAACAGGCGGTTGTTGATCAGGCTCTTCGAGAGACCGAAATCGACCTCGTCGCTCGTCAGCTCCGACTTGGGCCGGTAGCGGATCACCACATTGTAGTCGGACGACGAAAGCCAGTTGCTGACCATGTTCGACACGAATTCGAGCCCCGTGGCCGCCGACACCGAGCTGCCGATGTTCGACGAAGCCTGCGACGAGTTCTCGGACATGAAACTGTTGAACAGCAGCAGGTAGAGGAACTGCGTGTCGACCGTCTCGGGGGTCGACAGGGCGTTGGCGATCAGGCTCTGCGTCTCGGGGTCGGAGCCGGGGACCCGCACGTCGAAGGTGATCGAGGGGTTCGAAAGCCGCTCGCCGAGGTGGATGACACACTCCACCGGAACCGAACGGTCGCCTCCCAGGTCGGCCGTGCCCTGCAGGAGGGGTTGCAGCGACGCCTTGATCTTGTACGCGGCATCGATGTCGAGCATCGCATTCATCGGCGACCCGGTCCACTGGATCGACGAGCCGCTCTCGATGGTGAAGCGTTTGTTGATGATCTGCTGGAGCGACAGCATGAAGCTGCCCTCCGCAATCGTATAGTCGCCATAGATCTCGAAAATATTGGCCTTGGGGTTGATCTGGAGGTTCAGCGCCCCCTCGCCGCGCCCCTTGACCGTATTGCCCGCCACTTCGAGTTCGACTTCGGCATCGGGTCTTACGTCGAGCGCGAGGGTGATCTTCATCTGGCTCCCGGCGTCGGATTTCTGACGCCGCTTGCGCTCGAAGGAGAGTCTCTTGCGCGCCACGTTGTCGAGCGTATCGGCCTTCTCGGGCCGCTCGAAGACCACGAAATCAGCGTTCGAAATGTTCGACTTGCTCGACAGCGGCATCACGAACGAGGTGTTTCCGTCGGTCGACGCCGTGATATCCATGTTCACGGCGCCCTTGTCGCCCGAGATGCGGGCCATGCCCGTGGCGAAGACCCTGCCGTAGAACATGTCGTTGTCGTCCGAGTCGGTGTCGAGCACCAGCATCTGCTGCGGGGCCACACGCACGTCGTAGGAGATGTTCGAAAGGTGCTGGAGACTCATGTCGAAGTCAAACCGGCCCCGATTGCCCCGGGGGTCGAAAATCGGGATATTCGAAGCCTTGAAGCGGTTGTTCTTCACCGTCAGCACGGCCTCGGGCATCGAGTAGGTCACCTGCGTGAAATCGACGGTGGTTTTCAGCTCCGAGACCCGGATTTCGCCCTCGAGATCGGCCTTGCGACCCTGGCCCCGCAACGAGAGGTCGGCCGAAGCCATGCCCTCGGTCGAGGAGACGACCCCCGCCAGAATCGGGTCCAGCAGCGCCATGTCGAGACTGTCAACATCCAGCCGGGCGAAATAGCGGTTGCGGTCGGGGGCGTAGAAGCCGCGGACAAGCGTGTCGTGCCTGATGCGGTCGGAGACCGTCACTCCGGCGCGGCTGCGGGCGAAGTCCCAGCGCGAGGACAGACGCATCGGCGGTGCGGAAATGTCGTTGACCTCCACGCTGTCGAGCAGGATGTCGGCCGAGATCTCGCCGCCGCGCAGCACCGACTTCATCGTCGCCGAACCGTTCGTGCGGCCCTCGATGTAATAGCCCATGCGCTCGGCGACCTGGACAAAGGGCGCCAGATCGAAATTGCGCAGCGAGAGCGTGACCGAATCCTCGCGGCTGCGCGAGGCGATGCCGTCGAGCAGGAGTTCCTGCTCGCGGTTCATCACGTAAAACTTGTCGATCACGACCTGTGCGGTGTCGAGCAGGATTTTGCGGGCGAAAATCTGCCACGTCTTGTCGCCGCGGGTGATGTGGGAGGGCAGGATCCGCAAGGCGACGACACGGCCGTTGGGTCCGTTCTCGTCGGCCACCGAAGCGCGGACCCCGACGAGCCCCGAGACGCGGCGCAGGGTGTCGTTGAAGCCCGCCGAGAGCTGCACGCGGTTCTGCCGCGCGCCGCCCGTCAGCGAAAGACGCGGAAGGTGCAGCATCCCGGCATAGAGATCCTCGGCCGAGGCGTAGACCGCCAGCGAGTCGCCGCGGTTCGAGGCGTTGACCGAGAGACGCGTGGCGAGCATGCGCCGGCGCTCGATGTATTCCGATGTGGCCTTGAGCGACAGCTGGTCGCTGGCCGGATTGAACAACAGCTGCAGCGACGACCCGTCGGCGATCTGAAGCCCGGGCGACACGGCGTCGGCCACGGGGTTGAAATTGCGGATGCTGACCGACAGCAGCGAGAAGTCGTTGGCCACGGCGGCCTTGCGCTCCGAAGGCGTCTCCTCCCACTGTTCGCCGCTGGGCATCGGCAGATACTTCCACGCACTCCGGCGCAGGTATTCGAAGACGGTGCGGTAGCTGGTTTTCGACCGGAACGTGACGTCGGCGAAGTCCGAGCGCAGCTCCACGAACTTGCTCCGCTCGGAGTTCTCGCCCGTGACGGTCATGCTGGCGGCCCCAATCTCCTTGTCGTTGTAGCGGTAGCGGGCATCGGAGACCTGGATGCGCCCGTTCAGATCGTCGAACGAACGTCCTCCGGCTTTGGCGACGATGCGGCCCGAGAGCTGCGACACCGAGTCGCGGCGGTTGACGTGCAGCCGGACCAGATCGGCATGCCGCAGGTCCATCGTGAAGTCGTAGCGCGGCACGGAGTCGTTCAGGTCGAGAGTGCCGAAGAAGTCGAAGTCGAGGTTGGGGTCGCGGGCCGTGATGCGCCCGTCGAACTGGCGGTTGCGCAGGCGGCCGTCAAGCCGCAGCGAGTCGTAGACATAGCCGTTGAATCCCAGCTGCGTGACGTTGCCCACGACATTGGCATCGGCCATTCCCTTGCCGACCACGCCGTCGACATAGGCCGTGAGGGTGGCGTTTCCCAGCAGATCGCGGCGGTCGAGCAGTTCGCCCAGACGCAGGTTGCGCGTCTCGACATCGCCCCGCACGCTGCTCAGACCGTCCTTCAGCGGATCCAGCTTCAGGTTGCAGGCTACGTCGCCCACCTCCGTCGCGGCCCCCAGCTGCATGTCGAACGACGAGAGCAGCCCCCGGAAACGGGCATTGAGGTCGATCTGCCCGGAATTGCCCAGCACGCCGACCAGCTTGTCCGAGAGTTTGCGGCCCGCGATGCCGAGGGCCAGTTCGTCCACGGCCCGTGCCGTGGAGCGCAGGCGGGGCACCGACAGGTCGAAGTACGTCTTCCCGATGTCGGGAAGCCCCTTCACCGAGGCGTCGGCCACGAGTGTCGTGCCCTCGCCGAGGCGCATGCTCCGGATCCGGCCCGTAAAATCGGACACCACGCCGGCGACCTCGACATTCACGTCGGAGAAAACCACATGCCAGTCGCGCAGCTTCGGGGCGAAGAAGGCGATGTCGTCGGTCGCAACCGTCGTATTGCGCATCGAGGCGTCGATGCGCACCTCGCCGATGAAATCCTTGTACTGTCCCCACGAGTCGCCCGCCAGCGAGACGAACGGGAAGTTGACGTTCGAATGGGGCGTGACGATCGAGGCGTTCTCGAATCCCAGACACCCCTGCGTCATGTAGAAACGCCCGGCCAAACGGTCCAGCACGAAGCCGCTGCGCTCGCGGGCCGAGAGATCCGCAATGGTGGTGTAAATGGCCTGCCCGTCGATCGTGAAGTCGTCCACGCGGGCCGAGATGTCGTAGAGGTGCATGTGCGAAAAGTCGATGCCGTGCTCCGGGTCGCGCCTGTCGAGCCGCTCGAGGCAGAAGTCCATGTTCTCGATCGAGGCTTTTTTCAGCGAGAGGCGGAAATTGCCCTTCCGGGTTTTGTCGGGGTTGGAAATGCGGTCGACGATCTGCTTGATGTTCATCTCCCCGTCGGGCGTCTGCCGCAGGTAGAGCCTCGCGTCAGCGATCTCGCCGCGGCTCAGCTCCAGCCCTCCGCCGAAGATGCCGAAACTCGTGACAAAGGCGTCGAGCTGCCCGACGTAAAGCAGCGTATCGCGCTGGTAGTCCTCGACATAGAATCCCCTGACCCGAATCTTCGAGAAGATGCCGATGTCCACCCGGTCGATCGAGACGGTGGTCTCCAGCTTGCGCGAAACGAAGCGCGCAGCCCTGTGCGCCGCATAGTTCTGCACGGCGGGGATGTCGAGCAGCAGCGAGAGCGCCACGGGAACAATTATCAGCAACAAAACCGCCGCCGAGAACACGTTTCCCAATATTTTTATACCTTTGCGCATCAGGACTTCCGATATAACCTGCAAATTTAGTGAAAATAGTTAAAAAACAATTATAATTCCGGATGGATATTACAATTCTCGGCATCGAATCCTCGTGCGACGACACCTCGGCCGCCGTGCTCCGCAACAACGTCCTGCTGTCGAACGTCATCGCCTCGCAGGCGGTCCACGTCAAATACGGCGGAGTGATTCCCGAACTGGCCTCGCGGGCCCACCAGCAGAACATCATCCCCGTCGTGGACACGGCGCTCAAGGACGCGGGCGTCACCGCCGGCCAGATCGACGCCATCGCCTTCACGCGCGGCCCGGGGCTGGTCGGATCGCTGCTCGTGGGCGTGTCGTTCACCAAGGGGCTTTCGATCGCCCGCAACATCCCGATGGTCGAGGTCAACCACCTGCAGGGGCACATCCTCTCGCACTTCATCAACCTGCCGGAGCGCGCACTGCCCCACCCGGACTTTCCGTTCCTGTGTCTGCTGGTGAGCGGCGGCCACACGCAGATCGTGCGCGTGGACTCCCCGCTCGAAATGGAGATCATCGGCACGACGATCGACGATGCCGCGGGCGAAGCCTTCGACAAGTGCGCCAAGGTGATGGGACTGCCCTACCCGGGCGGCCCGGTGATCGACCGCCTAGCCAAGGAGGGCGATCCGAAGGCCTTCCGCTTCGCGCATCCCCGCGTCGAGGGCTACGACTATTCGTTCTCGGGTCTGAAGACCTCGTTCCTCTACACGCTGCGCGACGCCGTGGCCGCAGATCCCGACTTCATCGAGACACACAAGGCCGACCTCTGCGCCTCGCTGCAGGGGACCATCGTCGAGATTCTGCTCGATAAACTCATCCGCGCCTCGAAGGAGACGGGCATCCGCGACATCGCCATCGCGGGCGGCGTCTCGGCCAACTCGGGCCTGCGCAACGGCATCACCGAAGCGGGGCGCCGCCGCGGCTGGCGGACCTTCCTTCCGGAGTTCAAGTTCACGACCGACAATGCGGCGATGATCGCCATGGCGGGCTACTACCGCTACCTGCGGGGCGAGTGCTCGTCGCTCGACGTCTCGCCCGTGGCGCGGCTCGAGGAGCTGTAAGCCCCCGCGCTTGGGGAGCCTCCGGAGCAGGCCCCGTTTGCAGGACCGCAGCGACCACAGCGGCCACAGAAACCGCGAAGCCACAGAAACCGCAGCAACCACAGTAACCGCAGCAACCACAGTAACCGCAGCGGCCACAATCCCCCCTCTCAACAACACAAGCCCCTTCCGACCAAAGGCCGGAAGGGGCTTGCCATCACAGACGCGGCGCCTATCTGGTGCCGAAGAGTTTTTCCTTGAGCGAGAATCCCTCGCATTTCGAGGCGAAGCTGTCGTACTCGGCGCGGAGCGATGCCATCAGCTCGCGGACCGGCTGGATCTTCTCGGCACGCCAGGCATTCGACCCGCAGAAGGCGTAGCCGTTGCGGAGCCTGCCCTTGAACGCGTTGTAGAGGGCCAGCATGATGCAGTAGGGGCTGTGGGTCACGTCACACGTCCTGATGCAGTCGAACGGGCACGTCTTGGGGACCTTCAGTCCCTCCTTCACCCGGTCGAGGAACGAGTTGCGGATGGCACGCCCCGGCATGCCGACGGGACTCTGGATGATCTCGATATCCTCCTCGCGCGCCTCGATGTAGCTCTGCTTGAAAGCCGGGTCGGCATCGCACTCGTCGGTGGTGACGAAGCGCGTTCCCATCTGCACGCCGTCGGCGCCCAGCGCCATGATGCGGTAGATGTCCTCGCCCGTGTAGATGCCGCCGCCGGCGATCACCGGAATGTGGCAGTCGTGCTCCGAGGCGAAGGCTCGGACCTCGGCCACGATCTCCGGGACGATGGCTTCGAGCGAATAGTGCTCGTCGTCGATCTGATCGGCCTTGTAACCCAGGTGGCCGCCCGCCTTGGGACCCTCGACCACAATGGCGTCGGGAATATAGCGATACTCCGCGAACCATTTCCGGCACAGCAGCTTCGCGGCACGCGCCGACGAAACGATCGGGGCCAGTTTGGTACGGGCGCCCTCGGTCAGGAACGACGGCAGGTTGAGCGGAAGCCCCGCCCCCGAGAAGATGATGTCGGCCTTCTCGGCAACGGCCGTCCGGACCATGTCGGCGAAATTCGACATGGCGACCATGACGTTGACGCCGATGATGCCCTTCGTCGCTTCGCGGGCCTTGCGGAGTTCCTCCTTCAGCCCCCAGATCGAGGCGGCGCGATAGTCCTTCGAATAGTTGTTATAGATCACCCCGAGACCGGCCGACGAGATGACGCCGACACCGCCCTGATTGGCCACGGCCGACGCCAGGCCCGCAAGGGAGACCCCTACGCCCATGCCACCCTGAACGATGGGCATGGAAGCACATAAATTTCCGATTTTCAATGATTTCATACTGTTTTATCAATAAGAATAGATCATGTAACGCGGGACAAGGTACGGAAAATCGGGGGCTTTGATGCCATGCACAGGCATATTTTTTCCCGCCGCCCCCGCAGGAAGGCTCACAGAAACCGGATGCCGCGGAGGCGTTTCTGCCCCCGGCCGGCGGCCTCGCGCTCGACGATGCCCGTCACCACATCCGCCGCGTCGTGCCACCGGTTGGCGCGGAACTTCCGGCGATAGGTCGTCAGGTGGGCATAGAGCTCGGGCCAGCGGAGGTTCCAGCCGCGCGGAAAGCGCACGAGGTGGAGCGCCGTAGCCGAATTGGAGAGGATGCGCGCCTCCTTGTTGGCACTTTGGTGAAACCACTCGATGCACACGCCCGGCGCAAGGGCCTGCACGGCCCGGGCGAAACCGCGGCCGCCGTTGTTGCTCTTGATCGCCGCCTGACGGGTGTCCGAGCGTATGAGCATCTCGCCCACCAGCGGCTCGGTCGTCTCCATCGGCCCGCGCGAATAGACCGCATCGGTAATGTAAATCACCCCGTCGGCATCGACCGCATAGGAGAGCGAACAGAGATAGTCGTCGCCCGTGTCGGCGGTGTCGGTGTAGTTGGCGCGGCGGACGATCTCGCGGGACAGGCTGTCGTACTCGGCGAAATTCAGCCCGTAGAGCAGTCCCTCGCGGACCGAGGGGCGCCCCTGGTACATCGCCTCGAACTGCAACGGGTCCAACCGCCGCTTGGCCTCCAGCAGCGCTGCGCCGTGCTGCCGCTCCCACAGCGCTTCGCCCGGCTGCCGGGGGTCGACCTCCGTGGGCGGCGAACTCTTCAGCGCCTCGAAATTGAGGTGCAGCCACCGGTCGGCAGGCAGCGTGTCGAGTTGCGCCCACCGGCGCAGTTCCTCGACCGGCTCGCGGGCCGCGAGGGTGCCGATCAGGTCCTCCTCGTGCCAGCGGGTGAAGACCACCAGCTCGCGCGAGGCGTTGTGCATGCGGGTCCGCACGACGGAGGTGTACCACTCCCAGCAGTTGGCACGGACGAGCGGAGAATTGGCCTCAAGCGCATCTTTATATAAATCGTCCAAAACAAAGCAGTCCACACGGTTACCCGTCAGCGCCCCTTCGCGGCCAACGGAGAGCAGCCCGCCCCGGCGGCCGATGATCTCGACCTCGTCGGCCGTGCGGATGTAGCCGGGCGGCTTTGTCCCCCGCTTGATGGAGGTATCCGGGAAAAAGGCCGCGTATTCCTGCGATTCGAGGATGCGCTGCACCCGGCGGTTGAACTTCGAGGCCAGCGTCCCCGAGTAGGAGGCGATGGCGATCCGCTGGTCGGGGTCGAGCCCCAGCACATAGGCCGGAAGCAGGGTCGTGGCCTCGACGCTCTTGCCGTGCTGGGGAGGCATGGTGACGATCAGCCGCCGGATGCGCCCCGTCGCAAAGGCCTCCGCAAGACGCGAGGCCACTTCAAGGTAAAGTTCCGATGAAACCGAATACACCATTGACAATTAATCGTTTTTTCGAAAAAGAATTTGCAAAAGAAAATAAATTACTTAACTTTGCAACACAAAGACATGTTCAAAATTTGAATTTTATACCGCAAAGTTCAAATATTTTATATAAATAATTCCGATAGCAAAACGATGAACGAACGGGTAAAACTGATACGCAAGCAACTCGGCATGACCCAAGAACAACTGGCACAGAGACTTGGAATCGGCAAAGCGGCACTCTCGATGATCGAGACCGGCAAGGCCGGGCTTTCGGCACGCAACCGCAACATATTGGTTCAGGAATTGAACGTAAACCCCGACTGGCTCGAAGCCGGCAAGGGCAACATGTTCAACGCCGAACCCGGCCTGACGGCCTACATGCACCGCACGGACAATTCGCTGCCGCTGCAAAGCGTACCCCTTTACTCGATCGAGGGCACGGCCGGTCTGGTCCCGCTCTTCACCGACCAGACGCAGAGCAAACCCGTCAACTTCATACACATCCCCAACCTGCCGAAATGCGACGGGGCGATCTATATCGTCGGCGACTCGATGTACCCGCTGCTCAAGAGCGGCGACATCGTGCTCTACAAGCAGTTGCGCGACATAAACGACGTCTTCTGGGGCGACATGTATCTGCTGTCGATCGACATCGACGGCGAAGAGTATGTGACGGTGAAATACATCCAGAAATCCGACCGCGAGGGCTACGTGAAGCTCGTGAGCCAGAACCAGCACCACGCTGACAAGGATGTGGAGATCTCGCGCATACGCGCCATAGCACTCGTGAAGGCAAGCATCAGGATGAATTCGATCCGTTAGCAGAGGCAATCGGGGCCGGCCGGAGGTGCGCAAAAACACAATCGGATCGGGAGGCGCAAATAAAATCCGGGGTTGGACAACCAATTCCGGATTTTTTCGTATCTTTGCGAAAACAAAATTGGTTCGCCAATTAGAACCGTGTCAGACCCCGGAGTGCGGCCCGCCGTCCCGGAACAGAGAGAATGCAACAATTACAAAGATGAAAACCAATTACGAAATCCGCTATGCGGCGCATCCCGAGGATGCAAAAAACTACGACACGGCGCGTCTGCGCCGCGATTTCCTGATCGAAAAGGTATTTACGGCCGACGAGGTCAACATGGTCTACTCGATGTACGACCGCATGGTCGTCGGTGGCGCCATGCCGGTGAACGAGACGCTCCGGCTCGAAGCCATCGACCCGCTGAAGGCTCCCTTCTTCCTGACCCGCCGCGAAATGGGCATCTACAACGTCGGAGGCCCCGGTGTGGTGAAGGTCGGCGACGTCGAATTCGAACTCGACTACAAGGAAGCCCTCTACCTAGGTTCGGGCGACCGCGAGGTGACCTTCGCAAGCAAGGACGCCCGGAAACCGGCCAAATTCTATTTCAACTCGCTGACAGCACACCGCAACTACCCCGACAAGAAGGTCACGAAAGCCGACGCCGTGGTGGCTCACATGGGTTCGCTCGAAGGATCGAACGACCGCAACATCAACAAGATGCTCGTGAACCAGGTGCTGCCGACCTGCCAGCTGCAGATGGGCATGACCGAGCTGCTGCCCGGAAGCGTATGGAACACCATGCCCGCACACGTGCACTCGCGCCGCATGGAGGCCTATTTCTATTTCGAAGTGCCCGAAGACCAGGCCGTGTGCCACTTCATGGGCGAGGTCGACGAGACGCGCCACATCTGGATGAAGGGCGATCAGGCCGTGCTTTCGCCCGAATGGTCGATCCACAGCGCTGCAGCCACGCACAACTACACCTTCATCTGGGGCATGGGAGGCGAAAACCTCGACTACGGCGATCAGGACTTTTCGAAGATCACCGATCTGAAATAGGGTCCCCCAAAGCCCCTCCGGGGCGCTGAGGTTGCTGAGGTTGCTGCGGGCTTTGCGGGCGCTGAGGGCTCTGCGGAAAGCCGAAGTGCGGCAGGAATAACGGCGGCAGAAGTGACGCCAGTGTACCCGCGGCAGAAGCGAGTCAGCCCCTGCGGCAGAAAAGAAGCCGGTAGGGATAGCGCCAGCGGCCCTTGTGGCTGGAGCGGCGGTATCCGCGACCGGAGGGATAGACAGTCGGAAGCGTGAGGAGCGGCGGCCGACAAACAAACAACAAAACCTAACAAATTTCTATAACAATGGTAAACTTTTCACTGGAAGGTAAGGTCGCGCTCGTGACGGGCGCCTCTTACGGCATCGGATTCGCTCTGGCAACGGCTTTCGCCCGCCAGGGTGCGAAAATCGTCTTCAACGACATCAAACAGGAGCTGGTGGACAAAGGTCTGGCCGCCTACAAGGCCGAGGGAATCGAGGCCAAGGGATACGTCTGCGACGTGACGAACGAGGAGCAGGTGAACGCCATGGTGGCGCAGATCGAGAAAGAGGTCGGCATCGTGGACATTCTCGTCAACAACGCCGGCATCATCAAGCGCATCCCGATGGTCGAGATGAGCGCCGCGGAGTTCCGTCAGGTGATCGACATAGACCTCAACGGTCCGTTCATCGTCTCGAAGGCCGTTATCCCCTCGATGATCAAGAAAGGCCACGGCAAGATCATCAACATCTGCTCGATGATGTCGGAGCTGGGCCGCGAGACCGTATCGGCCTATGCCGCAGCAAAAGGCGGCCTGAAGATGCTGACCCGCAACATCGCTTCGGAATATGGCGAATACAACATCCAGTGCAACGGCATCGGCCCGGGCTACATTGCAACGCCCCAGACCGCACCGCTGCGCGAGCGTCAGGCCGACGGATCGCGCCACCCGTTCGATTCGTTCATCGTGGCCAAGACCCCCGCGGCACGCTGGGGTACGCCCGAAGACCTGATGGGTCCCGCCGTGTTCCTCGCATCGGAGGCGTCGGATTTCGTCAACGGACACATCCTCTACGTCGACGGCGGTATTCTGGCCTACATCGGCAAGCAGCCGCAGTAGGCCCGGCACCCAGCCGGAATGAAACAGCCCCCGCTCCGATGGAGCGGGGGCTGTTTTCGTATCCGGAGTACGGCCGGCAGCACGGGTCAGGCCCGGAAGATCCCGGAAGACCCCCGGCATGCGGCAACCCCAGCGGGTCAGGCCCGGAAGATGCCGGAAGACCCCCGGTGTGCGGCAATTCCAGCGGGTCAGGCCCAGAGGGCCTCGAGGCGCTGAGCGACGACCTCGTCGGTGATGTAGTCGTCGTACTCCATATAACGGTCGATCATGCCGTTGGGCGTGAGTTCGATGATGCGGTTGGCGACCGTATTGACAAATTCGTGGTCGTGCGAACTCAACAGCACGTTGCCCTTGAAATTGATCAGCGAGTTGTTGAACGCCTGGATCGATTCGAGGTCGAGGTGGTTGGTCGGAGAGTCCAGCACAAGCGTATTGGGCTGCTGGATCATCATCTTCGCCACCATGCAGCGCACCTTCTCGCCGCCGGAGAGGACGCTGACCTTCTTGTAGATCTCCTCGCCGCCGAAGAGCATCTTGCCCAGATAGCCCCGCAAATAGAGTTCCGAGGTGTCGGACGAGAACTGCGCCAGCCAATCGACAATCGAGAGCTGGCTCTCGAACCAGGGGGCATTGTTGAGCGGCAGGTAGGCGTAATTGATCGTCGTACCCCACTCGACGACGCCCGAATCGGCCCGGTCTCCGCCCGTCAGGATGTCAAACAGCGCCGAAACAGCACGCGGATCACGCGCCAGGAAGGCGATCTTGTCACCCTTCTCGACCGTGAAGCTGACGTTGCTGAAAAGCCGCTCGCCGTTGACCGTCTTGCTCAGCTCGTCGACCCCGAGGATCTTCGTGCCCGCCTCGCGCGCAGGCTGGAAGATGATGCCCGGATATTTGCGCATCGAGGGCTTGATCTCCTCGATGTTCAGCCGCTCGAGCATCTTCCGGCGCGAAGTCGTCTGCTTGGACTTGGCCACGTTGGCGCTGAAGCGCTGGATGAACTCCAGAAGCTCCTTTCTCTTCTCCTCGGCCTTCTTGTTCTGGTTCTGCTGCTGGCGCAGGGCGAGCTGGCTCGATTCGTACCAGAAGCTGTAGTTGCCCGAGAAGAGGTTGATGTCGCTGTAATCGATGTCGACCGTATGCGTGCACACCGAGTCGAGGAAGTGGCGGTCGTGGGAGACGACCAACACCGTATTTTCGTAGTTCGACAGGTAGTTTTCCAACCACGCGATCGTCGTCCGGTCGAGGTCGTTGGTCGGCTCGTCGAGCAGCAGGTTGTCGGGTTTGCCGAACAGGGCCTGGGCCAGCAGCACGCGCACCTTCTCCTTGGCGCTCAAATCGCGCATCAGCTGGCCGTGCAACGCTTCGCGCACCCCGAGGCTGCTCAACAGGTTGGCGGCGTCGCTCTCGGCATTCCAGCCCTGCATCTCGGCGAAGCGCTCCTCCAGCTCACCGGCCCGGAGACCGTCCTCCTCCGAAAAGTCGGGCTTGGCGTAGAGCGCCTCCTTCTCCTTCATCGTCTCCCACAGCGGCTGATGCCCCATCAGGACCGTGTCGAGGACCGTAAATTCGTCATAGGCGAAGTGGTCCTGCCGAAGCACCGACAAGCGTTCGCCCGGGCCGAAGGCCACGCCGCCCCGCGACGGGCTCACCTCGCCGCTGAGCACCTTGAGGAACGTCGACTTCCCCGCACCGTTGGCTCCGATCACACCGTAGCAGTTGCCCGGAGTGAATTTGAGATTGATATCCTTGAAAAGAACCCGCTTTCCATACTGTACCTCCAAATTTGAAACTGTAATCATCCCTTAAATTCAATATTAGCGGTACAAAAGTAGCCCAAAAGAACGAGGAAACCGCATCGGAAGGCAAAAAATCGCCCGGACGACCGTCATCCCATCCGAAATCCGGCCTCCTTGGGAAGCGCTCCGCAAGGAGGCATGTCGCCAGAGCCTTCCCGACACCGGCACGATCGGAAGCGATCGGCCCTGAATCCCAATCCATTATAAACAAAACAAACAAAAAAGCGGCCTTCCCGTTACGGATCGTTAAAAAATCGGCCGAAAAAGTCCGATATGACAAATAATTTAATATATTTGCATAACAGACAGGATGCAGTTCGGCATGGGTTGCGAACAAATTCGCCGCTTTGCCCCAATCGGTCCCCATATATTTGTAAAATCGTTGTTAACCCATAATCTGAAACTAAAATCATGGAACAATCAAAAGTGCGGGAGTTGCAGGATGTCGTGATCCGCTTTTCGGGCGATTCGGGCGACGGCATGCAGCTCACGGGCACGCTCTTTTCCGACACTTCGGCGCTGCTGGGAAACGGTATCTCGACCTTCCCCGACTATCCTGCCGAAATCCGAGCCCCACAGGGAACCGTTGCCGGCGTATCAGGCTTCCAAGTCCATTTCGGAGACCACCGCGAGCTGAATCCCGGAGACTACTGCGATGTGCTGGTGGCGATGAACCCCGCGGCACTCAAGGCCAACAGGAAATGGCTCAAGCCGGGAGCGACGGTCATCCTCGACGGCGACTCGGTCACCGAAGAACACCTCAAGAAGGCCGGATTCGCAACCCTCGACCCGCTGGCCGAACTCAAGCTCGACGAATACAACGTCGTCGTTCCCGACATCACGTCGCTGACGCGCGAGGCTCTCAAGGAGACCGGACTGGACAACAAGGCGATCGTCAAGTGCAAGAACATGTTCGCGCTGGGCATCTGCTTCTGGCTGTTCGACCGTCCGGAGGACTATGCCCTCAGGTACCTCGACGGGAAATTCGCCAAGAAAAATCCCGCCGTGGCCCAGGCCAACAAACTGGCCATCGAGGCGGGGTATAACTACGCCGCAAACACCCACCAGTTTGCCAACCACTACACCGTGGCCCCAGCCCCCCGCGAAAAGGGAACCTACCGCTCGATAAACGGCAACGTCGCCACGGCATGGGGACTCTGCGCCGCGGCCGAAAAGGCCGGACTGCCGCTCTTCTGCGGTTCGTACCCGATCACCCCAGCCACGGTGATCCTCGAAGAGCTGGCCAAGCGCAAGGACCTCGGAGTAAAGACCATACAGGCCGAAGACGAAATCGCCGGCATCTGCACGGCCATCGGTGCGGCCTTCGCGGGAAATTTCGCCGTGACGACCACCTCGGGCCCCGGACTCTCGCTCAAGAGCGAGGCCCTGGGACTGGCCGTGATGACCGAACTGCCGCTGGTCGTGGTGGACGTACAGCGCGGAGGGCCCTCGACGGGTCTGCCGACGAAAACCGAGCAAAGCGACCTCCAGCAGGCCCTCTACGGCCGCAACGGCGAATGCCCGGTGATTGTCGTGGCGGCATCGTCACCCAGCGACTGCTTCCACTACGCCTTTGAAGCCGGACGTCTGGCCATGGAGCACATGACGCCCGTGATTCTGCTGTCCGACGGATTCATCGCCAACGGATCCGAGCCCTGGCGCATACCCCGGATGGAGGACTACCCCGCCATCCAGCCCCCGATCGTGGACAAGGCCCCCGAAGGGGGATTCATGCCCTACGTGCGTAACGAAAAGCTGGCCCGCGGCTGGGCCTTCCCCGGGAAAGTGGGACTGGAGCACCGCGTGGGCGGACTGGAGAAGGACAGCGTGAAGGGCTGCATCTCGCACGACCCGGCCAACCACCAGAAGATGACCGACACCCGTGCGGCAAAGGTGGCCAAAGTCGCCGAGGACATCCCCCCACAGAGCGTCTGGGGCGATGCGGAGGGCGACCTGCTGGTCGTCGGCTGGGGCGGCACGCACGGCCATCTGCAGAACGCCGTGGACGAAATGCGCAAGGAGGGCAAAAAGGTCTCGCTCTGCCATTTCAACTACATCAACCCCCTGCCGAAAGGTGTGCGCGAGATCTTCGCCAGCTTCCGCAAGATCGTTGTCTGCGAGCTGAACGAAGGGCAGTTTGCGGCCTATCTGCGCCAGAACTTCCAGGAGTTCTCCTACGAACAGTACAACAAGTGCGAAGGACTGCCCTTCACGGTTGCAGAACTTAAACAGAAATTCGAATCCTTACTCAAGTAACCATGGCAGACTACAAATACACCCCCGCGGATTTCAAGAGCGACCAGGAGGTACGCTGGTGCCCCGGCTGCGGCGACCACGCCATTCTGAGCGCCGTGCAGCGCGCTCTGCCCGAAATCGCCGACGCGCTCGACACGCCCCACAACCTGTTCACCTTCGTGTCGGGCATCGGATGCTCGTCGCGGTTCATCTACTACATGAAGACCTACGGATTTCACTCCGTACACGGGCGCGCCAACGCCGTGGCAACGGGCGTCAAGACGGCCAACCCGCGTCTCTCGGTGTGGGTAACCACCGGCGACGGCGACTCGCTGGCCATCGGCGGCAACCACTTCATCCACGCCATCCGCCGCAATGTAGACCTGAACGTCATCCTGTTCAACAACGAGATCTACGGCCTCACGAAGGGCCAGTACTCCCCCACCTCGAAACTGGGCAAGATCACCAAGACCTCGCCTTACGGAACGGTCGAGAAGCCGTTCAATCCCGGCGAGCTGGTCATCGGCGCCAAGGGCACGTTCTTCGCCCGCACGATCGACATGGAGGTAGCCCTCTCGAAAGAGTGCATGATCGCTGCGGCCAAGCATACGGGTATGTCGGTGATCGAGGCGCTGCAAAACTGCGTGATTTTCAACGACAAGACCCATGCCGCCTTTGCGGCTGACAAGGCCACGCGTGCCCAGCGCACGGTGACGCTGCGCCACGGGGAGAAGATGCTCTTCGGCACCAACAAGGAAAAAGGCCTTGTGTTCGAGAACATGAAGCTCAAGGTGGTGACCGTGGGTCAGGACGGCTACACGCTGGACGATGTGCTAACGCACGACGCCCACGAGCGCGACACCACGCTGCACTCGATGCTGGCGGCGATGAAATACCCCGACTACCCGGTGGCACTGGGTGTAATCCGCTCGGTCGAGGACGACGCGGTCTACGACCGCGCCGTGGAGAAGCAAGTCGAGGAGGTCAAAGCTGCGAGCAAAATTCACTGCGTCGACGACCTGCTCCACTCGGGAGCCACCTGGGAGGTGGAATAGACTGTTTTTCCACCGTCGAAACTCTTCGGGCGCTGAAAAATGAATTTCAGCGCCTCTTTTTTTTGCTCCGGATTTTGCAGAATAAAAAAATCCGATTATCTTTGCACCCACAACAAGGGGGATTAGCTCAGCTGGCTAGAGCGCTTGCATGGCATGCAAGAGGTCACGAGTTCGAATCTCGTATTCTCCACCAAGAAACAACGCAAAAGATTGCGAATCCCTGTAAATCACGAATTTACAGGGATTTTTGTTTTGGCCCAAATGCAGAAAAAGGCACCGAAAAGCAGGAGCTGAAAGCCATGCTCAACAAGGAGATCACCATCCCCCGGCTGGCGCAGGGCGCTACATCGTCTGTTTCTGTGGTCTGACGGGGCTGGCCTTTACGGACGTGCAACAGCTCAAACCCGAGCATCTGGTGGCGGACATCCACGGCAAGATCCGGATCCGCAAGGCGCGGCAGAAGACCAAGAATTTGTACGTTTCAGGCCTCTATTTCTTTGCAAATATTCCTGTTATTTTTACTGTTTTTCATTGGTCTCGCATTTATATCTTACAACAAACAAAATGGGGCTGTCTAACAAGTTTTAGACAGCCCCATCGATTATCGGGATGATGATGCAAAAGATCCCGTTGTTGCGCCCGTACCCTTATTGACGCATACGCCGAATCAGTTCGCCGGAACGAATCCCCGCTTGTCGAGGTATGCCTTCAGGCGTACGAGGTACTCCTCGTCGGGACCGTCGAAGAACGAGACGCCCGAAGCACCGTTGTCGTATGCCGCATCGAGCGCTTGTTCGAAGGCTTCGCCGCGGATGTCGGGGAACATCAGTCCGGCATAGATGGCTCCCCGTCCGTCGACCGCCTTGACACTTTCGGCGACCGAGCGGCCAATCCATTCGGGACCTTCGTAATAGAACCCATTGTAAATCATCGGGAAATAGGCATCCAGCGGCCAGTTATCCCAATCCTGGCGAACCATCCGGCGAGCCATCGAGGGACCGGGGAAGACTGCCGCGGAGAGGTATTTGCCTTTGCCCCGCACTTCGGCGGCGATGGTCTTGACTACGCGCGTGATGGCATCGAACCGGAAGTTGATCCACGATTGATCCTCCATCGGATAGGTCGTTTCGAGCGGATCGCGGCCTGTCTGCTCCTTGAACTTCCTACAGCAGAGATCGCAATAGCAATAGTCGTATTCGGGCAGTTCGCGGGTCTGTTCAATGCCGTAATTCTTCCACAGGCTGACGGGCAGGATGACATCCGGAAAACGTACATAGTCCAGATGCATGCCGTCGACATAGGGCAAATTCGCACAGCGGAGATAGTCCTCGGCCAGATATTCGGCCACTTCGGGATGCGACGGGCAGAGGAAGCGGTAGTAGTCGACATAAGCAGGCTTGTCGTAGCTCGATTCGCCCTTGCGGTTGACGGCGAACCATTCGGGATGGGTCTCCATCACTTCGCGACGATTCATCGTCCACTTCCAGTAGTGGGCCTCCAGTCCCTCCTCCTTACAGAGCCGGAAGACCTGTTCGTCGTAGCCTTCGAAAAGCACGCCACTGATACCGGCCTCGTGGATCCGGGTGAAATGATTGCGGTACTGGTCGGCACTCCAATCCTCTTTCAGGCGCATCCACATCCAGTTCTTCACCACACGAGGAGCCAGCGGCTCGATGCGGAAACAACCCTCCTGATCGAGCGTGTAACATGATTTGCTCTCCGGAACCGTCGCCGTGATGCGGAACGTCTTCGACGTCGCCTCCACTGCAAGCCGGCTGCCTTCGGGCAGAGCCGCCCGCTCGGCATCGGTAAGCAGGAAATCATCCACCGTACGGAGGAAATTGCCGGTCGCAGCCCGCCTGTCTAGCTGGGCGTAGAACATGGCCCACAGCAGTTTGTAGAGATCGGCGTCAAGCGTCATCGGTGCTGCGGCAATACGGCTTCCGACCGGGGCATCGACGAAGTGTACAAATCCCCAGCGATCGGGCATGTGCATGTCGACACGTCCCGTGGGGGACCACACCCAATTCTCTTCGGGCTGCCCCGGGTGGGGCCACTGCACGCGCGAGAAATTGATGCGCCAAACCTTGTAGTTCTTCGGATTGTCGAAATTGCGGGTCAATGCCTCGAACGGGATGGCCATCTCCACAAACCAGCGGCGGTCCCGGTCTTTCGAACGGTTCAGCGTCCCGTCGTGATGAACGGCCAGCCGAAGCCCCTGGCAATTCCAGGGAATGAAGAAATTGCCGCCCGAGCGGTAAGGCTTGTCGAGCATCAGATCGAAAATGACACCGCGGGCGTTGTTCTCGATCTCGAAATAGTGCTGTCCGTCGCCGTCGGGATCGAGGAAAACCTCGAAATCGTTGTCGTGATAGATGATCGTGTCGCGCTGCGTGAGTTTGGCCACGATGTCGTCTTCTTCGAGTTCGGCGCCGATGTAGAGATGGGCATCGTCCCAAAGCATCTTCACGACGGTCCGCTTGGCCGGCGCGGGCCAGGCTTCGCCGCGGATGTCGACGAAGGCTTCCGAACTGACGGCCCGCTGCCAGGAGATTTCATGCAGCCGTCCGTCGATGCGGATCGGCTCTTCCGTACGGAAGCAATTGTAACTGCGCGGTGCGGTGAGCACGTCGCCGTAACGTTCGAACAGCGGTTGGGCCGTCGTCGCGAGCGCGGCGACCGTCGCCAATAGCACAATGAGGAGTCTTTTCATATTCGGGTTTTATTCGTTAAAACTGATGATCTGGCCCGAGCCGCGGTAGAGCCGGACAGGTTCTTCGAGGTCAAGGGCCAGCACGGTGATCCGCTCGTCGAGCACCTCGTCCGGAACATCGATGTAATAGACGCCGGGGACCTCGCTCCACGAGATGTCGTTATACCGTTTCCACGTCAGCTCGCGGTCGGTGCCCACGACGCGCACGCGTTTGACCGGGCTCTTGAGGCCTTTCACCTCGACCGATTCGTTGGGTCGGTAGGGAAGGTAGACATAAAGCGTCTTCCCGTCGAGGCTCAGCGACGTATAACCCGCCACGTGGCCCGCAGGAATACCAGCCCGGGTGTCGTAGACGGCTTCGGCATGCTTGCCCGTCCAGCGGCCGAACTCTTTCAGGATGGCGATCTGCTCATCGGGGATCGTTCCGTCGGCCCGCGGGCCAATGTCGAGCAGCAGATTGCCGCCCAGGCTGATGCAATCGACCAGCATGCGCAGCAGGGTCATGGGGCTCTTGTAATAGATGTCGCGCGTGCGGAATCCCCACGAATTGTTCATCGTCATGCAGGTTTCCCACCACTTCGATTCGGGGCGCACCACCGGAACGCCCAATTCGGGAGTGGCATAATCGCCATATCCCTGGATACGCGAGTTGAGGATTACATTCGGATTGCTTTCGCGCAGCATGGCGACGAGTTCCGGTGCACGCCACTCTTCGGCCGAGTGTTCCCAGTCGCCGTCGAACCAGTAAAGGTCCGGTTTCCAGGTCTCGTTGAGCTCGCGCATCTGTGCGAAGTTGAAATCCAGGAAGTGTTGCCACCGCTCGGGCTCCTCGGCGATCCGGTAGCGGGCAGGGCCCTCGCGAAGCAGTACGGGATAGTCGTCACGCGGCCAGTCGATGAGCGAGTAGTAGAGTCCGAGCCGGAGCCCCTGCTTGCGGACCTCCTCGGCAAAGGGCGCGATCAGGTCGCGCCCGGCGGGCGACGACTTGACGGCGCTCACGTCGCCCGCTTTCGTGTCCCACAGGGCGAATCCGTCGTGGTGTTTGGTTGTGATGACGGTGTAGCGGGCTCCGCTCTCGCGGATCAGTTGCGCCCACAGCGCCGGATCGTATTTCTCGGCGGTGAAGGCGTGGCGCTGGTTCATGTAGTCTTCGAGCGAAATGGCTCCGTTGTGGAATGCCCAGCTTTCGGAGGTATCGCCCTTGGAGTAGATGCCCCAGTGAATGAAAATACCCAGTTTGGCACGTGAGAACCACTCCATGCGGGCGGTTTTCTGCTCGGGAGTCTCCGGCGGAAGGGCCCATGCCTGGCAGCACGATGCAAGCGTCACGGAGAGCAGTGCGGAGAAGATAATCGGTTTTAAATTCATGGATGGAATATTACGTCGGTATGCAAAGGTACGAAGTTTTATGAAAAAAGCCTGCGAGTCCGCTGATTCGCAGGCTTTGAAAAATGGGATCGCAGGTCAACTATTTGTTGCCGCCGATGGCCCACCACAGCGGGGTAACGACAACATCCTCACCTCCGAGCAGCTCCAGCGCTTTGGCATAACCGGTCGGATCGGCATTCGCCAGGCTCGACGGGTATTTCATACGCTGCGAGAAATAACCGGGCTTCTGTGCTCCCTGATAGGAGGTTTCAGGATTGAACTCAGGCATGGTATCAATCGTAGTCGACGAAGCCGGGATCTCGAAGAACGGCAGGCCGAGGCGACGGTGATCGGACCAACTTTCCAGCGGCAGCCACGGCATGTTGGCGATGTACTTCTGGGTGATGATCTTCGTAATCTTGTCGTTGAGCTTCTTGCCCGGATAGAGAATCTTCGAGGCATCGGGATACTTGTAGGTAATCTTATCTTTTTTGCCCGTATAACCGTTCACATATTCCATCTCGACATCGGTCGGCTCGGCCGTATGTGTAAACTTCACGGAAGTACCTACGCGGTTGTAGTTCTCACCCTCGATATAGGTTGCATAGTGTTTGCCCAAGCCGTTATACTCGAGACTGGCCTTAATACCGGCGTTGTAAGCATCTTCGTCCGACATCTTGGTCGTCCAACCGCGGACAGCGGCCTCGGCTAACAGGAAGTAGGTCTCCCACGGACCGAAGAATACACGATAGTTATCGCTGCTGCGATACTCGTCCGCCAGAAGGGGATGACATCCGTAGACGCCAAAACCGCCCTTCCCATTGTATACACCATTATAGTTGGCCGTCTTGTCATTCCAATAGCCTACGATCGGACCGTTCCAGCAGTAAGTAGCATCGATCTCCGTACCGGCAAGCGGAGTCAACTCTCCTTCTACCGCCGGGTCATACATGGATTCTTCCTGAGTGAATTTCGGATGATCCCAGTAGGGGAACGCCGTGTTATGGATGCGGTCCTTCCAGTCGCCCGGCAAACAGAAGTAAACGATCATGCGCGGATCGAGTTTGCTGGGCAGACCGTCGAAGAAGAAGCCCTGCGTCGGGTTGTCGGTCGTTGCCAGAGAGTGCTTCTCGAAGCGCTTGCCCAAATAGGTAGAAGCATCCTTGATGTGGGAACGATAGCGCCCGGAATCGGGCTTCGTATAGATGTGGTCTGCGCTGGCCATTACTTCGAGAATATCGGTACCGCCGAGGTTACAAGCCAGGTTGGCGATCGTCGCCGAATTGGACTGGTAGTTCCAGGTGCGGGTCATCACTCCCGAAAGGGCATCCCATCCCGGTCTCTCCTTTACGCGGAAAGTCTCGTCCACAGCGGTGATACCCTCACCGGCGGCTACGGCAGCCTCGAATTCGGCCTTAGCTTTGGCCGCATCGACTATCGAAAGACGCATGGCCAGACGCATCCAGAGCGAAATACCGTACTTCTTCCACTTGGCAGCGTCGTATCCGTAAGCCGGATCACACTTCTTCTCCGAATCGGTCGGAGTGATGGCCGTGTCGATGGCGGCAATCGCCTCGGCCAGTTCCTTATACATATAGTAGTAAACCTCCTTTACGCTGTTGAACTCGGGGTTGACGCCCTGGAATCCGGCGACAGGCATCGGGCCGAAGCTGTCGGCAAATTCGCTCATCAGATAGGCACGCCAAATGCGGGCGAAAGCCGTCATGTTCTTCAGGAAGTTGACGTCGCGCTCACCCAGCGAACCCGCAGCAATCTGGGTATCGCTCAAGGTAATGGCATCGGTACAGAGTTTCAGAGCCGTGTACATGTGGTTGTAGGAGGCATTGTTGTAGCCATCGTTGTAAGATCCCATTTCACAGCCCGAACCATCGTACTGGCGGGCATGTGCCGCCCAGTTGATGACAAACAGGCGCTCTGCCGTATCGGGATTCTGCTGCGAGTAGATGATCGAATTGTTCAGCGCAAAGTAGGCCGGGGTCACCGTGGCGTCGGTCGCATGGGGATTCGTATTGACCTCTTCGAAATCCGAGCAGGAGACCACCACGAGCGAGGCACCGCCGAACAACGCGAGTGCTGCATGTTTCAATATATTTTTCATGTCAAGTCTTTTTTCGTGTGTTTAGAAACCGAGCGAGATGTTGAATACATAGCTACGCGAGGTAGGAAGTGCTCCGTACTCGAAACCGGTTGCATTGGTCGAAGTCGCAAAGATGGATTCGGGGTCGACACCATCCATGGCACTGTAAATCATGCAGACGTTCGTTACCGAGAAGCCCACCTTGATCGACTGGAAAATCTTCGTACGGGCCAGCAGCCGCTTGGGCAGCGAGTAAGCGATGGCGATGTTACGCAGACGGACGTTGGTGGCGTCGTAGAGGTTGGCCTCGGAGATACCCAGGTTGCCGCTGCGGCTCGTGATGGCCGACCAGTAATCCTGCACGGTGATCTCCTTGGTATTCTCCACCAAATTGCCATTGTCGTTGACGACACCCTTCAGAACGAAATTTTCGCGCTTGCCGTCCTTCACGGTCTTGGCAGCCGTACCGGAGAGCTGCATCATCTGCTGCGTACCCGAGAAGATCTTACCGCCGATGCGGGCATCCACCTGGAACGAGAACGACAGGTCTTTCCACTGGAACTGGTTGGTCCAGCCCAGGGTCACTTTCGTCTGCTGCGAACCGAGGCGATACTTGGAAGAGGTACCCTGCGGCAGACCCGAAGCGTCGAGCAGAAGCTGTCCGTAGTAGGGGCTCTCCTTGTCTTCCACGCGCTGGTACTTCGTACCGTAGATTTCACCGTAGTCGCCACCGACCTCGGCAAATACCTGGAGGTTGTCGTAACCGCCCAACTGGTACTGCGAAACGCCGTCGGCCAGTTCGATGATCGTGTTCTTGTTATGGGCGATGTTAAAATTCGTCGACCAACTGAAATTCCGGGTCTGAACGGGACGGGCGTTGATCATCGCCTCGATACCCTCGTTCTGGATATTACCGGCGTTGACTTTCTTCGAATTGTAGCCCGAAAGCGAGTTCATCGGCAGGTTGATCAGCTGGTTCGTCGCGTTGGACTTGTAGTAAGCCACGTCGAGGCCCAAGCGGTTGTCGAAGAACTTCACTTCGAGACCGGCCTCCCACGATTTGATCAACTCGTTCTTCACATCGGCATTGAAGAGCGTGTCGCCCGACGAAGCGGTCGGATTGCCGTTGGGGTCGGTACCTACGCTGTACGTATTGTAGAGTTGATAGGGATCCATGTCGTTACCCACCTGAGCATACGATGCACGGACCTTGGCATAGGTGAACCAGTCGGGCATCTTCCCGTATTTGTTGACCATGTCGCTGATCACCCACGAGAGCGAAACCGACGGATAGAAGAACGAACGGTTGGCCTTCGAGAGGGTCGATGTCCAGTCGTTACGGAACGTAGCATCGAAGAAGACGAAACCGCCGTAGTTGATCTGGGCCGTACCGTAGAGCGAATTCATCTTGCGGTGCGAGAAGGATTCGTTGACCGAAGGTTTCGAAATACCGTTGTTCAGGTCGAACAGGTCGGGGATGTTGAGCGGGTTGATGCTCGACGAGATGCCGCGGCTCTTGCGCTCCATCATGTTGCCACCGAAGGTCAGGGCACCACCCCACTCGCCGAAGATGTTGTCTTTCTTGGCCGAGAAAAGGAACGAATAGTTGTTCTCGTAGAAACGGCTTTCGCCCAGCGAATAGGAACCGCGGCCCGAAGCGAGGTTGGCATTACCTCCGTAGGTCTTCGACTCGGTCTCGGTGAAATACATGTCGGTACCGGCACGGAGCTCGAGATCAAGCCAGTCGGTGAAGCGGTACTTGAGCGAGGCATTCATCAGGAAACGGTCGCGAGTATCCTCGTTCTGGTTGTAGCGGGCCAGCCAGTAGGGGTTGTTGCCGCCTTCGCTGTACCAGAACATGTTACCGTCTGCATCCACGGCATCTTCGAATTCGCGGATGTCAACCGAAATCGGCATCGTGTACATGCCCATCGAGACATTGGTGCCGTTACTGCCCGAAATCGGGCGGTTGTTGGCACGGGCACGGATGTACTGCACCTTGGCATCGAAGCTCCAACGGTCGTTCTTGCCGAAAATCGTCGTACCGCGCAGCATGAGGTTGGTGCGGCGCAATTCGGCACCGGGGGTCATGCTGTCGTCGTTCAGACGGGTCAACGACGAGTAGATCGACGTCTTGCCGTACTGCTGCGAGAAGGTGATGTTCCCCTGGAGGTTCACACCCGTATCGAGGTAGTTCTCCAGGTTGTCGTAGTAGTGCATGCGGCCCGTTTCGCCGTCCCAGCGCTCATACTCCTGGCCTTCGATGCGGGGCCCCCAGCTCGAACCCGACTCCTTGTTATAAATACCGTTGCTGCCCTGACCGAAGATGGTCTGGTGGTCGGGACGCATGAAGCGGGTGGTCATCGTGGCGGTTCCCGAAACGGTGATACCCAGACCGGGTGTTTCACGGCCTTTCTTGGTGGTGATGAGGATGACACCGTTACCTGCCCGCGAACCGTAAAGAGCGGCAGCCGAAGCTCCTTTCAGCACGGACATCGATTCAACGTCTTCGGGGTTGATATCCTGCAGACCGTTACCCATGTCGGCCGAAGGATTCCAGAAGTCGTTGTTGGCGGCTCCGGTGAAGTTATCCATCGGAATACCGTCGACTACGATAAGGGGTTGGTTCAGACCGGTAAGCGAGTTGTTACCGCGAAGTTGGATTTTTGACGAACCGCCGGGGCCGTTGCTCGAACGGATGATTTCCACACCGGCGATTTTACCGGTCAGGGCGTTGGCGATATTGATTTCGCGCGCCTCGACCAGCGATTCTCCCTTGACTTCCTGGATGGCGTAGCCCAGTGTTTTCTTTTCACGGCTGATACCGAGTGCGGTGACTACGACCTCTCCAATCGATTGAGAATCTTCAGCTAAAGTGATTTTGAGCGAGGGGGGGGGATTTTTGCCGATCTGTATGGTTTGGGGAATGTAGCCGATAAACGACACTTCAAGGTCGCTGTTCGGGCTTACGGAGATGGTGAAGGTGCCGTTAACGTCGGTGGATACACCGTTGGCCGTTCCGGGAACGATGACCGAAGCGCCCGGAAGCGGTGCTCCCTGAGCGTCCAATACCGTACCCTTAACTTGCAGCGTTTGGGCGGAAACCGAAGTTGCGACGAACAAAGCCGCAGTCATCAGTAAATAACGGCAAAAAGCAAACGCTTGTCGATTGTGTTTCATTCTGTTAATGGTTCGTTAAAATTAGTAGATAATTAAGGTGTGTAGGTTGTTCCGATTTTTTATTTACATAGGCGGTATCTTTTAAGTTTAAACGTCATTTTCAGGTCGCCGAAATTAGGTTTTCGGTGGTTGCACGTCGTTATTTTTTAAAATCAAATTAAAATTATAAAAAAATAATTAAAACAACAAAAAAAATCAGCCGGATAAAAAAAATGTCACACAAATTTCACACAAACGATCGGATGGCAGATTTGCAGCGGCCCTCCTCCGGCCTTCCGGCAAAGGCCCTGACCGAGGCGCGGGAGCGGGAGCGGGTCAGAATTGCAAACGCGGCCACGGGTCGTGAACCTGCAACCAGACGTGCTGCAAAACCGTCCATATACTTTATTGGGTGTAAAGTTGCATCCAGTTACAAAAAAAAATATATCTTTGCAGATGAGTAACTCGTCGTAAATGGATTTTCGGAAAACGGAGCACGTCGTTTTTAATTCCAAATGCGATTCGGTTATGAAATTTTTACGATGGACGGCGCTTGTTGCCGTCGTGATTCTTTTTTGTACGTGCGGCCGGGAAACGGGCATCTTCTCCGACAGAGCCTACCGCCGGCAGGTGCTTCAGGACCTGGAGCAGCGGCGGGAGATGCTGGCCCGCTGCGATGCGTTGCGCATTCTCGACGAGGCGTCGCTCACGGAGCGTGAACGCGAGGCGCTGCAATTCCTCTATGCCTATATGCCTTTGGGCGATGCCGTCAATTTCGACGGAGACTATTTCCTGCGGAACGTCCGGCTGAGCGAAGAGGCCCGCGAGCGGATGCCGTGGGGCGCGATCATTCCGGTGGATTACTACCGCCATTTTGTGCTGCCCGTACGGGTGAACAACGAAGATCTGGACGAGGCCCGCGGCGTCTTTTATGCGGAATTGAGCGAACGCGTGCAGGGACTTTCGATGCAGGAAGCCATCCTGGAGATCAACCACTGGTGCCATGAAAAGGCGGTCTATACGCCAACCGACTCGCGGACGAGCGCCCCGCTGGCCATGATTTGCACGGCGGCGGGCCGTTGCGGCGAGGAGTCGACCCTGCTGGTCGCCGCCCTGCGGGCCGTGGGTATCCCGGCCCGTCAGGTCTACACCCCCCGCTGGGCGCATACCGACGACAACCACGCCTGGGTTGAGGCTTGGGCCGACGGCGAATGGTATTTCCTGGGAGCCTGCGAGCCCGAACCCGTGCTCGACCTGGGGTGGTTCAATGCCCCGGCCAGCCGCGGAATGTTGCTGCACACAAACGTGTTCGGCCGCTACGAAGGCCCCGAGCAGGTGATGCGCCGCACCCCGCTGTTCACCGAGATCAACATCACGGAGAATTATGCGCCGACGGCTTCGGTCGCCGTGTCGGTGATCGAGGCCGACGGAACGCCCGCAGCCGATGCCCGCGTGGAATATAAGATCTACAACTATTCCGAGCTCTATTCGATCGCCTCGCAGCAGGCCGATGCACAGGGCCGCACGTCGGTGATTGCCGGACGCGGCGATGCCCTTGTCTGGGCCTCGAAGGAGGGCCGTTACGGCTTCGCCAAAGTTTCGTTCGGCAAGGACGAAGCGGTGATCGTGACTCTCGACAAAACGCCCGGAGCAACCTTTGCTTCGGAATTTTGCCTGGTTCCCCCACCCGAGAGCGGCGAACTGCCGCCCGTCACGGAGGAGCAGCGGGCCGAAAACACGCGCCGGATGATCTATGAGGATTCGTTGCGCAACGCCTATACGGCAACGTTCCGCACAACGGCGCAGGGCGAGGCCTTTGCCCGCAAACTGGGCCTCGATGCCGCCCGGACGGCGGCCCTGCTGGTCGAGTCGAAAGGCAACTACGCCGCCATCGAGGCATTTCTCGAAGCTGCGGTGGGCGCCGGAAAGGGCGACCGGGCGTTGGCTCTGCTGGAGCAGGTGTCGCGGAAAGACCTCCACGATACGCCGCGCGAAGTATTCGACGACCATCTCTACCAGGCGGAAGGCGACCCGGCCCGCATAATGAATCCGCGCGTCGGGCTGGAGTTGCTGAGTGCCTATCGCGCCTACCTCCAGGAGCAGATCCCGGCAGCCGATGCCGCCCGGTTCCGCGAAGATCCGCAGCAGCTGGTCGCCTGGTGCCGCGACAGCCTGCGCATGGAGTCTATGCACAACATGCGGCTGGTTCCCATTCGCCCGATCGGGGTCTGGGAGTCCCGGATCGTGGACCAGACCTCGCGCGACCTCTTCTTCATCGCCGTTTGCCGGAGTCTGGAGATTCCGGCCTGGCGCGACGAGGTGACCGGCAAAATCCGTTACAGCCATGCCGGGACCGATTACGACGTCGATTTCGAAGCTCCCGAACCGGCTCCGACCGACTACGGGACATTGAAGCTGACGCACACCCCTTCGGTCGCTGTCCCCGATCCCTATTATTACAAACACTTCACCCTTTCGCGCATCGAGGAGGGCCGGATGCGGCTGCTCCATTTCGGCGAGGGGAATACGTGGAACGGCCAGTTCCGCGAAGGGGTCCGACTTGAAGCCGGCGACTATGCGCTGGTAAGCGGAACCCGCCTGAGCGGCGGCGAGGTGCTGACCGAGTTGCGGATTTTCACCATCGCCAAAGAGGCCGAAACGACGGTCGACCTGGTTCTTCCGGCCGAACAGCGCTCGGGCGAGGTCTACGGGACCTTCGACACGGAACTCGAGTACCAGACCCTCGACGGCCAGACGCGCGCACTGCATGCGTCGATGGGCGACGGATGCTGCGTCGTGGGTATTTTGGGCGCCGGCGAGGAGCCCACGAACCACGCCTTGAACGACATTGCGGCGTTCCGCGAAGCACTCGAGACGACCGGCACACCGATCGTCCTGCTGTTTGCCAGCGAGGAGAACGCCCGCCGGTTCGTGGCGGATGATTTCCCGGCAATACCTTCGACCCTGCAATTCGGCATCGATGCCACGGGCGAACTCCGCACCCGGCTGGTTGCCGGAGCGGGGCTCACACGCGACGAGTTGCCGATCGTGGCCGTGACCGACGGATTCGGACGGATTCTCTTCCGCTCGTCGGGCTACTCGATCGGGCTGGGCGAACGCCTGGTAAAGGAGCTTGCCGCACAATAATTCAAGTCACCGACCTCGGGATCGGGAACCGGCTACGGCCGCAACTCTGATTCCGAGCAGGAATGCAACGCTGCGACCGACCGGTTTTGTCCGGTCGGCCGCAGTGCTTGTATTGCGGTGTCCGTCCGTGAGTTCGGGACGATGCTCACAGCTTCCCGGGGCGAAGTCGATTGCCATGAGGTCGGCTCCGGAGGAGTCGGGGACCGGGACGAAACGCAAAAGATTGCAAAACCCTTCGAATCGCGAATTTACAGTTTTTTTGGAGGGGGGGGGCAAAGGCATCGAAAAGCCGGTTGTCTGCGGCCTGTTCGGTGTACTTTTTTCCGACTCGAAAAAGCGCACCGAATCACCAACAACAAACTGATTTTCAAAAACATTCACCCATCAACGAGAGAGCAATACAGCAACTGCGGGGTCCGTTGATTTCAAAAACAGGTGGAGCGAGGCGCGAAAGAAGGGAGTTGGAGAGCTTCCTTTTCGAGACGGTACCAATGTGCCAATTGGCGAAAATGCCGTATAGCACGACTTCCAGAAGAAGAGGCTATACGGCAATACTCATTTTAAGAGAATATTTAAACGATCATATAGTCGCGATGGCCCCTATTCTTGAGCAGGACGCACCATACACGCATAGGATCGATTCAGGCGGTGAATCGGGTATACCGTCCACGGAGCGAGAGACATGTCCAAACCATCATTCTTGTAGGTTGTATTCGCCGTCCAAAAGTAACCCCATGTACCACCCCCGTCTATATCGCAAGACCTTCTATAGTTACGATGTCCCATCGCAGGGAAGAAGATGGTTTTGGTTTTCGAGGGATCAGTGTAGAAATTATATCCTCCTCCCAAGGCATTGTCCCAAAATCCGTTGACTTCTTCAGGTTTGTATGATGCCGGGCGTCCCGTTGTTGTAAATCCCGTAAAGGCATTGCCGGGAGGAACCGTGAAGCCGACAGGAGAGGGATCATAAATCGTTTTTACAACCGGATTGTCATTTTGGGGGTCAAATTCAGCAGTAAAGAAATTATTGGCACACCAAAGATTAGAATAAAAATAATCACCATCGTCATTTTTCGACATTGCCTGAGGCGACGAGACATAGCTTGAAATACTCTGTTTACCGATACCACCACCCACAAACCAATAAGGAGATTCTGTGCGAGCAGAGCCGTCCGGGTCGTACCATGTTTTATTGGTTAAACCTCCGCCCGAAGGAATAAAGGGATCCTTGCGTCCCCATTGATAATAGGGACTGCCACCACCTAAAGTAATTGATTTCGAGGTTTGTTGAATGGTCATTTCTTGACTTTGGTTTCCGGCTATGAATCTTACTTTGCAGCTACGAGCTGCATAGGTAATAACACGATCGGCACACCAGCCGAGATTGACAGGCATAAATTTATATTTATGGTTTTGGTGGTTGGTTACTTCAACCGTTTTGCTGAGATCTTCATCGGTAACCCAGATATGCCAGGACCAGAGAATAGAGTTATTGGCTGCCTTGATGACGATAACGGCATTGCCCTGGCAGATATAGTCCCTATTCACCGTAAAGGAAATATTGCCGTCGGCCGTATCGTTGTATTCTATATTGGTAACCAGATTCGGAGCATCCTGCCATAGCAGTTCGGCTTTGGCAGGGACACAGTAGGCGTGCCTTTTTATATAAGGCGAGTAGATATCAACTACGCTATAATTTGAGTCACTGGAGACAAAACGACTCAGAATGGAAGGACCCGAAACCTTGGAGAAATATGCGGAAGTATTGGTTGTTCCATCTTTGATAGCATTCCCGTATACCAGGGGAAAAGAGTAATGGCCGGGAGCATTAACAACATAGCAGTTGGCTGTATTCTCATCAATTGGGCCTCCGTCGGTCTGGTTGGCAAGATTGTACGGAGAACTTGCGCTGCCTTTGACAGGGGCGTTCTGCAAAGCGGCCGTATGAGGATTGTTCTTATCAGAACCAATCTGTGCACTGACTGTTACATCGTATGCCCGTGGCGTTGTCCCGCCCGCATCGGAAGCGGTAAAAGCGGGGAGCCATTCCGGCGGGGTGTCCGCCCAAGAATCTCCGTTATCCGTGGAAAACCGTGCAGTCCATCCGGCGGCTTCTATGACCCCTTTGGAGTTCTGACGGTAACTGGTAACATGATATGGCTTTGTACCGCCGGTATAGTCGAAGTCGGCAGGCGGTGCGACGACAAGCGTGTAATTCCAATTGATGGAACTGGTGGAAATTGTATATGTGACGGTTGTGCCGGCAACCCACGACTGGCCTTTAAGACTGGCAGTCAGAGTATGTTCGGCATCATCATCCGTGAACACAATCTCAATGACACTGCTATCGTCGTGAAAACTTTGCGGAGGAAGCATGAAAGTCTGGAAAGGCTCCGTTATAGCCGAACCCGGAGTGCCGTCTGTCACCTTGTTCAACTCTTGCCCGAAGTCCTTGACTGCTCCCGACACCTGCCCGAGCCCCGTTTCAGGATCATACGTACCGGCAGAAGCGATGTTCCGCAACCGAATTTTATTCACAGTGCCGGCTTTCATGTCATCTCCCACAACAAACCGCACAGCCGTGAGCACATGCTTGAACGGCAAAGATACACTATTGCCATGATTACCCGGATATTCCGTACTTTTGGCTACCAGCAGATCCTTCTGTTTCGACACATCGGTCGGGACGTCGTATTTGATATGAAAATCATTGGCTGCTGCACTTTGATCCGAAGGCTTAAACTCCGCATCGATCGGAGCATAAGCAAAAAAACGAATCTTATAGCCGCTGCCGGGCCAATAATAATCCGTTTGAGGAGACCACACGCCACCCGACAGACTGACAGGAACATAATACATGAAGTTCATGTTTTGACTGCCAGGCAACCATGCACCTTGATAAAAAGCGGCAAAAACGGAAAAACTTCCGTAGGTGTTCATATCACTTACGGGAGCGGCGCGGGTAACAGACTCGTCTTTACCCAAACGGCTCCCGTCAATACCCTCGGTGACGGAGGAGTGTAAATATAAAGTGCGGTCCTCGGCTTCCAGCGGAATAATGCCGGAAGAGAGCAGGCTGTCACCGTCGGAAAAGGAACGGCTTAAAGCATTCTTTTCCGAGATGTTTTCAAGACTGAACTGCACGCTGTTGCTATTGCTGAAAGGGGGAGAAAACGACTTATCCTCACAGGCTGTAGCAAATACGAGCAACCACATAAAAAAAAAGCAGTTGTTCAAATTATTTGTTTTCATCAATATGAAGTGTTGAGAAATAAAATATTTTGCGAATACAATCTCATTGACCGGATTTAATTTATATTATATTAACCCCGGAATGAGGAAAACATCTACCTCATTCCGGGGTGGAAAATTGTGATCACCCCCTTGCATCGGGTATCGTTTCGCTATTGGGGGATTTCATCAAAGAGATTATTTACAAGTCGATATCCGTGTCGACATCAGTCCAGCTATCCACGGTAACGGTAAACTTGATCGGACCACCCACGATATCTCCACCACCATTAGATTCGTCAGGATCGACCTGACCACCGCCGCCGTTACCAAAGAAATCAAGCGTGTAAGTGTACTTCTTACCCGGTTCCCAATTTACAGCAACAGGCACGGCCGAATAAGCATAATTAGTGGTATTAGGGGCCGGGTAAAGCAGATTCCAATTGCCGGCACCATCGTTTTGGCTGATTCGACACAATACGGCCAGATAAGCACCGTCAGCACCAGGCACCGAAGTCCATTGAGACTGTTTTTGCGGCAATAGCATGAAACCGCCTTCGCCAAATTGAAGATCCTTGGCAGTGCCAGTCAACTCAATAACATTACCTGTACCTGTGGCAGCGGTTTTATCATTCGAACCGGCAGTATAGGTGAGTTCCGTTGCCTGACCTGTCCAATTGCCGGAAGGAAGGGTCGTTCCGTCGTTGGATGTTTCAGTTGCAGGCATAGTCAAGGTACCGTTCGATTTTACGAAACCTACTTTCACGCCAATGACTTCGACTTTCATGTTGGTTGCGTTGGAGTTTTTGGCCTGTATGACGACCTGCGACAAAGCATGGCGAAAGTTCATTGCAAGACCGGCGGTCTCATTGATCGATTTCTTGCCCTTATTAAACCCGACAACCAAGTCCGTCTGATCTTTGGCCGAAGTAGCCGTAATGGTATAATTGGGAATAGTCTTGCCATCAGTTGCCGCTGCGGTAGTAGCCGGAGCGTAAGCGAAAAATTCCAGTTCGGAGTCGTCGCCCGGCCAATAATGTTTGTTGTCGCTGTTCCAGTCTCCGGTTCCTCCACTTGTGTTTTTAAACACATCGGTAAAGTTAAATCCGGTGTTGGAGGCGGAATGTGCATGGACTTTAAAACTTCCCATATTTGCAGGAGTCATTACCGTGGCGCGAGAGATGGGACTATTCAAGAAGGCTCTCATACGGATGGCACTTCCCTGATTTACATCCGACAACTTGTCATTCGAGCATGATGCTAAAGCGGCCAATGCTGCGGAGGCCAAAAACAGAGTTCTAATTTTCATAATTGAAATAATAATTAGTTAATAATAAATATTATATAGATCACATATCTATATTTTCATTCACATCCTCCCAATCGTCGACTGAGGGATACATTCCTCCTCCTCCGACAATGGGTTTCGGGAAGGGAAGTTTGTCCAAAACGATATGTATGCGATGCCGGTCGGGAGCCTCATGAATTTGCCGGGTAACATCGTCCTTGTCGAACCTGTAGTACCATTTGCTTCCGTCCTCGAGAACGGCATAAACCGTGAGCTGGTGGTGCATGGCCGTATCGGGACAATGCCCGAAGACAAGAAATTCACCCGTAATCACGTTTTCCTCTCTTTTTGAAAGCGCGAAAGGATGGGTCACGCGTACTTCCGAGAGTTTGTCCTTTCCGGCAAAATAACTTCTGGACATACCCGACAACGAACCGATAACGCCGGTCACATGTTTAATATTCTGCACGTTGCGAATTTCGCAACTGACTCTAACGACCGATTCCGCAGGGTAAAGCGTGATGGTATCACCCCGATCCGATTCGGACACCGTGAGGCTTTCCAGACGGTCCATCCATATCATGTCGGGAGTTGCAACAACAGGCTCATCTTCGGGGCGGGCAGGTTCCGTGGAAACCATTGTCCCCAACCCTTCCAGCAATGAGGCAGGGGTGGTGAAAATCTCGAACATATCATATGCGTCGCTCTTAATCAGGACTTTCTCCGTGTCGCTGTTCATACACAGCACATGATACCTCCCGCGCGGAAGAGACTCGAGTTTGCCTCCGGTCTTATTCATAAACTCATATTTGACGGGTTGTCCACCCCCGACTGGAAAAAAGAAAGCCATCATACGTTCCGGACAGGCATCCGGGGCATTCTTCCAGTCAAAAGACAGATGCATGTCAACACCAAGGGGGTGGTCATAGCATAAGTCCTTATGCTCACACGAACTCAAGAAAACACCTATCAGAAACAATAGTAAATATCGGCTCATTGTCTGCCTCCTTTCTTTTGATTGTAATTTCCACGACCGAGCAGCCACACAAGAGAGATTTCGGCCTTCGTCGGTCCGAACCAATGACGGTTTTTGGAGGCCTGCCATACATAGTGACCATCCAAGGGGTTGTATTCGTAATATTTACCGCCCCAATACCCCACGCCGAGCGCAAAGTCGATGTTCATGCATCTTGCAACGGGCAGCGAGTAACCGTATTCCACGCCTACTGCATAATTAGCCCTTTCCCAGAGCGTTCCGCCGGGTTTGCCCCCCATATAACCTTTGCCGCCCCATTCGAAATCGAACGTGAAAGCCTGTCCGTAAACTCCCACATGATGTCCGGTGAGAGGTTTTTCTCCGGCTCTTTTTCCGAACCATTTGCGCAAGGCAACATCTCCACCGTATATACGCCAGTAACGTTGCCTGCTCTCTTTTTTCCACCATCCGTACATCCAGTTGATGCCGACCGACCAGTTACGCCCCAGATGGAATTCCGCTCCGATATTGAGAACAGCCAGCGCATCATAAAGCATATTGGTCTTGAGAGCCATGTGGAAGGGTTTCAAAACCGCCGGGGGCTCCGCGACAACCGGATCCAGGATCTTCGCGACAACCGTCGTGTCGACAGAAACCGGCGCAATCGGTTTTTCCTCCTTGGTGACTGGTTTTTCATTGATTACAGGCTTGTGGTGAATCGTTACGAGTACAAGTACGGCATTACGCACTTTCCAAAAGAAATGTTCGTACATATAATGCCACGTCCGCCCATATTGCAGTTCCTGCAGGCGTTTCTTGCGGCTGTCAATCATCAGGCCATTACGATCGTAGGTAAATTCCGGCCCATTGAGCAACACGTCAACCGCCTCTTCCCGGTGGGGCATATCAGAATTTTCGACCAGTTCGGCAAGGTATTTCCATGCGATAAACCCCTCTGAACGCGAAATGATACTATCCGGAAGCAAGATGCGTTCACGGACATAATATTCCAAAGAATTGCAGCGTCTTTCCGCCAATTTCCTATTCAAGGCAAAGCTGCCTTCGGGTGAGGCGAAACCACTGAACGACACCTCGACCAGTTCCAGCGTAGAGTCTCTTTTCACCCGTTCCAGAAACGATACCACCTCGGACAATTTGGTGGCATTATCGCCATACGCAGTATCCAGAGTCGATTTTCCTACCGGAAATCCAACGCAGACCTCTTTCTGACGTTCCTGCCCGGATGCCTGGATACATCCGAGCAACAGAAACGATGATACTATTAATCCTTTCATGTGCATATTATTTACAGTCCGTTTCTTGGTTAGAAACGGACCACACGCACAATCAATTGATATACAGCATCATCAACAATATTCTATACACCTTGACAATTTAATACAGCAAAAAAATATCTCCAAATAGCCATTTATTGCAGATTTTATATTTTCTTTGCATCGGGAATCTGTTTCTAACCAAGAGACAGGCTGTCTCCCGGGAAAGAGCCTGTCTACAAATCACCAGCGATCAATTCGTTAGCCCTGTCAATGGTGGATGCATCAATAGAGGCGAGATATATCTGTGTCGTGGCAATGGAATCATGTCCGAGTGCTTCCGAAATAACATTGATCGGCACGTTTTTAGACTTGGCGATGGTCGCCCATGCATGACGGCTGACATATGTCGTAAGCGTGACTGGCAGCTTTACCATTTCGGCTATGACTTTGAGATCGCGGTTTACTCGCCGTAACGCCGTTTCATACTGCCTTCGCCCGTCTTGTCCGGGATGGGAAATGACAGGCAGCAGATACGGGGAATCCTTGTCTGAATGGCGGTCGATGATTTCTTTTATTTGTCTGATGATCTTTATGTGCTGCAACTGTCCGGTCTTATGGCGCCGATAGGTCAGTATGCCGTTGCAAATATCATCTTTTTTCAGGAATGCAGCGTCTATGAACGACATTCCCCGGCAGAGAAAAAAAAAAGAAACAGATCGCGGGCTAATTCAAGATCTGATCCAAGCGGGAGGTCGAGGTTTTTGATGCGTCTGACGTCATGGATCGATATGGCACGTTTGCGCGTCTTTTCCACCCCGGTGAATACCTTGCGGAACGGCCTCCTGTCTTCGGTCAGATTTTGGTCGACAGCTTGGTTATAAGCCGCATGAAGATTACGCATATAAAAGGATATGGAATTTAGAGTTATACCGGTGGATTTCAGATATGCCTGATAATCTTCCATGATAAAAGAGTCTATCGCCTCTATCGGGAGGTCCTTGTAATCACGAAATCGCATGAAACTGCCGAGTGTGGCACGGTAATTCTTGGCTGTACCAAAGCGATTCAATTGCAGCAGACGTTCGATGAGTTCTCCCATAAAATTGAAAATAGTGTTCTCCCGATCGGGAAACCCGAGCCCCGACACCACATCATGCGATGAGTTGCCACTGTGATTTTTCCGTTGAGCCATTCTGTCCAGCCGCTCAATCTTCGCATGTGACTTCCGGGCTGCCGATCGCCTGGAGGATGTCTGCCAGCCCTTGTTTTCAGGCCCAGGATCAGACAGTTCTCCATCCCGTTCATCGGAGAATAGATTATACCCGCCGGAGATTTTTTTGACCGGTTGATTACGAGTTACGACATAGACGACAGTATCCGGATGGCATTTAACCATCAAGGGGCGGATTTTTGCTTTCACTTTAACCATATTTATACATCTTAAATTGATAATATCCCATTGTCCTACGTAAATAATCATTTGAAGCATTCATTACTTAATTTATAATATTTGTAATATAGGGACCGTCGCAAAATGTTGAAAACCTTATAAATAATTAATCGATAAAGTATTGTGAATATGCATCTTAGCACGAGGAAATAAAATCCCCGCACCTCAGGCAAAGGTAAAAATCGGGGGAAACGAGCAAAAAGCACTCATGGCAAAAATACAAAATTTATCAGACCTCCAACCAGAAGTCGCATTCACAGAGTACGATTTCCATAAGAATTACACCAAGGCCTTTGCCCGGACAGAACCAGGGCGCATCAAAAAACTTTTACCACTTCGCGAAATGGCTATCAGCTTGGGACTCATACCGGCAACATCCATTATCAGATCTTCTGCGGAATCAGAATCAGACCTGATCATGTGATGACCAACTACAAACTCATTGACAATATATTGCATAAACTCTCGAAGAAGTTGCGTGTCCGGAAACAACAGAAGGTGCTTGCCGATAAGTGGATACCGTACATGAAGAATCTTGACACGGTGTATACTGACGCGACTTGCCATGAACGTTGGATGCGGTATCCGACAGATGTGAGACTCCTTTGGGAATGTATTGAGCGTGTAATGATGTTCAGGATCAGCTCCAGCCTTGGAGAGCACAGGATGAGAACCAAATACAACGGTATCGCGAGAGCAAATCTCGCATACCGGAAGCAGTGACGCCATACCCGGAAGCAGACCAGGAAGATGATACTCCGCATGCTCGCATTGTTAGGAAAAATCCTCGGAGAAATCCGTCGTCAGATCCGCATCCATGCAGACAAGAACCGGCTCTCTGACAAAGAGCTGTCGCTACTTGAAACAATTACCAGGGTATACCGTCAGCAGAAGAACCACTTTGTCGGGGAAGATGCAAGAAAGAGTATACCGAACCGCATTGTGAGCGTCAGCAAACCGTATGTGCGTCCGATTGTACGAGGAAAGGAGATCAAGACAGTCGAGTTCGGAGCCAAGTGCAACAACATCCAGATTGACGGGATCTCGTTCATGGAGAAGTTGTCATTCAATGCTTCCAGTGAAGGTACCCGCTTGAAGCATTGTGTGACTCTGGCAGAAAAACCGACAAGTGTTCCAGTGAAGAATATCGGTGGAGACCAAGGGTACTCAGGCAATGCCAACCGTTCTTTCTGTTGCGATAGAGAAATCAAGACCTCCTTCTCGCCGAAGGGGCGGAAGAGCAGGAATGAGGTGAAGAGTGCTTTGAAACAGGAACTGGCCAGAGTCCGGGTGACCGCTATGGAAGGTTCTTTCGGAACACAGAAAGAGCACTACGGCATGAAGAAGATCATGGCGAGAATTAAGTCGACGGAGATACTTCTGATCTACTTCGGAATCCATACTGCGAATGCAGGGCTCCTCAGCCAGAGGCAGGCAATGGCTGAAACTGAATTCGAAGAAGCTGCAGCCTGATAGAATTGCAAAACCAGGCAGATCTGCAGGAGTATTGCGTCGCGTTTGCTCTTAAAAACATGAATTAGCCATATAAGGTGCTGATCCGATACAAGGATATTACATCGTTCGCAAAAACAAGGAAGGGGAGGGGTACGAAAGGCTCCATTTAAATAAAAAGAAAAAAAACAGTACAAGATGCGAGGAAAAACACTACATTTGTAATTGTTAAGTTTCCGCATCGGATTGTCGATCGGAATTAAAAGGGAATACCGGTGAGAATCCGGAGCTGTACCTGCAGCTGTAAGTCCCCGATTCATTTTATCGCACTCTTTGCCATTGGTATTCGATACCGAGAAGGCGCGATAAATGGGACGAGCCAGAAGACCTGCTTGACGAGATGTGATTTTGTGACCACGGGAAAATTGGCACTTAATCAAATTGGATGGAGGCTTGTCCGCAAATACCTTGCAATTCTTTTTGATGACCGAAAATCCCGTTCGTCGCAGGTCCGTCGCAACGAATGGAAATTTTGTGTGCTTAAACTTTTTGTTTAACCGATTATACAAAAGTCATGAAACAGAATTTCAGTTTTTTGGCAATGACCGTTGCAGCAATGGCCACCGTGACTCTCTCCGCCTGTAATGCGGACGACGATTTTTGCATGGAGCCGCTCGATTCGGACTTTCCGCAAACACGTGCCGAAGTCGGATCCGATTGGGTTACCGTAACGTTCGACGACGTACCCGCAAATCATCTCGCCGGTCCCACATCCTACGGCGCCAATCTATACGACGGCTACACCGGATCCCAGCCCGACCGCTTCACCTCCTACACCGACAATGCTCCCCGGTTTTTCGAGATCGTCTACGGGCTGAACAAAGACGGTTATGGTGGTACGTATAACTATTGGAACGGCGGCATTGCCGTTTCGAACTGGAACATCCGCTCCAACGTCGACAATCATTCAGACGACTGGTGGTATTCCTTCCAAAACCAATGCAGCGTCTACAATACGGCATCGGCGGATAATACCAATGCCAACGCCGGACACAGCGGATCGAACTTCGGCGTGGTTTACGGCTACACCGATACTTACTCGGGATTCATCGCCTGTGCGCAGATGGCATTGGCCAACAGTGAAGAGCGCAGGTTCGACCAGATGTATGTCTGCAACTCTTCTTACGCATACGGCGTAATCGTCCAAGGGAACAGCTTCACGCAGGGCAGCCTGTCGAGTAAAAACGGATGGTTCAAGCTGGTGGTCCGCGGCTATAAGGCCGGAGCCGCATCGCCGGTCGCCGAGGACGAGATCTATCTGGCCGACTATCGAAACGGACGAAATGTTTGTCTTACCGAGTGGACGTTGTTCAATCTGACAAATATCAGGAAACAGCCCGTGAATCGTATCGAATTCGATTTCGAAGGCTCGGATGCGGAAGCCTACGGGCTGAACACGCCGGCCTATGTCTGCATCGATGATGTTCGTATTTCCAAAAACTAATTAAATAACCAGGAGGGAATGGAGGCGGTTCGTCTCCACGCCCCCCTTCTGTTTGACCATGACAAAACGTATATTCTATCTCTTATTCGCACTCCTGCTGTCCTCGTGCATGGGATATGGCCCCATCGACGAGGAGGCCTTCGACATCGGTGGCGAATTCGGAAACGGCGATGAGGTCACGGGCAAGGGGTTGTTTATCACCAACGAGGGCAACTTCATGTACGGCAATGCGTCGTTATCCTACTACGATCCCGAGACACGGCACGTGGAGAACGAGGTATTCGCCCGGGCCAATGCCCAGAAGCTGGGCGATGTCGCGCAGTCGATGACCATGTACGGCGGGCAGGGCTGGATCGTGGTCAACAATTCGGGCGTCATCTTCGCCATCGACCCGAATACGTTCAAGGAGGTTGGCAGAATCACGGGCTTCACCTCTCCGCGTTACATCCATTTTCTGTCGGACGAAAAGGCCTACGTTACCCAAATTTGGGATCCGCGCATCTATATCGTCAATCCCAAGACCTATCGGATTACAGGCTACGTCGAGACTGACATGGACTACGAATCGGGGTCTACGGAGCAGATGGTGCAATACGGCAAATACGTCTTTACAAATTGTTGGTCGTACCAAAACCGGATTCTGAAAATCGACACCCAAACCGACAAGGTTGTCGATGAACTGGTCGTGGGGATCCAGCCCACATCGCTGGTAATGGACTGCAACAACAAGATGTGGACGATCACCGACGGCGGTTACGAGGGCAGTCCCTACGGGCACGAAGCCCCGTCACTCTACCGCATCGACGCCGAGACGTTCAAAATCGAAAAACAGTTCAAGTTCAAATTCGGCGACTGGCCTTCGGAGGTGCAGCTCAACGGCACGAAAGACAAGATCTACTGGCTCAACAATTCGGTCTGGTGCATGGATGTGACGAGCGATCGTGTGCCGGTAAAGCCGTTTCTCGAATACCACAACACGCTCTACTACGGATTGACGATCAACCCCGTGAATGGCGATGTCTACATTGCCGATGCCATCGACTACGTGCAGAACGGTGTGGTGCTGCGCTACTCGTCCGAAGGCGAGCTGCTCGACACGTTCACGGTCGGAATCATTCCGGGAGCATTTTGCTGGAGATAAAAATCATCGGATTATGAAAAAACTCTACACACTCTTTTGTATTACGGTCTTTCTTGCGGGATGCAACAAGGACGAGCAGGTCGAAATCAACCAGCCGATGACTCCGCAAATCACGCTCGACAGCGAGGATGGGGTCTATACGGTAAAAGTCGGCCACGAGTTGACCATCGCTCCGACGGTGCAATATGCCGAAAACGCCCTTTTTTCGTGGACATCGGGCGGAAAGCTGCTCTCCACGGAGCCGACGCTGACCCATACATGGAACGAAGCGGCTGAGGTCTACGTGACATTCTCGGTGCAAAACGAAAACGGCAAGGCCGAGGAGGAACTGAAAGTGGAGGTGCTGGAGATGGCTCCGCCGATCATTTCGCTGGCCCTGCCGTCGAAAGGATTGAAAATACAGCAAAACACGGACTACATCTTTGCTCCCGACATTCAGAACGCCGACTTGGAGGGGTTCCGGTGCGAATGGCTGCGCGAGGGCAAGGTCGTGGCCGAAGGCATGACCTATACGTTCAACGAAGCGAAGCTCGGCACCCATACGATCGTCTGCCGCGCTTCGAACGTCGACGGCGAGACGACGAAGGAGATCGCGCTCGAAGTCGTGGATGAACTTCCCTACGAGGTCTTCTTTCCCGCGCAGTCCGTCTTTCGCACCTCGACGGACCGTTATGTTTATATCGGCACACCCATCTTCCTCGAACCGCAGCTGTCCTATTTCGACAATCCGCAATTCACCTGGAGCGTGGACGGCGAGACGATTCCCGACGCCGTGGAGCGCATGTTCCGCTATACACCGACCAAAGCGGGTGAACACATCGTCCGGGTTACGGTAAGCGAAGCAAAGCAGCAGGCCGAACAACTCACCCGCAACATAACCCGTGCGGAAATGGCGCTCACGGCCGAAGTAAAGGTTGTCTGCATCGATGCTGACCAGAAGGACCACTACCGTCCGGCCACGGGCGACAGTTCTCCGCTGTGGAACAAGGTCTGGGAATATACGCCTGCCCCGGGACAGTTCGTCGGCGAGATGAAGACCGGCGGGTTCGACGGTACGGAGACGACGCAGGAGGCAGCCATTGCCTATGCCGAGAGGCGTATGAAAGAGAAGATCTGGGTGTCGCTGGGCGCTTTCGGCGGCTATATCGTGGTAGGCTTCGACCACAGCATCCCCAAACGGGCTGCGGCAGAGGGCGAATACGACTTCACGATTCAGGGCAACGCCTTCGACGGATCGTCGGAGCCGGGCATCATCTGGGTCATGCAGGATATCAACAAGAACAGCGAGCCCGACGATGAGTGGTACGAACTGCGCGGCAGCGACACGGGCAAGGAGGGTACCATTCAGAATTATGCGGTCACTTATTACCGTCCGGCCGGCAAGCAGATGGACGTACAGTGGACCGATTCGGAGGGCAAATCGGGGTGCATCGACTACCTGATCACCTACCACCAGCAGGATTATTACTACCCGGCCTGGGTCAAAGGGGACAGCTTCACCCTTTACGGGACCCGTCTGGCTCCGAACAATGTGCAGGACCCGACCACCGGATACTGGGACAATCAGACTTACGGCTGGGGCTATGCCGACAATTTCAGCGAAACAGACAACCTCGGCGGCAACGTGGTGGACGGAAGCGGCCAAACCAATGGATTTCGGATTTCGAACGCCATGTATCGCGACGGCACTCCGATCGATCTGCAATACGTGGACTTCATCAAGGTTCAGACGGGCGTACAGGTCAAGAGCGGCTGGCTCGGAGAGGTCTCGACGGAGGTATTCTCCTTTGCGGACGAGTCGGCAGCACCCCGGAAATGACAAAAACAAAAAACAACCAAGAAGTGTATAAAATCATGAATTTGAAGAAAATGCTACTACTGTTCGCCGCAGGTTCGCAGTTGTTGATCGGCTGCAACGACGACGACCCGACTCCTTCGGCCCCCAAAGATGCGGACGACAACTTCATCACATCGGTGGTGCTGACCGTCGGCAAAACCACCTATGCCGCAGCGATCGAAGGGAACGATATCACCATAACGGTTCCCTACAACGTGTCGCTCGACGGCGCTACGGCCGAATTCAAGTACACGCCGTCGGCGACGATCATGCCCAATCCGTCCGAGATTACGGACTGGAATACCGAACGTCAGTTCCGCGTAACGTCCTACAACGGCGCGACGAACGACTACAAATACCTCGTCGTGAAGGACGACATCCGCGAAGAGGGCGATGTCACGCTGAAAACCGATGCCGAGGTCAAGGCATTTGCCGACAAGGGCGTAACGATCATCAAAGGCGATCTCGTCATCGGCGAAGCAAGTGGGGACAACTCCGTGACGGACATCAAGGCTCTCGCGACTCTTACGCAGATCGAAGGCAAGATCGTCATCAACAACACCTACGGGGGCAAGGCGCTGGACGGGCTGGAAAATGTCGTAAAGATCGGCGGTCTGCACATCGGCTCGACCGAGGCGGCATCGAAGGCTCCCGAACTCTACTACGCGAGCCTCAAGTCGCTCGAAGAGGTCACGGGCGACGTGGTGATCCGCAACGACAAGGTGCAATGGTTCGAAGCCGGGAAACTGACGGCAATCGGCGGTTCGCTGGTCGTGCGATCGGCGACGCTTACGTCGGTAACGACACCTTCTCTGGCGACAATCGGCGGCGACTTCGAGTTGCAGGGATCGAACGAGGACAAGGCCGGCGGCGATATGACCTCCGTCGAGATGAAGGCGCTTGCGTCGGTCGGCGGAAAAATCACCGTCAAGAACCTCGCGAAACTCAACGCCGTGAAATTCGAGGCGCTGACCTCGGCCGGGGCCGTGCTGCTGCCGACGATTCCCTATGAGTTCGAGACGATTTCGCTGCCCGCACTTTCCAAGGTCGGCGGAGACATTCAGCTCATCGCCAACACCGACCCAACCGCCATCGGCGGCATGACGATGAATACGGGAGTCAAGACGATCGACATGAACAGTCTGACCCGGGTGGACGGAACACTCTTCCTCACGGCATTTGCCGAACTCGGCTCCCTCCCGGCATTGGACGGAGTTACGGTGAAGGGAATCGAGCTGGTCAATCTGGGCAAACTGCCCAACCCGCTGAATCTTTCCAAGGTGACGTTCTCGGGCGGCGGGCGGCTTCTGCTCACCAACATGAATCTGATCGAGACACTTACGCTGCCCGTGCAGGCGGACGTAACGCTCGAACTGCGGTACAACAAACTGCTGAGCAAGGTTGAGGGCGTCGAAGAACTCGCCGGGCTCGTTTATGCTCCCGGAATAGACTGCTCGTTCCCCTCGCTGAAATCGGTTCACGGCGATGTTTCGTTCAGCGGCCAACAAATTGGCATTTCGACGCCGTTGCTCGAACGGGTCGAAGGGAATTTTCTGAACGATATCAAGACAATTGCGTATCCGAAACTCACGGAGGTCGGCGGATACCTCGCCGTTACGATGAACGTCTCGAACAAGAGCGCCAGCTGCGACTTCCGGAATCTGCACAAGGTCGGCGGGCAACTCTATTTCGACAGCACGAATATTTATGCGGCTATCGACATGCCGGAGCTGGAAGAGGTCGGCACTGCGGCGAATCCCGCCTACTACAAGGAAGATACCAACAACAAATATAAGGATGCCGTATACGGCTCCTGCGCGCTCCTCTCTTATGACGGATTGAAACTCCCGAAACTCCGAAAGGTAGGTGGACAGGGCTTCACGCTCGACCTTGGACTGGGGATGGCCACTTTCGCGGATTTGAAACTGCCTGCGCTTGAAGAGGTGGATGGGATTTTCCAGATCCACCAGAACGGCCCGGGAAAGAAACCCGCACCGTTGAAGACCATCGAACTTCCCGCTATCAAAAAAATCGGATCGGTACACATCGAAGGTTGTTCGGTTACGGATTTCAGTGCCTTTGCACCTGTCATCGGACAATTATCGGCCAAAACATGGTTCGTCCACGAGGATTGTCCCTACAGTCCGACATGGCAGGAGATGAAAGACGGAAAATACAAGCAAGAATAACCCATTTCGAAACCCGGCTGCGGCCTTTACGGGCCGCAGCCGGGTTCCTTTCCTTATGAAGAACCTGTCGGCACTCATATTTGCCTTGCTTCTCGGATGCTCCGGCTTCGCGCAGGAGGGGCCGAAAAACGGCGTGCATCCGGGAGCAAGATCGGGTAAAGGCTGGTGGAACAACAATCCATCGTTCGTCCAGCCGATTCCCGAAGTTTACGTTACGGCGCGGCGGCCGATGAAGGAAATCGGCGTGCAGCAGACCAAACTTGATTCGATCGTGTTGAAGGAGAACATCGCGCTGTCGATGGCCGACGTGCTGACGTTCAACACCTCGATTTTCGTCAAGCAGTATGGCCGTGCCACACTTTCGACCGTAGCGTTCCGCGGCACGTCGCCCTCCCACACGCAGGTCACGTGGAACGGCATGCGCATCAATTCGCCGATGCTGGGCATGACCGACTTTTCGATGATTCCCTCCTACTTCATCGACGACGCCTCACTGCTGCACGGCACCTCGTCGGTCAATGAGACGGGCGGCGGACTGGGCGGCGCCGTGAAACTCGCCACCAAACCCGCCGCAGCCAACGGATTCGGACTGCAATACGTACAGGGCATCGGGTCGTTCAAGACATTCGACGAATTTCTGCGGCTTACCTACGGAGACAAACACTGGCAGGTATCGACGCGGGCCGTCTATTCATCTTCCGACAACGATTTCAAATACAGGAACTACAACAAGAAGATGAATATCTATGACGATGACCGCAAAATCGTCGGTTCCTATTATCCTGTCGAACGCAACAAGTGCGGGGAATTCAGGGATTTTCACCTCTTGCAGGAAGTGTATTACAACACCGGCCGCGGCGACCGCTTCGGACTCAACGCATGGTTCCTCGACTCGAAACGCGGTGTCCCGATGTTGTCGGTCGACCATCGCTCGGACGACGAATATGTAAACCAGCAGACGGAACAGACCTTCCGCGGCATTCTGTCGTGGGACCGGCTGCGCGACAACTACAAAGTGGGCTTGCGAGCCGGTTATATCCACACGGGACAAGGCTACAACTTCTCGAAGGACAAAGGCAACGGCACGATGGCGGAGATGATCCGCTCGCGCAGCAAGATAAACACCCTATACGGACAGGCCGAGGGTGAATACTACATCGGCAAGAAATGGCTCTTCACGGCCAACATCTCGGTGCATCAGCATTTTGTGGAGAGCCGCGACAAGAATGTGCTCGAACTCAACTCGCAGTCGCTGGCGCAGGGGAACAACAAAAAAGTGGTCGTGGGATACGACAAGGGGCGCATTGAGCTATCGGCCTATGCCTCGGCCAAGTGGATGCCCACCGAGCGGCTCGGATTGTCGCTGGCGCTGCGCGAAGAGATGTACGGCAAGGATTGGTCGCCCGTTATTCCGGCATTTTTTGCCGATTATCTGCTCTCGAAGCGCGGCAACATCGTTGCCAAGGCCTCCATCTCGCGCAACTACCGATTCCCGACACTCAACGACCTCTATTTTCTGCCGGGCGGCAACCCCGACCTGAAAAAGGAGCACGGGTTCACCTACGACGCCGGACTTTCGTTTGCCGTGGGCAAGGAAGGCGTTTATCTGCTCAACGGTTCGGCCACGTGGTTCGACTCGTACATAGACAACTGGATCGTATGGCTGCCGACGTTCAAGGGTTTTTGGACCCCGAAGAACGTCAAGGAGGTGCACGCCTATGGTGTCGAACTGAAAGCCGATGCGACGGTGAGGCTGTCCGAAAACTGGCAGTTGGGAGCAAACGCCTCGTTCTCATGGACGCCCTCGATCAACAACGGCGACCCCGTGGACTGGGCGGACAAGGCTATCGGCAAACAGCTGGTCTATGTCCCCGAATACTCCGCCTCGGCAACAGGGCATCTCTCCTGCCGATCGTGGCGCCTCGTCTACAAATGGTGCTACTACAGCGAACGTTTCACCACCTCGGACAACAACATGAAAAGCAAGATCTCGCGGGTGCTTCCATACTACATGAGCGACGTGTCGCTGGAGAAACTCTTCTCGCTGCGCTGGTCGGATTTTTCGGTAAAAGTAGCCGTTAAAAATCTGCTAAACGAAGAGTACGAATCGGTGCTGTCGCGTCCCATGCCGCGCATGAACTTCGAGGTCTTTCTCGACATACGTCCCAAGTGGGGCAAACGGAAATAGAAGCGATGCGGCGAGCCCTTTCGATCACAGTGAAGCGTTGCAAAATTTTCCGCAATCGCATTTCGCCGCCGTTCTCTGTGATATGGCCGGGAGCCAAAGCAAGAAACGCACAGGATCGGAGGCTGCATCTGCCGTCCCGATGCCCGGATATCGCTCGCCACGGGCCTCGCCGTCCGGCGGAGGCCCCCAAAAAACCAAGCAAAGGCCCCTCGAAGAGATGCCCTCCCCATGGACAACCGACGGCATTCCGCGGCAAAGGCACCCCGCATCGGCCTCCCTTCTTTTCTCAGACGACGCTGCAACCTATCCGGTTGCAGCGTCGTTTCCTTTCGGAGTGCTTTTCCGGAAAGTGCGGTGATCCGGGCGATATTTCACCGCGTCATTCGTACGGTTCATCCCGCAAATAGGCGATTTCACCATTTTCCCGGACGGATCCCTCTGTCCGGGGACTACTTTTGCCCGAAATTCACAATTTCCGATACCATGTTTCAAGCCATAGTCCGCTTTGCGGTTACAAAAAAACTATTCATCGGCATAACGACCTTGTTCCTGCTCGCAGGCGGTATTTATTCGATGCTGACTCTTCCGGTGGACGCCGTGCCGGATATCACCAACAACCAGGTACAGATCGTTACCGTGTCTCCGACGCTGGCTCCCCAAGAGGTCGAGCAGCTCATCACATTCCCGATCGAGGTAGCCATGAGCAACATCATGAATGTCACAGAAATACGCTCCGTATCCCGTTTCGGGCTGTCTGTCGTCACCGTTGTTTTCAAGGAAAGCGTCCCCGTGCTTGACGCCCGGCAGCTGATCAACGAGCAGATACAGACCGTGGCAGGTGAGATCCCGCAGGAACTCGGCACTCCGGAGATGATGCCGATCACGACGGGACTGGGCGAAATCTACCAATACACGCTCGAGGTGGCTCCGGGCTATGAGGGGCAATACGACCCGATGGAGTTGCGCACGATTCAGGACTGGATCGTGAAGCGCCAGCTCTCCGGAATCCCGGGCATTGTCGAGATCAACAGCTTCGGCGGCTATCTCAAACAATACGAGGTTGCGGTCGATCCCGACGCCCTCTACTCGCTCAACATCACGATCGGGGATGTGTTCGAGGCGCTGAGCCGCAACAACCAGAACACCGGAGGCAGCTACATCGAAAAGGCCGACCGGGCCTACTACATCCGCTCCGAAGGCATGATCTCTTCGCTTGAGGATATCGGAAATATCGTTGTCACCAACCGCGGAGGGATCCCGATTCATATCAGCGACGTGGGGAGCGTCAGGTTCGGTTCGGCCAAACGGTTCGGAGCCATGACACGCGACGGCAAGGGAGAATGCGTGGGCGGAATCGCCATGATGCTCAAAGGGGCAAATGCCAATGCGGTGACCGAGGAGCTGGAAGCCCGTGTGGCGAAGATTCAGAAGATGCTGCCCGAAGGCGTGTCGATCAGTCCGTATCTGAATCGCTCGGAGCTCGTCAGCCGCAACATCGCGACCGTCATACGCAATCTGGTCGAGGGTGCCATAATCGTATTTCTGGTGCTGATCGTCTTCCTAGGGAACCTCCGCGCAGGGCTGATCGTGGCCTCGGTCATCCCCCTAGCCATGCTCTTCGCATTCATCCTCATGCGCGTGTTCGGCGTGTCGGCAAACCTGATGAGTCTGGGCGCCATCGACTTCGGGATCGTCGTCGACGGATCGATCGTCATCGTGGAGGGGATCCTCGCCTACCTGTACAGCCGGGAAAACTACGGCAAACGCCTCTCCCATGCGCAAATGGACGAGCAAATCATTGCGGGAGCCGGAAAGGTGGTGCGCTCGGCCACCTTTGCCGTCATCATCATCCTGATCGTCTTCTTCCCGATTCTCACGCTGACGGGCATCGAGGGCAAGTATTTCACCCCTATGGCCAAGACGCTCGTATTCTGCATCATCGGGTCCCTGTTCCTCTCGCTGACCTACGTGCCAATGATGTCCTCGCTCTTCCTGAACCACCGGATAAGCGCCAGACCGACATTTGCTGACCGGTTCTTCGAGCGCCTGAACCGTATCTATCAAAAAGCGTTGGCCGGATGTCTCCGGTTCGGGTGGACGACCCTGGGAGTCTCGGTCGCGGCATTCATCGGCAGTCTGATGCTGTTCACAAGGTTGGGGGCTGAGTTCATCCCAACGCTCGACGAAGGCGATTTCGCGATGCAGATGACCCTCCCGGCCGGCAGTTCTCTGACCCAAAGCATCGCCCTCTCGGAGAAAGCCGAAAAAACGCTGATGGACAACTTCCCGGAGATCAAGCATGTGGTGGCAAAAATCGGAACCGCAGAGGTGCCGACGGACCCCATGGCTGTGGAGGATGCGGACATCATGATCGTCATGAAGCCCTTCGAAGAGTGGACGAGCGCCTCGTCGCGGGCCGAAATGGTCGAACGAATGAAGGCGGCCCTGGACAGCATCTCCGGCGCGGAGTTCAACTTCAGCCAGCCGATACAGCTGCGATTCAACGAGTTGATGACCGGCGCCAAGGCCGACATCGCCATCAAGCTCTACGGCGAAGATATGGATGAGCTGTATGCCAAGGCCAGGGAGGCTGCGAAATATGTCGAACAGGTCCCCGGGGCTGCCGACGTGCTGGTCGAACAGGCCATGGGACTGCCGCAGCTGGTGGTGAATTACAACCGGTCGAAAATTGCCCGATACGGCATCAACATCGAAGAGCTGAACGGCATCATCCGATCCGCCTACGCCGGCGAGACGGCAGGGACGGTCTTCGAAAACGAGCGCCGTTTTGACCTGGTCGTGCGCCTTGACCAGCAAAAGGTCGCCGACCTGAATCTCGACCGGCTGTTCATCCGCACGGCCGAAGGCATCCAGCTCCCGGTCAGCGAAGTGGCCTCCATCGACCTGGTAAACGGACCCCTCCAAATCAATCGCGATGCCACGAAACGACGCGTGGTGATCGGCGTGAATGTCCGCGACGCCGATATCCAGCAGGTCGTATCGGAGATCCGCCGGACGCTGGAGCAGCATGTCGCGCTCCCATCGGGCTATTATTTTGAATACGGGGGCCAGTTCGAGAACCTGCAAAATGCGATCAGAACACTGCTCGTTGTGATCCCCGTCGCCCTGTTGCTGATTCTGCTGCTGCTCTTCTTCGCCTTCAAGAGCATGACATACACGCTGGCGGTCTTCTCAACCGTGCCGCTATCCCTGATCGGAGGGGTTCTGGCCCTGTGGCTGCGCGGCCTTCCGTTCAGCATCTCGGCCGGCGTGGGGTTCATCGCCCTATTCGGAGTCGCTGTTCTCAACGGCATTCTCATGATCAACCATTTCAACGATTTGCGGGATATGAACAAGTATCACCTGTCGACGCGCCGCATCATCATGCGCGGCGCCTCACACCTGCTGCGCCCGGTATTCCTCACCGGCCTGGTCGCATCGCTAGGATTTGTGCCGATGGCCATCGCCACTACGGCCGGAGCCGAGGTGCAGCGCCCCCTGGCAACAGTTGTCATCGGCGGACTCATCGTGTCGACGCTCCTCGCCCTGTTTGTGGTTCCCGTATTCTACAAACTCGTGGCAACGACCGCCCTGGCGACCCGCCGGCCGGCAATCCGCCGACTCTTCCCCTTCCTGCTCCCGCTCCTGCTGGTTGCCGTCCCCGCAAACAGCCGGGCGCAGCAGGCCGTGACGCTCGACCAGACCATCGCCCTGGCCCTCGACAACCACCCCCGGCTCAAGGCCGCCGAGGCTTCGGTCGAACGGACCAGAGCCATGCGCGGGGAGTCGTGGGAACTGGGCCCGACGTCGATCGACTACTCCTTCGGACAGCTCAACGGCACGCAGCGCAACGACCGGGAGATCAGCATCACACAATCCTTCGGGTCGCTGCTGACCCCCTTCTACAAGAATGCGCTCGTCCGACGCGAGACCGAGACCGGAGTTCTCTACGGGGAGCTCGTCCGGCGCGAGATCGTCGCCGAGGTCAAACGGGCCTGGTCCTACTACCTCTACACCCGGGAGCTTTGCGATCTCTATGCCGATCAGAACGCCCTGGCCTCGGAACTTGCACGGACCAGTAAAATCCGCTACGAACAGGGCGACATCACCCGCCTGGAGCAGAGCATGACAAAGACCATGGCCAACGAGATGCGCAACAAGCTCTTCCAGGCACAGGAGGAGCACAAGATTGCCTCGGCCCGCTTACAGTGGGCATGCTATGCCGACGCTCCGCTCATCCCGGCGGACAGCACGCTGGTGCGTTTCGCCCTGCCGGATACGGCCACGGCCGGGGCCGAACTCCATCGGGACTACTTCGAGTCCCAGGTCCGGGAGGCGGAGGCCCGCACCAGGGTGGAGAAGAGCCGCTTCTTCCCGGAGCTGTCCTTCGGCTTCCAGCGCCAGAACATCCTGCCCGACAAAGGTCTGAACGCCTATGTCGTCGGCGCCTCCTTCCCGATTTTCTTCAACACGCAGCGCAGCCGGATCCGCCAGACCAAGGCCGATGTCCGCATAGCCCGCAACCAGGCCCAAATCCACCTGCGAACATTGAACAACCGGGTGACGGAACTGGAGGCCAACCTCCGCCAATACGGCGAGCGGCTGCGCTACTACACCCAAGCCGCACTTCCGGAGGCCGAGGCGCTGATGCGCGCGGCAAAACTCCAGTTGGCCCACAGCGAAACCAGCATCGCGGAGTACATCATGAGCATGAACACGGCTCTTGAAATCCGTCGCGCCTATGTCGAAACCCTCAACCAATACAACATCGCCATCCTCGAATACGAACTATACCGATAAATCCTTTTGTCATGAAAAAAATACTCATCCCGTGCGTCGCTCTCCTGTGCGCCTGCTCCAATCCGAAAACTCCGCCCTCTTCGGCTCCGTCGACACCCTCCGGAACCGAACAGAGCGCACCCGCCGACACGGACAAGGCCTCCTTGCCGGCTTCGCAAGCCGATGAGGCGTCGGGCGCTACGGCCGTGCCCAACCGCACCACCTTCAACGGGGTTCTTGTCACATCGCCCCAGCACCATGCCACCGTGACCCTGACCCTGGGAGGCTCGATCCGCAGCACCTCGCTGCTGCCGGGCGCCCGCGTGGAACAGGGCGCCGTGCTGGCCACACTCGAGAATCCCGACTTCATCACCCTGCAACAGACCTATCTGGACGCCCACGCCCAACACGAGTACCTGCTGTCCGAATTCCGGCGTCAGCAGGCCCTGTCCCGCGAGGAGGCCTCGTCGCACAAGCGCTTTCAGCAAAGCAAGGCGGAATACCTGTCCATGCGCAGCCGTATGGATGCGGCAGCCGCCCAGCTCGACCTGCTGGGGGTCGACACGTCACGCCTGCTCACCGAAGGCATCGTCCCCTGCCTCGCCATCAAGGCCCCGATCAGCGGCTATGTCGCCGACGTAAGGATGAACCTCGGGAAACACTTCAGCCCGGGGGAGCCTTTCTGCGAAATCGTGAATAAAAGCGCCCTGATGCTACGCCTGACGGCCTACGAAAAGGACCTGCCCCACCTGCAGGTCGGCGACAGCGTCGAGTTCTCAGTCAACGGACTCAGCGGCGAGCGTTTCCAGGGCACCGTTGCGACAATCGGCCAACAGGTCAACAGCGAGAACCGCTCGATCGAGGTCTATGTCCGCATCGCGAAGCAGAATCCGCAGTTTCGCCCCGGAATGTATGCAACAGCCCGGATATTGCGCAAATAATATTATTTTTGCAGCATGAAGGCATACCGCTCGTTCAGGGACAAATATCTGCTATCCACGCTGATCATTTCGGCCGTGGTTGCCGTCCTCACCCATTTCCCCGAGGTGCTGTCGCTCTCCGACCACTTCGAGCAGCACGCGCTGTTCCCCGGAATCAACCCTGTGGACGTCCTGAACGAAATTCTGTTCACGTTCCTTTCGCTGCTCTTCCTGTTCTGGATCAACGCCCGCATTTTCCGCTTCGGGACCTCGCTGGTCCGCGTCACAAAGGGCAAAATCACCCTTTCGTTCCTGCTGACCTGGGCGTTCAGCAGCCTGCTGGGCCAGCTCTTCGTGTGGCTCCACCACCGGTTCGACATTCCGGCCATCGACGCCATGGTCCACCACTACCTGCATCCGCTGCGTGACCTGATCATCGCCGGCATCATCGCCGGGAGCAATCAGATCATTCACCTGATCCACCGACAGCAGTGTATGGTTGTCGAAAACGAGGAACTGCATACGGAGAGCGTGCGGCATCAGTACGAGTCGCTGAAAAACCAGTTGAATCCGCACATGCTCTTCAATTCGCTCAACACGCTCCAGTCGCTGATCCGCGAATCGCCGCCCAAGGCCCTCGAATACACGCAGGAGCTCTCGCGCGTCCTCCGCTACTCGCTGCAGGACAACGACCAACAGAGCGTGACGCTGGCCGAGGAGATGCAGCGCAGCGAAGCCTACATGTTCCTGATGAAGATGCGCTATGAGGAGAATCTCGTCTTTGACATTGATATCGACGCGGCCCTGTCGGGGCTCCACCTGCCTCCGATGTCGGTCCAGCTGCTGATCGAGAACGCCATCAAGCACAACGAGATCAGCAACCGCAATCCGCTGACGATATCCATCCGCAGCGAATCGGGTCCGTCGCTCGTCGTCCGCAACCGCATACAGGCCAAACGTCAGGCATCGCCCGGTCCCGGCATCGGTCTGGACAATTTGGCCAAACGCTACCGCCTGCTGTGGCAGCAGGAGATCCAGATCTCGACCGACGAGGAGATGTTCTGCGTCCGGATTCCGCTTCACCAACCCGACAACGCCCATGAAAGCACTCATCATTGAAGACGAAAAGGCTGCCGTACGTAACCTGAAGGCCCTGCTGAAGGAGGTCAGCCCCTCAACGGAGGTCATCGACGTGATCGACAGCGTCCGTGACGCCGTCGCCTGGTTCGGGACCCATCAGCGTCCGGACCTTGTCTTTCTGGATATCCATCTGGCCGACGGCTCCTCGTTCGAGATCTTCGACCATGTGCGGATTCCCGCCCCGGTCATCTTCACCACGGCCTACGACGAGTATGCGCTCAAGGCCTTCAAGGTCAACAGCATCGACTACCTGCTCAAGCCGATCGGAGCCGCCGATCTGCGCCAGGCGCTCGCCAAGTTCGAGGAGCTGCACAAGGCTTCGGATCCCGGGGAGTCGCTGGCCTCGCTCGTGCGGAGCATGCAACGGCACGAGCGCTTCAAGACCCATTTTCTGATTCCGTACAAGGGCGACAAGCTGATCCCGCTGGCTGTCAGCCAAGTGCAGTATTTCTGTATTGCCGACGGGACCACCAGAGCGGTGATCAGCGCCAGCGAATCGTATGTTCTTCCACACACGCTCGACGAACTGGCAGAGCGTATCGACCCCGATCAGTTTTTCCGGGCCAATCGCCAATACCTCATTTCGCGCCATGCCGTGCGGGATATAGACCTGTGGTTCAACAACCGCCTGTCGATCAACCTCCGGGTTCCGACCGAGGGGAAGATCCTCGTCAGCAAACTCCGCGTCAATGACTTCAAGACCTGGTTTGCGGGGTATAAATAGCAATCCATAGCCGCCGGGCAACGGGGAGCCGGGGCGGCCCGGGCAGGCGACGACAGGAAGCCCGAGAGTAGACGGCGGCCGGAGACAGACAGCGGCGACGAGGAGCCCGGGAGGAGGACGACGACGGGGAGCCGGCGGGAAGCAAAGCCCCAAAATCGGGAACACATCATCTCCAAAGCGAAAAAACAGACGATTTTACATCCAGTAATGAACATTGTCGTAGCCCCAAAAATTATATTTTTGCATGGCGTAAATAAATAATACAACTCTCATTCGGTCTCTGTTTATGTATGATTTCTGCGATTTACAATACACCGACGAACATCAGAATTGCATCTACTACACCAACGCGACACCCCAAAACCTGCTCACCAGGACACTGCGCAAAGGCGCATACATGACTCTCAAGGAAAACGACACGAACACACTGATCTTCATCCTCGAGGGAAGCATCACCTCCGACATCGCCCGCTACAAGAACGTGACGGTCAACGAAGGCGAATTTATCTTTGCCGAAAACGGAAACGAAATGCTCATCAAGGCCTTGGCCGACTCCACCATCATATGGGCCGGAGTGAAGGGACAGATGAGTCTCTGCAACGAATACTCCTTCAAGGATTTGATGGCCTACTACAAGAAGAACAAACGCCGTCTGGGCAAAGAGACCGAACCGTTCAAACTGCCCATCAACCACATCCTCCGCAAGGAACTGGAGAGCACCTGCGACACCCTCAACAAGGGAATGCTGTGCGCCCACTACCAGAAACTGAAGATCAACATCCTGCTGATGCTCCTCAGGGCCTTCTACACCAAGGACGACCTGGTGCGGCTCTTCCGCCCCATCCTCAACGAAGACAACGAATTCAAACACGCGGTGCAGGCGGCCTACAACGACCAGCTCAATGTGCAGGAGCTCATGACGGCACTCAACCTGTCGGAGAGCACCTTCAACCGCAAGTTCACCAAGGTCTTCGGCATGACGGCCGGCAAATACATCACCCGGCGCAAAAAAGACCAGGTGCTGCGCTACCTGCTCTTCTCCGACTTATCGGAGAAGGAGATTTCCGAGAAATTCAAATTCACACCCGGCTACATCGTGAAATTCAGCAAAAACCACTTCGGGAAAACACCCTCGGAGCTCCGGGCCGAACACGAAACGGAGTAGCCGAAGAAAAGAGCCGAAAACAGGACGCACGGTTGCAAACAAAAGTTTGCAACCGTGCGTTTTTTCGCGCAGACGCCCTTTCGGTATTTCATCCGCCAATACGGAATTACAGACCTGAAAATCAGAAAAATAAAACAGCACCAAAGCGACCAGTCACCCGGTTCGGGCCCCGGATGGGAGGGTGACTGGAAATGATAACTTCCTGACTGAAAATGACAAGGCAAGTGTTCGGCCCGAATGCATTACATTCCGTAAATTTGCGCCCGGAAACCAACGAAATCGGATAGTCGAAGGGGCAATCGTCCCACCCACCGGAGCCAACGGCCGATTTCGGACAGCTCATCGCGCATGAAAAAATATGTAATATTGCTACTTACCCTCCTCGGCCTGGGACAGGCTGCCTCGGCGCAAAAGATCGCCGTGAAGACCAATGCCCTCTATTGGCTGACGACCACCATCAACGGCGGTGCGGAGATTGCCCTCCGTCCGCATTCGACCCTCGATTTGTCGGGCGCCTACAATCCGTGGAACTTCAGCGGTGGCGAAAAGATTCATTTCTGGCTCGCACAACCCGAATACCGCTATTGGTTCTGCGAGAAATTCGAGGGCCACTTCATGGGGATTCACGCCCATGGCGGACAATTCTTCGCAGCACTCGACGACAAGCGTTACGACGGTAATTTCGTGGGCGGAGGCCTCTCCTACGGCTTCGACTGGATTCTATCCCCGCACTGGAACATCGAGACCACCATCGGTGTGGGCTACGCCTACATCTGGTACAAGGAGGGGCCCTGGCTGCCCTGCATCAAGTGTCAGGAGAACAAGTACAAGCATTACATCGGCCCCACGAAGATCGGTGTGACATTCACTTACCTATTTTAGGACGACATGAAGAGTTGGATTTACAATATCGGAATTTGCGTGACGGCAACCGCCCTGATCACGGGCTGCGCCGCAGAGAAAAAGACTCCGCAACGCGTCAGCGTCACCCCGTCGCCCTGCGTGGTCACACCCGACGAACACAACCGCGTCACACTCGACATGACGATGCACGTGCCGGCAAACTATCTCTCCACGCGCTGCCGGCTGGTGATGACGCCCCACTTGCTGGTGGACGACTCGCTGCGCTGCGCCTACACCCCCTCGATGCTCGATGCCCCCATATTCGACAGGAAGATGGAGCGTCGCAAACGTCTGGAGGGCTATCAGGACCCCTATGCCGGTCGCACGGTGAAGATGGACAAGGTGCGAAAAGCCTATGACCTGCCCTACAACGAGACGATAACCCTCCCCGAGGATGTCGACGAGGGCCGCATCGTGGCGGTGGTCGAGGCCAACGGCTGCGGACGCTGCCGCACGATGGACACCGTAACGGTGGCTTCGGTGACCAATCCCGTGACCCTGATCCCCGAGGCCAAGGAGGCAATGCACCTCGACTGGATCGAGCCCGAATTCGTCATCCGGCCCAAGGTCGTGGAGGGCAGGGGCGTGGCACGCCTGCAATTCGCCATCAACAGCTACGGCATTGACCTCGAAATGGGCGACAACCGTTCGGAACTGGAACAGATGACCCGCACCCTCGCCCCCATTCTGGAGGATTCGCTGGCGACGCTCTCCTCGCTGAAGATCATAGGCATGGCCTCGGCCGACGGACGGCTCGCCACCAACTCCCGGCTGGCACACCAGCGTGCCGAAGCGGCGGCAAAGTGGCTGACCGCACAGCTCGACCCCTCGCAGCAGACCCTGCACGGAATCAGCATCGGCAGCCGTCCCGAGGGCTGGCAGCCGGTCGTTGATGCCATGATCCAGGCCCAGGACAGGGACACGGCCGCCGTGTTGGGAGTGCTCCGCAAGTATGCCGACCGCGACGACGACGTGCAGGAGTACTTCATCCGCCGGCTGCCCTGCTGGCCGAAAATCAGAAACCGCTATCTGCAAAAAGACCGCAAGGTCGAGTACCTCTATACTTACCATATAAAGAGCTTCACCACCGACGAGGAGCTCAGGGCGATGTACTCCAGACGTCCCGATGCCTTCAACGAGGAGGAACTGCTGCGTGTCGCCACGCTCGCCCAAAGCCCCGAAGAGAAGAAGGAGGTCTACCATACGCTGCTCCACTACTTCCCCTCGTCGCAGGTGGCGGCCAACAATCTGGCGGTGCTCTACCTCCGCGAGGGCAAGACCGAGGAGGCTCAACGCATCGTCGCCATCCCCGAATCCTGCTCCGAGGAGATGCTCAACACGCTGGCCGTAAGCTATGTCTACACCAACGACTACGAAAAGGCCGTGGAGCTGCTGCAGGAGATCGACTCCCCGCAGGCACGCTATAATCTGGGTATCATCCGCGCCAAGCAGCGCCAATTGACCGAAGCGCACGAGCTGATGCAGCCGTTCCGCGACCTCAACAGCGCCATCTGCGCATTGAGTGTCAATCGGACGGAGGAAGCCGACGGGATCATGCGTCAGATTGACGACGAGCGTCCCGTGGCCGAGTATGTGAGGGCCCTCATTGCCGCCCGCCAAGGCGACGGGAAGGCCGTCATGCGCCACCTCGCCCCCGCCTGCCGTGAGGAGCAACTCCGCAAGAGAGCCGCCAACGAGGGGGTCTTCCTCCCCTACCACGAACTGGAGGAGTTCCGCAGCATCCTGGCTCCGGAAGCGGAGGATTTACAAACTGAGTTGCGAAAATGAGAAACAACACAACATACCGGATATTGTTGGCAGGAGGTCTCCTGCTGCTCGCCAGCTCCTGCATCAAGGACGAGGATTTGCGCCCCTGTCCGCCGCTGATGGTAACCATCGAAGTGAAGGACAAGAACTACTTCAACATCGGGGCCGTGGAGTCGGAGCAGCGTCGCGACGAGAATCTCCCCTTCAAGGCCTATGTCCCCACGCTCTACTACCGCCTGCAACGGATCGACGACGACGGCACGGCAACGCTCATGACCGAGCACAGGCTGGCCAAGGTGGAGGGCGACGAGCGAAGCATCGAAGTGGTTTTTCCCGATGCCTATCCCCACGGAAAATACGTGATGACCACCTGGGGCGGTCTTCACGACATGGCGGCTCTCGACGAGAAGCGCGAACAGGTGACCTTTCACCCCCAGAACCGGGGCGGAGACGACATCTACATGTCGCACGACACCCTGATCTACGATGCCTACAGGCACGACTACTCCGTAGAACTCGAACGCACGAAAGGAAAACTCATTGTCGAGGGCAAGGACCTGCCTTTGGAAATCCACTACGCGACCAAACAGATCGCATCGGTAGCCCGTCACATGGATTTGGCCTTCCGCTACTGGGAACCGACCTTCCTCCATGAGGAGAACGACTGGGAGGGACAACAGCATGTGGTCTTCAAGACCCTGGCCTCGCCCTCACTGACCGAGCACGGAACGCAGGTGACCATCAGGTGCTACGACTCTCCGCAGCACGACGTGGCACTCCTCTCGCCGCCGCCCGTGAAGCTGAGCATCGAGCGGAACCGGCTCTCCGCCATACGCTACGTCTACGAGGGACAGGACCGATTCAAGGTCTACGTGCTGGTCAACGACAATTGGGAGCTGATTCACGACATGGACATCGAATGACACAAGAAACACATATATATACACCAATTCAATCACTTAACAAACAACATCATGAAAAAAAGCAATTTACTTTTCATGCTCGCAGCAGGAGCGTTGACGCTCACGGCCTGCAGCAACGACGATCCCATCGCCAAGGAAGGTAATGGTGCAGGCAATGATGCCCAGCAGATTGTCCTCCAGGTGGCCAACGGTGGCGATGCACTCACGACACGTGCCGGACGCCCGCTCTTGAGCTCCGAGGCCAAACAGAGCATCGAGAACGTCCACATCATCATCACCACCACAGACGGTACGGTTGTCGACCACCAGAATGTGGAGAACTGGAACACCGAGTCGACCCCCTATACGGGCAGCAGCAACGGTCGCGAGAAGATTGTCACGCTGAACAAGAAACTCGAAGCAGGTACCTACCGCATCTACGCCGTAGGCCACAGCAACTCCACGGCTTACACCTTTGAGGATCAGGGCACGAAGAAATTTGGCCCCAACGCCATCCTCACCATGACCAAGTCGGGCGACAAGACCGTCGCCGAAGAGATTTTCGCGGGTTCGGTCGATCAGACCGTTGAAGCAGGCAAGGGTTTCCGCCCCACCATCGTTCTTCACCGTCAGGTAGCAGGTATCTTCACCTACATGTCGAACATCCCCTACTACCACGAGGGCAACGCCGACAAAGGTGTTACCGGCACACAACTGCGTCTCTACGCTGTTGCCAACAGCCCCAAGCTGGTATTGGGTAACTTTATCAGCCAGGAACTCATGGCAAACGGCACCAACACGACGACCAACGTCATCAACGGCGCCGGTCAGACGACTGAAAAGACGCTGATTTACACCATCGAGCTCAACAAATGGTTCAAGACGATCAAGGACGCCAACAACGACCGCCTGATCGATACCTATGAGACCGAAGAGGGGCAGTTCGACAACTGGCAGAACCCCTACAAGAAGGCCACTTCCGACGGCAAGACCTACTACGAGTCAACCTTCGTCAAGGGTTCGGTATTCGGCGGCGAGTTCATCATCCCCTTCAAGTCGGTAGCCGACAACAACACCTTCGTTCTGGAGATGACCAACGACGACGGCAGCCACTCGTTCCAGAGCTGGGTCATCAAACTCGGCACGAGCGATACTCCTGCAACCAGCGCAACGATCTGGACCGAGGACGCATTCTCTCCCTCATCTGAACTCAAGGATACGGAGACCAGCTACAGCGTATTCCGCAACCACCTCTATGGCGTAGGTACCAAGGTTAAGGACGGCGAGACCTCGCCCGAGCAGCCCGACCCCGAGCAGCCCGACCCCAACCCCGAGAAGCCCGAGCCCGACACGAATACCCCCACGCCCATCGACAAAAAGCAGGAACTGACGCTTCGTGTCAACGACAACTGGGAAATAATTCACCACATGGAAATCGAGTAATCGCTCTTCCGGACAAAAAAATTACCCCGATATGGAGTTTGAAATATCGGGGTAATTTTAAAATTTAAATCTTCAGACATGAACAACTTGCGTCTTTTCCACATTCTATCCGTCCTGTTGCTCTCCGCGTGGGGCTGCACCAAGGAGGAGCTTTCCTCCCCTGTCAATGTGCTGCACGATGAAGAACAGGGCAACACGACTCGTGTTACGGAATTCACTTCGGGAATGGTCAAAAACCCCGACGGTACATGGAGCACCCTGCGCCGCGTGCCTCTGGTCGGAATGGGACGCATGGTCGATAATTATGCAGATGCACTGGTGTCGGTTCTCTCATCGGACACCAATCTTGACAACATCACCGATACCGATTTACAAAATGCAGCAGCATTCGGCAACGGATTGGTCAGCGCCGAAGTGCTCGCCGACGAAATCGTTTCGGTGAAAGATATACACCGCACATACGCCGCAGGTCAGAAGGTCGGCTTTGTGATTAAAGCATCCGAGAGCGGACTGCTCACGCTCGACGTACTGAAAAAATTCTGGCTGCAAACCTATCTCGATGACAAAAAGGTCGAATCATCGGCCGACCAATCATCGACAGGCAGCGGACTGCTCAAACTGGAGCTCATCAGTATCGCCAACAACGACGGATTGCAGGAGGTGTCGTTTACCGCCACAAAACCTTTTGACGAGGTAGCACTCTCCATTGGAGGTGTTTCCGCTTCCGTACTCCAAAAAATGAGCATTCTCTACGCCTTCGTGGGAGAGAATCCAATGAAATATGCCTACACGGGCAGTGTCGATTACGAAAATGCCCAACTGGTCAAAAAAACATCGTGGACGGGCGGCGCGATCTACAACACCGACCGCATCGTCGACAGCGACCTCACCAACTTCGCACTCTTTGAGGGATTGACGGGGCTGCTCCCCGGATTGTTCGTCTCGCCGCGTGTGGCCGTCGACCTGGGCAAGGTCGTGCCCGCCGGCACGGAGGTGGGATTCGAGGTGGCATCGTCCGACGTCCTGAGCATCGACCTGCTGAAGGGCGGGGTGCAGCTGGCCACCTACACCGATGTGGACAGCAACACGCGTCAGGATTTTGTCGACGCCGCAAGTGTCGTCGGGATTTCGGCATTGTCCGGAGGCCGCAGCCGCATCAACATGAAGACCACGAAACCCTATCGTATCGTCTACGTCCAGTTCGGCCGCCCGGGTCTCGAGGTCCGGATCGGCTCGACGCAGATCTACTACGCCTACACGCGCGACGAGGTGACCCTCGACGAAACGTCGTTCTTCTCGATGCCCGACCACACCTCCATCAAGCACAACTCGATGCGGTTGCCCACTCCGGCCGAAGGAACCGTGACATGGCACATCGCCCGACAGGAGGAGGGCACCATGCCCGAGGTGGTGACCGAAAACAACTTCACCCGCATAAAGGGAATGTCGAAAAACGGAACGTACGAACTGGTGGGCGTCTACACCAGCCCCGAGGGCAAATGCATTACCACCAAGACCATCATCACGCGCAACGCCGCGGAGCCGGGCAGCAAATGCAACCAGCTCATCGGTTCGAAATACGGTGCCACGATAGGCCAGGGTTACGGCTTTGACGGCGGTCTGATCCAGATATTGGTCAATGGCAAGGATGCCGGCAACATCACCGACAACGACCCCGACACCTACTCGCGTTACGGCGAGGGCATATCGGTGGCCAAGAACCTCTGCATCGTGGCCATCGACCTCAAAACCCCCATTTCGCCCCAGGAGACGGGCAACACGAAGATCCGAGCCGGATTCACCCTGCAGACCACCTTCGACTTCCTGTCTGCCGACTTGCTTAACTTCTTTGTCGTGAAGCTCTACAGGCAGGGCAAACTCGTGGCGGAGAGCTACCACAGCGGGGCCCAGGGTCAAGAATTCAACACACTGGGAGTTAGCCTCATAGGCACCAAATCCGACAAGTTCAGGGTCTACATCGAAACCTCCGAGGCCTTCGATCACATGGAGTTGTGGTCGGCCGGAGTGCTAAAACTCGGTCTGGCGGAGCGACGCATCTACAACGCCTTTTGGGAGAGTGCCGACCCCGAGGTGGCATGCCCTTCGACCGGGATCTTTGACGCCGGACTGGAATTCCTCACCACAACCGAAAACCATGCCGTCATCGACTACAGGAACACCTACCCCAACCGTTCGTTGGCCGGTGTCGCGCCGCGTTTCATCAACCTGAGCAAATACCTCGATTCCAGCAGGGAGACCTCGGCGCTCCTCCACTGTACCACCGTGGCGGGCAAGAACCAGATCGCCGTGAAGTTCGACGAGATACCCGCCCCGGCATCGGGCCCCGCACAGGCGACCCGGGCCGGAGAGTTGCCCACTCCGGCTCACCATATTGTGGGAGTGCTGATCCGCAAACCCATGGGATTGGATGTCGAGCTGCTCAACAATCAGACCATGCAGATCATGCACGGCGACCGTGTAGTGAAGGAGGTCTCGAATTTTCGGCTGGCCGATGCCGACGTGATCGGCAAATCGGGCGACATGTATGTCGAGACCGATATTACGGAAGCCTTTGACGGCGTGCGTTACAATTACATCACCACGGCCAGCATCACCAACATTCCCGAATTTACCGGTGTATATGCCCGTCTCGATCTCGACGGAGACGGCATTCCCGACGGTTCGGAGGGCGATGTAACACCTCCCTCCCCCGTTCTTCCCGAGGAGCGTCTGCAAGGCGTCGTCGAACCGGCCCACATCTGCCAGAACTCCGAACTGGTCATCACCCTCACACAAGGGGCCCGCCCAGACAAGGAGTACAACATCATCTGCTCCAACATCATGGACAACTACAGCGAGACGGGATTCTACAACCAGCGTCTCTCCGCATCCAACACCTTCACCCTCAAGACCCTGCCCGTGGGTGTATTCGACATCGAGGTGTCGGAGGCGGAGAACATCCACAACCACACCGACAAGATGCGGGCCACGGTTCACCCCCTGCGCACCACATGGAAGACCGATGCACAGTCCGACGAGTGGAACAACTGGAAGAACTGGACCGACGGATCGCCGTGGAAGTGTACCGATGTCGTCATCCCGGCCCAGTGCCACCGCTACCCCGAATTGCAGGAGACCGAGACGAACTATTGTGCCAACCTCCACATCGCCCACCACGGCGAGATTGTCGGCACACAGAACCTCGCCTATTCGGGTCACGTGTGGGTAGACATGTCGATGCCGTCGGGCCACTACTTCCTGCTCGCGGCACCGCTCAAACAGATGGTCACGGGCGACATGTTCATCCCCTCGAAGTGGCACGGCGACCATTCGCAGGAGCGGTTGTTCATCAGGCTCAATGCCATCACCGCCCCCGAAAACCGGTTCTCACCGCGCATCTACCAGCGTTTCTGGAGTTGCGAGGCGGAAGGCAAGGTGATCACCGACGGCGCGCTCGAAAATCAGGTGGTCTGCTCCCAGACCGACTGGACTGCCCCCTTCAATGCGGTGGCCGAGCCCTACAAGGCAGGTGCGGGCTTCATGGTGCGCAGCGAGAAGGAGTCCCTGGGAAGCGACATGCTCTCCTTCCGGTTCCCCAAACTGCACGACGAATATACCTACTACGATGCAACGGGAGCTTCGACGGGTCTCACCGAGCATGTGAACCGCACCACGGAGGTCGGCCACTTCATCTTCGAGGGCGCAAGTACGGGCACGGGCCGCAACTGGAGCTACGAAGTCACCGTGGAGAACGCGCTGCCCGACGGCAACGTCTTCGTGGCGGGCAATCCCCTGATGTGCCACATCGACATTGCCCGTTTCCTCGAGGTCAACAGTGCCGTCATCAGCGAAGTCCGGCTCTTCAACGGCAACGGCATCTACACCACCAAGGCCGACGGCCGGGAGGTGGTCGCCACCTCACCCACGTTCACCCACATCGCCCCGATGCAGGGTTTCTACGTGGTGTCGAAGTCCCCGGCCAAGCAGCTGCGCCTGCGGTTCAATGCCGACATGCAGGCCCAGAAACCCGGCTACAACATAGCATCGCTGCTCTCGGCCCCGGCGACACGCTCCCTGGCGGCACAGACACGCACACAGGACACCCCGGAGAACGACTTGCAGATCGAGGCGAGCTGCGAGGGACTGGGCACACACTGCATGGTCAGACACCGCGCCTCGGCCAACAACGGCTACGTCCCCCGGGAGGATGCACGCCTGCTCTACGACAAGGAGGCCGCCCCGACCGTGGCCGTCTTCACCGTGAGCGAAAACAAGGCCCTTGAAATCAGCCAGGTGGCCGACTGCCGCGAGATCCCGCTGGGCATCATACTGCCCAGGGAGGGACGCGTGCAGCTCACCCTCACCCACGGCAGCAACGACGTGTGGAGCACGTGGGTATTGGAAGACAGAGAGTCGGGCAGGCGTTACCCCCTGTCGGGCCGACAGACCTGCATCGATTTGGGCTCGAGCAAAAGTTGCACGGGGCGCTATCGCCTGGTCAAAAACCACGAATAAAAAGGCCTGAAAGAAACGATCAAGCTATGACGATAAAATCCACATATCTGGCTCTGGCGACGGGCGCGGCACTGCTGCTGGCGGGCTGCTCGCGCGATGCGGAGCCGTCCGTCACCGACGCCGAAGGTCCGGCCGTGACCCTCCGCATGAGGGTCAGCACACGCGCACTCGCCGCCGACGGCAGCCCCATCACCTACCCCACCAACTCCATCACCGGCGAACAGCACGCCTCGACCGTCTACGTCTATGTATTCGAGGGCCGCGGCAACGACGCCACCTACACGGGATTTTGTGCCAATGCGGGATGGAGCGAGTATTTTGAGTTGCACCCCGATCCCGCGACCCACGGTCTTCCCGTCCACACGGCGGAGATGACCTGCAAATTCGGATATCGGTTCTCCGCCGGCGGCTACTACACGCTTCTGGGTGTGGCGGTCAACGAGGCCGCCAAGGAGGCCTTCAACTGTCCGATCGCCTTCGCGCCGGGAGCGACCCTGCGCTCCACACAGGCGACACTCGCCGCACAGGAGCTCACGTCGCGGATTCGCAACTCGGAAATCTACATCGGCACCCGCGAACTGCTCTACGAAAAAGACCTGCTCACCCTTCCCGAGGTGGAGATGTCGCGCCGTGTGGCAGGGGTGATGGGCTACTTCAGGAATGTGCCCGACAAAATCTACATCGACGACCGCCTGCACGAGGTGAAGGAGGTGAGACTGACGCTCTACACCCGCCAGAACACCACGCTGCCCCTCATGCAGCGGCGGCAGGCTCCCTTCTTCGAAGACTTCGTCGCCAGCCCCTCGCAGGCTGCGGACGGCGAGGTGCTGTTCTCGCTGCCCGTGTCTGCGAACATCGACCCGAAGGAGATCGTCAGCGGCGGCAGTTATGTGCTTCCGGCCGAAGCCCCCAGCAAGGGCATCTACACCATGCACGTGGATTTGGCAGGCGATGACGGCATTCTGAAGTCCATCCGCGTGAAGCTCCCCGACGGCGATACCCTCGACGAGGGCCAAACGGGTGGCGGCACGGGCATCATCGACTCGGAGAGCGCCTTCCGCTTCCCGATTGTGGCCAACCATTTCTATGCGCTGGGCCGCCCCTCGGAGCCCATCGACCTGAAGGGCAACGGCAGCGACCTGGTCATCACCATCGACAAGGACTGGTCGGAAAACAACGATTTGGAAGTCGGCGAAAGGCCCTAATCCGAAAAAACAAACGATCGTATGAACTATCTTCATCTGTATCTCACCACGCTCGCACTGCTGCTGGCGGCATCCTGCTCCAAGGAGGAGAGCGCAGGGCAGGGCACCCTCCGGGAAACACGCATCTGCCTCTCGTTTTCGGGCGAGGCCGCCACGCGCGGGGAGCTCGACAGCAACGATGCGGGGCTGCACGACATCACCACCGCCTATCTCTACATCTTCGAAGGTACGACGGCCGATGCGCCCTGCATCGCAAGGCACGACATCGGATGGCAGGCCGGCACGCCCACCCGCGAATATTGGATCAGCCACTACCTGAAGCCCAATACCGCCTACACCTATATTGCCGCAGGCTGGGACTCCGCCTCGGGCGAGGTCTACTCGCTTCCCAACGCCGTGGAAGCGGGGACAACGCTGGGCAAGGCCGTGGCGCGCCTCGCCCCGCAACAGGGCAAGGACCGGATGGCGGCCTCGCAAATCTACGCCGGGCAGTGTGTCAGGGAGATTCGCCCGAACGAATTGAGCGTAAGGGTGAACATCACCATGCGCCGCAAGATGGCCGGCGTGCTGGCCTACTTCGAGAGCGTGCCCTACAAGGTCAATGAGCAGGTCGTCGATCAGGTGAGGGTGAGGCTGCACACCGCACAGAACACCGTCGTGCCCCTGTGGCACGACACGGCCCTCGCCGATGTCTTCGGCTCGGCTCCGTTGGAGGGCGACGACGGCGTACTCCTGTCGTGGGACATGAGCGGCTACACCCACAACGACGACATCTACACCTCGGCCCCCGTAGTCAACGCTTCGGGCCAGACCGTACAGTTGGAGAACACCCTGCTGGCGGGTGCATTCCTCTTGCCCGTGGCGCAGTCGGCCGCAGCGCCCACGCTCTGCATCGAGTTGTGCAATGCATCGGGCGATGTGCTGAAGACCTTCGACGTCCGCCACAACAACAGGCTGCAGTTCGACCTCAGGGAGAACTGCTATTACAGCATGGGCACCAAACTCTCGGCCAACACCATCGAGGGCGACCGTCCCATACCCCTGAGCGGCAAATACGTCGACATCCACCTCGCAAACATCGCCCAGTGGGACGAGATCGTCTCCAATCAGGGTTTCGAGTCTATACAGGGCGTGGCACGCATACTGACCGACATCAACCCCGAGAAGTACATCTTCGATGCGACGTGCCGCACGCTGGACATTTTCATCAAGCAGGGCACTCCACAAAAGCAGTGGTCGCTTTCGGTGGTCTACGACCCCTATGTCGATGCACAGGGCATCACCCAGCCCGCCGGCAATCCCGCATTCAAGGATGCCGCCCAAGATGATCTGAGAGACTGGATCCACATCGCCGACACAGACGCCGAAGGCAACATCACCGGCTATGTCAACCAGAAGATCCAGGCCGACGGCAGCAGCCAGGTGGTCCGCATCGTGGTGAACGATTACGTCGTGCAGCGCAACCTCACCAACGGCACGGGGCCGGTAACGGCAGCCGACAACGGCACCCGCATCACCGATCCCAAGGTGGCGGCCCTCTTCAAGAACGACATCCGCACGGCCTATCTGAAGATTTCGACCGAGGGCGGCGCGCCGCTCTACTACCGCATCCGCCAATACAACGCGCTGACCATACACACCGACTACACGGACAAGGAATCGGACAAATCCATCTTCAACCCCGATCCCAACCCCTACCGCGCCGTGGCCCGCCTGGACTACGGTTGGAAATACGACGAAAACACGGGGCTTCCCGTGCATGCACAGGCCCCCGACGAGGGCCAGACCGACCCGGCGAACATCCGTTGGGGATTCTTCAAGTCGGCAACGGTGGTCTACGCGGATTTCAACGGTCCGATCATCAAGGCCTACATGAGTTGTGACGACGGTCAGATGAACACCCGCGCCATGATGCGCAAATGCGAAGGCAGCCGCTCCAACAACATCAAACTCGCATATCCCGGATGTGCCGTGCGCCGTCTCCAAGTCCCCTTCACGGAGATACGGACCAACGAAAACCTCGTGGTCGAGGATACCAACACGGGCCTTCATATCGACAAACAGTACTGGTATCTGCCGGCCGGAAACGAGATGCTGGGCATCGCCAAGAATTTCGAAGACGATGCGGCCGGTGCCGCCGCCCTCGATTTGTTCGGCATCGAGGCCAATTCGGACTACTGGACATCGACCGACCACGAATCAAACATCCACAAAGCCCACTTTGTCACCGCAACGGCACACGCAACCCTCAACACGGCCCGCAAGGAGGAATACAAACGCGCGCGACGCATGCGCCACTTCGGAAAAGTAAATTAGAACGACCATGAACAAGTTTTTCCAACTCATACTGTGCGGTCTGCTCCTGCCGACGGCGTGCAGCAAGGATTTCGACGGACCAGAGCCGGCCGGCGGCGGGCAGGGCATCACCCTGAGCATCGTCCCCGACCGGCCAATGACCATAACCAGCCGCGCGGAGGAGGGTTCCGACATCGCCGACGACACCTGCGTGGAACACATCATCATCTACGCCTTCAACGGCGACGGCACTCTCTATCAGCGGTTCCAGCAGAACTTGGGCTCGCCGACGCTGGAGGGCGACAACGCCCCCGTCTACAAGATACAGCTGCTGCTCAAATCGCCCAACGCCCTGCATCTGGCGGCCGTGTGCAACTATCCCGAGTTGTGGGACAAGAGCGGAAACGAAGACATCACCCTTTCCGAACTGCGCCATGCCACCTTCGAAGGACAGGGGGCGGACTGTGCCTTCCAGGGGCTGATGATCATGAGCGGCGAGGTCGATCTCTCCGTCGAAGAGATGAACGACAGGGGCGCCCATCTGCAACTCATCGTCAAACGCATCTCCTCCAAAGTGGAATTCACGGTCAATTTCGACCCCGAGGTGGCCACCGACCAATTCCTGCTGTCGGGGGTCAAAATCTGCAATATCCCGCTGCGCAGCCACATCCTTGAGGCCCCGGCCAACTATGTCGTCGACACCGAGGGCAACTACGACGGCGCACAGGGCGATGCCGTACACGAGACCATACCACAGCCCCTGCCCGAGAACTACTCGCCGCGCGAGGACTTCTACCTTGCCCAGGCCTCGCTGAAAACCTCGCCTGCCGGCGAGCACTCCCTGCAGGCCAGCTTCTACCTCTTCGAGAACCGCCGCGGCCGCAAGAACGACCTCTCCTACTTCAAGAAGGAGTATGCACAGACTCGCTACTACCAGACCCTGATGGGTCGTCTGGGTCAGGAGGAGTACCCCACGGCCACCTATCTGCTGGTCGAGGGGATCTACATCTCGGGCAACGGCAAACGCACGGAGCATGTCGCCTACCGCATCTATGTCGGTCAGCCCCAACCCTATGACGCGAACACGCCCAACAACGACCAAGTCAATTTCAACGACTTCAACGTCTGTCGCAACTCGCATTACCGCATGACCACCACCATCAGGGCGGCCGACGACATCGACACCCGCATATCGGCGCAACTGCTCACACGCTCCACCATCACGCCGTTCTTCAACACGCCGCTCGACGCCCACTACGGCACGGGCATGTGCTATGCCTACACGGGCAACAGGAATTGGGAACTGTATGTCGAAGAACCCGACCTCCACCCGTGGTTGGAGATTTCGCTCTCGCCCCGGTATCGTCCCCGTCTGGCCGGCGAGGTCATCCCCGACGATCAGAGGGGACACTACGCCTGCACCCACATCGAGAGCCGCGGAAATGCCCTCTCGCAGTACTTCTACATCCACACCGACGAGTACATCCCCGAGAACCCCTCGGCCGATGAGAATGCCAACCTCCACAACGGCGTGAACATCGCCCTCGACGAGGCATCGTGGCGCACGGGCTATGTCGTCCTGCGCGACAAGGAGAACAATTCGGTCTGCCGTTTCAAGGTGCAGCAACGCCCCGCACAGGTGGTGCGGATGCCGCTGACCAACGCCCTGGGGCACCCCACGGGCGAGTACAACGAGTATTATGTGGAGTATGAGCTGGAGCGCACGGGCCTGCAGTTCGGATTCCTGCGCTATGGGGCCAACCCCGTGATGACGAGCATGATAAACGACCGCTGGGACGGTCTGGCCAACACGCGCCGTCTGTACGAGGAGGCCATCAAGCCGGGCGGCGCCTACAACCCCCGGACCAGCGGCAGCCTGCTGCACCCCATCTACAAATACGACACCCCCGAAGAGGCGGCACGCGCCCTGCCCGACAATGCCGGAGAAGACCTCATCGGCTACATGACCACCAAGAACCGCGACCGCAACGGCAACGGATACATCGACTATGACGAAATCGAGTGGTATGTCCCGGCCGTCGACGAGCTGGCCTACCTGTGGGAGGTCATCTCGCGCGGACATCTTTGCTTCGAGAACGACGAGGGGCGGTTCCACTCATCGACCCCTTATCTGGCCGGCTACACCGCCGAAGTGCCGGGACGCTCGTTCTATGTCAAGACCTCGAACGGCAAGAAGAAAGCCGCCTTCACCATGCGCGACCGCCAATACAACATCATCTGCTGCCGCAGAAAGAACGCCTGGACGGGAAAACCCGACGGCGGGATAGACGGCCATGTGGAGGTCGACACCGACTGGGGTGCCGACGAGAACGATCTTCTACCCAAACAATGACAGTTTATTTGCAGACCATGAAACAGATCCTTCAAATAGCGGCAGCGACACTCCTGTGCGGCATGGCCGCAGCGTGCGACTCATCGGAAAGCGGTGATTCGGAGACGACCGCCGGCATCGACCTCCGCATTTCACGCGCCGAGGCGCAGGCTGCCTCGCCCTACGACTTCCGCGCACACATGAACCGCATCTATGTGGGCGAGCGCAAACCGGAACACAACAAGAGCGAACTCCATGTCAGGGAGATATCCGACCTCTACAGCATCGACAACGGAGAGTCGCTCCAATTCAGAATGACGCAGCTCAAGGCCCAGTGGTATAAATTCATCATTCTCTCCGTGCCGAAGATTTACCCCGGCACGGAGGGTATCGACGTGCGCAACTTCGGGATCTTCTCCGAGGAGCAACCCGACGAATCGTCGTGCGACCTGAACCGGCACTTCATCGACTACACCCCCATTTTGGAGAAGGCCCCCGGCACCACGGCGCCCGATGTTCCGGCCCCCGACGGCGACATTTTCCGCGCGGTGCTCAACTGCTGGGCGAAGAACAACCTCCTCGTGGAGGAGAAGATCACCCTGAAGCGCATCAACGGCCGGCTGGACATCGACATGGGCATTCTGACCGACCAGTTCCCGCAACACATCAACCGCATCATCATAGAGGTGACCACTCCCTCGCATCTCTATCTGAGCGACGACAACAAAGAGGTCGTGAAGAGCTCCACGCCCCGGACATTCACCTACACGACCCGCCCCGACGACCTGGGCGCCCTGCCCGAGTCGCAGCACCGCCACCACATCATCTCGTTGCCGCTGCTGCCCGGACTCCTGCAGGGGACCATCACCGTCGATGCCGCGGACAAGGCCTACACCTACAACATCTCCTCGTCGGGCGACGAGTTATCCATCAAGCCCAACACCGTCACCCGGCTCCGCTTCAACGGCATGGCGGAGGGTTTCTTCGATGTGCGCTACGCCGGTTACAACGACACGGGAATCAACGTCGAGGAGGACTGGAACGGCGGCTGGAACTGATGTCGGACATAATACAGAACCGAAAATGCAATACAAAAGATTACACGCAACGATATGGGGGCTGATGGCGTCACTGCTGTGGTGCGCGGCGTGCTCCGACGATTTGACAACCTCCGACGAATGGGGTGGCTCCCCACAGGCGGAGCACCCCGTAGGAGCGGAGCCCGCTCCCGACGACCCGACCTTCGTCATCTCCTACTCCATCGACAGCGAAGGAGCGGCAACACGCGCCTCCGATCCCAATGCCGGCAGCCGCATACAGTCGCTGGACTACTATGTCTACTTCCAGAGCGGCGCACTCTACAAGAAACGCCACATCCGAGGCATCAACGCCGCAACACACTGGCCCATCTCCGACCGTCAGCGGATGAGTTGGGAGTTGCGACAGGATTTGCAGGACACCCTGCCCGACGGATACGACTACCGCATCCTCTTTGTGGCCAATGTCTCCCCCTCGCTCTTTGCCACAGTACAAGACCCCCGAAGCGGGGCCCAGGTTGCCCAGCAGATTGTCCGCAACGACGAAGACTATCATACGGCACGCATCGTCCTGCCGCACGAGCCGCTGACCAACAAGACGATGTTCTACATGTGGGAGGGCGATATCACCCGCACCGATCCGGCCATCACCCCCGGCAACACGGTGAAGCCCCAAAACATCATGCTGCGCAGAATTGTCGCCAAGACCGATTTCCGGCGCGAGGTGACAGCTCCGACCCCAGCGCTGCCCGATGCCACGGACGCCCACCTTTACAAGGCCGTCAACGACGGATTCTACAAGGATTACAAGGCAAAGGTCGAAGCGGCGGTGGACAAACAGATCGAAGCATTCTGCCAGACGGTGTACACCGAAGTCATCGACTACACCGCCGAAGACGGCTATCCCTTCTATGGCGAGAATGGCGAGGCGGCACAGCTGAACGCCTTCCTCCGCGCCCACAAGGGCGACATAGCCGCCGAGGTGGAGCGGATGCTGATAGACGAATATGTGCAAAAGATGAAGGTGGCCAACGGGAGGCTTTGGGCACAGGCCAACCCGTGGGAGGGCATGACGGCAGAACTCGTCTACGCCACAGAGCAGGCCTCCGGCAAGGCCAATGCCTTGGGATTCGACCGCACGGCACACCACATGACCGATGTCGTCACCGACAACAGCTGCACCATAGGCAGCGACGGACAATTTTCCGTGGTGGGCTTTACGGGCGGGGATCTCAACCACATCAAGGGGATCAAGTTCACCGACCCATCCGGAGCCGCCGCCCCGTTTGAGATAGGGAATTTCGACTACGCCTTCACGCTGGGACAGGGGCTCAACACCCGACGCCTCGTCACCTGCACCCCCGCATCGACCGTCACCCTCACCCCGCAGGCTCTCACAACGGACCATACGGTGACCATCGACATGCGCGCACTGCTCAAGGATGCAGAGGTGACACCCGGAGTTACGTTTGACCAATATCTCGAACTTCAGGGCGAGAAAACAAACGGCTTTCATACAGGGTCTTACAGCATCCACGGATATATGGAGTGGTATGTTTTCCACATAGACCACCACTCCTATGATGCGCGCAGTTTCGGCAACAGTTTCACCGAATTCGCGTTCCCGATCTCCGCCATTCCCGATCTGACGGAATCCACATCGGTGAGCATCGACCAGATGATCGAGGTGCACCACACCTGGCGGCATACAGCCTACTAACAGGCGACGCCCGGGCGCATCGGCCATTCCCCGAGCCGCTTTCCAGAACTGCTCCCCCGAACTGCCGGAAGGCCTTGTTCGGGGATTTTTCACCGGAAGCGGAAAGAGCGGCCACCGGGAAACAGACGAAGCGCATTTATATATTACTAAAAACCTGATTGTTACACATTTCCCTCATCAGGAAAACTCTTTTGACAGCCGAAGACAAGAAAAAGCCACGGCGGCAGGCCCAAAACGAAAAATCCGGCCGTCCGCAGGACGACCGGATAGGCACAACATGGCCGGAAGGCGTTATCTGTCCCGGAAAAAGGCCGTGACGAAAGGCGCTTCGAGCAGGTAGTCGATACACTCGCGGACACTGCGCACGATGTCGTTGTAGCTCGAACCTTCGATCTCGACGATGATGTTCTCCACTCCGGCCTCCCGCGCGTTGGCGAAGATGGCGTCGAAGCCCACCATGCCGCTCTGACCGATCTCGCGGCGGTCCTTGATATGCAGGAGCTTGAAACGTCCCGGATACTTCCTGAAATAGTCCACCGGGCTGGCCTGGCCCATCACGGCCCAGTAGACGTCCATTTCGAACAGCACCTTGTCGGGATCCGTATTTTCGAGCATGTAGTCCAGCATGACGCGATCCTCGATCGTCCCGAACTCCCGCGAGTGGTTGTGGTAGCCGAACTTCATGCCGGCCGCCGCACAGCGCGCTCCCACCTCGTCGAAATAGCGGCAGTAGGTCTTCAGCTCCTTGAGCGTCGAGATCTTCCGCATCGAGGGAACCACGATATATTCCGCACCGGCGGCCTTGTGCGCCGCGATGCACTCGTCCCACCACGCGAGGGCCTTCGAGAAATCACCGCTCGCCAGCTCCTCGTCGGAGAGGTCGAGCGTGCAGTGCGTGGAGAGCACCCGCATACCGGCATCGGCAACATCCCGGCGGAATTGTTCGGGCGTCTGCCCATAGAGCATTCCATCCTTGTAGCTGGCGGCCTCGACCGAAGTGTAGCCCATGTCGGCAAGCTGCTTCAGGACGGATTTGTAGTCGCCCTGACTCTGGCCGAACACCCCGATCAGGCTGCGCACCGAATAGAGCTGGATCCCGATGTCCATCTTCGGAGCCTGCCCCGCCCGGGCGGATGCTCCGCCGGGGAGCATCGCCAGAGCAAGAAGGGCGCAGACAACTGCGAATAGCCTGTTTCTCATCGCAAGGAGTCCTTAATCGAGAATCTTGACCCGGATATTGCGGAACCAGACATCGTCGCCGTGGTCCTGCAGACCGATGTAGCCTTCGTGGTTCTCACCGCCGCAGTTGTTCAGCAGTTCGAATGCCAGGGGCCACTTTTCGGAGCTGAACTTGCTGTTCTCCAGCATCTCGGTCCACTGGGGAGTCCACAGGTGGTACTCCACGACATTCTTGTCGTTCTGGCCGTGTACAACCGTGCCCTTGTAAACCATGATCTTGGCCTTGTTCCACTCGCCGAAGGGTTTCTGGTTCTGCGGAACGGCGGGGATCATGTCGTAGAGCGACGCCGACTGGCGGTTGCCGTCGACACCCAGCCGGGCATCGGGATGGTTGGCGTTGTCGAGCACCTGATATTCGGGGCACGAGATGTAGATTGGTTCGTAGCGGGTCTTGCCGTCCTTCTGAGTCGTAACCTCCTGGGCCAGATAGAAGATACCCGAGTTGCCGCCCTTCGAAACCTTCCACTCCAGTTCCAGCTCGAAGTTCTTGAACTTCCGGGCGAAAATCAAATCGCCGCCATCGCCCGTCTGGGCCTCACCGCCGCCCGAGCCGTTGAACTTGATGGCGCCATCCTCCACCGTCCAGCGCGAAGGCACCTTGTCCTTGCCGTAGCCGCGCCAGCCGTTGAACGTCTTGCCGTCGAAGATCACATAATAGCCGTCCTTGTCCTGCGGGAACGAGGCCAGGTCCACCTGTGCATTGTCGACAACGGTGTATTCGGGGACAGCGTTGCGGGTCGTTTCGGCATCGGCCGTTTCAGACGTCTTGGCCTTGCCGCCGGGGCCGCCGCACGAAACCAGCGACGCGGTCAGAAGGGTGCATACCGGGAATAAAAGACTCTTTTTCATATTCTTTCTGTTTTTTTAAGTTTTACGTATCAGGTCGGTTCATCAGAGCGGCATGGCGGGAAGCGCCCAGCCGTCGCGGTAGGTGTGTTTGATCAGCTCCTGGGCGAACTGCTGTGCGTTCACGGGATCGGTCCAGGTCTTGTCGAAGGTCGGGTGTCCGTCCTTGATGTGGAAGCCGTCCTTGATGACCGTGCGGATCATGGCGTCGTCCGGGATGTTCGTGAAACGCATGTTCGGGCCGTCCCACTCCAGCACCTGGTTGAGGCTCTGGAGGCGTACCGCCAGCACGCCCATGACGACCATTTCGTTGAACGGTCCGGCTTCGCTGAAGTCCGATGCCGAAAGCACGCGGTCGTCGGCATCCTCCTTGCAGGCGCGCACCCAGTCCATCTGGTGCGATTCGGTGATCTCGCGCAACACCTTCGGAGCCTCGGGAACACGGCCCGAAACCAGATAGGGATCCTTGCCGTAGCAGCCGCAGATCAGCGTATCCTTCGTGCCGTAGAAGATGGCGCCGCCACCGCTCACGTTCAGGTCCTTGCCGGCCGGAAGTCCTGCGGGACGCTCCGGCATCAGGCCGCCGTCGTACCAGTGGACCTCGACTTCGGGCATGGCCACCTTCGGCATGTTGTCGCGGGCCGGGAAGATGAACTTCACGCGCTGTGCCGAGGGAGCGGACTCGTTCAGCAGCAGCGTCGAACTGCCCTCCACCTTGGTCGGATAACCCAGCTTCAGCCCCTTGAACACGGGGTGCAGGATATGGCAGGCCATATCGCCCAGCGCACCGGTTCCGAAATCCCACCATCCGCGGAAGTTCCACGGCGTATAGGCGGCGTTGTAGGGACGGTAGGGGGCCGGACCGATGAAGGAGTCCCAGTTCATCGTCTTGGGGATGCGCATGTCCTCCTCGGGACGCGCCAGGCCCTGCGGCCAGATGGGACGGTCGGTGAAGGTATCCACACGGCGCACCTCGCCGATCTCGCCGTTCCAGATCCATTCGCAGACCTTGCGCACGCCTTCATCCGATGCGCCCTGGTTGCCCATCTGCGTGGCCACCTTGTATTTGTCGGCCAGTTTGGTCAGCAGGCGCGACTCGTAGACGGTGTGTGTCAGCGGTTTCTCACAATATACATGCTTGCCGGCGGTGATGGCGTCGGCGGCGATGATGGCGTGGGTGTGGTCCGCCGTAGCGATCATCACGGCATCGGCTGACTTGAGCATCTCGTCGTACATCTTGCGGTAGTCGTTGAACTTCCTGGCCGCAGGATAACGTTCGAAAACGTGGCCGGCATATTTCCAGTCGACGTCGCACAGACCGATGATGTTCTGGCTCTCCAGCCCCTTCAGCACCGAAGCGCCGCGTCCGCCGACGCCGACACCCAGGATGTTGAGTTTGTCGCTGGGGGCCGTGTAGCCGAACTTCTTGCCCAGCACGGTGCTGGGTACGACCGCCAAACCGATCGCAGCAGCCGCTCCCTGCTTCAGGAACGCTCTTCTTGACATTTCTTTTGCCATCGTTTCAAGGTTTAATTTGAGTTAGTATTGAGGTTATTTGATGTTCTTCTCGATGTTGTCGACCTCGTCCTTGAAGATCTTGTAGCCTTTGCCCAGGCCCTTCATCAATTCCGGGATCTTCGTGCCGCCGAACAGCAGCAGCACGACAAGCGCAATGACGACGACTTGTCCCGCGCCGATAAATAACAGATGATTCATAGTTCAGGTAGTTTTTGGGTTATACGTTTCTCATGCGTGTCTGCGCAGCAGGCCGTAGCCGTTCTTCATCGTGCGGCGGCGTTCGCGGATCTGCCGCAGGGTCTCCAGCTCCCCGATGGCCGGGAGGTCGTGCCCCTGCGCATCGTGCAGAAAGCGCCAGGCATACTCCGAAGCCAGCGCCGCGTCGCGGAACGTCGGGAGGGTCTCGCTGCGGCGGCCCGTCTCGATCGACTCGGCGAAGAGTTTGCACAGCGTGTCGATATTCTTGCCCCCGTAGGGCTGGATGAGGCGGTGGGTCTGCGTCACGCCGTGCAGCTCGACGATCGCCGTCTTGAAGTCGTGCGTCATGCGCGCAATGCCCTTCGTGCCGATGATGTCCACGTAGGAATTGTGGGTCTGCGTCTGTGCCAGCTGGCCGTAGACATGCCCCTGGGTGATGTCGAAGACAACGCCGTTCTCAAACGTGCCGTGGCACTGCAGCCACCAGGGGTCCTTGTAGTTCCACATCCGCACGGCCTGGGCGTTCCAGGTCTTGAATTCCGACTGGGCATACCAGCGTGCGATGTCCACATAGTGCATGCCGCAGTCGTGGAAGGCCGGGCCTTCGTATTCGTGGCCCTCGCCCGGCGCCAGCCCCGGAGTCATGTGGCAGACCCGGATGATGGCCAGTTCGCCGATCTGGCCCTGGGCGATGAAATCCTTGATCGTATTGTGATACCAGGAGTTGCGCAGATAGAGGTTCACCGTCGAGAATTGGGGAGCCTTCTCGGCCAGTTCGACGGCCTGCCATTCGTTTTCGATACTGTCGGCGATGGGTTTTTCGGCGATGACGTGCTTGCCTGCGGCGAAAGCCCGCTCGATCTGCGCTTTGCGCGAGTCTGCCAGAGCGAACAGCCCCACGACACGCACCTCGGGATCGTCGAAAATAACCTGTTCGTCGTCCACCACCTTCGCCCCGGGAGCCAGCTTGCGCGCCAGGTCCCGCGATTCGGCACAGACGTCGCAGATGTACGCAACGTCCCACCTGCCGCTTTTCTGCATCTCGTCGAGGTAGAAACCTCCCATTCTGCCGAAGCCGATAAGGCCTACTTTTACAGGATTCATCGTGTAGTCAATAAGGTCGATTAAAAGTTAGGTTGAGCGTCGCGCCTCCCGTTTCCGACGGGGAAATAGCGGCAGGCACACTGCATTCCTTACAAAATTACCCCGAATAGTCTTCGATTCGAAATCTGGAGTGGAAAATGTAGAATCTGTTTTATAACATATATCTAATAAACAACACGTTAATATCTCTAAAAACCGAAAAAATGTAGACCGCTTGGAACGATCAACCGTCCGTTTTACCGTCCGTTTTACGGGCCGTTCCGATCTTCATGACCATCTTTTCGAACTCCTCGCGCGAGTAAGCCGCCTTGTTGCGCACCTTGGTCCGGTAGTTATAGACGGTCGACAGCGAGCATCGCAGGAACGAGGCGATCTTCGCGCTGTCGGTGATGCCCAGACGCAGCAGGGCGAAAATCCGCAGTTCCCGGTTCAGCAGATCCTCCTGCTTGGGCACGATCCGCTCGTCCTCGGTCAGCAGGGCATTGAAGTCCTCGACGAACGACGGGTAGAGGTTCAGGAAGATGGCATCGAAATTCTTGTAGAGTTCATCCTGCTCGTCCTCGAGCATCGAGGTCGACTTGAGCCGCCGGTTGAGTTCGTCGAATTTCCGGTCCTGGGCCAGTTTCTTGAGCGACTTGCGGTAGTTGTCCATCTTGTCGATATAGATGGAGCAGAGGTCGAAGAACCGCGCGATGTACTGCACCTTGACGGCGTTGGAATCCGACAGCTGTCCGTTCTTCTCGCCCAGTTCCTTGTTGAGCCGGGCCAGCTTGGCATTGGTCTGCGAAAGCTCCTCCTTGATGCGGTAGACCTTGCGAAGCTGCTTGCAGAGGTAGGCGAACAGCAGGATGAGAACCGCCGACAACAGACTGATCAGCGCCAGATAGTATTGCAGCTTGTGCTTGGTGCGGGCCTCCTTGGCCTGATGCGAGGCAATGATGATCGAGTAGAGTTCCGCCATCTGGACCGTGCGGAACTGCACGTTGGAAAAGAGTGCATCCTCGACGGCCGCCTGCGTGTAGCGGAACGCGCGGGAAAGGTCTCCGTGACGGTAATAGAGCGTCGCAAGGGCCTGAAAGGCGGCATTTTCCTTCGTGGAATTGCGGATGTCGGTCATCGCCGAGAGCGTGTAGTACTTCCGCGCCAGCCAGTCGTCCCCGCGGCGGCGGTAGAAGCTGCCCATCAGATAGGCACACTCGGCATAGAGCTGCGAATCGGGCTCGAGGCTGTCCAGAAGGCCCAGCAGGCGGACCTCCATGTCGTGCGACTGGTTGCGGCGGCTCATCTGGTAGAGCCGGTCGAGCTTGTAGGGCAGCAAGGCCGTGTCGGCCACCAGGATCACCGAATCCTGATAGCGCTCCTCCTGTTTGCGGAAGCGCCGCTGCCCGCTGAACGCCTCGTATTGCTGGTAGAAACGGTTGTAGGCCTTGTAGTAGGTCACCAGCATGTCGCGGGCTACCGACCGGCGGTCGATCGAGTCCAGAATCCGCTTCGCCTCGATCGACATACCCGTCGAGGAGTAGAGCTCCGCCAGCCGTATTCCCGAAAGAGTGACCTTGCGGCGGTCGCCCAGACGCCGCGCCAGCACGACGTTGCGCTCCGTGTAGCGGATGGCCGAGTCGAGTTTGTACTTGTGGAATTCGCCGAAGAGCCGGTCGTTGATCTCGTACTCCTGCGCGGGAGTCAGACTGCTCACGCTCAGCAGACGCCGCAGGTCGGCGATGCGCTGCTCCTTCCGGCAGTCGAAGACCTGACGGCTGGCGATCATGTGGTCCAGTTTGTCCGACAGCGTCTGTGTTTCGTTTTGCTCGCAGGCCGACGATAGGACGGCTACAGCGCAGGGCAACAGCAGTTTTGGCAGCAGGTATGTAGGTTTCAGCAGTTTCATGGTCGGGGTTGGGGCTGCAGGGAGCGCCTGCAAGCAGGACAAAAATACAATTTTTTGCCCAATGGCGGCTCTCTCTTTCAATCTTTCTTGTTTTCTGCCGCAAGGGCTCAGCGCCCGTTGCAAACCAAAAAGAAGAGTCGTTCCGGACTCCGGGCTCCGATTTCGGAACGAAACATCCCTATTCCCGGTTCAAGATACGAAAAATCGCCGACATCCGGAACAGAACGGACAAAAAAGAATCCCCGGCGACAAAATCGCCGGAGATTCGGACAAGAGCCTGCCGGAGGGCACCACGAAGAGCGGCGACGCATCGACCGACGCGCCATTTTCGCCGCGGAAGTCGCCCTCCCCAAGCATCTGGCCGGATTCCCGATCTGACGGACCCGGCCCCGCCCCGGGACATAACAACAAACCCTTTACCCAGAAGCGCTGCAACACCCCCTTGGTCCCGGAGCGTTGCAACAAACCCTTGTCCCCGGAGCATCACGACAGGCCCTTCGCCCCGGAGCACGCAACAAACTCTCGGCTCCGGAGCATTGCGACAGGCTCTCGGCCCTAAGCCATCTTTTCCGGCGGGCAGATCTGCAGCCGAGTCAGCGGACGGTATTCCAGATCCGCATATTCGAAGGCCTGCATGGCGGCAAAACGGTTGTCGGGCGTATGATACATGGCCACCGAGATTGCCGGAACCCGCGCATGGGGCATTTCCAACAGCCGGTCCACATTTCCGGCCGCCACGAGATCCTCCACTTCACGACTCTGGGAACGCTCGAAGTAGAGTTCTTCATAGCGCAGGTAACAGCGCCCGGCGCGGTGGTAGGGCGCACCCTCGGCGCTGAAAAAGCGCGCCGCGAGGGAGATCATCCCCGCCAGGGCCAGCGTCCCGCCGATGAAGACCGCCGCCGAACGGAGGTTGTTGGTCATCGAGCCCGCATAAACATGATTCAGAAACAGCAGCGCCACACCAGCCGCGAGAAGCGCAACAGGCAGTACGAGGGACTTGCGGCGGCGCACCACAACCTCCCCGGGCAAGGCGTACATCGCCTCGCAAATTTTAATCTTATCCATATATCTCTTTCGTTATTGGCAAATGTTCGTATTTCAACCACAGGGAACGGAAAACCGTTCCGGAAACGACACACGTGCTAAATAATGAGCCGCCGCAGCCGGTAGACATAGTAATCCACGGCATGCGGTCCGGCGGAGAGATCGGAGGTTTGGAACGTAGCGGTTAACTTGGAAACTCCCGTACCGCAGCCCCGCAAGGCGGCGCCGCGCACGACGGCGCGTTCGGCCGGAATCTGCCGGTCGCCATAACGGAACGAAGGCTGCGCCGGGCAGGAATTCGCCTCCCGGAACACACGGGGTTGGTGATTCAGATCCGAATTGTGCGTCCGCTCGCACTGCCACTCGTCTGCATTATCGCCCGCCAAGAAGGCCGCAGCCGGAGCCTGCCACCGGGTGCACACACCGTTGCCGCTCTCCGAAAAGAGCAGGACCGCCGCGAAGGCCAACACGATGAAAAGCAATTTACGCATCAATACGGTTCGGAAAATCTGACTGGCTGCAAAGTTACATTTTTTTCGCAAAAAACCGCGGCCGCGACCGAAATTATCCCGGGAAAGTCAGTTTTCCCCGACACGATGCCGACGAAAAAGGCCTTTTTCCACCAGGCGGGATCGCCCCCGCCCTTCGACGTCGCCGGAGCGGAGCTGCCCCCGGATGCCGCACGGCACAGTTGACCGATACGCCCCGTCCGGCCGGGCACAAGAGGTCGGGCACAGGTGGCCGGGCACAGGTGACCGGACACAGAAAGACTGGGCACAGGAAGCCGAGCACAGGTGGCCAGGCACAGGCGGCCGGGCACAGGAAGTCGGGCACAGGAGACCAGGCACAAGAAGGCCGGGCACAAAAGAGCCCGCACAAAAGGGCACGACAAAAGGCCTGGAAAAACCTTCCGCGAAGCCGAAATCTACTGGGGAATAAAGATATAAGTGATGGTTCCCGTCTGCCGGGCGGGTGCCGAGCGGTCGATGTTGAACAACGAATTGCGGGCGGCACGCAGGGCCGATTCGCGCATGCACTCGTCGCCCCCCTCGACGACGCGCGCGCCGGTCACCTTGCCCGTACGGTCCACCGTGACCGAGACCGTCACATCGCCCCCGCCCTCGCACAGATAGGCCGGGACCTCCAGATAACGCGACGTACGCACGGGATTGGTGATCGAGAACGACACCGTGACGCGCCCCTTCACCTTGCGGTCCTGACGCTCCGCGCCCTCCTTCCTGCCGTGGCGTTCGCGGATGGCCCGCTCCTCGGCAAGCCCCTGCTCGTAGGCCTCGCGGTTGGCGCGCATCCGCGCCTCGGCCTCGGCCGCCGCCTCGTTCAGCGCCGCAGCATTGGTCCCGCGGTCGTCGCGCAGCTGCTCGTTCAGGGCATTTTCGTTCGACTCCCGGTTGCGGATGCTCCGCCAGTCGATTTCCTCCTGCTGCTGCCGCTCGCGCACCTCGCGCTCCAGGCGGTCGCGCTCCTGCTCCAGATCAGCCAGCGTCTGAAGGTCGATATACATGCCCTGCTGGTGTGCGCGCCGGCCTATGACGATCTTCGACGAGACGAAGCCGATCATCAGCACCAGATAGACGATCAACGTGACGCACAGTCCGATGCGATGGTCGTAGGTCCACGCCCCCACATCCTCCCTGCGGTTGTCGAAGGGCAGTTTGATCCGCGGTTTGCGGGCGGATTTCGGTTTGTCGTCACGGGAAATTTCAGTCATTGCGGTGTATCGGAATTTTGAGCAAAAGTAGCGTTTTTTACCGAAATTTTCCTATCTTTGCGTGCAAATATTAGAAACACCGCTTATGTCAACCAAACAACAAACGCTGAAGGCCCCGATCTCATTCTCGGGAAAGGGCCTGCATACGGGCGTCAAAGTTACCATGACCGTGAATCCCGCCGAAGCCGGAACCGGAATCGTATTCCGCCGCACCGACCTCGAGGGACAACCCATAATCCCCGCCCTGTGCGACAATGTCGTAGACACCTCGCGCGGCACGACCATCGAGGTCGGCGGCAACCGCGTGCACACCATCGAGCACATCATGTCGGCACTCTGGACTCTCGGCGTGGATAACGCCGTGATCGACATCGACGCCCCCGAGACCCCCATCATGGACGGCTCGGCCCGCGAATATGCCCGGGCCATCACCGAAGCCGGACTGGTGGATCAGGACGCCGAGCGGCAGTTCTACCACGTGACCGAAAAGATGGTCTACACGATCCCCGAGAAGGGCGTGGCGATCATCCTCTACCCCGACGACGAATTCTCCGTCTCGGTGCACGTGGACTACAACTCGAAGGTCATCGGCAACCAGTATGCCACCTTCAACCCCGGCGACGACTTCGCCCGGAAAATTTCGCCCTGCCGCACGTTCGTCTTCCTGCACGAGCTGGAGCCGCTGATCAACATGAACCTGATCAAGGGCGGCGACCTGGACAACGCCATCGTGGTGGTGGAAAACCCCGTGCCCGACGAACAGCTGACCAAACTCAAGAAGATCTTCAACAAGCCCGACATCGAGATCAAGGCGGGCTACCTGAACAACCTCGAGCTGCGCTGCAACAACGAGCTGGCGCGCCACAAACTGCTCGACCTGCTGGGTGACTTCGCCCTGCTGGGCGTGCGGATCAAGGGCCGCGTCTGGGCCACCCGTCCGGGGCACTTCGCCAACACGGAGTTCATGAAGCAACTCAAGCAGACCATCCGCCGCGGAGGCGAGAAACCCCGCTACACCTACGACTGCCGCAAGACGCCGCTCTACGACATCAACGACATCCGCCACATGCTGCCCCACCGTCCGCCGTTCCTGCTCGTGGACCGCATCTTCCACTGCGACGCCTCGTCCGTGGCGGGCATCAAGAACGTGACGATGAACGAGCCCTTCTTCGTGGGTCACTTCCCCCAGGAGCCGGTGATGCCGGGCGTGCTGATCGTCGAGGCCATGGCCCAGTGCAGCGGCATCATGGTCCTGAGCAATGTCCCCGACCCGGAGAACTACTCGACCTACTTCATGAAGATCGACGGCGTGAAATTCAAACGCAAGGTCGTTCCGGGCGACACGCTGCAATTCGAAATCCACCTGCTGGAGCCGATCCGCCGGGGCGTTGCCCTCGTGGAGGCCAAGGCATTCGTCGGCGAGACGCTCGCCTGCGAGGCCGTGATGATGGCACAGGTAGTCAAAAACAAAAAATAGGAGGAGATGATCAGCAACCTGGCCTATATCCACCCCGATGCCCAACTCGGGGCCAATGTCACGGTGGAACCCTTTGCCTATATCGCAGGCGACACGGTAATCGGCGACGACTGCTGGATCGGTCCCGGAGCCGTGATCCACGACGGAGCGCGCATCGGCAAACGATGCCGCATCCACACCGCCGCTTCGATCGCATGCCTCCCGCAGGACCTGAAATTCGCCGGTGAAACCACCATCTGCGAGATCGGCGACGACAACGACATCCGCGAATACGTGACCATCAGCCGCGGAACCGCCTCGACCGGAACCACGCGTGTCGGCTCGCACAACCTGCTGATGGCCTACGTCCACATCGGGCACGACTGCGTCATCGGCAGCAACTGCGTGATCGCCAACCGCGTGTCGCTCGCCGGCGAGGTGCACGTCGACGACTGGGTCGTCATCGGCGGCCACGCCGCCATCCACCAGTGGACCCACATCGGAGCCCACGCCATGGTGCAGGGCGGCGCATTGCTGGGGCAGGACCTCCCGCCCTACGTCATCGTCCGCAACGACACGCTCCGCTTCGCGGGGATCAACAAGATCGGGCTTTCGCGCCGCGGCTTTTCGCACGAACGCATCGCCGAAATCCACAGCGCCTGCCGCATTCTTTTCCAGAACGGCCTGAACTACCTGAACGGTTGCGACGAGGTCGAAAAGCAGATTCCGCAGAGCTCCGAGCGCGACACGCTGGTCGAATTCATCCGCACCTCGAAACGCGGCATCATCAAACCGTATGAATCGCGCGGAAAAGAGGTGTAATTTTTAGATATAAATATTGGTATATCGGAATTTTTAACTATATTTGCGGTGTGAAAGACAACGCAACGGGTAAGGGGACGGGCAGTCCCCTTATTTCATACTTACACCGGACCGAAATTCAACGACTATGATAGAAACGAAACAGATAATCGAAGCAGCGGAACGTCATCTGGAGGGCTCCGACATGTTTGTGGTGGAGTGCTCCTCGACCCCGGGCAATGAAATCGAACTGACGATCGACAGCGACTCGTCGGTCGGCATCGACGCCTGCGTGGAACTGAGCCGCGCCGTCGAGGCGCAGTTCGACCGCGATGCGGAGGATTTTTCGCTGACGGTCATGTCGGCCGGCATCGGCTCGGAGCTGAAAAGCTTGCGCCAGTACCGCAAACTCGTCGGCAAGTCGGCCGAGGTGCTGCTCACCAGCGGCGTGAAGATCCTGGCCAAGCTGGAGGAGGTCACCGACGAAGGCATCACCCTCTCCTACGAGGAAAAGCAGAGCGTCGAGGGCAAAAAGAAAAAGCAGTTGGTGAAAGTCTCGCGCAGCTACCCCTTCGACCAGATCAAGTACACAAAGGAGTGGCTGGATTTCAAGTAACAATTAAAAATCAGATAAAGCTCACAATGGACAATCTCAATCTCATCAGCAACTTTGCCGAATTCAAAGAGCTGAAGAACATCGACAAGTCGACGATGATCGGCGTGCTGGAGGACGTCTTCCGCCACGCGCTGCAGAAACAGTATGAAACGGACGAGAATTTCGACGTCATCATCAACCCCGAAAAAGGCGACCTCGAGATCTGGCGCAACCGCACGGTCGTCGAGGACGACGCCGTCGAGGATCCCAACGCGCAGATTTCCGTTTCGGAGGTCAAGGCCATCGACCCTACCTACGAAATCGGAGACGAATATGCCGACGAGATCAAACTCTCCTCGTTCGGACGCCGCGCCGTGCTGTCGCTGCGCCAGAACCTCGCATCGCGCATCCTCGATCTGGAGAAGGCCAACCTCTACGAAAAATACTCGGAGAAGGTCGGCGACATCGTCACGGGCGAGGTCTACCAGGTGTGGAAAAAGGAGGTGCTGATCCTCGATGACGAGGAGAACGAGCTGATCCTCCCGAAAGCCGAGCAGATCCCCAACGACTTCTACCGCAAGGGCGACACGATCAAGGCCATCGTCAAGTCGGTCGAGATGAACAACAACCAGCCGCGCATCATTCTCTCGCGCACGGCCAGCCAGTTCCTCGAACGGTTGTTCGAGCAGGAGGTTCCCGAGATTTTCGACGGCCTGATCACCATCAAAAAGATCGTCCGCATCCCCGGCGAGCGTGCCAAGGTCGCCGTGGAGTCCTACGACGAGCGCATCGACCCGGTGGGCGCCTGCGTCGGCATGAAGGGTTCGCGTATCTACTCGATCGTCAAGGAGCTGCGCAACGAGAACATCG
>NZ_JAHHQJ010000009.1 GCF_020026455.1 Alistipes sp.
GACAGCCGCCCGAAGAAGTTGTGGTTTGATGTAGAACACGAATAAGATACAACCTAACAACAATCAAAACAAAACTTCAAAGGTTGTGGTTTGATGTAGAACACGAATAAGATACAACCCACGATGATACCGTTACGGACGGCGGCCAGTTGTGGTTTGATGTAGAACACGAATAAGATACAACTACGCCCTCGACCGACAGCCGCCCGAAGAAGTTGTGGTTTGATGTAGAACACGAATAAGATACAACCTTCGAACATTGCCGAGAAGCTCCCCGAAAGTTGTGGTTTGATGTAGAACACGAATAAGATACAACTCCCGGCCGTGCCAAGCGGAACGGATTAACAGTTGTGGTTTGGTGTAGAACACGAATAAGATACAACATCGGCTATTGTCCCCTGCTGGGCACATAGTTGTGGTTTGATGTAGAACACGAATAAGATACAACCGAGGCTGCGGCGGAGTTCCTCGTACAGGGTTGTGGTTTGATGTAGAACACGAATAAGATACAACTACGGGATTATCTCCATCCGCAACGAGAAGTTGTGGTTTGATGTAGAACACGAATAAGATACAACGGAGGAATATGTTAGAATGTCGTCCACATAGTTGTGGTTTGATGTAGAACACCAATAAGACACGACATGTCTTAAACCTTGAAGGAGGAAGGGCCTACTCTGTCAAAGTCGATTCAAAGGCAATGCCGAACAGAACATTTAATACTAAACTTATCAAGGAGTTCTTTGGCATAGTGACAGGAGCCGCTTTGTCTGTTGTATCCCCCTTCAGGAACGATCAGGGGATCCACAGCACCTCGTCGACGGCATAGTGGGCCGTGAGGGTCCGCCCCAGCAGGTAGAAATAGTCCGAAAGCCGGTTCAGCCAGGCCAGCACCGTCGTGTCGACCCCGTATTTGGCGTCGGCACGGAGCGCGGCGCGTTCGGCTCGCCGGCACACGGTGCGGCACACATGGCACAGCGACACCACGGCATTGCCGCCCGGAATCGTAAATTTGTCGATCGGCTTCAGAAGCTCCTGCATGGCGTCGATACGCTCTTCGAGCCATGAAACGGACTTCGGGTCCAGCGGGGCGACCTTGTCACTGCCCGACTGCCCCGTGGCCAGCAGCGCCTCGACCGACATCAGCCGCGAAAGAATGCGGTTCAGATCGTCGACCGACGACGCCAGTGCCGCATCGCTGCGCATGTGATCGGCCAGCAGGGCCGTGAAAGCGGCCAGTTCGTCGACCGTGCCGTAGGCCTCGACCCGTTCGTCGGTCTTGAAAACCCGCTCGCCGCCGATCAGCGAGGTCGTACCCTTGTCCCCTGTTTTCGTGTATACCTTCATATCCGGAAATGTTGTTTTGGCAAATGGTTGTTGAAAATCAGCAGAAAACCCCGGTTATCCACTGTCGTCGAGGCGTGTTCCGCGATAATCTGCCCGCACAGCGCCTGCCGCTCGCAGCCGTCGTAGGGCGACATCAGCGACACCGTATGTCCCGCTTCGGCCGCCGCACGCACCAGCGCGAGCGTCGCCGACCGCGGCAGGCCGCACGTGGCAACACAGAACTCCGCATCCGCACGATTCAGGCCAAAGGTCGCATAACCGCAATGAATCATCAGATTCTGCAGCTGCACCGCCCGACGGCGGGAGACTCCCTCCGCAAGCAGGGCTTCGTACAGGTCCCGGCGCCCCGGCAGCAGGTTGTCGCGCATGAACACATTGCGCACAATGTCGTAGACGAACGGCGAATGAACCCCGTGGCCGCGGAAATAACGGGCGCGGGAGAGCCGGTTGCGCAGTTCGGAAACACGCCCGGGCAACCGGAGAAAAATGGGATGGCCGGCAATCTTCATGACCTCTATTTTTTCAGCATCCCGGCCAGACGGCCCGTCGAAAAGGCAATCTGGAGGTTGTAACCGCCCGTATTGGCGTCGATGTCGAGCACCTCGCCGGCAAAATACAAGCCTTTGACCTTCAGCGACTCCATCGTATAGGGATCCACCTCGTCGCAGCGCACGCCGCCGGCCGTCACCACAGCGTATTCGAACGGCGCATAGTCCGTGATCGGGAAAGTCAACCCCTTGAGCGTCAGCACCAGGCGCGTGATCTGCTCCTCGGAGAGTTTGCCGACGTAGCAGTTCGCACGGATGTCCATCTCCTGAGCCAGCGGCAGCACCAGCGGCTTGGGAACCAGCTTGCGCAGCAGTTCGCCGAAAAATTCGTCGGGTTTCAGGGCGGCGATTTCACGCACGATGCGTTCGCGGAGCACCTCCTCCGTGAGTGCGGGTTTCAGATCGAGGATCAGTTTCACACGCTTGTCGTCGATCAGGGCATCCACCGCGTCACGGCTCATGCGCAGCGCCACGGCACCCTCGATGCCCCGGTTGGAGAACCCGATCTCGCCGAACTCCTCGCGCACGGGTTCGTTGTCGACATAAAGCGTCGCGCGCACGTTGCGCAGCAGCACCCGGTCGAGGTGTTTCATCAGGGAGTGCGACGACACGAGCGGGGTCAGCGACGGACGCAGCGGCTCGACCGTATGGCCCAGGTCGGCGGCAAAGGCATAGCCGTCGCCCGTCGATCCGGTCGCGGGATAGGAGACTCCGCCCGTGGCGAGGATCACCTGCGCACACTCCTCCTTGCGCTCGAAACCCCGTTTGTTGATATATTTCACGCCGAAGACCCGGCCCCCGAGTGTCAGGATCTCCGTAACACGCGTATTGCAGATGATCTTGACGCCGTTTTCGACACAGAACTCCAGCAGTGCGTTGGCGATGTCCCAGGCCTTGCCGCTCCGCGGAAAAACCCGGTCGCCGCGCTCGATGTCGAGTTTCACACCCGCGCGTTCGAAAAAGCGGATCGTCGCCCGGTTGTTGAACTCCGAGAAAGCCACCTTGAAAAACGCGGCGTTGGTGCGCACCTGCTGGGCGAACTCCTCGGCCGGGCGCGCGTTGGTGACGTTGCAGCGGCCCTTACCCGTGATGCGAACCTTGCGGCCCGACTTTTCCATCTTTTCGATCAGCAGCACGCGCTTGCCGCTGCGCGCCGCCGTGCCCGCGGCCATCATGCCCGCGGCGCCCGCCCCGATGACGATGACGTCGAAAGGCTGTTTTTCTTCCAGTTGTTCCATACGGGTACAAAGATAGGCAAAAGCAAAAGCAATTTGAAAATTAAGGATCAAAATTTAAAAATCGGGGGCAAAGAATCCCGCCGGCGGGCCCCCGTGCACCTCGAACGGGCGCATTGGCGTCCACAAACCCGAAGCGGGAAGAGGCAATCGTTGCTGTCTCCGATCGTATGCCATCCGGTTCGGGGCCGGCCGGATTTCCGGACACAGCGGAATCTCACGCCGGGGGGGGGCCACCATGAAATCGGTCACGAGGGAATCGACCGCAAGGGAGTCTGCCGCAGGGAAATTTGCCACGGCGGCCACGCGGAAAGCGTCCGGAGAAAGAATTCTCGCCGCTTAATTTTCAAATCTTGATTTTTAGTTGTACTTTTGCGGCCGTTAAAAATCGTTCTAAAAAAATGTTGAGCAGAAGATTACTCCGTATAAAGGTCGTCAAGGCTCTGTTCGCCCATCTCAAATCGGGCGCAGACAACATGATGGCATCGGAAAAAACACTGATGGCGTCCGTCGACAAGGCCTATGACCTCTATTTTCAGATACTGATCCTCCCCGTGGAGATCGCGCGTTACGCCGAACAGCGTCAGGAGTTGGCCAAGCAGAAGAAACTGCCGACATTCGAAGACCTGAACCCCAACACCAAGTTCGTGGACAACGCCGTGATCCGCACGATCGCCAACAGCGACGCCGTGAACGACCACATCGCAGCCCGCAAACTGGGGTGGGAACGCTATCCCGAACTGATCCGAACGCTCTACACACAGCTGATCGAGAGCGACTATTACAAGGAATACATGCAACGCGAGGGGCGCGCGTTCGACGACGACAAAAAGCTGCTCGAAGAGTTCTTCAAGGAGCTGCAGAACAGCGAGGCGCTGGACGACGTGCTGGAGGAGATGTCGATCCTCTGGTCCGACGACCTCCCCTATATCGTGATCATGATCCTGCGTTCGCTCTCGAACCTGCGCGTCTCGCACACCGAGCTGAAGGTGCCCTCCAAGTTCAAGAGCAGCGAGGATCCCGAATTCATCAAGACGCTGTTCGAAAAATCGCTGGTCAACTACTCCGCCTTTCAGGACTACATCGAGAAATTCACCTCCAACTGGGACGTGGAGCGCATCGTCTTCATGGACAACCTGATCATCGGAACGGCAATGGCCGAGCTGACCTCGTTTCCGTCGGTCCCCGTCAAGGTGACGCTCGACGAATGGATCGAAATCTCGAAGTACTACTCCACGCCGGGCAGCAGCACGTTCATCAATGGCGTGCTGGACAAGATCGTCGAGTCGCTGACCGCGGAAGGACGCATCAAAAAGGCCGGACGCGGCCTGATCTGATCCCCGACGGCCATGACCCGCATGCTCGCGATCCTCGCCCTAGCAGCTCTCGCCGCAGCCTGCGGCACGGCTCCACGTGCAGTCGAACGCAAGGGCCGGATTATCTCGCTGACGGACTCGATACTCACCACGGGAGGCACCGACACCGTGCGGTTCGGGCACCTCGGATCTGGAGAAATCGCCGTGCTGCGTCTCTGGCTGGCCAACGACGCGAGCCGTCCCGTGGCCGTGGCATCCTACCGGCGTAGCTGCGGATGCACGTCGCTCGAATTTGATACACAGCCGATTGCACCGGGAGATGCACAGCAGGTGACACTCTCCTTCGATTCGCGCGGCGAATGGGGATGGCAGCTCAAAACACTCGACATTGTGCTGGCCGGAGGCGCAAAACCCCTACGCTTGTTCGTCGAGGCCGATGTCGAATAAAGTGCTTGCATATTCGACAAAAATTCGTATCTTTGCTTCGTTCAATGAAATAAAATCTTAAAACGAATACAATTATGATTAATTTTCTTCAGACGGCCCCGATAGAGCCTCAGCCGGGATTCATGCAGCAGTACAGTTTCATCATCATGATCGGTCTCATGGTATTGGTGCTCTGGTTGTTCATGTGGCGCCCCGAGGCCAAGCGCCGCAAGCAGATGCAGGAATTCCGCAACGGACTCAAAAAAGGCGACAAAGTCATCACGGCCGGCGGCATCTACGGTGTAGTGAAGGAGATCAAGGAGACTACCCTGCTGATCGAGGTCGACGGCAATGTGACGCTGCGCATCGACAAAAACATGGTCGTGGCCGACAATTCGGACCTCCAGCGTCAGTAGAGGTAACCCACACATAAAAAAGAGCTGCAAGGATTTGCAGCTCTTTTTTTATGGTCCCGCCCGAAGAGATAGATCGGTTTTTTCAGGAGGAAGGAGCAGATTCGAACAGACACAGCTCCCTCTTTTTCATGGGCCTGTTCAGACCAGACATGGGGCCTTTTCATGGGTCTGTCCGAACGATGCAGTTCTCACTGGCCCTATTCGAACAGATGCAGGGCCCCGACGTCGATGATACGCTGGTTGGAACTCCCCCGGAAATTGAGCGACAGATCACGCAACGCCTCGACATAGCGGCCGTCGACCAGCGTGTCGATCCACCGAAGACACTCCCGGCGGGCCGGATTGGCAAGGCACTCCTCAAGCGTATAACCCGTGTAGCACCAGATGTTCTGGCCCGTGCGCTCCTTGAGCAGCCGCAGAAACACCGCCATGGCTTCGGGATACAGCAACGGATCGCCGCCGCTGAGCGTCACGCCGTCGAGAATCGGATTCGCGGCAATTGCGGCACAGATCGTTTCGGCACGCCCCGCCGTCAGCGGCTCGCCCTGTCGGGGATCGTGGCTTTCGGGGTTGTGGCACCCGGGACAACGGTGTGTGCACCCTGCGAAATAGATCGCATAGCGCAGTCCGTAACCGTCGGAGATGGTTTCGGGATAGATGCCCAGGATGCGGAGTGGTTCCATCGAAAAAACAGGGTTAGACGTAAGTTTACGGCGGAGATGATTTCGGCATGCTGTCGCCGGCGGGATTCGGCGGCGCGTACCGGCGCCGGCTCGGGGGACACATGCCCAAGGCATGCCCTGCCCTTGCCGGCGCGCTCCGTGCCGATTAATGATGTTTTACCCGGTCGCGCTCTTCGGCCTGCTTCGCCGAGTTCCACGACTCCAGGCTGCCCGTCAGGTAACCCGTGATGCGGCGCATGCGCAGGATGTCGTCCGAATCGCAAACAGGGCATTTCGAGTAGATCACTCCGCGGTGGCCGCACTTGCGGCAGGTGTCGATCGGATGGTTGATCGAGCCGTAGCCGATACCCTCGTCCTGCATCACCTTCACGATCTTGAGGATCGCCACGGGGTTCTTCCGGGCCTCGCCGTCGAGTTCGACATAGGTGATATGACCGCCGAGCGTAATGGCGTGGAACGGAGCCTCAAGACGGATTTTCTCGACGATGGAAACCGGCTCGCGCACGTCGACATGGAACGAGTTGACGTAGTAGTCGCGGTCGGTGACCCCGGGGATCTCACCGTAGCGCTTGCGGTCCATGCGCGTGAAGCGCCCGCTCAAGCCCTCAGCCGGGGTTGCCAGCACCGAATAGTTCAGCCCGTATTTGGTCTTGTACTCCTCGACCACGCGGTTCATCACCGTCACGGCATCGTAGAGCGTCTGCCACGCCTCCTTCGAAGTAGCATGACCCTCGCCGTAGATTGCCACCATCGCGTTGTGGCCGCCGATGAAGCCGATGCCCAGCGTGCCGTGCTTGAGCACGTCGCCCACCTCCTCGTTGGGCTGCAGCCGCCCGCCGCCCTTCCAGACGTCGTTCGCCATCATGAAGGGGAACTGACGCGCAAGGGCCGTGCGCTGGAAGCAGTAGCGTTCGTAGAGCTGCTCGGCGATCATCGTGGCGCTCTTGTGCACCGACTCGAGGAAAATTTCACGCGCCTCCTTGCGGATCGCATGTTTGTTGCCGTCGGGAATCATGTCCTCGGCCTCGCGCATCGCCTCGATGGCCAGACGCGGCAGGTTCATCGACGTGAACGAAAGGTTGCCGCGGCCCCACGATGACTTCTCGCCGTGCAGATTCTCGAAGACGCGCGTACGGCATCCCATCGTCGCCACCTCGTAGCGGAACCGGTCGGGATCGTCGATGCGCCACTTCTCGTGGCGGTTGAACGGTGCGTCGAGGAACATGAAGTTGGGGAACAGAGCCACCGATGTGGTGCGGCACGCCTCGATGAGCAGGTCGAAGTTCGGGGTTTTGAACCGGATCTCTCCGGCCAGCGCCTTGTCGAAGTCCTTCACCGCAGCGGCATAGTCCTCCTCGCACCACGAAACGCCCTCCTTGATCTTGAAAATCTGGATCGGGAAGACCGGCACCTCGCCGTGGCCCAGCCCCTCGACCGTGGCGGACAACAACTCGCGGATGACCATGCGCCCCTCGGGCGAAAAGTCCGTGCCGTAGTTCACCGAGCTGAAGACCACCTGGTTGCCGCCGCGCGAATGCATCGTATTGAGGTTGTGGATAAAGCCCTCCATCGCCTGGTGCGTCTCCCGGCGCGTCGTGTCGTAGGCCTGCCGCCAGATGCGTCGGATGTCCTCGTCGGCCACCTCCACGCCCGACTGGCGCAGGGCGGCGAACAGCCGATCCACAGACGCCTCGCAGGGTTCGATCGTCGGCACATGTTCGGCGATCAGCGCCTTCAGCTCCGCACGTTCGGGCACCTGCACGCCGGTCACCTGGCACAGGAACAGCGTCATGTCGCCCAGGTGCTTGCGGAAGGTCTTCAGCACTCCCGGGGCCATGAAATGGTCGAATGCCGGGATCGACTGTCCGCCGTGCTGCTCGTTCTGGTTGGTCTGGAAGACGATCGTGGCCAGCGTGGCGTAGCTCTGGATCGACTGCGGCGTACGCACCGAGCCGTTCTTGGTGGCGAATCCCCGCCCGTAGATGTCGTCCAGATCGTACTGGATGCAGGTCGTGGTCTTCGTGGGATAGTAGTCCAGATCGTGGATGTGGATGTCCCCGTCGCGGTGGGCACGGCCGTGGCGGACGCCCACGAGGTATTTCAGGGCATAGTCCTTGGTGATCTCCGAGGCGAAGGTCATCATCTGTCCGGCCGGCGTGTGCGACGACATGTTGGCGTTCGAGAGGTTGATGTCATTCTTCTCGACGGTCACGATGCCGTCCATGACGCTCTTGATCGACGACCGGCGGTGGCGCTCGACGTTGCGCCACTCGCGGTAGATGATATAACGTTTGGCGATCGTAGGGTTGCGTTTCATCAGCCGCTCCTCGACCATGTCCTGGATCTCCTCGACCGAAATCTCGCCCTTGGTGATGGACGCCGCAACGTCGGTGGCGATCTGCTCGACGGCCTGTCCCTCGTCCGTTATGCCGCCAGCACGGAAGGCCTTCGTGATGGCACGGATGATTTTTTCCAGAGAAAAAGGTTCGGTTTTACCATCACGTTTGATGATGGAAATCTGCGTGTAATCCATTGTAATATTGAGTATATAAGTTTCACAACAGGCCCCGTTTCCCCGCAGGGCCGACATTGCTTGCGCAAAGGCAGGTCTTCTGACTCGCACCGACACGCAGACGGCCTTCCCGTCCCCGCGGGACAGTGGCTCGACGATTCGCCTGCGGCATAAAGTGCTTACAGCAGCGGGAACTGTTCGGGATTCGCACCCGATTCCCTCTTATCCTCCGCCCCGGCGGGATGAAGGATACCTTTGCGATGCACAAAATTCTCCATTATTCCCCGACTTTCAAAATTCCGGAGCAGGAAGTTTTCAACATTTTGTGAAAGATCCCGAATTTCGTATCTTCGCACCCGCAAACCGAAAAAGGATAACTCCATGATACAGAAAATAACACACGTCTGCCAGGGAACCTGCTCCCGGCAAATCGACATCGAAGTCGAAGAGGGGATCGTGCGGAGCGTCGTCTTCACCGGCGGATGCCACGGCAATTTGCAGGGAATAGCGGCCCTCGTGTGCGGAATGACGGCGGCGCAGGTCGCGGACCGGCTCGAAGGTATCGACTGCCGCGGACGGGGAACGTCGTGTCCCGATCAGTTGGCAAAAGCGCTGAAAAAGACCTTATAAGATAGACCCGGTCGGATCGGGTACGGATTTTGCTCCCCGAAAAGCGTTCCAAAATGCAAGATTATGTATTTTCTATGGTATCTGCTGATCGGACTGGCAGCCGGATGGATTGCCAACCTGATCGTCAAGGGAGGAGGTTCGGGACTCTTCGTCAACCTGATCGTCGGACTCATCGGCGGCGTACTGGGAGGTTGGCTCTTTTCGCTGTTCGGATGGGTGCCCGTCGGCACGCTGGGCAGTCTGGCGATGGCCGTCATCGGCTCGGTCGTCCTGTTGTGGATCGCTGCGTTCATCTCACACCGCAAGATCCGCGAAACGTGAGGCTTGCATCCAACCCCGGGGAAGCATCCTGAAGCCAACAATCCCGGAATGGCGGCACGGCGTACAGCCGAAAATAGCGGACTTTCCCGGGAAAAGTCCAGAAGGAGCCCGGCGAGGGGGCTCCGGTCAACGAAAAAGGCGGTCATGCGACCGCCTTTTTCGTGTTGAGCTGCCGGGACTCGAACCCAGAACGACAGAACCAAAATCTGCTGTGTTACCATTACACCACAGCTCAAACATTTGCTCGAAAGCGACGGCAAAGATAGCGATAAATTATCATATTACAGCATGATTTCGCACAATTTTGACGGAATGGGAAATAATAAAGCTTATCGCTTTCAAAATGAAGAGTTTGAATCTGAATTCGGCCGATAAGGAGGGGCGGCGAAGCGGCGGCAACGGGGAGGGACGGGGAAGATGACGAGGGACGGGGAAGATGACGAGGGACGGGGAAGACGACGAGGGACGGGGAACGGGCGGCGGCACCCTACCCTACTTAATCTAATTAATATATGTATAACCGTACGTGCCGCTATTTTGACAAAAACAACAAAAGAAAGCTGGCATTTAATCAAAAATTCCGGCCGCGAAACTCCTGTTTTCAAAGTGAATTCCAAACGAAATAAAAATTATTTCACAACGAAATAGACTGACTATTAGACGAATACCTCCCTTCGTGGCTTATTATCAACACGATAATAATATTTGCAAAAAAGAGCGCAAAATATCCGGCCAAAATTTAGAAATTACACGACTTATTACTATATTCACATTTGAGAATGCGTGAAGCGATGGAATTCCGCGCCGATTTTCCGCGGTTCAGGTGGCTGGGAAATGCGGAATCGGAAAAGAGAAATTTCATCCTGACAACAGACTGATTACTAACTAAAACAAAACATTTTTTTTAAAACCTGAAAAACAAACCCAACCAACCGGTTATCCCCGGCTATTTACCATTCGCTCAAATTGTTGCTTATGCGCTAAAAATTTAAATCTACTAATTATGCTTAAATCATTCAAGTCCAAACTTGGAGCATTCCTCTCGGTTTTTGTGTTGATGACTTTCGCCATTCAGTCAGCTTTCGCACAGCAGACAACCCTCAAAGGTGTCGTCGAGGATGCTATAGGTCCGGTTACCGGAGCTACGGTTATCACCACCAGCGGTGCAGGAACAACCACCGGCATCGATGGAACTTTCGAACTGAAGGTCGGGAACGGTGAGGAGATCACCATCTCGTTCATGGGCTACAAAAGCCAGAAAATCGCATTCACCGGACAGACCTTCCTGAAGGTGAAACTCGAGGAGGAGAACGCCACGCTCGATGCGGTAGTCGTTACCGCACTGGGTATCAAGCGCTCGGAGAAGGCCCTGTCGTACAGAGTCCAGCAGATCAAGGCCGAAGAGCTGACCACCGTGAAGGATGCAAACTTCATGAACTCGCTGGTCGGAAAGGTGGCCGGCGTGACCATCAACAGCGGTTCGGGCGGCCCCGGTGCCACAACCCGTGTCGTGATGCGCGGCGATAAATCGATCGAGAAGGGAAACAACGCCCTCTATGTGATCGACGGTATCCCCATGTACAACCACAGCATCTCCGGCGGCAGCGGAGCCTACGGAACCCCGGCCGGTTCGGAGAGCGCGGCGGACATCAACCCCGAGGACATCGAGTCCATCAACATGCTGACCGGCCCCTCGGCGGCTGCCCTCTACGGTTCGGATGCCGCCAACGGTGTGGTCATCATCAACACCAAACGCGGTACCAAGGACCGCACCAACGTGACCGTGAGCAACAGCACCACCTTCTCGAAGGTATATATGCTGCCCGAAATGCAGCGTTCCTACGCTTCATCGAGCGGGTACATGAACTGGGGAGAGAAGAGAGACGACATCTCCTACGACCCCGAGAAGTTCTTCCAGACCGGAACAAACATCATCAACTCGGTGTCGCTCTCGACCGGCAACCAGAAGAACCAGACCTATATCTCGGCGTCGACCACCAACACGACGGGTATCATCCCCGAAAACTCTTACGACCGTTACAACTTCACGACCCGCAACACCACCTCGTTTGCCAAGGACAAGCTCGTCCTCGACCTCGGGGCCAACTTCGTGATCCAGAAGGACCGCAACATGGTCTCGCAGGGCAAGTATTACAACCCCCTGCCGGCCGTCTACCTCTTCCCCCGCGGCGAGGACTTCGACGAGGTGCGGCTCTTCGAGCGGTGGGACCCCGTGCGCGGCTACATGGCCTAGTACTGGCCCTATGGCGAGGGGAACCACTCGATGCAGAACCCCTACTGGCTGCAGAAACGAAACAAGCGCGAGACCGACAAGCGTCGCTACATGCTCAACGCGTCGCTCAAGTGGAACATCACCGACTGGATGAATGTCACCGGCCGTGTGCGCGTCGACAACTCGGAGTATCGCCTCAAGAAGATGTATTATGCTTCGACCCTGACGACCTTCGCAGGAATGAACGGCGGGTATGAGGATGTGACCCAGCACGACCGGAACTTCTACGGCGACCTGATGCTCAACATCGACAAGCAGTTCGGCGACGACTGGACCCTGAACGCAAACATCGGTGCTTCGATCAACGACCAGCGTTTCGAAGAGGCCGGAGGTGGAGGCGACCTGCTGCTGGTCAATCAGTTCTCGATGAAGAACCTCAACTATGCAGAGAAGTACAAGCCGATTCAGAACGGATGGCACGACCAGAACCAGGCCATTTTCGCATCGGTCGAGGTAGGCTGGAAGTCAATGCTCTACCTGACCGTGACCGGCCGTAACGACTGGGCGTCGCAGCTGGCCTTCACCAGGCACAGTTCGTTCTTCTATCCCTCGGTAGGTCTCTCGGCCATTGTCTCCAACATGGTCAACATGCCCGAGTGGCTCTCGTTCCTCAAGGTGCGCGGATCCTACTCGAAGGTGGCGTCGGCATTCAGCCGGTTCATCTCGAACCCCGCCTACAAGTTCGACGAGCAGACCCATAACTGGCAGAAGCCGACCACATTCCCCGCGTCGAACCTCAAACCCGAGGATACCAAGTCGTGGGAAATCGGTATCAACGCCCGGTTCTTCAACCACTTGTCTCTGGACGTGACCTACTACCGTTCGAATACCTATCACCAGACCATCTACGCGCCCATGCCTTCGTCGTCGGGCTACAAGGACATGATTGTCCAGACCGGAGACGTGCAGAACCAGGGTATGGAGTTGGCCTTGGGCTACAACAACAAGTGGGGCGACTTCACCTGGAACAGCTCCTTCACGCTGACGCTGAACCGGAACCGAATCAACGAACTGGCCGACAATGTATACATCGAAGCAACGGGAGAGACCTTCTCGACCGACGAAATCAAGAAGGACTGGCTGGGAGCTTCGAACGTGGCACCCCAGGTTATCCTGCGTCCCGGCGGTTCGATGAGCGACATCTATGTCAACCACGAACTGAAGCGTGACGATCAGGGCTACGTATTGGTCGACAAGGGCAACCTCGCCATGGAGGAGACCGAAATGCGCAAGGTGGGTTCGCTCTCGCCCCGCTACAACATGGGTTGGGCAAACTCGTTCGGATTCAAGGGAATCGAGCTGGGGATGGTCTTCACGGCACGCGTGGGTGGTCTGGCTTACTCCGCAACCCAGGGTATTCTCGACTACTACGGTACTTCGCAGGCTTCGGCCGACTTCCGCAACCAGGGCGGCGTGCCCATCAACTTCGGCCGCATCGATACCGAAAAGTATTACAGCACCATTTCGAGTGCCGACGGCGGACACGGCGCATACTATCTTTACAGCGCTTCGAACATCCGCCTTCAGGAGCTGAGTCTGAACTACACACTCCCCAGAAAGTGGTTCAACAACAAGGCCCGGCTCACCGTAGGATTCATCGCCAAGAACCTCTGGATGATCTACTGCAAGGCTCCATTCGATCCCGAGGTTTCGGCATCGACCAGCAGCTCTTTCTATCAGGGCGTGGACTACTTCATGCAGCCCAACACCCGCAACTTTGGTTTCAACGTAAAACTGCAATTCTAACCGTTTAGAACGATGAAAAGAAACTTTTTTAAAACGACTTGCCTGCTCCTGGCAGCTTGCGGTTTGGTAAATTGCACGGGGAATTACGAGGACTACAACAAAGATCCCTATGCCATCTACAAGGCTGACCCGGCAATCCTGCTCCCTACCATGATCGACGGTATCTCATATATCCAGCAGAACGACTCACAGATGATCGACCAGATGGTCGGATCGCTGGGCGGGTACTACACCCTGTCGAACCGCTGGGGCGGACAGAACTTCGATACCTTCAACGCCTCGGACGGCTGGAACGCCACACCCTACAACACCATGTATGAGGATATATACGCCAACTTCTTCGACATCTCGAAGTCGACCAACGCTTCCGGCCACTTCTATGCCGTTGCCAGTCTGGTGCGTGCGGCCGTGATGATGCGTGTGGCCGACATGTACGGCGCAATTCCCTATTCGCAGGTCAAGGAGGGTTCGTTCTATGTGGCCTACGATACTTGCGAGGAGGTTTACAAGCACCTGCTCGATGATATGAAGGCTGCGTCTTCGGTTTTGAACGACTACGCCACGCAGTTCCCCGGCTCGATGCCTCTGGGCAACGGCGATGCCCTCTTCGGCGGCGACTATGCCGGCTGGGTACGCTACGCCAACTCGCTGATTCTTCGTCTGGCGATCCGCATCGGGGACAAGCAGGCAGCCGAAGAGGCCTGCCAGCGTCCCGGCGGTCTGATCGAGACCAACGCCCAGAATGCCATGATGAATCCCGGCGTACAGGGCAACCCCTTCCAGCTGGCTTGCACATCGTGGGGCGACCTGCGTGTCAACGCTTCGATTGTGGACTACATGACCGGTTACAACGATCCCCGCCGCGAGAAGTACTTCCAGAAGGTAGACAACAAGTATGTAGGTATGCGTGCAGGTACCGCCAACTTCAACAAGGGAGACGTGACCGCCAAGTATTCGAGTCTGAATCTGGTTTCGACCGATCCTATTCCCGTATTCCTGGCCGCGGAGACCAATTTCCTCCGGGCAGAGATGGCCGTTAGAGGCTGGAATGTGGACAAGCCTGCCAAGGAGTATTACGAGGCAGGTATTCGCCTGTCGATGGAGCAGTACGGTATTTCGGCCGAGGCCGCAAATGCCTACCTCAACGACGACAAGAGTACTCCTGCAAATCACGAGAAGGATCCCCGAGGTCCTTCGCAGAATTACACGCGCGAGACCAAGATTACCGTGAAGTGGGATGACAGTGCAACAAAAGACCAGATGCTTGAGCGGATCATCACCCAGAAGTGGATTGCCAACTACATGATGGGGCTCGAGGCATGGGCCGAGTTCCGTCGCACGGGCTACCCCGAGCTGAATCCCGCCATCGACAACCTCAGCAACGGGGTTATCACCGACAACTTCAAAGGCATGCGCCGTCTGCGCTACCCCTTCACCGAGAAGAACTTGAACAAGGCCAACTACGATGCTGCCGTAACGGCCATGGGCGGCGTCGACAACGAATCGGTGGATTTGTTCTGGGCGAAGAAATAATAGTGTCAAATCTTTAGAAACGAACAAATTATGAATATCAAGAGTTTAAAGAGCACAGTGGCAGCGTCGTTGCTCCTTTCGGCAACCGTTGCAGGTTGCAGCGACTGGACCGATGCAGAGGCTTTGCGGAAAAACGAATACGATCCCAACAACAGCGCCTTCCCCGAGACCTACTATCAGGCGCTGCGCGACTACAAGAAATCGCCCCACTCGATTTCGTTCGGTTGGTTTGACAACTGGACCGAGCCGGGAGCCGATTACAGCGGTTCGCTGATGGGTGTGCCCGACTCGATGGACGTCGTATCGCTGTGGAGCGGTTCTTCGAACCTGAAGGATTGGCAGAAGATGGATCTCAAGATGGTGCAGGAGAAGAAAGGAACCAAGGTTGTTCCCTGTTCGTTCACCAGATATGTCGGTCAGGGCTTCACCCCCGCCGAATACGACACCCCGGAGAAACGCAACGAGTTCTGGGGTTGGGTCAATGGCGACGATGCCGCAATCGAGGCCTCCATCAAGAAATATGCGAAGGCCATCATCGACACCTTGAACAAGTATAACTACGACGGATTCGACATCGACTTCGAGCCTCACTACGGCTATGGAGGTCCTCTGGCCAGCGACAACGGCAAAATGCACATCCTAATTTCGGAGCTGGGCAAGTATATCGGTCCCAAGTCGGAGAACCCCGAGAAGCTGCTTATCGTCGACGGCGAACCGCAGTCTTTGAATGCCGAGACCGGTCCCTACATCTCGTACTTCGTGATTCAGGCCTATTCGGGCACGGGCGGCAATCCGGCTGGCTGGAGCAACAGCGTCCGAAACCTCGACAGTCGGCTTTCAGGTCTGATCAGCACATTTGGCTCAACCGTAGGCGAGGAGACGGTAACCAACCGCACGGTGATGACCGAGAACCTCGAGCCGGCATTGGAGGCTTTGAACGGAGGGTATCGGTTCACTGACCGAAATGGAGCCTGCGACATCAATGAGATTCCCTCGATGCTCGGCATGGCGATGTGGGAGCCGTTCAACGGATTCCGCAAGGGCGGTTTCGGGGCCTACAAGTTCAACAACGAGTCGGTAAACAATCCTCGTTACAAGTGGATGCGTCGCGGCATTCAGGCGCAGAATCCTGCCAGCAAATAGTTGAATCCAAAATATCGACAAAATCATGAAAAACAATATCAAACTGCTGACTCTCGGTCTGGCTTGCGCGGCTTTCGGCTTTGTTGCCTGCGACGACGCCGACTACGCGACCAGCGACATGGGGGTCCACGCTTTTCTGAACGAGAGTTCGACGAACAAGAATGTCAAAATCACCGTGGGAGCCAACGGTGGGGATGCCGAAGTGAATGTCTGTCTGAGCAACGTCGCTCCCGATGATGCCAAATTCCGTCTGGAATTCGACCAGGAGGTGCTCGACAACTACAACCGAAAGCAGGCTTCGAGCTATGTGATGGCTCCCGCCGAAATCGTGGAGTTCGAGCGCGAAGCCCTCATCAAGAAGGGCGAGTTCAATGCCCCCTCGACGAAAATTCATGTCAAGAAGATTCCCACCGAGTTGTCGGGCGAGCCTTACGCAATCGCATTGCGTCTGGTGAGCGAGGACAAGGTCGTTCCCGTGACGAATACCACTTCGACTTTCGTGATTCCGCTGGAGGAGATTATCATCTCGGATCTCCCCTGCTTCAACGGCGGAGCCAATTTGCATTGCGACGGCTTCCCCATGGAGCTTCCCCAGTTCACCGTCGAGGTGCGGTTCCAGATTAGCAACACCAGCAACCGCAACCGTGCGGTATTCACCAACGGCGGCAGCGTGCTGCTGCGTTTCGAGGATCCCCAGAGTGCCAACGCTCAGTTCCAGGCCCACTCGCTGGTGCAGTTCCAGGGCGAGGGGTGGTATCTGAATCCCGACAAGTCGTTTGCTCCCAACAAATGGCAGCATCTGGCCATGACATACGACGGTACTACGACTCGTCTTTATGTCAACGGCGCATTTGCCGGATCGAAGGACGGTCATTGCAAGCCGACCTTCGGCTCGGCCTGGTGGTTCGGCGGCGAATCCGGAGGCGGCCACGGAACCGGCGGCAGCTGGTGGACAGGATGCAAGATCATGCTGGCCGAGGCCCGCATCTGGTCGGTATGCCGCACCGAGTCGCAGATTGTCAACAACATGACCGGAACATCGGCGAAATCCGAGGGGCTGGTCGGTTACTGGCGCTGCAACGACGGCAAGGGTCAGGAATTCAAGGACTATACCGGAAACGGTCACACCATGAAGACTTCGGAAAAAGTGACCTGGGTGAAGAACGTGCCTTCGACGGCTGAAGCTACCCCTTGGCCTTTCTAAATTAAACGATCAAATTCGAACAGGTGTACGCTCTCGTACACCTGTTTTTTTATACCCGCCCGGCCAGGTCAAACGCGACGAAGCGTGCCCCCGGCGGCAGGCATCGGACACAAAGGAGATCCTCCGCCCGAGGAACGGACGCGCGGCCCTGATGACCCGGCAACCGTCGGGCAAGAATCCCATACGGCAAAACGGAAAGGGGTATGCCAAAGCGACCGACACCGACGAATACCCCGGTCCTTGGAGCGGGGATTCGATAGCGGCCGGCACGGCTCCGGGCATCCGAGGAGGGGGGGGCCGGCGGAAATCCGGGCACCCGGCAGGCATTGCGGCGGGGCGGCGGAGCGGCGGGCAATCACAGCCATAGCGCCCCCAACCCGTCCCGATCGGGAGTCCTCAAAAAGCGCTTCGGCGGCAGAAGGAAGCGGCAGAAGGAGACGAGACGCGGAGGGAGGAGGGCGGCGGCGGCGGACGTTATTTTACCTTGGCCATGAATTTTTCCCGGTCGACGATGTAGCGGATGTGGACGCCTTCGCCGATCATCCCCTCGGCATCGCGGGCACCGACGTTGAAGGTCAGTTTGCGCCCCTCGACCTCGGTAAGCACGGCCGTAGCGGTGATCTCGGTACCCAGGCCCGACGGCTTGATGTGCGTGACGTTCATCTCGGCGCCGACGGTCGTCGCACCCTCGGGAAGCTCGCCGGCAACGGCCGTCATGGCCGCATGCTCCATCAGAGCCACCATCGCGGGGGTGGCAAAAACCGAAAGGTCGCCCGAACCCATCGCGGCGGCCGTATTGTCGGCAGCGACGGTTGCGGCGCTGCGGGCGGAAAGTCCTTTTTCAAGCATAATATTCGTTGTTCGTAATTCGTTTGTTGCAATGAATTCGTATCTTTGCCGGAGACACCCCGGCCAACCGGATGCTAAACCGCACGGGATTGCATCCGGAATCCGACACAAAGATACGAAAAAATTTGCTGCCGTTGAAAAAGTGGATCCTCCTCATCGCTCTGTCCGTCGCCGCACTCTTCGAAGTGCAGGCGCAGGGAGGTCGCGGCTTCTGGCATCAGGAGTGGGCGGTCGAACAGGGCGATTCGATCCCGCTGGTCCACGTCCTGCCCGTCTACGTCTTCAGCCGCCCGGTCGACCTGCGCCGCTACCGCCGGCTGGTGGAGGCCGTGAAAAAGGTCTACCCCATTGCCAAAATCGCCCGGGCAAAGATGGCCACGATGGAAGAGGAATTGTGCCGCCTGCCGACCAAAAAGGCACAGAAGGAGTATATCCGACAAATCTACCACGAGATCAAGGCCGAATACACCCCCGTGCTGAAGCGCATGACCCGCACGCAGGGCCGCGTGCTGCTGAAGCTCATCGACCGCGAAACCGAATACACCGCCTACGAGGTACTCAAGGAGTTCCGCGGCGGATTCGTGGCGGGATTCTGGCAGGGAATTTCCAAAATCTTCGGTCAGGACCTCAAGTCGCAATACGACAAGGAGGGCGAGGATCGGATGATCGAGCAGATCGTGATCTATTACGAGGCCGGGCTGCTCCGGTAGCGGCGACGGCAACGCCTCTCGGCGCAACAAAATTCATACGGCGGATTGTGCTTTGTGAATTATTGATTATCTTTGTGCTCGGATAATTTCAGAAGTCATGTTTGAAAACTTAACAGATAAACTCGAACGGTCGTTCAAAATCCTCAAAGGCGAGGGACGCATCACCGAAATCAACGTCGCGGAGACGCTCAAGGAGATCCGCCGAGCGCTGATCGACGCCGACGTCAACTACAAGGTCGCCAAGACATTTACCGACGAAGTGAAGCAGAAGGCCTTGGGGCAGGACGTGTTGAAAGCCGTCAAGCCGGGACAGATGATGACCAAGATCGTCCGCGACGAGCTGGCCGAACTGATGGGCGGAACAGCCACGGACATCCGCCTGGAGGGCACTCCGGCGGTGATCCTCATCGCAGGTTTGCAGGGATCGGGCAAGACGACCTTCTCGGGCAAGCTGGCTTCGATGCTCAAGTCGAAGAAGGGCCGTCAGGTGCTGCTGGTGGCTGGCGACGTCTACCGTCCCGCGGCCATCGACCAGCTGAAAGTGCTCGGCGGGCAGATCGGCGTGGAGGTCTACACCGAGGAGGGTAACCGAAATCCCGTAGAGATTGCCGAAAACGGTATCCGATATGCCCGTCAGAACAACTGCAACGTGGTGATTGTCGATACCGCGGGCCGTCTGGCCGTGGACGAGGCCATGATGCAGGAGATCACGGCCATCAAGGCCGCTGTGAAGCCCTCGGAAACGCTGTTCGTAGTCGACGCCATGACGGGTCAGGACGCCGTGAACACCGCTCGGGAGTTCAACGAGCGGCTGGACTTCGACGGCGTGGTCCTCACCAAACTCGACGGCGACACGCGCGGCGGTGCGGCCATTTCGATCCGTTCGGTGGTCAACAAACCCCTCAAGTTCATTTCGAGCGGCGAGAAGATGGACGCCCTGCAGGTGTTCCACCCCGAGCGCATGGCCGACCGGATTCTGGGCATGGGCGACGTGGTGTCGCTCGTGGAGCGCGCACAGGAGCAGTTCGACGAGGAGGAGGCCCGGAAACTGAAGAAAAAACTGGTGAAGAACCAGTTCAACTTCAACGACTTCATCACGCAGATTCAGCAGATCAAGAAGATGGGCAACCTCAAGGACCTTGCGTCGATGCTCCCCGGCATGGGCAAGATGCTCAAGAATGTGGAGATTCCGGACGATGTCTTCAAGCAGACCGAGGCGATCATCTCGTCGATGACCCCCGCCGAGCGCGAGCATCCCGAGATCATCAACGCACGTCGGCGTGAACGCATCGCCAAGGGTTCGGGAACGACGATGGCAGATGTCAACCGACTGATGAAACAGTTCGACGACACGCGCAAGATGATGAAGGCCGTGGCCGGCGGCGGCATGAAGATCCCCAAAATGCCCGGCGGAATGATGCGCCGATAGGCTGTATGGCACACAAGACTTCATAACAAAAAGGCTCTCGTTTTCGGGAGCCTTTTTGCAAAATGGGCCTTCAGACAACACAACGACGCTTTCCGTCGAGGCTCCTGCCGCGATCGGGAGGGGCTGACAGGAGGAGGCAGGCGAGCGGCGCGGAACAGGGGAGCCGGCAGGTCTCCCGGTCGAGATGACAAGTGGCGGCGAGGCAGGGAGGCAGGAGGTGGCCCCCGGTCGAGATGACAAGCGGCGGGCAGGAGGCGGAGACTTCTCCGGGAGGAAAAGCAAGCGTTAGCGCAGTGGGTGGCAGAAGGCGGCCCCCGTTCGAAACAGCAAGCGGAGAAGAGGCAGCCTTCCCCGCTCGAAACAGCAAGCGGAGAGGCCGTGGATAACAGGCGGAGAATTCTCCGGGAGGAAAAGCAAAGAGGGAGGTTTTACCGAATGCCAAGAGGGCATGGATTTCCGGCAGGCAGGCGCAAGCCAAACGGGGAGAATTGATCAAAGCGGAATTTTGCATCCGTCCAATGGCAAAACACACAACATGCGGGTAAACTCCGTTCATCCGCATCCGAAGAAAAGCCCAGGTGGGGTTACATATTGTAGGACAAATATAGGATAAATTCGAATAAATCCCTACCTTTGTCTGCGAATAAAGCTAAAGAAATGCACCGTTCCGGCTTCGTAAATATCATCGGCAATCCCAACGTGGGAAAATCGACGCTGATGAACGCCCTCGTGGGCGAAAAACTCTCGATCATAACCGCCAAGGCGCAGACAACTCGTCACCGTATCATGGGCATCGTGTCGGGCGAGGATTTCCAGATCGTATACTCCGACACGCCCGGTATTCTGAAACCCTCGTACAAGTTGCAGGAGTCGATGATGAAGTTCGTGACGAACGCCCTGACAGATGCCGACGTGATTCTCTACGTCACCGACACCGTGGAGCAGAGTGAACGATCGGCCGAAATCGTCGACAACATCCGCCGGAGCGGTATCCCGACCATCGTCGTCATCAACAAGATCGACCTCACGACACCCGAGGCTCTCGAAGTTCTGGTCGACAAATGGCAGGCCGAAATACCCGGAGCACAGGTCGTACCCGCTTCGGCCAAGGAGAATTTCAACATCGAAGGGCTGTTTCAGACCATTCTCTCACTGCTGCCCGAAGGTCCGGCGTTCTACCCCAAGGAGACGCTCACGGACAAGACACTGCGCTTCTTCGCGTCGGAGATCATCCGCGAGAAGATCCTCAAATTCTACGACAAGGAGATCCCCTACTGCTGCGAGATCGAAATCGAAAGCTACAAGGAGGAGCCGACGATCGACCGAATAGCGGCGACGATCTACGTCTCCCGCGACTCGCAGAAGGGCATTCTGATCGGTCACAAGGGCGAGAAGCTGAAGAGAGTCGGGCAGAAGGCGCGCGAAGACATGGAACAGTTCCTCGGAAAGAAGGTTTTCCTCCAGCTCTTCGTCAAGGTCAGCGACGACTGGCGCAACAACGAGAGGCAATTACGCAGGTTCGGATACGAGCAGGAATAATAAATCGCACGGAAGCCCGTTAAAAAAGCAAAATAAGTCAGCATGCGGAAACTCATAGCCGGAATCATATTGGGAACAGCCCTGCTGTGCGGAACGAAAGCCCTCGCACAGTACAACCGGGAATATTTTTTCTGGGTCGGGCGTTCGTGCATGATGAACAACGACTATCAGGAGGCCATACGCACGCTCAACACCCTGCTGCGCTTCGACGAGGACGCATTCGAAGGCTACTTCCTGCGCGGCATCGCCAAATACAACCTCGACGACCTGCTGGGTGCCGAAGACGATTTCTCGACGGCCATACGCCTCAATCCCGTCTACACGCAGGCCTACACCTACCGCGCCATCACCCGCTCGCGGCTGGGAAACTACGACGACGCCCTGCAGGATTTCCGCGAAGCCATCGAGCTGCGCCCCGACCTGCCCGGACCCTATTACAGCCGCGGCGTGACGCGCCTGCTGAACCAGCAGTTCAGGGAGGCCATCGACGATTTCGACAAGTTCATCCGTCAGGAAAACAAGGTGGCCGACGCCTTCATCTGCCGGGGGTTGAGCTACCTCCACCTGAAAGACACCACGAACGCCTACCGGAATTTCAATACCGCGATTATCACCAACCGCGAGAACCCCAACGGCTACAACCGCCGCGGCGGGCTGTACCTCCAGCAGGAACAGTACAAGGAGGCCGAGGCGGACTTCAACAAGGCCATCGAGTGCGATTCGGCCTACCTGCTCTCCTATTTCAACCGCGCGCTGGTCTACAACGCCACCAACCGCCCGATGCAGGCACTGGCCGATTTCGACAAGGTCATACAGCTCGATTCGACCAACTCGCTGACCTATTTCAACCGCGCGATGCTGCGTACGCAGATCGGAGACTACAACCGCGCGCTGGAGGATTACGACAAGGTGGCGCTCTACGCACCCAACAATGTGCTGGTCTACTACAACCGTGCGGGCGTATACGCCCAGCTAGGTGAGATCGAGCGCGCCGTGGAGGACTACTCCTCGGCCATCAAGCTGTATCCCGACTTCGCCAACGCCTACATCTACCGCGGACGTCTGCGCGAACTGCTCCGCGACCCCCAGGGAGCCAAAGAGGACCGCTCGATCGCACAGCGGAAAATCGCGGAATACCGCTCGCGGCTCAACGACAGCACCTATTCGATCTACGCCGACACCACACAGCGCTTCGACCGCCTGCTCTCGTTCGACAGCAAGTTTGCCGGAGGCAGCTTCGACCGCATCACGGGCCACAACGGCGGCCACGAGGAGATGCGTCTGCTGCCCCTGTTCAAGTTTACGCTGATGCGACCCGACTCGGTTCCCGCAGCGAAACCCTATCACCTGCAGCGCGTCGACGATTTCAAGAAGCGCATCGACAACCAATACCTCACCCTCTCGTGCCGCGAGAGCAACATCGCCCCCGACACGCTGGTGATGCTCGACAAGCACTACGTGCAGGAACTCAAGACGAACGATCCTTCGTGGACCGTGCTCTTCGAACGCGCCGTCACGCAGTCGCTCATCAAGCAGTACACCAATTCGGTGGGAACCTATTCATCGGCCATCGAGTTGAACCCCTCGAACCCGTTCCTCTACCTGAACCGTTCGACAACACGCGCCGAGATGATCGACTTCATCTCGTCGATCGACAACTCCTACCAGCGGATCACGATCGACTCGGATCCGGCAAACCGCCTGAACAACAACTCGAAACGGACGTACAACTACGACGAGGCGGTGGCCGACCTGAACAAGGCCGTGAAGCTCTTCCCCGACTTCGCCTATGCCTACTACAACCGCGCCAACCTGCGGGCCCTCTCGGGAAGGCTGCCCGAGGCTTTCGAGGACTACACCAAGGCCATCTCACTCAACCCCGCATTCGCCGAGGCATACTACAACCGAGGAATCATCCAGCTGTTCATGAAAGACACCCGCAAGGGATGTCTCGACCTCTCGAAAGCCGGAGAACTGGGGGTAACCGAAGCCTATGAGGTGCTGAAACGATACGCATCACGGGACAACTAACTCAACACATAAAAATATGTCAGAAACTATCCAACGTAAACTCAACGACTCGCCCGCGGCCCGATGGACGGCGTTGTTGCTCATCGCGTCCACGATGTTTTTCGGGTACATGTTCGTCGACCTGATGTCCCCGCTGCAAAGCATGATCGAGACACAGCGCGGATGGACTCCCGACGTATTCGGCATGTACGGAAGTTCGGAGTTCATTCTCAACGTCTTCGGATTTCTGATCCTCGCAGGCATCATCCTCGACAAGATGGGCGTGCGCTTCACCGGCCAACTGTCGGCTTCGCTGATGTTCATCGGCGCCTGTCTGAAATACTACGCCGTGAGCGACGCTTTCGTGGGTTCGCCCGTAGAAACGTGGCTCGGCGCGTGGTGGACCTCCTTCCCCGCCTCGGCAAAACTGGCCTCGCTGGGATTCATGATCTTCGGATGCGGCATGGAAATGGCCGGAATCACCGTATCAAAAGCCATCGCCAAATGGTTCGAAGGAAAGGAGATAGCTCTGGCAATGGGACTGGAAATGGCCATTGCCCGAGTCGGTGTCTTCGCCATATTCTCCATTTCGCCCTGGCTCGCCGACATGGCTCCCGCAACGGTCGTCAGACCCGTGGCTTTCTGCACGGTGCTGCTGCTGATCGGACTGCTGACGTTCGTGATCTTCTCCTTCATGGACCGCAAGCTGGACAAACAACTGGGCCTCGACAGCCGCGGAGAAGCCGGCAGCGAGGAGGAATTCAAGATCAGCGACCTGAAATACATCCTGAGCAGCAAGGTGTTCTGGATCATCGCCGTCCTCTGCGTGCTCTACTACTCAGCCATCTTCCCCTTCCAGCGCTTCGCCACCAACATGCTGGAGAGCAACCTCGGCGTATCGGCCCAGACCGCAGCCGACATTTTCCGCTGGTTCCCGATGGGCGCGGCCGCCATCACCCCCTTCCTGGGCCGCTACCTCGACCACAAGGGCAAGGGCGCCACGATGCTCATCCTGGGAGCAATCCTGATGATCGCATGCCACCTGACCTTCGCCTTCGTACTCCCGGAATTCCCGAGCAAACCCGTCGCCTACGGATCGATCGTCCTGCTCGGCATCTCGTTCTCGCTGGTCCCGGCGGCTCTCTGGCCCTCGGTGCCCAAGATCGTGGAGACGCGCTATCTGGGTTCCGCCTATTCGCTGATATTCTGGATCCAGAACATCGGTCTGTGTCTGTTCCCGATGCTCTTCGGCTTCGCACTCAAATATTTCAACGCCGGACGCACTGAGGGAATGCCCTACGACTACACCCGTCCGATGCTGATTTTCGTCGCATGCGGCGTGCTGGCCATGCTGCTGGGACTGTGGCTCAAGGCGGAAGACCGCAAAAAGAAATACGGACTGGAACAGCCCAATATCAAGAAGTAGCCCAAGCTACACCCGAATAAATGAAGAAAGGCCCGGGAGTGCAATGCACTTCCGGGCCTGTTTTTCAGAAGGGAGGAGGGGGAGGGCCTATTTCGGCGCCACAAGTCCGTAGAGTTCCGCAATGCGGCTGCACATCTCCTCCCACGAAAATCGCCGACGCTCCGTGATGCAGTTCTCCCGGAAACGGGTCAGCGCATCGCCCGCGTACATGCGGTCCATCGCCGCGGCAACCCCTTCGGCCGTCGGTGCGGCGACGTAGCCCACGCGCCCGTCGGGGACAACCTCGGGCAGTCCGCCGACCGCCGTCACGACCATCGGCACACAGAACTGATAGGCGATCTGTGTCACGCCGCTCTGCGTGGCGGTCTTGTAGGGCTGGACGACGAAATCCGCCGCCGAGAAATAATACTTCACGTCGTCATCGGGGATAAACCGGTCGTGGAGCAGCACCTCATCCTGCAATCCGTTGTCGGCAATCCGCTTCAGATAGGGTTCCCGGGCGGTATAGAACTCCCCCGCCACGATCAGCCGGCGGCGGCCGGTGCGGCCTGCGCGCCGGAGCTGCGCCCAGGCATCGAGCAACAGGTCAAGACCCTTGTAATCGCGGATCAGCCCGAAGAAAAGCACGTAGCTGTTCGCGGGATCCAGCCCCAGGCGCATGCACGCCTCCAAGCGGTCGACCCGCTCGCCGAAGTTCTCGAAGAGCGGATGCGGCGAAAACAGGGCCGGAGCGTCGCTGTATGCGCGGAGTTCGCGGTGGACCTGCTCGGACATGTAGACGAAACCGTCCACCGAACGCAGGAAGTAGCGGTTGAAGGGTTTGTCGGTCAGATGATGCTCGTGCGGCTCGACATTGTCGATCTGACACAGCAGCTTCGTATGGCCGTTGCTGCGTGCGATGCGGGCAATGGTCCCGAAGCAGGGGGCCATGAAAGGAGTCCAGTACTTCATCAGCACGAAATCGGGACGCTCGCGGCGGATACGACGACCGACGCGCACCCAGTTCAGCGGATTCATCGTATTGACGCAGCGGCAGATGCGAAGGTCCGCAGGCGGAGGCGTCGCAACCGTCTGGCTCGCGCCGGGAAACAGCAGCGAGGGATATTGCAGCGTGAAAGTCTTGATGTCGACCTCGTCACCACGCCGCTGGAATGTGCGGGCCATGATCTCCATGATCGAGGCCAGGCCCCCGCGGTAGGGATGGGCCGGTCCTAAAATCGTTATTTTCATCGTATCAGAGCATTCCGGCTATTTCTTACCATTCATTCGATCCGCCGACCCGGAGTCCGAAACCGCATCGACCGGCCGACCGGCCGACCGGCTGGCGAGCAGATCGGCAGGCTGGCAGGCCGGAAGACCGGAAGACCGGAAGACTGGCGGGCTGGCAGACTGGCAGACTGGCAGGTCAACTGACCGGTCAACTGACCGGCAGGCCGGCAGGCCGGCAAGTCGATCGATCGGCAGGCTGCCACGCCACGACTTCCGCCCCGGGAGGGACTCGTGCGTCGGCCGGGGTTTGCACGGGTTTCCGCGAATGATTCAGGTACAAAGATAACCGAAAAAACGGGACCCCGGCAAAAGGATTCCGTTTTTTGCGTCAGGAGGGCTTCACGCCGCACGGAGCGCTACTCGCCGCCGGGATGGCCGAGGCGCTTCGACGTCTGCTTGCTGCCGGCGACCGACTGCAGCGCGAGGTACTTCTCGCCGTAGTCGAGCACGTGCTGCAACTCGGTGCGGAAGGTGTCGAGGTGCTCCTCCTCCTCGGCGAGAATCTCCTGGAACATCTTGTGCGTCACGGCGTCCTCATGCTCCGCGGCGGTGCGCGAGGCTTCGTTGTAGCCCTCGATCGTACTCTGCTCCAGCTGCATGGCCATGCGCAGCATCTCCCGCACGTCGGTGACCTGCCGGGTGCGGAACGCGGCGTTCATGTCCACGTCGCCCTGCAGAAACAGGATGCGGTCGGAGAACTCCTCGATATGGCGCATCTCGGCAATCGAAATCTCGCGCAGGATCTTCGAAAGGTATCGGTAGCGCTTGTCTTCGAGATGGGTGTGGAAATACATGTACTGCAACGAAGTGGCGATCTCCTTGCCCACGGCATCGTTCAGCAGGTCGATGCTTACCTGGTACTTGTTTTTCACGTGTGTTTCGGTCATATGCTCCATGATGAAAAAAGGTTTTGCAGCCGTAACTGCAAAACCCGTTCCACAAACGCCCTGGGAAAACCCTCCCCGCGCCTATTTCCACTCGATGGAGGCCCGCACGGCGGCCGCAGCCCCGTCGCCCGAAATTTCGAACAGCGCCGAACGCTCGCGCAGTTCGCACCCCACCGTCAGCATCTGCCCGAAACGGCACTCCTTCAGGAAATGGATGTCCAGCCGCACGGGCGCCTCCCAAGCCAGCATGTCGACGGGCAGCATGTCGAGCATCATTTCGATATAGCGCATCGTGTTGACGTGGCGGTTGAAGTCGATGTCGCTGTAAACCACCCGGTGTTCAACCGTAGCAGTGGGGCTTACCGAACGGATCTTGCGCGGCTTGTCCGTCGGGGGTGCGGCATCGACGAGGGCGTCGGCATGAGCCTCGCCGACCCACGAGAGGTCGACCGCCGAACGGCTCTGCAGGTCGATCATCGCCCACTGCGTCACGGCCCGGCCGAATTCGCGGCCGGCACCATCGGTCAGCGTGAAGTTTCGCGTCGAGAGCACCCGGCCGTAGTCGCTGATCCATGTCGCCACGGTGTAATCGGTATATTGCATGGGCTGGCTGTCGCATTCGACGGCCATGCGCGAAAGCACCCACGAATGGTTGTCGGCATTCAGCACATCGACTCCGAAGCCTTTCCCGTAGGCATCGACGCCCGCGGTATTGAGTATCGATCTGCCCAGCGAGGGGATTGTCGCCCGCAGGGTGAAATCGACATCCTGCGGTTCAACCCGATAATTATAGCGAGATTTTTCGGCCATTGTATTGAATTTTACAATCGTAGGGCAAAGATACGCTTTTTTTTATTATATTTGTTTTTGATATTAACCCTTAAACCATTCTGTCATGGAAACGAAAACACTCAACTTCGGAGAAACCCTCAGAGACGCCATCACCATCGGCATAAAGAATGCCCCTTCGGTGATCGCCGCGGTGGCGCTATGGCTCGTCACGATCTGGATACCCTATCTCAACGTGGGAACCACGATCGCCATCACCCTACTGCCCACACAGCTGGCAAAAGGTGATATTGTCAACCCCCTGGGCATTTTCGACAGCAAGTACCGCCGCTACATGGGCGAATACTTCATCACGATGGGGCTGATGACCTTCTCGACACTCGTCGGCGTGCTCTTCGCCTTCGTCCCGGCCATCGTCATCTCGATCGCATGGACGCTCTCCTACTATTTCCTCTTCGAAAAGGGCAAAAATCCGATAGAGGCCATCAAGGCTTCGAACGAAGCCACCTACGGCAGCAAATGGACCATATTCTTCGTAGTACTGAGCGCCATCATCCTGTTCAGCTTCGTATTCTCCATCGCCATGACGATCTGCAACATGATCGACGTCGCCTTCATCAGCTTCATCGTCATGTTCACCATCGTCGTGCTGACCATCTCGATCTCGATGGCAATCAGCGCATCATTCTGGAAACAACTCAAAGACAACGTGGAATAAAGCCTCCAGACTCCGCGCAAGGACGATACCCCGTATCGTCCTTTTTTTGGCTCCGAAGAAGAAGATTATCGAAAAACGATAAATATTATTTGTTTTTCGAAAATTAATCCTATCTTTGCAACTGTAAAACCAAAATAGGAACACATGCAGAACAAAAAATCGCTCCTGCAACGCCTGCTGGTCATCTACATTACGTTTTTCATCGTACTCGCGGCAAGCATCGCCCACGGAATCCTGCCCAACTTCTCGCGGGGTGCGGCGGAAGGCGTGGAACTCGGCAACAACATAGCCGAAAAGCAGAAGGCCGGCAGCCCGCGCATGATCTACATGCTGGATGACATCCGGGTGACGCAACAGCCCGAAACAGCCGTCGACATAACCCCGGCTCCGGGCATGGAAATCAAGGCCAACATCCGCAAACTCGGCCTCGTCGTCGAGCAGAACGCTCCGGACGCATCCCTGCTGGGACTGGCATTCCGATCGATCGGCGGCAGCATCTGGCTCTATGCCCTGGTCATGCTATGCCCGATCCTCTATCTGGCCATCATCGTACTGATGTTCGTGATCATCCACTCGCTGCGCCAATCGATCCGCGAAGAACGCGCGCTCGACAAACGCAACGTCTGCTATCTGCGCGCAATAGGAGTGCTGACGATCCTCACCGAACTGATCAGCGACACCGTGGACTGGGCGATGAACCGCCGAGCGGCCGAACTGCTCGCTGAAAGCGGATACACCGTCGACGCCGGATTTCACGTCTCCTATGCGATGATCATCATGGGAATCCTGATCCTTTTCGCCGCCGAGGTTTTCGCCATCGGACAGAACTTGAGCGAAGAGCAGAAACTGACCATCTAAGACAGACGACATGAAAGTAATGCAACCGATAAAAGGGGGGGGGACGGCTTTATGGCGATAATCATAAACATAGACGTAATGATGGCCAAACGCAAGATGTCGCTCGGAGAACTGGCCGAACGGGTCGACATCACGCCCGCAAACCTCTCGATCCTCAAGAACGGAAAGGCCAGGGCCATCCGGTTTTCCACGCTCGAAGCAATCTGCCGCGAGCTGGAATGCCAGCCCGGGGATATCATCGAATACCGCCCCGAAGAGAAACAGGAACAATAACCTTTATACCAATATGCCCATGAAAAAATTATTGATGCTGGCCGTCGCGGCTTTCGCCGCCAGCAGTGCCGTGGCACAGATGAATCAGCCGATTCCCGCCGATCCGGAGCTCCGAACCGGAAAACTGGAAAACGGGATGACCTATTACATCCGCCACAACGAAAAACCAAAAGGACAGGCCGACTTTTACATCCTCCACAATGTGGGTGCCATTCAGGAAAGCGACTCGCAGCAGGGTCTCGCCCATTTCCTGGAGCACATGGCATTCAACGGAACCAAGAACCTCCCGGGAAAAATGCTCACGGAGTATCTGGAGACCGTAGGCGTGAAATTCGGAGCCAACCTCAACGCAGGAACCAGCTGGGATTACACGTGCTACAACATGAAGGACGTCCCAACCTCGCGCGAGGGAATCATCGACTCGGCGCTGCTGGTCCTGCACGACTGGTCGCACTTCATCGCGCTGGAGCCCTCAGAAATAGACTCGGAGCGCGGCGTGATCATGGAGGAGCTGCGCACGCGCGACGGCGCCGAGTGGCGTTCGTTGATGAAGATGCTGCAGGCCCTGGGAAAAGGCTCGAAATACGAGCACCGCAACCTGATCGGCTATCTCGACGGGCTGAAGAACTTCCAACACAAGGAACTGGAGGATTTCTACAAACAATGGTACCGTCCCAATTACCAGGCCGTTATTGTTGCGGGTGACATCGATGTAGACGCCGTGGAGTCCAAGATCAAGTCGCTGATGGCCGACATCCCGGCTCCCGACGCAGGGGCTTCGCAGAAGGAGACCATCGTGGTCCCCGACAACCAAGAGCCGATCGTCAGCATCTACACCGATCCGGAGATGCAGGGCACGAAGGTACAGCTCTTCATCAAGCGCCCGGCACTCCCCAAACAGCTCGCCAACACGGTGCTGGCCGAGGCCAACAACGTGATCGAGGCCTACATGGTCACGATGGAGAACGCACGTCTGCAGGAGATCGCCATGCAGCCCGACGCTCCGTTCCTCGGTGCCGGCATGAGCTCGGGTGACGTTATCGGCGTGATCCCGACGCTCAACGCCACGGTATTCGTGGCCATGACCGAGGACGGGAAGCTCGCCCGCGGCTTCGAGACCCTCTACACCGAAATGGAGAAGGTGCGTCGCTACGGATTCACGCAGGGCGAGTTCGAACGCGCCCAGGAGAACCTGATGCGTCAGGCCGAACGTTCATATGCCAACCGCAACGACCGACGCAACGCCGAATTCGTGCAGACCTATCTGAACAACTACCAGAAGAATCACCCCATGCCCGACGCCAAGACCGAATGGCAGATCGACAGCATGCTGATCAAGATGCTCAACGTGGAGGCCGTCAATGCCTTCGCAAAGCAGACCATTCTCCCGACGAATCAGGTGATTGTGATCACAGCTCCCGAGAAGGAGGGCATCGCGGCCCCCACGGCAGAGGAGATGCTCGCCATCCGCGACAAGGTGACCGCATCGGAGGTAACGGCCTATGAGGACAATGTGGTCAAGGAACCGCTGATCGCAGAAGGAACCGAGCTCAAAGGATCGCACGTGAAGAAGACGGTCGAAGACAAAGTGCTCGGAACGACGGAGTGGACGCTGGCCAACGGCGCGAAGGTCGTCGTGAAACCCACGACCTTCAAGGCCGACGAAGTACGTCTGGGCGTAACCGGCAAGGGAGGCCTGTCGCTGCTCTCGGACGAGGAGTTCTACATGGGCCAGGTAATGCCCGCCGTGAACTCGATGTCGGGTGTCGGCAAATTCTCGGCCACGGAACTCAAGAAGCAGCTTTCGGGTAAAACCGCGTCGGTACAGCCCTCGGTGGAGAACTACGCCAGCGCCATGGGCGGCATCTGCTCGCCCAAGGATATCGAAACGATGCTCCAGCTGCTCTACCTCAACTTCACCCAGCCCCGGTTCAACAAGGACGACATGGACAATCTCACGAAGATGCTCATCGCCCAGCTCGCCAATGCCAAGTCGAACCCCGACTTCCTGATGCAGGAGAAGGTCTCCGACGTGATCTTCGACCACAATCCCCGTCGTCGGATCATATCGACCGAAATCGTCGAGAAGTTCGACTTCGACCAGCTGCCCGGCATCTACGCGAAGCTCTACCCCGGAGCCAAAGGATTCGTCTTCACGTTCGTGGGCAACATAGACCCCGAAACGCTCAAGCCCCTCGTGGAGAAATACATCGGATCGATTCCCGCCGCCCGCAAACCGATCGATTACGTCGACGACAAGGCCTATCCCGTGAAAGGCCAGGTCGAGGAGGAGTTCACGACCCCGATGCAGCAGCCGAAGGTCTCGATCAACTACTACTTCTCGGGAGACATGCCCTACTCGCTCAAGAACAAAATGGCGATGTCGTTCCTGACGCAGGCTCTCAATTCGCGCTATCTCGTTTCGATCCGCGAGGAGAAGGGCGGAACCTACGGCGTACACGTTCAGGGTTCGACGGACTACATCCCCCGCGAAACCTACGGCATGACCATTGCGTTCGACACCAATGAGAAGATGGCCGACGAACTGAGCGAGATCGTGATGAAGGAGCTCGAGCAGATCGCAGCCAACGGCCCCAAGAACGAGGACATCGAGAAACACCGCGAATTCATGCTCAAGAGCTGGAAGAACAGTCTCGAACAGAACGGATCATGGATGGGCTACATCCAGAGCAAATACGGATCGGGACTGAACTACATCGCCGACTACGAACAGGCGATCCTCGATCTGACCGGCGACGACGTGCAGGCTCTGGCCAAGAAGATCCTCGCTGACGGAAACCTCGTGAAGGTCGTGATGCGTCCGACGAAGTAAGCGACAAAACGAACAGTTTCTCAATCCGTTTGAACAAGGCAGTCACTCCGGTGGCTGCCTTTTCGCTTCCCGAACGGGCTGAAAATCGTTAACTTTGCAACGTTAATCAACAAACTCGTCATGCAAAAAAGTATCCGGCTGGTCTCCGGCCTCTATCTCAAACTGTCGCTGCTGACCGTCGCCGTCGGTCTCGTCTTGCGCGTCGTGCTGCTTTTCAACGAGCAGACCACCTCTCTCGCCTTCTCATTCGGCGAATGGTGCAAAGTCTTCCTGCTGGGAGCCGTGAACGATTTCTGCGCCGCAACGGTGGGATTCGTCTTCCTGTGGCTCTTCATGTTGAGCGTATCGAACACCAAATACAAAAAACCGTGGGGATACATCCTCCTCGCCCTGCTCGTGGCGGCGTTCTGCTACGTGGCGTTCTTCAACACGATCTTCGACGAATACGGAAGCGTCGCCCCGCGGATCGCCCTCTATGTGCTGGGATACTGGGCCGGAAGTTTCGCCCTGCGCCTCTTCCTGCCCGGATTCCGCAATATCTGGACCACGGTCTGGTTCGCCCTCTTCGTCGTCATCTATGCAGGCGCCATCATCTTCAACGGCATCAGCGAATATTTCTTCTGGAGCGAATTCGGCGTCCGCTACAACTTCATCGCCGTCGACTATCTGGTCTACACCAACGAAGTGGTGGGCAACATCATGGAGTCCTATCCCGTTGTGCCGATGACGCTGGGCATCATCATCGTGACGCTGCTCGTGACGTGGTACTGCTTCCGCCGCGAACTCGTGCAGACCGAATACCTGAAAGGCTGGCAATGGAAAGCCCTAAGCGTACCGGCCTACATCGCAGCGCTGTTCGCCGCAATCGGGCTGCTGAACTTCAACACCCGCTTCCAGGACAGCGCCAACGTATACGTCAACGAACTGCAGGCCAACGGGCTCTACAAATTCTACGACGCATTCGTCAAGAACTCGCTCGACTACGAACAGTTCTACCTCACACGTCCCCAGGCCGAGGCCGAAGCCTTCGTGCACGGGGTTTACCAGAGCACGGGCGACAATCTGCACACCGTGTGCGCCGAAGGGGAGGAGATGCACCGCAACATCGTGCTGATCACCATGGAGAGCATGAGCGCCTCGTACATGGAGCGGTTCGGCAACACGGAAAAAATCACTCCCGTGCTCGACTCGCTCTACAAATTAGGGTTGGCCTTCGATCGCGTCTACGCCACGGGCAACCGCACGGTGCGCGGTCTGGAGGCCGTGACGCTTTCGCGCCCGCCCTGCCCGGGACAGAGCATCATCAAGCGTCCGAACAACGCCGGGATGCACTCCACGGGGGCCTTGCTGCGCGACAAGGGCTATAATGTGACCTATTTCTACGGCGGCAACAGCTATTTCGACAACATGGAGACCTTCTTCTCCGGAAACGGGTATGAGATCGTCGACCAGAAAGACTACGAGCCCGAGGAGATCACCTTCGCCAACATCTGGGGCGTCTGCGACGAAGACGCCTACCGGAAGGTCATCCGCACGCTCAACAGGGAGACCCGCAGCGGCAAGCCGTTCTTTGCCCATGTGATGACCGTCAGCAACCACCGTCCCTTCACCTACCCCGCCGGACGGATCCGCATACCCAACGACTCGAAGAGCCGTGCCGGAGGCGTGCTCTACAGCGACTATTCGCTGGGGCAGTTCTTCGCCGAAGCGGCCAGGCAGCCGTGGTTCGAAAACACAATCTTCCTCGTCACGGCCGACCACTGCGCGTCGAGCGCCGGACGCACCGAGATTCCGCTGCAGAAATACCACATCCCGGCACTGATCCTCGCCCCCGGGCTGATCGAGCCCCAGGTGGTCGACGGTATCGTCTCGCAGATCGACCTGATGCCTACCCTGCTGTCGCTGCTCAACATGAGCTACGACTCGCATTTCTACGGCCGCAGCATCTTCGACCCAGCATACGTAAACCGCGCATTCATAGCCACCTATCAGGACCTCGGCTATCTCGAAGGCGATACCTTCACGATTCTGTCGCCCGTGCGCCGCTTCGAGCAGTACCGCGTGGTCCCCACCGAGGAGAATCCCCATCACCTCGAAGCGATGGAGCAGAAGGATGCCGAGCAGGTCGACCGCGCAATCGGATACTACCAGACCTCCTGCAAATAAGGTCCGGGAGCATCTGCCCCCCCCGGCACAAAAAAACTGCGGCCCCATCGGGTCGCAGTTTTTCATTGTCCAAAAGCGGGATCAGTTGTTTCCATCGTAATCATCGCCGCCGTTCTTCACGGGAGGATTCAGCGACGAGGCGGGCGTATTAGCCTTGATCCACTCCTCGGAAAGCAGCGACTCTGCCGGGAAGTCGAGGTCCTCGATGCGGCTCACCGAAATCTGGTACTGCGCCCAGTCGTTCGCTCCGCCCGTGAAATCGCTGCGCTTCGCATAGATGCCGTAGATGCCCAGCACCGTACCTTCCGTGCCGTCCTTCGGGATGGGTTTCATGGCGAACTGGCTGTAACCGCTCGTGCGGATGCTGTAAACACCCGGATCCGAAGTATACTGCGCCTTATCGTCGTAGCTCATCAGCACCGAACCGTAGAGGCGGATATTCTGCTCGCTGTTGTTGTAGGCCCAGCGGTACCACGCGCCGAAGATAGGCGTTCCCCAGTCGGTCACGATCCAGCTCGGATAAGGATTCGAATTCTGGCCGCTCTTAATTCCCGGAGGCGTATCGCCGTTCTGGTTCTTCACGCCCGCATAACGGATCTTAATATTGTTGAAACGCACCAGACGTCCCAGATCCCCCTCGCCAAGCGTCTTATAGGTCGATCCATCGACCTCCTTGATGTCCGAGGCTTCGAGCGTCGTGTATTCGCCGCGGAAGATGTTCAGTGCGGCGACCTTCGGGTTGTCGAGGTTCGAGTTGGCGTAGAACTTGTGGCTGCCGGCCGTATTGATGCCGTCCGAGGGTGCGCCTCCGATCGAAAGCATCATGCGGTAGTTGCCCAGATAAAGCCCGTCGAGACGCACGTAAACCCACTGGCTCTTGATCGGTTCCGCTCCCAGATCGAACAGGAAGTCGAGGTAAAGACCGTTGTAGAGCTTCAGCTCGATACCGGCCGTACCGTCGTAGATATAGAGCGACTTGTAGATGTTGCCCTGACGGTCGCTGCTGATCACCTTACCCTTGATGTAGTAGTTCGCAGCCTCGGGCCAGGACGAAAGACCTTCGAACTTGGTCTCATCGGGGGTGAGGGTTCCGAACTTGAGGGTCTTGGTTGTGGCAAAATTGTCGTTAGTTCCCGTATTGGAGATCGGGCCGAATTTTTTCTTCACCTCGGCAATGGTAATCCGAGTAAGCCCCATTGCGGCCATATCGTCGGCCGTATAGAGCTTCTGCGGAGCCGGAGTGTCGAAATCGTTGTAGCAGCTCACGGACAGCAGACCGACGAGAGCCGCCAATGCTATTTTAAGACTTTTCATAAATTATGCTTTGCGCGATTAGAAACGGAAATAGACATTCAGATAATAGGTCGTACCGAACAGGTAGAAGTACTTCGAGGGGAAGCGGCCGTAAATCTGCTCGCCGCCCTCGCCGCGGACCTTGCTCATACGCATCTGCTCGTAACCGCCCGTGCGGATATTCTGGTCGTTGAGGATGTTCTTCACCTCGAGGCTGAAGCCCAGCATGTAGATCCGGCGGATGTACCAGTTCTTGCCGATATTGGCACTCAGCGTATAGGCGTTGTCGAATTTCTCCTGCCTGCGGATGGTCTTGATCGACGAAATGGCCGAGGCCTTCTGCAGGTTGGTAGCCGTATTGGAGGTCAGCACATTCGTATAATACTTGATAGCGGAGGCCGTACGGTATATCGGGTTCATCGAAAGATAGAGGTTGTCGTAGTAGTTGAAGTTCACCCCGGCGAACCAGTTGCGCGGTCCGCGGTAGTCGAGACCGACGTTGAAAGCCAGCTGCGGCGAACTTTCCACATGATAACCGTCCCAGCTGACCTTGTCCTTCAGGACGATCTTGTTCACGTTGTCAACCGTTTGCACGAAATTGGGATTCGACGTATAGGTATAGTCGCCCCAGCTCAAGGCACCCACAACCGAAAGACCGTTCCACACGGGAACCGAAAGACCCAGCTCGACGCCGTAGTGGCGTTTGTCGATGCCGCTCATGGCAAAGTTGGTGAACGAACTGCGGGTGTCGTCGTAGAAGGAGATGACCTTCGACTGGTCCTCGATCGTCGTATAGTATCCCGAAAGGCGCGCCTTGATGTAGGGCAGGCTGAGGTTATAGGTGAGGTCGGCACCGAACACCTTCTCGGCTTTCAGGCCCGGGGTGGTCGTGTTGCGCGTACGGGGCGACACGAAGGCCGTAGCAAACCGGGGAGCCTGCTGCATGCAGGTAACATTGGCCTCGATCGAATGCGCTCCCGAGAACCTGTAACCCAGCGAAAGTTTCGCATCGTAGGTCAGGTAGTCGAGTTTCTTCGAATCTCCCTTCGAATCGTTGGGGAAGAGCCCCTTGCGCCACATGCCCTCGCGGTACATGTTCGAGTAGCCGACCGAACCGGCAACTCCCAACGAGAAACCGCCGATGCCCCACGTATAGTTGGCCCAGGCATTGGTTTCGAGCAGATGGGCACGGTAGTAGTAACCGTACTTGTCTCCGACACGGGCAATGCGCGCGTGCCCCGTAGCCCAGTAGTAATCCAGGTCGTTCTGATAGGCCTCGGTGCTGGCCATGTCGCGCTCGGCGAACTTGTCGATGTCATACCAATAGTCGCCGCCCAGCAGGTCCTTGACCTCCGAGTAGTAATTCGTGCGGTTGACGCGCAGGTTGGCTCCGCCCACGATGCGCATGTTGTGGCGCATGTTATGCTGCACGTTGACCGCCAGGTTGTAGTCCAGCTGGTCGGTGTGACGCTCCTCGATCATGTAGTTCGAACGGCTCTTGTTGCCCATGAGCTTCGACAGAACGGCGTCCGTCACTTCGACGTTACGCATGTTCGTCCGGAAGAAATCGTCGTAGTCGAGCATGCCGTCCCACACGTTTTTCGCGATGAGGCCGTCCTTCAGGTAAAAATAGATCGTCTCGTCGGTGGTTACCCCCGGCACGACCTGCGTCAGATCCGAATTCGGCATATAGCGGTAGTAGTCGCCGCGCGGATCCGCTCCGGCATTCCACGTCAAGGCCGAATAGCCGTTACGGCCGAAACGAAGCGACGTGGCTGCGTTCAGACGCGTGTTCTCCGACATGTCCCACGTGTAGTTGAGCATCACGATCGGCTCGTGGGTGTTACGCACGCGCGAGTTGCGGAGCTTGCCGGCCTGGTAACCCACATTGGGGTTGTAGTAGTTGTTGCCGAACAGGGCGTAGGCCTCGTCGGTCGATGCCTGCTGCGCTCCGCGCTCCGAAGGCGAAGCCAACAGCGTCAGCGCAAGGCGGTGGTCCTGGCCGAAGAGTTTCTCGACCGAAGCAAAATAGGAATAGGAGTTGTAGTAAACACCGTCCACATAGCCGTTGCCGCCCTGGCGGGTGCCCACCGAAAGGGCATACGACCAGCCGTTGTCGAGCTGTCCCGAGCCGTAGGATACCATCGCACGGAAACGGTACATCTGGTTACCGTTCGAAACGCTCACGCGGAATCCCTTGCGCATCTGCGAGGCGCGGGCGTTGACGTTGGTCATGCCGCCGATGCCGCCGACACCGAAATCCGACGTTTCAAGACCCGTATAGTTCTCCTGGTTACGCGTCGCGTCGTTCAGACCGCTCCACAGCGACCAGGGGCCGTAGCCCGTCATGGCGTCGTTGAAGCGGATGCCGTTCAGGTAGATGTCCGAATATTGCGAATCGTAGCCGCGGACGTTGAAGCGCATCTCGCTGAAACGGTACGATGCGATGTTGTTGAAGAGGTCCTTCGACGAGGAGAGCGACGAAGGCAGCGCCTGCGTGTCCGACGACGAGGAGTCGTTGTCGAATTCGGCGAAAACGGCGTCGTCCAGAACGGCACTCTGACCCGACGGCACGATGACCACCGACTTGAGGTCCTGCACATGCTGGTCGCCCACGCGGACCGTCAGGTTGAGGTCCTCGAAGTCGGGCGTGGAGAAGAGCAGCATATAGCTGCCCGCAGGGAGATTCTCGAAGATGAAGTTGCCGTCCTTGTCGGTCGTGGCCGTCAGACCCAGCGATTCGATCTTCACCTGTACGTTGCTCAAGGCCTCGCGACCGTTGCGCGAAACAACCTTACCGCGGATGCCTCCGTCCTGCGCATAGGACGTGAAGGTCACGGCGGCGAGCATCAGAATAAGTAGAACTTTGAGTTTCATACAAATATTTTAGAGAGTTTATTTGGCAATGTAGATATATACGGGGAAGTGGTCGCTGAAACCGCCCTGGAAATTGTTGCCCACGAACGTACGCAGCGGATAACCCTTGTACTGGCCCTCCTTCTGGATCATGTAGGGACGGCGGAAAATGCCGCCGTAGAACTTCGAGTTGCCCGCCGGACGAATCTTCAGGCTGCCCGTGGAACCCGTGGCGAGGTTCTCCGAAACGATGATATTGTCGAACAGATTCCACTCGTCACGGTAAGCCAGCGTGCCGTGACCCGCTTTCAGCAGACCGATGAAGGGGTTGAACATGTCGCCCTTGCCGACCTCCTTGATCTTGCCCTTGGCGCGCAGGCCCTCGACGATGCTGTCATCCGTGGCATCGTCGTTCAGGTCGCCCATGACGACCACCTTCGTTGCCGGATTGGCCGCGGTCACCGAGTCGACGATGTGCTTCACCTGCTCGGCGGCAGCCAGACGCTTGGGAGCCGAAGCCTCCTTGCCGCCCAGACGCGAGGGCCAGTGGCTCACCAGAAAGAAGAACGGCTCGCTGTCGATCGTGCCCCACATCGTGACGAAATCACGCGTCTTGAAGTTCGGCTGATCGGGCATCCGGAACGGAATGGCGGCGCTGCCCTCCAGTTTGAAAACATCGGGACGGTAGAAGAACCCCACGTCGACACCGCGGGCATCGGGCGAATCGTAATGCACGATGCGGTAGTTGCCGGGCGCCAGTTTCGGCTGCGCGATCACATCCTCCAGCACCGAGCGGTTCTCGATCTCCGACATGCCGATCACCACGGGATAATCCTTATCATCGGCGGCAATGTCGAACAACACCCGTTCGAGATTCCCGAGTTTTTTGGTGTACTTGGACGTATTCCACTTCTTGGGGCCCTCGGGCGTGAACTCCTCATCGAGGACTCCGGGGTCGTGGATGGTGTCGAACAGGTTCTCGAAGTTGTAGAAGACCACTTTGTAGGGCTTCTGCGCAAAGCATGCCACAGCAATCAGCGAGGCAAACAGTCCTGTCAAAAAGATTCTCTTCATAAATGGTTTTTGTGTTAAGGTTCAATTCATCGTTTTACAATCCCTCCCAGTCGGCAGGGTTTTTCTGGCTCTTCACCGCTTCGGCCACAGCCGGGTCGAGGTTGCGGAAAAAGGTGAAGCCCGTTAGCTCCTCGATCTCCTTCACCGAGCGCACTGCGGATCTAAGCGTCGTGCGGGCTCCGTCGCTGTCGTTGGTGAACACGAAGCCGATGGCTTTCAGTTCATCCGCCTTGAACTGGGAGATCTGACGGTTCTCGTTGCCCCGCTGGCGCAACAGCACTTTCCAGCAATGCGACGGCACGGAAATCGGCCCGTTGAGATTGCTGATGGTCTTCGAGTTCTTGAAAGCCGTTCCCGTCACCACATAGAGCGTATCGTAGGTCTGCAAGCCGCCCCAAACCCGGACTTTGCCCTCCAACGAGGCCCAAGTATTCCGATTCAGCTTGCTGTCCTGGGGCATCATGTTGGTGCCGTAGTAGGTCATCCGGTTCGGCTCGTAATTATTGTAGCGCGAGGCCTGGGGAAGCATGTGCCCGCGGTCGTAACCCTTCGCACCGTAACCGCGGCCGCTACCGCCGGTCCCGATGTATTGCTGGTCGCTGATCGGAATCTCGGGCAACTGGTCATTGGGGTCGTAATTGAAATCGTCGACCCGGCTCAAGACGGGCGTTTCGTAGACCTTCTTGAAGATCGGATAAGCCACCCAGTGCGAAACATGCCGTTTGATATCGTAGCAGATCGAATAGTTGCGCAGCTTTCCGCCCGAGAAGAACTGATTGCTCTCAAAGGTCGCATAATAGGTCTTATAAATATAGGTGTCGTCGGAACGGTATTCGGGCTGCTCGCCCCACGAACGATCGTAGTTAATGACGCCCGCGGCCTGCTGCGTCAGTGTCAGAGAGGTGGAATAACCGTTGGTATAGGTTACGTCGATCCGCGCCGTGCGGTCGCCGTCGGAATTGTTTTTGTCCAAATAGAGGTACACCACATCCCCGACGTTTCCGGCGGTGGAGGATACCTGCTTATTCAAATCGAACGAACACCACTCCGTCTCCTCGCCCTGCGAGATGATCGCCGCCTCGAAGGTGACGCCCGCCGGGCCCTGGGTCAAAATCTTGTTCGTTGTGGTTGAACTGCTCACGGTCTCTGCAACGAGCTTTGCGAGGGAGTTTTTGTCGCCCCCATCGTCCTTGCCGCCGCATCCCGCAAACAGGACAAGCATTGCCGACATCGTTACGAGTAGCATGCCTATCTGTTTAATTTTTAACATCATTTAGATCAAAATATAACATTTGGTTCGCTGACCTATTTAGAAACCAAACTCTTGACGGGGAGTTATCCCCGCCAAGAGTGGTTGGTTTTGCAAGTCGGTTTCCTCGACTATTTCGTATAGGTAATCTTCATCCTTTGGATACGGGTCTGGAGATACTTGCCATTATCCGGGTCCGGATTGGAAGTGAATACAAGATTGCTCGAACTGCCGGTCCACGTTGTATCGGTATACACACCTTCGGTCACCAACAGGTTATTGTAATTTCCTGAAGCCATCGTATACTCTACTTTGGTAATCGTAGCACCTGTAATCGTAAGCGTATTGGCGGCATACATTCTGACAGCCGTTCCGGAATTATAATACTTCGTAGCATTCTTACCAGTAGATTGAGCGAAAGTCAGTGTCAGAGGAGATTCTGTAACAGTGGTAACATCTTCCCCATTAGCATATCCCTTGGTCGAGAAATCTATTTCTACCGTGCCTTCATTACCGGAAGAAGGTGCAGCCTGTTTCAACTCAACCGATGCCAATACAGCTCCAGCAGAACCTTTGGCATTCAATGTAGCCGTATAAACAGCAGTACTTGCATTATTACCAACAGCATTGACAACAACCTCGGTAGCAGTATTGCTGACAACCTTGAATTTATCCTTATCCGTGCCGGTGATTTCAAATGTTACCGCGCCTGCGGCTGCATTTGCCGTATATTTGAGAGTCTGTTCTGCAGGGTTTGTAGCAGCAAACTGCGTCGGCTGATCCGTGAAAACAACGGAAGGAGTGGTTGCATTTGCCGAAACCTTGACAGCCAGCGTCGTCAAATATTTCGAGCCGTTCTTGGCCGTCGTTGCGCCGATAAACCAGCCTTCGACATCAATCGTCTGCCCGTTGAACGAAGCGACGTTCAGGTTTGCATTCGGATAGGAAATCGAACCAACAACCTCCGTACCATCAATAGCCACATTGTAATAGTTGCCGTCAACGGTCAGTTTTCCCGTATATTTCACATACTTCATAACGGGAGTATTGAACAGAGCCGTTACTGCCTCGCCTTCGAGCACCGTTGCCGTCTGGGACTTCACCGTACCGTTACCATTCTCAGCAACAGTCAGGCCTTCGGGCGAGAACTGCATCATGCCGTTCTTCTGTTCAACCGTACCGGTCACCGTAACTTTTGTACCTACGGCAGGAATGGTAATGGTAGCACCTTTGATGAACTGATAAACAAGCATCTGACCCGTTGCATCCTCCATCACGAAGCCACTCTGGTAGTTAGCCGCCACAACCGCATTCTCAACCTTGTATTTTCCAGCCTTGGTAATATTCGCGATCGTCGAGGTCACAGGACCGGCCTCCACAAACAACTCGTTCGTCAAACCGGCTACATCCTTCGCATTGCGGGGAGCTACCTGACCGGCACCTTTGAAAATCGAAACCAGACCGCATACATAACCGGATTTCTCGGGGACAACCGTCTCCTTGGCCCAGTTGTTGGTCCCATAGATCGAGAGATCGAACGACCCGCCCGTCTTGACCTCCATCTTGGTAGAGGTATACCCTTTGCCTTCGGAGAACTTTTTACCACGGAATTCCGCCGCAGGCTGAACATCGTTCACGCGCACCAGCTGCGACTCGTATTTGGACAGATCGGCAACAGCCACGGGGATAGGCTCTACATCGACAGCAGCACCCTCCACCTCGGAGAACTGAACAGACGAACCCTCTAGATTCACCTGAAGCACATCAAAGTTGAGCTGAGCCTTGGCTCCCTTGATCGAAGCGGTGATCACCTTGCCCACTCCGAATTCATACGGATTGCCAAAACGGACAATGATACCGGCTCCCGGCTCAGTCGTATTGTCAACCAGCGCGCAGTTGCGGTTACCGGCAAAGCCTCCGGCCTTGACATCCGAAACAACGATACCGGTAAGTGTCAAATCATCGGTAATCACCACACCCTCCTTGGTAGCAAGAGTTTTCAGTTTCTCACGGATGCTCTTCACGTTGGTCTCAACAACAGTCGAACCACCGGCATTCTGCTTCACGGCAATGGACGCCGTCTTGTTCAAAGGAATCCCTTCAAACGTAGAGGATACGGTCAACGTAATATTGGCCGTACGCTCGGCCGTGGCCTTAGCCAGCGTAAAACTCAACTGCGTCGTTCCGGCTTTTCCCGACATGGCGCTCGGTGTACACCACTGCGAATCATCCGGATTGTTAAAGGTCAATATCCATTTCCCGTTCGAAACTACCTCGATCACAGGATCAGCCTTGCCACCCTCAAGGGTTGCGGCAACTGCAGCCGATTCTGCGCCATTGACCGTAATTTCGGGCATCCCCGAATATCCGTCCTCATCATCGTCCGAGCAGGCACTGAAAGCCGTCACGGCCAGCGCTGCAAAGAGCAATGTTTTCCAAAAATTTACTACTTTCATAGAGTTGAGTATTAGTTAAAAAAAGTATTTTTTGCTGCCAAATTTCTTTAAATTAATGATATAAAAACAATATTTGCTCCAAAGTTAAAATTATTTTCCGATTCTACAAAGGTTTGTAACATTCTTTTAATAACCCAATCGGGCCGAATCCCCCGATCCGTTGCGGCCGGAGCGCTGCTCACACGCGAAGACAGAAGCCCCGGAACATGCCTTCGGGCACACTCCGGGTCAGTAGTATCCGCCCGATCAGCGAATCCGGTCGGCGGCACGCACCAGCAGTTCGTCGCGGAAAATAGCCCGGGCCGCCAAATAGGCAAACAGCAGGCAGATCAGCGGCAGCACAATGGCGGGTTTGAAGCCCTGGGTATGGAACGTCAGGTCGGAAAAGACCCGCCAGCTCAAAAAGTAATAGACGCCCTCCATAGCCAGGGAGCCCAACAGCAACACCATTTCCACCACACAGAGGCGGATCTGCAGCAAACGGCGCCGGAACAGAAAGATGGTCGCCACAGGCAGCACGCAGGCCAGAGCCAGGAGAATACCCATATATATGGTAGACTGGACAAGTTCCCCTTCGGAGGTTTTCAACCCGAAGGCGTAAAGGCCGAACTCGCCGGCGTCGCCGGCAAACCACGCCAGCCCCGAAAAGAGCGTCACGGCCATAAGCGCCGCAACAAGCAGCAAATAGAGCGTTTGGATTCGTTGTATCATCATTTACAAAGTTTTGTCGATCAGGTATTTGTTCCGCTCGGAAGACCCTCGGTTGATCAGCTCGCCCAAAAATCCGGCCAAAAACAGCTGAACTCCGAGAATCACGGCCAGGATCGCCAGATAGAACAGCGGCTGGTCGGCAACGGGGCGCAGCGACAGGGCGTGGCTCTGCTTCCAGAGCTTCTCGGCAATGATCCACACCGTCGTGCCGCCGCCGAGCAGGAACATCAGTGTTCCGAGGCTGCCGAAAAAGTACATCGGAGAGCGCCCGAAATGTGTCATGAACAGCACCGTGATCAGGTCCAGATACCCTTTCACCGTGCGTTCGAGCCCGAATTTCGAACTGCCGTACTTGCGGGCGCGATGGTCGACGACCTTCTCGCCGATGCGGCCGAAGCCGGCCTGTTTGGCCAGAAACGGAATGAAGCGGTGCATCTCGCCGTAGACCTCGATGGACTTCACCACCTTGCGGCGGTAGGCTTTCAGCCCGCAGTTGAAATCGTGGAGCCGGATGCCCGATGCTGCCCGGGCCGTCCAGTTGAAAAATTTGCTGGGCCAGCGTTTGCCGATCGGGTCGTGGCGCTTCTTCTTCCACCCCGAGACCAGATCGTAGCCCTCCTCGAGGATCATGCGCCGCAGTTCGGGGATTTCGTCGGGCGAATCCTGCAGGTCGGCGTCCATCGTGACGACGACCTCGCCTTCAGCTGCCGCAAATCCGCAGTAGAGGGCCGCGGACTTGCCGTAGTTGCGCGCAAATCCGATGCCGCGGATGGCCGGATAGAGCGTCTTGAGCCGTTCGACCTCCTCCCACGAGCCGTCCGACGAACCGTCGTCGACCAGAATAAGCTCGTATGAAAACCCCTTTCCGTGCATCACGCGGTCGATCCACGCCGCCAACTCGGGCAGGGACTCCGCCTCGTTGTAGAGCGGCACTACGACCGATATATCCATCCGTTTATCCATCCTTACCGGGTTGCATCGTCCGAGAATACATCGGGATCACGCTTGGTGAAAGCTGCAATAAACAGACCGAAAAAACCGCCCTTGATTGCCGAGGCGAGCATTCCACTGAAGATCAGTGTCAGCGGCGAACGCATCAGTTTCATCATCATCTCGATCTGCTCGCCCGTGTAGAAACCGGAGTTTTCGAGAAAGGAGATCGACGGAGCGATCAGCGCCTGGTATCTCTCCACAAAGAGCCAGTTGGAGGCGACGGCCATGAAGGCGCCCTCGATAAACCCGGCGCAGAGCATCACGCCGACCATATACCCCAGGCACTGTCCATAGCTGTATCCCTCGGCCCCGAAGCGCTCCACGCGGCGCCGGGTGAGGTAGCTCAGCAGCAGCACGAAAACAACGAGCGACAGCAGGCTCAGCAGCATGTGCTGCACGTAAAGGCCCAGCACATTGAAAAGAATAGCGACCAGCGCCATGATCACGCCGGCTTTTGCGGCATCGTTCCAGAAATTAGTCTTCTTCATTTTTCTATCTTGTGTTTAATTTTCTTGTTGTAACCCTCCAAGGCGCCAGTCTTGCCGCGCGACGGCATCAAGTTTCATCTCCCGGCAGCTCTCCCTCGCTTTTTCACTGCAGCTCCCCCTTGCCTTCGCGCAGGATCTCCGGCCCGTCGCCCGTCAGGTCCACGACCGTCGTGGGGACGTTGTCGCCGATGCCTCCGTCGATGACCAGCGCAACCTGGCGCCCGTAACGCTCGTGGATCAGTTCGGGATCGGTCGTATACTCCACCACCTCGTCGTCGTCCTTGACCGACGTGGTGATCATCGGGCAGCCCAAGGCCGCGACAACGGCTCGCGCTACGGGACTGGCCGGAATGCGGATGCCGATCGTGCGGCGCCGTTCGAGCGCCTTGTCCGGGATGCGCGCCGAAGCCGTCAGCACAAAGGTGAACGGACCGGGCAGATTGCGTTTCAGGATCCGGAAAACGGCATTGTCCACCCGGCAATACTCCGCGACCTGGGCGATGTTTTCGAAAACCACGGTGAACCTCTGCTCGCTCTTGTCCCGGATGCGGCGCAGGCGTTCGATGGCCTTCGGCGAGCGCAGCGAACAACCGAAGGCATAGACGCTGTCGGTGGGATAAATGATGATTTCATCCCGCTCCAGAGCATCGACGACGCGCTGCAACTCCTTCTCCGAAGGATTCTGTTCGTATATCTTCGCAAGCATGGGATTACAAAGATACCAAAAAATATGAGACTAAAGCCAGGATATCCCACTTTTTCCGCGGGTTTATTTCCCGAAGCGCGAGGACGGCCCGGTCTGTCGCACAAACGGGACGAACGGGACGTATGTCTATACGTCCCGTTCGTCCCGTTCGGTTGCGTTTGAACGGCCTGCGGAAAAGGCCGCCCCAGATCGGAGACTAATAGCTGCGGGCAAACAGTACCCGTCGGTGCGACGGCTTGCCGGAGAAGATGCAGACACCTTCTTCGTCGACCGCATCGACCGGAATGCAGCGGATCGTGGCCTTCGTGGCCTCCTTGATCGCCACCTCGGTCTCCACCGTGCCGTCCCAGTGGGCCAGAAGGAAGCCGCCCTTTTCGTCGAGCACCCGCTTGAACTCCTCCCACGTATCGACCTTCGTAATCATCGACTCGCGGTAGGCAAGCGCCTTTTTGTAGATGTTTTCCTGAATCTCGGTCATCAGCCCCCCGATAAGTTCCACGAGGCCCTCCTGCGAAACGGTCTGCTTCTCAAGCGTGTCGCGGCGCACCAGTTCGATCGTGCCGTTCTCCAGATCGCGGCCGCCCATGGCCAGTCGCACGGGAACGCCCTTGAGTTCGTACTCGGCGAACTTGAATCCCGGGCGCACGTTGTCCCGGTCGTCGATCTTCACGCTGAAGCCCTTGGCGCGCAGCTCGGCGGCAACAGCCTCGAAGCGCGAGCAGATCTCGGCGAGTTGCTCGGAAGTCTTGTAGATCGGAACCATGACCACCTGTATCGGAGCGAGTTTCGGAGGCAAAACCAGACCGTTATTGTCCGAATGGGCCATGATCAGCGCACCCATCAGACGGGTCGAGACGCCCCACGAGGTAGCCCACACGTATTCCAGTTTGCCCTCCTTGTTGACATACTGCACGTCGAAGGCCTTGGCGAAGTTCTGGCCCAGGAAGTGCGACGTTCCGCTCTGCAGCGCCTTGCCGTCCTGCATCAGCGCCTCGATGGTGAGCGTATCCTCGGCGCCCGCGAAACGCTCGTTGGGCGACTTGTGGCCCACAACCACGGGCAGCGCCATCCACTCCTCGACGAACTGCTGATAGACGCGGATCATCTTTTCGGCCTCCTCGACGGCCTCCTCGCGTGTGGCGTGCGCCGTGTGGCCCTCCTGCCACAGGAACTCGGCCGTGCGCAGGAACAGGCGCGTGCGCATCTCCCAGCGCACGACATTGGCCCACTGGTTGCACAGGATCGGCAGGTCGCGGTAGGACTGGATCCAGTTCTTATAGGTGTTCCAGATGATCGTCTCCGACGTCGGGCGCACGATCAGTTCCTCCTCCAGTTTGGCGTCGGGATCGACCACGACACCCTTGCCCTCGGGATCGTTCTTCAGGCGGTAGTGCGTCACCACGGCACACTCCTTGGCAAACCCCTCGACGTGATGGGCCTCCTTCGAGAAGAAGGATTTGGGGATGAAGAGCGGAAAATAGGCGTTCTGGTGCCCCGTATCCTTGAACATCTTGTCCAGAGCGGCCTGCATCTTCTCCCAGATGGCGTAGCCGTAAGGTTTGATGACCATACATCCGCGAACGGCGGAGTTCTCCGCAAGGCCCGCCTTCACGACCAGGTCGTTATACCACTGCGAGTAGTTCTCGTCGGACTTCGTGAGATCTTTCAGTTCCTTTGCCATGTCGTATTGTGTTTTTTACTTTTATTTCGGAGTGCAAATATACGAAATTTATTTAATCTTGCGCCGGTTGAGTTCGTCGCTGTATGCCCGGGCGTTCCTGTTGTGCTCGCGAAGGGTTGTGGCAAAGTTGTGGTAGCCGTCGAACTCGAGGCGTGCACAGAAGAAAATGTAGTCGTGCTCCTCGTAGTTCAGCACGGCATCGATGGCATTCTTCCCGGGCATGCAGATCGGCGAGGGCGGCAACCCCTTGTTCACATACGTATTGTAGGGCGAATCGTATTTCAGATGGCGGTAGAGGATGCGCCGCAGGCCGAAATCCTGCATGGCGTACTTCACCGTCGGGTCGGCCTGCAGTTTGATGCCCCGGTTCAGGCGGTTGATGTAGACCCCGGCCACGCGCGCCATCTCGTCGCCCTTGCGGGTCTCCTCGCTGACGATCGAGGCCAGCGTCATCACCTCCAGACGGCTCAGCCCGCTGCGCTGGCGTCGGGCGTCGCGATCCCGGGTCCAGAAACGGTCGTATTCGCGCTTCATGCGCTTGACGAACTCCTCGGGCGTCACCGTCCAGTAGAATTCGTAGCTGTCGGGGATGAACATCGAAAAGAGCGTCACGCTGTCGAAGCCGACCTCCGCGGCCAGCTCCTTCGAGGTCAACGCCTGCATGATCGCCGTGGAATCGGCATCGATCTGCCGCGCGAGTTTCTGCGCCAGCTGGGCCGGGATGCGCACGTTGTTGATCGTAACCCGCACCGGAGTCTGCATCCCCAGTTTGAGCATGCGCGCGATTTGGATGACACTCATGCCGCGCCGGAGCACGTAATGACCGGGTTTGAAGCTCGCAGCCAGGTCTATCCTCCGGGCATAGGCCTCGAAAGCCCGGCGGTGTTTGATCTGCGTCAGCAGCGAATCGACGACCTGTCCGTATCCGGCCCCCCTGCTCACGTAGAGGTTCCGATCCGCAACAACCGCATTTCCATAGAATTGCCGCTGCAGGACAAGACCCGTGCCGGCCGCCAGGGCAAAGGCCGCCAGCAGGCTCCAGACTAATATTTTCTTACGCATTTCAGGTTTTTTTTTGCAAAGATATAAAATTTTCCTACTTTTGTGCCCGGGTGAGTCTTACACGACCAGCTCCTGCAGAATCCCCCAGGCGAGGAATCGAGCAAGGGTATGTGGTTGTAGCGGTGCGATGCAAGTAGCTCACCCTTTTTTCATAACGGCGCTTTGACCCGGCGGGTCGGAGCGCCGCTTTTTTATGTCCGTCACCCGACATCCGCTCCCGTTTTGGAAAAATAATTGTATCTTGATCCCGCGAAAAAACCGGAAAACAATGGAAAACAGAATCACGAAACTTTTCGGCATCCGCTATCCCGTCATCGCCGGCGGGATGGTCTGGTGCAGCGGCTGGCGGCTGGCCGCAGCCGTCAGCCAGGCCGGCGGACTGGGGTTGATCGGCTCGGGCTCGATGAGTCCCGAACTGCTGCGCGAGCACATCCGCAAATGCCGCGCGGCAACCTCCCGGCCGTTCGGCGTCAACGTGCCGCTGGCCTACCGCTATGCGTCCCAACTCATGGAGATCATCATGGAGGAGCGCGTCCCGGTGGTCTTCACCTCAGCGGGCAATCCCGCAACCTGGACCGCACGTCTGCACGATGCAGGCTGCCGCGTGGCGCATGTGGTGTCGAGTTCGAAATTCGCGCTCAAGAGCCGCGAAGCGGGTGTGGACGCCGTGGTGGCCGAAGGTTTCGAGGCCGGAGGCCACAACGGCCGCGAGGAGACGACGACCATGGCCCTCGTCCCGCAGGTGCGGCAGGCCGTCGATCTGCCGCTCATCGCCGCGGGAGGCATCGCCACGGGAGCCGGCATGCTGGCCGCTTTCGCCCTGGGTGCCGAGGGGTGTCAGCTGGGAACGCGCTTTGCGCTCTCGCAGGAGAGTTCGGCCTGCGAGGCCTTCAAACGCCGGTGTGTGGAGGTGCAGGAAGGTGACACGATCCTGACGCTCAAAAAGGTGATCCCGACACGTCTCGTCCGCAACGAGTTCTGCCGCACGGTCGAGGAGGCCGAAGCGCGCGGCGCCGGGGCCGAAGAATTGGCGTCCCTGATCGGTCGCGGACGCCCGAAGCGGGGGATTTTCGAAGGAGATCTGGCCAAAGGGGAGCTGGAGATCGGGCAGATAGCCGCCCTCATCGGAGATCTGCCGCCGGCCGGCGAGATCCTCAGCCGTCTCGTCGCCGAATACGAAGCCGCCCGCGGGAGCCTCGCCCCGCTCTGATCCCGCCCCGGCACGGGGCCCTACCCCACCCGTCGCCGGACGGGAACCCGATGCCGCAGGAACGGGACTCCCGGCGGGATTTCGGGAAAAAGTCGACAATTTGTTTCCGCCAACGACGCTCCGTCACCGAAAAATTCGTTATATTTGCAAAACGACAAAACCAAAATACGGAAAACAATGATACGTCTCAATGTATTTATCCGCACAACGGAAAGCAACCGCGAAGAACTGGTGCGCACGGCCAAGGAGCTGACAACCGCTTCGCTCAAGGACGAAGGATGCGTGGCCTACGACCTGTTCGAAAGCGCCACGCGCAGCGACGTGCTGATGATCTGCGAAACCTGGAGCGACGCAAAGGCCCTCGCGGCCCACGAACAGGCATCGCATTTCACGACCCTCGTGCCGCGTCTGGAGCAGCTGGGAGAACTGAAAATCGAGAAGTTCATCTTCTGATCCGATCCCGCAATCCGGGGACAAAAAAACCTCCGCGCTGAAGCGCGGAGGTTTTTCGTTTACTCCCTTACTCCCCGACAGGTGCGAAGTCGCTCTTGTAGAGTCCGCAGATCGGGCAGGTCCAGTCGTCGGGAATCGCCTCGAAGGGGGTTCCCGGGGCGATACCCGTCTCGGGATCGCCCTTTGCCGGGTCGTAGACATAGTCGCAGGCCGTGCACTTGTAGCGCTTCGGGATGCAACGGTCGGCGACCTTTTGCCAGTCGATCAGGTCCCAGAACGCCGCCAGAAAATCGGGACGGCGGTTGCGGTAGTCGATATAATAGGCGTGTTCCCAGACGTCGACGGTCATCACCGGATACAGTCCGTCGGTCATCGGGTTGCCGGCATTCGGCTTGGCGACGATCGACAGATTCCCGGACCTGTCCATCGCCAGCCACGCCCATCCGGAACCGAACAGGCCCACGGCGGCCTTGGTGAACTGCTCCTTGAAGGCCTCCACCGAACCGAACGCCGCGGTGAGTTTGGCGGCCAGCGTCGCCGGCATCGGCTGCTGCGCGGGGGTCAGCATCCGGAAAAAGAAGGTATGGTTCCAGGCCTGGGCGGCATTGTTGAAAATGCCCCCGTCGGCCTTGCGAACGATCTCGTCAAGCGGCATCTCCTCGTAAGGCGTTCCGACGATCAAGTTGTTCAGATTGTTCACATAAGTCTGCAAATGCTTTCCGTAGTGGTAGTCGAAGGTCTCTTTGCTCATCTTCGGAGCAAGCGCTTCCGGTGCATAGGGAAGCTCGGGCATTGTATGTTTCATGGTCGTGCAAATTAAATTCGCTTCAAGATAGCGAAATTTCCGGTCGGTTCTCTCTTCCGGCCGAAAATAATCATCAATTAACCGAATTGTCATCCCGGGCAAGGGGCAAAAAAAACGGGGGCTTCTTCGAAAAGCCCCCGTTGCGGAAAACCGCTCCCGATGGAAACGGAATCAGAAATTGGCCTTGATACCCACCGTGAAACCGGCTCCCAGTTCGGGATACCAAGGGTATTCGTACAGACGGCGGTTGATGAGGTTGCGGCCCTCGGCAAAGAGCGTCACGCGGCCCGAAACCTTCCAGTCGAAATTCACACGCAGGTCCACGCCGAAGGGGGCTTCGAAGGAGGGTCCACAGACCGGTCCCGAAGCATCGGGAGCCGCCAAAAAATCGATCAGCGTCCAGCGGCGCACGTCCTGCATCAGCGCCTTCACCCCGAACGAGACCTTGCGGCCCTCGTAGGCGACGCCCACGTTTCCGGCGAACGACGGAGCTCCGTTTTTCAGCTCCGTCTCGTCGTTATAGAGGTAGCCGTGCACGCCCAGGTCGAATTTCAGGGCGCTCACGGGCCGGAACTCGATCTCGCCGTTGAACGAAGTGACGGTCTGACGCGCCATCTCGGGGATCAGGATCCCCGGGAAAACCTCCGAAGAGGCCGGATCGTCCGACAAAATCCGCAATCCGGTCCAGAAAAGATGGTTGTCGCGGATCGACACTCCGGCGTAGATCCGGTAGTCGAAGCGGCTGCGCCAGAGGCTGCCGCCCAGTCCGAGGCGGAAGCTGTAATCCACGGAGCTTTTGTCGAGCCATGTCAGGGAGGCGACATAGGGATTTTCCTGCGTCAGTGCCCGGAAGTCGTTCGGTCTCACCGCGCCATCGGCCTCGAAGAAGGGTTTCAGCCCCGGGGTTCCGAGGTTGAAATCGAGACGCGCATAGGGAATGATGTAATTCTCCTTTTTCACGAACGGCTCGGGATCTGCGGGACTCTCGATCCGGTCGTGGTAGTAGTCGGCACCCACGTCGAAGCGCACGACCCCGCCTGCAAAACCATAGCGCAGGGCGGCGTGGATCAGCTGCTGGCTGTGTCCCTCCAGGGATTTCTGCCCCGAGCGCAGTTCGTATCCCGCCTCGAGCGAGAAGTTGCTGCGGCCGAATCCCCGGGCGATCTTCGCCCGAGCCCGGAAAGCTGTCTGCCGGGCCTTGTCGCCGTAATCCGGCCACTCGGAGTGGTCGAAAAACATCCCTCCGCACAAAGCGATCTCAAAGTTCGTGCGGCTCAAATCCTGGAAATTATCCCCGAAACGCACCGCAACGTTCGCATCGCCGTAGTCGTTCATGCCCCCGGGGCTGAATGACGGGGCCTCCCCCCGGGCATAGGCTCCGTAGCGGTGATACATCCGGTTGTCGTAGTAAAGGTCGCCTTCGAGGACATGCCGCCCGAAATACTTGCCCGCTGCGGCTCCGATGCGGTTGAACATCCGCGTCGAATTGTGCTTCAGGCCGAAGTTGTTGCGGATCTCGGCATACTGACCCTCGTGGTTGATGTAGCCCATGACATAGCCCGTCGAGGGATTCTGCGTCGAGGCGTAGAAGTCCAGCACCGAGTTGAGCGGATACCCCGCCCCGACCTTCAGGTAGAAGGGCAGCGGGCGGTTGAACTCCCAGTAGGTCACCGTCGCAGGGCGGATCGGACGCGGCGAAAGCGTCGTGCGCAGCGACAGCGGCGTGATCGAATAGTCGATTTCGGGGCGCATGCGCGCCGTGTCGGTCATGTCGGGCTGGATGGCCAGTTTCGAGGCGCTCTCCACCTTCGGGACATAGGCCTTGGTCACTTCGACCTGCTTTTCGACCTGTGCCGCAGCCAACTGCGGCAACACCGCCCCAAGGGCGGCTATTATCAGCATCTTCTTCATTGTCAGTTGAGTTTTGCGATTCGCGCCTTCGCTTCGTCCACAATGCCGTCATCGGCAGGCGAATAACCGTCGGCGACACTCTGCCACGTTGCCCGGGCCTGGAAATTATCCCCCTTCTTCACATATACGTCGCCCAGCAGGATAAAGGCTTTAGCCAGCCAGTAGGCCTGCGGCTCGCGCTCGGAGAAGGCGAAGACCTCCTTTTCGGTCTTGTCCATGTCTCCGCTCCCGAACGTGGATTCGATCACGTAATAGGCAGCCTCGGAGCCCTCCTTCGTGCGCACGTCCTTCGCCAGGTCGCGGTAGAGTCTGACGGCTTCGTCGCTCCGTCCTTCGGTGCGCAGCTGCCCGGCCCAGGCGTATTTCGCCTCGCGGAGCGCCACGGTCCCCGCATCGTCGCGGCTGCAGACATCGGCGGCCATCACGGCGATCTTCGCCCCGTCGCCCCCGGCCACCGTGGCACGCACATAGCCCTTCATGGCATCCTCACGGCCCGTTTTGGTCGGCGCGGCGTCGTAGAGCCGGCGGTAGGCCGAGGCGGCCTCGTCCCAGCGGGAGTCGGCATAGGTCATCTCGGAGAGCTTCTCCAGCACGGCGACCGTGTACCGGGTAGTCCCCCGGTCGGCCAGTGCCGTCAGTGTCTCGATGGCCTCCCCACGCTCGCCCGAGCGGAGGTAGCAGTCGCTCAAATAGTAGAGCGCGTCGGTCAGGTAAGAGCCCTTCGGATAGCTCTGCACATAGCTGCGCAGCGACTTCGCAGCTGCCTCCTGCTGTCCGTCGAGGTAGAGTTTCTGTGCCGCGGCGAACGACAGCGAATCCCGCGAAAGGGCCGTCAGGTCGCTCTCCAGGCCGGCTTTGGCCGCATAGTCGAAATAGGCATCGGCGTCGCCCTGCGAAACGTAGATCTCGCGGATCGACTGCATCGCCCCCCTGCCTTCCGAGGAGTGGGGCGATGTCCCGACAACCCGATCGTAATACTTGAGCGACTTCTCCTTGTCGCCCAGATTCAGGTAGGCCAGACCGAGGTCGGACAGCGCCTGCGTGCAACGGGGCGACGAGGGATAGGCGGCCACGAACTTTTCGAGCTGCGCGGCACCCTCGGCGTACTTCTCCTGTGCGATATAGCTGCGACCCAGTTCGTAAGAGGCTTCGTCGGCATAGTCGCCCCCCGAAGCGGCGATCTGCCGCAGGGCCTGCTGCTTCTGGTCCGTGCGGCCCAGGATGCCGAGCGTCACGGCCCGTTTGTAACGGGCATACTGCTGTTCGGGGGTCGCCAGGGCGATGGCCTCGTCGTAGCGCGCCACGGCCTCCTCGAAGCGGCGGTCGGAATAGGCCGCATCGCCCAGCCGGTTGTAGGCGTCGGCACGGTAACGGTCGTGCGGCGCCCAGGCGGAGAGGAACGTCCGGAACGAAGTCTGCGCCTGCGCCAGATCGTTGCGGTCGAAGGCGCAGTAACCCAGGTTGTACCACGCCAGGGCATACTCCCGCTCGGTGCGGGGAGCACGCTTCAGGTAGGCGTTGTATTTGGCCGCGGCCACCGGGTAGTCGCCCTGCGCAAAGGCGATTTCACCCTGCCAGAAGGCATTCAGAGCAGTGTACTTGGGGCTGACGTTCACCGCGGCGGATTCCGCAAGGTAACGCTGCGCCGCACGCATGTCGCCCGCCCCGTAGGCTTCCAAAGCGCGGAAATAGGTGATCTTCTGCAGCGCCGCACGGATGTCGGCATCACCCGAGGGCATCGACTTGATGGCCCGGTAGGCGGCATCGTAGTCGCGGGAGTTGTAGTAAGCGGCGATCAGCAGCGTGCGCGCCTCCCCCACACGCGGCGACGAAGGATAACGTTCGACATAGCGCGTCAGCACGTTGATCGCTCCGTTGAAGGCGCCGCCGCCCAGTTCGTACTGCAATTTGGCGTAGTTGAACAGCGCGTCCTCGGCCACCGTCGCGTCGAGCGACTCGTCGGAAGCCATCGCGAAAGCCTGCATGGCCGACTCCTTGTCCCCGGCGCGCAGATAACAGTCGGCCAAATGGTAGGAGGCGTTCTGCGTCAGCGTGTCTTCGGCTCCGCATGCCTTGCGCAGCCACTCCGCAGCCTCCGCATAGCGGGCCGTGCGGTAGAGCGAGAAGCCCTCCAGGTAGCAGGCATCGCGGTCCATCTCGCCCCCCGCCTGCCGGAAAGCCGCAAGGTGATCCAGCGTTCTGTTGAAATCCTCCAGCCGGAACCACGACTCGGCCACCACGCGCTCCAGCTCGGCACGCCGCTCGGGAACGGCCCGGCGGGCCAGGGCCTCGCCGTTGTCGACCACATAGCGGTAGTTACCCTCGCGGAACTCGATCTGCATGAGGTAGTAGGGAACCACGTCGCGGTAGGCGTCGCTGCGCTGAAGCGCCGTGAAGGCCTGCTTCGCACGGCCGTAACGCCCCTCGGCGTAGTCGATATAGGCCTTGTAGTAACGGGCATGATCGGCATATTCGCTGCGGCTGCCGATGCGGTCGAAATAGTCGTATGCCTGTCGGTAGTCGCCACCGGCAAATGCCACATAGCCCATGCGGATGTCGTACTGCTCGCGGCGCGGCGTGCTCAGCGCCTTGTAATCGGTCTGCGCGAAGGCCTCGCGGGCCTTTTCCAGGTTCCCTGCGGCGCAGTAGAACGAGCCGAGAGCGAAACGCACGTCGTTGGCATAGACCGATTCGGGATAACGCTCCGCGAATGCACGCAAGGCTCCTTCGGCATCGGGGCTGCCCAGCTCCACGGCACAGGCCGCCAGGTAAAACTCCGCCTCCTGGGCCAGCAGACGGTCCGAAGGCGTCAGCGATGCCCTGAGACGCAGAAACTCCTGCCGGGCATCGCTCCAGCGGCCGTAATCGAACAAATCGCGGGCACGCGCCGCGAGGGTCTCTATCTCGGGCCCAGCAGCCTGCGCTCCGAAGGCGCACGCCGCAAGGGCAAGGGTCAGCAATGAAATCCGGAATTTTCTCATACGCATTATTTCACTAAATACGGGCAAATATACGAATTTTTGCCCATCTGCACACTACCAAAGGAACGGAATTTGCCCCCGGACTATTGTTGAACACAAAAAACGAGATTCATGATTGAAAAAGTAACTTTACAGATGTCCGAGAACGGGAAATTCCGGACCGAAAACGGCGTCGGATGCGACGCGATGAATCCCCGGACCCTGATGCTCTACGCCGCGGCGCAATGTGCCGCGCAGACGGCGCTGAAGATCATGCACAGGGAGCGCATCACGCCCAAAGGCTTCGAAATCAGCTATTCGGGCGATTTATCCGCCGAAACGCCCCCATCCGAAAGCGTCTACACCTCGTTTCACGTGGTTTACAACGTGGAATGCGCCTCCGAAGAGGATCAGGCGAAGGTCGGACGCGCACTGGAACTGACTCACGAAAAGTATTGCGCCATGGTGCGGATGCTGCGCCGGATCGCTCCCGTGTCGCGCGAAATAGCAGTGGTCAGCACCCAGCCCGCAAAGGCGTGAAACGCGCGGAGGCAAGAGAAAAACGGCGGAGGGATTCTCCGCCGTTTTTCTACTGTGCCGTGATGCGCTGGTAGTCGGAAACCGCCACGGCGTAGTTGTAATGCGCCTTTATGGCGTTCGAATAGAGCTGGATCCAGCTCAGCTGGGCCTGCAGGACGTCGAGGATGGTGGCCAGGCCCTCACCGTAGGAATAGGTGCTGATGGAGAGGTTCTCGCCCGCGATGCGGAGACTCTGCTCCGAGGCGTCGACCTGCGCATGGCTCTGCACGAGGGCCGTCCAGCCGTTCATCTCCTCGCGCACGATGTCATCGTGCACGAGCGCGGCGTTCCACTCCTGCTGCAACTGCACGGCGCGCGCCGTCCCCACGGCACGGCGGCGTTCGCCCCAGTGGAAAATCGGCACGGAGAGTTTCACGAAGGCCGATCCGTTGACGTAGGTCGCGCCCGTGCTGTTGGGGAGATAGGGTTGCCACATGCCGCCGATACCGACGCTCACCTGCGGATTGAACGGCGCGCGGGCGGCCCGGATTCCCGTCTCGGCCTGCTCCGAGCGCAACCGTGCGGCGGCATAGTCGGGACGCCGCTCCAGGACCTCGGCCGTCACGACCCGTGCGGGCATCGGCAGCGAGTCGCGGATGCCCTGAGCAAGCTGGACGCCGAGCGCGGCGTCGGTTCCGCGGAGGATGTTGAAGTTGTGGAGCGCCACCTCATAGCTCCGCTCGGCACTCACGAGCGAATATTCGGCCTCGCTCAGCCGTGCGTCGATCATCAGCACGTCGCCCTTGGCGATATAGCCCTCCGCAAAACGGCGGTCGACGACCTCCTTGAGCGAACGGATGATCGCAACGTAACGGCGCATCGAGGTGACATAGAGTTCCACGGCCGAGAGGTTCCAGTAGGCGTAGTCGGCGGCATAGCGCACGTCGAGGCGCGAGAACTCCTCGTCGCACAGCGCGATGTCGTAACCCAGCCGGGCCTGCCGGACCGCGGCCCGCACCGCACCGCCGCCGTAGACGGTCTGTACCAGCTGCGGCAGGAGGCTGAACGTCCAGTGTTCCACACCTTCGAAATGGCGCACGGTAGCCGTGAAACTGCCGTCCATCGACAACCGCGGCAAGTAGCCCGTGCGGGCCAGTCCGGCCGTCTCGGCCGCCGCAGCGCTCTTCGAGACGGCGACCTTCAGCTGCCAGCTGTAATCGGCAACGGCGGTGCGGTAGTCAGCCAGCGAGGTCTGCCCGAAGGCCGGGGCGCAAAGGCATAGGACGATTAGCGAAACTGTGATCTTCATGGCTTGCGGATATTGTAGAACAGCGCGTAGACCACCGGGAGGACGCAGATCGTCAGCAGCGTGGCGACCAGAAGTCCGCCCATGATCGTGGCGGCCATAGCACCGAACATCGAGTCGAACAACAGCGGCAGCATGCCCAGAATGGTCGTCCCCGAGGCCATCGCCACCGGAACGATACGGCTGCGCGTCGCAGAGAGCAGGGCCTCGTAGGGGGATTTGCCCGCGGCCCGCAGCACTCCGATCTGCTCGACGAGCACCACGGCATTCTTGATGTTCATGCCGACAAGTCCCAGGAGTCCCAGCAGGGAGAAAAAGTTGAACACCTTGCCCGTGACGGCCAAACCCAGCACCACGCCGATGAAGATCAGGGGGATCATCAGCAGAATGACGACCGGTTCGCGGTAGTTGCGGAAGAGCAGCAGCAGGACAATGAGGATGAGCACCAGCGTCAGCGGCATGTATTTGGCCAGCGCCTCGTTGGACTCCTGTTGGCTCTCCTGCTCGCCGAAGACCTTCATCGAGTAGCCCTCGGGAAGCGCGACCGTACGCTCCACCGAATCGCGCAGCGCGGCGAAGAGCCGCATGGTGTTGACCCCGCGGCCCGGGTCGCATTGGGCCTTCATCACCCGCTGGCGGTTGAAGCGCTTGATGACACCCGGCCGGAAGTCGAAGCGGAATCCGTCGGTCGCCTGCTCGATCGAGAAAACCCGGCCCGAAGGAGTGAAGATCGGCAGGGCCTGCAAATTGGTCAGGTTGTACGACCCGATGTTCTCGTCCTTCAACAAGATCGGCAGAAACTGGTCGCCCTCGCGGTATTCCCCCAAGGGATAGCCCTGCGTGGCGATGGTGATGCCGCGGGCCATCTGGCTGCGGGTGATGCCGATACGCTGGCCCTTCATCTGCGAATAGAGCGGCTGCCACATCGGCACGCGGTTGCCCCAGCCGTTGCGGATGTTCTCAGCCCCGGGCGTATTGCGCATCGCCCGCTCGGCCCGGGCCGTCAGGCGGCACAGGGTATCGATGTTATCGCCGATGAAGCCAAATTCGATGGCCGCATCGGGCACGGGCGAGAGCTTGAACAGCGACGAGCGCAGCCACACGTCGGGGAAATTCCCGGCAACATGGGCGTTGAAACGCTCTTCGACGGCCGCAGTCTGCCGCTTGTCGTGCAGTTCGACGAGGATGTTGCCGAAATTGGGGCGCAACGAAATGCTGCTGCTGGCCAGATAGTAACGCGGAGGCGTCGACCCGAGTGTCATCGAAACCCGCTTCACCTCGGGCTGTGCGCGCAGCCACTCCTCCATGGCGAGCAGGTTGCGCTCCGTGTCGCGGATGTCATAGCCCTCGGGCAGTAGCACGTCGGCCCGGAAATAGGGTTTGTCGAGCGACGGAAAGAAGTTGCCGGGCATCAGCCCCATGACGACCAGCGACAGGACGAACAGCCCGGCGACCGTCGCCACGACGAGCCACCGCCACCGCAGCAGGGCGGCCAGAAAAACATCGAAGGCACGGTAGAAACGCGTGTCGTAGGGATCGCCGGCAAGGGGTTTCACCGCGAGCATGAAATTGCCGAACAGCGGCGTCTGCGTCAGGGCCAGCACCCAACTCAGCAGCAGCGAGAGGGCCAGCACGACGAACAGCGGTTTGACGATCTCAGCCACCGCCGAGGGCGCCAGGTAGAGCGGCAGAAACGAGAAAATGGCGATCAGGGTGGCTCCCAACAGGCTCCACCGCGGGGCGTTGGCTCCGTCGACGACGGCGCTGCGGCGTGCCACGCCCCGCAGCATGGCCTGTTGTGCATTGTCGGTGACGACGATGGCATTATCGACGAGCATGCCCATCGCGATGATGAAGCCGGCCAGCGAGGTGCGATTCAGTCCCTCGCCCAGAAACTGCATCAGGAGCAGCGTGCCGCCGATCGAGAAGAGCAGCGAACTGCCGATCAGCACCCCGGCGCGGAACCCCATGACGAGCATGATGATCAGAATGACGATGGCTACCGACTCGGCCAGGTTGAGCAGGAAGCGGGAATTGGCCTCCCGGGCGATGCGGTTCTCGGGATAGAGCACCGTCAGCTCCATGCCCAGAGGCATCTGCCGCGTGAGCTGAGCCAGCAGGGACTCGATCTTCGCTCCGGTCTTCACCACGTCGACACCCGCCTCGGTCGAGATGCCGATGCCCACGGCGCGGCGCCCGTCGACGCGCATCATCGTCTGCAGCGGATCGGCGTAGCCCCGCTCGATGCGGGCGATGTCGCCCAGGCGGTACTGCCGCCCCGAGGAGGAGATCAGCAGCTGATCCGAGAGGTCGTCGAGCCTCTTGTAGGTCCCGTCTTCAAGAATCCGGATCCGGAGTTTCCCGGCCTGCTTCTCGCCGCTGTCGACGATGGAATTCTGCTGGCCGATGGTCGCGACGATGGCTTCGGGACGGATGGAGAAATTGGCCAGTGTCGCCATGTTGACCCAGACGTTCACCACGGGCGTCTGTTCGCCGTAGAGGGTCACCTTCTGCACGCCGTCGACCGCCACGAGCGCCGTTTTGAGCCGCTGCGCCCAGTCGCGCAGTTCGCTCCAGCTGAAGCCCCCGTCGACCGAAAGCCCGTAGTAGATGCCGTAGACATCGCCGAAATCGTCGGCAACGGTCACCGCCGAAGCCCCCGCGGGCAGGCGCGGCTGGATATTGAGCACCTTGCGGCGCAGTTCGTCCCACAGCTGCGGGATCTCACCGGCACGCGTGGCAGGGTCCAGTTCGACCTGGATTTTCGAAAGCCCGTAGTAGGATTCGGAGGTGATTTGGTGCACGCGGCGCATCGACTGCACCTCGCGTTCGATGGGTTCGGTGATGAGCGCCTCGACCTGCTGCGGCGTGGCGCCCGGGTAGGAGCAGACGAGCGATGCCGACTTGATGACGAAGACCGCATCCTCCTTCTTGCCCAGTGTGGCGAAGCCCAGGATCCCGCCCGCCACCAACACGGCGAGGAAGAACCAGATGACCTTGGCGCTACGCAACGAATATTCGGGCAGGTTCATGGCTGTGTCATTTTAAGATGCGGACCCGTTCGCCCTCGCGCAACTGGTAGACTCCCGCCGTGACGACCCGTTCGCCGGGCGCAACGCCGCCGTCGACGACCACCCGGTCGCGGCCGAACAGCTCCCCGAGCGTCACCGCGCGCCGCATGACCCGATCGCCCGCGCCGATGACCCAGACGTAGGTCCCGCCCTCGGCCGGGGCATAGACGGCCGAAACGGGCAACGACACGGCATCGGGAACGGGATCGGGGCTCGACATGGTGATCGTGCACGACATGCCGGGCGAAATGCGGTAACGGGTCGGATCGAGATTTTCGAGGGTCAGCGACACGGGGAATCCCGAGGCATCGGACGAGGTTTTGACATACTCTTTCAAGCGGGCCGGAATGGCCTCGCCCCGGTAGTTGTCGAACGCAACGCTAAAGTGTGTCGAACTGTCGCGCAGCAGCGACAGCGCATTTTCGGGCAACGTGAACTGGACGGTACGGGTGACGGGATTGACCAGCCGGAGGATCGGCTGTCCGGCCTGCACGCGCTCGAAATTATCGACATACTTCCGCTCGACGATCCCGGCGAACGGGGCTTTCAGGCGGGTGTCCTTCAGCAGGTCGAGGGTGTTCTCATAGGTCGAGCGGGCCTGCGCATAGCGCGTAGCGGCCGCTTCGGCATCCTGCCGCGACACCGCCTCGTGCGCCAGAAGCCGCTGCATGCGCTGCTGCTGCGAGCGGGCCTGCTCGAAGGCCGAGCGGGTCGCAGCGACCTGCAACTCGATGTCCCGGGGATCGAGTTCGGCCAGCAGTTCGCCCTTCTTCACCCCCGCGCCCTGCGAAACGGGAACGTCAAGGACCTGTCCCGCCACCTTGAAGGCGAGGTTCACGGCCTCGTCGGGAGTGGCCATGCCGGCGAAATCCTTGTCGATAAGACCCGCGCCGGCAGCTGTCGCGACCTTCACGGGACGGACCACCGCAGGAGCGGGCGTCCTGCGGGAACACGCCCCGGCAAGCAGGGCGATCGCTAAAATGGGGACGATGCGCATACGAAAAAAGTTGACACCCTTTTCCGGTGTCAACTTTCATACCAGCGGCCCGCAGGGTACCCCTACGGACGAATATCGCGACAGTTCTTTTTAGAGGTGATGGTTCCGTCGTCCAGCACGACAAGTCCGTTATTGGCACGGAGCATGGTTTTCATCGTCGAGGCATCGATGTTGTAGCACCGCACCTCCTCCGAGCCGAACTCATACCACGTGACGCCGTAAAGCGGATCGGGCGTCAGGCAGATCACGTGCGCTCCCTCCTCGCGGGCCCGCTCCGCAAGCCGCCCCATACGTCGGGCGCACGAACGCGGAAGGTGGTCGAAATCCGTGACGCAAAGCAGGTAGACCCGCCCCGGCATCGTCAGCACCGTCTCCGTGGCGTCGCCCTCGGCATCGCGCAGGGCAAATTCGCTCACAAGGGGCCTCACGGCCGGGACTTCGCTCGTGGTGCGGGTGTCGACCCACTCCCACTTTGCCGTATCCTGCCACTCGGTCTCCTCCAGCGAGAACTCGCGCTCGCGGCCCGTCTGCCGGTTGCGGTAGATCAGCACGGTCTCCGACTCCCCCGGTTCGACGACGGGAGCCTGCATCGCCTGGCGGATATTCACCCCGACCTTATAGGGCAAAAAGTCGATCAGCGGCAGGTGGATGTAACAGTAATAGCCGAGGTACATCGACAAAAAGAAGAACGTGCCCGTCAGCACGATTTCCAACGGCTTGAAGGCAAAAATCTTGTCGGGACGGTAACGCCACCACACCACGAAGGCCATCGGCAGCAGCACGACATTCTTGGCGAAAGTCTCCCACGGGGAGAGTTTCAGCGCCTCGCCGAAGCAGCCGCAGTCCTCGACCGGGATGAGCGTGGCGCTCAACAGTGTCAGCAGCGTGAAGAAAACCATCGACAGCACGGCGAAGATCGAAATCAGCCGGATGCGGACCTTGAACAGCAGCATGCAGCCCATCATCAGCTCGGCACCGCACAGCCAGATCGAAAAGGCCATCGCTCCGGGCTGCAGGTAGTCGAGCCCGTAGATCGAAAGGTACTCGTTGACCTTCAGCGCCGTGCCCCACGGGTCGATCACCTTCGTGAATCCCGAGACGATGAACGTGCAGGCGAGGATCAGCCGGCAGATATTAGCCGTAATTTTGAAAATCCGGGTTTTTCTCATCGCGCGTCGAGTATCGGGGCCAGCACGGCCCGTATTTTTTCGAAAATCTCTTCGGGCGAAGCCATCGCCCCCGACGCATCGCGACAGTCGACCACCCGCAGCGAAGCGTCCTTCGCCGCCGCGGCGAGGTAGACCTCCCGCACGCGACGTTGCAGGTCGAGAGCGTCTTCGTGGATGTCCCGGCTGCCCTGCAGGTAGTCGCGGTCGTCTCCCCGGCGGACCTCCGTGAGCTTGCGCTCGGTGAAGGCGAACGGCACGTCGAGGAACAGCGACAGGTCGGGGCGCGGCAGGTTGTTGGATCCGAATTCCAGATCCAGAATCCACTGCGACAGGCGGTCGCGGCCCTCGCCGGCGGGAAGTTTCGCACATTGGTAACCCACGTTCGAATAGACGTAACGGTCGAGGATGACGGCTTTGCCTGAGGCGATCCACTCCCGGATCTGCGGGCCGGCCGCCGCACGGTCACCCGCGAAGAGCAGGGCCACCAGATAGGGGTCGACCTCGTTCACACCACCGAATTCGCCCCGCAGAAAGCGGGCGATCAGCTCGCCGTACACCGGCGCGTCGAAACGCGGAAAATGCACGTAGGCGCTCTCCACGCCACGCTCCGCAAACATCTGGCGCAACAGACGGATCTGGGTCGACTTGCCCGCTCCGTCCAAGCCTTCGAGTACGATGAACATCGGTCAGTAATTTTTAATATCTCACAATCATTATCGGAGCATCGTGCGTCCTTTCGCCGTCGCCCTCCTGTGCAAACCGGTCCGTCGGACGACGGAGGCCGGTCGCATCGCAACCGGAAGAGCTTCTGAACGCTCAACGCTGACTTCGAAGCATTTTCACAGCCCGTTCGACCCCCGCAGCCAGCGCATCGACCTCGGAGAGCGTATTGTACAAGGCGAACGAGGCCCGACACATGCCCGTCGTCGCGTAGTGGTCCATGACGGGTTCGGCGCAGTGCTGCCCCGTGCGGACCGCAATGCCCAGCTTATCGAGAATCATCCCCATATCATAGGGGTGCACGCCCGCGACATTGAACGAGAGGATGGCGCACTTGCCGGGCACCGTGCCGTAAATACGCAGTCCGTCGATCGCCTCCAGCCGCTCCGCGGCACGACGCAGCAGCGCCTCCTCGTGGGCCTCGATCTCCGCAGGGTCGAACTGCTGCACGAACTTCACGGCCTCTCCCAGCCCGATGGCGCCCACGAAATTGGCCGTTCCGGCCTCGAATTTCAGCGGTACGGGGGCATAGGTGGTCTTTGCAAACGTGACCCTGTCGACCATGTCGCCGCCGCCCAGGAACGGCGGCATGCGTTCCAGCAGTTCGCGCTTGCCGTACAGCACGCCGATGCCCGTCGGCCCGTAGAGCTTGTGGCCCGAGAAGGCGTAGAAGTCGCAGTCCATGGCACGGACATCGACCCCGCCGTGGACCACACCCTGGCAGCCGTCGACAACGACAATGGCTCCCACGGCATGCGCCGCCTCGACGACAGGCCGCAGGTCGGGCCGTGTGCCGAGCGTATTCGACGCCTGCGTGACGGCCACCACGCGCGTGCGGGCATCCACAAGCGTCGGCAGGAGATCCGTGCGCAAGGCTCCCGCCTCGTCGAACGGAAGCACGCGGAGTTCGGCCCCCCTGCGTTCGGCCAGCATCTGCCACGGCACGATGTTCGAGTGGTGCTCCATCTCGCTGACGAGGATGTTGTCCCCCGCCCCGACGAAGGCATCGCCCCAGGCATAGGCCACCGTATTGAGCGACGCCGTGGCGCCCGCCGTGAAGACGATCTCCTCCTTCGCGGCCGCGCCGACGAATGAGGCGATCCGTTCCCGGGCGGCTTCATAGAGCGCCGTCGCCTCCTCCGAAAGGAAATGCACCCCGCGGTGAATGTTGGCATTCAGCTCCCGGTGGAAGCGATCGACCGCATCGATCACCGCCCGGGGTTTCTGTGCCGTAGCCCCGCTGTCGAGGTAAACCAGCGGCTTGCCATAGACTTCGCGGTGCAGGATCGGGAACTCCTCCCGTATTTTTTCAACGTCGAACATGGATCACAAGGTTTCGATTTTCGCCGCGGCCCGTTCCAGAATCGCCCCGCACAACGGTTCGATGCCGCAGCGGGTCACCACATCGCCGACGAATCCTTCGATCTGCAACCGCCGGGCCTGGGCTTCGCTCAGACCGCGCTGCCGCATGTAAAGTATCGCCTCGGCATCCATCTGCCCCACCGTCGCGCCGTGCGAGCACTTCACGTCGTCGGCGTAGATTTCCAGCTGCGGCTGGGTCGCGATGCGGGCCGTCCGGCTCAGCAGGATGTTGCGGCTCTGCTGGCGGGCATCGGTGCGCTGGGCATCGGGAGCCACATAGACCATGCCGCAGAACTCCCCCACGGCCTGCCCCCCGGCAACTCCCTTGATGCAGGAGTCGCTGCGGCAGTCGGCGACGTTGTGCGCCGTATGCAGTTTCAGCACGCAATGCTCTTCACCCGCGACGAGGAACACCCCGCCCAGAGCACTTTCGGCCTCCGCGCCGTCGAGGTCGATGCGGTACGAAGCGTTGGCGCTCGACAGCAGCACCGTCGTCAGGCGGCAGCGGCTGTGTGCGGCCTGCTTCACCGCGACCTCGGCAAAGGCCTCGGCCGTGAAGAGTTCGATCAGTTCCAGCTGCGCCCCTTCGGCCAGCGTCAGCGTCAGCGACGACACGTCGGGCGCCGTATACAGCACGACGATGCGCGCCGAAGCTCCCGCCGCAGCCTCGACATGCAGGTGTCGGGGATCGACCGCCGCAAAGGGTTCGGTCTCGGAGCCGGCGATGCGGAGCACCTCGCCGCCCGCCGGACGGAATCCGCGGATGATGTCGCGAAGAGTCTCCATCACTTGTCGTATTCGTTGATCAGCCAGTCGTAGCCCTCCTTTTCGAGCTTGAGGGCCAGCGACTTGTCGCCCGAATGGATGATGCGGCCCTTGTAGAGCACATGCACCACGTCGGGCACGATATAATCCAGCAGACGCTGGTAGTGAGTGATGACCACCGTTGCGTTGTCCGCCCGGTGAAGTTTGGTGACACCCGTGGCAACGATGCGCAGGGCGTCGATGTCGAGGCCCGAGTCGGTCTCGTCCAGGATCGCCAGTTTCGGGTCGAGCATCGCCATCTGGAAAATCTCGTTCTTCTTCTTCTCGCCGCCCGAGAAGCCTTCGTTCACGGCACGCGAGGTGAGTTTTTCCGAGAGTTCCACCACAGCGCTCTTCTCGCGCATCAGGTGCAGGAATTTGGAGGCCGAAAGCGGCTCCTCTCCGCGGAACTTGCGCTGTTCGTTGACGGCCAGCTTCATGAAATTGGCCATCGTCACGCCCGGAATCTCCACCGGATACTGAAAGCCCAGAAACAGTCCCAGCCGTGCCCGGTCCTCGATGGACATCGACAGCAGGTCGCAACCCAGAAATTCGGCCGACCCTTCGGTGACGGTGAACTTCTCATTGCCGGCCAGCACCGACGCCAGCGTCGACTTGCCCGAGCCGTTGGGCCCCATGATGGCATGCACCTCGCCGGCCTTCACCTCCAGGTCGATTCCCCGGAGAATCTCCTTGCCGTCGACCGAGGCATGCAGATTTTTTACCTTTAACATATCTTTTTTACCTGTTTTTACATGTTCCAATCTCCCGGAGCTCCTCGCCCCGAGATTGCGGACCCAGTCCGGCGGCCCAAGTTGCACCCGGCGCCCCAAGTCCAGCGCCACCCGAGTTTGGCTCCCAGACCAACGCCACACAAGTTGCCTCCCCAGTCCGAGCCTCCCGAGTTTGGCTCCCAGTTCAGCGCCTCCCGAGGTTGCACCCTACCCGACCGATCCTTCCAACTGCAGGGCCAGCAGTTTCTGCGCCTCGACGGCGAATTCCATCGGCAGTTTCGACAGCACCTCGCGGGCATAGCCGTTGACGATCAGCCCCACGGCATCCTCCGTCGAGAGACCCCGCTGGTTGCAGTAGAACAGCTGGTCGTCGGAGATTTTCGAGGTCGTGGCCTCGTGCTCGACCACTCCCGTCGGATTGCGCACGTCGATCACGGGGAACGTATGCGCCCCGCATTTGTCACCGATGAGCAGCGAATCGCACTGCGAGTAGTTGCGAGCGTTCTCGGCACCCTTTGCCACGCGAACCATTCCCCGGTAGGAGTTCTCGCTCCGCCCCGCCGAAATACCTTTCGACACGATGCGGCTGCGGGTGTTGCGGCCTACGTGGATCATCTTCGTTCCCGTGTCGGCCTGCTGGAAATTGTTGGTCATGGCCACCGAGTAGAACTCGCCCACGGAGTTGTCGCCCGCGAGGATGCAGCTCGGGTATTTCCACGTGATGGCCGACCCGGTCTCGACCTGCGTCCACGACAGACGCGCCCCCTCGCGGCAGATGCCGCGCTTGGTGACGAAGTTATAAATGCCGCCCCGGCCCTGCTTGTCGCCGGGATACCAGTTCTGGACGGTGGAATATTTCACCTCGGCATCCCGCTCGACAACGATCTCGACCACGGCGGCGTGGAGCTGGTTCTCGTCGCGCTGCGGCGCGGTGCAGCCTTCGAGGTAGCTCACATAGGCGCCCTCGTCGGCCACGATCAGCGTGCGCTCGAACTGACCCGTGCCGGCGGCGTTGATGCGGAAATAGGTCGACAGCTCCATCGGACAGCGCACCCCCTTGGGGATGTAGCAGAACGAACCGTCGGAGAAGACCGCGGCGTTCAGCGCAGCGTAGTAGTTGTCGGTATAAGGCACGACGCTCCCGAGGTATTTTTTCACCAGATCGGGGAAGTCGCGCAGCGCCTCGGAGATCGAGCAGAAGAGAATACCCTTCTCGGCCAGCACCTCCCTGAAGGTGGTCTTGACCGACACGGAGTCCATCACGGCATCGACCGCAACGCCCGCCAGCGCCATCTGCTCCTCGAGCGGAATGCCCAGTTTGTCGAAGGTTCGTTTCAGCTCGGGATCGACTTCGTCCATCGAGCCGAGTTTTTTCTTCGGCCTGGGAGCTGCATAGTAGATGATCTCCTGAAAGTCGATCGGGGGGATTGTCAGGTGGGCCCAGGTCGGCGGTTCGAGCGTCACCCAATGGCGGTAGGCCGCCACGCGCCGCTCGGTCATCCACTCCGGCTCGCCTTTTTTGGCGGAGATCAGCCGCACGACCTCCTCCGAAAGACCCTTGCCGATGGTTTCGGTTTCGATGTCCGTCGTGAAGCCGTACTTGTATTCCTGCTCTCCGATATTCTCCAGTATGTTTTTCTCGTTCTCTGCCATCACAAGCGAAATATCATGCAAAGATATAAAATTCCATTTACATTCGTACCATCTCCCCTGCAAATCCGGTTCCGCAGCGGTCAAACGGCATGAAAGAGGTGTGAAACGGCCTCCAGCGGAGCAGTCGGCGGGCAATGCCCCCGAAAAAGTCACGGCATAATTTCGGGCAGACCGTGCCTCACGGGGCTACAAAGCAGTTTTCGGATGCAGGCCATGCTGCGGCAGAAACCCCGGCAAAATTGCGCACCATATATAATATGCAACGAACGGACAGCGTCCCAAAAGGACGGAGATTTAGGTAAAAATACAAATTTCGACCTCATTTCTTTGTATTTCCCCAAAAAGATTCTATATTTGCACACCCTTTCGGAGTTAACAGCCGGAAGGCGTGTCCGGAGAGGTGGGTGAGTGGCTGAAACCACCGGTTTGCTAAACCGACGTACGGGGCAACCTGTACCACGAGTTCGAATCTCGTCCTCTCCGCCAAGAAACAACGCAAAAGATTGCAAATCCCTGTAAATCACGAATTTACAGGGATTTTTATTTTGGTCCAAATGCAGAAAAAAGCACCGAAAAGCAGGTTATCTGTGGCCTATTCGGTGTACTTTTTTCCGGGCCGAAAAAGTACACCGAATTGCTCGTAACAGATTGGTTTGCATCCGTTTGCAGCGGTCTTCCTCTTGACACGAGACACTTGGGAAACTAATTTTGTAACCCTTAATTCGGTGTACTTATGGAAAGGACAACATTCGGACTGTTGTTTTACATTCGACGGGACAAGACCAACAAAAAAGGTGAAGCTCCCGTGTTTATGCGTCTGACAATCAACGGAGAACGCGCTGACGCCTCGATCAAACGCTTCATCGAGCCGCACGCCTGGAACTCGGAAAAAGGAAAAGCCAACGAAAAATGCCGCGGCGGAAAGGATTTGAACCTGTACCTGGACGCCATTTCCGCCAACATTTTGCGGATACAAAGGGACCTCGAACTCGACAAGAAAGAGGTCTCCGCCCAAATCATTCTGAACCGCTATCTGGGCAAGGAACAGTCGGACCGTCACACGTTGATGGAGGTTTTCCGAGCCCACAACGAAAAGTGCAGGGCGCTGTCGGGCATCAGCCTCGCCCCGGGAACGGTGATCCGCTACGAAACCACGCTGCGGCTGACCGAGGAGTTCCTGCGCACGACCTACAAAAAGGAGGACTGCTATCTGGATGAGGTCACAAATCAGTTTATCGAAGACTTCGAGTTTTTTCTCAAGACAGTCCGGCGGTGCTGCCACAACACGACCTCAAAGTACCTGCTAAACTTCAAGAAGATTGTTCGCATTGCGCTGGCCAAAGGATGGATGAAGAAGGATCCGTTTGCCCACATTCGGTTTCATCTGGATCCTGTCGAACGGGAGTTTCTTGAGAAACAGGAGCTGAAAGCCATGCTCAACAAGGAGATCACCATCACCCGACTGGCGCAGGTTCGCGACATCTTCTGTTTCTGCTGTCTGACGGGGCTGGCCTTTACGGACGTGCAACAGCTCAAACCCGAGCATCTGGTGGCGGACATCCACGGCAAGATCTGGATCCGCAAGGCGCGGCAGAAGACCAAGAACATGTGCAACATTCCGCTGCTCGACGAGGCGCAAAAGATTATCGACCGTTACAGGGATCACCCCTACTGCCAGACGCACGGCGTGTTGCTTCCCGTATGCAGCAACCAGAAGATGAACTCCTACTTGAAGGAGCTGGCCGACATCTGCGGCATCCGCAAGAATCTCTCGACGCATTGCGCGCGCCATACGTTCGCAACCCTGACGCTGGCCAGCGGCGCCACGATCGACAACGTTGCCAAGATGCTCGGCCATGCCAACGTCAACATGACGCGCCGCTATGCGAAGGTTCTCGACTCGTCGATCATGCGCGACATGGAGGTCGTCGCCGAAAATATGGCGTTGTAGCCCGATGTCGGACATGCAAGGTCTGCAAAGGACACCCGGCATCTTTTCCGGAATTCCGCCCTATTTTGCGGGCGGGTTCCGGGAATCGGGGCCCCTGCGAACTAAAAATGGTATACCATGGAATGCAAACTCATTGAGGCGGCCGCCTTCGAGGAACTGAAGGCGATCGTCAACCGGATGCAGAGCCGGACGGCCCATCTGGCCACGAAGACCATGCCCCGCAAACCCGGAGGATGGCTGACCCAGGAGGAGGTATGCGGCATGCTGCGCGTCTCGAAACGGGTGCTGCAATACTATCGGCGGCAGCGGAAGATCCCCTACTCGATGATCGGCAACAAGGTCTATTTCCGAGAGAGCGACATCAAGCGCATCCTCGATGCCAATCTGATCAAATCCCGGGCATGATGGAAGAGTGGATTACGCGGAAATCTCCGGAGTACAGGGAGCTTCAGGAGAAGGCGCTGGCAGCGATCGAGAGGATCGAGGCGATGATCGAGACCCTGCCCTCACAGCTCCATGCGGAGACCTATCTGACCGGCGAGGAGGTGCGGAACCTCTTCGGGTTGAGCCAACGGTCGCTGCAGACCTACCGCGACGAGCGGATTATCCCCTACACGGCCCTCGGCGGAAAGTTTCTCTACCCGATGTCCGAGATTGCGAAGATTCTCGAAAAGAATCTCGTCAAACCGATTCAGCGATAAGACAAGGAGCAACGGGCGGCCCGTTGCTCCTGTTTTTTCAGCCCAACGTCTCCAGTTGCCGAATCTCCTCTTCGGTGAGGAAATCACGGAGGTATTTTCCGTCGGTATAAAAGTTATAGTTGCCTCCCGGCCGAAAACCGATCGTTACAGCTATCGCAATTTTATGGTCAACAGTTCATTCCAGTCGGTCGTATAGCGGGGCGAAAGGTGCTCGCGGTTCATGCGGAAGGGCTCCGTCCCCTGTGCCGCGACGACGAGCGTCCCCTTGCCGTGGAGCTTGTTGACCGAGTCGAGCGCCTCCATCAGCCGGGCGTGCTTTTCCCGGTCCAGCGGCGAAAACAGCGCCCCCTGCTGTTCGGAGGCCGGGGTGATCTGCGAAAGGATCACGCCGGCCTTCTTGTATCCATAGCCCGGCCGGAAGACCTGCCGCAGGGCAATTCTCGCCTGGTGAACGATCTCCAGCGTGCTGTCGGTCGGTTCGGGCAGCAGCTGCAAACTTGTTTCGTAACGCTGGGGCTGGTCTTCGCGGTGGCGGTTCGTGAAGAGGTAGCTTTGTACCTCGCCGCAAACCGATCCTTGGCCCCGCAGCTTCTCGGCGCACATCGAGGCAAACTCCGCAATGATCGGGTCCAGTTCCTCCAGCGTATAGATCTCCTTCGGAAAGGAGCGCGAGATGGTGATCTGCTGCTTGCGGGGCGGCATATGTTCGAAACTGATGCACTCCATCCCCTGCAACTCGTTCCACGTCCGTAGTCCCACGACCCCCATGCGGGCTCGCACCCACTCCTGCGGCAACTCAACGAACTGCTGCGCCGTGCGCAATCCCATGCGGTCGAACATCTTCCCGTAGCGGCGACCGATGCCCCAGACATCCATCAGCGGGAATTTCCGCAACACCTTCGTGATGTCCTCCCGGCGGTGCATGTAGCAGCAGCCATTGAGCTTGGGGTACTGCTTGGCCAGTTTCGAGGCGATCTTGGCCAGCGTCTTGGTCGGTGCGATGCCGATGCTGACCGGAATCCCGACATTGCGGCGGATCGTGCGACCGATCGAACGTCCCAGTTCATCGAGAGGCTCGGCCATACCTCGCAGGTCGAAGAAGGCCTCGTCGATCGAGTAGACCTCGATGCCGGGAACCAGCGAGCGGAGCGTCGCCATCACGCGGCGCGACAGGTCGCCATACAGGGCGAAGTTGGCCGAAAAGACCGTGACCAGCCCGCGGTCGACAAGCGGCCGGATCTGGAAGAAGGGCTGTCCCATGCCGATGCCGAGGGCCTTGGCCTCGTTCGAACGGGCGATGATGCAGCCGTCGTTGTTCGAGAGCACCACGACAGGACGCTCCTCCAGATCGGGCCGAAAGAGCCGCTCGCAGGAGGTATAGAAATTGTTACAGTCGCAGAGCCCGTACATGGTCACCTATTTGAAGGTTTTGATGACGTGGCGAACGATGCCCCAGATCTGGAAGTCGTTGGCGGCATCCACGCGAATCGGTTGATATTTCGGATTCGAGGGCATCAGCCAGGCGCAACCCTTTTCGAGCCGCACGCGCTTGACCGTGAATTCGCCGTCAACGTAGCAGACGGCGATGCAGCCGTCACAAGGGGCCACCGAACGATCGACGACGAGCAGGTCGCCGTCGCCGATGCCATCGCCGGCCATGCTGTCGCCCGAGACCCGCACGAAGAAGGTCGAGGCCGGGTTGTGGACCAGTTCGCGGTTCAGGTCGAGCGGAGAATCGAGAAAGTCGTCGGCCGGCGACGGGAACCCCGCCTTGACATCTCCCCCGGCAACAGGGAGTTCCTGACGGGTCGTAAGGTCCGGCGCATGAAATGTCAACTGGTCTTTCGTCTTTTCCATGTTCCAATAACGCAAATCAAGGTTTGAAAGTACGAAAAAAAGATCATTTTGCATTTTTTCAACATAAAAAAAGGGCAAAATACCGATTGCTGAAAAGTCAATAAGGTTCGCCAAAATAATGAACATTTCCGGCAAGCCTCTGAATCTCGTCTCTTTGCGTGATGTTTATTTCAGGTCCGGCACCAAACAATGTAGAATCCATGATTAATGAAATTCTGCACAAGATTGAAACTCCAGATCATTTCCGAAACCTAGGCAAAAGACAAGGAGCAACGGGCAGCCCGTTGCTCCTGTTTTTTCAGCCCAACGTCTCCAGTTGCCGAATCTCCTCTTCGGAGAGAAAATTACGGAGGTATTTCCCGTCGGTATAAAGGTCGCGTTCGACGCCTAATCCAAAGGGCAGTCGCAACGACTCCAGCTCCGAGAGGAGCAGATAGCCCCACTCCCACTCGAAAATGTGGCAATAACCGTAGAGGCGCCAGTCGTCGCCTTCGCGCTCGGCCTCGGTGATGAGCCACGTCCCGCTGCCGCAGGGGTTGAAGTATTTGACAAGAACTTCGGCATGAAGCCCTTTTCCGTCCTGGGACCCGATGGGATGGGCCTCGAATTGGGAGATGATCTCCTCGGTCAACAGTTTCATAATGGTAAGATTTTAGAAACTGCCCGGAACGCCCGGACAGCAAAAGAGACAAAGCCACCCTGCGCAAACGAGGACAAGAGCAGTTCTCTTGGCATCTTTGCACAGGGTGGCTATCTTGCTGGACCGGGCGGCGGTGGTGAGGTCTCTTATTTAGTTGCCCCTTAAAAAGTCCATTTTTGCGAGATATACCTCAGACTCATGAGTGGTTTTCATCATCCTCGTTATTCACACGAATGCTTTTCTGAAAGAGAAGTTCAATTCCCGCTTCACCGATACGTTTGCGGGAATGAACCGGTTCTGAAGAGGCACACGGCATAGACGGAGTGAACTCCTGCATATTCTTTTATTTTGTAGATAGAAGTTTTATGCTGTTGTTAATCCGTTCCATAAATGAGAATTTAGCTGTTTAAATCGTTCGTTTTCAATTCCCAAAAACCGTTCCTTTTGCCATTTTTGCGTTCTATGATGCCTTTTTCGGTCAAATTTACGGTAATGGTCTTAACTGTTCTCTCGGATTTGCCTATATGCGCTGCAATTTCTTTTTGCGTAGCTTTAGGCTGTTCTCGCAAGAAGTTCAGCACGGCAATTTCTTCCAAAGTGCAATCCAAAGTGCAAATATTGCACTTTAGAAAGGTTTCTTTTGCCGTGTCTGCACTTTGGATACCTTGCGCAGAAGATTCTTGCACAAGCATTGCCCGGTTCTTCAGTTCGTTGTGTTCGGAAAGAATAAGGTTTCTAAAGAACGCTTCGATATATTCGGTGGTAGCGAAAATTCCCTTACTCAAGTTGTTATAATTTGCTCGAACCAAAGCGTTACGGAAATACCAAGAATGATTGGCAAACGCCTCATTGCTGATGTCGAAGCCAAACGTGCGCAGGTATTTAATTGTAAACACTGCCGTGGTACGGGTATTCCCCTCACCGAAAGCGTGAATCTGCCAAACCCCGGAAATAAACCTGGCGACGTGAGTGACAGCATCGTTGATGTTCAAATCCTTATAGCTGAAATTCTTCTCCTGCATGAAATCGTAATCGAGCGTTTCCCGTATGCTGTCAGCACTGGCATAAAGCACGGTTTCACCTTTCAGTACCCATTCCTTTTTGGTGATATTATAATCTCTGATCCTTCCTGCAAATTTATAGATGCCTTGGAATAGGCGGCGATGAATAGTAATATACTCAACCGGCGAAAAAGAGAATGTCTTCTCCGATAATATCTCGGCAATACGAGCTGAAACCTTATCGGCTTCTTCCGTTCTGTCTTCAATGCCTGCACTAACGGTCTTTGATTGATAATAACGATCTATAAGCTGTTTGGCTTCTTCAATAGTTATATCGCCCTCAATATGCTGGCGTGCCGTTTGTATCAGATACTCTGAAGGCTTCAAATCGTCCACTGCCTGCAATCCGATGGCTGTTTGCCAAGCATAGCCTTTTTCTCTTTTCTGAGGCTCTCCCTGTCTTATATATTCTTCAAAGTCATTCATAATATATAAATATAGCAGTTTAACCACAAATAATCGTAGCCTATTGTACTTCGTTTACGTATTTTTCAATTTCACGATTCCACTTTATTGCAACCATGCCGTTCTTTATCTCTGGATAGAAATAGATTGAATCTTTCTGAGGAAAAAGGTGTTGTGCATCTATTGAATAGATGCGTATCCTTTTACCATCATTGATATTCACTGTCAAGATGTTAAAATCAGAGCTATTTCTTTTATTTAAACCTTGATATTATTTCTTTGGGTGGAATAACGAATAATTCTCTTCTCATCAAACTATTGATATTTAAGTTCTTTAGTCCATTAGAACCATTTTTCACATATAAAAAATGCAATTACTGACAATAAAATAATATATAGAATCTTATCGTTTTTCATTGTATAATTTATTTAAATAGTTCGTTCCTGCATTTATAATTTTTCACCCTTCCAATTGCGTATTTCGCTCGATAGCCACCCAGGGATTTCAGTCATAACCACCCACTAAGATTCCCTGTCTCTATGGATATATGGCAAAGATATATCTATTTTCTCAGACTCACACCGTTGAGTTCTATTCTATAGGCAGATTTAACGACTCAGTCAAGTACGGCATCTGCTATTGTCGGATTCTTTGCAAGTATATCATACCAGTTCTTAACAGGAAGTTGATTGGCTATGATTGTTGACTTTCTCTCATGTCTGTCTTCTATAAGCTCCATAAAGTCAAGCAACTGTTCCCCGTCAAGTATCTCCATTCTGAAGTCATCGATAGCGAGTAGGTCTAGTGTAGCCATCTTGTCAAAGAACTTGGCTGCCTTGGATTCTATTCTCTCCATATACATATCTTCCAGGAGTTTCTGCATATTAGCATATCTGACTTTGCATCCGGCGAAGCAAGCCTGATATACCAAAGCAAAAGCGATGAAGCTTTTCCCGACTTCGTCAGAGCCTTAAATCAAATACTCTGAATGAAATGACTATTAGTCGTTTGAAGGAATATTTACAGTTCCGATCATTTACGGATATCTACTGATAACCGTTCTATCAAACCTGCCAAATCCTTCCCGTGCCTGATCTTGCATTCCCAAACGATGATTACCCTCCAACCAGCTTCTTCAAGTTCGCGTTTTACGACTGCATCCCGTTCCCGGTTGCCTGATATCTTGTTAACCCAAAATTCCGTATTGCTCCTGGGGGTGTAGGCATATTTGCAGCCGGGATGTCCGTGCCAGAAACATCCATGAACGAAAAAGACCGTCTTGTATCGAGGCAGAACGATGTCCGGTTTCCCGGGAAGAGCCTTGACATTGACACGATAGCGAAATCCGCGGGCAAAAAGGGCCTTGCGAAGCGCAACTTCCGGCTTCGTACCCTTGCTCCTGATTCGGGACATGACCTCCGATCTTTTTTCGCTGCTCCAGATATCCATGGCACTCGTCAATTGGGGAATCCTGCCTTTTTAAGCTTTTGCAGGTTGAAGTAGAAGGCGTATTTCATTCTGTCTGTCAGCGGCTTTATTCCATCGACGACATCTTTCATGGCTTTCCATTTCCAGTCTTCAAGAATCCGTCGACGTTTGTCCCATTCTACCATGGCCTGTATCAGTACCAATGTAATCTCGTCTTGACCGTTTACTGGAGAAATGGTATCGGAGGTCTCGGCTGCTTTTGCACGATCCTGCTCGGCCAGACTGTCGGCTTCCTCAAGAAGTTCCGGATTGTGTTGCCAGACATTCTCGTAAATCAGATATCCTCTGGAGATGTCGCTGTCGTTCAGCTTGCGGTTATTTTTGATTTTATATGCGATATCGCTGGCCAGGGAGGTCAGGATCGGCTGCAGCATCCCCGTGTCGCGCCCCCACGTCTCTATCTTTTTCCAAAGAGAGAACGGGATTGCCCGTATGATACCCTCCTTGTGCCGTCTGTCCGACTCTTCATCGCCAACATCGCTTTTGTGCTTGCGTTTGGGGGGATTCTTCTCATCAATGAAATCCTGACAAATCTCATTGAGATTGTAAGCCCATTCATTTGAGCGGACTTTTAACCAGCACTCTTCCTTTTTGGCCCATTCGATATAGTGCGAGACGGGAGACTCTTTGAGAATAAATTCGTTGACCTGCTTCATCAGATTGTATATGAAATCCGACAAGGCTGACGATATCGACTGGTTTTTCCAGATTCGATACAAATCCAGTCGTCCCTCAGTAATGATATTCAGAAGAGACAATGTATACGGAACGACAACCTGTTTCAATTCACCGATATGATCTCCCGTAAGTTTGGTTCCGTATCGTTTGTCGGCAGCCTTGAAGAGAATGGCCTTGGCGATCATGTCTTCAAACCATGCAACGTCGATATGTTTGACGTCCGGGAGATTGTAGTTTATGAAACGGGCATAGTTCTTTTCATTTCCTCGTACTACGATGTGAGGTCCGATAGCCAGATTTCTGCCATTGTACGTTTCCTGCCAGGCATTAACATATTTGGCAAGTTCTACTTTCATAACGACCTGCTTCTTCGGGTATTTCAAATCAAAGGCCTTTTGCCGTGATTTCGTGAATCCTTCCTTGGCCCGCAGGGTCTTGTATTGTCCGCGAGCACGCTCAAAGAACCAAGCCGTCTGCAAATTGTTGGTCGGAGTCGCGGGTGCAAATATGTATCTTGAGATGCGCTCGATTTCTACAAGAGCCGGATTGTTGGCCGAGAAGTCGGCATCATTGACCTTGTTCTGAGTATTGGCATAGCGTGATATGCGTGAAACAATTTCCGCGTATTGATCCTTGTCCTTGATGACGGACAACTTTACCTGAACAAGAATATCTGAAATGTCGGCCTTATCCTTCTTGGCCGTATTGTAGATGGAGGCCGTAGTCTGACCACCATTTACAATCTGGAGATTGCTGATATGTCTGATGAAATGCCTTGTCTCATCCAGTTCGATGTGATCGGCTGTTGCAGCGATACCGTTGTTGTAGGCCAGGAACATGTGAGGTTCACTCTTGATGGTTTCCCTTATGCCCTTGTTGATCTTTCCCGTGAACTGAAGAAACGAACGCACGTTCTGTTCCAGCAGACGGGATCCGTAACATTCATAAAGTTTTGCCAGACATTCTCCGGATATAATGGCAACGTATGCTTCGTAATCGGGATTGCTCAGATTTGCGGCAAGGCATGGAATTTCATATTTGTGTCCGTCAAGATTCTCAAAATCCAGTTCTATGGGAACTCCGGCCTGTTCGGAAATCTTGTAAAGATACTCCACGTCTATAACCTTGTAGTAGATATTGTATCCGCAGATGACCTGGCTGGCTGGCAGTTCACCCTTGTATGTGCCGTTTGTCAGGATGAAGGCATTTACGCGAATCAGATTGTCTCGCAATTCGGCATAGTTGGCCAGCGTATTGGCGAATTCAAAGATCTCGGAAGATTCTGCAATCTCATTGACATAATCGTTGTATACCGCCCGTCGGAAAAAGTTAGTAATCATCTTTGAAGCCGTATCAACCTCGTTCTTGGGAATCGTACGGATCTCCGAGGTGTTGGCATAAAGGGTGATGAACAGATCCACGGTTTCGTAGTTGTCCGAGATCGCATATCCGTTTATCTTGTGCTGACCCTTTTTCTTCAAATCGCGTTCGTCATAGGCAACCGATACATTCTCCGTTTCGGCTGCATCGGACAGCATGTCCAGACAGATTCGGGTAAATATCTGTTCCTGGGTATTTCCATCTTCATCACCCGACTGCATGGCGACAACGTCCTGCATAAGGGATTGGTAGAATTTTTCAATCTCTTTCATGATCAACTGTCGATTTGAAGAGTTCCGTGTCAGTTACTGCGTATTCTTCGCAGGCCGACGTGTTGATGGTGTATGTGATGTTGCTGACTCCATTGCGCAGATCCCGTTCCATGATACGGGGAAAATCCCCCGATATGCGATAGGCCTGCTCCCTGCGAATCTTATAGCAGCGATCCTGATACATGGGCGCGTGTTCATCGAAATATCCCGCATGAGTCAGCCCGGTATTGAACCGGTGCAGCGCAATCGTGTCAGTCACCAAAGCTTTTCGCAGGTCTTCGATTGCCCGGTTCAGAGTCTGACCGTTTTTCCGGGATACTTCTACGGAAAGATGATACAAGAAAAGCCCGTCAAGCAATGCATCATCCAGTTGGCGTTCCCCGTTTATCGTAAGTCGATCCGAACCGTTGGTCGCGGTTGTCTTTACCTCGATGGCCCAGTCCTCACCCTGAAAGTCTCTCATGGCCTTGTCGCAACCGACCCAATATCCGACCGTTTCCGTCATGTCGGAGGTATTTCGACGTATCATGCGAGACAACAGATGAAGCTCTCCATACAAACCTTGTTGTTCGGCCGGAGAAAGCCCGGCCGCAAGTCCTCGATCGAAAAGAGTTCTCCACTTTTCAAGCTGATTCAGGACAATCCGAAGTGCGGATTTTTCGGAGAATTCACGGGTTATGGCACTTGTCAAATCCGAGCATAGGGTGGCGAACACGCCGAGACAGTCCGTGTGATGCAGCTGTATCAGCAACAAGTTTCTGTGCTCGAAACTCGTGTCCGGCATTTGCAGGATTCCAAGTTCCTTCAAACTTTTGAACCGGTCAACCGGAATGGTCAGGCTACTGTCATATGAGAAAGCGATACCGTACAGGTTGTCCGGATATCGGTATGTGCCGTATACGTACAAGGGAGACTCAACCGGAATTCTGCGTTTGGTGAGTCCGGCTTCCTCTGCCGAGGCCAGATCGTTCCATATGTCCGTTATCGAGTTACTGTTCATCATAAGTGTTGTCGTTGGTGCTGTCAAAGTTCTCCTCGGTAATTGCAAAGTCGACTGCCAGGCTGGCTACATAGGAGACGGCCTTGTTGGTATCACTGTGCGGAAATGCGATGGCAAATCCGATGAACGGCTCGTCGTCTTTCGTATAGGAGACAGCATTCTTTACTCCAGACATATTGGAATATTCCGGATTCAGTGGATAAATCATGAGCAGGGGCGTCTCTTTCGATCGGAATTCCTGTCTGACGAGCTGCGGTGAAGGATATTCGTGTTTCCACTCTTCTTTAGCCGTGGTCTTTCGGATTCTGGTCTCATCAAGGGCTTTCGCCAACATACCTTCAGGAAGATCTATGAATTCATCGGCCGGATTACCCACGATATGGTTCTTGCGGATGTAGTATGTTCCGGCATTTTGTGCATCCTGTGCCTGCCGGCGTATGAAGCATCCTGCCTGTACGCCGTTCGAAAAGGTATGGACGCATGTGTTGCCATCTGCATTCTTGCTCATCAGTGCGATATTCCAGGAAACAAGTTCTCCCACATCGTTCAGTTCCCGGACATAGTCGCATATGAGGTCAAGATTGACCTTGGTCAGGGACTCCGGCAATTGGAACCGAGACAGGTAGTCGCAGACGGTATCGGAAGATATGCCGGTCCACAGATAATCGCTTTTGATTCTGTCGGGAGTCCCGAGTTCTGAAAGCAGACTGTCCGTTGTCGCCAGATTGTTCCGTTTGGAGGCCGGATCCCGGAGCAGCTGGTAGGTCTCTACCAGACGACCGGCCCACGAGACCTGAATGTTCTTCGTGTGACGCATCTTGGATATGGACGTTATCTGCAACTGTCCGGGATGCGTGCGAACCTTCAGGGCATAGTTCTCCGGCGTCCCGCCTGATTCGGCCAGATATCTGAACTCTTCTCGAAGTTCGTCGCTGGCAAGCGTTATGTGGCGGTACCATTCGTTCAGTTCATTACTGGTGAAGAGTCTGCAAAGATCCATATATCCGGGACGATATCCGAACCATCGTCCCATCTGCATCAGCGTATCGTACATTTTCGATGCACGCAGGAAATAGCTTACGGACAAACCTTCGAGCGTCAACCCTCGTGACAGCTTGTCTCCGCCGATGGCAATGACCGATATGCCGTTCTTTTCATTTTCGTAATAGGTCAGATTGTCTCCGGATGTTCCGTTGATGGACTTGACTTCTATCTTCTGCACGGCTCGATAGAGCAGAGGCTTGATCTCCTCCCATGTATGACGCCTTATTCTGTTGTCGATGCAAGAAAGAACCGGTGAATCCATGATTTCTCTTGTAATGGTACGATAAGAACGGTAGTCTGGTGTATCCTCCTCGAAAATCATGCGGAGTTCTTCCAGCATGGTCGAATCATTTGCCTCGATTTCGCTCTTGTAGTATTTGAACAGATGGTCGATAATCTCCTTGAGATGATTCTGCCATGCCTGAAAACGTGAGACGTGAATCAGCATGGAGTTGTGCTTGTTTTCCTGACCGCGGGCAATGCGAATGGCACAAGTAACGATAAAACACTTGATGGCTGTTCTTAACGATTGCGGAATATCATCTATCGTCGGTTTGGGATCGTCTCTTTTGTGACCTGCAGACACAAAGCTGTCGTTGTCAGTAACCGGGAAAACAATGGGCAGAAGATCCTCGTTCCCATCGGGATCAGCCGAAGTGCCGAAGACCTTTTCGGGGCCGACGTAGTTGTCCGGAGTCGGAAGGTTGATGATGAAATCCTTGGGGAAAAGATCGTCCTTGTCGAGAGGAATAAAGATGTTGGCAAACGGAGTAGCCGTATAGCCGACATAGGCGGACCGATTGAACAGTTTGATGATCTTGCAGATATTTCCGTTTATGGCGGTCGGGTCATCACCGGCCCGACTGGTATTTATGGAGGCATTGTCCGCTTCGTCATCAACAAGCAGCAGGGACTTGTTGGCTATGACATTATCAGTGGACTGCGATTCTAACCAACTGTACAGCCGCTTGAGTACGGAAACGTTTTTTTTGATCACGAGAATGATCGGCTGTGGATTGTTGAAGTTGAAACCGGCCGTATTTGCCGCCTGTTTTGTAAAATCACCCCGTTCGGTGCTGGTCGTGTAGGAGTTTGCGATGGCTTTGTCAAAACCGGGAATCAGACCTACTCCGATACGTATGGTTTGGTTCATGTTGTAGGCTCTGGTATTTTGCGTGTCGAATCCCAGAAAACCTTCGTCAATGCGGGTCTGTGTCTGACTTCTTAAATTGTTGTGTATGCCGGCCAGAATGATGATCAGGTTGAATCCGGCATCGGCAGCCTTGCAGATCAGCCCCGTATAGTTGGCGGTTTTGCCGGACTGGACCTGTCCGACGACAAGTCCTTTCTTGTTGATGATGATGTCGCTGCGCTGTGGATTAAACAGCTTGTCCAGAATACGGTCGGTCAGATCATCCAGTTGGAAGATAACCTCGGGGGCAAAATGCTTCTGTTCGGCCAGGTATTTCTTGTACCGGGTCCAGAACAGCCATTCCGAACGACATTCAGCCTTGAATTCCTTCAACCAAGGAATACGGGCATCTCGTCCTTCCAGAATCTGGCAGGTACCTACCTTTACATTATAGATGGACAACAGACTTTTCTTCAGCTCAATTTTGTCCAACCCGGCAAACATGGGCAGGCTCGTAACGGTGGAAATGGCTGTATCCATATCGCCGTCACTTACTCCGGGTTTGAATCCAATCATGGCCTGGCACATGTTGATTGCCTTTTCGTTCAGTTCATTCATTGCAGTTCGTCTATCAGGTCTTCGTATTCGTTGAAAGGCTCCATTTGTTTCAGGGCCAGTCTTGACTGTTCAGGAGTCAATCCCCGATCCAGTTGCCTTTCATGGATTTGTTTTATCATTGTGCGGAGTAACCTGGGATCCATGTCCGAATAGGGCTGTTTCTGGCTGTCGTCATCGTTGGCCTCCCGTACATAGATGGTTTTGGCGGGTATGGATTCCTCCACGAATTTCAGCAGCATGTCAATAGCCTGGTCCGGGTTCTCTTTGGCAAGCTCTCGAATATTACGGACAAGCGCATGTTCCCGATTAACGACAAAAGACCATTTGTTGTCCTTTTTCTTTTCCAGCCAAAGACTTTGGAAATCCTGTCCGGCACGTTGTCTGAGGATTCGCCCGCGGTGTCTGTAAACCTCGGATCCTTTGTTGCAGGCCTGTCTGGCATAGGATTCAAGCTGCTGCCTGCATCCGACGGGGGGCGCCGCCTTGGCTTTTCTGATGTCAATTTGCCAGTCGGAATCCACACTATTGGGCAGATTGATCTGTATTCGGACCAGTTTGTAAGCCTCTTCCTTGCGAATCAGTCCCAGCCAGTCTCCGGCCAGCAGCAGGCGATCTCCGCGATAGACATAGAATCCCTGATGGGCTGAAAATCCGAAGATTCCTTCGGCCTGTCTGTATGCGGTTTCCGAAGAGAAGTTGTTCTTGTGGGGCAGGATATATCCCTTTACGGTTACCTGTTCTCCGATTTGTTCGGACGGCATGATCTGTATCTTGCTCTCCTTTGGGCAGAAGGGATTCCACGGGGCGATTTCATGTCCGCCCCAGTGTATTGCGACGGATTTGGCCTCCAGAAACCGGTGAAAGGTCATTGAAAGATGTTTCTTGATCCGATCGAACGCCTCCGAGAACTTTCTTTTGGCATTCTCGTTATCGGCTTTTGTCGCGGCCGGGATAATCCGGTCCGGATCCGTCCAGATAACGATGGTGCCTGATGCAAGGTCATCCAGTTCATGTTCGAAGCCTTCCGGACACCAATGAACCAGTTCCCATCGATCGCATCGAGCAACATGATCCAGACTCCATGTCCAGAATTCGGGAGACCGTCCCTGCATCTTACTCATGACGGTCAGTGTCCGACATTGGGAAAAGGATGCAGTTTTCAAACCCAGGCCAAATCGTCCCAGATCCTTTGCCGAACGCTCTTCCAGCGGATTCTGTGCTCCGGGCCGCATGGCCTGAATAATCTCGTCTCCGGACATGCCGTGTCCATCGTCCCTGATTGTTACGATGGAATCTCCTCCCTTCCAGATCCGGTTGATCCATACATTTTTGGCCGATGCCGATATCGAATTGTCCACAATATCGGCAACTGCCGTTTCCAGACTGTAGCCGATGGCTCGGAACGTTTCGATCATCGCTGCAGCCCCCGGAATGGCTGATGCGGTTTTCAGAGAGGAGAAGTCCATGGTTGTAAATGAGATTTATTGCTGGATAAAATAAAGTCTGTATGATTTTACAACATTTTCTTGATAGCTTCGGCAATTCTTTGGGCGAGTACGACCGGTACGGCATTGCCAATCTGTTTGAAGGCGGATGTCCGACTCCCTTCAAAATAGTAATCGTCCGGAAATGACTGAAGACGGGCCGCCTCCCGAACCGTAATGGAGCGTACCGTTTCCAATGTCGGCTTTAATGTCGGATAGATATAGTAATGACCGTCCATGGCGATGTGAGCAACTACAGTGTGACTGCATCCGTAAGGATCGACGACATTGAAACGATTGAGAAAGGCCTCCTTGTTCCGATGAGTCTGCAGTTCAGTCGACAGTTGTGCATAGTTCAGCCGGTGGCGCTCATACAACCACCTCTCGACGGCTATCTTGTATATTTTTCGATCATTCTCGTTGGTTGGTCTGGCTACATGCTGAGTTGTAAAATCAAGCTCGCCACGTATCCCAGACCGGTCAAGATACGGCATTTCGGACAAGGGCTTGACGTAAGAAACGGCTTCGCAGAATTTCCCTTCACCAGCCTTTCGCGCTGGCAGATCCGAGAACAGATCTCTTAATACCTGATAGGGACACTTTTCCACGGGCAGTTCCGGATAATGGTACGGGCTTTTCGACCCTTTTACGGCGCGCTTCCAGCCTACGATAATGACTCTCTGTCGATTTTGCAGAACTCCGTGTTGAGAGGCAACCTGAACCCTGCAGTCCATATCATAGCCAAGTTTGTCAACCAGTCTTTTGAGATCCGCAAAGGGTTCTCCCCGTTTGGCCGTCAACAAGCCCAATACGTTCTCGAATACAAACATATCGGGATCATAGTGTTCGATAAATCGAACGTAGTATTTGTACAGCTCGTTTCGAGGATCATTCTCGACCTCCTTGCCCATACGAGCTCTGCCGGCGACGGAATAGGCCTGACAGGGAGGACCACCGATGATGATATCCACCTTGCGTTTGCCTTTGAGTTCGTCCACGTTCCTGAAAATATCATCAATCGTATTTTCTCCTATTGTCGCGCAGATCGTGGTATTGATTACGCTTTTCGGGACCTGGTTCCAGAGTTTTCGCCCGTCAGTCCCTTCTTCCTTGTGCCTGAGGTAATCTTCATAAATAGAAAGCATGCCATTTTTCTGAAGATAATGAAATGCCGATCGTGTTTTCAGCGTGTTGCAGGCATCCTTGTTCATCTCGATATGCGCAATTGGCGTATATCCGGCTCTGATGAAGCCCTCTGAAAGTCCTCCTGCTCCGGCAAACAAGTCTATGAATGTATATGATTTTGTTTTTTTCATTAATTTGGCCATAATATCTGTTACAAAGTTAACAGATTTAATTGATGATACGTGTATTTGTTTTTAATTAGTTGCCCCTTAAAAAGCCCATTTTTGCGAGATATTGTTCAGATACAGTATCTCGCAGATTTTTTGAAGCACGCACCAAAGAGCTTTCATGGCTCTTTTGAAGTTATAGGCCGCAGCCGCCAGCAGTACGTTCACAATATCTCCTACCACACCCTTATCAAAGTTGCGGCCCAATCGGCAATCAGACTTTAAGTGACCTATTGTTGGTTCTATACCTGCATGTTTACAGAAGAGTTTATGTTTTTTCAGCCTCTGATACCGGCTGTCTGATTTCCTGGATACATAGGGAATCATAATCTTAGTCCCGTTAATTTCCTTCCGGCCTTTGCGTCCTCTATCACCGGCCTGTACTTTGATCTTTCTTCCGGTTAACTGTGTTTTACCTGCCCCAAGGAAGACTCGATGGTATGATCGTCATATTCATTGCGAAAGGACATGGCTCCATGAATAATGCAGGACGCAGAACGGATGATGGACAACTTGTTGCCGAATTCGTATTTCTTATGTTCTTTGCCCTTGCTGATGCATTAGACCTCAGGCTCATGAATGGAATAGATCTTTTTCCGGCTACTCCGCCTTTGGAAAATCAACACAAAGGTGTAGCTTTGACGAAGAGGAAGGCCCAGTTTTTCCACAATACCAAGAACTTTTTCACGGACTTCTTATGCAACTTTACATCCGTGGGGTAAGTGATATTCTTTTCCTGAACGCCAGAATCAATAAAGGCCGTATCATGATGGTTATTTTCATCATCCTCGTTATTCACACGAATGCTTTCCTGAAAGAGAAGTTCAATTCCCGCTTCACCGATACGTTTGCGGAAATGATCCGGTTCTGAAGAGGCACACGGCATAGACGGAGTGAACTCCTGCATGCCACAGAAATACGAATAATAAACGTTCTCGCTTCATTGTTCTACCAAAGACTCATCTGACGGATTACGAAGATGCTTCAGAATGAGTAAACCACACATTAACCGGATGGGCTTGCCGGGACGGCAGTTGTCCTGGAAAAACAAAGGTTGAAAAGCTGTTTCAATTTTTTCCAATCTATTTTGTCGGCCAACAGGTAAAGAGGGTGCGATTGGTTCAGCATTTCAGATAGGTGATTAAATAAAGAAGGGATATTATTTGTCTTTATAATCATAAAATCTGCAAGTTTTCTTATCTTTAGGTTAAGAAACTTGCAGATTTATCAAACATTTTTATTGATTAAATTAATGAATACCTGCAAATAAAGATGTTTTTAAGAGATGACTAAATATATTATTACTAACCTTTATTCCATGGGTTTCCACTCCGGGAGTTGGATGGTGTCCCGGATCTCGGGACATCGGATCACCTCGACCGTCGTATCCTCGTAGACGTTGCAGGCCGTGAAAAGCGAGACGAAGATCGCGCCCCAGGCTGCGGCCAGAAGAACGCAGGTCAGAATCGTTATTATGCGTTTGCGTTTCATGTGTTTAGTCTTTTAACAGTTCCGAAATTTCGGGATCCAGATTCCCCCGGTACTCCATGCGTTCTTCCCGACGGCAGGCTTCGAGGAAGTGTTCGCGCCCCTCGGCCTTACGCCCCAGCCGCGAGCAGGCAATGGCCCGCAGGTACTCCGTCTCGGCATCTGTCGGCATCGTCGAGAGCAGCTCCAGCGCCCGCTCGTTGTGGTCCATCGAGAGGTGCGCCACCACCGTATTGCGGTCGTTATAGTCGTTGAGAATATAGAGCGCCCGGGCATACTGACGTCTCTGCAGCAGCTCCACACCCCGGGCATAGGTCGTGTCGAGTTCCGTGGTATGGATCGTATCCTTGACCATCCCCTTGCGGCGGAGGTTGTAGCGGAAGTCCACGGTGCGGAGCTGCGGGTAGATCTCCTCCTTCAGGTAGGCATACTCCCGGGGAAAACGTTCGCGCAGCAGCCGCTCGCGCCGGTCCGGATTTCGCTCCGCGGAGAGGAGCTCCAGCATCGCCTCGCGGTTCGTCAGCCCAGGGTCCGTGCGGATGCGGTTCATTAGTTCGGGCCACGCCTCGGCGACCCACCGCACGGTCAGCAGCGTGTCGATATCCCAGCCGTAACGACGCACCAGGTAGCGTTTCAGCGCCTCGGCTCGTCCCCGCGAGAGGCGTTCGTTGAAGGCGTAGCGGCCCTCCGGTGAGGAGGAGGCCGTGAGGGTGATCGTATCGACGTAGAACTCCTCCTGCTCAATGATCCGGCGCATCAGGCGTGAGATCTTCTCCAGCTCACGACCGTTGTCGCCCAGCGTATCCACCACACGGGTGTCACCCACAAAGAAGCGGATGTAGTTGCGATCCTCCACCGTAACATACTTGTCGATCACACGGATGCTGTAGCGCGGCAGCGTATCGACAAAGGAGAGCATCGACGAGACAAGGTAGGCCAGCGTATCCGAGGGCGGCAGCCGGTAGGCGCTGTCGTCCACGGCCTGCACCTTCCCCGTGAGCGTGATGAGCATCTTCTTCGAGGTCTCGTCCGTCGGTACCTCCTGCGAATAGTAGCAAGTGATCGTGCTGCGGCTCTCGACCAGCGAATCGAGCCGGGCATCCTCCGGGTAGGGAAACTTCACGAAGCGCTGGAAGGCCGCCTCGCGGCCCAGCGTATCGGGCCGGAAGCGTCGGACATAGGTCTCGTACTGCCAATAGTCGCGCTCCTGCAACAGCGAGAAGCGCCCTCCGCGGATCACCAGATCCTCCAGCGGAACGGTCCCGTCGGGCTTGTGCAGCAGGGGCGTAATGACCACGCTGCGGCTGCTGCCCAGCAGCTGCTTCGGAAGCGTAACCACAAAGTCGAGGTGTACCCGTCCGTTGCGTTCGGGAACCGAGCGGATCTTCGCCACGACCGTCACCTGCTCGATCTGAAGCGACATGACCCGCTCGCCGTCGGGCAGCGTATCGACCGGAGCCAGGAAGAAGGTATTGCTGTCGCGCTGGAGCCGCACGACCTGCGGCCGGTAGTCCTGCTGTTGGGCCTGACGTTCCGCGCGCGTAAGTTGCGAGAGGTGCGCCGAGGCGCGTTGACGCTCCAGGCGTGTGGCCACCGAGCAGCCCGTCGCGGCGCATATTGCAGCGGCGAGCATGCCGCCCAGAATCATTCGTTGCTTTCTCATGGCTAAAACAGATAGGCAAACGACACCTCCAGGCGGGAAGGGGCCAAGGTCCAGCGTCGCGAGTGGTAGATATATTCGTCGTCCCAGTCCGAGACCGTAGGGTCACGTCGGGTATCCTTCGTATGGAAGAGCCCGAGGCCCCCCTCTACGGCCACGCTCCACCGTTTGGAGAGCATCCACGAATAGCCGCAGGAGAGGCCCGCGCCCCATGCCCGGCCGTCGTAGCGGCGCGTGCGGCGGCCGACAAGGTAATTGACATGCGAGAGTTGCGCACCCACAAAGGGGCCGACCTGCGTTTCGTAGAACCAGTAGCGGGCGCCAAGTTGCGCAGCACGAAACGAGGTGGCAAGATCCTCCGTGCGCACGGGATTCCAGAACAGCGCTCCCCCCAACGACCAGCGGTCCGTCAGGGCCACCTCGACGCCGAGGTTCAGCGTCGCCGTACAGGCTGCCAACGCATTGGCACGCACGGCGAAGATCTGTGCCGCAGCCTTGTGGGGTTCGCCCCACAAGGCCATGAGCAGCACCGTCAGAATCGGTATGATTTGTCGTCGTTTCATCGTCTTTGCATTTTATTCGCGGACACAACGGACGGGATGTGCTCCGTAACGGAAATAGGAGGTCGCATAGATGCTTTGATACGCTCCGGAGATGTTGATCGAAGAGCAACCAACCCCGAAATGGTTGAGTTTCGAGCCATTCCAGGTGTACGGCGACGCCGTATAGACACAGGCGTTCTCTCCGTTATTTTCGTAACGTGAGCCGTTCAGAAATCCGCCCAGCGGGTACTTGGCCGTCTGTGAGCCGTTGCAGTAGATCATGGCATAATATGGCACGGAGGCCGAAGCAACGCTAATATCCTTGAAATCCTCCAGATCGGGAACCCGCCAGCCCGGGGGACAGGGATCATAGATCGTCTTATCCGTAATCATAATGATCTCCGAACCGGAGGTTCGGTTGCCCCACAAATTCGAATTGGAATCATAAAGCCAGTCCGAAACCGATTCCCACGGCTCCCAATCTTCAAAAGTGGCGTCATACATATACCACGTCGGATGCTGAATCGACCACTTGATCGTCATCACGTCGTAGGGAACAGCATATTCCCGCGGATCACAGAGCTTATAGTCATATCCGGGAGCATAAATAACATCGGCACGACACGGCTCATCCCAGACGGCTTCACGAAGCAGCGAGGAGTAGACCATCGGGTCTTTGCGGCCCCACTGGTAGAACAACCCACGAGAGGCGGGTTGGGTATAGTCCGTCGTCTCGGCGCCGAGATTCCGATCCATGAATACCGCACCGGAGGCATAGGTCTGGACCGAGTTCTCCATATCGTAATCCACGGACCAGATATGCCACGACCAGATGCAATCGCCACGGCTGTCGAGCAGCCCAATGACAGCATTTCCGCGCTTGGATCCCGTGGTAAAGGTGATTCGTCCGTCGGCAAAAGAGACATCCGAGATGATTGCATTGCGTTCGGTTCCGGTTTCCCAGATCAGAATGGCGGAGGTCCCGTTCAGTCGCTGCGGACGGATGTTCGTCGTCGTTTTTCCGTTGCCCTGCACCGTAGCGTCGAACGAGTAGGTCGTATTGAGCTTGCGGGCGATATAACAGTTTGCCGTGCCGTCTTCATCCAGCGGGATGGCTTCGGCCTTAAAGCGGGCGTAGAGTTCCGTGCGGGCCTGCTGCGGACGGAACGCATAGGTCGCCGAGGTGGAGAGGCATTGCGTATAGCCGCCGTCCGAGTACCATCCCTCGAACTGATACCCCGCACCGGCGCATGCCGTCAGGTTGCAGCCCTGCTCGTAGCACAGCGCCACGCTCCGAAGACTACTGCCCGAGCCGGTCTCTCCGCTCCATAAGGCGCCCGAGGCCGAGATCGTGCCGCCGGCCGAGGGTTTGGCATAGACAACGTTGGCCATCCGATGTTCGAAGTCGTAGGTCCCGCAGACCCCATAGGGATCCCGCAGCGTGATGCGGTAGGCGAAGCGGGAGTTCGTTGAGGTGTAAACCGTCGGGCTGTACTGCACACCGAAGAGATTGGTGCTGTTTGGATTATACACCTTGAAATCCGGGCCCGATTCGCCGTGGAAGTCGTCGAAAAACACCTTCGAGCTCTCGCCCGACACAACGGCAAACGTCCCGTTCAGCGGCAGCTCCCCGTCGTTGTTCTCCACATCGATATGCAGCAGGGGCGTCCCCTCGTAGATGCAGTAGTCGCCAAAGCGGTAGTCATCGAAGTCATCCCACACCTGAATCGAGTAGGAATAGACGCGCGTGTCGATCTCATCGTCGCCCAGAATCGAGATGCGGAAGGTGTAGTGGACATTGGCCCGGACGTTGAAATCCGAGGTGTTGTTGCCGCCCAGGTAGACCGTATAGAGGAGGTTCCGGCTGCCGTTCGTGGCGCGGATCAACAGGTACGAGGCGTGTTCCGGGGCATTCTTGGGGCTCTTCTGCCGCTGGTCCGTGATCAAGGGAACGGTGCCTTGCAGATTCGGAAGCAGGTAGCAGGTACCCGAGACCGTAGTTCCCGTGAGCATCGTCTCGGGGCTGTCCGTATAATCGGCCGGATCGGACGACGGAGCCGCCTCCGGGTCGAAGAGCGCCGCCGTGCGCGGGAGTGAGATCAGCTGCACGGAGCGAAGCACGATATTGGAGTCCTTGACGTCGATCTCGTAGGAGACTTTGGCTACGCACCGCCGTACCTCAATGGTCGAGAGGCTTGCCCCGGCAGCCGTAACGTCAAACTCCTCCTCGGCAGCCATCGGAAGACGCTCGTAACTTTCGGGGTCCGAGATTCGGAGTTCCTCTTCCGAGGGGTTCTCCCCAAGGTCGCGGCCGAGGTTGGCGGCGATGCGCATCCGATAATGTCCGGGGACGACCTCGAAGCGAAGGGGCGTCGCCTGCTGGTAGCGATGCAGGAGCAGTTCGCCTTTGTCGTCATAGAGGTAGAAGTTCAGATCGTCGATCGCATCCTCGGCCGTCGAGCGGGTCTGCTCCTGCATCCCGTCGGGACGGATGGCAATCTCGACCGCCACACCGCGAGGCGCCACGGCCTCCTCCGTCAGGCTCTCCCGGCATCCGGTCAACGTCACAAGGAGGACCGACAGCAGGTGCGCCAATTGCTGGATTCGTTTCATAACAGTTTGTTTTGAAAGGTTAGAAAAAGGGTCCCGTCCGACCCCTCGGGGCAAGGCGGGACCCGCAACACATGGATTAGGCGCCCAGATCAACCGACTGAGTGACGGGAGTCTCCCAATCGGCAACCGTCACCGACACCTGGCAATCCTGGCCCACAAGGCCCGTGATATTGGCCGCGACACGGTAGTAGCCGTTGCGGAAGATCCGACCCGCAGCCTTACCCGTCAGCTCAACCGAATAGGTCACCTCCGAACGGTCGTCACTCGTCGAGCTGCTGCCGTCACCATCGTAGGTCGTGTTGATCTCCAGCAGCACGCGGCTTCCGGTATCGAGTGTTCCTGTCTCGTAGAGGTAGAAGAGGTTGTTGTACTTCGACGAAGCCGTTCCCGGGGTCTGGGTATGGGTGTAGGTCATGGCTCCCGTCGAGGGCTCGCCGGCCACGACAAGCGACTGCGAAGCGGCGCGAGAGAGCTTCACCGAGTTGATCGTGATCGAGCCGGGATACTTCTCCGAAAACTCCGGGGCGATCGTGGTCTGCAGGGCGACCTTCGCCACCGTGCGCTTCAGAGAGATGCCTATCTGCGTCGAGGTGTTCACCGCACCGACGGTCTTAGTCGTCGAGCCCGACATCACGAAGCCGCCCGAGCGCAGCGCCTTGGTCGAGACATCCGCGAAGGTGCCGTTGTAGGCTCCGGCCGACTGCTCCACGAGAGCCATAAGTGCCGACTTGGTCTTGACCGGCGAGGCGTCGTAGTTCGCAACGGCATAGAACGAGCATTCAGTGCCGGCCGCGGACTTCGGAAGCGAGAAGATCGCCGATTTCGAGGCGAGTTCCGAAGCGGTGAAATCACGTCGCAGGAGCAGCTCGCCCGAGGTGTTGAACGTAAAGACCGAGAGCGACGAGAGGCTCTTCTCCCACGCCTCGGCCGTAGCCGTGGCATCGAAGAAGGCACGGCTCTGCGCATCATCGCCCGCAGAGAGGGTGATCGTTACCGACGCGCCATCGGGGCGTGCCTCCGGGGCGGAATTCATCATCTCGGGTTCCTTGTTGCAAGAGGCAAACAGCGCAACGGCGAGAGCCACCATCGCAAAAAATCGGTTTTTCATAGTTGTAATGATTTGAAAAGGTGATTGAAAGATGGGTTATTTGAAGTGTTGCGCGAGGGATGCCGAGCTTTCGGGACTCTGGTAGCCCGGCACTCCGTTTTCGTCGATCCACCGGCGGATGGCCCGTCGAAGCCGCTCCTTGAGAAGCCGGAACTCGGGACGCTGGGCAAAGTCATCCCCCAGCGGTGTGCGCTCGAAGATCGGCGAACAGATCCGGGTCAGCTTCAGCGCCACCGCCTGACGCTGGTTTGGGGGAATGGCCGGGTAGTCGGTCTCGAGGATCAGATGGACCGTATCGTAGGGCGAGAAGAGCAGCCCCCGGAATAGAATCCGATCGGCAACACGGATCGCCTGGTCGACCGGAACACCGGCTTCAAGGCTTTGGCTGTAGCCCTCGAATGCCAACCGGCTGCGCCGTTCGATCATCCGTCGGTAACGGGGCTGCGAAGGGTGCCGCTCCTCAAGAAACTGCCGGAGGCGCTCGCTGAACCACGTTTGATCGGGTCGTTCCATCGTCGTGCGGCATTAGCGTTTCCGGCCCCGGCTCGGCGCCTCGGACGCAGGTTCCTGTTTTTGGGGTTGTTTCTGCTCTTGCTGTTTCGTTTGGGAGGCCTGCTGCTCCTGGCGGCGCAGGTTCGTGAAGTCGTAGTCCACGCCGTTGGTCCGGGAGTTGAGCCGGATGATGCACGAGAGCGGCTTACCGTTGCGTCCGAGAATCGGGCGGGCCTTCTCCTTCGAACAGTCGAGCCCTCCGGGGCTTTTCACGGCGGCAAGCTGCCGTTCGTCAAGTTGCTTGGCAAGCGACTCGGGGATGTAGGGTTTGCTGTAACGGTAGTCCGTCATCCGGTATTCGCGTGTCAAAGCATCGAAGCCGACCTTTCCCGAATAGGTGATGTCGCCGTTACGCATCGTGCACCCCTCGACCTGCACACGGCTTCCCGAAGCGAGGTTCTCCTGCTGGGCTTCGGTCAGACGCACACCGTTGAAGAAGCGCAAGTCCGGGACTTCGCGTCGGGGAACCGTTACGAAGCGGTTGGTCGCCGGGTTCAGCGTCACGTAGCACCACTCCTTTTCACCCGTATGCGGGTTGGGCATCTCGTAGAGGCGATCCGGGGTCTTTCCCGACAGCATCTGCTCCTTGTCACTGGCCGTGAACATCAGCCGAAACTCCTCGCGTTCGAACTCCGGGCGGGCCAGGGCGCTTTCGAGCCCGACCTGCACGTCGCCGTTCTGATCCCGGAAAGGATGCAGGGCAAACTCTCCGGCTACGGAAAGGTCGCCGACCTTCAGACTGATGTTGTGGAGCTCCGTCGTGGGAAGACCCAGCTTCATCGCCTCCAGTTCCTTCGGCGTAACGACGGCGCCCATCTCCTTCAGCTCCTGCAGGTGCAGGTCCCGCGTGTCGAACTTGACCCGTTCGAGCTGGTACGAGGTAACGCGGTGGTCGTTCAAGGCCTTCAGCCCCTCGGGGTCCTTCGGGTTGTCGGCCAGCCGCAGCAGCGACTGCGCCACCTCGCTGGCCTTGTCCGCCGCAACCTTCAGGAAATGGAACGGCTTGGCATTCTCCTGCGAGAGGAAGCCCTTGATGAAGGCGCCCACGGCCGAGCTGTTCCGCAAGTCGAAAAAGGCAGGTTTGTTGGCCGTGAGCGGCGAGGTGGTGATGGCCTTGTACTGCCGTCCCTCCTGCTTGAGCTCCGAGACGGCTTCCACGGCACCGTTCTGCTCGTTGTAGAGCAGCAGCGTCTCCTTGTAGGAGGGATCGGCCTGCTCCGGGGCCTGGTTGATCGGTTGATTCAGATTCTCTTCGGGCATAATGCAACTGTTTTAAGTGAAACAAAAGATTGATGCCGCGAATATAAAGAGCTGAATGTCCGTCGCTTCCAATCGTCCTGCACAGGCCGCACATGGCCGTCAGAGGTGGGTTTTCCGCACGGCGGTTTACTTCTTTTTCTTCGGCAGGAGTCCCGCAAGGTCGGGGTCGCTCTCGATGCGACGGATCTCCCGATCGACAATTTGGACCACCTCCTCCTTGATGCGGTAATAGTTCTCGCGGATGATCTCCTCCATGCGGTCCGTACCCTCCTCGTCGAGAAACGAGGAGATCTGCGGGATGGGAACGAAGCGCCGCTCCTCGGCTTGGATTGCCGCGCCGTCCTGCTCGATGCGGGCATGGAAAATTTTCTGCGGCAGGGGCTGGTCGACGTTGTCGGCCACCGAACCGACGAACATCCCTTGAGTCAGGTTCGAGATCTTCGACGGCGGGATCAGTGCGTCGAGCTGCGTGTTTGTCGAATGGGTGATATTCTCGTTCGAGACGGACTGCGACTCACGCAGCTGGACGATCTTGCCGAAGCGGTCGGAGAGCGTGCGGGCCGTGTCGCCCACCACCTGCCCCGAGAAGATGTTACCCACGGTGTTAAAGATCACCTTCGCCTCCTTGTCACCATAGTCGCGCTCCAACTGCGAGAAGTCCTGAAAGCCCAGGCAGACGGCCACACGGTTCGAACGGGCCGTGGCAATGAGGTTATCCAACCCCCGGAAGTAGATCGTCGGAAGCTCGTCGATTATGATCGAGGATTTCAGCCGCCCCTTCTTGTTGATAAGCCGCACGATGCGTGAATTGTAAAGTCCCAGGGCTGCCGAGTAGATGTTCTGTCGGTCGGGGTTGTTTCCCACGCAGAGAATCTTGGGTGAGACCGGGTTGTTGATGTCCAGCGAGAAGTCGTTGCCCGTCATCACCCAGTAGAGCTGCGGCGAGATCATCCGTGAGAGAGGAATCTTTGCCGAGGCGATCTGCCCCTGCAACTGGTCCTGCGCATTGCCACGCCAGGCGTCCATGAAGGGCGAGAGGTAATTTTCGAGTTCGGGATAGGAGGTCAGCACCGGGAAGATCTTCTCATAGGGCTGGTTCAGAAACTCCACGGCGTGCGGGAAGGTGCAGCAGCGGCCTCCGTCGTAGATCTTCAGGTACCAGATGATCGCTGCCAGCAGGATGATCGGCGAATCGACGAAGAAGTCGCCCTGCTTCTGGATATCGGGTAAGTCAGAGGCATTGCTGCCTCTTCCTCCCCTAAGAACCGTACGTGAGAGTTTCCCCTCATACGGCTCAAGCAACTCAATATTCCTATTTGTTATTAGAAATCGGCTCATACTTTCAACATTTTCGTTTATTTTGCTTGTAGCAGTTGTTGTGGACAAGTTGTCGTACAATCGAACCGTTAACATGTATTTTGTTGACGTTCCATGCTTTTGTACAATCTATAACTTTTCCACATAACGGACATGTCCGATTCTGCTTGTTCCATAAATATAAGAGAGACTTACGTCCTTTGAGAGATTCCAGCATTTGTTGTTCCTTTCGCTGAGAGAAATAATCATCATATTCAGGGTCGAAAGGATTTGCTTCACCCTTGATTTGTTTGTACGGAGTATAATGTATATCCGACAACCTTTTAAGAGTCAAGTAATTTACTTTCTTGTTCTTTGATTCATATTTCCATGCAAATGTCCATTTACGCCCCCGAATTTCGTGCCAATACTTGTCTGCCACCCAGGTTATGCGTTTCTTCGGATGACGGCGTAAAGCCCATTGCTTCGTGAGGTTATAAATGTGGTAGTCGCAATCATGAAAAGCAGCGGTTGATGCACCATATCGGTAGTAATTTCCCCAGCCTGTAATTACAGGATTGAGCATTCGTATCAGCGATTCCTGCTTACACGTTTTATGTCCTTTAACGATGTCACTGATTTTAGCTCTAAAGCGTTTCTGTGCCTCTTTTGACGGTGACGTGTATAGCCTTTTGCCAAACTTCCTTATATTGAAACCTAAGAAATCAAAACCGTTGTATATGTTTGTAATGGTAGTTTTCTCTTCAGATAAAGTAAGACCTCTTTCTTTGAGAAATTCTATTACTATAGGTTTGACCTCGTTTTCCAAAAGCTCCTTATCCCGACCAGTGATTATAAAATCGTCCGCATATCTGATAAGATTCACTTTATAGTGGAATGTCTTATAGTTGATGAAACGTCTTTTGAATCTTTCAGCCAAGAGTGGTTGAAGTCCGTCAAGTGCCATATTTGCAAGTGTCGGTGATATGATACCTCCTTGTGGTGTACCTTCTTCTGTCGGGAACAGTTTGCCATTGAATACAGCTCCACATTTCAGCCATTTTCTGAGTATCGTCTTATCCATAGGAATGTGATTAAGAAGCCAGTCGTGGCTGATGTGGTCGAAGCAGCCTTTAATATCTCCCTCCAAAATCCATTCGGGGGAATGTTGGCGGTTTAGAACCGTGTCAATCTGACGGATAGCGTCCATTGTCCTGCGTTTCTTGCGGAAACCATATGAAAAGCGGTCGCCTGTCGTTTCGGCTATCGGTTCTAAAGCCATTAGGTATAATGCTTGCATCGCTCTGTCTTTCATTGTCGGTATTCCCAACGGTCGAAGTTTGCCGTTCTTTTTCTTGATATGAACCCTACGGAGCGGTTGAGGTTTATAACCACGGCGTTTGAGTTCATCAATTGCTTTGTACTTGCGCTTGGGAGAATCCCAAAGCTGTTTATCTACTCCAGACGTATTCTTCCCTTTGTTGGAAGTAACCCTCTTTACCGCCAATGCCTTGGCGTAAAAAGAGTGAGTAAGCATCCATTGTAAGGCTTTTACCTTATTATGTCTGCCTTCTTTCTGAGCCTTTACAATACGCGCTTGTAGCTTTCGGACATAGGTTTCACACTTGGACCAGTCCATACCGTCCCAAGTCTGATTCCTGTTGTCAGCAGGCGCACACGATGTTTTAGTTTCGTTCATTTGCTTTCCTCCTTTTGAAAGTTCTATAAGTTATCTTGTAAAGAGTTACCATATACGGAAGTCTGCCCACTTTCGTGTCGGATGATGTCACCAACAGCAACCCGTGATGTCGATTCAATCCGTATCCACCCCATTACAGGATGGCGTTCGCTTTTTCCGTTATCTCATACCTGCACCCCATTCGGCTTGCCTTGCGGTTTGCTTACTCGCTTTCTTACGAGAGAGATACAGGCTTGCCCTGTTCCACGTAATTGACAAACGGATAGTTTAGGTTCTGCCAAGTCCGCCGGCAGTTCTGTGTCCGTGTAACCCTAACATGGGCAAGGGTTATCCGACTGCTTACCTTTTGGTGAGAGCTAAAGTATCTTGCGCTCCTTCAAACCTTACGACGGCTAAAGTCAGTTCACTTACGTTAACCATGCTATCCAGCCTCGCCACTTGGCAGTATGATACTAACCACCCTTGACTTTCCCTCACGGTTCAGTCTTGTCCTTTCGGAAAGTGTACTTTGTCCTATAAGCTTGGCACAACCCATCACTGGAGATGCACCTTATAGTAGGCTACCGCTGACGGAACAGCGGGTTAAATCTTACAATATACATTGTTGTCTAACAATCAATTACGTGACTTTCCAGGTCACACCCACGTCTTGTTCAGGTTCAGCATGATGGTATAGGCCGACTCGTAGGCGTCCGAGATGTCGGTCATAAACTCCGGGGCGATGGGATTGCAACGGTTCGAGCGGCGGGGGTCGTCGAAGTTGATGACGCAAAAGCGCGGCCGCGTCGGGTAGGCATCCAGATGACGCAGCAGGTGGTTGTAGGCCAGCAGCGACAGGTCGTCGAACTTGAAGTCGTAGATATACATCGCGAAGCCCTTCTCGATCTGCTGGCGGATGTAGCTGTTCACCACGGCGTAGGACTTGCCCGATCCGGGAGTTCCCAGCACCATCGTCGCCCGGAAGGGGTTGATGACGTTAATCATCCCCGACCGCCACTCGCCCCGGTAGTAGTAGCGGGTCGGAAGGTTGACCGAGTATTCGTTTTCGAGCAGACGCGCCTCCTGTTCGAAGCTCTCGTTGTCCTCGTTGAAGGGATCACGGACAAGGGTCGTATGCAGCAGGCGGCGAACCCACACCCCGGCGGTCAGCAGCGCAAGGTAGCCGCCCAGCAGAGTCAGCACATAGCTCCAAAAGCGAACCTCCAGCCCCACGGGAAGGCTTCGCAGCCGATCGTTGCCGAAGAGCAGGAAGAAACCGGCCAGAGCCAGGAGGAGAATCTGCCGCTTCGAGGGTTTCCCGTCCCGTACGCTACGTGTGCCGTAGCACCCCAGCACCAAAAAGAAAAGGGAGCAGAGTTTTGTAATAGAAGACCAGGCGAAGATCCCGGTCGACTGTTGAAGGTTCCAGAAGATTCGGTCCACGACGGGAGTGGTCAACGCATGGAGCGCAAACCAGTCGTAACAGAACCAGTAACTGTTCAGCCCCAGAAACACGATTCCAAGGGCCCGGGCAAACTGGACAATCTTCTCCAATGCCCGCAAATCATCCTCCTGCTGCATGCTTGTCGGTTTAAGGACGGCAAGATAGCGGAGGAATGAGGCCGTCTGTTCCAGCCGACCTTCCGAGGCCGAGAATGGCCGGTAGTGTGGTGCTCACTACCCCGCTCCTGCAAAAATCCCGAACGGATCAACGGCCATTCGGGATGAATAGGTTTACTTCTGGCTTAACTCGATTAACGTACCCCGCAGCGTATCGAGGAAGTGGGTCAGGCGGTTCTTGCGGTTCAGGACGGCCCAGCGGCAGTTGTCCGGATTCTTGAAACTCGTATTGCAGAGCGTCTCAAACTCGCGCGTAATCTGCATGAAGGTGGCCGGAGAGTCATCCTGCTGGCAGAAGAACCCCACGGCCGACAAGGCGGCAATTACCTCCATCAGGTCGGAATTGGTGAATCGCTTCGAGATTTTCAGCGGCGAATGAGGACGTGAAGTATGCACATTCCGGATCCCCGGATATTTGAGCTGCAGACAGATCATTTGTTTCTCAAATTTGATCAGCGAGAGTGAGGAGCGAATAAATTGATAGCTGAGAGACTCCGAATCCTTATGTTGTGACTGAAGTCGAAAAAGAATTTCACTCGTCCTCGCCAATGCTTGCAGAGCCTCCAGTTTGGAACAGGAGTCCAGTTTGGATACGGTCTGAACACGATTGATAAAACGGGTATAAGCCAAACTAAGACGTTGATTATCTATGTTATTCGGATTCTCATTCGTTGTATGGAGAAGTTTAATGAATTCGCTACGGCTGAATCTTTTTGCCATATTATTCATAGCATATTCTTTTTGGATTAAATGAAAGGGAAGGCCTGATCACAGACCCACCCATCACCCGTTCTTTGATTCGAATAAAAAACTGTAGATGCTACGGATCACGACATGTTGGAAAAAATTCCAACAACTATGTTATTACGATGCATTACACATTTCATGTAATCCTATTAAAATGCTATGAGTAAATGCATGTGATTCTATCTTGCAGGGCAATAAAAGGATAATCCTTGTAAAGGAGATTACCCCGTTCTGAGGATTTATTAGAGTTACTCATATTACTTAGGATTGCTTTTTATATGATAATAGTCCGTTAAAAATTCAACATATTGGCTAAGCGGCTTCTGCCACTATGCC